>NZ_VPFD01000021.1 GCF_008014745.1 Massilia arenae
AGACGTTCGTCCCCAAATTCGCCGATGCAATGCTCATCCCTGAGCAGTTCGAGAGAAGCCATGGCGACCTCCATTGAGTCCACACTTCAATGATTCAGCATACGCCAAATAAATGTTGAAGATGTAGGCTCAGCGTAGCGCGCAGGCGGGGACCCAAGTCTCATGCACTCCACTGAAGCAAACCTTAGTGGCTGCGCTGATTAACTTGGGTCCCCGCCTTCGCGGGGACGACGTTTTTGGGCCGACAATGTGAATCGCAGCCCTGGCTCGGCACGCTCCGCCGCGAGCCGCCAGCCGTGGGCCCGCGCCACCTCCTGGCAGATCGACAGCCCCAATCCCGCCCCAAGATCGCGCCGGTGCGGCCCACGCCAGAAGCGGTCGAACAGCAGCGCCAGCTGCGCCGCCTCGACACCCGGCCCGTGGTCGCGCACGCACAGGGTGTCGGCTGCGATCTCTACGCTGACGGCCGAACCGGCCGGCGCGTGCTCGATCGCATTCTCCAGCAGGTTCTTCAACAAGGTGAACAGGGCGCCGCGGTCGGCCCGCCACGCGAGCGAATCGTCCTCGGCCGACACTGCCAGTTCCACCCGCGCCCCTTCGGCCATGCGCTGCAGGTAGCCGACCGCCTCGTCGGCGGCCTCGCGCACCCGCACGGTGCCGAAGTCGTAGTTGGTCGCTTCGCTGGCCTCGGCCAGCAGCAGCAACTGCTGCACCTGGCGCGACATATAGGCGACGTCTTTCAACAGCGCGGCGCGGTCCGCTTCGCTGTCGACGCCCAGCTCCACCTGGGCCCGGATCATCGCCAGCGGCGTCTTGAGTTCGTGCGCCGCATTGCCCAGGAATTCCTGCTGCGCGCGGTAGGCCTGCTCCAGGCGCTCGAGGACACGGTTGAAGCTGCCGACCAGCGGCGCGATCTCGGTCGGCACCGCATCGGTGCGCAGGCGCGCATGCATCGAGTACAGCGAAATGCCGGCTGCCGAGGTCGACACGTCCTGCAGCGGCCGCAGGGTATAGCGCAGCGTGATCCAGGTGCACAGGCCGAAGGCGACCAGCAACACCAGCGTAAACAGGGCGATGCCGGCGCCCACCAGCGGCATCGCGACCCGGTGCAGCAGGTGCATCATGCGGTTGCTGACGGCCACCTGCACGAACCAGGTATTGTCGCTTGCGGCGATCGGCTCGGTGGCGGCGAAGAAGATTACCCCATCGCGCTCGAAATCGAAACGTTCGGCGCCATTCCCGCGCGGTAGCAGGCCGTCGGGCCAGAATTGCCTGCCGGCGTCGGACAACAGCGCCACGCTGCCGCTGCCATCGACGACCCGGTAGGCGACCTCGCGTCCCAGGCTCTCGAATGCCCAGTCGATGTCGGGATGATCCTCGGTTTCCAGGACCGGCCGGCCCTCGCGGTCGATCACGATCTTGGTTGACAGGTCCTGGGCCATGTCGGACATGTCCATCCGCGCCAGCACATCGCTGCGCAGCGCCAGGCACACGATGAGCACGATCAGCACCACGCTGAGCAGGGTGCCGGCGATGAAGGCCATGACGACCTTGATGCGGATGCTATTGAGCCGCATCGTCTTCGCGCAGGGCATAGCCCACGCCCCTCAGGTTGACGATGCGCTGGCGCGAACCGATCGCCGCCAGCTTGCGGCGCAGGCGGTGCAGGGCGACGTCGAGCGCGTTCGGGGTGACCGCCTCGTTCAGGCCCCAGGCCGCGGCTTCCAGCGCGCCGCGGCGCACGGTGGTATCGTGCTTGCGCAGCAGGAGCAGCATGATCTGCATTTCGGCCGGGGCCAGCGTGATGCGCTCTTTGCCGCAGCACAGCAGGTCGCCCTCGGGCAGCAGCGCCAGGTCGCCGTGGGCGTGTTCGATCGGACGGAACTGCGCCGGCCGGCGCAGCAGGGCGCGCACCCGCGCCACCATCTCGTCCATGGCGAAGGGCTTGGCGAGATAGTCGTCGGCGCCGGCCTCGAGGCCCTGGACGCGGTCGTGCAGGGCTTCGCGCGCCGTCAGCACCAGGCAGGGGATGCCCAGGCCGGCCGCGCGCATCCTGGCGAGAAGGGCCAGCCCATCGCCATCGGGCAGGCCGCGATCGAGGATCAGCGCCTGGTAGGGCATCTGCTGGAGCGAGGCCCAGGCGCCGTCGATGCGCGTGGCCACATCGGCGGCGATGCCGGCCGCAGCCAGGCCCTTGCAGACCAGCTGGGCCAGGCGTTCGTGGTCTTCGATCAGGAGGACGCGGCTCATTGTGTGCTCATCCCTGGCTCACTTGAAGCGGTACAGGTAGCCGACGAACACCCGGTTCTCGGTCGAGCGGTCGACCAGCGGGCTGTCCTTGATCTCCTTGGCCAGGCGCGACACCTCGAAGTCGACGAACATCGAATGGCGCTGGTCGAACATGTAGATGCCGCGGATGCCCACCTCGGCGTTCACCCCCGACTCGCCCTGGTAGGCGGCGCGGCCGGGGCGCGCCTCGTCGGCGCGCACGCCATAGTAGTAGTCGACGTATTTCTTGTCGTTCCAGCTCGCAGTCACGCGCGGCGTGATCATCACGCGCTCGCCGATATGCCATGTCTTCTCCACGCCGAGGTTGAAGCGCTTGCCCTTGCTGTTGCCGGAGGCGTCACCCAGCGCTTCGGCGCTGACGTCGACCCAGCCGGTTTTCCATTCGATTCTAGCACCGGCCCAGAAGCCGCCTTTCCGCTCGCGCATGCCGGCCAGGATCGGCGTGTCCTCGATGTCGTCGTCGTCGTAGCCGCTGCCGTCATAGCGGGCGATCAGGTCGAAGTTCAGGCTTTGCGTCGGTGTCACGTCGAGGCTGAGCAGCTTGAAGCCAACCTGCGGGCCGGCGATCGAGACCCAGCGATTCTCGTACTGGAAGAAGGGCAGGGCCATATTGTCGCGGTCGATGTCGGTATAGGCCCGGTCGCGCGAGATGGCGCCGACGCCCAGCGCCCAGGACGAAGACTGCGCGCCGTTGCCTGGCTGGGCCAGGGCGGGCAGGGAATACAACATGGCGGCGGCGATGACGGGGATGTGGACCAGGCTGGCGACGCGTGACAGGAAGTGGGAAGTAAAGCGTGGAGCAGGCATGGGGGACTCTCTCGAGGTTGTTGGAGACGCCATGCTCGGGCCTCTCGTCTTACGCAACACTTACCGTCGCGACGTCTCGACGACATCGTCTCAGTAAGTATTCGGAAAGACGACTGGCCCGATAGTCCAGGCATTCCAGACCACGATGAAGGTTCCTGTGTTCCCGATAAAACAATCCATCGCCCTTGCCGCAGCGCTGCTTGCAGCCGGTTGCGCCGCTCCGCTGCCGGCGCTGCCAGGACCGGATACGCAGCCGGCCGCCAGCTGGCACGCGCCGCTGCCCCACGGCGGCAGCGTCGCCGATCTGCGCCGGTGGTGGGAGCGCTTCGACGATCCACTGCTGCTGGCCCTGATCGACGCGGCCCAGGAAGCGAGTCCGACGCTGGCCCAGACCGGCGCCAACCTGGCCGATGCCCGCGCCGCCAGGGTGGCCGGCGGCGCTGCGCTGCTGCCGTCGCTCGATCTTGCCGCCAGCGCCAGCCGCGAACGCCCCGAGTCCACTGCTCCGGTCGCGCAAGTCTCGTCGCTGGGCCTGCAGGCGGCCTGGGAGCTCGACCTGTCCGGCGCCAACCGCGCCGGCCGGGATGCGTCCGCGGCGCGCCTGGACGGCGCCAGCGCGCTGTGGCACGAGGCGCGTGTTTCGGTGGCGGCCGAGACGGCGCGCCTGTACGTGGAACTGCGCTCCTGCGAAGCGCACCTCGCGCAGGCCGGCATCGATGCCCGTTCGCGCGGCGAGACCGCGCGCCTGACCGAAGCCGCCACCGCTGCCGGCGTCCAGGCGCCGTCGGCCACGCAACTGGCGCGCGCCAGCGCGGCCGAGGGCCAGGTGGCGCTGCTGCGCCAGCAGGCGCAGTGCGAATTGCTGGTCAAGGCGCTGGTGGCGCTGGCGGCGCAAGACGAACCGGCGTTGCGGCGCCAGCTCGAGGCCGCGACCGCGCGCCTGCCCGAGCCGGCCGCCATCGAGGTGCGCACGGTGCCGGCGCTGGCGCTGGCGCAGCGCCCCGACCTGCACGCCGCCGCGCGCGACGTCGAAGCCGCCGCCTTTGACGCCGCGCAGGCGCAGGCGCGGCGCTGGCCGCGCGTCACCCTGGCCGGCAGCATCGGCGCCTTGCGCTCGTCCAGCCTGGGTGTCAGCAGCGAGGGCGGCACCTGGAGCGTGGGACCGGTCGCGGTGACTTTTCCCCTGTTCGACGGCGGCGTGCGGCGCGCCGACGCCGCCGCCGCGCGCGAGCGCTATCGCGCGGCCACGGCCGTGTATGCGGGCCGCCTGCGCACCGCGGTCCAGGAAGTCGAGGGCGCCATGGTGACCCTGGACAGCAGCGCGCGGCGCGGCTCGGTCGCCGTCGCCGCGGTCGATGGCTACGGGCGCGCTTACGCGGCCACTTTCGCCAGCTACCAGGTCGGCGCATCGAGCCTGTTCGACCTGGAAGACGCGCGCCGCAGCCTGCGCGCGGCCAACAGCGCCCTGGTCGACCAGCGCAGCGAGCGCCTGCTGGCCTGGATCGCGCTCTACCGTGCACTCGGCGGCGGCTGGTCGCCGACCGACGCCATCGCATCTTCAGTTTCCCCATCCGACGCACCGACCGACCCGAGGAACCCATGATGAAGACATCCCGCAAGCTGGCGCTGGTCGCCGCTACCGCACTGGCCGGCGCCGCCTTCGTGGCCGTCTTGAGCCCGGCCAACGACGCGTCGTCGGCCGTGACCGACGCCACCCGCGGCCCCGGCCAGCCGGCCCTGGCCGTGGCCGTGACCACGCTCAGCCAGCTCACCATCCCGACCCGCATCGCCGCCAGCGGCAATATCCAGCCGTGGCAAGAGGCCAGCATCGGCGCCGAAGCCAACGGCCTGCGCCTGGTCGAGGTCAAGGTCAATGTCGGCGACCGGGTGCGCCGCGGCCAGCTACTGGCGCGCTTCGCGGCCGAGACCGTCGAAGCCGAACTGGCGCAGGCACGCGCCGCGCTGGCCGAGGCCGAAGTCATGCTTGGCGAAGCGGCCGGCAACGCACGCCGCGCCAGACTGCTGGCCGAGAGCGGCGCGATGGCGGCGCAACAGATCGAGCAGCAGGTGAGCGCCGAACGCGCTGCCGGGGCGCGGCTCGAGGCGGCGCGCGCCGTACTGGCGACCCAGTCCCTGCGCCTGGCCCAGACCCGCATCGTGGCGCCGGACGACGGCATCGTCTCGCTGCGCGCGGCCACGGTCGGCGCGGTGGCGTCGGCCGGGCAAGAACTGTTTCGCCTGATCCGCGGCGGCCGGCTCGAATGGCGCGCCGAGGTGGCTGGCCGCGACCTGGACCTGCTGCGGCCAGGGCAGCGGGTGACGATCGCGCTCGCGGGCGGCCAGCACATCGCCGGCGAACTGCGCATGCTGGCCCCGGCGATCGACCTGCAGACCCGCAACGGCATGGCCTATGTCGACCTGGCGCCGCATCCGGCCGCGCGCGCCGGCATGTTCGCGCGCGGCGAGTTCGACCTGGGCGAGCGCGCGGCCGAGACCCTGCCGCAAAGCGCGACCCTGTTGCGCGAAGGTTTCAGCTACGTGATGCGGGTGGGCGACGATTCGCGCGTGGAGCAGACCCGGGTGAGCCTGGGCCGGCGCAGCGGCGACCGGGTCGAAATCCTGCAGGGCATCAAGGCCCAGGACCGGGTGGTGGCCGCGGGCGTCGCCTTCCTCGGCGACGGCGACCTGGTGCACGTCACCAGTGACACCGACAATATCGATGCAAACAAACAGGCCAGCCGATGAAACTGAACGTCTCCACCTGGTCGATCCACAATCCGATCCCCGTCATCCTGCTGTTCGTCCTCATGACCCTGGCCGGCCTGATGGCCTTCGCCGGCATGAAGGTGCAAAACTTTCCCGACCTCGACCTGCCCACGGTGACGGTGTCGGCTTCCTGGCCCGGCGCTTCTCCATCGCAGGTCGAGACCGAGGTGGCGCGCCGCATCGAGAATGCGCTGGCCACCATGCAGGGCGTCAAGCACATCCAGACCAGCGTGACCGATGGCGAGGCCAATATCACGATCGAGTTCAGGCTCGACAAGCCGGTACAGCTGGCGGTGGACGACGTGCGCGACGCCATCTCGCGCGTGCGCGCCGACCTGCCCCCGGACCTGCGCGATCCCATCGTCAGGAAGGTCGAGCTGGCGGGCACGCCGATCGTCAGCTATGCGATCGCGTCGACGCGCATGGATGCCGAAGGACTGTCCTGGTTCGTCGACGATACCGTCGCCCGCACCTTGCTGGGCGTGCCCGGCGTGGGCAGCGTCGCCCGCGTCGGCGGCGCCAGCCGTGAAGTGCGGGTCGAACTCGATCCCGATCGCCTGCTGGCCCTCGGCGCCACGGCGGCCGACATCTCGCGCCAGTTGCGCCAGGTGCAGCAGGAAGCATCCGGCGGGCGAGTAGGCTTCGGCGGCGCCGAGCAATCGGTGCGCACCATCGCCACGGTCCAGACGGCGGCCCAGATCGGCGCCATCGAGCTGGCGCTGGCCGACGGCCGCCGCATCCGCTTGGGCGAGGTCGCCAGCGTCAGCGACACCGTGGCCGAGCCGCGCGCGGCAGCCTTCCTCGATGGCGCGCCCAGCGTCGGCTTTGAAATCGTGCGCGCCCGTGGCGCCGGCGAACTCGAGGTCGCAGAAGGCGTGCGCGCGGCGCTCGATGGCCTGCGCGCGCGCCACCCCGACGTGACGATTTCCGAGGCCTACAACTTCATCGACCAGGTCGAGGAGAGCTATTCCAGCTCGCTGCGCATGCTGGTCGAAGGCGGCCTGCTGGCGGTGCTGGTGGTGTTCGCCTTCCTGCGCGACTGGCGCGCCACCCTGGTCGCGGCGGTGGCGCTGCCGCTGTCGGTGATCCCGACCTTCGCCCTGATGCAGGCGATGGGATTCACGCTCAATATCGTCACCCTGCTGTCGCTGGTGGTCGGGGTGCTGGTCGACGACGCCATTGTCGAGGTAGAGAACATCGAGCGCCACCTCTTGATGGGCAAGGACCCGATGCAGGCGGCGATCGATGCCTCGCTCGAAATCGGCCTGGCGGTGGTCGCCACTACCTTCACCCTGATCGCGGTGTTCCTGCCGACCGCCTTCATGAGCGGCACCGCCGGCAAGTTCTTCGTGCAGTTCGGCTGGACCGCCGCCGGCGCCGTGTTCTTCTCGCTGGTGGTGGCGCGCATGCTCACGCCGATGATGGCCGCCTGGCTGCTGCGCGCGCCAAAGCAGCATGCACGGCGCGAACCGGCCTGGATGTCGCGCTATCTTGCCTGGGCCGGCTGGTGCCTGCGCCACCGCCGCGCCACCGTCGGCGCCGCCGCCATCCTGTTCGCCGCCGGCATCGGCCTGGCGGCCATCCTGCCATCCACTTTCATCCCGGCCGACGACGACGCCCAGACCCGGGTGACCCTCGATATGCCGCCGGGGAGCGAGCTGCGCGCGACGGTCGCCATGGCCGAACGCGCGCGGGTGGCGCTGGCGCGGCATCGCCACGTGCGCCAGGTGTACACGGCGATCGGCGGCGGTGGCGGCGGTGGCGATCCGACCGATATGCAGGCGGCCGCCGCGGCCGATGTGCGTACCGCGCAGCTCACCCTGACGCTGACCCCGCGTCCCGAACGCGACGGCATGCGCAAGCAGCAGATCGAACGCGAGCTGCGCGCGCTGCTGGCCGAACTGCCCGGGGTGCGGATCCAGGTCGGCGCCGGCGGGTCCGAGGTGTACACGCTGGTGCTGTCGGGCGAGGACGGCCAGGCGCTGGCGCGCCACGCGCCGCTGGTCGAGCGCGAACTGCGCAGCGTCAAAGGCATCGGCGCCGTGACCTCCAGCGCCAGTCTGCTGCGGCCCGAACTGGTGGTGACGCCGGACTTCGCGCGCGCGGCCGACCTGGGCGTGACGTCAGGCAGCATCGCCGAAACCTTGCGCATCGCCACCGTCGGCGACTACCAGGAAAACCTGCCGAAACTGAACCTGGAACAGCGCCAGGTGCCCGTGCTGGTGCGCCTGGGCGAGGCCGCGCGCGGCGACCTCGATACGCTCAAGCGCCTGCCTGTACCGGGTGCGCGCGGGCCGGTGCCGCTGGAAAACGTCGCCACGCTGGAACACGGCAGCGGCCCGGTCGAGATCGCGCGCCTGGACCGCCGGCGCAATATCAGCTTCGACATCCAGCTCGACGGCCTGGCGCTGGGCGACGTCGAGCAGGCGGTGCTGGCGCTGCCCAGCGTGCGCGACCTGCCGCCCGGGATCGAGCGCACGGCGGTGGGCGATGCCGAGGAGATGGGCGAGATGGCGGCCGGCTTCGGCATGGCCATGCTGACCGGCGTGCTGTGCATCTACATGGTGCTGGTGCTGTTGCTGCGAGGCTTCATGCAGCCGCTCACCATCCTTGCGGCGCTGGTGCTGTCGGTGCCGGGCGCCTTCCTGGCGCTGTTCGTGACCGGCTCGGCGCTGTCGATGCCGTCGATGATCGGCCTGATCATGCTGATGGGGATCGCGACCAAGAACTCGATCCTGCTGGTCGACTACATCGTGATCGCGCGCCAGGAGCACGGCCTGGGGCGGCACGAGGCCATCCTCGACGCCTGCCGCAAGCGCGCCCGGCCCATCGTGATGACGACGATCGCCATGGGCGCCGGCATGCTGCCGGTGGCGCTGGGCTGGCTGGGCGATCCGAGCTTCAGGTCGCCGATGGCGATCGTCGTGATCGGGGGCTTGCTGA
The DNA here is from genome assembly GCF_008014745.1 of Massilia arenae. Lineage (GTDB taxonomy): Bacteria > Pseudomonadota > Gammaproteobacteria > Burkholderiales > Burkholderiaceae_D > Telluria > Telluria arenae. The sequence continues at coordinate 8,806 of NZ_VPFD01000021.1, forward strand.
CCTCGACTTTCCTCAGCCTGCTGGTGATTCCGGTGGTCTACAGCTATGTGGACGATTGCGTGCGCTGGCTGCGGCCGGGCAAGGCTACCCTCACGCAGCCCGCTTGAGCGCCGCCCCGACCCGCTCCAGCAAATCCTGGTGCTGATAGGGCTTGGACAGCACGTCGAGCGTGCCGCTGGGCTTGCCGCGGCCGGGCAGTTCGTCCATATAGCCGGTGGTGACCAGCACCGGCAGGCCGGGACGCTTGGCGTGCACGCGTTCGATCAGTTCCAGCCCGTTCATCCCGCCCGGCATGATCACGTCGGTGAACAGCAGGTCGGCCTGTTCGCCGCTTTCCAGCAGGCCGAGCGCGCGCTCGCCGCTGGGGGCCGACAGCACCTCGTAGCCGGCCATTTCGAGCATGCTCTCGGCCAGCTCGCGCACGTCGTCATTGTCTTCGACCACCAGGATGCGGCAGCGCCGCTGTTGCGGTTCGGCGGGCGTGCCGCCGCGCCGTTTGGCCTGCGAAGCATCGTCGCTGGCGGCCTGCTCGGCGACCCGGAACACCATGCGCACCAGGGTGCCCCGGCCCGGCTCGCTTTCGATGTCGAGCTTGCCGTGCGATTGCTGGACGAAGCCGTGCACCATCGCCAGGCCCAGGCCGGTGCCCGGCCCCTTGGTGGTGAAGAACGGTTCGGTGGCGCGGCGCCTGACCTCGGGCGTCATGCCTTCGCCCTCGTCCTGCACGCAGATGCAGACGTAGTCGCCCGGGGAGAGGCCCAGCAGGCGGCGGCGCTCCTCGCCCAGCACGGCGGTGCCGACGGTGACCGCACCGCCGCCCGGCATCGCGTCGCGCGCATTGAGCACGACGTTCAGGAGCGCCATCTCTAGATAGGTCGGGTCGATCGTGCTGGCCGGCAGGCCGGGCTTGAGGTCGAGCCGCAGGTCGATCTTGTCGCCCAGGGTGCGCACCAGCATGTCGGAAAACTCGACCACCAGGCTGTTCAGGCTCAGGCGCTTCGGTTCCAGGCGCTGCTTGCGCGCGAAGGTCAGTAGCTGCTGGGTCAGCTTGCCGGCCTGCATGGTGGCGCGCTGGGCGCGCCGGATCGGCTCGGCCGCCTTGTGCTGGGGCCCGGCGCCGAGCAGGGCGACTTCGAGGTTGCCATTGATGACCTGCAGCAGGTTGTTGAAATCGTGGGCCATGCCGGCCGAGAGCTGGCCGATGGCTTCCATCTTTTGCGCCTGCAGCCAGGATTCCTGGTTGTTGCGGCGCTCGGTGATGTCCATCTGCGAGGCGAAGAAGTACAGCAGCTTGCCGTCCTGGTCGAAGATGGGGCCGAAAAACAGGGCGTTCCAGAACGGCGTGCCGTCGGCCTTGTAGTTCAGGATGTCGACCGCCACCGCGCGCTCTTCGTCGACCGCGCGGCGCAGCTCGGCCACGGTGGCGCGGTCGGTGTCGGCTCCCTGCAGGAAGCGGCAGTTGCGGCCCAGGATCTGTTCTTCGCCATAGCCGGTCAGGTCGGTGAAGGCGCCGTTGGCGAACACGATCGGGTTGTCGTTCTGGCGCGGATCGGTGATCAGCATCGGCATACGGGTCATCTCGACCGCGGCAAAGAAAATATTGCCGCGCTCGTCCAGGCCACCGTGCTCGATGTAGCCGGATTGCCAGTGGTGGACGCCGGGATTGTCCTCGGGCGGACCCATCGGGTGGACGGCATTGCCTTCGACTTCGGCGTTCGCCGGCACGCCGCGGCTCTGGCCGCCGCCCTGCACGTCCAGCGCTTTCTTGAGTGAATCGTCCTTTGGCGGTCCGAGTACCATGGGGTGTCCTGGGGGAAGTCTGGCATGGCGGCATTGCCATGCACCGGCATGTGGACTCCACTGTAACGGGACGGGCCGTCAGGACTCCGTTAATGCGCGCACAGAAGCGCTCACGGCGTTGCCGCCGCGCTGCGCGGAGCCATGCGCAGCAGGGTGAACTCGTCGGTCCGGCGCACCGCGGTTGCAAACGGCGCGGGGTGCACTCCCATGATCAGCAACCAGGTATGGCCCGGTGGCAATTGGTGTTCGGATACCGGTGCGCCTTCTCCAAGGGTCAGCGCGACGCTGTCGGCATGGTCGATATGAAATTGTGCGCGCATCAGTTGCGGCAGGTCCTGCGCGCGGCCGACCAGGGTCACCCTGCCTCGCTCCGCCGCAGGTACCGTGTCCAGCACCAGTGCGCCGGCGCGATCCCCCGGATTGCCGTCGCGGTGGCCCGCGGCGAAGCTGCCGATGCGGTCCTGGGCGACGAGGATGGTGACCGGGAGCAGGCACAGCACGAACAGGCGGGCCGCGTTGCCGCGTCCGGCCGCCCAGGCAAGCAGCAGAGCCGCCTGCAGCACGACCGTCACGTGGCCCGCGGTCCTGCGCATGTTCATGGCGGCGATGTCGGGGCCGTCCACGACCGACAGCGAATAGGTCGGCAGAGAAACGGCCGCCGCGATGACGAGCATCAGGACGGGCACCGCGACCGTCCAGCGCAGCCAGCGCGCGCCGCCGTCGGGCACCATGCCGTGCGGGGCCGCGCTGACGGCGGTGACCAGCCACAGCAGGGGGAAGACGAAGCTGTAATAGCGCAGGTGCAGGCGCACGCCTTCGCTGGCCTCGCCCGCTGCCAGCGAGGCGGTATAGGCGACGGCCAAGCCGGCAGCCGAGCCCAGCATCAGGAAGGTCCAGGCCAGCAGGCGGCCGGTCGGCGCACTGCGCCGCGCCAGCGCGCCGCTGGCCAGGCAGTGCAGCAGGATCGCCAACGGCAGGCCGAGCAGTACCGCCAGCGCCATCAGGTGCCCCATGGCGCTGACGGCGACGGGTCCCAGCAGCGCCAGGCGCGGGCTGGTGCTGCCCGAGTCGACGTTGCCCTGGTAAAAAGGTCCCAGCAGGCTGAGTCCGGCGTCGCCGGCCAGCAGCCAGCCCAGTCCAAATTTGACCGCCAGCAGCGCCAGTGTGGCGATGATGGCGGACGCCAGGCCGCGCCCAAGCCAGGCGGCGCCCTGCAGCCAGGCGGCGACGAGCAGGTACAGGCACAGCGCCGGAAGCAGGAACAGGGCGTGCACCTTGACCAGGCTCATGGCGCCGAGCACGAGGCCGCTGGCGACGGCCTGCTGCGACAGGCGCCAGTGGTCCTGGGCCAGCACGATCCAGCTCAGCACGCAGAAACCGAACCAGTAGCTGGCTTCCGGCATGAAGTACATGGTGTAGGCATTGAGCGGCGCCGCCGCCGCGAACAGCGTCAGTAGCTGGGCCAGCGCCTGGGTCGTATGGCGCCGCGCGGTCAGGTAGAAGAACGGAAGGGCGGCGAAGTAGAGGGCGAGATTGCCGATGCGCACGCAAGCCAGGAAGGCGGCGCCGCAGGCGTTGCTGGCGCTAAACAGCCATAGGTACAGGTAGGAAGGCAACAGCGCCTCGCCCAGCGGCGCCAGGCGCGCCATCTTGCTGTAGTACCACTCGTCGGCGAACACCGCCGGATACAGCCCGTGGCCGCGCAGGTACAGCCAGGCGAAGACGCCGCCCAGCGCCAGCACGAAGGCGGCGCGCCAGGCGCCGGGCGAGCGCTCGAAGGTCGAAGGCATGGCCGGCTGCATGGATGCCGCCCGTCTTACTGGACGGCCTGCTTGCGCGCGTCCACCGCGCCGTTCCCGGAAAGGGCGGCAGGTGCATGCGGCGTAGCCAGCGCGATATCGGTTATCCAGATGCCGAGCTTGCGCTCGTCGCCGGGCGTGCCCATCTCGGCAGGCGACATCGGACGCGGCACCTCGAAGGTGATGCTGTCGGCGCCGCCGTCGGTGTCGAAGGTCAGGCTGATGGGCTGCATGTGCCAGCCGATACGGAACTCGCGGCTGGTGTTGCCGGCCCGTACCGTGAACGGCACGTTGGCATTGTCGCCGAAGGCACGGCCGTTGAACGACAGGATGAAGCGGCGCGGCAGCGGCTGGGCGAGATGGAAGACGACCTGCTTGCTGTCCGACCAGCGGCCCGTCTGCTCGATGCCTGACAGTCCTTCGACGGACTTGATGAAGGCCGGGTCGAGCGGTGCGCCAAGCTCGGCGCGTCCGATCAGCGGCGGCGGTTCAGGCAGGCGCAGCAGCTTGAAGCCGTTGCCGGCATGGAACAGTTCGACATTCTCCGGCAGCGCAAAGTCGCCCAGCACGACCATCCATTTGTGGTCGACCGGCACCTGGTATGCAGGAATCTCGGTACCCGTTTCGATCTGCATCGGCATCGAGTCCGGATCGTCGATGTGGAACTGTACGCGCATGATTTGCGTCATATCATTTCCCACCACGACGACCTTCGCGCGATCGGCTGGAGGCACGGTGGCGTGCACCAGCCGGCCGGCGGTATCGCCCGCCTGGAGCGGAATGTGGCGCGCCAGGGCTTCGCCGACCCTGACCTGGCTCACCAGCAGCAGCAAGGGCAGGAACAGCACGACGAACAGCACCGCGCCGTAGCGCGCGCGCGCTGCCCACGCCGCGAGCGCGGCGGCCTGCAGCAGGAATACGGTGATGCCATAGCGCCAGCCCAGGTCGACGACGTGGATATCGGGCCCGTCGACGTGATTGGTCCAGTAGGTCGGCAGCTTGATCCAGGCAAACGCCATGACGGCCAACAGCAGCGCCGCGATGATCCAGCGCAGCACCGGCTTTGTTTCCAGCGCCGGGCGGCGCTCGAACATGGCCGCCGCCGCGACGATCCAGAGCAGCGGGAACACGAAGCTATAGTAGCGCAGGTGCAGGCGCACGCCCTCGCGATCGTGGCCGGCGAGGGAAGCGGTGTACATGACGGTCACGCCGGCCGCCGCGCCCAGCATCAGGAGCGCATACACGTGCAGGGGATTGGCGTCGGCGCCGCGCTCGCGCAGCATGCGCCTGAACAGGGAATGCAGCAGGATCGCCAGCGGCACGCCGAGCAGGATCGTCAATGCCATCAGGTGCCCGCGCGCGCTGATGAAGGCCGGCGCCAGCAGCGCCAGGCGCGCTTCGACGCTCCCCGAGTTGACCGCGCCCTGGTAGAACGGGCCGAGCAGGCTGAGGCCGGCGTCGCCGGCCAGCAGCCAGCCGAGTCCGAATTTGAGGCAGAGCGTCAGGATCGACGCGAGGGCGGCGTTGCCCAAACCACGCGGCAGCCATGCCTGCCAGGCGTCGCCACGGTGCCAGGACGCGTACACCAGATAGATGCACAGCGCGGGGAGCAGGAACAGGGCGTGCACTTTGACCTGGCTCATGATGCCGAGCACGGCACCCGCGGCCAGCGCCTGCAGCGCCGGACGCCAGGCCTGGCCGCACAAGGCGATCCAGCTGAGTACGCAGAAGCCGAAGTAATACGTCGCTTCGGGCATGAAATAGGCGGTGTAGATGTTCAGCGGCGTCAGCATGGACATCACGGCCAGCAGCAAGGCGACCGAAGCGTTGGTGTACCTGCGCGCGATCGCATGGACGAAGGGCGCGGCGGCGAGATAAAACGCCAGGTTGCCGACCCTGACGCAATCGAGGAAACCATCGCCGCAGGCGCTGCTGAAGCCGAACATCCACAGGTAGAGATAGGAGGGCACGATGGCTTCGGCAAGCGGCATCAGGCGCGCCATCTTGCTGTAGAACCACTCGTCAGCGAAGACGGTGGGCTGCAGCCCCAGGTTGCGTTGATACAGGTAAGCGGCGATGCAGGCCAGGACGAGGGCGAACGTGGCGTGCCAGGCGAGCCGGCGGTGGGCGGTTGGAAGAGCGTTCATGCGGTCGGTTGTGATTATCGTTGGATCGCGGGTTGCCTGGCCTGCCAGGTGGTCACGGCCTCGTGCAGTCGTTCCCAGGTGAAGAAACGACGCTTTTCGTAGTAGAGAGGGCCGGCGTGTGGACGCTGGTCCAGCCGCTCTGGCGCCACCGGCTGCAGGGTCTGCTCGCCACGTGACAGGTAATGCAGCAGCACCATCGGGAACAGTCCCACCCATGTCATGCGCTGGGATGGGTAGGAAAGGCACAGGCGCAGGTAGCGCCGGCGCGCGGACCAGCCGATCGGGCTGGCGCTGACCGGGCCGTTGGCCGGCAGCGGCGCCAGCACCCGGAACAGCGGGCCGGGCAGGCCGCTGGCCTGGTATAACGAGAATTGCCAGGTACGCGCGAGCAAGCCGCGCTGCGCCGCCAGCACGACCGTCAGGGCGTGCAGCGCGTCATGGTCGTGATGGCCGCCTTCCCATGCGGTGACGTGGATCGCGTCGATTGGAAAATGGCTGTCGATCCAGGCGCCGATCCAGTTCCCGGCCGCGTCCATGTGCAGCGCCAGGCGCGCGTCGCCGATGCCGAGCGACTGGCCGGCGAAGTGCACGTCCTCGGCCGCCACACCCAGGCTGGTGAGCGCCGCCAGCGATTCGGCGTTGCGCGTCGCTGCACTCGTATTCGCGGTCTGGCCGTCGGTGAGGTAGGCGCACACCACCCGCAGGCCCTGGCGGCGGCAGGCGGCGATGCGTTCGAATACCCCGAACTCGTCGTCCTGGTGGGCGAACAGGAACAGCGCGCTGGGCTCAATAGGCATCGAAGTCGAGGAAGCTGAACTGAATGCGGGATGGGTCGAGCTGCGTTACGCGCGGCACGAACGAACGGTAGATCAGGTTCAGCGGCGACGGACGCAGGCGCTGGGGGATGCTGGCGTAGTTCCACCAGCTGGCGTTGGCGTCCGGCGCGAGGCCGATCAGCAGGCGCGCGGGCGACAGCGGCGCCGCCGCGGCGCTGCTTTGTGCTGCGCCTTGTGTTCCACCTTGGGCGCCGAGGCCGGCATCGAGTTCGGCATAGGCCGGCAGGCGCAGGCCGAATGCGGCGGCGTAGAACTGCTGGCGCTTGCCATCGGCGCGGCGGTGCACCGGATTGTGCGGATTGGCGCAGCGCCAGGCCAGCGACGCGGCGCTCCAGCTGCGCTCGAACGACAGCTGCGCCGGCGCCGTTTTCGGGCCGTGCGACAGCGTGCCCAGGCCGACGCGCGCCTCGAGCGGGCGCACCAGCTGGAAGCCGAGCTTGCGCACGAAGCCTGGGGTGCTGTTGGCATTGGCCACGCCATACACGCCATCGAAACCGGCCGCGGCGCCGGCCTCGAAGGTGGCGGCGGCGAGCTTGGTGAACAGCCCCTTGCCCTGGTAGTCGGGATGGGTGGCGGTGTTCAGCGACAGCAGCACCTGCACCTCGCTGCCCTCGACCCAGGCGCGCGCCGGGACGCACACGTAATGGGCCGCCAGGCGTTCGCCGTCCCAGGCATCCATGCCGACCGCGAGGCCGTCCGGATTGGCCGTGTACAGCCAGGCGAGGTAGTCGGGCGTGAATTTGTCGGTGCCCGGGAAGCAGGCTGCGAACAGGGCGCCATACCGTTCCAGGGTGGCGCCGTCGTATTGGATGGGAGCGATGCGCATCACTTGAAGATCCAGAAGCGGCTGAGCAGGTATCCGTTCACCGCCACCAGGGGCAGCGACAGGATCTTCCCGGCCAGCGGGTTATCGGCAAGGCCCACGGCCAGCGCGACGCAGCCGAGGGTCAACACGTAGTTCAAGCCCACCACGCACATATAGCGGGCAAAGCTGGCCTTCGACGCCGCCTGGTCGAAAGTGACCCGGCTATGAAAGGCGTAATTGACCATGAGGCCGGCCACGAAGCCCGCGCTGGCGGCGGTCGTGTGGTGGAAGCCCTGCACGATCAGGAGCTGCATCAGGCCGACGTCGATCCCGGCGCACAACAGGCCGCCGGCCACGAACACGCCAAACTGGCGCAGGCGTGCGGAATCAATCATCGCGGCGGCGCCGGAACAGCGTCTTCTTGTGCAGTGGCCGGCTCGGCACCGACGCGATGTCGTAATTCAGGAAGGCCAGGATCAGCTGCACCCCCATGATCACCGGCAGCGCGGCCAGCATCACGCTGCCGGCCGGGGTCGCGACGTCGTGCTGGTCCGAGACGATCCATTGCACGGTGCCGTAGACCACGCCGAAGGTGGTCAGGAGCACGCCGATCGGCAGCTCGAGCGAGGCCACCGACAGGTTGCGCAGGTAGTAGTTGTAGAACAGGCGCTTGAAGAAGTTGCGCACGTTCTTGGCGGCGAACTCGGTGATCACTTGCGAGACCTTCAGGTTGCTCACTTCGTCGCCGTACACCGCGTCCATCGGCACGTCGACCGCCACCGCGCCCAGCGTGTTCAGGCGGAACAGCATGTCGCTCTCGAAGAAGTAGCGCTTGCTGATCTTGTCGAAGGGCAGGTAGCGCGCGGCGTCGGCGTGGATCGCCGTGTAGCCGTTGGTCGGGTCGAACAGGTGCCAGTAGCCCGACGACAGCTTGGTCATGAACGACAGCATGGCGTTGCCGAACAGGCGCACCGGCGGCATCGCGCTCAGGCGTTCCAGGTTGAAGAAGCGGTTGCCCTTGGTGTAGTCGGCTTCGCCGGCCAGGATCGGCGCGACGAACACCGGGATCAGGGAGGCATCCATCTGGCCGTCGCCGTCGATCTTGACGATCACCGTAGCGCCGTCCGCGATGGCGGCGCGATAGCCGGTCATGACGGCGCCGCCCACGCCCTGGTTCTCGGCATGCTCGAGCACGGTCACGCGCGCATCCTGGCAGTTGGCGCGCACGAAAGCGCCGCTGCCGTCGGGACAGCGGTCGTCGACCACGTACACGTGCGCGACTTCGGGGCCGATGCCGGCGATGACGCCGAGGATGTGGCGGGTCACGCGGTAGCTCGGGATGACCACCGCGATCCTCTCGGTCGGCGCGGCGGGAGTCTTGTTGTCGGGGGCGTTCATGGCGGGTGCGTCGGTAGCGTTCATGGTTTGGTGAACAGGTGCGTCATCAGTTCGGCGGCGTTGTCGGCCCAGGTGCGGCCGGCGATGCCCTCGGGACGCGGCGCCTGGCCGGCGCCGCGCAGGCGCAGCCAGTCCTGCACGGCGGCGGCCAGCGCCGCGCCGTCGGCGCCGCTGAAGTAATGGGCGTGCTCGCCGGCCACCTCGCGGAACACCGGCAGGTCGCGCGCCAGCAGCGGCACGCCATGGCGCGCGGCCTCGATCAGCGGCAGGCCGAAGCCTTCGCCTTCGCTGGCGAACAGCAGGCAGGTGCTGGCCGCGTACACGCGGTCAAGGTATTCATCGCTGATGCCCTGCAGCCAGTGCAGGCGGCGGCCCAGCTCGGGGTGCTTGGAGAGACGCGCCACCAGCTGCGGGATGGTACGGCGCGCGCCGTCCGGCAAGCCCTTCCAGCCTTCGGCGCCGACGATCACCAGGCGCAGGTCCAGGTCTGGGTCCTGGGCCCACAGGCGCTCGAAGGCGTCGAGGGTTTGCAGGTGGCCCTTGCGCGGCTCGATGGTGCCGACCATCACGAAGGTCGATGCGGCCTGCAGGCCGGCCAGCAGCGCTTCGGCGCCGTCCGGCAGTCCGGTGCTCGGCTGCGAGGCGCTGATGTCGGCGCCGTGGTGCAGCACCAGGTAGTCGCCTGGCGCCGCCTGGGGCGCATTGGCCGCCAGCCATTCGCGGGTCTCGTCGGCCACGGCGGCGCTGATGCATACCAGGCCGTCGGCGGCGGCGCCGATGGCGCGCAGCCAGTCGCCGAACTCGCGCTCGGCGCCGGGCGGGAAGAATTCGGGACGCAGCACCGGCAGGATGTCGTGCACCATGAAGTGCACGCGCACGCCGGCCGCGAGCCAGCGCGCATACAGGCCGTGGCGCGCCGCTTCGATCACCGCGCGCGGGAACACGTCGGGGCTGTAGAACACGTCGCCCGTGGCGACGTGCACCTCGTCGTCCTGCACGCCGTCGCCGACGGTGCCCATCAGCTCATGCAGGTAGCGCCGTGCGTAGCGGTAGTGCCAGGTGCCGCCCTCGTCGCTCAGGTACACCGGCAGCACCTGCACGTGGCGGCCCTGGGCGCGCAGCAGCTCGAGCAGCTGCGCGCGCACCACGCGCTGGATGCCGGTGCGCAGGTCTTCGCGCACCATGGCCGAGACGTCGACCAGCAGTTGCGGGGCCAGGTCTTCGGCCGACAGCCTGGCATGGTGGCGCCCGTCAACCACGGCTTCCATCAGCTGCTGTGCGCTCTGGCGCCAGGTCAGCCACGGCATGCCGGACGACGGCGGCGCGCTGCCGGCCGCGTGCAGATCCAGCCAGGCCGCGATGGCGGCGGCCAGGTCTTCCGGCTTGCCGCCCTCGAAGTAATAGGCGTGTTCGCCCGCCACTTCGCGAAATACCGGGATGCCGCGCGCGATGATCGGCAAGCCCTTCTGGGCCGCTTCGATCAGCGGCAGGCCGAAGCCTTCACCTTCGGAGGCCGCCAGCAGCGCCGAGCTGTGCTCATAGAGCTGCACCAGCATCTCGTCCGAGACGCCGTTGAACCAGAACAGGCGTTTTTCGCGCTCCGGATGCGCCTGCAGGCGCTCGGCCAGGGCGTCGACCAGCCAGCCGTTCTTGCCGACGATGACGAGGTTGACCTCGATCCCGCGCGCCCACAGCAGCTCGCAGGCGGCCAGCGCCTGGGCCTGGCCCTTGCGCGGCTCGAGCGTGCCCACCATCAGGAGGGTCGGCGTGCGGCGCAGCGCTTCCATGGCCTGGGCCGCGTTGTCAGGCAGGCCGCGGCTCGGCGCGCTGGCGTCGATGTCGGCGCCCAGGTGGAAGTGCGACAGCTTGAGCGGCGACAGGCGCCGGTTCGGACGCCCGGCCAGCCATTCAGCCAGCTCGTCGGCCACGGCGCGCGAAATGGTCACGATGCCGTCCGCCACCAGCGAGATGGTGTCGATGAAGTCGCCGTAGTATTTCTCGGCGCCGAACGGGAAGCAGTCGGGCCGCAGCAGCGGCAGCAGGTCGTACACGGTGAACCAGACCGCCACGCCGCGGCGGCGCAGCGCCAGCAGTTGCGGCTGGTTCTGGGTGGTCATATTGGTGGCCAGGTCCAGGCCCAGGAACACGTCGCCGGGCCGCGCCTCGATCGGCGCATCCTCGAGCGCCAGCGGCGGCGTGCCGAGCATGGGCGCCGTGAAGGCGCGCGCATAGCGGTAGCTGCGGTTGCCGCCTTCGCTGTACACCGGTTCGATGCGGTAGCCGGCCGGCGGTTCCTGCACCAGCGCCAGCACGATGCTGCGCACCACGCGCTGGATGCCGGTCTTGTGGTCGGCCTGGACCAGCGCCGAGATATCGACCAGCAGCTGGCGCGGCGCCGTCGGCAGGACATTGGCGGCGATCATGGACGCGGTCTCGACCAGCGCCGCCTCGCCCGGCGGGCGCGGCGTGCCGGGCGCGCTGAGCGCGGCGACCAGCTGCCGCCGCAGCGCAGGTGCGCTGTCGCGTGCAAAGGCTTCGATCGCCTCCACGTACAGGGCGCCGACGGCGCCTGGGGCGTGGTGGCGCGCGATGTGGGCGCGGCCGGCCTGGGCCAGCGCGGCGCGGCGCGCCGGCGTGGCGAACAAATCGGCCAGCGCCGCCGTCAGTGCGCTATCTTCGAACAGGTCGGGCAGCATGCACAGGGCGTCGGGCGGCAGGTCGGCCGCGCCGCCGTGGGCGTTGACGATGGCCGGCAGGCCGTGCATCAGGCAGTCGAGCACCGATGCCGAGGTCTCGCCGCGGGTCTGGGTGCGCAGCTGCACCGCGCAATCGCTGGCGGCTAGCCAGTCCTGGTAGGCTTCGGCGCTGACGAAGCCGGTGATGTCGATGCGCGCGGCGGCGCCGCGTTCGGCGATCGCGCGCAGCAGCTCGATGCCGTAGGGGCCGGGATCGTTGGCGCCGACGAACACCAGGCGGCAGCGCGGGTCGGCTGCCAGCGGCGACGCCAGGTACGCATCCAACAGGCGGTCATTGAGCTTGGTCGAGCCGAGCATGCCGAAGCTGCTGACGACGTAGTCGTCGGCGCCCAGGCCCAGGCGCACGCGCGCTGCGGCGCGGGCAGCGGCAGGGTCGGCGTCGTGCGCGACCTGGCCGCGCAGCAGCGGGATGGTGCGCCAGCCGTCGGCGGCGCCCGGTCCATACCACTGCTCGGCCAGGCGGCGCGAAAAGTCGCCATGGACGATGATGCCGGCGGCCCGGTCCAGCACTTCCTTATTGCACGGGAATTGCCAGATCGACGGATTGCGGCCGTGTTCGCGGTGGTATTGCAGGCCGCTGTGGCCGTGCGAGGCGTACAGCGCCTGCAGGAAAGCCTCGGGCACGTCGCCGTCGCGTTCCATATTGTCGAGCACACCGCTCAGGAAGAAGTCGTGCAGCACCACGGCGCCCGGATGGCGGCGCAGCAGCGCGAACATATGCTTGTGCGCGTTCGAGTTGCCGAAGTGGTAGAGCACGCGGTCGTAGCCGGCGCCATGGCGCATGAAGTAATCGACGTCGCGCTGTGCGAAGCGGGCCAGCGCGGCATCGGGCGTGGCGCCCGGCGTGAGCACCAGTTCGACCGCATAGTGTTTCTCGAGCTCGAGGACCAGTTCGGCGCTGTAGTCGGCGATGCCCGAGTGCTCGGGCGGCAGCGGCGAGACCAGCGCCAGGTTGGGTTTCGTCGACGGGGCGATGGCGGGCGCGGACTTGAACGCCGCCTTTTCCAGCGCACGGTACACGGCCTGCATGTCGTCGATGGCCAGCACCGGCGCCGGCGTCAGCACGGCGTCCAGCGTCAGCGCCGCATCGGAGTCAAAGGCCAGCACCAGCGCGGCGCCGCGCAGCAGGTCTTGCTGCGCGCGCGGCGCGGCCAGCACGCTCGCCAGGTCGGCCGCGCCCAATACCTGCGGCACGTCCGTGGTCCAGTAGCCGGCCCAGGCCGGGTCGGCGTCCGCCTGCCACATGGACAGCACCAGGTCGGGCGCCAGCGACGCCAGGAAACCGGCGCGCAGCGCGTGCGCGCCGTGGCGGCGCCAGGCGTCGTCGCCGTTCGGCTGGGCGTAGACGTGGAAGCGCCCCTCTGGCAGCAGGCCGTCGAAGGCATGGAGCAGCACGTCGACGTCGGTCGGATGGCGGCCGCTGACGGCCACGTGGATGTCCCATTGCTGCTGTTGCTGCGGCTGCGCGCGTGCGTCGAGCAGGGACAGCGCCAGGCTGCGCAGCATGGCCGTGTCCTGGGCGGGGGCCGCCTGCGGGGCGTGGAAGTCGATGATCAGGCGCATGGTCAGTCTTTGTTCGGTTCGTAGGCGCGGCGCAGCTGCTCGAGGGCGTCGCGCGCCGATTGCGGCAATTCACGCTGTGCGTGCGGCACGGCCGCGCCATGGGCGGCCTGCTCCTGGGTGGCCTGCTTGGCGGCGGTGAGCAGCCGCGACAGCAGCGCCTGCAGCTTGGGCGAACGCATCACCAGCGGCAGCACCGTGCGGCGCAACGCTTCGCGCGAGGTCAGCCAGCGCAGCGCACGGCGGGCGGCGCCGCGCGCCTTGCGTTTGGTGAGTCCGACCAGGCCGTCCGGGCCGCGGCGCGCGATGAAGCGCAGCGGGGCGGTGATGCGCCATGAGGTGCTCGACAGGGTGACCAGCAAACGCAGTTCCAGGTCCTTGCCCCAGGCCGCGGTCTCGTGCAGCTGGGCGGTGAGGGTCTGGGCCTGCAGCTCGACCTGCTGCAGCTGGGCTTCGCTGGCGCGCAGTTCCTGGCGCACGGTGGCCAGTTCCTGGCGCAGGCGCTCGCTGCGCTGCGCCAGCTCGGCCGCGGTGCGGGCGTCGAATTCGGCGCGCTCCTGGTAATCGAGCACATGGCGTTCGAGTTCGGCCGCGCGCTGCCAGCCGTGGTCGGACTGCGCGCGCAGCGCGTCGATCTGCTGCCAGGCGCTGTCCAGGTGGTGGGTGATGTAGTCGTCGAACACGTTCGGCTGGATGTCCAGCCGCGCCAGCAGGTCGGGATGTTCGGCCGCCACGTAGTAGCGGTTCAGGCCATCGAACCAGGCATAGGTGTAGCCCTGGCTGGTGACCAGGTGTTCCCAGGTCTCGTGGTTGGTGGCGCGGCTGTTGGGGAGCGTTGCCTCGATCACCAGCACCCACGGGCGCCAGCGCTGGAAATCCATCCCGCGCAGCACTTCGCCCTCGAAGCCTTCGACGTCGATCTTCAAAAAGTGAATGTCGCCCTGCACGTGCTCGGCGCAGATCGCGGCCAGGGTGCGCACCGGCACCTTGAGCTCGGCCACCACATGGCCTTCGCTGCGGTGCAGTTCGGCCACCGATGCGTCGGGCGAGGCCCAGCCGCGCACCGCCGGCACGTCGTACAGGGTCAGCTCACCGTCGACGGCGCCGGCCGCGATGGCCAGGTTGACGTCGCGCGGGCGCTGTTCTTCGAAGGCCTGGTGGAAGGAGGGGAGCGGCTCGATGCTGATGCCGCGCCAGCCGCGGTCATAAAAGGCCTTGGTGACCGAGTGCTCGACCGGGTCGTTGGCGCCGACGTCGATGTAGAAGCCGTCCTTGACGTGGCCCAGCGCGCGCCACAGGAGCACGTCCTCGCTGTTCTGGGAGTAGGAAACGAAAGTCATGTGCGTTGGATGTCGACGGCCGGATCGAGCCAGGCCGAGCCTTCGAAATGGGGACGGCGCATGTTCATCACGGTGAACACCAGCGCCAGGTCGCGCCATTCGTAGTTGTTGACCAGGTGGGTCTCGGTGCTGACGATCGCGGTCGCGACCGAATAGGTGCCGGGACCCAGGTTCATCGGGAAGGCGAAGCGGTAGACCACGTCCTCGCCGGCCTGGATGTCGGACAGCGGCAATTCCTTGAGATGGGTATTGGTGCCGTACATCGGCTGGCCCAGGCGGTCCTTGATCATATAGCCGAGCACCATGCGCGGGATCGGCGCATGGGCGCGCACCTTGACCTCGAGCGTGACCGGGCTGCCGACGTCGACCACTTCGACCCGCTCGCCGTTCTCATCAAACAGCGCGATGTCGGCCACCGTGGCCTCGCCGGTGCCGGACACGGTCTGCACCTTGCCGCCGGCCGCTTCCTGCAGGCGCACGGTCTCGTTCTCGCGCTCGGCGATCATGGCGTTGTAGTAGTCCATGATTTCCTCGGGCTTGCCCTCTCGCGCCAGGCGCCCGCCGTCGAGCAGGATGGCGCGGTCGCACACCGACTGGATCGCCTGCTTGTCGTGCGAGACCAGCAGCAGGGTCGTGCCCTGCTTGCGGAACTGGCGGATGCGGTCGAAGCTCTTGTGCTGGAAATAGGCGTCGCCCACCGACAGCGCTTCGTCGACGATCAGGATGTCGGGCCGGCGCGCGGTGGCGACCGAGAACGCGACGCGCATCTGCATCCCGCTCGAATACACCCGCACCGGCTGGTCCATGTACTCGCCGATGTCGGCGAAGGCTTCGATCTGCGGCATCAGCGCGGTGATCTCGTCGGCCGTCATGCCCAGCAGCTGGCCCGCCATATAGGCGTTCTGGCGGCCGGTGAAATCGGGATGGAAGCCCATGCCCAGTTCGAGCAGGGCGGCCACGCTGCCCTGCATGGCGACGCCGCCGGTGGTCGGCTGCGTGGTGCCGGTGATCAGCTTGAGCAGCGTGCTCTTGCCGGCGCCGTTGATGCCGATAAGGCCGACGGCCTCGCCGGGCGCCACCTGGAAGCTGACGTCGCGCAGCACCCACTTGAGCGTGTGGCGCGGCCCGCGCAGCGGCAGCATCCACTCCGCCAGGCGCGACAGGCGCGTCGGATAGGTTTTATAGGCCTTGCCCAGACCTGAAACGGTAATCGTGCCCATCAGAGTTCATCCACCATTTCGCCGGCGCGCTTGCGGAACAGGCGCATGCCGAACACGCACAGCAGCAGGGCCAGCAGCGTTACCGGCCAGATCGCGGCCCAGTCGGGCGCTGCGCCGTGCACCAGCACCGCCTGGTAGGCGCCGATCAGCGGCGCCATCGGATTGAACGCCATCAGCTCGCGCACTTCGGGCGGCAGGATGGTGGCCGGATAGACGATCGGGGTCAGCCAGAACCAGAACTGCATCGCGATCGTCACGAACTGGCCAACGTCGCGGAAGAAGACGTTGAGCACGCCGGCGATCATGGCCAGGCCGATCGCCAGCAGCACCTGCACCACCAGCACCGGCAGCAGGGAGAAGAACATCAGGCCGGGGAAGTTGCCGGTGGCAATCAGGAACACCACGAACAAGCCAAAGATGATACCGAAATTGACCAGCGCATTGAGGACCACGATCAAGGGCAGGCAGATGCGCGGGAAGCTGATCTTCTTGATCAGGTTGGCTTGCTCGATAAACATGTTTTGCCCGCGCGCGACGATCTCGGCGAACAGGCCCCAGGTCAGGATGCCCGCGCACAGGTAGATCGAGTAGGCGAAGCCGGACTCGGCGCCGGGCAGCTTGGTGCGCATGACTTCGGAGAAGATCACGGTGTACACCAGGATCATGGCGAGCGGGCTGAGCACCGACCAGACGGCGCCCAGGATCGCATTCGCGTATTTCGACTGGAATTCGCGTTTCACGCTGCCCAGCACGAAACCGCGGTAGGCCCACAGGCCACGCAGCATCAGGGGGGAGATCATCGTGTCGTCGCGTCGGAGGGCGCCAGGGAGTGTGGCGGGAGGGTTGTCGTCATAGTAATGCTGGGTCGTTAACAGCGGAATTATACTCCACGGTCCAGCACACAAATTGTTCAATTGTAACGACGTGTCAGTGAACACTGACATCGGTGCGGGGGCGTGAAGGGTTAAAAAAACGCCATGGAGCAACCGTTAAACGGTTCTTTTGTTAGCCTCAAAACGTCGTTCCCGCGCAGGCGGGAACCTAATTTCGTCACGCCGCCAGTACTGCTTGATGCAGCGTCAACGCTGGCAAACTTGGGTTCCCGCCTGCGCGGGAACGACGTGCTGGGGGTGGTGGGTGAAGCGTGTGCTAACTTCGCTCAGCCGCTCAACCGCTCAACCGCCCTGCGCCAACCTCTGCAGCGCATCCGGATCCAGGATCACCAGCCGATGCGCCTCCTTCTGCACCACACCCTGTTGTACCAGCGTCAGCAGCGCCCGGGTGACGGTCTCGCGGCTGGTATTGATCATATTGGCGATGTCCTGGTGGGTCGGCAGGTTTTCGACCACCTGCTTGCCGTCCTTGTCCACCACCTGCGGCATCAGCGCGATATACGTAAAGATGCGGCGCGAGGTATTGTTGATGCTGAGCAGGGCGCGGAATTCCGAGTCGCGCTGGATTTTTTGCGCCAGGTGGCCCAGCATCTTGCGCGCCACCGAGGGCGAGTGCGAGAACAGGTGCAGGGCGGTGGACGCCGGCAGGAAGGCGACCAGCACCTCGGTGGTGGCCACCACCGACGCCGAGCGGGTCGAGCCGTTGATCAGGGCGATCTCGCCGAAGAAGTCGCCGGCCGCCAGCATGCGCAGGCCGACCGCGCGGCCGTCTTCGGTGACGTCGATCACCTGCAGCTGGCCCGACAGCAGGAACAGCAGCGCATCGGCGTTGCCGCCCTTGTGCAGCACCACCGAGCGCTTCGGAAAGTGGCGATAGCGCAGCTCGGTCTTGACGCGCGCGATGTCCTCGTCGCCCAGGTCGGCGAGCAAGGGAATCTTGCGCAGGTGAACCTGGATCTGGCGTTCCTGCAGCTGCGGGGCCGCGCCCGGCGCGGCTTCGGCATTCTGGGAAAGCTTGGTGGTGGAAGTCATCTGGGAGTTCAGTCTCTTACAAATCCGGCGCGACAAGGGAGCCGATAACTATCACCGCGTGGACGGCGAAGCCGGCTGCGCGCCCCGGCCGCACCCTACAGCATCAGGTGTTGCCTGACTGGCGAGCGCCACCACCAGCACGGCGCAGGCGATACCGGCGGTATTGGCGGCCATGTCACGCCAGCAAAAGCGGCGGTCGGGAACCAGGGTCTGCAGGCATTCGATCAGCCATCCCCCGACCAGCAAGCCGGCCAACCAGTATGCCGTCTCGAGCGCGCCGTCGGCGATACGCAGGGCCAGCACGGTCAGCACGGCAAAAGCGGCGAAATGCAGGAATTTATCGTTGGGCAGCGGTGGCAGCCAGCGGTTCGGCACCAGGCAGCCGATGCACACGGCGGCCGCAGCGCAGACAAACAAGATCGCTTCCAGCCCCATGCCGCCGACAACCCTACAGATTCACGAACCCGCGATTGTACAGCCCAAGTCAGGGGTAAAGCCACTGCCAGCTCAGCTGCAACTGGCGGTTATTGTACTGAAAGATCGAAATATTCTCGCGATTACGAACCGCCCGTGCCTCCAGCACAACGTTTTGGCGCTTGGCTACCTGGTAGGTGAGCGAAGCGCGCACCACCTGCGTGCGCTGGGCGCGCACCTGGTCGATCAGGAGTTCCGGCGAATAGGCGCTGGCACTGTCCCAGGTCTGGCGTGTATAAGCCAGCTCGGCCACCGTGTTCCAGCCGAGCGGCTGGCGCAGATTCAGGCTCAGGTAGCTGCCGTGGCGGTTGCCGCCGGGACGGTCGTCGCGCGCGCGGTCCGACAGCAGGCCGGCGGTGGCGTTGGCGCTGAAGGAGCCGGTGTGGTGGCTGAGCAATGCGCGCGCCTCGAACATCCCGGAATCGAAGGTCTCGAGCGTCGCGTACTTGGTAAGCGTGGCGGCGCCGATCAGGTGCAGCTGGGTGCGCGCCGGCAGCGGCAGCGGCGGCGTGACCCGCAGCTGGGCCTGGGCCTGGCGCTGGTACAGGTGGCCGCCCATGCCGGACACGCCCAGCGAGCCGGTGCCGCGCACCAGCCAGCGCCCGAAGCGCCACGGCGACTCGACGCCGGCGTACAGCGAGGCGGTGTCGTAGTCGCGCAGGCGGTCGTAGCGCCGGCCCTGGAATTGCACAAAGCCCATGGTGCCGTTGGCGGTCAGGTCGCGCACGTAATCGCCGCCGACCTGGGTGTACTGGTCGCGCTTGGGCAAAAAATCTTCCAGCAGCGGCAGTTCGAGCTGGCCGTCCGGGCCTTCGACGATGAAGGTCGAATTGCTGGCGCCCTGGTTGACATTGTCGTCCACGCCGCGCGTGACGCTCAGCGCGCCCGAGCTGGACGGGGTCCAGGCCACGCAGCCGGTGTCGCGCGCCTCGGCGATCAGCTCCAGGATCTCGCGCGCCGGATCGAAGCGCGTCTCGACGGTGGCGAACAATCGCTCGGCCTCGTTGGTTTGCCCCAGGCTGCACTGGATCAGGGCCAGGTCGAGCCAGGCGCCGGCATGCTCCGGCACCATGTCGATCAGGCGCGTCATCTGGTCCGAGGCATCGCTCTTGCGGCCTTCGGCCAGCGATTCCAGGGCTTGCTGGTAGAGCCGTTCTTCGGCGGTCGGCGCCGGCTCGGCCGGCCCGGGCTGTGCCAACACCCAGGCGGGCGCCAGCAGCAGGGCCAGCGCGGCCATCGTGCGCACGGGACTCATGGCGCGCCTTTCGCGGGGTCGCGGGGCGCGCCATCGGCTTGCGGATCGCTTACGTCATCCGTGTTGGTGATATCGAGGGTAAACAGAGGAGTCGCTCTTTCTTTGCCACGTAGCAAACGCTCGCCAAGGGCGAGAAAACGGTGTCGTCGGCTGCGGGAAACCGTGCCCGGGCCGATGATGATGTCGTGCGGAAAGTCGCGCGCCACTTGTTCGAGGCGCGCCGCGGTGTTGACGCTGTCGCCGACCGCAGTATAGATGCTGCGGAACGAAGTACCAAAATCGCCTGCCATCGCATTGCCGCTCTCGACGCCGATCCGCACCCGCAGAGGCAGGTAGCCCTGGCGCACCCGCTCGGCGCTCAGCGCCGCCACGCGGCGCGTCATCTCGTGCGCGGCGTCCAGCGCCAGGTCGGCATGCTGTTCCAGGGGAAGGGGGGCGCCCCAGAACGCCATCATGCCGTCGCCCGTGTATTTATCCAGCGTGCCCTGGTGGGCGATCACCTGGCCGGTGAGGCAGTCGAGGAAGTCGCGCGTCAGTCTCGCCGCTTCTTCCACCGGCAGCGACTCGACCTGGGTCGTATAGCCTTCCATATCGGCCACCAGGGTGGTGACGTCGCGCTGGCGCGGGCGCAGCGGGTCTTCCTCTTCGCTGCGCAGCAATTGTTCGACCACGGCCGGCGCCACGTACTGGCGCAGGGTCTGCAGCAGGTGGCGCGAGCGGCGCTGGGCCTGGTGCCACTGGTAGGGCACAGCCACCGCGAGCAGGAACAGGTTGGTCGCGAGCGGGCCGATGGGGGCGAAATCGGGATCGTGGCGCACCAATACATAGGCGATGGCGAGCCACAGGGCCGAACTCAGGCCCAGCAGGGCCACGCCGGCGGCGGCCGACAGGCGCGGGAAGGCCAGCATGCAGCCGGCGATCGAGGCCAGCGCGAACAGGCAGGCGGCCAGGCGGCCGGGCCAGGGCGCGGGCAGCTTGCCTTCCTGGCGGTCGAGCAGGGCCGACAGGATGGTGGCCTGCACGCCCAGGCCGGGACGGCTGGCGGCGAGCGGGGTCGAGACGCGGTCGCCCATGCCGAGCGACGACGAGCCGACCAGCACCAGGCGTCCGCTGGCGCTGGACGGCACGATGCGCTGCGCCAGGATGTCGGCGGCGCTCACCACGGTGTAGGCGCGCCAGTCGCGGCGGTAGGGGATGCGCATCATGCCGTCGTCGGGCAGCGCCAGGGCCGGCTTGCCGCTGCAGCAGTCGAGCAGGGCCAGGCCGAGGGCGGGGTACTGCTTACCGGCGAACTGGGTTACCAGGGGAATGCGGCGCAGGGAGCCGTCGGGGTCGGGAATGAAGCCGATGGCGCCGATGTGCGGCGCTGCGGCCAGCGCTGGATAGTTGCCGACATAGCCGGTGGCCGGCACGCCGTCGCGATAGCGTGTGCTCGCTCCACCCAGGTTGCCGTCGCGCACTGGCTGCGGGCGGTTGCCGGCAAAATCGAAGTCGAAGGCCTGGGCCGGCACCAGCGGGCCGTGGGCTGCCAGCAGTGCCAGCCGGTCGTCACCTGCATCGTCGTCGCTGTTCGATGGCAGCACGATGTCGAGCGCGACGCCGCGCGCCGCGTAGTCGGCCAGCAGGATCTCGACCAGGTGGGCCAGGCGTTCGCGCGGCCATGGCCATGGGCCGAGTTCGGCCAGCGATGCCTCGTCGATGTCGACCACCAGGATGCGCGGCTCGGGATCGTCGCTCACCTGCAGGCGCAGGAAGGCGTCGCGTAACCATTCGTTGGGCAGGAAGGACACCTGGTTCAGGACGGTGCGGGTCCAGATGTTGTCAGCAAGCGACAATGGCGCGACGATCGCGTATTGCGACCACAGGGTAACCATGAAGGCCAGCGCGGCAATGATCCAGCGACCCCGGGGCCGCCGTGCTTGTGTTCTAGGTTGCGCCACGCACTACTCTTCGGTTGTAACGACAGTTGGATTAAGGCAGCAAGTATATCGTCAGGGTTGCTGAGATGCATTGTTTATCTGGAAATTGAACAAACTAAGTTGCAACTATTTGGTGTCGCCTTTCAGATAGAATGTGATGGTCATCACAGAGCCTTGTCTAGGCAACACGGTACAGTGGAAAGGAAAGGGGATCCATCTTGCATAAATTACTCATTACCGCAACGCTTGCATGCGCCGCGCAGTTCGCTCATGCTGCCGAGGCGGGCAAGATCATCTTTGTCGCCGGCGCCGCCAAGGCCGGCGATCGTCCCGCCGTGGAAGGTGCCCAGGTCGAGGAAGGGCAAATGCTCACGACCGGCGCCGACGGCTATATCTATGTGAAGACGGCCGACAACGGCCTGTTCATCCTGCGTCCGCAGACGCAGGCGCGCATCGTCACCTATCACATCGACAAGAACAATCCGGCCAATACCAAGGTCAAGTTCGAGCTGATCAGTGGTACCGCGCGCAGCCGGTCGGGCGAGGCGGTCAAGCATGCGCGGCAGAATTTCCGGTTCAATACGCCGGTTGCGGCCATTGGTGTGCGTGGCACTGATTTTACTGTGGTGACCGATAGCGATACGTCGCGTGTGTCGGTGTTCTCGGGCGGCGTGGTGGTGAGTGGCTTTGCGGGTGGCTGCCGTCCGGAAGGGGCGGGGCCGTGTGAGGGCGCGCTGAGCCGTGAACTCAGTGCCGCCCAGCGCGGGCAGTTGTTGCAGGTGACGCGTGGGCAGGCGGCGCCGCAGGTGGTTGAGGCCGGCTCGGATGGACCGAATCAGGCAGCGCCGCGTACCGACGAGCCGCTGAGTAAGAGTAATAGCGGCAGTGAGCCGAATGTCAGTGTCGAAGCCGCGAAGAATCTCGGCCTGGTCGCCGCCATCGATAAAGTTACCCCGCCTTCGCCTGGTCCTGCTCCTAGTCCTGCCCCTACTACTCCAGCGCCTGTGCCGCTTCCAGATCCGGGGGCGGGCGAGAAGCCGCCCGTAATCGAGGTGCCGGCCCAGCCTGAGCGCGTAGCGATCTGGGGCCGCTGGCAGCCGGTCGGCTCGTCGGCGCCGGCACTCGATTATTCCGCGCAAGGAGCTAGTAATCAATTGATTGCGTTGAATGGATATTTTGCGTTGTTCCGTTCAGCAGGGAAAGAATACATCGCGCCATCCAACGGCAGTATGGGCTTCCGCCTGCGTGGCAGCGAGGTGTATGTGATGACCGAATACGGCTCGGGCATTATCAGTTCTAGCAAGGCCAACTTGACGAATGGTGCACTGAATGTGGATTTCGCAAATCGCAGCTTTTCAACCAATATGGATCTTGCGACGAATAACGAAGTGGTGAAGCTGCGCGGCGAGGGTACGGTCACCGGCGATGGTCGTTTGTATGGCGATGCTGGCGGGCGCACGCGCTATTTGAACATCCAGGGCTTGCTTACGAATGAACGCGGAGCCTCGGCCACGGCCACGACTATTTTCGATGGTCGTATCGATGAGCGACGTCGGGTGAATGGTGGAGCCACTTGGAGATAACACTATCGATACCATGAGAACCCGGCCTGCGCCGGGTTTTTTATTTTCGCCACCTGTTATGCGAGCACGGGTTTGATGTTTCGAAATGTAACTAGGGACGATAAAAGGCAGGACCTCTAATTACTCCCTACATGAGAGAATTGTTGAGAATCTTGCGCTAAAGAAGAATTTTGAGATCGATTTTGTACAAATTCTGTAATTTTTCAGGGAAGTTTGTCGGTAATGTGATGACCGTCACACATGACCCTGCTTGGCATCTGTCATGATGCGGTCCGTTGGGCTTACAGGGGTGTCTTCCACCCCTGCTACATTGATTCAACATTCGATCGATCGATTTATTTTTTTTGGAGTTATACATGGCTATCGTCGCTACCCGCGTTGCAGCAGTGCAAGAACTGTACGTCGCTTACTTCGGCCGTCCGGCTGACACCGCTGGCCTGGACTACTGGACCAACGTCGTTGAAGCAAACAAAGGCGCTATCGCTGCCGTGTCCGCTGCTTTCGCTGCAGAAAAAGAGTACACCGACCTGTTCAAGGGCATGACCAATGCCCAGATCGTCGACAAGATCTACTCGAATATGTTCGGTCGCGGCACCTCGAGCACCGATGGCCGTGAGTACTGGGTCAACCTGCTGAATGACAAGAAAGTCACCGTTGACGTGATCGTTGCTGAAGTTGCTGGCGGTGCACTGACCACCGACGCTGAAGCTATCGAGAACAAGGTTGCTGCTGCCACCGCTTTCACCGCCGAGCTGAACACCACCGCAGAAAACACCGGCTACAACGGCCCTGCCGCCTTGGCTGCTGCTAAGGCATTCATCGCTGGCATCACCACCGACGCGAGCCTGAGTGCTGCGATCGCCCCTTCGGCCCTGGCAGCTACTGTTGCTAAAGTCGTCGAAGCTGGCACCCCATTCACCCTGGAAGCTGGCCTGAGCAATCTGGTTGCTGCTCAAGACGCAGTCGTCGACTTCCTGGCAGGCATCGATCTGGACAACAACGCGAACACCAAGACCACCGCTGTCCAGCTGACCACCGCTCTCAATGGCACTGAAACCGCAGGCGTGTGGACCGGCGGCGCTGTCACCCCTGTTGACGCTATTATCAGTGGCTTCCGTGCAGCTAACCCAGTCGTCCGTGACGCCCTGATTCAGGACCGTTCGGAAACGCTGGCTACCGCCCTGGAAACCGCACAAGCGAACCGCGAAAAGGCGCTGGTTGCCGCTGAAACCGCTGCTCCTGGCCTGTCGGACGCAATCGCTTCGCTGGCAGTTGTCACCGAATCGAAAACCGCAGCTGCTAATGCTGTTACCCTGGCACGCGCTTCCCAAGCTAACGCTGAAGTGGCATACGAAGTGGCATCGAACAGTACCATCACCATCGCTACTAATGGTGCTGTTACCGGCCTGATCAATGTCAACGCTGCTGGCACCGCTTCGCTGGCTCCTGGCGTGACCGAAGCCACCAACCCAGGCGTGACCGCTCTGCTGACCGCCGTGCGTGCAACCAACACCGCAGTTGCTCAAGACGGAGTTGCAGCGGACGCAGTCTACGCTGCTAAGCTGGAAGTTCACCTGCTGGACGCAGCGACCGCAGAAAACACCGCCCTGAGCGCGGTGACCGCTCTGCTGGTCCCAGCTCAAGTTGGCGAAATCGTCGGTCGTCCGACCGCTGCTCAGATCCTGACCCAGCAAGCGAACCTGGAAGTTGCTGCAGCCGCTGAAACTGCTAACGGCGGTACTGCTGGCGCTGCAACTACCGCGCTGACCAACTTCAACAATGCCCTGAAAGCATTCACTGATCTGGACGTCACCGCTAACAATCCGCTGACCAACGCTGTCACCATCCAGGACAACCTGATCACTTCGTATGAAGGTCAGATCAAGGCGCTGGATGCAGCAGTTGCTGGCTACGAAGTCGCTGCGGACCG
The DNA here is from genome assembly GCF_008014745.1 of Massilia arenae. Taxonomy (GTDB): domain Bacteria; phylum Pseudomonadota; class Gammaproteobacteria; order Burkholderiales; family Burkholderiaceae_D; genus Telluria; species Telluria arenae. The sequence continues at coordinate 33,553 of NZ_VPFD01000021.1, forward strand.
CGTTGCTGAACTGACCACGCTGAACAACGCTGTTACGGCTGCTCGTGAGACCTTCGTCGCCAACGACTTCAAGCTGCCAGTGACTCTGGGTGCATCGGCTGTTGCCACTACCGGCTCGGACATCTTCGTCCTGGGCGAAGCGCTGACCACCACCATCGCTAGCTTCGGCCGCGCTGGTACCGATGCCCTGTACATTGGTAGCGACTTCACCCTGAACACCGGTGCCCTGAGCACTGGTGACAACACCAAGCTGGAAGTGTTCTTCATCGCTAACGCGACTGGCGTCCGCATCCACGTCGAAACCGAAGTTTATGGTTCGGACAGCACTTCGGTGCCAGAGCAAGTCATCACCCTGACCGGTGTTGCTGCTGCCGATCTGCAGTTCGACAATGGCATCATCACCCTGAAGGGTACTACCGTCTAATGCCCTGAGCCCGTTTTAACGGGCCTGGCATGACCGAAAGCCCGCTGCCGTAAGGTGGCGGGCTTTTTTCATGTGCGCCCAGCATGGGCGCACTCTTGTGGGTGAAAGTCCCGCCGCGAGCTGACCACAGTGAGCGAAGTGAAGCGCAACTGCGTGAGGGCGACCGAGCGTGGGGAGCCATCGCATGCGATGGCGCACGGAACGAAACTGCGAGCCGATGAACAAGAACTGGATATAAGGCGCTGCCAAGCAGGGCGAGCGGGCATGTAACCGCGAAGCTCTTTTGCTCAAGGCGAAGTGGTGTAAATCCGGCGGTTGTGTGAAGGAGTGCGTTCTTACCTGGGGAGATCTCGCCCTGCGCCTGAAAGGGCGACGGAAAAAAATCCGGAGCGAGAAGTCAGCAGAGGCCGTAGTAGCCGCGTCCCGGGCGAAGGGCCGAACGAGTAGGAGTGTCCAACAACTTGTCGATGAATTGTGTACGGCGTCAGATGCCCGCAGCAGCGGGGCGGGTCGCGGTAAGGCGGGGTGAAGCCTCGTCCAATGCGACCAGCGATGAAACACGAATCCCGCGACAAGAACTGGAAGACACAGGGCGAGACTTGCTCACGCAAGCGCTCGCGAGGGAGAACATGCAACACGCGTGGAAACGCGTGAAGGCGAACAAGGGAGCAGCAGGTGTCGATGGTCTCGATATAACGCAGACGGGATAACACCTGAAGCACGCGTGGCCTGCCATCAGGCAGCAGCTACTGGCAGGCACGTACCGGCCCATGCCGGTGCGGCGCGTGGGTATTCCGAAGCCGGATGGGAGCGAACGTGAACTGGGGATACCCACCGTGACCGACCGTCTGATTCAGCAGGCACTATGCAGGTGCTGCAACCGTTGATCGACCCCACCTTTAGTGAACACAGCCACGGGTTCCGGCCCGGCCGCCGTGCGCGTGACGCCGTGCTCGCAGCACAGCAGTACGTACAGGACGGCTACCGCATCGTGGTCGACGTCGATCTGTCGAAGTTCTTTGATCGGGTCAATCACGACATCCTGATGGACCGTTTCAAGAGACGCGTGAGCGATGCTGGAGTCATCCGGCTGATTCGCGCTTATTTGAACGCGGGGATCATGGATGGCGGCGTGGTGGTCGAACGGGCTGAGGGCACGCCGCAAGGCGGTCCGCTTTCACCGCTACTGGCCAACGTGCTTCTCGACGAGGTGGATCGTGAACTGGAACGAAGAGGCCATCGCTTCGCCCGCTATGCTGATGACTGCAATGTGTACGTGCGCAGCCGGAAGGCAGGTGAGCGGGTAATGGCTCTGCTCAAGCGCCGATACGACAAGCTGCATTTGAAGATCAATGAATCGAAAAGCGCAGCAAGCCAAGCATTTGGCCGAAAATTGTCAGCAGCGGTTGTAAACTGATACAGGCAGCGATTGAAAACTGATACACCAGTTTGAGAAGATGGCCGCTTTGCGGAGCGGCCTTGAAACCCCAAGAGGTGTACGTGGAAATTCAACTCCTGAAGAAGCATGGTTTAAGCCTTCGGCAGATCGCCGCCGAGGTAGGCTGCGCAGTAAACACGGTGCGCCGGCATCTGGCCCTGGAGGCCGTGCCGAAGTACGAACGCAAAGTCAAACGCCAGACGAAGCTGGCGCAGTTCGAGCAGTACCTGAGGGATCGGCAGCAAGCCGCTCAGCCCGACGTGATTCCGGCCACCGTGCTGTACCGCGAGATTGCCGCGCGCGGCTACGAGGGTGGGATGAGCCAGTTGAGGGCCTTCATGCGCACCTTGCGCCCGGCGCCTCCCGCTGACCCGGTGGTGCGTTTCGAGACGGCGATGGGCGAGCAGTTGCAGGTGGACTGGGTCGAATTCCGTAAAGGCAGCGCGCCACTGCACGCGTTCTGCGCCACGCTCGGCTTTAGCCGGGCCAGCTACGTGGAATTCGTCAGCAACATGAAGGTGGAAACCCTGATCGCCTGCCACGAGCGCGCGTTTGCGGCGTTCGGTGGCGTGACGCGGCGGGCCCTGTACGACAACATGAAGACGGTAGTACTGGAGCGCGATGCGTATGGCGAGGGCGAGCACCGCTTCCACGCTGGCTTCCTGGACTACGCCAGGCATAGCGGTTTCGTGATCAAGCTGTGCCAGCCGTACCGGGCCAAGACCAAGGGGAAAGTCGAACGCTTCAACGGCTACCTGCGCCGTTCGTTTTATGTGCCGCTGGTGAGCCGGCTGGCACAGAGCGGCCAGAAGCTCGACGTCGTGACGGCCAACGTGGAAGTGGCCCACTGGCTGCGCGAGGTGGCCAATGCGCGCATCCACGGCACCACCGGGGAGGCGCCAGCCGAAGCATTGAAGCGAGAGGCGCAGCACCTGCAACCGTTGCCGGCGCCATGGCGGGCGGACATCGCGGCAGCCAGGCCGCAACCGAGTACCGCAGCACCTGCGGTGCCGCGGCCGGCGGCGGTGGTGGAGCGAATCGCGCAACCGTCTCCAGTACAGCACCCGCTGCAGGTGTACGACGCGCTGCTGGTGCGGGTTACTGAAGGGGTGGCGGCATGAACCTGCAGCATGAGCGTATCGCGGCGTTGTGCGAGAGCCTGAACCTGCCGTTCGTGGCACAGGGTTACGGCGCCGCAACCCAGAAGGCGGCGAAGCAGGAGATGGCCTACAGCGACTTCCTGGAGGGGCTGCTGAGGGAGGAAGCCGCCGGGCGCAACGTGCGTAAGCAAAGCACGATGACCAGGTTGGCCGGGTTCCCGGTGGTGAAGACGCTGGAAGAGTTCAACTACGATTTCGCCAAAGGCGTGAAGCGCAGCCAGGTCGAGGAGCTGGCCGGCCTGGGATTCGTGGAGCGGCATGAGAACGTGGTGCTGGTGGGGCCGAGCGGAGTAGGCAAAACGCACCTGGCAATGGCATTGGGCTACAAGGCCACGCAGGCTGGCATCAAGACGCGCTTCACGACTGCGGCCGACCTGATGCTGGCTTTGACGACAGCGCATACCCAGAACAATCTGAAAGCGGTGATGCACCGCGCAATCAAGGCGTACCGGCTTTTGATCATCGACGAGATCGGCTACCTGCCGATGAACCGGGAGCAGGCCAACCTGTTCTTTCAGGTGATTGCGGCGCTGTACGAACGCAGCAGCCTGATCGTGACCAGCAACCTGCCGTTCGGGCAATGGGATACGACCTTCGCGCAGGATACGACGCTGACCGCGGCCTTGCTCGACCGGCTGCTGCACCATGCGCACATCGTGCCGATTGCAGGTGAAAGCTACCGGCTGAAGCACCAGCGTCAGGCTGGCATGATGAGGGGAAGTGATGTTGCAGAAATGGGCTGAACACGCACTGTGTTCGGTGACGGCGGTGTATCAGTTTTAAATCGCTGGCACGACGAAATCTGTATCAGTTTTCAATCGCCGTTGACAAAAATTCTAGGCTTCGCGTTATGGATGGCCCAGAAAGGCGAGGTAAGACGTGCGGTGGCGAAGACGGCGCTGGAGGTGTTTCCGCAAAAGATTCGGCAACTCACTCGCAGTCTGGTAGACGCAGCATTGCGCAAGTGATCGAGAGGCTACGCGGCTACGTACTAGGGTGGAAAGCATATTTCGTATTGGCTCAGACTTCTGGCGTTCTTCGTACTCTGGACGAGTGGATGCGTCACCGACTTCACGCCCTTCATCTCTAGCAATGGACGCGTGGCTCTACGATATGCCGGGAACTGTTGAAGCTAGGAGCAAAGCCTTAAGTCGCGGTGCTGGTGGGAAGGAACAGCCGCCGCTGGTGGCGTAACAGTCGCTTGGCTCTGAACAACGTGCTGACGATTGCCTACTTCGACCGCCTTGGCATGCCTCGCCTCACTTAACCTCAACTGCTCGAACCGCCCGGTGCGGACCCGCATGCCGGGTGTTGTGGGAGGGGATCGATCAGCATGCTGCCTATCCCGATTCGAAACTAAATCCGACAGTTTTCATGTCCGCGGCAGTTTGAGTCACGACCCCGGTGGCATTTCCTCCGAAAGTACTGTGGATGTAGAGCAACCATATAGTGGTAAGAGTGGCAATGATTTGTGACGAATATCACAAATTTTAGCTGAGTTCGGGCATAATACGTTCGATGAGCAATCTTCATCCTTGGGATGATTGCGCAAGCAGGTTGTGATTGACTCTTATCGTCAAGACGGCGTTCACCTATGAAAAAATTGATCAACGAAAAAAACGAAATCCAACGAGCGTTGCTTACGTTCAAGAACACCTTTTGGACTGTCGGTGTCTTCAGCGCCATCATTAACATCCTGATGCTGACGCCTTCTATTTACATGCTGCAGGTCTATGACCGTGTGCTTGCCAGCCGTAACGAAATCACGCTCCTGATGCTCACGCTCTTAATGCTGGGCGCATTTCTGTTCATCGGCGCGCTTGAGGTCGTGCGCTCGTTCGTTCTGGTACGGGTTGGCGCCAAGTTCGATATGGTGCTCAACAAGCGCATCTATACTGCTGCGTTCGAGCAAAATCTTAAGCTCTCCGGCGGTAACGCTGGTCAGGCACTGAGCGACCTGACGAGTTTGCGCCAGTTTCTTACTGGGAATGCGCTGTTCGCCTTCTTTGATGCGCCATGGTTTCCGATCTATCTGGCCGTCATCTTCCTGTTTGAACCGTCGCTTGGCTTTTTCGCGCTCGGCGGTACCGTAATTTTGGTCATCCTGGCCATCGTCAACGAACGCATCACGCGCGAGCCGCTGGGTGAAGCCAACACGATGGCCATCAGCGCCAGCACGATGGCTACTAACAACCTGCGCAATGCCGAGGTGATCGAATCGATGGGGATGCTTCCAAATCTGATCGGTCGTTGGTTCAAGACCCATGGCAAATTCCTATCGCTGCAAGCTGATGCTAGCCAGAAGGCCGGTGTCATCGGTGCAACGACTAAGTTCGTGCAGACTGCGCTAACGTCTCTGGTGCTCGGTTTCGGCGCGCTGCTGGTGCTCGAGAATAAGATTACCCCAGGTATGATGATCGCTGCATCGATTTTGCTCGGACGCACTCTGCAGCCAGTGCAGCAAGTCATTGGTGTATGGAAGAGTTGGAGTAGCACCCGTAGTGCGTACGATCGACTGACGCGCCTGCTTGAGTCAAACCCAATTCGTCCGTCTGGCATGGCGCTGCCGAAGCCGCAGGGTGCGTTGAGCGTGGAAGGGGTGACTGCCGCTCCTCCCGGTGTGAACTCTCCAGTCGTTCGCAGTGTTAGCTTCAGTATTTCTCCGGGTGAGGTCCTGGGCGTGGTCGGGCCAAGCGGTTCGGGCAAGTCGACGCTGGCCCGACTGCTTGTCGGTGTGTGGCCGACTATGATGGGGAAAGTGCGTCTTGATGGGGCTGACATCTACCAGTGGAACAAGGCTGAGCTTGGTCCGAATATTGGCTATCTTCCGCAATCAATCGAGCTATTCAGCGGCACTGTTAGCGAGAATATCGCCCGCTTTGGTGCAGTTGATTCAGAGAAAGTTGTACTGGCGTCCAAACGGGCCGGTGTGCATGAAATGATTCTTCGTCTTCCCAAGGGCTACGACACGCAGTTGGGCGACGGTGGAGCCGGCCTGTCTGGCGGTCAAAAACAGCGCTTGGGACTGGCGCGCGCCATGTATGACGACCCCGCGCTTATCGTCCTCGACGAGCCAAATTCGAACTTGGATGAGGCGGGTGAGCATGCTTTGGTTAATGCTGTGATGGACCTGCGTACGCGGGGCAAGACGATCATATTGATCACGCACCGCCCAAGCGTGCTTGGCGTGACGACGAAGCTGCTTGTGATGAACGATGGCGCCGTGCAGGCGTTCGGACCGACCCAGCAAGTTCTCGCCGCATTGCAAGAAGCAAACAAGAAAGCCCTTGAGGCAGCGGCACAACAGCGTCTGGCCCGGGCTAGCGCCATCCCTCCTCAATCTTCGCCTGCTGCTGGTACGACGCCAGCAACCACTGGAGAAACGAACTGATGAAGCTGATAAAAAAAGAAGCGGACGACGTCATCACCCACGACGTGACGCCGCTCGAAGTAAATACCGACGCCCGTGCGTTCAGCCGGATCGGCTGGATCGTCGTCCTGCTTGGGTTTGGCGGCTTCCTGCTGTGGGCGCTGCTGGCGCCGCTTGACAAGGGCGTGCCGCTGTCGGGCACCGTGGCCACCGAATCGAACCGGCAGGCCGTGCAGCATCAGGCCGGCGGCACGGTCCAGGAGCTGCTGGTGCGTGATGGCGACGTGGTCAAGAAAGGCCAGGTGCTGGTGCGCATGAATCCCATCATCGCACGCTCTGCGTACGAAGTGACCGATGCACAGTACCTGTCGGCGCTGGCCACCGTGGCACGCCTGACGGCTGAGCGCGATGGCGCCCGTACGATCAAGTTCCCGGAAGAGCTGGAGAAGCGCCGTAACGAGCCGCGCGTGATGGAGCTGATGAGTACCCAGAACCAGCTCCTGATGTCGCGCACGAATGCGCTGCAAAGCGAACTGGCCGGCGTCGACGCCAGTATCGAAGGTCTCAAGATGCAGATCAGCGGCCTGCAGGAATCGCGCGACAGCAAGAAGGAGCAGGTCGAATTCCTGAAGGAGCAGCTGGGCGGTATGCGTGATCTGGCGAAAGAGGGCTATGTTGCCCGTAACCGCCTGCTCGACCTGGAGCGCACGTATGCCCAGCTTGGCGGCGCCATCTCGGAAGACATCGGTAATATCGGCCGCTCGCAGCGCCAGGTGATCGAGCTGACGATGCGTCGCACGCAGCGCGTCCAGGAATTCCAGAAAGAGGTACGTTCCCAGCTGACCGACTACCAGCGCGAAGTCGACGCCCAGGGTGCACGCCTGCAGGCGCAGAACTTCGAGCTGTCGAACGTCGAAGTCCGCTCGCCGGCCGACGGCACCGTGGTGGGTCTCGCGGTGTTCACCAACGGCGGCGTAGTGCCGGCCGGCTTCAAGATGATGGACATCGTTCCAAGCAATGCGCCGCTGATCGTCGACGGCCAGCTGCCGACCAATCTGGTCGACAAGGTGCATTCGGGCCTGCCGGTCGAACTGATCTTCTCGGCGTTCAATACCAACAAGACGCCGCACATTGACGGCGAGCTGCTGTACATCTCGGCCGACCGCAGCGTCGACGAGCGTACCGGTGCGCCATACTACAAAGTGCATGTGAAAGTGACGCCTGCCGGCGAGAAGAAGATCGCCGCCCACAAGATGGACATCCGCTCCGGCATGCCGGTCGAGCTGTTCGTCAAGACCGGCGAGCGCACCATGATGAGCTACCTGCTCAAGCCAATCATGGACCGCGCCCACTCGGCGCTGAGCGAGGAGTAAGCCATGGCGTCGATCAACAAGTTTCGCCTGCGTGGCCTGGCGGCAGGTACGCTGCTGGCCGCCGGTCTGGGCGGCGCCGGCAGCGCCGGCGCGGTTACCCTGGAAGAGGCGTACCAGGCCGCTCTCAAGCACGATCCGGTATTCCGCATGCGTTACTACGAGAACGAGAGCGGCAAGGAAAGTCGGATTCTCGGCCGCTCGCAGTTGCTGCCGCAGGTGTCGGCCAGCCATACGGTCAACCAGAACCGGGTGGACCGCGAGCTCATCAGGAACGGCCGCTTAGAGGAGGATTACCCGAAATACCTGAGCCGCTCCTCGGTCGTGCAGCTGCGCCAGCCTCTGTTCAATATGGACGCGATCCAGCGCTACCGCCAGGGCAAGGTGCAGAGCGCCCAGGCCCAGGAAGCCTATGAGGCGGGCGCCGACGAGGTGTCGGTGCGCCTGGTCACCACCTATATGGATGCCTTGTTCGCTGAGGACCAGCTGGCGCTCGCGCGTGCCCAGCGCGACATGCACATCGAGCAGCAGAAGGTGAACCAGTTCCTGTTCGAGAAAGGCGAGGGCACCCGCACCGATATGCTGGAAACCCAGGCCCGGCTCGACGTGGCCGAAGCCGCGCTGGTGGAAGCCCAGGACCATGTGACCGCGGCCCGCAACACGCTGGCCGGCGTGATCGGCATGGATCCGGGTACGCTCGACCAGATCGGCGCCAATTTCCGTCCTGTCACATTGGATGTCACCACGTACGAGGAGTGGCAGCAGCTGGCGCTGCGCCAGAACAATACGCTGGCGGCGGGGCGGCTGGCGGTGGAAAACTCGCGGCTCGAGATTGGCCGCAACAAGGCGGGCCACCTGCCGCGCGTCGACATGGTCGCTTCCTACGGCAAGAACCTGAGCGAGACCTTGACCGTGGCAGGCCAGGAAACGCTCAACCGCTCGATCGGCCTTCAGGTGAATATACCGATTTATTCGGGCGGCGCAATCAGCGCGCAGACGCGCCAGGCCGCGGCCAACCACGGACGTGCCCAGGCCGAACTGGACGCGCGCATTAATGAAGCCATGGTCGAACTGCGCCGTTCCTACGATCTCGTGCAAAGCAGCGGTCGCAAGATCGACGCGCTGGTCAAGGCGGTCGATTCGGGCAAGGAACTCGTCAAGGCTACCGAGCAGAGCATCAAGGGCGGGATGCGCATCAATCTCGACCTGCTCAATGCTCAGTCGCAGCTGATTACCACCCAGCGCGACCTGGCCCAGGCCCGCTATTCCTACCTCGTGGGCCTCATGCGCCTGCGCGCCGCCTCTGGCACCATGGCGCCAGACGCCGTCCGCGAAATCGGCGCTTTCTTCCGCTGATCGTCACTCCGGCCGCCCCGACTGGCGGCCGGATTCTCTGTCTCGAGCATCGACTCGGGCAAAGCAATTTCACGTAACTCGCAGCAATCATCGTTATCTCGCGCTCAAAAGACACGATTCGACGGAATCTGTTCAACTTGTGCGCCGCAAATTATTCGTTTTGAGTAATATCGAATTACTAATTATTTGCGGAGGTAACCATGGCAATTGCCGAACTCGATATCCAGGAACTGTACGTGGCGTATTTCAACCGTCCGGCCGATGTCGCCGGGCTGGAATACTGGAAGGACGCCCTCGACGCGAACTCAGATGCGCTGAATGACATGTCGCGCAACTTCTCGACGTCGCAGGAATACCGCGACACCTTTGCTGGCATGGACAACCGCGCCGTGGTCAATGAGGTCTACACGAACCTGTTCGGCCGCGCAGCCGAAGCCGCCGGGGTTGATTACTGGGCTAACCTGCTCGACAACAAGATGATCACCATCGACAACGTGGTCACCCAGATCGCCGATGGTGCCGAGGGGCAGGATGAAGTCGCCTTCATGGGTAAGATTGCCGCGGCAACCTTGTTTACCGACCGCCTGGACGAGCCGAATGAAATGGCCGCCTATAAAGGCGACGCCGCCAACGACATCGCGGCCGAATTCCTGGCCACGATCAAGGATCTGTCGTCGGCCGCCGATGCGCTCGACACCGACGTGGTCGATGCGTGGATCGACCGCATCGTGGACGCGCATGCGGCCGCCGAAACCGCGCTGGTGGGTGTGCAGACCGGCGTCGATCTGCCGGTGACATGAGGCTGGCGTGGCATCGATGCCGCGCAGTAGGAATGAAAGCCGGCGCAGTATCGCGCCGGCAACAAGGTAATCAGGCCGCCGCTTGGCCGGATGCCTGTTCGTCGGCCGCGCCCTGCGCCGACGTGCCCGCGCAATGCGGGCACGACACGCCCACGACGTAATCGGACGACAGCTGCTGGCGCGGCGTCACCACGGCGCGGCAGGCGAAGCACTGCACGGTCTCGGTCGGTTCCAGTTTCGGATTGAGCGCGGTGCGGTAGTCGAACACGAAGCAATCGCCCGTGTAGTGATCCCCACCGACTTCCTCGAAGTATTTGAGAATGCCGCCCTCGAGCTGGAACACGCGGTCGTAGCCGATCTCTTTCATGTGGATCGCGGCTTTTTCGCAGCGGATGCCGCCGGTGCAGAAGGTCACCACGGTCTTGCCGGCCAGCTCGTCCTTGTGCTCGGCCGCCACGGCCGGGAATTCGGTGAACTTGTCGATGCGGTAGTCGAGCGTGTTGTTGAACGTGCCGACATCCACCTCGAAGGCGTTGCGGGTTTCCATCATCACTACCGGCACGCCGTCGTCGTCATGGCCCTGGTCGAGCCAACGCTTGAGCGTTTTCGCTTCGACCACCGGCGCGCGGCCCAGTTCGGGCTTGATCAGCGGCATGCGCATGGTGATGATCTCTTGCTTGATCTTGACCAGCATGCGCTTGTGCGACTGCTCGGCCGACAGGCTTTCTTTCCACTGCAAGTCCGCCAGGCGCGCATCGCTGCGCACCCACGCCAGGAAACGGTCGATGTTCTCGCGGGTGCCGGACAGGAACATATTGATGCCTTCCGGGGTCAGCAGGATCGTGCCTTTCAGCGCCAGCTCGTTGCACTGCGCCTGGTATTGCGGGCGCAGCTCCTCCAATCCCTCGAGGGTGACGAATTTATAAGCAGCGATATTGACGTACTGTGGTGCGGAGGACATGGCGGAAGAGAGGAAGGAAGAGAGGAAGAACAGGGCGATATTATAAGTCAGCCGGGCGGGACGACCGCAAATACCCGACTATTTCAGGGCAGTACCGTTACAATGTTTGTCTCTGACAACGGGGTAAGGCATGCAGTCGCTGAACATCCAATACAACCCGCGGATCGACCAACTGCGCTGGCTTGCCGCCACGCTCGTGTTCCTGTTTCACTTTCACCTTGAATACCGCGGCCTGGGCGGTACTGGCCTGAGCTCGCCATGGGCGGCCCTGATCATTGAAGGGCATACCGGGGTGGGACTGTTCTTCACCTTGTCGGGCTTCCTGTTCATGCTGATCGCGCTGCACCAGCGCCAGATCGTGTATGCCGACTTCTTGCGCAACCGCATCCTGCGCATCATGCCGCTATACCTGCTGATTTTCCTGGTCGCCACCTCGATCGGGCGCGACAAGTTCCAGCCAGCCGACCTGCTATACCTGTTCGCGACCAACCTCGGCCTGGCGCCGACGTCCGGCACGCCGATCACCGGGGCGGCCTGGACCATCTCGCTCGAATTCCTGTTTTACCTGGTGTTCCCGTTCCTGGCGCGCTTCGCGATGGAGAGCGGTATCCGTTATCTGGCGGGCTGGCTGGTGCTGCTGCTGTTCTTCAAGGCGGCCGCGTTTACCGTCAACACCAACAGCACGCTGATGTATTTCAGTACCTTCGTCGGCCGCTTCGACCAGTTCATCATCGGCATGATCGCCGCCATGGTGTACGCGCGCCATGGCGCGCTGCTGCAGCGTGTCGCGCCCTTGCTGGTGCCGGCCAGTATCGCGCTGGTGATGTGGGATACGGCGCTGATGAACCGGCTGGCGAGTTTCGGCAGCGTGCCGCATTCGCCGTTCTGGATCGTGTGGTCCCTGATCGAAAGCGCGGGCTGGGCGCTCTTGATCCTTGGCTGGACCGCGTTCAGGCCGCGCCTGCCGGCGATCGTCGAGCGGGTGCTGACGCATGGCGGCAAGATCAGTTTTTCCTTCTATCTGCTGCACATGGCGCTATTGCATTTGCTGGCCACCCAGGTAGGGACGGTACGGCCGTTCGAGATCGGCTGGTCGGATGCCTTGTTCATGATCGTCGTGACCTATGCCGCGACCTGGGCGCTGGCGACCCTCAGTTACCACATCGTCGAAGAGCCGTTCTTGCGTATGCGCCGCCGCTATGGGGCGACGGCAGCGAAAACGGCTGCACAGGTAGGTTGATCCGCGCGTGCCAGCAGGCCGGCAACGCTGTTGACTTGCCTCGCTTCATCTCAATTGATGTCGGGAAATTTTACAGTATGTACAGAATGGTATTGATTAAAATCAAATAAGTTGTTGATTATTAATGAACAGGCTAGGCTGGCATTGAAATTGCTTAGGTAGGGTTGTCAAACAACTCCATCCATAACTAGGGAATGACCATGCTTCGTAATATCGCCTTTCTGACGCTCGCACTGACCACCGGTTTCGCTTCGGCTGCGCCAATCGCAGCACCGTTGTCCTTCACCTCGGATAACAACGTCGCCTACCATCAATCGCTCGGCAAGGCCGAGAAGGACAGCGTGATTGTCGGCTTCAATTTCAACTACACCGGCAAGGTGGGTGACAACAATTTCCTGGGCCTGTGGTTTGGCAATGCCAGCAACCTGACCGAGGCCTACAAGGGCCCGAGCTTCGGCTTCAAGTCGAATTGCGGCACCGACAAATGCGGCACTGACGACCTGTTCGTCCGCAGCGGTGGTACCGGCGGTACCTTCCTGAAGAACAGCAATCTGGTGGCAGGTACCGATTACTATCTGTTCGCCCACCTGTACAAGAGCGGCGCGTCGGACTATTTCGACCGCCTGGACATGTGGCTGAACCCAACCTCGTATGAAATGCAGATGCTGACCGGCGCCGATGCGAAAGCCACCGATCGCACCAACCTGAAATCGGTCGACACTATCGGTTTCCGCACTGCCTTCGTCGGCAGCGGCGTTACCCTGAACGTGAACGACCTGCGCGTGGGCGAAGTGCCGGAACCAGGCAGCGTTGCGCTGATGGGCCTGGCGCTGGCTGGCCTGGCGCTTACCCGCCGCAACAAGCGCGGCTGATTCATATTTACTTTCCGATCACGGCCGGGTGTCCCCGGTCGTTGATCGCTCAGCTTTCATGAAAGTCGCTGTCCCTGGGCAGCGGCTTTTTATTAATGAGCTGCAGAAATCTATTGCCGTCCTCGTTTTTACAGGCTGATCCGTATCATGTGGGGGTGAGCGTGCGTTAATTTGACGCCCAGCACAAAGGTGCCCAGCATTACGATTGCGTCGCGCCTGCAGGAGTTTGAGACAGCGATTCCGCTTCGTGAGACAGGGGAGCCGACATAATGGAGTCATGACTGCCGGGCGTCAGTCGCGAAACGCACGATCGAACCGGCGCGGAAAAAATCAGGGCCGGGTCCTGTCATAACAGGACCCGGCCCCTCTTGATGCAGGCCGGCCAACGTGCTCGGCCAGCCGTCGACCAGCCGCTACCGGCAGGGACGTATTGCCCTGCCAGCGGCGCGCCTTACAGCGTGAATTCCCAATCGGTTTTCGCGTTGTACTGCCCGGTCAGTTCGGTCGATTCCATGAACCCCGAGACGACGTTTTCCATCGACATGCCGCCTTCCAGCTGCGACATCCAGTAATCGTGTCCTGCCTGGTCGGCATCGCGATTCAGGATGGCGCGGTACAGCATGTCGACTTGTTCCTTCTGTCCCAGGCTGGAGAACTGCACGCCCTGCTTGGCAGTGAACTCTTCCGATTCGAGCATGAACAGAGCCACCCGGCCCGACGTGACGCTGCCGGCATCCAGGTTGGCAGCCCAGAACTGGAAGCCGCCGAGGTCGGCTTGACGGTCGAGGATCTCGCCATAAGCGGTAGCCAGCATGCTCATGTTCACCGAATTCTCGACGGTGTAGGTCTGGTCGCTGAAGCGAATCGTCTCCACATTGACCAGCGTGTCGATATCGTCGATCCGATCGAGCGATCGTACGATCGTCTTGCCGTTGTCGCGGGTAATGCTGTAGCGGTCCATATTGCCTTCATAGACTGCAACGTCATTGTCCTTGCCGCCATGCAGGATATCGAGTCCGGCGCCGCCGAACAGTACATCGTCGCCGGCATTACCGAAGATCATGTCGCTGCCGCCGCCGCTGCCGATCGTATCGTCGCCATCGCCACCGTACAGAAAGTCGTCGCCGGCGCCGAGCATGATGTCCTGCGAGCCTGCGCCGCCGTACACGATGTTCGCGCCTTCACCGCCGCGGATCTTGATGCCGTCTCCGATGACAACGGCGAAGTCGACGTTCTGCAGGTTGAGCGTGGAGCCGGGCTTGAGGCTGGACGCATCGATCACGATGCCTTCGAGCTTGTCGCCGGTGGCGACACTCTGCGAATTGTTGGCAGCGCCGTCCACCGTGACCACGGCTGGCGCGGTGCCGGTGCCGGCATCGTTCAACACGATCTTGTTCACCCACAGCGTGGACGAAGCCGGGCGGGTATCCAGGAAGTTCTGTCCGCCGGAGACCATGCCCTCCAGTAGGCTGTCGGCATCGCTTACGGTGGTCTTGATCAGCTGGATCAGGTCGAGCGAACCCGGCGTCCCCACTGGCGTGCGGGCGCCAACCGAGGTCAGGCCCACACCCTCCGACAGCGATACCGTCGTACTGCTGGCGCTCGTGCCACCCGCTTCATACAGCAGGGGCAGGACCAGCGTGCCGCCGCCATTCATGCTTGGGCTGACGGTCATCGATTTCTCGGTAGTGCCGTTCGTGTGCACGTACACGGTTTCCACGACGCGCACGGTACCGATCGAACCGGTATTGGTGGTGATCGTCTCGCCGTTGCCGCCCTTGGTGACCACCGTGGTCACGTTGGTGATCTCGCCCGGCGCGCGGCCTGGCGTGACCGGCGGGGTGACTGGCGGAGTGACCGGAGGCGTACCGCCGCCACCGCCACCGCTACCGCCGCCGACGCTCGGCGTCAGGTTGCTGACGAGCGTGGCGCCGAGGCTGGCCGCATCGTTGCCGCTGATGTCCTGCAGCGCCGCGACGTCGTTACCCGTGCTCGGGTCTGTGTAGGCGACCGTCACCACGGCGCCGTTCGACACCGCAGTGGCCAGGGTCAGCGTGACGGTCTTGGCCAGCGCATCCACGACGACCAACGTCACCGCGTTGGCACGGCCGCCGCTGACGACACTGAACGCGCCTGCTGCCGGGATATTGGTCGCATCGAGGGCCGACTGGTCGGTATAGGTCATGACCAGGCGGTTGCCGTTGACGGTGGCGAAGCCGAATGCCGGAGCGGCATCGTCCTGCGCCGACTCGTCGACGACGTCGACCAGGTTCACCGCCAGTTCGGCTTCGCTGTACGAACCTTCGTCGTTGGTCGCACGTACCTTGACGTTGTATACGTTATCGGCGCCCGCGTCGGTTGGGCGTTCGTAGTCCGGCGCCTGGGCGAAGCGCAGCGCACCGGTGGTCGGATTGATGACGAACTTTTCCGCATCCGGGCCGCCGCTGATGCTGTAGGTGACCGGACGGCCATGCGGATCGGTTGCCGCCATCACCGTGACCGCGGTGGTGTTCTCGGCTACGTAGAAGCCGGTGCCGTTCAGGATGATCGGCTTGGTGTCGTTCGTCAGCACCATGTTGACACTGCTGGTTTGCGACACGCCGCCATCGCCGTCGAGCAGCGTGAAGCCGATGCTGCGCAACGGCTGGGCCGGATTGGCATCGCTGTTGCTGAACTGTACTGCACGGATCAGCGCCTCGGTCGCAGCCGGAGTCGCCTGGTCGTTAAGCGTGATCACCAGGTCGTTGGCGCCGCTGCCGCCGGCGACGGTGCCGATGACGACGCCGCCGAAGGTGACATTGCTGCCGCTGGTGCCGATCTGGCCGGCGCCGGTACCCGCATTGTGCAGGCTCAGGACGTCCTTGGCGGCGTCGTTGTGCGACTGGATGCTCACCCGCAGCTGGCCTCCGTCGAAGTTGGTCGAGTCGCTGTCGGAAACAGTGACGACACCGTTCTTGTCGATCGGTTTCGCGCCCGAATCGGCTGGATAGCCGACCGTGGCGCCATCCAGGCCAACCAGCACAGGCGCATCGTTTACCGGCGTGCGGTTGACATTCACCGTGACCGGCCCCGAGCTGGCGCTGCCGTCGCTGACGCTGATGCCGAAGCTGTCGCCATCTTCGCTGCCGTCATGCTGGTAACGCACGCGGCCGCCAACCAGGTCGGCATGGCTGAAGCTGTCGTTGGCGGCAAGCTCTTCACCGCTGTCGAGTACGCCATCACCGTCACGGTCGATGAACAGGACGCCAGCGCTCGGTGCGCTAGCGAGCTGGTAGGTCAGGCTCGACAGTGGGGAGTCGGGATCGACCGCCTCGAACTGGGTCGTGGTCATGGTCAGCGAACCGCCTTCCAGCACCGTGATGCCAGGGCTCGACAGGGTAGGCGCGGTATCGACCGCATGGACCGTTACGTTGCTCGTGAGGTCGAGCGCGGCCTTGTCCTGGCCGCCATGCAGCGTGCCGCTGTTGTCGCTCAGCTCGGTCAGCGTGATTTCACGCTTGCCTTCGCTCGGATTGGCGCTGATGTTCTGGTAGCGCAGGTTGTTCACCAGCTCTAGCAGATCGGCTTCGACGATGCCACCAGTCGCGCTCAGGCGCACTGTTGCGGTGCCGCCGGAGACGCTCACGCTGTAGCTCGTGGCCACGCCATCGACGTCGCCCAGCGAGCCCGAGGCGACCGCGCCCGAGAGCTCGACCACCCGGCCGTTGATCACCAGTTGCTCGTCCGCGCCATCGCGCAGATGGGCTACGGTCAGCGTCAGGCCGGTCACGCGCTGGCCCGCTTCGATTCCTGCTGCTGCTGCCGAATCGAACAGTGGGGCCGGGGCGCCGCCTTCGGTGAAGGCCGGATTGCGGGCGCTCACCGTCAGGGTCGGCGCATCGTTGACCGGCGTGATATCGAAGACCAGGCTTCCTGCCGGGCTGGAGACGATGCCATCGCTGACGCTGATCTCCAGGCCGTCGGTGGCGCCTTCGCTGCCATCGTGCGCGTATTTGATGCGTCCCGCCACCAGGTCGGCCTGGGTGAAGGTCATGCCTTTCTTCAGGATTTCGCCGGTGTTCACCAGGTCATTGCGATTGATGTCGCGGAACAGCACGCCATGGGCTGGGGCTTCTTCAAGCCTGAACAGCAGGCTGCCGCCGGATTGCTCGCTGTCGGTCGCCGACAGGTCGGCCACCTTCAGCGTCGCGACGCCGCCTTCGAATACGCTGGTCGCGGGGCCAACCTTGAGTTCAGGTGCGTGGTTGTCGCTCACCGGCGTGACGGTTCCGCCAATGTCGGTGAGATCGACCACCGTCTTGACCGGCGGCGTGGCGCCGCTGGCCTCGGTCTGGCTTGTCAGGGTGACTTCACGCGGGGCGCCTGTCGGCGGCACCGCGTTGTTGACGTAGGTGGCGTTCCTGACGATCGTCTCGGCTTCGCTCTCGCTGAAGCCCGGCAGCTTGCTGTCGGTGACCTTGATGGTCGCCTTGCCTTCGGCATCGACGGTGACCGTATAGACGATATCGCCGTCGGTCGCGGTATAGCCATCCTTCAGCGGCAAGTCGCGGCCATTGACCTTGAAAACTTCCTTGTCGCCATCAAGGACTGGGCTGACGTTGAAGGTCAGGGTCTCGATCGTGTTGCCTGCGGCGGGGGCCGGCAGATCGGCGCCGGTGAACGGGGCCGAGGTCGGGTTGATCGTGATCGAGCCGTCGAAGGCGACCGGATGGGTGCCGGTCGGGGTCCCATCCTTGTCGATCGTGGTTACCTCGAGATGCACCGGGCGGACGCCGGGGGTCGGCGGTACTGCGTTGTTGGTGTAGCGCACGTCGGCGATGATGTCCTCGGCCTGCTCGGCGCTGAAGCCGGGCGGGTTGGGGGCGGTCATGGACACGGTCACCTTGCCATCCGGAGCGACGCTGACGGTGTATTCGATGCCGCCGACCGTCCTGGTGCCTGGCACCAGGGGCAGGTCGACGCCATTCAGGGTCAGCACTTCATCTTCGCCGTCTTCGACATCGCCGATAGTGAAGGTCAGCGTACCGACGCTATCGTCCGGCCTGGTGTTGACATCGACGCCGGCGAACAGCGGACTGCGGCCGTCGGTCGATGGCGTATTGGTGCCACCGCCTTCCACGCCGACATCGCGTGGCGCGGCGCCGATATCGAATCGGAACGTCGCTTCCGGCAAGGTGGTCTTGGCGTCGCCCGCGGTGAACTTGAAGGATGCGCTGGTGTCGGGTTCGCCGTCATGCATGTACTTGATGCGACCGTCAATGATGTCCTGCTGGGTGAAGCGCGCACCCTCGCCGAGCACTTCGGATGCATCGACCTTGCCGTTGCCGTTCAGGTCACGGAACAGCACGCCGTTGGCTGGTGCGGTCGTGATGGTGTATTTCAACGCCGCAGGGTTGCTGTCGCTATCGACCAGCGACAGGTGGCTCGTAGCGAGGGTCACGACGCCGCCATTGGCAACGCTCGCGATGGTGTTGGCGCCCATGGTCGGTGCGCTGTCGAATGCTTCGATCGCCACGCTGCTCGAAATATTGAGCTTGGTGGTGTTAATGCCACCATTGGCGGTGCCGCCATCATCCTTGACCTGGGTCAGTGTGACAGTGCGTGCGGTGCCGGTTGGCGCGTTGCTGGAATTGCGGTACGCGATGTTGTCGAGCAGGGCGGTCCATTCCGACGCGCTGGCGCCGACCTTGGAAACCACGACGGTGGCGACGCCTTTATCGACGATGACCGAGTAGCCGAAGCTGCCGTTGGCGGTCGTGCCGGATCCTTCGACCAGGGCGATCTCACGATTGTCGATGCGGATCTTCTCGGCATTAACGTCGGCCAGGCCGGCCACGGTGAATTGCACTTCGGTGACATGCTGGGCGTTCTCGACCGGGTTGACCGACACGCCATGGAACAGCGCTGCCCAGCCGCCCTGGAGCGGATCGGTAGCGTTCTCGGTGAAGGTCGGGTTGCTGGCCACGGCCGACAGCGTCGGCGCGTCGTTGACCGGAGTGATGGTCAGGTCGAACTTGCCGGTCGGCGCCTTGACCCCGTTCTCCATACCGTCCCGGACCTCGAAGCCGAAGCTGTCGATGCCGTATGGCGTGGCGCTGCCGCCGATGGTATCGGCCTGCGCATACTTGATGATGCCGGCGTCAAGTTCACCCTGGGTGAACCTGGCGCCGGTCGCCACCGTTTCACCGGCGTCGACCTGGTTGTTGTTGTTCAGGTCGCGGAACAGCGTGCCCTTGGTCGGCGCGCTGTTGACTACGTAGTCGAGCGTGGCGGCCGCGTCGTCGACATCGGTGCTGGCCAGCTGCGCGGTGCTGAGCGTGACGATGCCGCCTTCAAGCACGGTGGCGCCGGTATTCGTGGCGATGACCGGAGCGTCGTTGACCGGGATCACGTTGATGGTGGCCTTCGCATCGACACCGGTATTGTCGTCCTGGTCGGTCACAGCGACGTTCACGATGCGCGGCGTCACGCCCGGGTTTTCCGAGCTGTTCTGATATTGCACGCCGCGCAGGCCGAGCTGGTAGTAAGTGGCGTCGCGGTCGCCGCTGAAGGTAACCGTATGATTATCCGGCGAGATCGTGGTGGTGATGCCGAGCGCCTTCAGGTTGTCCTTCAATGCCTGGGCGACGAACAGCTTTTCGGCGCTGCCATCGACCGGATTGGTCAGCGTGACAACGACCGATTTCAGGTTGCCGTCCTGGTCGGTGATGCTGGCTTCGGAGGTGGCGATCGCCACGCCGGCCTGGCCTTCGGTGAAGGTCGTGGCGCGGTCGCGGCCATTCGATGTGTTGCCGTCCAGGTCGACCACCGGGGTCCAAGGGGTCTTGATGGTGGTGGTGGCGGCCAGTGGCGCGGAATTGATCGCGCTGGTGACCAAAGCGCCATCGAGGTAGAAGCCCAGGGCCGAGGTAGGGCTCAGGTCCTTCAGCGGACCGCTGGCGACAAAGTGCTTGCCGTCCAGCACGGCCGCCACGGTATAGCCGCTGTCGGCGCCATCGACATGGATCTTCTGGCCCACGGCGATCAGCTTGTTGTCGGCCGCAGTGGTGAAGGAACCGGTATTCGATTCCAGGCCGGAGGTGACGGCAACGGCGCTGGTGTGGAACGACAGCGCGGCATCGGCCGCCAGCGTGAGTTCACCGCTGGCGGTGATCAGGGAGCCGGCGATGGCCGTCACGGTCAGGCCGGTGTCGGCGCCATCCACGTGGATGCGCTGGCCGATTGCGATTGCCTCGTTCAGTTCCACGGTCGAGAACTGGTTGACGGCCGCGGCGTCCGCAGCGGCCGTTGCCTTGGTCGCGAACGACAGGGCGGTGGCCGTTGCCAGGCCTTCGATCAGCGCGCTGGTGACGAAATGCGTTCCATCGATCACCTGGGTGATGCTGGCGCCGGTGTCGACGCCGTCGAGCAGCACCGACATGCCATTGCCCAACATGCTGGATGGGGAGGCCAGGCTGACCAGCTTCGAGGTCGAGATGTCGGTCACCGAGATGGTGATGGTACGGTCGCCCGCGAACGCATTCGGGTTCGCATTGTCATAACGCACCGTCTTGAGCGCATTCTGGTAATCGGCCATGGTGCCGGTGCCGCTCAGGACGACGGTCGTGGTGCCGTTGCCGCTGATGGTGATCGGGCCCTTGCTGCCGTTGTAGGAGTTGCCGGCGGTCGAGGACAGCGTTTCGTGGGTGGTGCCGAAATCATTGTCCCATGCGCCGCCCGTGATGGCGACACGCGCGCCGGCCATCAGTGCGCCGGCATCGACGTCGGTGATGGTGACGTCGGTGTCGACCACGGCTACCGACTCGCCGCGAGGACGGAAGGTCGTGATGAAATCATTGCCTTCGGCTTTCGAGGAATTGTCGCCGTCCAGGTCCAGTACCGCCGCGTCGTTGGTGGCGGTAATATCGACCTTGATCGGGCTGCCCATCGGCTTGTAGCCCGAACCGTCGTTGGCCATGATGGCGATGGTGGCGGCAGCGTCGCCATTGGCGTTCGGCGCGCTGGTGTAGAACGCATTGCCCGCGACTTTGAGCCAGGCATTGACTTCGCCGAGCGTACCGGTCAGGGTCAGCACGCTGCTGTCGTTGCCGCTCACGACGACACCCGCATTGGAGATGCCCGAAAGTTTGCCGGCGCTGGCCACGAGCTGCACCGAGAACGATTCGCCGCCGTCCACATCGGACAGGTTGAACATGCTCGGCATGGCGAAACCGGTCTTCAGGTCTTCCACGGCGACGATGTTTTCCGGGGCGAAGATCACGGTCGGCGCATCGTTGGCGCCATTGATGGTGACGGTCAGGACGGCGTTGCCGGACAGCGCACTGCTGTCGGTCACGGTGTAATTGAAGCTTTCGCGCAGGTTCTGGCCGACGTTGAGCGCATTGACCTCGAAGTTGGTCTGGTCGACCTCATAGGTATAGCTGCCGTCGGCCTTGACCGTCAGCGTGCCGTACTGGCCGGTGATGACAAAGCCTGCTGCGCCGCTTTCCGCACTCTCGCCCAGGCCCGCCACCGCACCGGAGCGCACGGCAGTCACGCTGAGCGTGTCATCCTTGTTGGCATCGGTATCGTTGGCGAGCAGGTTACCTTTCGCATTGTCGCCACCTTCCTTGTTGTCGGTACCTCCGGCTTCGAAGGCAGTGGCAACGTCGTTCGCGCCCACCGGCGCGACCATGCCCAGCTCGAGTTGCTTGGTCGGCGCGCTGAAGATGTTTTCCGCGCTGACTTCATCGTCCGAGTAGTTGACATTGACCCGCACGTACTTGCCGCCATCCTCGTTACGCAGCGTATAGGCACTATAGGTCGCGCCGGGAATATCGACGAAGGTGTCGCCATCCGTCGATACCTGCCACTGGTAGCGTGGCTCGGCCGATGCCAGGCCGTTCTGGTCGCTGACCACGGCGGTCAGGATCTGACCAGGCGCCTGGGTGCCTGCGAGGGTCACGGTGCCATCCACGTTGAACTTCGGCACGGCGATCACGTTCGATTCCGGAGATTCGGCCACGCCGCCGTTGTCGTTGTAAAACGATACGGCGCGCACATGCTTGCCGGACTCAGTCACAGCAAGCACGAAGTTCTTGCTCGCACCGCGCGCACCGGCGATGTCGTTCCATGTAGCACCGTTATCGCTCGATACTTGCCACTGGTAGACCGGGCTGCTTGCCACGCCGTCGGCGTCGAGCGGGTCACCCGCGATCAGCACGCTGCCGATCGCGCTGGCCGTACCGGTGATCGTCAGGCTGCCTTCGCTGTTGGTGGCCGCCGCGGCGTCATCGTCGGTGGTCAGGCTCAGGGTGAAGCTGGTCGAGGCAGTGTTGCCGTCGGCAGTGCCGCTGACCACCAGGTTCAGGTAAGGGGTACCGGCCGGCGGATTGCCGCTGAAGACGCCGGTCGCCGGGCTGAAGGACAGCCACGATGGCAGCGGATCGCCGTTCGCCAGCGTTGCCGCGTAGACGATACCGGACGTGGTCGCGCTACCGTCCGCGGCGCCGTCCGGGTCGCTGAACAGCGCCTTTCCGATATTGATGCTCCAGTTGGCGCTCGGATCGTCGACCACGACGTCGCCAAGGTGCGAGACGACCACCGGTGCGTCGTCCGGATCGGCGACGACCAGGGTGAAGGTTTGTGTCGCGTCAGATGGCGCGCCGGTGCTTTCGCTGGCGTTGACGCGCACGGAATACGAGCCGGCCGCGCCGGCCGGTGGATTGCCGCTGAACGTGGCCGTGCTTGGATCGAACTTGAGCCAGGCCGGCAGATCGTCGCCGTTGCCGAGGGTTGCGCTCAGGGTGAGCGCGCCGCCGTCGGCGAAGGCGAACGCGTTGCTGGGCAGGTGATAGCTGTGCTGGCCGGCGCCGGTCCAGCTGACGCTGCCCAGCGCACCGGCGGCGCTGAGGCCGTCGTCCAGGTCGTTGGCCAGGGTCAGATCGAACGAGGCGGTTGCCGTATTGCCTTGGGTATCCGTCGCCGTAATGGTGATCGTGCCGGTCGGCAAGGCATCGCCGTTGCCGGAGAAAGTCAGCGTGGCCGGGTCGAAGCTCAGGGCCGCGGTCCCATCGGCGGCCAGGTCGGCTCCGTCGATCGTGGCGGTATACGACAAGTCGTCGCCATCGCTATCAATGAAGGTGTCCTTGGCCAGGGTGTGGGTCCAGCCGGCGCCGTCGGCGATCTT
The DNA here is from genome assembly GCF_008014745.1 of Massilia arenae. Taxonomy (GTDB): domain Bacteria; phylum Pseudomonadota; class Gammaproteobacteria; order Burkholderiales; family Burkholderiaceae_D; genus Telluria; species Telluria arenae. The sequence continues at coordinate 56,712 of NZ_VPFD01000021.1, forward strand.
GTCGACCTTGACGTCGTTGCCGTCAAATGCATCGGCGGCAATAGCCGCCTTGTTGCCGTTCGAGTTGGCGGTGTAGACGACCTTGCCCGGGTTGGCGGTGGTGGTCGCGACGTTCCAGTTGTCGGTTTCACCGGCGGCGGCGACTTCTTCGGCCACCTCGGCGGCCGTAAGGCCGCTGCCGGCAGTGACGGTGACGCCGTCGAACACGAGGGTACTGCCGCCCAGTCCGCCCGAATACACGACTTCGAACACTTCGGCCTTGCCCGGAGTGCCGTCGCCGCCATTGACGTTGTTTGAGATATTGATGGAGGGATTTTTGTCGATGTAGTTACCAGTGAACTCGCCCTTGACGACGTTATCTTGATTGCCACTCTCCTTGTGCGTGAACGTCACGGTGTCACCGTTGGCGGCAGCGGTCCAGTGAGTGAACGTGGTGTCTTCAAGCAGGGCGGCGATATCGGCCGCGCTGCCTTCGAGCGGGATTGGCACGGTGACGCCGTCGAACGACATCGAGTTGCCGCCATTGGCGTCGGTCAGGTTCAGGACGAAGCTTTCATGCGCGCCTTCAGCGTCCGCAGTGCCGTCGGTGACCTTGGTGACGACGGCCGTGCCGTCGAAGGTGCCGGCGCCGATCACGTCGGCGATATCGACGACCGTGCCCGGCGTCCTGGCGGTGAACACCACGGTATTGTCGGCGCCATCCTTGAGCTGCGCGACCCAATTGTCATACTCGACGCCGGCGACCGCGCTGGCCACAGTGGTGGGCTTAGCGGCGTTGCCCAAGGACACGGTCTTGCCGTCGAAGGTCACCTCGGTGCCGCCCAGTGCCGCATCGAATTCGACGCTGAACTGTTCGCGTACGGCCTGCACGGCCGCGGGCAGCGGCGCCTTGTTCAGGAACGGCGCCTGGTTACCGGTGTCGGTCAGATCCAGCTTGAAGATGTCGCTGACCGACGCCTTGCCGTCGCTGGCAGTGACCTTGATGTACAGCGTGGCGCTGTCTTCGCGCGGATCGCCGCTGAAGGTGCGGCTGGCTTCGTGGAAGTCCAGCCATCCGGGCAGGTCGCCGCCGTTCACAGGCGCGCCTTCGGCGTCGACCAGTTCGACCGTGTAGTCGAGCGGGGTGCCGTCGGCATCGACGAAGGTGTCGGCTGGCAGCTGGTAGGTCCAGCGTCCAGGGCCGGAGAAGCTCTGGTCTGCCAGGGCTGCGTTCAATACCGGCAGGTCATTGGTACCAGTCAGGGTGATGGTCAGCGCCTGAATGCTGAAAGCGCCATTCGGATCGCTGACCTTGAAGTCGAAGGTATCGGTAGCAATCTTGCCTTCGCCGAGGGCATTGATGGCGGTGAAGTTGGTCGGTGCGTAAGTCCATTCGCCGCTTGCCGAATCGAGGACCAGGGTGCCATAGAAGCCGACCTTGGTCACAGTGGTGGCGGTGGTGGTGGCGCCGCGGATGCCAAAGACGAGGTCGGTGGCGTCGTGATCGACGTCGCTTGCGGTCAGCTTGCCATTGAGGGCCCAGAGGCAAGCTCGACCTGGCTTGGCACCAGGGCCGAGTCGAACGCTGCGGTTTCGGTCAGCGACGCCGCGCCGGCATCGCTGGTGAACACCGGCTTGTCGTTGACCGAGATGATTGCGGTGTCGATGTTGACGGGGTGGGAGCCTACGCCCGAGGTCGCTGCATCGGTGGTGCTGTCGAAGGTCACACGGGTATTGCCGTCGCTGAAGCCGCCGCCATAGGCATTGTCCACTGGCAAGACTTCCAGAGGAGCCGGCGTGCCGTGCCAGTCGGCTTCCGCTTCGAAACGCAGTTTGGCGCTGGCGGGAAGCACGAGTCCGGCGACATCGCTGACAGCGCCGACCGCATGCCAGGTGGTGCCATTATCAATGCTGTAGGTCCATTTGCCGTGGGCTGGATCCGCGTCATTGCCGATCACGACGACGCCGCCCAGGCTGGCGCCTGCGTCGACATCGCGGAAGCTTGGCGCCAGCATGGCGTCGATGGTCAAGCCGCGGGCGTCGATCGCGTCTTCAAGTACAGGCGTCAGTGTAGCGCCGGCCTTGAATGCAGGTGTGTCGTTGACCGGCGTAATGGTCACGGTAGCCTGGACCGGGGTCGCCGAGATGGCGCCCTCGGCATCCCTTGCCACGACCGTGAAGGCGTTGAGAACGCCATTGGCGTTCGCTGCCGGGGTCCAGAAGGCGTTGTTGTTGGCGTCGATGACATCGTTGCTGTTGACGGCCCAGGCTTTCGCCGTTTCGATAGTGGCGCCGATCAGGAGGGTGCCGCTGGTGATCGCCTTGACGACGAAGGCCGGCACGCTGCCGGCCGAGTCGTCGGCGTTCTTGTCGGCTTCGTTGCCGCGCGCGAGAAGGTCGGCGTAGGTGATCTTGACCTGGCTGTCTTCGTCGCCGGTGGTCAGCGCTGCATCGAAGGCGGTAAAGGTCGGGGCCGGATTGGAGGCCGGCACGGTGGCGATGACTTCCTTGATCTGGGCCGGGCTGGCGACAAACACGTAGGCGAAGTTGAAGCTCTTCGATTGGCCGGCGGGGATGTTGCCGAGATTGAAGCCGATATTGATGGTGTTGTCGCCCACGCCGTCGTTCTTGCCCGAGAGGGCGTCATCCGGGTCGAGCGACCAGCTGCGGGTGACGCTGGTGTTGTGCGCCATCGGGTCATTGGTGTAAAAGCCGATGATGCGATGACTGATCGGGCCTTCCGACAGGACGAGGTCGTTATTGCTGACGCCAGTCGTACCTTGAGTATTGTTGGTCGACGTGGTGCCCAGTGGCGAATCGACGTCCGGGTCGATGCCGCGCGAGTACTTGACGTTGTTAATAGTGGCGCCGGTCGTGTTCTTCACCGTGACCGACATGTTGATGATGGTGTCATCTGCGTCGACGCTATAGACCTGGGTGATCTCCAGGCCGTTGACGGTCGATACGGCAGTGATGCTGCCATACGTCTTGCCGTCGGCCTTGATCAGCGACTGGGAGACTTTGGTCGGAATCGACGGGTACATGAACGATTCGTTCTGGTTCGAATGCACGGTCGAGCCGATCTTGATACTGAACGATTCACGCGGGGAGCCTGGCGTCAGGAAGTCGGCGTTCTTTGGGTAGTTAAATTTTCCAGTCGCATCGTAGAAGATGCCCGGCGTTTGGTTGCTGCCATAGCCAAGCGTACCTGCATCGCTGAAACCAAATTTAATGAAACCGTTATCGATAATTCCGGAAGCCATTCTCTGTCCTGTGAAGTTTAAATCGGAAATTGGTGAATTTTGCAATTTCTCATGCCGGCAAATGATGTTTGAACAGCATCAAGTAGGCCAAATTCATGTCATGCACCGAGTGAATTTCTCGTGCTGAATAGAAACATCTTGAACAGTGTAGCAAGACAGCTCCTTGCTTCCCAGTAAAAATACTCTGTGGCAAGCCGCAAAGCCGATAAAAACAACAGAAACGATCCAAATCCCCTATTTAATTGTCTAGTAACTATTTTTTTTCACGAAGGGGAAGGGTTGAGGTTGTAGAAATGCCAAAAGTTTAATGGCCGGAGTCCGTTGCTGGTGTGTAATAGTCAAAAAAGTGTACCAATTGTCATGATGGCCTGTCTCCAAGCTTTCTTATTTTCCAGATTTGTCAAATTTGTCAAATTTGCGGATTGTGAATTTTCGTGCCAAGTACTTCGGTGTTGGATAACCTTTTTGAAGCCAACTGCGCCGGCATCGGAAGAGCGCACTCGCGGTAAAATACCCGGATGACTTCCCCGACTTTCACCCACCTGCGCGTCCACTCCGAATACTCCATCGTCGACGGCCTGGTCCGCATCGACGACCTGGTCAAGGCGGCCGTCAAGGACAACCAGCCGGCGCTGGCCGTGACCGACCTGGCCAATACCTTCTGCCTGGTGCGTTTCTATAAAGCGGCGCGCGGCAAGGGCATCAAGCCGATCGTCGGGGTCGACGCCTGGATCACCAACGACGACAACCGCGACAAGCCGCACCGGCTGCTGATCCTGGCCAAGAACCACACCGGCTACCTGCAGCTGTGCGACCTGCTGGCGCGCGCCTGGCTCACCAACCAGCACAAGGGCCGCGCCGAGCTGCGCACCGAGTGGCTGGAAGCGCTGGCCACGTCCGTCTCGACCTTGAACCCCGACGAGCCGCAGGATAACGCCCTGATCGTGCTGTCGGGCGCCCATTTCGGCGACGTCGGCCAGGCGATCGAGAATGGCGACCTGGCGAAGGCCGAGGCCAATGCCGAGCGTTGGGCGAAGATCTTCCCGGGCCACTTCTATATCGAGATCCAGCGCGCCGGCCAGCCCAACCAGGAGCAGCAGGTGCGCCATTCGGTGGCGCTGGCCGGCCGCCTGGGGCTGCCGGTGGTGGCGACGCATCCGGTGCAGTTCCTGGACAAGAGCGAATTCATCGCCCACGAAGCGCGGGTCTGCATCGCCGAGGGCGAGATGCTGGCCAACGCCAAGCGCGTGCGCCGCTTCAACGAGAACATGTGCTTCAAGTCGCAGGCCGAGATGGCCGAGCTGTTCAAGGACTTGCCGGGCGCGCTCGCCAATTCGGTCGAAATCGCCAAGCGCTGCAACGTCACGCTCACGCTGGGCAAGCCACAGCTGCCGAACTTCCCGACCCCGGGCATGACGATCGACGAATTCCTGGTCGCGGAAACGAAGAAAGGCCTCGAGGAGCGCCTGGTCCAGCTGTATCCCGACCCCGTCAAGCGAGAGCAGGAGCGCCCTCGCTACGAGGCGCGCCTCGAGTTCGAGAACAAGACGATCATCAACATGAAGTTCCCGGGCTACTTCCTGATCGTGGCGGAGTTCATCCAGTGGGGCAAGAACAACGGCGTGCCGATCGGCCCGGGCCGCGGCTCGGGCGCGGGTTCCCTCGTCGCGTATGCACTGAAGATCACCGACCTCGATCCACTGAAGTACAACCTGCTGTTCGAGCGTTTCCTGAATCCCGAACGCGTCTCGATGCCCGACTTCGACATCGACTTCTGCCAGGAAAAGCGCGAACTGGTGATCCAGCACGTGAAGGACCTGTACGGCCGCGACGCGGTGTCGCAGATCGCCACCTTCGGCACCATGGCGGCCAAGGGGGCGATCCGCGACGTCGGCCGCGTGCTCGATTTCGGCTACAACTTCTGCGACGGCATCTCCAAGCTGATCCCGTTCAAGCCGGGCAAACCGGTCTCGATCGCCGAGGCGATCGAAGAAGAGCCGCTGCTCAAGGAGCGCCTCGAGAACGAAGAAGAGGTCAAGCAGCTGCTCGACCTGGCGCAGCAGGTCGAGGGCATCACGCGCGGCATCGGCATGCACGCCGGGGGCGTGCTGATCGCGCCGGGCAAGCTCACCGACTTCTGCCCGCTGTACACCCAGGGCGGCGACGCCGGCGTGGTGTCGCAGTACGACAAGGACGACGTGGAGGCCGTGGGCCTGGTCAAGTTCGACTTTTTGGGCCTGACCACGCTCACCATCCTCGACCGCGCCGTCAACTACATCAAGGATCTCGATCCGGAGGAAAGCGAATTCGACCTGGCCAAGCTGCCGCTGGACGACCGCGCCTCTTATAAACTGCTGTCCGACGCCAAGACGGTCGCGATCTTCCAGCTGGAGTCGCGCGGCATGCAGGGCATGCTGAAGGACGCGCGTCCCGACCGCTTCGAGGACATCATCGCGCTGGTGGCGCTGTACCGTCCGGGCCCGATGGACCTGATTCCCGACTTCTGCAAGCGCAAGCACGGCGAGAAGTTCGACTATCCCGATCCGCGCACCGAGTCGATCCTGTCCGAGACCTACGGCATCATGGTCTACCAGGAGCAGGTGATGCAGATGGCGCAGATCGTGGGCGGCTACTCGCTGGGCGGCGCCGACATGCTGCGCCGCGCGATGGGCAAGAAGAAGGCCGAAGAGATGGCCGAGCACCGCGAGATCTTCCGCGCCGGCGCCGCCAAGGATGGCTTGTCGACCGAGAAGGCCGACGAGATCTTCGACTTGATGGAAAAGTTCGCGGGCTACGGCTTCAACAAGTCGCACGCGGCCGCCTATGCGCTGCTGTCGTACCACACGGCGTATTTGAAGGTGCACCACACCGCCGCGTTCATGGCAGCCAATATGTCGCTGGCGATGGAAGACACCGAGAAGATCAAGATCCTGGTCGAGGATGCGAAAGAGGTCTGCAAGCTCACGATCCTGCCGCCGGACGTCAACGAGTCGCAGTTCCGCTTTACGCCCGAGGGCGAGGCCAGGTCGAAGACCGGCAAGCAGGTGACCAATATCCGCTACGGCCTGGGCGGCGTGAAGGGCGCGGGGCAGGGCGCGATCGAGGCCATCATCGCCGCGCGTACCGAGGGCGGCAAGTTCAAGGACCTGTTCGATTTCACCAAGCGCGTGGACCGCAAGCAGATCAACCGCCGCACGATCGAATCGCTGATCCGCGCCGGCGCCATGGACGCGTTTGGCGTGGACCGAGCGATATTGCTGGCATCGGTGGCCTTTGCGATGGAGGCGGCCGGCCAGGCCGCCGCTGCCGCCAACCAGGTCAGCCTGTTCGGCGGCGACGATTCGGATCTTGTGGCGCCGCCCGAGTACGTCAAGGCCACGCCCTGGACCGACCGCCAGAAGCTGTCCGAAGAAAAGATCGCGCTCGGCTACTACCTGTCGGGCCATATGTTCGACTCGTACGCGCAAGAGGTGCGGCGCTTTGCCAAGACCAAGCTGAAAGACCTGGAACCGTCGCGCGACCCGCGCATGATGTGCGGCGTGATCTCGGGCATCCGCACCCAGATGACCCAGCGCGGCAAGATCCTGATCGTGGCGCTGGACGACAAGACCGCCGTGCACGAGGTGACGGTATATAGCGAGGTGTTCGAGGCCAACAAGAACGCCTTCAAGGAAGACGAGTTCCTGCTGGTGGTGGGCAAGGTGTCCGAAGACCGCTTCAATGGCGGCCTGCGCATCACGGCCGAGAAGGTATTCGACCTGGCGACCGCGCGCATCCATTATGGGCACAAGCTCGAGATGGATTTGGCGACCACGGTGGATCCGGCGAAGATCGCCGAGGTGCTGCAGCCGTACCGGGTGGCGGACGGAATGCCGGTGAGCCTGCGCCTGCTGACCAACGGCATTCCCTATGTCGTGCAGCTGGGCGACGACTGGCGCGTCGGGCCATCCGATTCGCTCAAGCAGGCGCTCGAGCTGACGCTGGGGGCGAAGGACGTGGCGGTCGAGTACTGACTATGAGCGGGCCGGCCTTGTCGCCGACCGCTCATAATCAGTACACCACCGCCCCTGAAACCGTCGTTCCCGCGCAGGCGGGAACCTAAGCTTGCGTGCGCAGTGGGCACATTTGACCGTTACGGCGGCGCACAGGACTTAGGTTCCCGCCTGCGCGGGAACGACGTGTTTGCGCTAGTGGCGGGGGCGAGGGACGGGGGCTAGTGTCCCGGATGCGCGTGCTCGTGCAAGCCAATCGTGGCCTGGGTCGTGCCGTTCGCGGCCCGCTCTAGCACCACCTTGCGGTTGCTCGATTCCTGGTCGCGCTGGGCCTCGCGGTGCCACAGGTGCAGCACCTCGGTGGCCAGCGCGCCGTCCTTGCGCAGCACGCCGGCGTGGAACAGCCGCACCACGAGATCCGAATCCTCGTGGCCCCAGCCGGTGAAGCTCTCGTCGAAGCCGTTCACCGTCAGCAGGTCCGACTTCCACACCGCCAGGTTGCAGCTCTTGATGCGGCGCCAGCTGAACTTGCGGCGTACGCGGCCGACATCGGGCCAGCGCAGCATCGTCTGGATCACCTTGTTCATGTCGCCGGCCAGGCGGTAGCGCAGACGCTCGCCCACTTTCATGCCCGCGACGTCGACGTGCTCGCGCAGGACGCGCTCGGTGAGCGCCTGGCTGAGCAGGATGCGGCTGCCCGAGACCAGGAAGCCCGGCTGCGCCAGGCTGCGGTGGCGGCGGATGAAGTCGCGCTGCGGGACGCAATCGCCGTCCAGGAAAATGATATAGTCGCCTGTTGCCGCCAGCGTGCCGCGGTTGCGCGCCATGGCGGCGCGAAAGCCGTCGTCCGGCTGCCATACATGTTTCAGGGGCACTGGCGAGCGCGCCGCCAGGCGCTCGATGCACTCCCGCGTGTTGGCAGTGGAGCCGTCATCGGCGATAATGATTTCGAAATTCTTGTCGTCCTGTAAAAAACAGGCTTCCACCACCGCCTCCAGGGCGTCGGGCCGGTTGTACGTGGTGATCACGACCGAAATTGTCTGTGTTTGCTGCATTGCTGTCCGATTCAATAGCCGACTAGGTCGCAAGAATATCCCACAAGAACCTGAATGAACAATAAGCCGCTGATGTCCCGGGAGCCAATGCAGGTTTGGATCGGCTTCCAGGTGTTCCTGTTTCCCTTCCTTAGCCTGACCACCCCATCCGGCATCGGATTTTCCAGCCTCCTGTTCCTGTTGTCGGCCCTGTGCGTGCCGCGCAAGGCCTGGGCCGCGTTGACGCCGCACTGGAAAGAGATCCGCTGGGTGGTCGCGGCGTTCTGGTTCCAGTTCGCGCTGGCCATTGTCGCCCTCCTGGTCCGGCCCGAGGCCGGCCTCGACTCGCTCGACAAGCCGTCGCGCATGCTGCTCGCGCTGAGCTCTATGGCCTTGGTGCTGCTGGCGCGGCCGTCGCCCGCCACCCTGTGGTGGGGCGTGGTGGCCGGCAGCGTGGCCGCGCTGCCCTTCGTGGCCTGGCAGCGCATCGTGCTGCAGGTCGAGCGGCCGGGTGGCTTCCTGAATGCGATCACCTTCGGCGACCTGGCCCTGGTGCTGGGCCTGGTGGCGCTGACGGCGGCGATCGATTATCGCCACCATACCCGCAAGGCGCTCCTGGCCGGGGTTGGGGCGATCGCCGGGCTGGCGGCCTGCATGCTCACCGGCACCCGCGGCGCGTGGGTGGCGCTGGCGCTGGCCGCGCTGCTGTTCCTCAGCTATGCCCAGCTGCTCAGGAGCCGCAAGGTGCGCCTGCTGCTGGCCGGCAGCTTCGCCCTGGTCGGCGCCGCCTTCTTCGTGCCGGCCACCGGCATGCAGGAACGCGCGCTGCAGGGGGTGGACGACGTCCAGACCTGGGTCGACGGCGGCAACGTCTTCACCAACGTCGGCACCCGCCTCGAATTGTGGAAGGGCGCCGCGATCCTGATCGAGGAACGGCCGCTGTTCGGCCTGGACCGCAACACGGTGCGCGCCGAGATCCGCCACCTGGTGGAGCAGGGCACGCTCGATCCGGCGATCCTGTCGCTCGAACACCTGCATAATGACGCCCTGCAGGCGCTCGCCACCGGCGGCGTGTTCGGGCTGGCGGCCTGGATCGGCATCCTGGCGGCGCCCTTCATCTTCTTCGCGCGCCAGATGGGCCGCGTCAGCGCCGACGCGAAGACCCGCTTCGCGCCGGCGCTGGCCGGCATGCTGGTGGTGCTGTGCTACTTCAGCTTCGGCCTGACCGAAGTCATTTTCTGGTCCCTCAAGGGCAGCATGTTCTATGCGCTGATGGTGTTCCTGCTCATGGGATTCTGCCTGGCCGCCCAGCCGGCAAGGGAAGCAAAGGTTGAACAACGTGGAAACTAACCTCATCATCCGGCGCCTGCTCGCGCTGGTCAAACCGTACCAATCGCGCGCCTGGATGGCGCTGCTGTCGATGGCCATCACGGCCGCCACCCAGCCGCTGCTGGGCGAGGCGCTCAAGGTCCTGCTCGACGACGGCTTCAAGGACAACGTCGGTTTCAGCCTGTGGTGGATCCCGACCATCCTGGTGTCGATCTTCATCCTGCGCGGCGTCGGCACCTTCGGCACCGCCTATTTCAATAACTGGGTGCTGTCCCGGGTCCTGAACGACATGCGTGCCATGGCCTTCGAAAAGGTGTTGCGGCTGCCGGTCGCGCGCTACCAGGACGAATCGACGGGCAAGATCATCAACACCGTGGTCAACGACGTGCGCCAGGTGGTGGACATGATCCAGTCGGTGTTCGTGGCCTGCGTGCGCGACGTGCTGGTGGTGATCGGCCTGCTCGGCACTTTGCTGTACCTGAACTGGAAGCTGACCCTGGTCGCCATCATCGTGATCCCGCTCACCGCCGTCATCGTGCGCACCACCACCAAGCGCCTGCGCAACCTGAACCGCGAGAGCCAGCGGGTCACCGCCGAGATGACCGGCGTGGTCGAAGAAGCCGCGCGCGGCCACCAGGTGATCCGCGTGTTCGCCGGCGAAAGGTACGAGCGCCAGCGCTTCCACCAGCGCAGCGAAGCCCTGCGCGGCTTCTCGCAGCGCATGACGGTGGCCTTCGCCGCCACCACTCCGGTGACCCAGATCGCCACGTCTCTGGCGCTTTCCCTCGTCATCGTGCTGGCGATCCAGGCCGATATGACGGTGGGCGAATTCACCCAGTTCGTGACCATGATGCTGATGCTGCTCACGCCGCTGAAATCGCTGGCCGAAGTGAACGGCCCGATGCAGCGCGGGATGGCCGCCGCCGAGACCGTGTTCGGGATCATCGACTCGGAACCCGAGGTCGACACCGGCAGCCGCGAACTCGGTCGCGCGCAAGGCCACCTGGTGCTGGAGGACGTGGTGTTCCGCTATCCGAACGCGCTGAGCCCGGCCATGAACGGCGTCTCGCTCGACGTCAAGCCAGGGCAGACGGTGGCGCTGGTGGGCGTGTCGGGCGGCGGCAAGTCGACCTTCGTGAACCTGGTCACGCGCTTCTACGATCCGGAAGCCGGCCGCCTGCTGCTTGACGGCGTGCCATACACCGACATCAAGCTGGCCTCGCTGCGCGGCCAGCTGGCGATGGTGAGCCAGAACGTGGTGCTGTTCGACGATACGCTGGCAGCCAATATCGCCTACGGCGCCGAGCAGGTCGACTACGAGCGCCTGGCGGCGGCGGTGCGCGCCGCGCATCTGACCGACGTGGTGGCGCGCCTGCCGGACGGCATCGACACCCGCATCGGCGAGAACGGCTCGCGCCTGTCGGGCGGCCAGCGCCAGCGGGTGGCGATCGCGCGCGCGATCTACAAGGATGCGCCTGTGTTGATCCTGGACGAGGCCACGTCGGCCCTGGACAACGAGAGCGAACGCGCGGTGCAGGCGGCGCTCGACACCCTGATGGCCGGCCGCACCACGATCGTGATCGCGCACCGCCTGTCGACCATCGAACGCGCCGACCGCATCGTGGTGATGGAGGCCGGGCGCATCGTGGAGCAGGGCACGCATGACGAACTGCTGGCGCTCAAGGGCATGTATGCCAATCTGTATCACCTGCAGTTCACGGCGGCCGAGGCGCAGTAAGACCTTCGGCTCGCGGCCTGAATACGTCGTTCCCGCGCAGGCGGGAACTTAAGTCTTTCGCGCAGCCACTACGTTTTGTGTAAGTGGTGCAGCATGATACTTGGGTTCCCGCCTGCGCGGGAACGACGTGCTGGGGCTGATGGTATTCGCTCAGCGCGCGTAATGCGCCGCCTCCCCCGCATGCTCGTGACCGAGGCTGACGCCATTGGCCCGTTCCTGCACCGCTTCCACATAGCGCTTGAGCGCATCGGCCAGCGACGGCAATAGCAGGCCGCGCTCGCTGCTCATGGCGCTGTAGCCCGGCCGGCGGGCGGCGTAGCCGCAGTCCTCGATCGAGACTTCCTGCAGCCTGTCGCTCGAGACCCCGGCCGCCGCGCAGGCGCGCCGTGCCAGCTCGGCCCAGCTCAGCGCTTCCCCATTCGTCAGGTGCCAGATCCCGCGCTCGCGGTCGATCAGGAGGTCCAGCGACACGTTGACCAGGTCTGGTACATAGGTCGGCGACACGGTCGCGTCGCGCGCCGCCTGGAACGGCATGCCAACGTCGAGCGCGTTCAGGGCCTGGGTCACGAAGTTGTGCTGGTCCCAGGGACCGAAGAAGGCGCTGGTGCGTATCACCAGCGCCTGCGGGTCAGCGTCCAGCGCGCGCTGCTCGGCTTCGAGCTTGCTGCGGCCGTACACGCCGAGCGGGTTGGCGGCGTCGGATTCCACGTAGGGCTGCTCTCTGGCGCCGTCGAACACCAGGTCGCTCGAGAAGGTCATGAAGCGCAGCGCGTGGCGGATAGAGGCCAGCGCCAGCACGGTCGGGCCCAGCGTGTTCTCGCGCATGCAGCGATCGACGTCGGCTTCGGCCTCGTCGACCCGCACGTAGCCGCCGGCATTGACGATCGCCCACGGCTTGAAGCGCACGATCGCCGCTTCCACCGAGGCCGGATCGGTGATGTCCATCTCCTGGCGCGTCAGCACGTGGCAGGCCAGGTTGCGCTTTTCGCAGATGCGCTTGAAGCTCGAGCCCAGCGTGCCGGTGGCGCCCGAGATCAGGATCGGCTGCACGTGGTTCGACTTGAACTGGCTGCGCACGGCGATGTCGGCCACCGCCGTGCGGGTTGCGACCGGTTTGCACAGGAAGCGGCCCGGCCGGCGCCACCAGCCTTCGCCCTGCAGCACCGGATTGGACAGCGGCCGCTTGCTGGCCAGCTCGCGCATCAGGGTGGCGAGCGCGGTCGGCCGCGGCGCCGGGCCGCGCACGTCGAACGGGCCCGGCTCGTAGTAGCCGCGGCATTCGGTCACCAGGCAGTTCCAGTCGAAGGAGCCGAGCAGGGCCCACACCGTGACCGCGCGCACGTCGGCGCCTTGCTGGCGCGCCTTGAGCGCGGCATTCCAGATCTCGAGCAGCCAGCGCATCTGGTCTTCGCGGTTGGCGTCGATATGGGCTTCGGTGACCGCGATCGGCAGGCCATAGCGCTCCCAGGTTTCCATCAGCAGCGGAGCGATGCCCGGCGTCGGCGTGGCCAGCGCGCGCGGCGCCTCGATGTCGGCATGCGGCACGCGGCGAAACACGTGGCGGTGGGTTTCCGGATAGCGTTCGGGACGATGGTCGAGCCAGCGCTCGCTGGTGATGTAGTAGTTCACGCCGATCACGTCGGGCGGGCAGGGATTATCGCGGAACCAGCGCAGCTCCTCCTCGCCGGCGCCCGATTCGCGCAGGTAGGTCCACAGCTGATGGTTCTCGTCGATCATCCCGCACAGCAGGTCCCAGGCCAGCCAGCGGCGCTCGTTGAAGAAGCCGCTGATCTCTTCCATCTCGGGGGTGCCATAGGTCTTTGACAGGTCGTCGGTCTGGACCAGCTTGGCCTCGGGATTGACGGCGCGGATCGCGCGCATCGACAGCACGGTGGCGCGGCACTGCACCAGCAGGGCGCGCACGAAGGTGGCTTCGTCGCCGCCGTGTGGATACCAGACCCCGGCCAGGCCCGAGAAGCGCGCCGTGGTGCAGATCTCGTTGACCGGCGTGTAGTACTCGACCCAGGGGTAGCGCGCCGCCACCGCGCCGGCGTAGTCGGCCAGCAGTTCGGGAAAGGCGTGATCGACCAGGCTGGTGTGGCGCGGGCCGCTGCCGTGGTGGACCAGGCCCACGATCGGATTGATGCCCAGTTCGCGCAGCGCCGGCAAGCGCTCGTCCGGCCAGGACCAGTCGGGTTTGTCGACGCCGTCGGGCGCGGTGCGTTCCCACAGCACCGGATAGCGGATCGCCTCGATGCCGAGCGAAGCGAAGCGTTCGATGTCTTGCAGGCGGCCGGCGTGGCCGTTGCGGTCCATCTGGCTGAAGTAATTGTCGCGTACGCGGTTGACCGTGCATTCGAGACCGCCCCACAGGGCAAGGTCCGGCGTGGAGGCGTCGGTTTGAATATTCATGAAGTCGGTACCTGCGTGATGAACACAGATCCCAGCCTAACGGCCCGATGCAACAGCTTATGTGAAGTGGCCCACATAACCGGCTTTTTTCGGACAAATCCTACTTTCTGTCGGCATTAAAATAGAGGCACGTTGAGCGAGGAGAAAAGCGATGTATATGGTGTACTGGACCGTCGTCGGCGACGCCACGAGCGAGCCCCATGCCCGGCCTTTCGACACCAGCGAGATGGTGCCGGCGATGCAGTTCATGGAAGAGCTGCGCCAGCGCCAGCGCGCCGGCGAAGGCGTGCGCTTCATCACCATGTGCTCGGAGCATCCGGACGTGGTCGGCCATCCCGGCGTCGACGTCACCGGCCCCGGTTACGACTGGAAGAAGCGACGCCGATGATGGAAACTTGGGTCCCCGCCTGCGCGGGGATGACGTAGGGAAGGCGGGACTTGAGGATCTTGCCGCTTGGCGCGGCCGGCAGCGCGTCCATGAACACGATGCGCGCCGGGCGCTTGTAGGGCGCCAGGCGCGGGAGCAGCCAGGCCTGCAGCGCCGCCTCGTCGACCCCATGCGCCTCGACGAAGGCCACCACTTCTTCTTCGGCCGCGGGCAGTGGCCGGCCCACCACGGCCGACTGCACGACCGCCGGATGCGCGTTCAGCGCCGTCTCGACCTCCAGCGGATAGACATTGAAGCCGGAGCGGATGATCAATTCGCGCGTGCGGCCCAGCAGGAACAGGGCGCCGTCGGGATCCTGGCGCGCCAGGTCGCCGGTCGCCAGCCAGCCGCCCGGCTGCAGCGCGGCCGCGGTGGCGGCCGGATCGCGGTAGTAGCCGCGCATGCGTCCCGGGCTGCGTGTCCATAGCTCGCCGGTTTCGCCCGGCGCCACGTCGAGACCATCGCGCGCCACGATGCGCACCTCGACGCCGGGGATCGGCAGGCCGACCGAGGTATCGGTGCGCGGGGTGTCGAGTCGGGTCTGGCTGACGGTCGGCCCGCCCTCGGTCAGGCCGTAACCGTTGTGCAGCGGCAGGCCGAACATGGCTTCGGCCGCGCGTTTCAGGGATGGATCGAGCGGCGAGCCGCCGGCGTAGCAGAAGCGCAGGCGCGACGCCAGCGGCGTATCAGCTTTCTCCATGATCGCCAGCAGGCGTGCATACATCGCCGGTACGCCCTGCACGATGGTCAGTTCGCCGGCGCGGATCGAGGCCAGCAGGGCCCCGGCATCGAAACGCGGCGCCAACTGAAGGCAGGCGCCCGCGTACAGGGTGCCGAGCAGCACCGAGGTCAATCCATAGACGTGCGAGACCGGCAGGCCGCCCCAGGCGCGGTCTTGCGGGGTCAGGCCGCGCAGCCGGCTCGAGGTCGCGGCCACGAACAACAGGCCGGCGTGGCTCAGCATCACGCCCTTGGGCTGGCCGGTGGTGCCGGTGGTGTACATCAGGGCTGCGACCTGGTCGGCGCCGGCCTCGATCGGCTCGGGCACGCAGGCCGTATCCAGGCCGCCGGCCAGCACGCCGTCCACGCCCGCGCAGGGCAGGGCGCCGGCGCGCGCCGCGTGACGGGCGGCGTCCGGTGAATTGCCCGTCACGTAGAGCACGCGCCGCGCGCCGCTGTGCGTGCGGATGGTTTCCAGCTCGCCCTCGCTCAGGCGCGCATTGACGATAACGCTCCAGGCGTCGATGGCGGCGGCGGCGAACAGCAGCGCCACCTGGACCACGCAGTTTTCGGCCACCAGCATCACGCGGTCGCCGGGACGCACGCCGAGTTCGCGCAGCAACGCAGCGTGCGTGTCGGCGACGGCGGCCAGCTGCGCATACGACCAGGTGCGGCCGTCGTCGACGAGGGCCGGGGCGTCCGGGCGCTGGGCGGCGCCGTGGCGCAGGATGTCGCTGATGCGGCGATAGTCAGTGGACTGCATGAGGCGGGCGATGAGTCGACAGGGGCGAACGTTATACCCCCTGGCGCGGTGCATCGCAAGCGAACTTGCATAAAAGTAAATGGTTTCAGCCGTGCGCCACTCTGGAGGTTTATACTGTTTTTGTAAAACCGCCAACAACCGACAGGAGATAGTGTCTTGGCCAGGAAGGACGCAAGCGGCGATAGTATGCACAGCGTGATGCGCCATGGGGAGCCAGCCGGGCGGCCGGTGCTGTCCGAGGCGCGCGCCGTCTTGACCCACGAGGTACTGGCCATCGACGAGCGCGGACGCCGCTCCGCCATTTCCATCCCGGCCGAACGGCCGCTGACGATCTACGTCGACCGGCGCGAGCTGGTTACCCTGATGACCCTGGGCGGTGCGCCCGAGGCGCTGGTGCTGGGCTACCTGCGCAACCAGCGCCTGGTGCGGGCGCTGGACGACATCGTGTCGATCCAGGTCGACTGGTCGGTGGACGCGGTGGCCGTGGTCACCCGCCACGGCATCCAGGACGTCGAGGCGCGCACCGCGAAGAAGGTGGTCACCACCGGCTGCGGCCAGGGCTCGGTGTTCGGCGGCCTGATGGACGAGGTGGACCAGATCGCGCTGCCGGCGGATGCGCGCCTGGCGCAGGCCGGCGTCTACCGCATCGTCGACACCATCCGCACCCAGCAGTCGGTGTACAAGCAGGCCGGCTCGGTGCACGGCTGCGCGCTGTTCACGGGCAACGGAGACTTGCTGTACTTCGTCGAGGACGTCGGCCGCCACAACGCGGTCGACGCCATCGCCGGCCTGATGTGGCTCGACGGCGTCGATGGCGCCGACAAGGTGTTCTATACCACCGGCCGGCTCACGTCCGAGATGGTGATCAAGGGCGCCCAGATGGGCATTCCCTTCCTGCTGTCGCGCTCGGGCACGACGCAGATGGGCCAGATGGTGGCCGAACGGGTCGGCATGTCGCTGCTGGCGCGTTGCAGCGGACGCCATTTCCTGCTGCTGGCCGGGCATGAGCGCCTGGTGTTCGAACCGCAGCTGCTGGACACGCCCTACGTTCGGCCCGACCTGCGCGCCGACACCGAACCCCGCGATTAATGGCCCTGCTGGACGCCACCACGCACGCCTTCGCGCTGCTGTTCAGCGGCGACCCGGCCCTGTGGCACATCGTCTGGGTCTCGATCAAGACCAGCCTGCTGGGCCTGATGCTGGCCACGCCGCCGGCGGTGCTGCTCGGCTACCTGATCGCCATGCACCGCTTTCCGGGGCGCCGCATCGCGGTCTGGCTGGCCCAGGCCGCGCTGTCGCTGCCCACCGTCCTGATCGGCCTGCTGCTCTACCTGATGCTGTCGCGGCGCGGGCCGCTGGGCGGACTCGAATGGCTGTTCTCGCAGCCGGGCATCGTACTGGGCCAGTTCATCATCGGCCTGCCGGTGCTGCTGGCCTTCACGCTGGCGGCGGTGCAGGCGCTCGACCCGCGCTACGCCGAGACCGCGATCGCCCACGGCGCGTCGCGCATGCGCGTGATGTTCACCGTGCTGCACGAGGCGCGCTATGGCGTGATGGCGGCCGTGATCAGCGGCTTCGGTCGCGTGATCTCGGAAGTCGGCTGCGCGCTGATGGTGGGCGGGAATATCGAGGGCGAGACCCGCACCATCACCACCGCGATCGCGCTCGAGACCAGCAAGGGCGAGTTCGCCCAGGGCATCGCGCTGGGCATCGTGCTGGTCACGCTGGCGCTGTTGATGAACGGCGTGCTGGTGCTGCTGCAGGGCGAGGCACACAACCCCGGGGCGCGGCTATGAACGCACTGCTCACGGTGCACGGCTTGCGCAAGGCCTACGGCGAACGCCTGCTGTTCGACGTCGCCCGGCTCGACATTGAAAGGGGCAGTGCCTGCGTGCTGACCGGCGCCAACGGCACCGGGAAAAGCACGCTGCTGCGCATGCTCGGCGGCCTGGAACGGTGCGACGCCTGCACGGTCGAATTCGAAGGCAGCCGCCTGCCACTGTACCCGTATCCGCAGGCGCTGCGGCGCGCCATCGTCTACGTGCACCAGCATCCGATCATGTTCTCGACCAGCGTCGGCCACAACATCGCCTACGGCCTGCTGGTGCGCGGCGTGGACCGGGGCCGGGTGCGCGGCCTGGTCGACGAGGCGATGGCCTGGGCCGGCGTTCTGCACCTGCGCGACAACGATCCGGCGCGCCTGTCGGGCGGCGAGAAGCAGCGCGTGGCGCTGGCGCGCGCGCGCGTGCTGCAACCGCGCCTGCTGCTGCTGGACGAACCCACGGCCAACCTCGACGGCGCAGCGCGCGAGCAGGTGATCGGGCTGATCCCGACCCTGGTCGGGCAGGGCAGCAGCGTGGTGATGGCCTGCCATGACCGCGACCTGATCAACCTGCCCGGCGTGCGGCGGCTCAAGCTGCGCGAAGGACAACTTGAAGTACGATAACCCTAGGAGATCAATATGCAACGCCGTTCACTGCTAGCCATCCTGTTGTGCGCCACATTCGCCTCGCCATTGGCACTGGCGCAGGAAGTGATCAAGCTGTCGACCACCACCAGCACCGAGAACTCGGGCCTGCTCAAGCACCTGCTGCCGGTGTTCGAAGCCAAGACCAATACCAAGGTCCACGTGATCTCGGTCGGCACCGGCAAGGCGCTCGAACTGGCGAAAAACGGCGACGTCGACGTGACCCTGGTCCATGCACGCGAGATGGAAGACAAATTTGTCGAAGAAGGCTGGGGCGTGGACCGGCGCGATGTGATGTACAACGACTTCATCGTGGTCGGCCCGGAATCCGATCCGGCCCGCATCAAGGGCTCGAAGGACGTGGTCGACGCCTTCAAGCGCATCGCGGCGACCAACGTCAAGTTCATCTCGCGCGGCGACAACTCGGGCACCGACGTGATGGAAAAGGGCTACTGGCAGCGCGCCGCCGCCCTACCGCAGGGCGCCAACTACGTGTCGGCCGGCCTGGGCATGGGAGAAGTGCTGAACATGGCCGCCGAAATGCGCGCCTATACGCTGACGGACCGCGCCACCTATGGCGCTTATAAAGCGAAGACGGGACTGGCGATCGTGGTCGAAGGCGACAGGCGCATGTACAACCCCTACGGCATCATCGCCGTCAATCCCGCCAAGCACGCGGGTGTGAACTACAAGGGCGCGAAACAGCTGATCGAGTGGATCACCTCGCCCGAAGGACAGGCGCGCATCGCCTCGTTCAAGCCGGCCGGCGAACAGCTGTTCTTCGCGCCGCTGCGCTGATCCCGCTCAGCGCGACGGATCGTTCATGCCGGTCAGGCTGACCACCTGGCCATCCTCGACCACGACGCCATTTTCGAGCACGATCGTCGAGGCGCCGTTGACGTCCGGTAGTTCGATCTCGATGGCGTCGCCGCGCTGCACGAAGCTGCCGCGCGCGGCGCAGGTGCCGAACATCGGCGTCGGCTTGACGCCGGACGCATCGGCGAGCAAAAAGAAGAACATGGTGTCGCAGCTGGCGCCGCGGCCGCCGCTGCTGGCCATCAGGATCGCCTCCTTGCCGCCCGACAGCGTAAAGCTGCGCAGCGGGAACTGCCAGCCGGCGTCCTCGCCGCTGAACAAGACCCTGCCGCCCAGGGTGACGGCGCGGCTGCCGTCGGCATTCGTGCGGCGGTCGAGGAGGCCAGCGACGGTCGACAGCGAGGCCGGCAGGTTGTCGGCATTGCTGTCGATGATGCCGCGCGCGGTGACGGCGGCGTCGTTCGCGGGCGCCGGCGCTTCGCTGCGCTGCACGGTGACGGTGCGGTCGGCATCCAGATCCATATCAACGACGTCGGGCGCGAACATGGCCGCCAGGATGGCCAGGACGATGGCGGCGATCGTGATGCCGATCCCCCACTGCGACCACTTTCTCTGGACCCGGTTGAAATGCTCCAGGCTGTCCCACTGCTTGTTCTTCCAGGCCATCTCGCGTCCCTTGAAGCCGAGCCAGAACGCGACGATCCAGCCGACGTAGGGAACCATGGCCAGCAGCCCGATCCAGCTGCGGTTGCCGATCGCCCAGATCCAGTTGAGCAGGAAGGCGCCCCAGCTCCAGCCCTTGACGCCATCGGGAATGCCATCGGGGGTGCCGGCATCCGTTTGCGGCGCTGGCGCAGACGGCTTATCCAGGTTGACCGGGCCGGCGCCGGCGGCCTTGCCGCAGACGGAACAATAAGCGGCGTCGGGCGCCATCTGCGCGCCGCAATGGGAACAGAACATCGGTAGTCTTTCCTGCTGGTTGACAAAATAAAGCGGCGCCGCGAACTTCGCGGCGCCGCTGGACGATTATAACGATCGACGCGGGTGGGAAACTAACTCTTTCCCACCGTGGCTGGGATCAGACGGACGGCGGATCGGTTTCGCGCGCGAACACGCGATGGCCGGCCAGCGCGGTCTTGAAGGCGTCGAGCGCCAGGTCCGCGTTGGCCGAGTCGCCCAGGACCAGGCCCGGATCGGCCGAGCCGTCCGGCAGCTTCTGCGGGATCATGGCTTTGGCCAGCAGATCGGAACCGGTGCCGTAGGCCAGGATCGGCTTGCCGTGGCGGTACTGCTCGCGCAGGAATTCCAGCACCTGGGCATTCTTCGCCAGCGCCTCGGCCGCCGGCGCGCCGTCCGGCACGATCACGGCGTCGTACATCACCGACGGCCCGGCCTCGACCGAGATCTCGACGTCGATCGGATCGCCGTCGGCCGCCTTCACCTTGCCCAGCATATTGCCGACCATGCGCGGCACCGCGCCGTCCTTGAGCAGGCTGGCGTACTGCTTCTTGACCGCCTTGTCGTCCACGCCGCTGGCGATCAGGACCGCGACACGGCGGCCCTTGATGCCGGTCTGGCCCGGACGGCTCAGCAGCGACAGCGACGGCGACGGCGGATAGGTCGGGATCGGTGCATCGGTCGCCAGCGGCAGCGGTTGCGGCACTTCCAGGCCCAGGCCCTCGGCCACGCGCGCCACCAGGGTGTCGTCGACGTTGGCCAGCAGGGCCAGCGTGCGGATGCGCACCGCCGGCGTCTGCACCCGGGTCAGCTCGAAGCGGAAGGCGTTGACGATGTGGTTCTGCTCGGCCGGGGTCTGGCTTTGCCAGAACAGGCGCGCCTGCGAGTAGTGGTCGGCGAACAGCTCGGGCTTGCCGCGCACCTTGTCCTCGCTGATGGGCTCGGGGAAGCTGGTGAAGCCCATCTTGCCGGCCTGGAAAGGACAGCCGCCGCCCAGCGAATTGGGCTCGTAGTTCACGCGGCCGCGGTTGATCGCCTGGCGGTGGAAACCGTCGCGCTGGTTGTTCTGGATCTGGACGATCGGCGAGTTGATCGGGATCTCGTGGAAGTTCGGGCCGCCCAGGCGGGTGAGCTGGGTGTCCTGGTAGGAGAAGTTACGGCCTTGCAGCAGCGGATCGTTACTGAAGTCGATGCCCGGCACCACGTGCGAGGTGCAGAACGCGACCTGCTCGGTCTCGGCGAAGAAGTTGTCGGGGTTGCGGTCCAGGACCATCTTGCCCACCGGCGTGAGCGGCACCAGTTCTTCCGGCACGATCTTGGTCGGGTCCAGTACGTCGAAGGGGAAGCCGGCGGCCTGCTCTTCGGTGAAGACCTGCAGGCCCAGTTCCCATTCAGGGAAGTTGCCGGCTTCGATGGCCTCCCACAGGTCGCGCCGGTGGAAGTCGGGATCGGCGCCCGAGATGCGCACCGCCTCGTCCCAGACCAGCGAATGGGTGCCCTGCATCGGGGTCCAATGGAATTTGACGAAGCGCGCTTCGCCCTGGGCGTTGATCAGGCGGAAGGTGTGCACGCCGAAGCCTTGCATGGTGCGGTAGCTGCGCGGGATGGCGCGGTCCGACATCGTCCACATCAGCATGTGCGCGATCTCGGGCGACAGCGAGGCGAAGTCCCAGAAGGTGTCGTGGGCGGTGGCCGCCTGCGGCATCGCGTGATGTGGTTCGGGCTTGGCCGCGTGGACCAGGTCGGGGAACTTCATCGCGTCCTGGATGAAGAACACGGGCATGTTGTTGCCCACCAGGTCCCAGTTCCCTTCTTCGGTATAGAACTTGACCGCGAAGCCGCGCACGTCGCGCGCGGTGTCGGTCGAGCCGCGTTCGCCGGCCACGGTCGAGAAGCGCAGGAACACCGGGGTGCGCTTGCCTTTCTTCGAGAACGGCACCGCGCGGGTCAGGCCGCTGAAGTCGTCATAGGCCTCGAAGTAGCCATGGGCGGCCGAGCCGCGCGCATGCACCACGCGCTCGGGGATGCGCTCGTGGTCGAAGTGGCTGATCTTCTCGCGCAGGATGAAATCTTCGAGCAGGGTCGGGCCGCGCAGGCCGGCCTTGAGCGAATGCTGGTTATCGGCCACCGGCACGCCCTGGTTGGTGGTCAGGTGACGCTTGGCCGGATCGACGCGCACGCGGTCGAGCGGGTCCGTGGTCGGATTCTCGCCTTCCGGCGGATTGCCCGAGCCGACCTTGTCGTTGGCGATGATCTCGCTGGCGGTGCTGCCGGTGGCGGCGTGGGTGGATGGCTTGAAGGTCTCGCCCTCGGTCGGCGTGCGCGCGGCGTCGCCGTATTCGCTGGCCTTGGTGGCGTTGTAGGGGCGGTCGGCCGCCAGCTCTTGCTCGGAAGGGATCTTGTCGAGCAGTCGGTCGGCGACCGGGTTGCTGACACCCAGGCTCTGCGGTGGATTGGCGTCCGAGGGACCGGCAACAGTGCTCAGGATCGAGCCGGCGCCATCGACCGGGCTGGAGTGGTTGGAAGTCGTCATGCTTTTCCTCTCAACTTGTAGGGTTAATTAATAACCTTAACAACATAGCCCAGCAGGAAAGGCGAGCACTGTGGGATGACACACACAGTGCAGTATTGGCATCAAATTATTTCTATCAAAATCATAGGTCAGGGCTATGGCTCATCTATTCGGCGACCTGGCGTACCTCGATCGCGCAAGGCATTCCCCGAGATGCAGCAGCGTATGGTAGTGGCGTTGTGGTTCGCTCTATGCCGCTGCTTGCTTCAGGCGGCGACCTCCCTGAACTGCACATCGATCGCTTCGCCCATCTCGCGCCACTCACGGAAGCGCTGACGTTGGGTGCGTTGCTGTTCCACATTTTCCCGGACGTTTTCCACGTCGGCCTTCAATTCCAGGAAGCCGGCGAAGAATTGTTCGATGAAACGGGGGCCATCGAGTAGTTGAACCAGCTCCTCGCGTTGCTTTTCGAAATTCTCGACCATCTTGGCCATGGCCTTCTGGAATTCCTCGCGACGCTTTGCCTGTTCCCAGCTATCCCACGCTTCCAGCGCCAGGCCGACGACCGCCAGCGCGCCGTTCACGCCCTTGGCGAGATTGGTCGCGCCCCAAGGCTTAAAGTTCAGCATCTTTCCAAGGTCGATGCCCATGTACCTGGCTGCGGTGACGATGCCGTCACGGGTCGCCAGTACGGTGGTGTTGTTGATCACCTTGCTCTTGACCAGATAGTCCAGGCCTTGCTTGCCGAACTGCGTCACGGTGGAATTGAAATGATTGACTTCGGCGTCGAAGCCGATTTTCATATTGCTGATCTCTTGCGTGACGGATTTGAGCTGGCGCTCGAATTCGTTCTGCAGGCGTGTCGACACCATGATGCCATTGCTGCCGACTTCGCGTTCGAAGAAGTCGGAGAAGGTGTCCATATTGACGCCCTTGGCCTGGAGGATCAGGTCAGCGAAGTAATCGATCACGAAGTCGCGCAGGCTCCTGCGCGCATCCGCGATCTGCGAATTGGCGCCGAGCAGTTGCTTTTGCAGCCGTACGCTCATGTTTTCCAGCTTGTCGACTTCGTTCGCGATGCGCTTGTCGTTTTCGATCGCAACCGGCAGCTGCTTGGAGAGTACGTCACGGATGACGCTCTTCTTGGTTTCGTCGACGATGGCCGGCGCACCGCCATTGGCCGCGATCTTTGCCGAAGTCGCGGCTTGCAGCAAGCCGATATGCGACAGCGCCTTGAATTGCTCGAGGTTCGAGAGCCAGTGCTCGGTTCCCAGGTCGAAAGGATTGGCGGCCACGCCGACGATCGACAACTGCGCCGCTTCATCTTGCCGCAGGTCGATCAGTTCGGCCAGGCGGCTGCGCACATTATCCTGCTTTACCGCCAGGTTCTGCATGTACTGGTGTTCGTCCTCGACGTCCGCCACTTCATCGAAACGGCTCAGCACGAATACAGTGCGTGGCAGCAGGTTCAGCGTGCGGAACAACCACATCAGGTCATCCTGATGGCTTTGCTTGATCGGGTTGGTCGGGTCCATGACGTACAGGATCAGGTGCGCCTCACTGACGTACTTCTTGGTGATGTCCTTGTATTTCTCGAGGGCGTGGGTTTCCGCATTTACCTGTTCCTTGAATCCGAACAGGCCCGGTGTATCGATCAGCACGAAGTCCTGCTGAACTTCGTAGACGCGTACCTCGTTCGACGATTCCTGGTGGCTGATCTTCATGGTGGACTTGTCGAGTTTTTCCATCCACGCGGCGGCGATCGACGTCTTGCCATCGGAGAAACCCCCAACCAGCGCCACTTTGAGCTTTTCGCCTGCGACGGCCTTGGCCGCAGTGTCGAGCTTGTGCTGCACGCTGGGGTCGATCTGCACGCCGACTTGCGCGCCCATCTGCAGGAAGTCTCCCAGCTTCTTCAAAATCTCCAGCGATTTCGATTGTTGTGCCTTGAATGCACCCAATGTGTTTTCCATTACAGAGTCCCCGCGGTTTCGATTTTTTTAGAAAGGTTCTTGAGTTGACGTTCGGACTTGCCGAGCATCGTGACGATGCCGGCAATCTGGGCGGCCGGCTTGTCCAGCGCCGCTTTCAGGGCCTCGATTTTCGGTTCGAGCTGCGGCAGGGCAGCACCGAGGCTGTCGCGCAACGACTCGCGCATCTTGTCGGCGATGTCGTCGAGATTCGAATTGGCCGCCTTGCGCTGCTGCGATTTCTTGTAGTCCGAACTGAAGAAGCCCATGACTGACTTGACCAGGCCAGCCAGCACAGTGATCGCGCCAAGCGCCAACACCACCCACCCAGCCGGGTTCCAGATCATGAGGACACCACCGACCACTGCACCGAGCAGTCCGGGAATATTGATGCCATTGTCGATATCGATCTTCAGATCGAGCCTGCTGCCAAGGCCAGTGACGCGAATGTTTCCATAGGCGTCCATCAGGTCGGCGGCGAAGGCCTGGAAGCGCTTGACGATATCGTCGATTTGTTCCTGGAATTTCTCGACTTCCTTTTGCATGAGGCCCGGCAGCTCGGCGACCAGCTTGGCTTGTTCGCGCGCGATGAAGCGTTCGAGCGCATCCTTGAAGTCGTCGTTGCTGATGTCCTTGTCGATCTCGGCGTAGATATTCTTGCGCACGTTGTTGCTGAATCTCGAGATCGCACTCTCGCCCTGCGATTCGAGCCGCGTCTTGAGCGCGTCGAGTGCGGTATCGAGCTGCAACTGCGCCTGCTCGGCATCCTTTTTCAGTTCCTTCCCGAGCGGCTTGAACGATTCGCGCAAGGTCTTCGATACCTCGCCGATGGTGCCGCAGACGACCTGGTTCGCCTTGTTGTAGTTCGACCGCGTAATCTTGCGCTTGAAGTCCTTGACCAGGTCGGTCAGCAGCAGCTCGCGAAAAGCGCTCATGCCCGACCTGTCGAGCAGCTCCGGTTGACTGAGCTTCGCCTGGAACTTGGCCTTGTTGGCCGCGCTCTGCGAGTCGGGCATGAGGCATGACGCCGCAGCCAGGAATGCCGGATAGGCGCTCAGCGCAACCGCGCCGCGATATCGCTCGCCCAGCACTTCATTCATGCGTCGGTCGAGATCCTGCAAACTGGCCATTTCATCATCGCTGGCAAGGCGACCCGATGTCAGCTGGATCGGGTTCGTGACACGCTTGTTATAGACGGTCCATACCTCGGTTTGCGCTCCCAGGTGCTGCTTGATCTTTTCCAGCGTGCCGGGCTGGCGCTCATCGCCTTTTTGCGGCGCAGCGGCTTTGTTGGTGACGTAGAAGACGGCGTGCGCCTTTTGCACGCCGGCCAGGATGGCGTCCATCACCCGGGTTTCCTTGCCTTCGATGCCGGGCACGTCGAGCAGGGCGAATTGCTGTTCGCCGTTCGAGAAATGGTAGGAGGTGGTGTCGAGTGTGAAATCCGAGGTGCCATTACCGATGATGGCGCCGTCGGCGCGGCTTGCAAGAAGCGCCAGCGACGCTTCGGCTTCTTTCAGCGATTGTTCGCGGCCCTCATAGGCCTGCTGTGCTGCGCGTTGCTGCTGTCCCAGGACGGCGGCTTCCTGTTGCTTGCCGGTTTCGGCATCCTGCAGTTCCCTGTCCAGGATCGCGGCTTCTTTTTGCTCCGGCCGTTTGATGAAGAGATCGAGCATCTTTTGCCATACCGACGCCGTTTCTTTATGCTCGGCGATTTGCTGCCGTAAGGCCTCGACACGCTCGCGTTGGACGCGGGTCTGGCGCAAGAACTTGTCGTCCAAGGCGTCCAGGCTAGCCTGGCATGCCGTACAGGCTTGCGAGGCCTGTTCGACGGCATGGCGCATTTGCGCCAGATGTTCTGCACTGATGCCGTATTTTTTCTCTAAATCCTTGAACTCTTGCTGCTGCGCCAGTTTTACGGGTTCGCTCAGCAGCATCCGCATGGTTTCGATAATCGTGGATTTGCCAGCATTCGTTTCGCCGTAGAAGGCGATCGTGAATGTATCCCATTCGGCGTTCTTGCTCAGCGACTCGATATTGCTGCGTAATTCCTTGCTGAGTTCGCTAAAAATCTGGACCGCTCTATCTTTGGCTTGCGAAGTGTCCTTATCTGCGGATAAGTCTTTCAAGCTTTGTAAAACAGTATTAACCTCTGATAAGACACTAATGTAAATATCTTTAGGCAACTGCAAATCCATCGTGCATATCCATTCAAACGGCCTGATTGAATGGATATTTTATTTCCAAATCAGAAAAAATGCTAATTGGAAATTTAATTTTCAGATTGGAAAGTGCTGGAGATTGAAGAGCAAGCCGCTACATCAAAATGACGTCGTACTGTTCCTGGTGATAGCCTTTCTCGACCTGCAGCGAAATGCGCTTGCCGATAAAGTCGCCCAGCATGGCGAGATGCTGCGATTCTTCTTCGAGGAACAGGTCGATCACCTCTTGCCCCGCGACGATGCGGAATTCGCGCGGGTTGAACTGCTTGGCTTCGCGCAGCAGTTCGCGCAGGATCTCGTAGCAGATCGTGCGGCTGGTTTTCACCTGGCCCTTGCCGGAGCAGGCCGGGCAGGGTTCGCACAGGATGTGGGCCAGCGATTCGCGGGTGCGCTTCCTCGTCATCTCGACCAGGCCCAGGGCCGAGAAGCTGCTCACCGAGACCTTGGTCCGGTCGCGCGCCAGGGTCTTCTTGAGCTCGGCCAGCACCGCATTGCGGTGCTCGTTGTTCTCCATGTCGATGAAGTCGAGGATGATGATGCCGCCCAGGTTGCGCAGACGCAGCTGGCGCGCGATGGCATGCGCCGCCTCCAGGTTGGTTTTAAAAATCGTGTCGGCGAAATTGCGTCCGCCGACGTAGCCGCCGGTATTGACGTCGATGGTCGTCATCGCCTCGGTCTGGTCGACGATCAGGTAGCCGCCGGACTTGAGGTCCACGCGCCGGCCCAGAGCGCGCAGGATTTCCTCTTCCACGCCGTACAGGTCGAACAGCGGCCGCTCGCCGGTGTAGTGCGCCATGCGCGACAGCACGCTCGGGGTGTAGATCTGGGCGAATTCGGCCAGTTTCAGGAAGTTCTCGCGCGAGTCGACCTGGATGCTGGCCGTCTCGTCGTGCACGAAGTCGCGCAGCACGCGCTGGGCCAGGCTCAGGTCCTGGTACAGCAGGGTGGTAGGCGGCAGGGTGCGGGCGCCCTGCACGATGGCGCCCCAGGTCTTGCGCAGGTAGTCGACGTCGGCGGCGATGTCGTCGCTCGAAGCTTCCTCGGCCATCGTGCGCACGATGTAGCCGCCTTTTTCCTCGGCCGGCAGCAGGCTTTGCAGGTGGGTGCGCAGGCGTTCGCGTTCGGCTTCCTTCTCGATCTTTTGCGAGATGCCGATGTGGTGGTCTTGCGGAAGATACACCAGCATGCGGCCGGCGATCGAGATCTGGGTGGAGAGGCGCGCGCCCTTGGTGCCGATCGGGTCCTTGATGACCTGCACGGTCAGCACCTGGCCGTCGAACAGCAGTTTTTCGATCGGGGTGGGTGGGGCGTTGCCGCCGTCGTGGCTGCGCGCTTCCCAGATGTCGGCCACGTGCAGGAAGGCGGCGCGTTCCAGGCCGATGTCGATGAAGGCCGACTGCATCCCCGGCAGCACGCGCACCACCTTGCCCAGATAGACGTTCCCCGCCAACCCGCGCGTGAGCGTGCGCTCGATGTGCAGCTCCTGTACCGCGCCCTGCAGGACCAGCGCCACGCGCGTTTCCTGCGGTGTGATGTTGATGAGGATGTCTTCGTTCATGGACCCTGCCGTGCGTATTGTTCAGGGTGACATGATACACGCCCGCTCAGGGTAGGGTGGGCGGCTTCGCCGCCCACGCGTCCAACGCTAAATGGCCAGCCCCGCCTTGCGCAGCAGGTTAGCCGTCTCGAACAGCGGCAGGCCCATGATGCCCGAATGGCTGCCCTCGATGTGCTCGATGAACAGCGCCGCCGGCCCCTGGATGCCGTAGCCGCCGGCCTTGTCATACGGCTCCAGCGTGGCGCAATAAGCCCTGATCTGGGCTGCGGTGAGCGTGGCGAAGCGCACGTTCGACACTTGCGTGACCTGCTCGGCCACGTGCTGGGAATGCACCGCCACCGAGGTCAGCACCTGGTGGGTGCGGCCCGACAGGCGCTCCAGCATGGCGACCGCCTCTCGGTTATCCGCCGGCTTGCCGAGGATCTCGCCGTCGATGGTGACGGTGGTGTCGGCTGTGAGCACCGGGCGCAGCGGCTGGCGTCGCTGCAGCAGCAGGTTGAAGGCGAAGGCGCCCTTGGCGCGGGCCACGCGCGCCACGTAAGCGTGGACGTCTTCGCCCGGCAGCACATCCTCGCTGACGTCGACCACGCGGCCCGGGTCGCTGCGCAGCAGCATCAGTTCGAAGTCGACCCCGATCTGGCGCAGCAGTTCGCGCCGGCGCGGGCTTTTGGAAGCGAGGTAGATTTTATTGTGCTGGTTTTTCATCGCTGTTCTTGATCGCTGCCAGGCCGGTTCAGACCCGGTGGTAAGGATGGTTCTGGGTGATCGACCAGGCGCGATAGAGCTGTTCCGCCAGCATGACCCGGACGATTCCGTGCGGCAGGGTCATGCTGGAGATGCGGATCAGTCCTTCGGCACGCGCCTTCAGTTCGGGATCGAGGCCATCGGCCCCGCCGATCAGGAAGGCGGTGTCGCGGCCGTCGCGCTGCCAGGTTTCCAGTTGCTGCGACAGGCCGACGCTGGTCAGGTCCTTGCCGCGTTCGTCCAGGGCGATGATGCGCACGCCCTTCGGCAGGGCGGCCTCGATGCGCTCGCGCTCGAGCGCCATCGCGGTGGCGGCGGTCTTGCTGCCGGAGCGCTCGACCGGCTTGATCTCCTTGAGCACGATGCGCAGCTCGGGCGGCATGCGCTTCGTGTACTCGGTGAAGCCGGACTCGATCCAGGCCGGCATCTTGTGGCCGACCGCGGCAATGATCAACTGCATGAGGACCCTTACTCAGCGTCCTTCTTGATGCGGCGGATCACCTTCTTGACCGGCGCATCGGCGACCGGGGCGGCCTTCGGTGCGGCAGCCTTGGTCACGCGCTTCGGCGGCTTGGCCTTGGTCGCTTCGACGGCGGCGACTTCGGTCTTGCTCGGTGCCACTTTCACGGTCTTACCGGTCGGGACTGCCTTGGCGGCGGCTTTCTTGGCAGGCGCTTTCTTGGCAGCAGGCTTGGCGGCGGTCTCGGCGGCGGCCTTGGTCGCGCGCTTGGCGGCCGGCTTGCGTTCGTTGACCGGCTTGGCTTCTTCCTGGGCCTGGTTGGCGGCCAGGTGCTTCGACTTCGGCTTGGCGGCGTCGGCGTCGATGCCCTCGACGGTCGACTTGCGCTTGGCGGCGCCCAGCTTGACCGGCTTCTCGCCCCAGATTTCTTCGAGGCGATAGTATTGACGGATGGCCGGCTGCATGATGTGGACGATCATGTCGCCCAGGTCGACCAGCACCCATTCGCCGGTGTCTTCGCCTTCCAGGCCGATCACGTCGCCGCCCGCAGCCTTGACCTTGTCGCGCACCGAGGCGGCCAGCGCCTTGGTCTGGCGGTTCGACGTACCGGAGGCCACGGCGATGCGGTCGAACAGGCTGGTCAGGTGGGTCGTGTCGAACAGGACGATGTCCTGGGCCTTCACGTCTTCCAGGGCGTCGACGACGAGGGTTTGCAGTTTCTTGATATCCATTAGTTTTTGTACAGGTTATGTTGTTGAATATAGTCTAGCACTTGCGCCATCCCGAGCGCGCTTGCATCCGCGCCGGATTGCAAGGCCGCACGGAGCTGGCTGGACGATAGGTCCACATCCAGCGTCGGCGCGAGGCAGACTTTTCCGTGCGCCAGCAGGCGCACGGTGTCGGGCGTTGCAAGCCGCGTCGACAGTTCTTGGGCCACCACCGGTGGCAATGCTTCTTGCGCCAGGTCGTAGCCGGGACGCGTCGCCACGCCCAGGTTGGCAAGGGCGAACAGTTCGCGCCACTCGTTCCAGCTATCGAGCTTGCGCAACTGGTCGGCGCCCATCAGGAACACGATCGAGGTGCGCGCGCCCAGTTCCTTGCGCAGCGCGCGCAGGGTTTCGACCGTATACGTTGGCGTGTTACGTTCGATTTCCTGCAGGTCGATCGTGACCGGCAGGCTCGGGCTCTTCAAGGCCCCGAAAGCCAGTTCCAGCATCGCGACCCGGTCGCGGTCGCTGGCCTGGAGGCCATTCTTTTGCCACGGCTGGCCGGCCGGCAGGATGCGCAAGGCGTCCGGCCGCAACAGGCCGGCGAACAGGCGCGCCAGCGCGACGTGACCCTGGTGCACCGGATCGAAGCTGCCGCCGAGGACGGCGATGCAGTGGTTGCGGCCCGGCGCGCCGACAGCCGCGGTCACGGCGCCAGCCAGTCCCGGTGCACCAGGAAGTCGGAATACAGCCGTGCTTCAGGGCTGCCGGGTTCGGGATGCCAGTCGTAGCGCCATTTGACGATCGGCGGCATCGACATCAGGATCGCCTCGGTCCGTCCGCCCGACTGCAGGCCGAACAGGGTACCACGGTCCCACACCAGGTTGAACTCGACGTAGCGGCCGCGCCGGTAGGCCTGGAAGTCGCGCTCGCGTTCGCCATATGGCTGGTCCTTGCGGCGCTGCAGGATCGGCAGGTAGGCGTCCAGGAAGCGCTCGCCCACGGTCCTGACCATGGCATACGATTGCTCGAAGCCGAGCTCGTTGAAATCGTCGAAGAAGATGCCGCCGACGCCGCGCGGCTCCTTGCGGTGCTTCAGGTAGAAATAGTCGTCGCACCAGGTCTTGAAGCGCGGATGCAAGACTTCTCCGAACGGCGCCAGCGCGTCGTGGCAGGCCTGGTGGAAGTGGCGCGCGTCCTCGACTTCGCCGTAATACGGGGTCAGGTCCATGCCGCCGCCGAACCACCAGACTGGCTCCTTGCCGGGCGCCGTCGCCTCGAAGAAGCGCACGTTCATGTGAACCGTCGGGGCGTAGGGGTTGCGCGGATGCAGCACCAGCGACACGCCCATCGCTTCCCAGGCGCGGCCCGCCAGTTCCGGACGCACGGCGGTGGCCGACGCCGGCAGCGTGGCGCCGCGCACGTGCGAGAAGTTCACCCCGCCCCGTTCGAGGACATTGCCTTCCTCGACCAGGCGCGAGATGCCGCCGCCGCCCTCGGGCCGCTGCCATTCCTCGCGCAGGAACGGCTTGCCGTCGACCTGTTCGAGACCGTGGACGATGCGCGCCTGGAGCTCGAGCAGCCAGGCCTTGATGGCGGCGGGATTGGGGGAAGACATGAAGA
Source organism: Massilia arenae (assembly GCF_008014745.1). Taxonomy (GTDB): domain Bacteria; phylum Pseudomonadota; class Gammaproteobacteria; order Burkholderiales; family Burkholderiaceae_D; genus Telluria; species Telluria arenae. The sequence goes on from NZ_VPFD01000021.1 coordinate 88,405, forward strand.
ATGACCGACTTGGAATGAAAAGTGGGCCGATTGTACACCGGCCCACCGAATGTCTACATCTGGCGTTGGTTGGGAGAGGCTTGGAGCCTGCTATTGCAGGGGTTTACTTTACTTGACCCCGCGCCAGCCGATGTCGCGCCGGTACTGCGCGCCATTGAAGTGGATCTTTTCGACGCTTTCATACGCCTGCTTCTGCGCCATCTTGACGCTGTCGCCCAGGCCCACCACGCACAGTACGCGCCCGCCGCTGGTCTGCAGCTTGCCATCGACCAGTTTGGTGCCGGCGTGGAAGGTGACGCATTCCGGCACTTCCGCAGGGATGCCGTCGATGACGTCGCCCTTGCGCGGGCTGTCCGGATAGCCGGCGGCCGCCATCACGACGCCCACGGCGGTGCGGCGGTCCCATTCCAGCTCGACCGTGTCGAGGGTGCCGTTGCAGGCGTGTTCCAGCACGGTGGCGAAGTCGCTCTTCAGGCGCGCCATGATTGGCTGGGTTTCCGGGTCGCCCATGCGGCAGTTGAACTCGAGCGTGCGCGGATTGCCGTCGGCGTCGATCATCAGGCCGGCGTACAGGAAGCCGGTGAACGGGATGCCGTCGCGCGCCATGCCCTGGATGGTCGGGTTGATGATCTCGCGCATCACGCGCGCATGCATCGACGGCGTCACGATCGGCGCCGGCGAATAGGCGCCCATGCCGCCCGTGTTCGGGCCCTGGTCGGCGTCCTTCAGGCGCTTGTGGTCCTGGCTGGTGGCCAGCGCCAGCACGTTCCTGCCGTCGCACATGACGATGAAGCTGGCTTCCTCGCCAGCGAGGAATTCCTCGATCACGATGCGGGCGCCGGCGTCGCCGAAGGCGTTATCGGACAGCATGTGGTCGACCGCAGCGTGGGCTTCGTCGAGCGACATCGCCACCACCACGCCCTTGCCGGCCGCCAGGCCGTCGGCCTTGATGACGATCGGGGCGCCGTTGGCGTCGATGTAGGCGTGGGCCGCGGCGGCGCTTGAAAAGGTCTCGTACTTCGCGGTCGGGATGCCGTGGCGGTGCATGAAGGCCTTGGCGAAATCCTTCGAGCTCTCGAGCTGGGCCGCCTCGCGGGTGGGGCCGAAGATCTTGAGGCCGCGCGAGCGGAACAGGTTGACGATGCCGGCCGCCAGCGGCGCTTCCGGGCCGACCAGGGTCAGGGCCACGCCTTCGGCCACCACGAAGTCGGCCAGCGCCTCAGGATCGGTCACGTCGACCGTCACCAGGCGCGCATCGAGCGCGGTGCCGCCGTTGCCGGGCGCGACGAAGACCGTCTGGATGCGTTCCGATTGGGCCAGTTTCCACGCCAGCGCGTGTTCGCGGCCGCCCGAGCCGACTACGAGGATTTTCATATTCGCTACCAATTATTCTTCGATCACGGCGTTGGTGAAGACTTCCTGGACGTCGTCCAGGTTTTCCAGCGCATCGAGGAGTTTCTGCATCTTGACCGCTTCCTCGCCCGTGAACACGGTCTCGGTGGCGGGCTTCATGATGACTTCGGCCACTTCGGCCTTGAAGCCGGCTGCTTCCAGTGCTTCCTTCACGGAGGAGAAGGCGTGCGGATCGCACAGCACTTCGAAGCCGCCTTCTTCGTCGGCCATGACGTCGTCGGCGCCGGCTTCGAGCGCGGCCTCCATCAGTTTGTCTTCGTCGACGCCCGGCGCGAACAGGAACTGGCCGGTGTGCGTGAACATGAAGGCGACCGAGCCTTCGGTGCCCATATTGCCGCCGAATTTGCTGAAGGCGTGGCGCACTTCGGCCACGGTGCGGACACGGTTGTCGGTCAGGCAGTCGACGATGATCGCCGCGCCGCCGATGCCATAGCCTTCGTAGCGCACTTCCTCGTAATTGACGCCTTCGAGCTCGCCCGAGCCTCGCTGGATCGCACGGGTGACGTTATCCTTCGGCATATTCGCGTCCGCGGCCTTCTCGACCGCCAGGCGCAGGCGCGGGTTGGACGGGATGTCGCTGCCGCCCATGCGCGCGGCCACGGTGATCTCCTTGATCAGGCGCGTCCAGATCTTGCCGCGCTTGGCGTCGGTAGCGGCTTTTTTATGCTTGATATTGGCCCATTTGCTGTGTCCAGCCATGTCGAGGATTCCTTAGACGGTATGCAAGAGTGGCCGATATTCTAGCATAGGCCCCTCTTGCAAATTCGTCGTCCGGCTCAGGTTTGACTGTCATGGAAACAACAGTCTGGTCCCCAGGGCGAGCAGCGCCAGCCCGCCCGCGCAGGCGATCCAGTGGCCGCTGGCGAGGCGGATCTCGGCCAGCACGAACAGGCCGACGACGGCGATCGCGGCCGGGTTGTCCGGGCCGGCGGCCAGCAGCAGGAGCATCAGCAGCCAGCAGCAGCCCAGGCACTGGCGGGCGTGGGCGGCGCCGCGCCAGAACGCGCCGGGCAGGCCGTCGCGCCAGCCGGCCAGGATGCCGGGCAGGGGCGCCCGGCAGTGCTCCAGGCAGGCATGCTTGGTGGGTGTCCACTGGTAGACGCCGGCCGCCACCATGGCCAGGCCGAGCAGCAGAGGGTGGCGCACGGCGCCGCCGTGGTCGGATTCGTGCAGCGTCCATTGGGCGATCGCGGCCAGCAGCGCGAAACCGGTCCAGGCGCCCAGGTAGCCGAGCACGAACAGCCAGGTGCGCAGGCGCGCCCGCTGGGCCGCGTGCTCCCCGGCGATGCGCGCGAACAGTACCGTGGCGCGGCTGGCCAGGGGCAGCATCATGGCCGTGCACAGGCCGGCCCAGGTGAGGAAGACCAGCGCCAGCTGGCCGGCCTGGTAGGCCAGGGTGGGCGCGGCGATGGCCGGTGCGGCCGCACCGGCGGTGCCCACGCCGCCGGGTGCCGCGTCCGTGGCAAGGGGCGCGCTGCCGAGCACCAGGCCGCCCAGCACGAGGCCGGCCCAGCACAGGCTGGCCAGCAGCGATACCGCAATCAGGGCCAGCAGCAAGAAGCGGTCGCGGCCGAGACGTGCTTCGACGTCACGCAGGTTCATTGCGGCGCTCCCGGTGGCCCCGTGCGCTCTGTCTTCCTGGTCATGAGAGATTCTCCTGTTGGTTTGAGATGCATGGTTTCGACCACGCGCGCATCGATCCCGTTCGGCGGGCGCGGCGGGATGCTCCTTGTCGCCGAGGCCGTCGTCGCCGGATGAACCCCGGCGAAGGCGCCAGCGGTGCAACTCTCCTGCCACACGCGCGATGCCGCAGCGCCGCGATCGACCCCGTCGCGACGCCGAACTTCGGCGCTGCCGCCACAGCCATGCACAGATATTGATCGCTTTCAGAACGTTATTGCGCAGTTGGTGGTTTATATGACCGCTTGGTCGAATGCGGTATTCTTATGAGCGTCCCGACCACACCAACGCCGCCCACGACATGACCATCACGACCGCCGCCCCACGCATTGCCCTGATCGCCCACGACAAGAAGAAGGACGACATGATCTTGCTCGCCGCCGAGTACCGCGATTTCCTGCAGGGCTGCGCCCTGTCGGCCACCGGCACCACCGGCGGGCGCCTGATCAACGAGCTGGGCCTGAACGTCGAGCGCAAGCATTCGGGGCCGGTCGGCGGCGACCTGCAGATCGGTTCCCTGCTGGTCGACGGCCTGATCGATTGCGTGATCTTCCTGCGCGACCCGATGACGCCGCAGCCGCACGAGCCCGACATCAACGCGCTGGTGCGCGCCTGCGACGTGCACAATATTCCGTGCGCGACCAACGTCTCGACCGCGCGCCTGGTGCTGTCGCAACTGATAAGCGTGCGCAGCGCCGCCTGACCCACCTGAAAAAGGAGTAGCCATGCTCGCCAAAGCGATCCGGATCGCCGCCACCGGCGGCCCAGAAGTAATGGAATACGTCGACGTCGAGGCGCCGGCGCCCGGACCGGGCGAGGCGCGCATCGTCCAGCACGCGATCGGCCTGAACTTCATCGACGTGTATTTCCGCACCGGCCTGTATCCGCAGCCGCTGCCCGGCTTTCTGGGCAAGGAGGGCGCGGGCGTGGTCGAGGCGGTGGGTGAGGGCGTGACCCACGTGCGGCCGGGCGACCGCGTGGCCTATGCCGGCGGACCGCTGGGTGCCTATGCCAGCGTGCGCACCATGCCGGCCCGCTTCCTGGTCAGGCTGCCCGACGCGATCGGCTTCGAGACCGCGGCGGCCATGATGCTGCAGGGCCTGACGGTGCAATACCTGCTGCGCCAGACGTATCCGGTCAAGGCCGGCGACACGATCCTGTTCCACGCCGCGGCCGGCGGCGTCGGCCTGATCGCCTGCCAGTGGGCGCGCGCGCTCGGCGTGCGCCTGATCGGCACCGTGGGCTCGAAGGAAAAAGGCGAGCTGGCGCTGCGCCACGGCGCGGCCCACGTCATCAACTACAACGACGAAGACATCGTGGCGCGCGTGCGCGAGCTCACCGGCGGCGAGGGCGTGCCGGTGGTGTACGACTCGGTGGGCAAGGACACCTTTACCGCCTCGCTCGACTGCCTGCGCCGGCGCGGCCTGATGGTCAGCTTCGGCAATGCCTCGGGCGCGGTGGAGCCTTTTGCCCCGGCCGAGCTGTCGAAGCGCGGCTCGCTGTTCCTGACCCGGCCGACCCTGTTCGACTACATGAGTAACCAGGAAGAGCAGGAAGCGATGACGGCCGAGCTGTTCGAGATGGTCGGCAGTGGCAAGGTGAAGGTCGAGGTGCGCCAGACCTTTGCCCTGGCCGAGGCGGGCGAGGCGCACCGCGCGCTGGAAGCGCGCCGCACGACCGGTTCGACGGTGCTGCTGCCGGAGTTGTCGTCGGAGTTGGCGTCATGAGGGATGCGCGCGACGACGACCCGCTGCCGCAGTTGCCGCCGTCCGTGCCGCCATCCGGCGACGGCGCGCCGAAGTTCGGGCGCCTGCTGATCGTGCTGGTGCTGGCGATGCTGGTGGTGGTGGCGCTCACCTTCGGCTCCGAAGCGTATTTCACCTGAGCCCATGGAGGACTTCAACCGCGCCTACGGGCAGGTCTTCGTCCCCGGCCGCCTGACGGTCGGGCTGATGACGCCCATGGCGGGACAGTCCGGCGCCCTGGCCGACCTCGCGCTGGCGCAAGAACATGCGCGCCTGGCCGACGCGCTGGGCTTCGCCGCTCTCTGGACCCGCGACGTTCCCCTGATGATCCCGCAGGGCAGCGCCAACGAGACCGCGGCGCTGGACGATCCCTTCCTGTGGCTGGCCGCGCTGGCGGCGGTGACGCAGCGGATCGTGCTCGCCACCGGCGCCATCGTGCTGCCGCTGCGCCATCCGCTGCACGTGGCCAAGGCGGCTCTCACCCTGGACCGGATCAGCCGCGGCCGCCTGCTGCTGGGCCTGGGGTCGGGCGACCGTCCTGAGGAATTCTCCCGTTTCGGGGCGGACCTGGAAGCGCGCGACGTGGTCTTTCGCGAGCACTGGAGTGCCCTGCATACCGCGCTTGCGCCGGCGCCGGTCGTGGACCCGGAACAGTACCGCGTCCTGCCCCCGCCGCAGGCGCGCATCCCGATGCTCGCAGTGGGCAGCGCGAGACAGTCGCTGCAGTGGATCGCCGAGCATGCCGACGCCTGGGCCAGCTATCACCGCGAGGAAGACCGGCAAAAAGGCCGGATCGCGCTCTGGCACATGGCGCAGGACCAGCGCTCGCCCGGCATGCGCAAGCCCTTCATCCAGTCGGTGCAGCTGGACTTGCTGGACGATCCGGCGGCGCCGGCCGAAGCGATTGAACTCGGCCTGCGCACCGGCCGCCATGCGCTGGCCGCCTATCTCGAACGCATGCGCGAACTCGGGGTCGCGCACATCCTGTTCAACCTGCAGCGGGGCGTTCGGCCGGTCGAGGACGTCCTGCGTGAAATAGGGACGGACATCCTGCCGCGGATCTAAGGCGAGCCCGGCGCGGCGCGGCATCCGCCGCCGCCAACCCCGGATGCTAGAATCGCCTGATGGAAAACCCCGCCCAGAAGGACGTCCCAGCCACTCCCCGCAAGAGCCGCAAAGGCGCCACGCCCACGGTGCGCGACGTCGCCCGCCTGGCCGGCGTGGCCCCGATGAGCGTCTCGCGCGCGCTGAACAATCCCGATTCGGTCTCGCCCGAGATCCTGCAGCGCGTGCGCGAGGTGGTGGACCGGGTGGGTTACGTGCCGAACCTGCTGGCCGGCGGCCTGGCCTCCAAGAAGAGCCGCATGGTGGCGGCCGTGGTGCCGACCATCAGCGGCTCGGTCTTCCTCGAGATGGTGCAGGCGCTCACCGACGGCCTGGCCGCGCGCGGCTACCAGCTGATGCTGGGCCAGGCCGGCTACGAGAACTCGCGCGAGGATGCGCTGCTCGAGGCCATCATCGGGCGTCGTCCGGACGGCGTGGTGCTGACCGGGATCATGCGCTCGGAGCAGGGCCGGCGCCGCCTGCTGGCCAGCGGCATCCCGGTGGTCGAGACCTGGGACCTGACCGACAGTCCGATCGACATGCTGGTGGGCTTTTCGCACGAACAGATCGGCAAGGCGGTGGCCGAATACCTGCATGGGCGCGGACGCCGCAGGATCGCCGCCATCAGCGCCGACGACGAACGCGCGGTGCGCCGCAACCGCCAGTTCGCCGACACCGTGCTGGCGCTGCAGCCGGGGCTGGGCACGGACCGCGCGGCGGTGCCGACCTGCATCGTGCCGGCGCCGACCTCGCTCGGCAGCGGCCGCGCGAGCCTGCGCGAACTGCTGGCGCGCGACCCCGGCATCGACGCCGTGTTCTGCAGCTCCGACATGATGGCCCAGGGCGTGCTGCTCGAAGCGCTGGCGCTGGGCGTCAGGGTGCCCGAACAGCTGGCCGTGGTCGGCCTGGGCGACCTGGCATTCTCGCGCGACCTGCATCCCCCCTTGACCACGGTGCGCATCGACGGTACCGCCATCGGCTCTACCGCCGCCCAGCTCATCATCGACCGCGCCGAAGGCCGGCCGGTGGAGGAACCGGTGCGCGACGTCGGCTTCGTCATCGTCGAACGCGGCAGCAGCTAGCCGTCAAAGCCCCCTCCAGCGTATTGACTTCAACGGCAAGATACCGGTATCATCGATCTCAATTGATACCGGTAACATAGCTTTTGGAGACAGATTGATGACCATGGAATCTTCGACGCCGGGCGGCACGCCAACGATCACCGCAATGCGTGTTGTGCCGGTTGCGGGCCGCGATGGCATGCTGCTCAACCTCAGCGGCGCCCACGCGCCGTGGTTCACCCGTAACCTGGTGATCCTCACCGACAGCAGCGGCCAGCAGGGTGTCGGCGAAGTGCCGGGCGGGGAGAGCATCCGCCAGACGCTCGAGGATGCGCGCGCGCTGGTCGTCGGCCAGCCTATCGGCGCCTGGAACGGCGTGCTGCGTTCGATCCGCACGACCTTCGCCGGACGCGATGCGGGCGGCCGTGGCCAGCAGACCTTCGACCTGCGCGTGACGATCCACGCGGTGGCCGGCGTCGAATGCGCCTTGCTCGACCTGCTGGGCAAGTTCATGGGCGTGCCGGTGGCCGACCTGCTGGGCGACGGCCGCCAGCGCGACCAGGTCGAGATGCTGGGCTATCTGTTCTACGTGGGCGACCGCAAGGCCACCGACCTGCCTTATGCCAGCGAGCCGGATGCGGATGACGCGTGGCTGCGCCTGCGCCACGAGCCGGCGATGGACACCGACGCCATCGTGGCCCAGGCCCGCGCGGCCCAGAAGCGCTACGGCTTCAAGAGCTTCAAGCTCAAGGGTGGCGTGCTGCGCGGCGAACAGGAAATCGAGGCGGCGCGCGCGCTCAAGGAAGCCTTCCCGCAAGCCGGCATCACGCTCGACCCCAACGGCTGCTGGCTGCTGCAGGATGCGATCCGGCTGTGCCGCGACATGAAGGGCGTGCTGGCTTATGCCGAGGATCCCTGCGGACCCGAAGGCGGTTACTCGGGCCGCGAGACGATGGCCGAGTTCCGCCGCGCCACGGGCCTGCGCACCGCCACCAATATGATCGCCACCGACTGGCGCCAGTTGGCCCACGCGGTGCAACTGGGGGCGGTGGACATCCCGCTGGCCGACCCGCATTTCTGGACCATGCAGGACACCGTGCGCGTGGCCAAGATGTGCGAAGCCTGGGGCCTGACCTGGGGCTCGCATTCGAACAACCACTTCGACGTCTCGCTGGCGATGTTCACCCATTGCGCGGCGGCGGCGCCGGGCGACATCACGGCGATCGACACCCACTGGATCTGGCAGGACGGCCAGCACCTGACCCGCAACCCGCTGCGCATCGTGGACGGCATGGTCACCGTGCCGACGACGCCGGGACTGGGCGTGGAACTCGATATGGAGGCGGTGGAGGCCGCGCACCAGCGTTACCTGGCGATGGGGCTGGGCGGACGCGACGATGCGGTGGGGATGCAGTACCTCGTTCCGAACTGGAAGTTCGATAGCAAGAAACCTTGCATGGTGCGCTAGGGCGCGCCGGCAGTACCGTTGTCTCTCGTTGTCTCTAGTTGGCCCGTCGCGCCAAGCGTGACGGGCCTTTTTTGCGTCGTTGCGGACCGCGTTCGTTTATTGAATCCGTGGCCCCAAAACGTCGTCCCCGCGCAGGCGGGGACCCAAGTAATGCTGGTGCTGTCGAAACGCTTAAGACTTGGATTCCCGCCTGCGCGGGAACGACGTGCTTACTGCAACTCAACTAACGAAGGATCAGCCCTTCGGCTCCTGCTTCACCTCGACCCGCCGCGCCACGCCCGACGGTCCCGGGAAGCCTTCGAAGGCGCTGTGCGCCAGCGCCGGCATGATTTCCGGCGTCGACATATTGCGGCTGGTGTTGTGCACCGTGACGTCGAACAGGCGCTTGCCGTCGCTCGCAGCCTTGATCGATACCTGCAGCTCGCGCCGGTAGTGGTGCTCGACCGAGGTCTGGTAGGCCGGATACGGACCCCAGAACGGATCGTAGAACGGGCTGTACCAGCCGCCCCAGTAGCGGCGATTGAAGCTGCGGTAGCCGTAGCCATAGCCGAAGCGTGCGCTCGGGTAGAAATACGGCGTCATGATCGGCTCCAGCACGCGCACCGGCAGGTCGGTGGTGGTGAAGCGCATCGCCACCGTCAGTGCCGGCGTGGCGCCTTCGGCGTCGCGGAAGCCCTGGCGCGCCAGCTGGGCGCGCACCAGTTCCTGGTAGCTGCGCCATTCCAGCGTGTCGTCCTGCGGCGACGGCACTTCGAACACATAACTCTTGTCTTGTATCTGCGCCGGCCATTGGTGGAAGGTCGTGACGTCGCTGCGGATGGTGGTCGCGCAACCGCCCAGGAGCAGTGCAAGCGCCGTGCCGGCGGCGACCATGATGAGGCGTTTCATACAGTCTCCAAAAATATTTGTGCGGAATTTCGTCGATGATCAAGCTTACCGCTTGTCCAAGATCAATGAACCGGGATTTACACCCCGTTACCGTGCATACACTGCGATACATGGAATCGAACGAAGCACCGGAAAAGCTTGTTGGTAAAATAAGCACTTCTCCACTGTGTTCTTGGACTCTTCCTATGCGCACCGATACGCCCCAGACCATTTACCGCAAAGACTATAACCCGCCGACTTACCTTGTGGATACTGTCGAGCTCGGCTTCGACCTGGATCCCGCGCGTACGGTCGTGGCCAACCGCCTGACCTTGCGCCGCAACCCGGCGGCCAGCGGGCGGGCCATCGAGCTGCATGGCGAGGACATCGAGCTGGTGGCGCTGCGCCTCAATGGCAAGACCCTGGGCGGAGCTGATTACACGCTGGCCGACAATCGCCTGGTCATCCACGAGGCGCCCGACGACGTCGTGCTCGAGATCGAATCGGTCTGCGTGCCCGAGCAGAACACGACGCTCAGCGGCTTGTATGTATCGAATGGCAACTTCTTCACCCAGTGCGAGGCCGAAGGCTTCCGCCGCATCACTTATTTCCCGGACCGCCCGGACGTGATGGCCAAGTACACGGTGATGCTGCGCGCCGACAAGGCGCGCTACCCGGTGCTGCTGTCGAACGGCAACCTGATCCAGGAAGGCGAGCTCGACGACGGGCGCCACTATGCGCTGTGGGAAGATTCGTTCAAGAAGCCTTCCTACCTGTTCGCGCTGGTGGCGGCCAAACTGGTGTGCCAGGAAGAGACCTTCCGCCTGGCGGACGGCCGCGACGCCCTGCTGCAGGTGTGGGTCGAAGACGGCAACCTGGACAAGACCGACTATGCGATGCAGTCGCTCAAGCACAGCATCCGCTGGGATGAGGAAAAATACGGCCTCGAGCTCGATCTGGACCGCTTCATGATCGTCGCCACCAGCGACTTCAACATGGGCGCGATGGAAAATAAAGGCCTGAACATCTTCAACACCAAGTTCGTGCTGGCCAACCCGCGGGTGGCGACCGACGTCGACTTCCAGGGCATCGAGGCGGTGGTGGCGCACGAATACTTCCACAACTGGACCGGCAACCGCGTGACTTGCCGCGACTGGTTCCAGCTGTCGCTGAAAGAAGGCCTGACGGTATTCCGCGACCAGGAATTCACGGCCGACATGATCGGCACCGACACCGGCCGCGCCGTGACCCGCATCGACCAGGTGCGCACGCTGCGCCAGCACCAGTTCCCCGAGGATGCCGGCCCGATGGCGCACCCGGTGCGTCCCGACTCCTTCGTGGAGATCAATAATTTTTATACGGTGACGGTGTACGAGAAGGGCGCCGAAGTGGTGCGCATGTACCAGACGCTGTTCGGCGTCGAGGGCTTCCGCAAGGGCATGGACCTGTATTTTGAACGCCATGACGAGCAGGCGGTCGAGTGCGACGATTTCCGGCGCGCGATGGCCGACGCCAACGGCCGCGACCTGACCCAGTTCGAACGCTGGTACAGCCAGGCCGGCACCCCGGTGCTGCGCTTCGAGGGCCGTTGGGACGAGACCGCCCACACCTACACGCTCAAGCTGATCCAGTCCTGCCCGCCGACGCCGGGCCAGCCGCAGAAGCTGCCGTTCCACATCCCGGTCGCGGTCGGCCTGCTCGACGCCGCCGGCAACGACATGCGCCTGGTGGTCGATAGCGTCGACCGCGGCACGACGGCGGTGCTCGAACTGACCCAGGCCGAGCAGACCTTCGTCTTCACCGACGTCAAGGAGCAGCCGGTGGCGTCGGTGCTGCGCGGCTTCTCGGCGCCGGTGGTCCTGCAGGGCAGCTATACCGATGCCGACCTGCTGCACCTGTTCAGCCATGACAGCGACCCGGTCAACCGCTGGGAAGCGGGCCAGCGCCTGGCCATGAGCCGCCTGCTCAAGCTGGCCGGCGAGGCCGCGGCCAAGGGCAATAGCGGCGCCAGCCTGAACCTGGACGAGACCTTCATCGAAGCGATGCGCAAGGTGCTGGTCGACGAGACCCTCGACCCGGCCTTCCGCGAACAGGCGCTGCTGCTGCCGTCCGAGGGCATGGTGGCCGAGCAGATCGACGGCGTCGACCCGCTGGCGGTGCACATCGCGCGCCAGTTCATCCGCGCCGACATCGGCGCGAGATTGCGCAGCGAGCTGCTGGTGCAGTACGAGGCCAACCTGACGCCGGGGGCCTACAGCCCGGATGCCGCATCAAGCGGCAAGCGCGCGCTCAAGAACATCGCGCTGTCCTACCTGAACGCGGCGCCCGACGACGAGAGCGTGGCGCTGGCCCAGCGCCAGTTCGATGACGCCGACAATATGACCGACCGCGCCGCCGCGCTGAGTGCGCTGATCGCATCGCGCGTGCCCGAAGCCGCCGACGCGCTGGACGTGTTCTACCAGGAGTTCCAGAACGAGGCCCTGGTGGTGGACAAATGGTTCATGATGCAGGCCGCGGCCCCGACCACCGACGTGGCGGCCGTGCGCGCGCTGATGCGCCATCCGGCCTTCACGCTGCGCAACCCGAACCGCGCGCGCAGCCTGGTCGCCGCCTTCTGCATGAACAATCCGGTGCAGTTCCACGCGCCGGACGGCAGCGGCTACGCCTTCTGGGCCGAGCAGGTGATCGCGCTCGACGCGCTCAACCCGCAGGTCGCAAGCCGCCTGGCGCGCGCCATGGACCGCTGGCGCCGTTACGCGCCGGCGCTGCAAGAGCAGATGAAGGCCGCGCTGCAGCGGGTGGCGGGGCAGGGCAAGCTGTCGAACGACGTGCGCGAAGTGGTCACCAAAGCGCTCGCGAATTGATAACAATATTTAACCCAAACCTGAGGAAGTCATGAAACGCGTAAGTCTGACGCAATACCTGGTCGAAGAGCAGCGCCTGCACCAGAACATCAACGCCGAGCTGCGCCTGCTGATCGAGGTCGTGGCCCGCGCCTGCAAGCGCATCAGCTATTCGGTGAGCAAGGGCGCGCTGGGAGAAGTGCTGGGCAGCGCCGAGACCGAGAACATCCAGGGCGAAGTCCAGAAGAAGCTGGACGTGATCTCCAACGAAATCCTGCTGGAGGCGAACGAGTGGGGCGGCCACCTGGCGGCAATGGCGTCCGAAGAGATGGAAACCATCCGCCAGATCCCGAGCCGCTATCCGATGGGCGAATTCCTGCTGCTGTTCGATCCGCTGGACGGCTCGTCGAACATCGACGTCAACGTCTCGATCGGCACCATCTTCTCGGTGCTGAAGGCGCCGGAAGGCATGAACCAGCCGACCGAGCAGGACTTCCTGCAGCCCGGCACCGCCCAGGTGGCGGCCGGCTATGCGGTCTACGGCCCGCAGACCATGCTGGTGCTCACCACCGGCAACGGCGTGCACTGCTTCACGCTGGACCGCGAGATGGGTTCGTGGGTGCTGACCCAGAGCGATATGCAGATCCCGGCGTCGACGAAAGAATTCGCCATCAATATGTCCAACAAGCGCCACTGGCATCCGCCGGTGCAGCGCTACGTGGACGAGCTGCTGGCAGGCGAGACCGGCCCGCGCGGCAAGGATTTCAATATGCGCTGGATCGCCTCGATGGTGGCCGATGTGCACCGCATCCTGAACCGCGGCGGCGTCTTCATGTATCCGGCCGACCTGCGCGACCCGCAATCGCCGGGCAAGCTGCGCCTGATGTACGAAGCCAACCCGATGGCGATGATCGTCGAGCAGGCCGGCGGCGCCGCCACCGACGGCAAGGGCCGCATCCTGGACATCCCGCCGACCAAGCTGCACCAGCGTGTGCCGGTGTTCCTGGGCTCGAAGGAAGAAGTCGAGGTCGTCACGGGCTACCACGGGGCCTGAATTTCTACTTTTCGGCCGATAATGCGGCACGCTAGCGATACACACTAGCAAGTTTGCCGCATTGTTTGCTAGAATATGGTTCTTTCGTCACGGCGGCTACGTTGTCGTGCGCCGAAAGGCAAGGCGAAGCACAGGTTTCGCCGCTGTAGCTCAGTCGGTAGAGCAGCGCATTCGTAATGCGAAGGTCACCAGTTCGATTCCGGTCAGCGGCACCAAGAATTTGCAGTAAGATCAAAGGGTTACATGATTTTTCATGTAACCCTTTTTTCTTTCGTGGCGCTGTAAGCGAGTTGTGTAACCGCTGTGTAACCCGGCTTACTCAACATTAGCCTTGCAGGTTGAGTGCCCGCATCCTATCGATTGGGAGCCTGCCTTGCTTTATGGGCGCGCTAGAGGTGGTCGTAGATTCATCCACAGCAGGCAGCATGCTACTGCGCTTCCTCGACGTTCCCAGTCTCTGATAGGAGCCGCTCGACCGCGCCGATAACACCTTGTCTCTCGTGCGCAGGGATGCGGTGCAAGCGAATGAGAATCAGGGCCATGTCATCTTCCTTGCAATAGAAGTAGCATTCCGGGACATCCAGTACTTGGGCGACTCGCTCGACCAATGAGAAGTCCGGCACATGCTTCCCCCGCTCGTACTGGTTCATACGCGCGCTCGAAGACATCTCATCGATCCCCGCCAAGACACCAAGTTTTTCTTGAGACAGGCCGGCCCGTAAGCGAGCCTCCTTCATTCGCTTCCCAAACAAAGACATCCATAGCCCCTAAAGGCTAAGATATTCTTAGTATTTTATTGACGTCACACTAAGGAATCCTTAGGATTGCTGACCTAGAATAGGAGGCAATCAATGATTCACACCCGTATTCCACCTGCGTCAACCCAGGACGATCGTATCGATGATTTTTTGGCCAAGACGGAGCGCGACCTGTTCATCCTGGAGGAAGCGGCGACACGCCGGGTACTCTTCGATAGCTTGAACAAGCGGCAGCTCATGGAGGTTGTGTGGACCCTCCAGGGGCGTGACTACCGCATTGAGCGACGTATGGGCACCGCACTCGACGACATCGGTAGGGATACTGGGGCAACTTACCAGTTCGGCGATCTTTTCGGCCTTGAATGGGATGTCTACTTCAAGAACGGCGCAGAGCAACCGTGGCGGAAATCCCGCCTTACCGCGTTCGGAGCGAACGAGCGCGAGGCAATCCTGAATCTGTTGGACGATGGCTTTCGACGCGCCGCGTGGGACGACTACTTCTACGTCCGGCTACGAGGCGTGACCGACCTGCGCGAGATGGGCACTACGTGTTTAAACACCAGAAGCCGACTGGGCTTCTATTAAAGAAGAAAAGAAAATGAAACCTGAAAAAATCTGGCTGGTGGTGTTTTTAGCTGGTTGCGCTTCCACGACGGGCGTGATCTCGACGGGTAGTAATCAGTACATGGTTTCGCGAGAAGATAACGGTCCGGCTGCCTCACTGGGCCAGCTCAAGGCCGCGACGATGAAGGACGCAGGCGCGCACTGCGCTGGTCAAGGTAAAACGATGCTGATCCTGAGGGAGACTGATACGCCACGCTCGCTCGGCCAGTTCCCGCAAACCACGCTGCATTTCACCTGTACTTGAGCCGCATGGCTCCTAGCAGCTCCACGGCAGACAGTGCCATGCCGCTAGTCGCCCTATTTATTGTCGAGCTGGCATTGCGGCGTTACGATACTGGCCATGACGAGTTTCTCAGCCCCCTCAGTTCACGCCTGTCCCGGTTGCGGTGCCTTTTACCTTCGCCGGCGACTTCGTAGCTTTAATTTCTTCGGTGCCCGAGATTGGTCGGACGGTGTGCCAAGCATGTGGTGGCGCCAGGAACCATTGGTCCGTTGCAGTGCGTGCGCTGCGCTCTTTTGGCTGGAGGATATCGAGCCTGTCGGAATCATGCCCGACGCCCCACGGCCGATTGGCCAGTTTAAACGCGCGTGGCTTCGTTGGCGCCGTGACCCGCATGGGCTGCTTCACGGCGAAGAGGAGTGGAGCCGGGCCATGGCATCCTGGGGCCAGGCAGACTACATCGGCAGCGTGAAGTTTGAGGACGTCATATATGTCTTAGCCCGCTCCAAAGGGATAAGCAGGACCCGGCTGCTATGGCTGCGCAAGCGCATCTGGTGGGGGTTGAACGACCGCTACCGCAGCTGTCAGGATGGCTCTCCCATTCCCGATGTGCCAATTTGGCCGCAGGCTTTGGAGCGGTCCAACATGGAGGCTATCCTGGACATGCTGCGCGACGGCGATGGGAATCCATCGGACATGATCGAGCAAGGCGAATTGCTGCGCCAGCTTGGCCGTTTCGACGAGGCGATCGCGGTGCTAAAAGCTGTGCCGGCTGACGGACATAGCGAGGTCAGGGCAGTCAAGATCGAACGGCTCGCAAGAAGCGGCGATTCACAGGTGCGGGAGTTACACCCCGCGACATGGTGAGATGCAGTTAGTCGGGCTCTATACCTTGGTACAGCCACCAAGCATAGCGGGCATAAATCAGCGTCGATGTTTGCGGCGGTAATCCGCTCGCCCCAATAGGCGTGCGCTGTCCTTCTGTGTCTCGGGAGGCAACAGCATCACCACATTTTTAGCTGAGATTTCCCTTTGGTAAGGTAAAGTATCGCCCAACTCTTGACGATCAAGCCGGGCGTTGCTCGCTCGTGTATTAAAAGGAAATTATCAAGCATGTCCGCCCTGTCAAATCTTCTCGCTACCTTTCGCAACGCGGCCGTTAGCGAGCGCGAAAAAGGAACCTACTTTGAAGAGCTGATCGTCGCTTACCTACGGAATGAGGCAACCTACCGGGACCTCTACAGTGATGTCTGGACCTATGCGGAGTGGGCCAAGCTACAGGGCGTGGATGGGCGCGATGTGGGAATCGATCTCGTAGCCAAGACAGCGGGCACCAACGAATTCCACGCGATCCAGTGCAAGCTGTACGCCGAGGACTACCGGCTGCAGAAGGCCGACATCGACAGCTTTTTCACTGCTTCGGGCAAAAAACCGTTTGTTCACCGCATCATCGTTTGCACCACAAACCACTGGAGCACTCACGCCGAGGAGGCACTGCGAGACCAGCAGCCGCCCGTCAGCAAAATAGACCTAAACGATTTGGAGAACAGCCAGATTGAGTGGGGCAAGTACCAGCCGAAGACCGCGCCTGTGCTGAAGGTCAAGAAGGAGCTTCGGCCCCACCAGCAACAGGCGCTGGACGCCGCGCTGTCGAGGTTGCAGACCGTCGATCGAGGGAAGCTCATCATGGCCTGCGGCACTGGCAAGACGTTCACCAGCCTAAAGATCGCGGAAGCCCTGGCTGGTGCCGGCAAACGCGTATTGTTCTTGGTGCCAAGCCTGTCCTTGCTCTCGCAGACCTTGACCGAGTGGACACAAGAGAGCGCCACGCCGCTGCACAGCTTCGCAGTCTGTTCGGACAGCGACGTTGGCAAGAAGCGCCAAAAGGACGACGATACCGTCCAAACCTTCACCCACGAGCTGCGTTACCCGGCCACGACCCAACCAGCCCGCTTGGCCACCGAGATGGCCAAGCGGCACGACGCGGCGCACATGAACGTGGTGTTCAGCACCTATCACTCCATTGATGTCATCAGTCGTGCTCAGCAAGAGCATGGCCTGGCCGACTTTGATCTCATCGTCTGCGACGAGGCGCACCGCACCACCGGCGCCACTTTCGGCGATGACGACGAGAGCAACTTCGTCAAGGTGCATGACGCAGCCTTCATACGGTCAGAAAAGCGCCTGTACATGACAGCCACACCGCGCATCTACGGTGACAATGCGAAAGCGAAGGCCGAGGCGGGCAGTGTAGCGTTGTGCTCGATGGACGACGAGACCCTCTACGGCCCCGAGCTCCACGTCATTACCTTCTCCGAGGCAGTCCGGCGCGGCTTATTGGTAGACTACAAAGTCATCGTTCTATCCGTGGAAGAGAGTCACGTCAGCCGTCGCATCCAATCCCTGTTGAAGGACGAGAACAACCAGCTCAAGGTGGATGACGCCGCCAAGATCATCGGTTGCTGGAAGGCCTTGGCAAAACAAGGGCTCACGGGGGACCTGAGCGGCGATCACGAGGCCATGAAGCGCGCCGTGGCCTTCTGCCAGGTCATCGAGGTAAGCAAGGGCGCAAAGTCCCACAAGGTCAGCTCCAAAAATATCGCCGGTATGTTCCAGGCGGTGGTCGAGGCTTACCAGGAGTCCGAGGAGGACGACGCGGCATCGACGCTGGCCTGCGAAGCCGAGCATGTGGACGGCAGCATGAACGCCAGCGAGAAGGAGACCAAGCTCGCGTGGTTGAAGGCGGATGCCGCTCCCGACACCTGCCGAATCCTGAGTAACGTGCGCTGCTTGTCCGAAGGTGTCGACGTACCGGCCCTGGACGCAGTGCTGTTCCTGACCCCGCGCAACTCCCAGGTTGACGTGGTGCAGTCGGTCGGCCGTGTTATGCGTAATGCGCCGGGCAAGAAACGCGGTTACGTCGTCCTGCCGGTGGTTGTCCCGGCCGGCGTAGAACCCCACGAGGCTCTGAACGACAACAAGACCTACGCAGTGGTGTGGCAGGTACTGCAGGCGCTGCGCTCACATGATGACCGCTTCGATGCGATGGTCAACAAGCTGGACTTGGTCGGTAAGGACACCAGCAAGATGGAGGTCGTCGCCATCACGGACAAGGTTCAGCGGAAGCAGGACAAACCCAAAAAACCAAAGAACAAGGACACGGGGAAGGGCAGCTTCATCGTAGGCGAGTCGCCAGCCAAGCCTTACTACAAGCAAGAGCAGGCCTCTTTGTCTTTCGAAATCGGTGAAATTGAGAAGGCCATCTACGCCAAGCTGGTGCAGAAGGTGGGCAACCGCCACCATTGGGAGGACTGGGCCAACGACATCGCCAAGATCGCCCGCACCCATATTGACCGCATCACTGCCATCGTTGAAGACCCGGCCCACGAGAAGGAGCGAGCCGCCTTCAATGCCTTTGCCCATGAACTGCGCGATGACCTCAACGGCAGCATTAGCGACGGCGAAGTCATCGAGATGCTGGCCCAGCATCTCATTACCAAGCCGGTCTTCGATGCCCTCTTCGAAGACTACAGCTTTGCTCAGCACAACCCTATGTCGCTGGCTATGCAGGCTGTACTCGACGTGCTGCAAGAGCACCGGCTGGACAAGGAGGTCGACACCCTTCAGCGCTTCTACGACAGTGTGAAGATGCGCGCACAGGGCATCGACAACGCGACTGGGAAGCAGAAGATCGTCGTCGAGCTCTACGACAAGTTCTTCCGCAATGCCTTCCCCAAGATGACCGAGCGGCTGGGCATCGTCTATACACCGGTGGAGGTGGTGGACTTCATCATCCACAGCGTCGCACACATCCTGAAGACCGAATTCGGGCAGACACTGGGCAGCGAGGGCGTGCATATCATCGACCCGTTCACCGGGACCGGCACCTTCATCACCCGGTTGTTGCAGAGCGGCCTTATCGCGCCCCAGCATCTGCCGCACAAGTACAAGCATGAAATCCACGCCAACGAGCTGGTGCTGCTGGCCTATTACATCGCTGCCATCAACATCGAGGCGGTCTATCACGGCATCGTGGGCGGCAGCTACCAACCCTTCGAGGGCATCTGCCTGACCGACACTTTTCAAATGTATGAGAAGGACGACCTGGTCGACGCGCTGCTGGTGGACAACAGCGCACGACGCATGCGGCAGAAGAAGCTGGACATCCGCGTCATCTTGGGCAACCCGCCTTACTCGGTCGGTCAGCGCAGCGAGAACGACAATAACGACAACCTTGCATACCCACATCTGGACGCACGCATCCGCTCGACCTACGCCGAGCGCTCCGATGCGATCCTGGCAAAGGGGCTGTACGACAGCTACATCCGAGCTATCCGATGGGCTAGCGATCGGGTCGGTGAAAGTGGCGTTATCGGGTTTGTGACCAATGCCAGTTTCCTAGACACCGCAACATTCGACGGGCTGCGCCGGTGCTTGGCCGACGAGTTCAGCAGCATCTACGTCTTTCACCTGCGCGGCAATCAGCGCACGGCAGGCGAACTATCCCGTAGAGAGGGCGGCAAGATTTTTGGAAGTGGTAGCCGCGCTCCAATCGCCATCTCGCTCTTGGTGAAAAACCCGTCTGCAAAGGAGCACGGGAAAATCAGCTTCTGCGACATCGGCGACTACCTAAGCAGGGAGGAGAAACTAGCCAAAATCGAGTCCTTGGGCAGCATTGCCGGCATCACAGCTTCGCAGGGTTGGCAGACCATCACCCCGGACGCCCATGGCGACTGGCTGAAGCAGCGGGACGACGGCTTCCTAGAGCACATCGTGCTTGGCGACAAGAAAGGCGACGGCCCCAAGTTGTTCGAGAACTTCTCTCTGGGTGTGGTTACTAACCGCGATGCTTGGTGCTACAACGCTTCGAAGAAGGCCCTGGCGTCCAACATGACGCGGATGATTACCTTTTATAACGCAGAGGCGACGCGCTTGACTCAGAAGCACCCAGGGTGCGATAAGAAACAGCGCGAAACCATGCTGGATGATTTCATCAATCCCGATGCGACACAAATTGCCTGGACCCGTTCATTGAAACAAGAGCTGGCTAAAGACAAGCGCTTTGCATACGACAGTACCTGTATCGTTCCCGGCCTGTATCGACCGTTCAATAAACAGTGGCTGTATTTCAATCGCCGATTCAACGAGATGGTTTACCAGATGCCGCGCTTCTTCCCGGATCCAAAAGCCAAGAACGTGGTGATCGGCGTGTCTGCATCAGCTTCTCGCAGCGGTTATTCGGTGTTCATCAGCGACCATGTGACGAGCCTGCACGCAGTGGACATGGTGGGCTCTCAGTACTTCCCGCTGTACCTGTATGACGATCCCGAACCTGAGGCCAAAGAGGCCATCCCTGAGCAGTCCACATTATTTGATGAAGCAGGACCGTCGGCTCTAACCTCTGCAAACAGGCGCCGCGACGCCATCACAGCCGAGGGCCTGGCGCACTTCCAATCCGCCTACCCTAGCGAGACGATCAGTCGCGAAGATATCTTCTATTACGTCTACGGCCTTTTGCACTCGCCCGACTACCGCGAACGCTTCGCAGACAACTTGGGCAAGGAGCTGCCGCGTATCCCGTGCGTCAAGACCGCGGCCGACTTCTGGGCGTTCTCCCGCGCCGGCCGCAAACTAGCCGAGCTGCACCTGAACTATGAAAGCGTTGAGCCCTACCCGCTGAAGATCGACAGCTTAGGCAAGAAGCTCACCGATGCCGACTATCGTGTCGAGAAGATGCGCTACGGCAGAAAAGGAAAGGACAAGGACCTGACGACCCTGCACTACAACGACAGAATCACCTTGACCGGTATCCCAATGGAGGCCTATGAGTATGTCGTTAACGGCAAGCCAGCGCTTGATTGGGTAGTCGAGCGCCAAGGCATAAAGACCGACAAGGACAGCGGCATCGTCAACGACGCCAACGATTGGGCGAACGAAACTGTATACGACTCGAAGTATCCGCTTCAACTGTTCCAGCGGGTTGTCACGGTTAGCTTGGAGACGATGAAAATAGTTCGCGGACTGCCGGCACTCGTGCTGGCTGACGGTAACGCTCAAGCAGCATTAGAAGTGATGAAATCAGCGGCATGACGAACAGGCACAAGAAATCGACGCAAATAAGAAAGCATCGCGCTATTGCCAGCTGCATCGAGGCAGTCTGGTGGTCTTGCGTTCGGCGCCCACGGCGCGCGCCTAACCGCTGACGCTAAGCGAAGTGCTTGTCTTCCTCAGACCAGCTGATTCTTTCCTAGGGCGCGCCAAAAAAAATTTTGAGGGCCCGACCTATATGGACGCGCGAGACGGGGGCCATGGCTTTGGCCCCCCCGGCAGGTCCCCCCTCGCGTGAAGGCTTCCACCGCTCGCACGTTCTGCGCACCACCGCCTTTAACGAGCTGAAGGTGCCGCGAGTCCTTGACGTGGAATTTACCCAGCAGGGCAGGCGGCTGCCTCCCTCAGGCTGACTGCGCCTCAACAGGCTGGTAGCCTAGGTATGATGTTCAGCACATAATAACTTGGAGGAGGCGCCTGGCGCCAAGCACATAAACGAACAACGATTTCTAGGCGCTTTTGGATCCGCCGTTCCTGGCGAACACTACGGCGAACTGACCGTCAACGGGTCGAACACGGCGATCCGCCTCATCGGGCAAAACCTGACCAACATGTCGACGGCAAAAACGGTCATCAATCGCGTGGAAGAGATTGAGCGTGTGCTTAAAGAGAACGAGCTGCTCATCAACGAGTGGGCCCCGATTCACTTGGCCAAAATGCTCCAGACCTGGTTCTGGAAGGACGACACGCCGACCGCCGGCGCGTTGGATGTGTGGCAGAAGACGTGCTGCTATCTGTATCTGCCGCGGCTGCGCGACTCCGACACTATCCGCTCGACGATCGCCGCGGGCCTCTCATCGCGCGATTTCTTCGGCATCGCATATGGGGTCGAGGAAGAGCGCTATCAGGGGTTCCACTTCGGAGAGAACACGACCCCAATTTTCGACGAGTCGCTTTTGCTAATCGATCCCAATGCGTCGTCGATCTTTGCCGCGCGGCTTGCAGAGGAGGCGGCCGAGCGTGAGGCGAAAGCCAAAGGCGAAGCGGCTGGGGCGGCTAGCGTCGAGGGACAACCGACGCCGAGCGGCGCCGCCACATCTAAGGCGGAGGGAGCCTCGGCGTCCGGCTCGACGACAAGTGCCGCTGGGTCGGGTCCAGGCGGATCGAGCGCATCGGCTAAGAAGCGCATGTTTTTCGGTTCGGTAGAGCTCAATCCGAACCAAGCAAAATTGCAGTTTTCAGATGTGGCTGAAGAGGTACTGATGCTGTTGAACAAGCCGGGCGTTAAACTACGTATAGCTGTTGAGATCGAGGCCGAATTGCCGAGCGGGTTCGACGAAAGTGTCCAGCGGGCTGTGCGTGAAAACTGCGACCAGTTGAAATTCAAGAACCGTTCATTTGAAGAGTGAACGGCCTTTGAGTCCGTAGGCGGCGGTGGTCTCCTTGCTGGCGTAAAGTCGGGACGACCACCCCGCGGATGATGAAATTTGAGGTACCGCGCATGAGATATTCATGACGTATCTTTAGTATGGCGAGAGGGAAAAATGACCGCAGACGTAGTAGAACTGGCTTATAAGGGAGAGTGGCCCGAGCTCCTGCGTCATTTGGAAAGCCAACCCCATCTGGTGAACTCCATCAGTGCCAAGGGCTACACCCCTTTGCACCAGGCAGCGTGGCACGGCGCGAGCCCTCGCGTGATCGGCGCACTGCTTGTGCTGGGAGCCAACGCCTCGGCCCGCACTTTCAATCGGGATCAGTCTGCAGCTGACATTGCCTTAGAAAAGCATCCGGAACGAGAGGATTTGCACTTTCTCTTAAGCGACCGCAGCCGGTCTCTCGCTCCGTTACTTCGCAAGCTAGTAGCGGAGATGCCCGAACTCTTTACTGACTACGACGGCAACCAACTGGCGACCATTTGATTCGTCATCTTCTCGTTCATCCATACGCAACCCTGAGATTTCATGTGCATCCATGCATGACATGCCTCGTGGGCAGTGTAGGCGATATGGACAGCATTGCGGCGCAAGATCGCGGTCGAGGGGCGCGAGCTGTACCTGACGCTCAGCATGGGCATTGCCCTGTTCCCACAGGACGGGCTGGATTACCATGCCCTGGTGCGCAACGCCGACACCGCCCTGTACCGCGCTAAGGCCGCCGGGCGCAACGGCTGGCAGTTCTTCGACAGTTCCATGGCGCGCTAGGTCGAGCATCGGCTGGACATGGAAACCGCCCTGTGGCAAGCCATCGAACACGAAGAATTCCGCCTGTACTACCAGCCCAAGCTCTCGCTCAGGACGCATTCGTTCTTCTTCGACATTAGAAACCATATTATCGGGTTCTCTAGTGTATGGAGTTTAAATTCGAGGTATTCACTAGAATCCTCTTCAAGAGTGGCTGCAAGCCGACGGTTGGCGGCGCATCCGTGAAGCAGTCTTCCTACGCCTGCGGGCCAACGGTTACAGCTTCCTGTTCCGCAGATTATTAACGTGCCCAACCGGCCTCGCCGATCCAGCGTAGCGCTGCCAGCGAGGGCATGAACAGGTACTCGCCGCCCTTGAGCTGGTTGAAAGTAGTCACGCCGTCCAACCGGCGCCGCACTGGCGACTGTGGCAGCGTGAAACTGCCAGGCGTCTCGTGCAGGCCGACGATAGCGTCGCGCTCCGTGCCCAAGTCGATGAAATTGCCGCGGTTGATCCATTCCTGTTGAAGAAACTCGATGGTGTCATAGGCGCGTGCACTGATGAAGATGAAGAAGATGCCGCGTTCACTCCGTGCATCGTCTGCCGCCGTTACCTCGCGACTCCATTTGGGGCCGAAGGTCGAGGACCGCCGGATAATGCGGTGGATGTTCACATCGGTCAGGATCGTTAGCCTGCTGTCGCGCGGATTCAGGCGCCGCATGTGGGACGCATGCGGGCAGACCAGGCCGCGCGGATCCGTCGAAAAATCGAAATCGTTGTTGCGGTTCGGGTCGGCGCCCAGTGCCGGATCGTCGCGCCCCGGCGCCAGGATCAGTGGCGCCCCGCTACGCCAGCGGCCGACCAGCTTAGCAGCAAGCAGCTCTTCCTCCTGTTCGCCGGAGGCATGGCTGCGCACGAAATCATTGAAGGCGCCGACCTGGCTGGCGTACTTGCGCAGCACCACGAAGGAGCCGTTGCGCCCCAGTTCAGGCGGATCGGGCATCGCCACCGGCGCCCCGTTCTCGCTGTCTTCGCCGAGGATGAATTCGCCGGCCGCGATCGCACGCTCCTGGCCCGGCACCGGATCGACGCCGCTGCCGGCGACTGCCGGCTGCGAAATCGAATCGCGGAAGCCGAAGGGATTCTTGGCGTCGGCATCGGCGCCGAAGGCATGGGTGCCGACCAGGGTCACGCCGTGCGAGCGCGCCAGTTCGCCCATGGCCTTGGCGCGTGCGACGTCGAGCGCGGCCTCGTCGCGCGCGTAGATCGTCAGCGCGAGGTGGCAGGCGCCGGGGCGGAAGGCCTCGTCCCAGTGTTCGGGCGCATTGCCGCCGATGTCGCGCAGTTGTTCGGCGCGTGCCGCCATGCCTTGCTGGAAGGGCAGGGGAAAACTCTTCAGCGAGGATTCCGGTAGGCCCAGCGCCTTCAGGCCCTGGAAACTGAGCGCCGCGCCAATCCAGGCTTCGCGGTCGTCGGTCCAGCCAGCCGCGGAGGGGATGTGGGCGGCTAGGCGGCGCACAAGGTCCCGTCCTCCTTCCGCCTCGTCGATATGCAGCATCGCGTGGATGCCGACATAGGGTTCGGGGCGCGAGCGCAGGATCAGGGCCTGGATGTCGTCCAGGGCCAGCGTGACCCGTTCGCGCCGGAAGCGCGCCTTCAGATCGGTGAGCAGGCTCATGTCAGTAATCCACCCCTTCCGGCTGCGAGATCGCGGCCGTGAGCGTATCGAGCGCCTTGCGCGTCGTCTCGTCTGCGGGCGGATGCGCGGCCATGGCGTCGAAGAAGGCATCCAGCGCCTTTTCCATGCGCTGGTAGCGGCGGGTGTCGACCACTGTCACCTGCGGATTGGCGACGAACCAGCCGGCGGCGTCGATCTGGTGCGAGGCGATGAAGTCCTTCACTTGCGGACTGGCGATGCCGGGCCAGCCTTCCACGTTCGCGAACAGCAGGTCCATCAGTTCCGGGATCTTGGTCGCGAAATCGTTGATGTAGCTGTCCCAGTCGCCGTCATAGGTGGTGGCGAACAGGATGCGGGTGTCGTTGTCGAAGAAGACGAAACGCATGTCGTGCAAGGTGGAGACGCGTTGGGCGCCGTCCATATTGCCGTTGGTGAGATCGAAAATGCGGCGCAGGCGGTCGGCGCCGCCCGGCTTGAGCTGCGCGATGGCGGTCAGCTCGGACACGTTGCCGGATTGCTTGCCGGCGCGCCCGGCCGACCTGGCGCTGCCCTTCAGGTCGGGATTGTGCTTTCGCACCATCGCTTCCAGCGCGATCTTCGCAAGATGCGGCGCGTCGTGCGCCACCGCGTCGATGCGGCGCCTGACTTCCTGCAGCCAGGTTTCGTCGTCCAGGCGCGGGTCGGTGGTTTTCTCGGTCATGGTTCTGGCTCCTCAATCGGGAATGTCGGAAGGCTGCGATGGCTCCGTGCGCGGCCGCGCGTTCATCGTGTGGCGATATGCGCTCGAACGCTCATAGGCCGCGCGCCGGATGCGCATGATGCCGCCCAGCGGCCGGTGTGCCTCGATGCCGTTCCAGGGGTTGAAGGAAAGGACATCGTCGCCATACACTTGGCGCTGCGGCGTCGCCGTCGGTTGCGGAGGGAAGCGCAGCGTGGCGATAGGGCAGTGTGGCGAACGCGCCTCGCTCCATCGTACGGCGGCGTCTTCGACCGGCATCGCCGCCAGATCGACGCACAACTGCGCCGACAGTTCGTATTCGGCGCCATGCTCGGCAAAGAAGGCGCTGACGGCGTCGCGCATGCAGGCATCATGCACCTCTGTCAGAGGCTGCCCTGTTAACGTACGCACCTCCGCAGACTTGGGCGCGAGCGCGAGCTTGGCAATGTAGTCGCCAAAGCGGATCGCCGCCTGCGTGTGGTAAGTCTCGCCGAGCGGATGGTAATTATCGCGCGCCAATCCTTCGAGCGTTGCGCCTGGTTCCATACCCAGTGCCTGCACTAGCTCTTTCGCGCCACGCGCGGTGCCAGCCACCAGCCGTTGGAAGGTATCCGGCGCATGTGAATTGGCTTCGAGCAGCGCTAGCATCTGCTTGTACTTGGGGATGGTGCCGAAGGCGAGCACCGGAAAGTTCACCATCAGGAAGTCTTGGTTGGCGCCAGCAATGCCGGGCGACAGGCGCTCGCCCTCCACGCCCATCACCTTGAGCGCAAAGCCGCGCGGTGCCGGAATCTTGTCGGAGTGGATGTCGCCGGGTGCCGAGGATAGGCGCGCGACAACGTGGTAGCTGCGCGCCTCGGCGAAAATCCCCTGGCGCAGCTCGGGCGGCAAATTCGCATGCACCGCTAGTTCGCCAATCAGCAGGCCATTGGACTTGGCATGGGCGTCGCGGACTGCGTGACGGTGGCGCTCGAACGCGCAGCGGTTGGCGGCCGCCATCTGTTCGACGATCTGGTCTGTGAGGTGTGCTTCGTCTTCAGAAACCGTTTCTACATCAGGGGCATAGGGCAAAGGACGCACAGCGACACTCCTTAAAAAGTTGCATTAAAAGCATCATGAAAGTGTATGTTAGGAGATAATTTGTTGCAGTGCAACCGAGTGAACACTCTATCGTAAAGCTTGACACAACTGCTGCCTGATCTTTCGGCCAAATTTGCCACGCGTAGACGACAGGGAGGACGGTCTACACTCTGAATCGCCCCGGGTTTTGTAGAGGCTCCATTCTTTGAGAAAATGGAGCCATGAAGAAGCAACCCAAGTATTCCCCCGAAGTCATTGA
>NZ_VPFD01000022.1 GCF_008014745.1 Massilia arenae
ATTGGGCCGTCAGCGGCCGAGCACACCAGGATCGCGCCGTCCATCTGCGCAGCACCGGTAATCATGTTCTTGATGTAGTCGGCGTGGCCTGGGCAGTCAACGTGCGCGTAGTGACGGTTTTCGGTCTCGTACTCGACGTGCGCGGTGTTGATGGTGATGCCGCGTGCTTTTTCTTCTGGAGCCGCATCGATCTGGTCGTAGGCCTTGGCTTCGCCGCCGAATTTCTTCGACAGGACGGTAGCGATTGCAGCCGTCAGGGTGGTTTTGCCGTGGTCAACGTGACCGATGGTGCCGACGTTGACGTGCGGCTTGGTCCGTTCGAATTTACCTTTTGCCATTTCCAAATTCCTTTAAGAGAAACGATATATTTTGTTGAACTGGAGGGACGGGACGTCCCATCCCTCCATTATCTATTACTTGGACTTCGCGGTGACGATGGCGTCAATCACGTGCTTCGGAGCTTCCGAATAGTGCTTGAATTCCATCGTGTAGGTCGCGCGGCCCTGGGTCGCCGAACGCAGCGAGGTCGAGTAACCGAACATTTCCGACAGTGGCACTTCGGCTTTAATGATCTTGCCGCCGCCGCCTGGGATTTCGTCCATGCCCTGCACCATGCCGCGACGCGACGACAGATCGCCCATCACGTTACCAGCGTAGTCTTCCGGCGTTTCCACTTCGACCGACATCATCGGCTCGAGGATGACCGGGCTAGCTTTACGGCAGCCGTCCTTGAACGCCATCGAGCCCGCCATGCGGAACGCGTTTTCGTTCGAGTCGACGTCGTGGTACGAACCGAAGGTCAGGGTGACTTTGACGTCGACCACTGGGTAACCAGCCAGCACGCCGGTGGTCAGGGTTTCGCGCACACCCTTCTCGACTGCAGGGATGTATTCGCGTGGAACCACACCGCCCTTGATCGCGTCGATGAACTCGAAGCCCTTGCCTGGCTCTTGCGGCTCGATCGACAGGACTGCGTGACCGTACTGACCACGACCGCCCGACTGCTTGACGAACTTGCCTTCGACGTCGGTGACTGCCTTGCGGATGGTTTCGCGGTAGGCAACCTGTGGCTTGCCGACGGTTGCTTCCACGCCGAATTCACGCTTCATGCGGTCAACGATAATTTCCAGGTGCAGCTCGCCCATACCACCGATGATGGTCTGGCCCGATTCTTCGTCGGTACGCACGCGGAACGACGGATCTTCCTGTGCCAGGCGGTTCAGCGCCAGGCCCATTTTTTCCTGGTCGGCCTTGGTCTTTGGCTCGACAGCCTGCTGGATGACCGGCTCAGGGAAGACCATCTTTTCCAGGGTGATGACAGCCGAAGGATCGCACAGGGTTTCGCCGGTGGTCGCTTCTTTCAGGCCGACTGCTGCGGCGATGTCGCCGGCGCGGACTTCCTTGATTTCTTCGCGCTGGTTGGCGTGCATCTGCAGGATACGACCCAGGCGTTCCTTCTTGCCCTTGATCGGGTTGTAGACGGTATCGCCCGAATTGATCATGCCCGAGTAGACGCGGAAGAAGATCAGCTGGCCGACGAACGGGTCGGTCATGATCTTGAACGCCAGTGCCGCGAACTTTTCGCTGTCGTCAGCCTTACGGGTGACCGGCTGGTCGTCCTCATCGGTACCGGCCACTGGTGGAATGTCGACTGGCGATGGCAGGTATTCGATCACGGCGTCGAGCATGGCTTGCACGCCCTTGTTCTTGAACGCGGTACCGCACAACATCGGCACGATTTCCGATGCAATGGTGCGCTGGCGCAGGGCGGTCTTGATCTCTTCTTCCGACAGATCGCCTTCTTCCAGGTACTTGTTCATCAGGTCTTCGTTCGCTTCAGCAGCGGTCTCGACCAGTTTTTCACGCCATTCGTTCGCTTGCTCGACCAGGTGCTCTGGGATGTCAGCGTATTCGAATTTCATGCCTTGCGAAGCCTCGTCCCAGATGATTGCTTTCATCTTGACCAGATCGACCACGCCTTGGAAGTTGTCTTCGGCGCCGATTGGGATCACGACCGGGACTGGGTTCGCCTTCAGGCGTGCGCGCATCTGCTCGTACACTTTGAAGAAGTTCGCACCGGTACGGTCCATCTTGTTGACGAATGCCAGACGTGGGACTTTGTACTTGTTAGCTTGACGCCACACGGTTTCCGACTGTGGCTGCACGCCACCGACTGCACAGTAGACCATGCAAGCGCCGTCGAGCACGCGCATCGAACGCTCGACTTCAATGGTGAAGTCAACGTGGCCCGGGGTGTCGATGATGTTGATGTGGTGAGGCTGGAAGTTCTTGGCCATACCGCTCCAGAAGCAGGTCGTCGCTGCCGAGGTAATGGTAATGCCGCGCTCTTGCTCTTGCTCCATCCAGTCCATCGTCGCAGCACCGTCGTGCACTTCGCCGAGCTTGTGGTTGACGCCCGTGTAGAACAGGACGCGTTCGGTGGTGGTAGTTTTACCAGCATCGATGTGAGCCGAAATACCGATATTGCGGTAGCGCTCGATGGGGGTCTTGCGTGCCATAATTTTTCCTAAATCTTTGAATGGACAAAACCGAGCAACATCTTGACGATCAAAATGAGCTCGGCCTGAACAACAGATACTGCAGGGGCCTTAGATTGGGACAAAAAGCCCCAAGCCAAGTCCTGATGCTTAGAAGCGGAAGTGCGAGAACGCCTTGTTCGCTTCTGCCATGCGGTGGACTTCGTCACGACGCTTCATTGCGCCGCCGCGGCCTTCAGCCGCTTCCAGCAGTTCACCACCCAGACGTTGCGGCATGGATTTTTCGCTGCGCTTGTTTGCGGCTTCGCGCAACCAACGCATGGACAGCGCCATACGACGAACCGGACGAACTTCCACTGGCACCTGGTAGTTGGCGCCACCGACACGGCGGGACTTGACTTCCACCAGCGGCTTAGCGTTGTTGATCGCGGTCGTGAACACTTCCAGCGGGTCTTTGCCCGACTTGGATTGAATGTGTTCGAATGCACCGTAGATGATGTTTTCTGCAACCGACTTCTTGCCGGACAGCATCAGAACGTTGACGAATTTGGCGACATCGGTGTTGCCGAATTTTGGATCCGGCAGGATCTCGCGCTTGGGTACTTCACGACGACGTGGCATTTCAATTCCTTCCTGTCTTCAGTTGAGTGCGGTGACCGCACTCGCGAAAGGCCCTCATGACCCTTCACTTACTCGGCCTTGCGGCCGGCTCAACTTATCTAATTAATGTGACGTGTCGGTGACACGACCGAAGATATTACTTCTTCGCAGCCTTGGCACGCTTGGCGCCGTACTTCGAGCGCGCTTGCTTACGGTCTTTGACGCCCTGGGTATCCAGTGCACCGCGAACCATGTGGTAACGCACACCTGGCAAGTCTTTCACACGACCGCCGCGCAGCAGCACGACACTGTGTTCTTGCAGGTTGTGGCCTTCACCGCCGATGTACGAAATGACTTCGAAACCGTTGGTCAGACGCACTTTAGCGACTTTACGAAGTGCCGAGTTAGGCTTCTTCGGGGTGGTGGTGTACACACGGGTGCACACGCCACGTTTTTGCGGGCAGTTTTCCAGTGCCGGCGACTTGCTCTTCACAACCGCGGCTTCACGCGGCTTGCGAATCAGTTGATTGATGGTTGGCATCGTTCCTAATCCAACAAAATTGCTACTGAATTGACGACCCGGGACGGCGAACATGCTGGCCCGGGGACTAAACCTAGTCCCGTAAGAACTGACAGCGGAGGCGACGAAAGCCACTCAACGAAAGGAGCGGCTGCGAATGCGTATACGATGTGCAGAATAAAAACGAGAACTCGCGAATATACGCCGAATGTGACGACGGGTCAACCTATTTGCTGCCCTGTTAAGTCGTTACCGGCCGCGCGGCCGGTAAACCGTGGCGAATATGCCAGCGTTGCCTATGTACGACGAGCGATGTCGACGAAGGCCTCCAGGTAGGCGGTGCCGGCATCGACCTCACGCGTGCCCAGGAATATCTGCTTGAACACGCCCTCGGTCCCGAGCCGCACCGGCGCCACTGGCATCCGGCCCGCGTACTCGTCCACCAGCCAGCGCGGCAGCGCCGCCACGCCGCGACCGCTGGCCACCATCTGCAGCATGATGTCGGTGGTCTCGATCGGTTTGCGCTGGCGCGGTGCGCAGCCGGCCGGCAGGAAGAACTGGTTGTAGATGTCGAGCCGCTCGATGTCGACCGGGTAGGTGATCAAGACGTCGTCCGACAGGTCGGCCGGCAGCACATGCGCGCGCCCGGCCAGCCGGTGGCCGCTCCCTACCACCAGCACCTGCTCGTAGTCGAATACCGGCACGAAGTTCAGGCCCGGCTTGAACAGCGGGTCGGGCGTGACCAACAGATCGATCTCGTAGCCGTGCAAGGCCTTGAGGCCGCCGAACTGGAAGCGCTGCTTGACGTCGACGTCGACCTCGGGCCACGCCGCCAGATAGGGATCCACCACCTTCAGCAGCCACTGGTAGCAGGGATGGCACTCCATCCCGATACGCAGGGTGCCGCGTTCGCCGCGCGCGTATTCGTGCATCAGGCGCTCGGCATGCTCGAGCTGCGGCAACACCCGCTCGGATAGCGCCAATAGATAGCGCCCGGCCTGGGTCAGGCGCAATGAGCGGCCCTCGCGCGTCCAGACCGGCGTGCCGAGCTGCTGCTCGAGCTTTTTCACCGTATGGCTCAGGGCCGACTGCGTCAGGCACAGCACGTCGGCGGCGGCGGTCAGCGAGCCGCGCCGGTCGACCTCGCGGATTAAGGAGAGGTGGATGCGTTCGATCATGTCACATGAGCAGAATTAATGGATGGATGAAATCATATCAATTTCATTCATGAATCAAGCGGCCTATGATGAACTCATCCATTCTTCACCAGGCTGACACCATCATGACGACCACCCACACCCTCGGCTTTCCGCGCATCGGCGCGCGCCGCGAACTGAAATTCGCCCTCGAACGCTTCTGGAAGGGCGAAGCGACGGCCCAGGAACTCGGCGCCCAGGCGGCACAACTGCGCCAGCGCCACTGGCAGCAGCAATCGAAGCTCGACTTCGCCCCGGTCGGCGACTTTTCGCTGTACGACCAGGTGCTCGACATGAGCTTCACGCTCGGGAACGTGCCGGAGCGCGCTCACAGCCACCATGGCGATGCGCTGGATGCTTCGCTTCACTCCTATTTCCGCGTCGCGCGCGGACGCAGCCAGGGCGACCATGACCACGCCTGCGGCGGCGTCCACGCCGGCGAAATGACCAAGTGGTTCGACACCAACTACCACTACATCGTCCCCGAGTTCGGCGCCGACACCAGTTTCAGGCTCGACACCGCGCGCCTCGACGAACAGCTGGCCCAGGCGCGCACGCTGGGCGTCAAGGCCAAGCCGGTCATCGTCGGCCCCCTGACTTATCTGTGGCTGGGCAAGACCAAGGACGGCAGCGACCGGCTCGACCTGCTGCCACGCCTGCTGCCGGTGTATGCCGAGCTGCTGGCCTGGTTCGTCACCCAAGGCATCGAATGGGTGCAGGTCGACGAGCCGGCGCTGGTTACCGAACTCGATGCGCGCTGGCAGGCCGCTTATGCGAGCGCCTACGACACGCTCCAGCACAGCGGCGCCAAACTGCTGCTGGCGACCTATTTCGGCCGTCTGGAAAATAACCTGGCGCTGGCCTGCGCGCTGCCGGTCGATGGCCTGCACCTGGACGCGATCAATGCCCGCGCCGAGATCGCGCCGGTGATAGCCGCGCTGGGCCAGGACAAGGTGCTGTCGCTGGGCGTGATCGACGGCCGCAATATCTGGAAGACCGACCTGCACGCGACGCTCGAATGGCTCGAGCCGGTGCAGCGCCAGCTGGGCCAGCGCCTGTGGATCGCGCCATCGTGCTCGCTGCTGCATGTGCCGGTCGATCTGCAGAACGAGACCGCGCTCGATCCCGAAATCCGCTCCTGGCTGGCGTTCGCCGTGCAAAAGCTGGAAGAACTACGCATCCTGGCCCATGCGCTCGACCATGGCCGCTCGCAGGTGCAGCTCGAACTGGTCGAGAATGCCGCCGCGATCGACCGCCGGCGTGCCTCGAAACGCGTGTCGAACCCGGAAGTGGCGCGGGCCCTGGCCGCGATTACCCCTCAGTTGGGGCAGCGCGCCAGCAGCCACGCCGAACGCAGCCTGAAACAGGCCGCCCTGCTCCAGCTGCCTAGCTATCCGACCACCACCATCGGTTCCTTCCCGCAGACGGCGGCGATCCGCCAGGCCCGCAATGCCCATAAAAAAGGCGAACTGGATGCGGCGGCGTACGAAGAAGCGATGCGCGGCGAGATCGCGCGCTGCGTGCGCGAGCAAGAAGCGCTGGGGCTGGACGTGTTCGTGCACGGCGAGGCCGAACGTAACGACATGGTCGAATACTTCGGCGAGCAGCTCGACGGTTATGCCTTCAGTCAGAACGGCTGGGTGCAATCCTATGGTTCGCGCTGCGTGAAGCCGCCGATCCTGTTCGGCGACGTGCGCCGGCCGCAGGCGATGACGGTCAAGTGGACCACCTATGCGCAATCGCTGACCGACAAACCGATGAAGGGCATGCTGACCGGCCCGGTGACGATCCTGAACTGGTCGTTCGTGCGCGACGACCAGCCCAGGTCCGCGAGCTGCCGCCAGCTGGCCCTGGCCATCCGCGAGGAAGTGCTGGACCTGGAGCGCGCCGGCGTGCGCGTGATCCAGATCGACGAGGCGGCCCTGCGCGAAGGCTTGCCGCTACGGCGCGGCGAGTGGAAGAACTACCTGGACTGGGCGGTCGAATCGTTCCGCATCACGGCCAACGGCGTGGCCGACGAGACCCAGATCCACACCCATATGTGCTATTCGGAGTTCAACGACATCATCGCCGCGATCGCCGCCATGGATGCCGACGTGATCACGATCGAGACCTCGCGGTCAAGCATGGAGCTGCTGGACGCCTTCGATGACTTCAGCTATCCGAACGAGATCGGGCCGGGCGTCTACGACATCCACTCGCCGAACATCCCGAGCCAGGACCACATCGTGGACCTGATGCGCAAGGCCGCCACCCGCATCCCGGCCGAGCGCCTGTGGATCAATCCGGACTGCGGCCTCAAGACCCGCAACTGGGAAGAAGTGCTGCCGGCGCTGCGCAATATGGTGGCGGCGGCGCACACCTTGCGCGCCGCCTGAGGTCTAGTCGACCTTTTTCAGGAAATCGCTCACCGCCTTCACCAGCAACGGCGAGACCGGCAACGACGGATCGCTGTAGGCCGCGGCCTGCAGCGCCGGGTCGGCCCGCACGTGCTTGAAGATATGGTTCATGCCGGGGATGATGGCCAGGGTCGCATCCGGCTTGGCGCGATACAGGCCATTGGCCTGGGCGACCGCCACCTGGATATCGGTATTGCCCTGGACGATCAGCACCGGCATGGTCAGGGCGGCGATGCACTCCGATGGCACATACTTGAACCACGAGATCATATAGGGCTGGACACTCGGCCGGTACAGGGTCAGCAGCGCAGGCGGCACCTGGTCGACCGTCGTGCCTTTCTCGAGCGATGCCAGGATGCGTTCGCTCTCCTTGTCCAGTTCGGGCGGCAGCTTGCCGGCCAACTGCTTGCGCAGGACGGTGGACGGACCATCGGCGATGCCGGCGATCGAGACGAAGGCCGCGGCGCCGGCCTGCTGCGCCGCCAGCATGCCGATCAGGGAACCTTCGCTGTGGCCGATCACGGCCACCGGGCCGAAGCGCGGATCGGCCTTCAGCCGGGCGACCCAGGCCGCGGCGTCGTCCACATAGTTCTCGAAACGCAGCTCGGATTCGGTCGGACCGGCCGGCAGGCTGGCGCCAACGCCGCGCTTGTCGTAGCGCAGCGTGGCGATGCCCTCCTCCGCCAGCGCCATCGCCAGCATCCTGAGGCTGTCGTTGCGACCGGGGATCAGGGGGTTGTTGCCATCGCGGTCGGTGGGGCCGGAACCGGCGATGATCAAGGCGACCCGCGGCTTGCCCTCGAGGGCGGCCGGCAATTGCAGGGTGCCGGCGATGGAGCCGGTCGGCGTGTCGAGATTGATGTGTTCTTCGCTCGTTTGGGCCGAGGCAATGCCGGCGGCCAGGAACAGCAGCAGGGCGGCGATGAAGCTGGTGGAGGATTTCATGCGCGCCTCGCGGTAATCGTCTTGGGCGAGACCACAAGGACCGCCAGCCAGCCCAGGAAGGTAAAGCAGCGCTGCAAGCCCACGAAACACAGGAACCAGACAGCCCACTGCGCGGCGCTGAACTGGACCGGCTCGTACTGGATTCCGACCGCGTGCAGCAAGCCGATCGTCGAGATCACCGTGAGTATGGCCACGGGTGCGGAAAACCACCACTTTCTTTCAAGCTCAGACATAGCATTCCTCATTCAATATCATTCACGCTGCGACGGGCATGCCGCGCTGCGCCAGGCAGAAGCCCTGGATGCGCTCCAGCGCCGCCTCGGCTTCACGCTGGTCCAGCCCCGCCCCGAAATGGTAGCGATGGGTCGCGGTCTCGATCTCGATCCGGCCATGACCGAAGCCCAGGGCATCCCATTTTGCCTCGGGCGTCCACGCCTCCGGCGCCGGCAGCAGCCGCACCGCGCGGATCTCGTCGGGCCGGAAGGCCAGCTCGATCGGCGGCAGCTCGCCCGCAGGCGCGATGTACAGCTCATCCCGGAACACGAAGTTGCGATACAGCGCCCAGGCGGCCACGCTGACGATGGACAGCGCGCAGGCGGTGAAGATCACCACGCCGAGCGACAGGTCGCGCCGCGCGCCGCTTGCCAGGCCATAGGCCAGCAGGCAGACGAAGCAAAAGGACATGCACGCGGCAAAGCCACGCTTTTGGGTTGGACAGACGATATGCAGGACCAGGCTGGCGCTCATTCCTCTTCTTCGAAAACGGCCTTGATTGTGAAAGATACCACTTCTCGAAGAATGGAAGATGCGCGAATTATCTCCTGACCTTATATTCCGGGCTCCAGCGCACCCGTGAACCAGCCCAGCTCCCCGTCCAGCGCGGCCCGGATCGGTCCCGGCGTGAGGCCGGTCCAGCGCTTGAACGAGCGCCGGAAATTGGCGGCGTCATGAAAGCCCAGGTAGCGCGCGACCTGTTCGTTGTCGGCCCGTTCGACCTGGAACAGCCACAGCGCCACATGGGTGCGCACCCCGTCGAGCTCACCCTGGAAGTGGGTGTGGTGGCGCAGCAGCTGGCGCTTGAAGGTCGCCGGGCTGACGCCGAAATCGGCCGCCGTGCGCTCCAGCGTCGGCGCCATGCGCACATTTTCCAGGAGGTAGTCGTAGAGCGCGGTCAGGATGCCCGGCGCGCGCGATTGTTCCTGCTCGGCCGCCTGCAGCGCGAGGCGCGCCGCCATCTCGCTGGCGCGCGGCCACGGCCGGTCGAGCCAGCCGGCGGGCAGCAGCATGGCATCGAGCTGGCAACCGAAGCGCAGCTCGGTGCCCAGGTGGACATGATGCTGTTCGACGTGGCGCGGCGCGCCGCGGTTGAAGCAGAAGCGCCACGGCAGGCGTTCGCCGCCCAGCCAGCGGCACAAGGCCACCACCGCCGTCATGTGCATCTCGACCAGGGCCGGCCGGATGCCTGGCGCACCATAGGCGTCGACCCAGTACAGCAGCGCCACGTCGCCCCAGGTCTCGAAGCGCGGCCGCAACAGCGGCGTCAGGCGCGCGTGGAAGCGGC
Organism: Massilia arenae; assembly: GCF_008014745.1. Lineage (GTDB taxonomy): Bacteria > Pseudomonadota > Gammaproteobacteria > Burkholderiales > Burkholderiaceae_D > Telluria > Telluria arenae. The sequence continues at coordinate 9,720 of NZ_VPFD01000022.1, forward strand.
ACAGCGTCTGCAGCAGCGCGCGCAGGTTCGGCGCCTGCACCAGCGCATGGCTGGCGGCGCCGTCGTGGCCGGGCAGCAGCAGCTGGCCCAGCATGAAGCTGGTGTCGGGGCTGTCCAGCGTGTGCAGGGTGTTCGCCAACTGCTGCAGGTATTGCGCCGGCGCGACCAGTCCATCTGCATCCAGGCCGGCCACCAGCCCGGTGTCGCGCAACAGGTCGGCGTCGTCGGCGTCGCGCGAGCGGCCGTATTCCAGCGCCAGCGCGGGCTGCTGCCGCGCCGGGATCGAGGGTTCTCCGGCTGGCTGCCAGGCGATCACACGGCGTCCATCTGGCGGCACAGGGCGGCCAGCAGCGCATCCGGCGCGCCCTGCGCGGGCGCGCAGCCATGGCGCAGGGAAATCCGCACCCGTCCGCCCGCCGCATGGTGGCGCATCGAGGACACCATGCGGCACAGATGCTGGGCGGCGTCGCGCGCGTCGAGCTCCGTCAGGCCCGGCATCAGCACCGCGAAGCGGTCGCCGGCATAGCGGCACAGCAGGTCTTCGTTGCGCAGGTTCAGGAGCAGCATGTGCGCCACCGCCTGCAGCACGCGGTCGCCCTCCGCCTGGCCGTGTTCGCGGTTAATGCGGTGGAATTCGTCGATGTCGAACAGCACCAGTGCGCTGACGCCTTCGCCTTCATTGCGACGGCTCTCCAGGCGCAGCTGCTCGCGCAGGTAGACGGCGTCGGCCAGCTGGGTGATGCGGTCGAACGGACGGTGATTGCGAAACAGCCGCTCGCGCTTGCGCATGTGGTCGGACAGCGTGGCCTGCTCCAGCTTCCAGTAATACATGCCGACGGTAAGGATCAGCATCCCGAGCGGCAGCAGCGACTCCAGCGCGTTGTCCCACAGCGCCGCCTTGTCGATGTCGACCACCTCGTCCAGGCAATCGGCCCAGGAGCCAAGCATGATGCAGGCCAGGCCGCCGGCCAGCAGCCGCGTGACCAATCCGTCCGGCCGGCTGGACAGCACGGTCAGGCACCACAGCACCGCCAGCAGCGAGGTGCCGCCCTCGCTCGCGATATCGACCCAGTCCCATTCGGCCATCGGGATCGTCGTCCCGGCGCCGACAAACAGGAAGGCGAAGGCGCCGAGCAGCGCACCGATCAGCAAGGCATGGCGGATAACGTTGGACATGGAGGCAGCGTTCGAGGTGGATCGCCGGAACATAGCGCAGCCAGATGACCGCAGGATGACAGGATGGCAAAACTGTCTCGCCCCGGCACAGGGTCCGAACGGCTCAGCCGATCCAGCCGCACCCCGTGCGCAGCCATGCCCGTCGCAGGCAGCCCATGGCCGGCGCCGGGTCAATTCGGCTCATCCGGAGCAGGCCCGGGGCCCACGGCGTCGGACCGACCGGAAGTCGTCACCATTTCGTCACATTCAGGCACCAGAATCCGCCCCACTCCAACTATCTCCTTGCCCCCATGCGCTATCTCGCCCTCCCCGCCATCACTGCCAGCCTGCTGGCCGCTGCCGGCGTCCACGCTGCCCCTGCATCCGCGCCGGCCGTCGAATCCAGCGTGGTCGTCACCGGCCAGCGCGCCAGCCTGGCGCGCGCCATCGCCGCCCAGGAACAGGCCGACAACATCGTCAGCGTCATCAGCAGCGACGACATCGGCCACCTGCCGGACAAGAACGCCGCCGAGGCGCTGGCGCGCGTGCCGGGGATCTCGGTCCAGCGCGACCAGGGCGAAGGCCGCTACGTGGTGGTGCGCGGCCTGGACGCCGACTACAACAGCGTGACCATCAACGGCGCCATGGTGCCCTCGCCGGAAGCGACGCGCCGCGCGGTGGCGCTGGACGTGCTGCCGGCCGGCCTGGTGCGCTCGCTGGAAGTGACCAAGTCGGCCACGCCCGACCAGGACGCCAACTCGCTGGGCGGCACGGTCGAGGTCAAGACCCTGTCGGCGTTCGACCTGCCGGGCAAGCTGCTCAGCGTCGGCGTGGCCGCCAGCCACGACACCAATACCGACCAGAACAGCCCCAGCGCCAACCTGCTGTGGGCCCAGCGCTTCATGGACGGCAAGCTGGGCATCGCCGCCGGCCTGTCGGGCGAGAAGCGCAAGTTCGGCTCGGACAACGTGGAAACCGGCGGCGCATGGGACGGCAAGCGCCTCGAAGGCTTCGAGATGCGCGACTACCTGCCCACGCGCGAGCGCCGCGCCGGCGCCTTCAACCTCGATTACCGCCCGGACGCCAGCACCAGCTACGCCCTGCGCGGCTTCTTGAGCCGCTTCTCGGACGAAGAGTCGCGCGACCGCATGACGGTGGGCGACTTCGAGAACGACGACGAGAGCGTGGCCGAGGGCGAACTGGCTCCCGCCACCGTCGAACGCCGCCTGCGCCAGCGCAAGTACACGCAAGAGATCCGCTCGCTCACCGGCTCGATGGACCGCCGCTTCGGCGACGCCTGGAAGATGCACCTGGAGGCCGCCACCAGCCGCGCCACCGACAAGACGCCGAACGCGATCAGCGACGCGCGCTTCACCAACATCGAGAGCTTCGAGGGCGTCGGCTTCACCAACACCCGCGCTCCGCACCTGATCGCCCCCGCCGGCGTGGCCGACGCTGCCAACTACGAACTCGATTCGTTCGCGATCGAACGCGCCTACGCCAAGGACACCAGCCACCAGCTGCGCCTCGACCTGCAGCGCGAATTCGACGCCGGCGACTGGAGCGGCGCGTTCAAATTCGGCGCCAAGGCCACCCGCCGCGACAAGCGCACCGACACCGACGCCTGGGAATTCGGCAGCGACGATCCCGGCGATGGCGACTACTGGGGCGCCGGCCCTACCTCGATGGCCGCCTTCGTCAATGGCACCCGCATCGACTACCCGTTCGGCAACCTGGGCTACACGCTCGACCCGAACCTGGTACGCGCCCGCCTGGCCGGCCTGAACCGCGACGGCGCACGCGCGATCGTCGACTCGGCGCTGGACGACTTCAAGCTGCAGGAAGACATCGACGCCGCCTACGTGCAGGCCAGCCTGCGTAGTGGCGCCTGGTCGCTGCTGGCGGGCGTGCGCGCCGAGCGCACCCGCTTCAAGGCAGATGGCTCGCAGGTGACGGACGAAGACGAGATCACGCCGCGCGGCGCTTCGCGCTCCTACACCAACTGGCTGCCGGGCATGCACCTGCGCTATGACATGGACCAGCACACCAGCCTGCGCGCGGCATGGAGCAACTCGGTGGTGCGCGCCAACTTCGCCCAGCTGGCGCCGGGCGTCAGCCTGGATGGCGACGACGAAGCCACGATCGGCAACCCGGACCTGAATCCGCTGCGCTCGCACAACCTGGACCTGGGCATCGAGCGCACCATCGGCGGCGACGGCGTGGTGTCGGCCTATGTGTTCACCAAGGATATCAAGGACTTCACCTACGCCACCGACCTGGCCGGGCGCGGAGACTGGGTCGACTTCAATAGCGCGATCTCGTACGCCAACGGCGAAAAAGCCCGCGTGCGCGGCATCGAACTGGCCTGGCAGCAGCCGCTGCGCATGCTGCCGGCGCCGTTCAACGGCCTGCTGATCGGCATCAACGGCGCCATCACCCACTCGCGGGCCGACATCGACAGCGCCGACGGCGATGGAGGCGTGGCGTCGCGCAGCATTCGCATGCCGGGCCAGTCGAACCGCATCGGCAACCTGATGGTCGGCTACGAGTCCGGTCCGTTCAGCGCCCGCCTGGCGATGAACTACAAATCGCCCTACCTGCTCGAACTGGGCGAGGACGTGCTCGATGCCAGCCAGGACCGCTACGTCGACGCCCAGAAGCAGCTGGACTTCTCGATGTCGTTCAAGCTGGACAAGCGCTGGCAGCTGACCTTCGATGCCAGCAACCTGAACAACGAAAAATACTACGTGTACATGGGCGACAAGTCCCGCAACGCGCAACATGAACAATACGGCCGCACCTTCAAGATCGGCCTGAAAGCGAGCATCTTCTAATGAAAAAAATCGTATCCCTGGTACTCCTCGCCACCCTGCATGCGGCGGCCGCCGCTGCGCCGCAAGTACCGGCCTCGCTGGCCAAGACCGAAGCCCTGGCCGCGCTGCCGGGCGGCGCCTGGCTGGCGCTCGACAAAAATGCCCTGCGCCTGGTCGGCGCCGACGGCAGCGAACGCGCCAGCCTGGCCATCCGCGCCGAGCAGCTCGACCTGCGCCCGGTCGAAGGCGGCGTGCTGGCCGTGATCATGGATTCCAACACCGAGCGCGTGCAACCGGTGCGGGTCGACCTTGCGGCCGGCGCACTGAAAGCCTTGCCGCCGATGCCGGAAGCCGGCTTCGGCCTGGAAGCGGCCTGCATGTACCGCGACGCCCAGGGCCTGGACCATGTGTTCATGGTCGGCCCGGACGGCCAGGCGCAGCAGTGGCTGCTGGGCAGCGAGGCGCAGGGCGGCTATCGCCTGGTGCGCCGCCTGGCGCTGCCGACCGCGGTCACCCATTGCCGCGTCGACGACGCCCACGCCACGCTGTTCGTGGCCGAGGAAGGCATGGGCCTGTGGGCCTATGGCGCCGATGCCGAAGGTCCGTCGGCGCGCGTGCCGGTGGCGCTGCGCGCGCCGTACGGCAAGCTGGCCGGCGAGATCGAGGGCCTGGCCGTGCTGCCGGGCGGCGTGGCCGTCCTGGACGAGAAGGGCGACCTGCTGAGCTGGCGCCGCGCCGGCGCGGCCTGGACTGCGCTGCCGGCGCGCGCGCTGGGCGGCAAGCAGCTGGTGGCGCTGGACGGCGCCTCGCTTCTGGTGCAGACGAAGAAAGGCTGGCAGGCGCCGGCGCTGGCATGGAAGGCCGGCACCCCGCCGCCGCGCGCGCTGCCAATCGTGATGCCGCGCATGCAGACCGCGCCGGTCGCGCAACTGGGTGACGCCGCCGACGATCCGGCGATCTGGGTCAACCCGAAGGACGCGACCCAGTCGCGCATCCTCGGCACCAACAAGAAGCAGGGCATGCTGGTGTACGACCTGCAGGGCAAGGAAACCCAGTTCCTGCCGGCGGGCCGCCTGAACAACGTCGATGTGCGCCAGGACCTGCGCTTCGGCGACGAGCGCTTCGACCTGGCCCTGGCCACCCAGCGCGACGAGAATGCGATGGTGCTGTTCACGATCGACGCCAGGGGCACTCTGGCGGAAGCCGCGCGCCTGCCGACCGGCCTGAATGACATCTACGGCACCTGCACCTACCGCACCGCGGCGGGCGGCCTGGATGCCTTCGTCAACGACAAGGACGGCCGCTACGAGCACTGGCAGATCACCCGCAAGGGCGGCAAGTTCGGCGCCACGCTCGCGCGCCAGTTCAAGGTCGCCACGCAACCCGAAGGCTGCGTGGCGGACGACCGCAGCGGCCTGCTGTTCGTGGGCGAAGAAGACAAGGCGCTGTGGGTGACGTCGGCCAAGGCCGACCAGCCGGCCACGCTCAAGATGGTGATGCCGGTGGGCGAGTGGCTGCACGACGACATCGAAGGCATGGGCATCTACCACGGCGACAAGCAGAGCTACCTGGTGGTGTCGAGCCAGGGCAATAGCAGCTACGTGGTGTTCGATGCGGCCCCGCCGTTCAAGGTGCGTGGCGCCTTCCGCATCGGCATGGACCCGGTGGCCGGCATCGACGGTGCATCCGAGACCGACGGCCTGGAAGTGAGCTCGGCCAACTTCGGTGGTCCGTACGCGCGCGGCATGCTGGTGGTGCACGACGGCTTCAAGCGCATGCCGGACGCAGCCCAGAACTACAAGGCGGTGGCCTGGGACGACGTCGCCAAGGCCTTGAAGCTGGAAGATTGAGGCGGGGCGGGTTCCACGAGGTGGCTGCTCAACCAGCGCGCCACCTCGGCCGCCCTGCTTTCAATCTCCGCTCCAAAACCCTGGCTCGCCAGCAGCGCGATGCCGTTCGGGTTGCGCAGCACGCCCGGCGCCAGCACCGGCTGGCCGCTGGCGGTGTCGATGAAGAACGGCGCCAGCGGCTCGCGCAGCAGCGGCGCCAGCACCAGGTTGTGCGAGGACACCAGCACCAGGTCGCGACCGGCCAGCTGTTCCAGCACGGCGCACGCCGCCGATACCGACTCCAGGTGGTTGGTGCCGCGGAATACCTCGTCGATCAGGCAGATGCCCGGCGGCTGGCCGGCTGCATCCAGCAATTCCTTCGCCCTCCGCAGTTCCGCCATATACAGGCTCTCGCCGCCCAGCAGCGAATCCTCGTTCTGCATGCTGGCGCGCACCGGAACCGCCGGCAGGCAGGCCCGCGTGGCATAGCAAAACCCGAAAGCGCGCGCTGCGATTGCGTTCAGGCCCACCATGCGCAGGAAGGTGCTCTTGCCCGAGGCATTCTGGCCCGAGACGAAGGCGCCTTTTCCCTCCAGGGCCACCGACAGCGCGACCGGCCTTTCCATCAACGGGTGGATGCCGCCCTCCAGCACCAACGTGCGCGCGTCGCCGCGCTCGACCCAGCACCAGCGCCCGATCGATGCCAGGTGGCGCACCAGGGCCACGTCGGCCTCCAGGTTGGCGCAGGCCAGGTAGCATTCGCGCAGCAAGGCGCGCTCGGCGTGCACGATGCGCAGCGTCTTGAAGTAAAACGTCACATTGGCCGCCGCGAACCAGTCGGCGTACTGGATCGCGCCCGGAATCATGCGCAGGCTCAGCGAGCGCGCCAGGCGCAGGTGCAGGCGTTCCGCTCGCGGGCGCGCAGCCACGAAAGGTTCCAGCAGTTGCCCGCCCTGCCCACCCAGCAGGCTGGTCGCGCGCAGCAGCGCGTGCAGCGCGCGGATGGTGGCGGCCCATTCCTCGAGCGGGCGGTGCAGGCGCATCTGCAGCGCCATCAGGGGCGTCAGCGCCGCCAGGGTCAACATCCAGCCCAGCGGCAGGGTCGCCAGGGCGGCCAGCGACAGCAGCAGCGCGAGCGGCAGCAGCCATAGCCAGCGCGGCCACCACGGGATGGTCGGCGCCGTATCCTGGAACAGCAGGCCGGCCACCTCGGCATCGGCATGGCGCAAGGGAGACAGGCTGGCGTCGATCGCATCCAGCCGCGCCGGGTCATCCATCAGCGCCTGCAGGCGCGCGCGCTGCGCGACGCATGCCGCATCGTCGATGCCGGCCCGCAGGCGCCGGTGCAGCACCTGGCGCGCGAAGATGCTGGCCCGGGGCGCCAGTTTCTCTTCGTACGATTCGAGCAGCAAGTCGTTCCAGGTCTGGTCGTCGATGCCGGCGGCGCCATCGAGGCGGTACAGGCGCTCGACTTCGTCCGGGATGAAGAAATGGCGTTGCGGAGGGGCGGGTGGGGCGAGCGCAAGGCTGCGCAACAGGTCTTGCAGGCGGTCGAACAACGACACTGATGAACTTTCTGGAGAACCGGCGGCGCCGGGTGCCAGTCCAATATACGGATCGATTGCCATCTTGCAAGATCGAAAACATTTATGGGCTGAAATTACCCGTGGCGCATGTTCAACATTGAATCCGACAATGTACGTTTCCAAACATACCGCGTTCCGAATCGCTGGCACGATCATTGGCGCAAGGCTCCCACCAACAACGACCAAGAAAGGCAGGCCCCAATGAAACGCGCTTCGCTCGCAGCCGCGCTGTGCATGGTGTTCGGCTCCGCTACCGCCCAGCAGGGCGACGGCACCATGTTCTCCACCAAGATCAACGTCTGGAAACCCAATAAGGTGGAGGCCACGCCGGAGCGCATCGCTGCCCTGAAGGCGCCGCCGGGCTTCACGGTCAGCGCCTTCGCGACCGGCCTCAAGAACGCGCGCATCATTGCGGTGGCGCCGAACGGCGACGTCTACCTGAGCCGGCGCGACCAGGGCGACGTGCTGCTGCTGCGCGACGCCAACGGCGACGGCCGCGCCGACGGCGCGCCGGTCACGGTGGCCAACCGCGCCGGCGCCCACGGCCTGGCGATCCGCGACAACAAGCTGTACCTGGTCACCGTCAAGGAGTTGTTCGTGGCCGACATCAAGCCCGACGGCCGCCTGGGCGAACTCACCATGCTGATCGGCGACCTGCCCGATTCGGGCCAACACCCGAACCGCACCATGGCCTTCGGCCCGGACGGCATGCTGTACCTGAGCGTCGGCAGCACCTGCAATACCTGCAACGAAAGCAATGTGGAAAACGCCACCCTGCTGCGCGTTTCCCCCGACGGCAAGAGCCGCACCATCTTTGCCAGCGGCCTGCGCAACCTGATCGGCTTCGGCTGGCATCCGGCCACGGGCGAGCTGTGGGGCTTCGACCACGGCATCGACTTCCTGGGCGACGACGTCCAGCCAGAAGAGATCAACAAGATCGAGCTGGGCAAGCAGTACGGCTGGCCGCACGTCTACGGGGCCGGCGAGATCTACCCGCAAAGCACGCCGCAGGGCGAGATCACCAAGGAACAGTGGAAGGAACGCAGCACGCCGATGGTGCTGGGCTATACCGCCCACGCGGCGCCGATGCAGTGGGTCTGGGGCGCCGGCAGCGCCTTCCCGGCCGACTACCAGGGCGACGCCTTCGTCACCATGCGCGGTTCGTGGAACCGGGTGCCGGCGTCGGGCTACGAGATCGTGCGCGTGCGCTACCAGGACGGCCAGCCGAAGTCGGTCGAGCCTTTCGTCACCGGCTTCCTGACCGATGGCGGCAAGACCCATATCGCGCGCCCGGTCGGCCTGGCGCTGGCCAAGGACGGCGCGCTGCTGATGGCGGACGACGCCAACGGCGTGATCTACCGCATCGCTTACACCGGCGGCAAGGCGGCAGCGGCCACGCCGCCGAAGGCGCCGGCCGGCCCCATGGAGCAGCAGGTCAACAAGGGCAACAAGGTCCCGCTGGCGAACAAGCGCCCCGAGACCGAGGCCAAGGGCCAACTGAGCGTGACGTCGTCGAGCTTCAGCGCCAACGGGACGATGGACGATCGCTACACCGAGTATGCGGACGGCGTCTCGCCGGCGCTGTCCTGGAAAGCCGTGGCGGGCGCGAAATCGTACGCGGTCATCATGGAAGACCCGGACGCCAAACCGGTCACGCCCTTCGTGCACTGGGTGATGTGGAATATCCCGGCCACCATCACCAGCGTGCCGGAAGGCGTGCAGGAGCAGCCGCGCCTGTCCGACCCGGACGGCGTGCTGCAGGGCCGCACCACGCGCGGCGCGCCCGGCTATTACGGGCCAAGGCCGCCGGTCGGCGAGGCGGCGCATCGCTACCACTTCCAGGTCTATGCACTGGACAAGATGCTCGACGTGCCATTCGGCGCCGACCGCGACCAGGTGCTGGCGGCGATGAAGGGCCATGTGCTGGCCAAGGGCGAGATCGTGGGCAAGTACGGGCAGAAGCAGCAGCCGCAGAAGTAAGCGGCCAGCGCGGACGGTTCTGTCCGCGAACGACCGCGCAGAGGCCGGACGGACACCGCGGACAGCGGCGTCCGCCGGCCACTCCTTTATGAATCAATAACTTAACAATGAAATAAGCGCTGGCACGGATCGTGCAATAACGACAGGAAACTCGTCGTTACTGGACACAACATGATCCGCGATACATCCCAACAAGACGCCGTCGTCGCCACGCCGGCGTCCCACAAGTTCAAGCGCCCCGCGCTGCTGATCGGTATCGCCGCCGCCCTGCTGGCCGCCAGCGTCGCCGTGTTCGCCGCCTGGAGCGGCAGCGAACATTCGGTCTCAGGCAGCCGCGTGCGCATCGCCGAAGTCCAGCGCGGCACCCTGGTGCGCGACGCCGCCGTCAACGGCCGCGTGGTCGCTGCCGTCAGCCCCACCCTGTATTCCACCGCCCCCGCCACCGTCAACCTGAAGGTCGCCGCCGGCGACACCGTCAAGAAGGGCGACGTGCTGGCGGTACTGGAGTCGCCCGACCTGAGCGACGCCCTCAAGCGCGAAGTCTCGACCTACGAACAGCTCAAGGCCGAAGTGGCGCGCCAGCAGATCCTGGCGCGCAAGCAGCAACTGCTGGCCAAGCGCGAAGCCGATACCGCCGAGATCGAGCGCCTGTCGGCCCAGCGCACGGTGGAGCGCTACGACAGCGTGGGCGTGGTCGGCATCATCGCCAAGATCGACTACCAGAAGGCCCAGGACGCCCTCAACTCGGCAGGCATCCGCGCCAAGCACGCGGCGCAGGCGGCCAACCTCGAAGGCGACGACGTCCAGCTGGCGATCCGCACCAAGACCAACGAGATGGAGCGCGCGCGCCTGTCGATGGCCAACGCCCAGCGCAGGGTCGACGAGCTGACCGTGCGCGCGCCGGTGGACGGCTTCATCGGCACCCTGAACGTGCAGAACCGCATGGTGGTCATCGCCAATGCACCGCTGATGACGCTGGTTGACCTGTCCAAGCTCGAAGTCGAGGTCGAGGTGCCCGAGACCTATGCCGGCGACCTGGGCCTGGGCATGAGCGCCGAAATCACCCTGCCCTCGGGCCGCGCCACCGGCAAGCTGTCGGCGTTGTCGCCCGAGGTGGTCAAGAACCAGGTGCTGGCGCGGGTGCGCTTCGACGGCGAGCAGCCCAAGGGCCTGCGCCAGAGCCAGCGCGTCAGCGCGCGCCTGCTGATCGAAGAAAAGCAGAACGTCCTGATGGTGCAGCGCGGCCCGTTCCTGGAAAACGAAGGCGGCCGCCATGCCTACGTGATGCGCGACGGGATCGCCGTGCGCACCCCGATCCAGGTCGGCGCCACCAGCATCTCGGCGGTCGAGATCGTGTCAGGCCTGAAGGCCGGCGACCGGGTCGTCGTGGCCGGCACCGACGCCTTCGAGAGTGCCGCCAGCGTCTCCATCAACCAATAAACAACATCGTCCAACAAGGAGCCAACCATGCTGCGCATGACCAACCTGAGCAAGGTGTACCGCACCCACATGATCGAGACCCACGCGCTGCGCGGCTTCGAGATCCACGTCAGCCAGGGCGAATTCGTCACCGTGACCGGACCGTCCGGCTCCGGCAAGACCAGCTTTTTGAACATCGCCGGCCTGCTGGAGGAGTTCACCTCGGGCGAATACGTGCTGGACGGCGTCAACGTCAAAGGCCTGGACGACGCGGCGCGCTCGCGCCTGCGCAACGAGAAGCTGGGTTTCATCTTCCAGGGCTTCAACCTGATCCCCGACCTGAACCTGTTCGACAACGTCGACGTGCCGCTGCGCTATCGCGGCTTCAATGCGCGCGAGCGCAAGGAGCGCATCGAGGACGCGCTGGCCAAGGTCGGCCTGGCCTCGCGCATGAAGCATTACCCGGCCGAGCTGTCGGGCGGCCAGCAGCAGCGCGTGGCGATCGCGCGCGCGCTGGCCGGCTCGCCCAAGCTGCTGCTGGCTGATGAACCGACCGGTAACCTGGATACGCAGATGGCGCGCGGCGTGATGGAACTGCTGGAAGAGATCAACGCCGCCGGCACCACGATCCTGATGGTGACCCACGATCCGGAGCTGGCGGTGCGCACCCACCGCAATGTGCACATCATCGACGGCCAGGTATCCGACCTGGTGCGGCGCGGGCCGTCGCTGGTCGATACCCCTGCCTCCGTCCCAGCCTGAGGAGTGGTCATGTTCGGCTATTACTTCAAGCTCGGCGTGCGCAGCCTGCGCCGCAACCGCTACCTGACCTCCCTGATGGTGCTGACCCTGGCCATCGGCGTGGCCGCCAGCGTCTCGACGCTCGCCATCCTGCACGCGATGTCGGGCGATCCGATCCCCTCCAAGAGCGACCGCCTGTTCGTACCCTTCATCGACAACGCCCAGCCCGAAGGCTACATCCCGGGTTCCGAGCACATCGACATGCAGATGAGCTACAAGGACGCGATGAACCTGCTGCGCGCCAAGCCGGGCGACCGCGGCACGGCGATGTTCGGCACCGGCATGCCGATCGAGCCGCCGCGCACCGACATCCCGGCCTTCAGCGGCTATGGGCTGGCGCCGACGCGCGATTTCTTCGCCATGTTCGACGTGCCCTTCCTGCATGGCCAGGCCTGGAGCGCCGAGGAAGAGGCGGGCGGCGCCAACGTCGTGGTGCTGAGCCGTACGGTGGCAGAGAAGCTGTTCGGCGACGCCAGCCCGGTCGGCCAGCGCTTGCGCATGGGCGGCGAGCCGTTCACCGTGGTGGGCGTGCTCGACGAATGGAATCCGATGCCGCGCTACTACAAACTGATCGGCAGCGGCCAGGCCACCGGCGAGGACTTCATGATTCCCTTCACCACCGCGGTGCGGCGCGAGATGCCGGCCTACGGCAGCGTGAGCTGCAGCGAACAGCGCGATTCCGGCTATGCCTCCCTGCTGGCCTCGGAATGCACCTGGATCCAGCTCTGGCTCGAAACCCGCTCGGGCATGGACCGCGCCGACCTGCACGCCTTCCTCGAGAACTACGCGAGCGAGCAGCGTAAGCTGGGCCGCCTGAAGCGCCAGGCCCCGGTCGAGCTGTACAACGTGATGGAATGGATGGAAAAGCAGAAGGTGGTGGGCAACGATACCCGGCTGTCGGCCTGGCTGGCGTTCGGCTTCCTGCTCCTGTGCCTGGTCAACACTGTCGGCCTGCTGCTGGCGAAGTTCTCGGTGCGCGCCTCCGAGGTCGGCATCCGCCGCGCGCTGGGCGCCTCGCGGCGCGACATCTTCCGCCAGTTCCTGATCGAGACCGGCGTGGTTGGCATGGCCGGCGGCGTACTGGGACTGGCGCTGGCCTTCGGCGCCCTGGCCCTGATCGGCATGGAAAGCAAGAGCATGGCAGCCGTGGCGCGCATGGACTGGCAGATGCTGGCCTTGACCTTCGTGCTGTCGATCTGCGCCTCGCTGATCGCCGGCCTGCTGCCGACCTGGCGCGCCTGCCAGGTGACGCCGGCCATCCAGCTCAAATCGCAATGATCATCAGCGTATCAACCCGGGAGCAATGAATATGGAAATCCGACCTATCCTGTCCGCGCTGTTGCGCAACAAGACCGGCCCGATCCTGGTGGCGATGCAGGTCGCCCTGAGCCTGGCGATCCTGGCCAATGCCCTGCACATCGTGAACGAACGGCGAGAAGTGGCGGCGCGCCCTTCCGGCCTGGCCGACGAAGCCGCGACCTTCTACTTCGTGGTGCGCAACCTGAACCAGAACACGCCGGACCAGATGCTGGCCACCATCAAGCGCGAGCTGGAGGTGCTGCGCTCGGTGCCGGGCATGGTATCGGCGGGCCAGGTGTCCCAGATGCCGATGGCGCAAAGCGGCAGCACCACCAGCATCTCGGCCGATCCGCGCCAGGAGCGCGAGAGCGCCTACGCCTCGATCTACGCCACGGATGGCGCGATGGTCAAGACCTTCGGCCTGAAGCTGGTCGAGGGCCGCGACTTCCTGCCGCATGAAATCCCCGAGGTCAACCAGGCGGCTGAGAACAGGGCGCCGCAAACCGTCCTCATGACCCGTGACCTGGCCGAGAAACTGTGGCCGGGCGCGCCAGCGGTCGGCAAGATCATGTACTTCGGCACCGGCAACGAAGCGCGCGGGGCCCAGGTGGTCGGCGTGGTCGAGCGCCTGCAGAGCGTGCATGCCGAGGTGGGCATGGATGGCGAGTATTCGGTCGTGATGCCCGAGTTCTCGTATGGCCGTCCGGGCACGCTGTACGCCATGCGCGCCGAGCCGGGCCAGCGCGACCGCGTGATGCGCGAAGCCGAACAGGCGCTGCGCAAATCGTCGGCCACGCCGATGATCCTGCGCATCAAGACGGTCGAGGGCGATCGCAAGGACCGCTATCGCGCCGACGTGGCGCTGTCGTGGATGCTGGTGACGGTGAGCGCGCTGCTGCTGCTGGTGACCTGCAGCGGCATCGTCGGCATGGCCAGCCTGTGGGTGACCCAGCGCCGCAAGCAGATCGGCGTGCGCCGTGCCCTCGGCGCGCGCAAGATCGACATCCTGCGCTACTTCATCCTGGAGAACGTCCTGATCACCAGCGCCGGTGTGTTCGGCGGGGTGCTGCTGGGCGTGGGACTGAACCAGCTCCTGGTGAGCAAGCTGGAAATGACGCGCCTGCCGCTGCCCTACCTGATCGCCGGCGCCCTGCTGTTCTGGGCGATCGGCATCCTGGCAGCCTACGGTCCGGCGTGGCGCGCAGCCAGCACCTCGCCGGCGCTGGCCACCCGCAGCACCTAAGCCGGAGAGTGCTATGCTGGCGGCCATGCCCACAGTTCTCATCATTGACGACAATGCCGCCGTCGCCATGGCGCTCGAGGTGCTGTTCTCGCTGCACGACATCGCGGCGCTGCGCGCGGCCTCGCCCGAGGAGGGCCTGGACCTCCTCGGCCGTGAGCCGGTCGACCTGGTGATCCAGGACATGAACTTCACGGCCGACACCACGTCGGGCGAAGAAGGCGTGGCCCTATTTCGCGAGATCCGCCTGCGCCATCCCGACCTGCCGGTGATCCTGCTCACCGCCTGGACCCACCTGGACGCGGCGGTCGACCTGGTCAAGCTTGGCGCCGCCGACTATCTTTCCAAACCATGGAATGACGAACGCCTGCTGGCCACGGTCGGCAACCTGATCGAACTGGGCCAGGCCAACCGCGCGCTCGGCGGCCGCCTGCAACGCGAACGCAAGGCCAAGCGCGAGCTCGAACTGAACTTCGACCTGCGCGGCCTGGTGTGGCAGGATCCGGCCACTGAACGCGTGCTGCACCTGGCCTGCCAGGTGGCGCGCGCGGAGGTACCGGTCTTGATCACGGGCCCCAACGGCACCGGCAAGGAGCGCATCGCCGAAATCATCAAGGCCAATTCGACGGTGGCCCACGGCCCCTTCGTGGTGCTCAACTGCGGCGCGCTGCCATCCGAACTGATCGAGGCCGAGCTGTTCGGCGCCGATGCCGGCGCCTATACCGGCGCCTCGAAGGCGCGCGAAGGCAAGTTCGAGGCCGCCGACGGCGGCACCCTGTTCCTCGACGAAATCGGCAACCTGCCGCTGGCCGGGCAGATGAAACTGTTGCGGGTGCTGGAAACCGGCCGCTTCGAGCGGCTCGGCTCGAACCACGAGCGGCAGGTGAAGGTGCGCGTGATCAGCGCCACCAATGCCGATCTCTCCGCGATGATCCGCGCCGGGACCTTCCGCGAAGACCTGTACTACCGCCTGAACGTGATCGAGCTGCGCCTGCCGCCGCTCGCGAGCCGTCCGGGCGACATCCTGCCGCTGGCGCAATCCTTCCTGGCGCATGGCAAGACCCTGCATCCGTCGGCCGAAGCGGCGCTGCTGGCCCATCCATGGCCCGGCAATGTGCGCGAACTGAAGAACGTGATGGCGCGCGCCAACCTGCTGTCGGGCGGCGACACCATCGCGGTGGCGGACCTCGGCCTGCCGGCGACCAGCCTGCCGGCCCAGGACACGGAACCCGACCGCGACGCCATCGTGGGGGCGCTGGCGCGCGCCGGCGGCGTGGTGGCGCAGGCGGCGAACGAACTTGGCCTGTCGCGCCAGGCGCTGTACCGCCGCATGGAACGGTTGGGAATCGCACGGCCATGAGCCAGGCGCCGACCCGGACCAGGTTTTCGCTGGTCACGCGCCTGTCGGCGCTGGTCGGCACCCTGCTCGTGCTGGCCATGCTGGCCGCGCTCGGCCTCGACGCCCTGTTCCCCGGCCGCCCGCTGCTGGTCGCGGGCCTGTGCCTGCTTGGACTGCTGCCGGTGGCGATCATCACCCTGCGCGCGCAAGTCCAGCCCATCCTGTCGCTGTTTCGCGCGCTGGAAGGCACGGTGGACAGCTACCGCGACGGCGACTTTTCCTTCAGCCTGCATTGGCCGCACAACGACGAGCTGAGCGACCTGATCGCGGCCCATAACCGGCTGGGCGCCGTGCTGCGCGAGCAGCGCCTGGGCCTGGTGCAGCGCGAACTGCTGCTCGACTCGATGGTGCAGAACACGCCGGTGGCGATGCTGCTGGTGGCCGATTCCTCCGCCCACGCGGGTGAGCACGCAGGTGTCATCGTCTACGCCAACGTCGCCGCGCGCCAGTTGCTGGCGCATGGCCGCAAGCTCGAGGGCAACGCCCTGCGCGCCATGCTCGACGAGGCGGCGCCGGCCCTGCGCGAAGCGCTGGCGCGCGGCGGCGACGGCCTGTTCAGCGCCGGCCAGGGCGAGGACGAAGAGGTCTATCACCTGGCGCGCAGCACCTTCAACCTGAACGGGCGCCGCCACGAGCTGCTGCTGCTGCGCCAGCTGACGGCCGAACTGCGGCGCCAGGAAGTGCAGACCTGGAAGAAGGTGATCCGCGTGATCAGCCATGAACTCAACAACTCGCTGGCGCCGCTCGCCTCGCTGGCCCACTCCGGCGCCGAACTGGTACGGCGCGGACAGGTCGAGCGCCTGCCGCAGATCCTCTCGACCATCGGCGAGCGCACCCGCCACCTGGAGAGCTTCATCCTCGGCTATGCGCGCTTCGCCAAGCTGCCCACGCCGCGCCTGGAAGCCTGCCCATGGCCGGACCTGGTCGCGCGCCTGGCCGGCCAGGTCGATTTTTCGGTCGAAGGCGAGCTGCCGCCAGACCCTGCCTGGGTCGATGCCGCCCAATTCGAACAGGCGCTCCTGAACCTGCTCAAGAACGCGCATGAATCGGGCTCGAAGCCGGAAGACGTCGGGCTGCAGGTGCGGCGCGTGCAGGACCAGCTGCGCATCGACGTGCTCGATCGCGGCAGCGGCATGAGCGAGGCGGTCCTGACTCAGGCCCTGGTGCCCTTCTATTCGACCAAGCGCAGCGGCACCGGCCTGGGGCTGGCGCTGGCGCGCGAGATCGCCGAAGCGCACGGCGGACGCATCCTGCTCGCCAACCGCGACGGCGGCGGGCTGGCGGTGACACTGTTCCTGCCGGCGCTATCCGCCCCGCCATCCGGCTGAAGCCCGGCGCGCTCTGGTAAGATCGGCTTTGATTTTCCAGCCGCTCGACCATGCCGCCGTCCACCATCGATCCCCGCTTCGCCCAGCCCGGCCATCCGCCCGCCACCATCGACGAATTCGAAGGCGTGCGCTTCCTGCACCTCGGCACCTCCTGGGTGCAGGGCGCGATGCGCATCGCCAAGCCGGACACGATCGAGCTCGAATACGTGCAGATGATGATGATGTGGACGCTGTTCCAGCGCGCACCGCGCCGCATCGCCCAGCTCGGGCTGGGCAGCGCCGCGCTCACCAAGTTCTGCTACCAGCGCATTCCCGAGGCGAAGGTCACGGCGGTCGAACTCAATCCCAATGTGATCGCAATCTGCCGCGCGCTGTTCGGCCTGCCCGACAACGATGCCCGCCTGGACGTGCGCGAAATGAATGCGCTGGACTTCGTGCTCGATCGCGGCAACCACGGCAAGTTCGACGTGCTGCAGGTCGACCTGTACGACCAGGACGCGCGCGGCCCGGTGCTCGACTCGGTCGAGTTCTACCAGGGCTGCCGCGATTGCCTGGCGCCGGGCGGCCTCATGACCGCCAATGTGTTCGGCGACTTCAGCAACTACGACAAGAACTTCCTCAACATGGAGCAGGTCTTCGACGCCGTCGCCTGGCTGCCCGAGGTGCACGACGCCAATGTGGTGGTGCTGGCCTTCAAGGATGCGCCCGAGATCGACTTCGCGGTCCTGTACGAGCGCGCCGGCGAGATCAAGCGACGCCTGAACCTGCCGGCCAAGGACTGGGTCAACGGCCTGAAAGAGTGGATGCGCGACCACTCGTGATCTTGTGGCGCGGCGTGGGCGGGCGGCGGCCCGGCAGGTGGCCGCTGACGCCCAGTTCGGACGCCGGCACCGGCGCGCCGAGCACCGCGAACACCGCGCCACAGGGTTCGCGCTCCAGCCCCAGCACCGGGAATACCCGTTCGAGGTTGGCATACTTGGCCCAGGCGCCGGCGCCACGCGACTGGCTCGGCGGGATCGACATAGCGGCAAAGCCGCGCGCGCCCTTCTCGACCGCCGCGATGCTGCGCACGCGGGCGGCATGCGCCTCTTCATCCGCTTCCCCGTCCTGGCCGGCATCCATGCAGCGCACCCGCAGTTGCGCGCCGGGCAGTGGATGATCATCGATCTTCTGGTTGGGAGCGTGCCAGAGCTGCATCAGCACGATGCCGGTCGGCCCGTGGGCGTCCCAGGCGCTTTCGAGGCTGCCGTGGTGTTCCAGGCCGTAGCGCTTGCATAGCTGGGTGATATTCATCTAGTCGTTCCGTTGCCGTTGGCGCCGCTCGCGGTTGCGGCGGGCGGCGGGATCCTGCATGGCGCGCAGCAGGATCTCTTGTGAGACATTGCAGCTCTCGAGGTACACCAGCCCCGCCGACACGCCACGCGTCTCGGCCAGGAACAACGCATATTCGGTAGCGAGCGCGGACCGCTCGTCGATTCGTCGTTGGATCATGATGTGGCTGCCTACGAAGTGCGGCGAAAGCGCCGTCTTGAGACCTATGCTAAAGCCCCTCGGCAGCACACCACTGGAAATCTTGTTAGAGAACGTAACAATCCAGCAAACTCTTTTCTACAACATTTCTCATCAAAAACTTCTTTATTCTCAATGCATTACCCGACACTCATGAAAATGTCGTGAACTGCAGGAGTACGTCTCTTTTGCACCACGGACATCCCGCTTATTCACCTTCGTATTTACTTATTTCAATATCTTCGTAGTGTACGGACATATCCCATTGCTAACATCAAATGACATCCGAACAAGCGGATGACATGACAAAACTCATTGCAGGGGGTAGAGGATGACCATGAAGTTGAACAAGAAAATACTGCGGCAACGCGCCCTGCTGGCGTCGGCACTGATGGCGGCACTGGCGCCCGTTAGCGCCCAGGAGACGGACAGCAGCATGTCGCAAGTCGTGGTGCTCGGCTCGCGCACCCAGGCCAAGACCGCGCTCGATACCGCGGTCCCGGTGGGCCTCATCAACAGCAAGGACATCCAGTCCGCCGGCACGCTCGAACTGGGCAAGGTGCTGCAAGACCTCGACCCCTCGTTCAACTTCACCAGCACCTTCGTGAGCGACGGCACCGACATCATCCGCCCCGCCACCCTGCGCGGCCTGGGCCCGGACCAGCTGCTGGTGCTCATCAACGGCAAGCGCCGCCACCAGCAAGCCCTGGTCAACGTGCAGCAGACCATCGGCCGCGGCTCGGCCGGCACCGACATCAATGCGATCCCGCTGTCGGCGATCCAGTCGATCGAGGTGCTGCGCGACGGCGCCGCGGCGCAGTACGGCTCGGACGCGATCGCAGGCGTCATCAACATTATCCTCAAGAAGGGCGCCGGCAACGGCACCCTGAGCGCTAGCGCCGGCACCACCGACGAAGGCGACGGCGACACCTATTCGGCCAGCGCCAACCGCGGTTTCGCGCTGGGGGCAGACGGCGGCTACCTGAACCTGTCGGTCGAGGCGCGCAAGCGCGACGAGACCAATCGCGCCGGCCCGGACACCCTGCGCGTCAGCCCGCCGCGCGTGACCCAGCGCCTCGGCGACAGCAACGCGAAAGACTATTATCTGTGGCTGAATTCGGCCATCCCGACCGCCGGCGGCGAACTGTATGCCTTCGGCGGCGCCTCCAAGCGCAAGGGCGATTCGGGCGGCTTCTTCCGCCCGGCCGAAGACTCGCGCAACGTGCCCGAGATCTATCCGAACGGCTTCCTGCCGAATATCGTGACCACGGTGCAGGATGCCTCGCTCGCCGTCGGCTACCGCCACGACCTGCCGAACGGCTGGAACGCCGACGCCAGCGTCAACCACGGCCGCAGCCAGCTCAAGTTCCACGAACGGAACTCGATCAACGTCAGCTACTGGTACGAGAACGGCGAGTCGCCGACGTCGGCCGACACCGGCACGCTCAAGTTCGAGCAGACCACCTTCAACCTCGATTTCAAGGGCCCGGTGAACGTGCTGGGCGGCGAGCTGTTCGTGGCCGCCGGCTTCGAATGGCGGCGCGATAACTACGAGATCGAGGCCGGCGATCCGGTCTCGTACCAGTACGGCCGCACCAACAATCCCGCCATCATCATCCGCGACCAGAACGGCGGCATCGCCGCCTCGGGCATCCAGGGCTTCCCCGGCTACACCCCGAGCACGGCGGTCGACGAGGGCCGCCACAACACCGCCTACTACCTGGACCTGGAGCGCAAGTTCGGCGCCAACGTCACGCTCGGCGCCGCGGCGCGCCACGAACGCTACTCGGACTTCGGCAACACCACCATCGGCAAACTGAGCCTGCGCTGGGATCCGAGCCGTACGGTCGGCATCCGCGGCAGCGCCTCGACCGGCTTTCGCGCGCCGGGCGTGCAGCAGAAGTTCTACAGCTCGGTCTCGACCAACCTGAACGCCGCCGGCGTGCTGACCGAGACCCTGACCGCGCGCGAAGACAGTGCCGTCACGCGCGCCTTCGGCATCGCGCCGCTGCAGGAAGAAACCTCGAAAAGCGCCAGCATCGGCATGATCCTGCGCCCGACCCAGGGCTTCTCGCTCACGGCCGACGTGTATCGCACCAGGATCGACGACCGCATCGTCTTCTCCAGCAATATCGCGCCCGAGTCCGGCCCCTGCGCGACGCCGGCCGCCTGCCCGATCCGCAACATCCTCGACCCGCTACGCGTGGGCCAGGCCCAGTTCTTCACCAATGCGATCGACACCACCACCACCGGCCTGGATCTGGTGGCGCAGCAGACCATCAAGGGTCAGGGCTCGACCCTGGTGCTGTCCGGCCAGTTGGGCTTCAACAAGACCGAGGTCGACGACCGTCACTCGCAGTCGCCGGTGCTCACCGGCGCCCAGCTGTTCGACGACGCCCAGGTGACGCTGATCGAACGCGGCCAGCCGCGCAAGCACCACGTGGTGTCGGCCGACTACACCACGGGACCGTGGAACCTGACGGCGCGCGCCAACTACTTCGGCGAGGTGCAGGGCCAGGGCTTTACTGCGCCGTTCGTGCAGACCTGGGAAGCGAAGTGGATCGTCGACCTGACCGGTCGCTATGCCTTCAACAAGAACCTGGCGCTGTCGGCGGGCTTGAACAACCTTTTCGACACCTATCCGACGCGCTGGAATCCCGAGCGCGCGGCGCCCTTCCCGCAGATGGGCTTCACGCACTGCTGGGAGACCTGCCCGTTCGGCATGAACGGGCGCTCGGCCTACGTGAAGGCGGACTATACGTTCTAGCCGTCCGGCGCGCCGGACGCGGGCTGCAACAGGAAGGAACGCAGCTCGCGCACGTCCTGCGAGGGACTGATGCCGAAGGCGCGCGTGTACTCGCGGCTGAATTGCGAGGCGCTTTCGTAGCCGACCCGGTGCGCCGCGCTGGCCACGGTGGCCGCCTCGAACACCAGTAAACGGCGCGCCTCCTGCAGGCGCAGCTGCTTCTGGTATTGCAGGGGCGTCATCCTGGTGGCCAGCTTGAAGTGATGATGCAGCGACGACTGGCTCATATTCGCCGCCTGCGCGATCTCTTCCATGCGCAGCGGCTCCCTGTAGCGCAGCGTGATCTGCTGGGCCGCCAGCCGGATGCGGTGCGGCTGGGTGCCGGGCGTCATGAAATGCGCCAGCTGCCAGCCCCCTTCGCCGATCAGGAGGCGATACATGATTTCACGGTAGACCAGGGGCGCCAGCTGGCGAATATGGCGCGGCGTCTCGAGCAGCCGGCACAAGCGCAGCACGGCGTCGAGCAGGTCGTCGTCGGTGCTGGCGGTATGGATGCCGAAGGTGGCATCCACGCCCACCGGCAACGGCGCGGCCTGCTGCGCATCTTCCAGCAGCAGGCTCGCGATCACCGTGGGATCGATGTCGAGCCAGACGCACAGATACGGTTTCTCGGGCGACGCCTGGGCCACCTGCCCCGACACCCGGACGTCGTGCGCGAACACCATATGGCGTGCGCTGTCGTGGACGATGCGGGTATCGCCCACGAGCAGCTGTTTCGATCCCTGCGCCAGCAGGCACAAACCGGGCTGGTACAGCACCTGGCCCAGGGCGGTCGGGCCGGAGACGCGGACCAGCTTCAGTTTCGGCACCTTTGTCACGTGCAGGCCGTCGCCGGACGTCGCGCGGAGCAGGCACTCGACCAGCTGTTGCCGCAATGCGTTCAGGGTTCGGGGCATGGGAGTCAGGTCCAGTCGAAAAAATCAGGATCGAGCTCCGCAGATGGTAGACGTGGGCCGATCCGGCACGAATGCCTGTTCCTCTGGAGTTCCTGCCTGATCCTCCAACCTGGCAGGAGAAACAACGGAGTCGCGCGTGGGCGACTCCAGGGCGTATCAGCGGCGCTCGCGCCACCACAGCGACAGCATCGCCACGGCAAAGGCCAGGGCGAACGGCCAGGCCGGCATCGGGCGTGTTGGTCCTTCCTGGGCAGTGAGCGGCGTGCGGGCAGCGTAACGAGCCGTCGCATCGCGCTGTTGCATGGCCTGCCATTGCGGCCAGTCGTTCGCAGCATATACGTAGACGGCATGCGCGCCCGCCTTGCGGTCCGCGATCTGTAGCCAGCCGGACTTCTGCGGCCACAGTGCAACGCAGGAAGCATCGATGCGATCGGCGCGGGCCTGCCAGCGCAAGGCCTGCTTCAGTTGGGGGAAAGCGACCTCGCCATCGACGCCGCGGGCGCAGACTTCCAGGCGCTGTCCGGGCAGTGGCATCTCGGCGGGAGCCAGCCATTCGGTCTCCTGACGGCGCTCGACGCCGACGCGGTCAAGCACACCCTGCCACCACAGCGCCAGCTTGCGCGGTTCGGCGATCGCGTGGCGATGCCATTCGCTCACGCCCAGCCAGGCGATGCGCCCCTTTTGCCAGTCGCGGGTCCAGACCTTGTCGTCGGATCCGGTCCAGGGTCCGGCGTCGCGCGCCGTCGGCAGCATCGGCGCCAGCGGCATCTCCAGCGGCGCATCGAGCATGCCGCCCAGCGGCTGCACGCGCAGCGGCAATTGCAGGGTGCGCGACCAGACGCCCGGATCGTTCGCATTCCCGCCCAGCACCAGCAACGGCATGCCGTCGGCCACGCGCTTGAGGAGGGACGCGCGTTCGCCGGCGCCCATGCGCTCGAAGCGGGCGGCATCGATCACCATCAGGTTCGGCGCAGTCATCTCTTCGCGCGGCGCCTCGGTGCGGGTGACGTCGCGGCCCAGCGTGACCTGCCAGTCGAGCAGCGCGCCGCTGCCGGCCATCAAGTCGTTCAGCACGCGCAGGTCGAACGATGGCGCGCCGAAGCGGCCGACGACTTGCAACTGGACCGGCTCATGCACGGTGAACGGCACCGGGCCTTCGGCGATCACCTTGTCCTTCGCATCCAGCAGGCGCGCCCTGAGGACGACGCGCTCGGCCACCGGCGGCATCCACTCGACGGTCAGCTTGCCCGCACCGCGCGCCCGCGCGATCGGCTGACCGTTCTCGGCCAGCAGTTCCAGGCGGGCTTCGGTCTTGTCTTCGCGCTCGACCGTCAGGGTGAACAGGCGGCCCAGGGCCACCTGGCTCGGGAAGTCGAGGCGCAGCGCACCGCCCTTCGGCGCCTGCCAGGCGAGCGGCAGGGCCGGCAGATCGTTCCATGCGGCGGCGCGCAGGCCATCACCTTCGAGGCGCAAGGCATTCACCCCTTCCAGCGATCGCGGTGGTGCGGCCGGGTCGACAGCAAGCGTGCGGCCGGCCTCGCCCGGCACGCGCAGGTCGGCCGCGAACAGGCCTAGGGCGGTGGCCGCGACGACGATCAGCAGCGCGTCCAGCCACTGGCTGCGGCGCAGGTAGAGCGCGGCGCTGACGATGCCGGCCAGGGCGATCAGGCCGATGATGGGGTCAATGAGCAGGGTCTGGTTCATGGCGCGCCCGCCTCGCGCCAGTGACGCGCGAACGGGGTCTCCACCTTGCTGCTGGCCTGCAGCAGCACCTGGCCCTCGCCGGCGCCGGTGCGCAGCCAGGCGCGCAGCACCGGCCGGCAGGCGATGCAGCCGTCGGCCACGTCCTGGATCGCGCGCTGGGCGGCCAGGCGCTGTTCGTCGTCTTTCAGGCGCGTACGCACCCAGTCGTTGGCGGTGCGCATCCACAGCGACGGCAATGCGGCTTCGCCGGACAGGGTGGCCACCAATGCGCGCAGCTCTTCCGGCAACGGCGAACCCTCCCCGGCCTGTTCACGGCGGTAGCTGGCGGCGCCCACCATCTCGCCGGTCATGCGTTTTTCTTCCTTGATCGGCGGCGGGATGAAGGCGGTCTTGTGCAGGTAGATGCGTTCGGCCTGCTGCAACTCCTTGATCGCTTCCAGTGCCTTGTGCTCGGGCGGCAAGGCGGTCTTCGGTACGATGGCGCGCAGCGACTTCTCGGCATCCCACATCGCCACCAGCGCGCGGCGCAGCACCTTCTTGGTGCCTTCATCGTACATCGTCGCGTTCTCGGCCTCGTCGTGGGCGTGGCCGTAGGTTTCCAGGATGTGCTGGGTTTCGTTGCGGATCGCGCTCTTGCGGGTGTTGGCGCTGCCGTGGTCGTGGCCTTCCTCGTGCGGATGCTCGCCCGGGCCATGGTCATGGCCTTCGTGATCGTCATGGTCGTCCGCTTTTTGCGCGCCGGCCATGCCGGAGCTGGCGTTGTCGGCGAACAGCGACGATTCCTCGCCCAGGAACTGGCCATAGCGCCGGCGCAGTTGCGCCTGGTCGTTGGCGATGCGTTCGCTGCGGTCGCGCACGTCATCGGCTGCCATCTTCGTGCCGCGCATATCGGCGATCAGCTGTTCGGTGTCGATGATGATCTGGCGCTGGCTGCGCAGCGAAGCCGGCTTGACCAGCGACGGCATCGCCGCGCTCTCTTCTTCCGCCTCCTGTTCCGGCGCAGGCCGGCGCACGGTGTAGGTAGGCGACTGCACGGTCTGGGGACGGCCGGCGTTGTCGGTCGCGCGCACGAAGAAATACAGCTCGTCGCCCGGTTCCATTTCCAGTTCGGTGAGCGACCACTGCTTCGACCAGTCGCGCCGCTTCGGATCGCTGGAGGCCGGCAGCGGCATCTCGCGGTCGGTGAACTTGACGTTCTCGCCGCTGCCGCGCGCCAGCGTCATGTGCAGGGTGGCGCGCCGGATCGCGTAGTCGTCGCGGATCTGGATCGCCATCGCGGTGCCGGTCGCGTTCTCGCGCAGGTCCTGGATCATCTGGGTTGGCGCAGCGATCGTGATCTCGGGCGGCTGGTCGGGGACGACTCGCAGTGTGTGACGATTTCCGCGCCAGCGCCACACCACCGACTCGGTGGCGGTCCAGCGTGCGCACTCCTTGCCCGGTTCCAGAACCTGGCCATTGCCCAGCTCAATCTTGTTGTTGCCCGCCGTGCCGTCCTTCAGGCACCAGCTGACGACGGTCTGTTCCGGCGCCTGCAGGTCGCCCGGGCTGGATTCGGATGGTTTGACGCCGGTATAGGCCGGCGGCGCCAGCTTGATCGTGAGCCCGGCCAGCGTGGCCGCGGTCGCGCTGCCGACCGGGCTCGGCGCCACAGGGGCCGAGCCATCCGACGGCCTGGTGGTTGCATACCACACCATCCCTGCCAGCACCGCGCTGACCAGGATGATCGGATACCCGCTTGACACATAGCGCGCGACAATCTGGCGCAGCTGGGCCGGCGAGATGACGGCGTCCAGGCGGTCGAACAGGCGTTGCTGCTGCAGGCGGGCGATCGGGGAATCGGCCGCCTCGAGCAGGGCCGCGCTGTCTTCCATCTCGGGCACGGCGCCGTCCAGCCAGGCGGTCCACTCGAAGGTGACGCGGCGGCGCAGCTTGACCCAGTCCAGCGCGCACCAGCCGGCCCAGGCCAGCAGGCCCGGTCCCGAAGGAATCGCCAGCCATGGCAGCGCGCCCAGTATCCACAGCGGCAGGCGGCGCAGCTGGGCTGCGCGCCATACCCGTTTGGTGATCTCAACGCCTCCGTGCATGCGTGAGACTCCTTTCCAGTACAAAAAGTGCGGCCAGGATGGCCAGCAGGACACTGCGCAGCGCGCCGCTCGGTGCAGGTGCGTTGGCGCCATCGACCGCCGCGAACGTCTGCGGCGCCAGCGTAAAGTGGCGCGGACCTAGGTGCAGCTGCTGCCAATCGTCGAGCAGCGCACGCGCGGCATCCGCGTCATGTGGGGGCCAATCGGCATGATGCCACAAGCGGCCGCGCGCGCTGTCGGCGTAGCGCAGGCCGTCGACTGCGCCTGACTTGGCCAGCTCGGGGAAGACCGACGGCTGCGTCACCCACCACAACGGCGCGCGCAGCGCGGCGGGCGGCGCTTCGGCACGGTCCCAGACGATCAGCGAGGTTGCGGCGCCCGGCGCGTCATCGACGATGACGGTCTCGGGACCACCCTGCGCCGCGAACATGCGGCGCCACTCGGCCGCACGCTCGCTGGCGATGTAGACGTGGCGTTCGATCTTGACTGGCGCGGCGGCCTGGGTACGCACCTCGACCGCACGGCCGAACGCCGGCTTCGCCGCCGGCATCGGCACGTCGCCCAGCACCAGCAGGCGCGCGTCCGACTGCCACTCACGCTCGTGCGTATGCACCCAGCCCAGGGCCTGTGCGGCGGGCAGCGTGACGCGCTCGGCGTTCGCCAGGCCGGCTTGCGTTGCTTCGCGCTCGACCCACGCCGGGTCGGCGCCTTGCGTCACCACGACCGTATCGCCGCGCCACGGATAGACCGGGTCGGCCAGCCAGGCGATGAGAGTGGCCAACAACAGACAACGAAGCAACAGCAACAGAGGATCGCTCCAACGCCAGACGCGGGTCTGGCGCGGCTCGGTGCGAGGCAGGAAGCGCGCGGTCGCCATCGGCGCCGCCTGGTTCTGCACGCGCTTCTTGCGGTGCCACCAGATCGGCAAAAGGAGGACAGGCAGCGCGAGCCACCAGAGTGCATTCATGAGTTACCTTCCGGGACGCCGCAACCAGCGCCGCAACACCTCGATCGGCGACTGCTCGATCGCGGCCAGCGTCAGCGGCATATCGTTCTTGCGGCACTGCGCCGTGACGGCGCCGAAGTGGGCTTCGCGGTTGCGGCGGTAGCCTTCCTTCAGGTCGGCGCCGAAGCGGAACACGCCCTCTTGACGTTCCGGGTCGCGATAGGCCAGCTCGCTGGAAAAGCTGGCGTCGACCTCGGCCTGGGTCTGCAGGCCCAGCACGCGCACGTCGTGGCGCATCTGGCGCAGCCGCGTCAGGGCCACCGACAGCGGCGACGGCCAGTCGAGCAGATCACTGGCCGCATAGATCGCGCTCGGCGACTGGGCGAAGTGCAGGCTCGCCTTCAGGGTCGCGGTGTCCGGCAACTCGCCATCCGGTTCGGCGCGCTGGAGTTGGGACAGCACGCGCTGCAGGTGGCGCGGTCCGCGCAGGGCCGGCGTAAACGCCGCTTTGCCGCCGCCGAGCACCACCAGGCCGAAGGCATCTCCCTGGCGCTGCGCGATCGCGGCGACGCAGCCGAGCAGCATGCGCGCGTAGGCGAGCTTGTCGAGGCCGGGGGCGCTGCGGCTTGGTTCGGCCATCGAAGCGCTGGCATCGAGCACCAGCCAGACCGCCACATGGCTGTCGCGCTCGGCCTCGCGCACGAAGTAGCGGTCGGCGCGCCCTGCCAGTTTCCAGTCGACGCGGCGCCACTCGTCGCCGGGCACATAGGCGCGGTACTCCGAGAACTCGACACCCGCCCCGCGTTCGCGCCCGGCGTGGATGCCGTGGCCCAGGCCGGCCAGCACGTGGCGGATGACGAGGTCGAGCTTCCTTGTATGCGCGATCAGCGCGGTGTTCGCAAGCGACATGGTACGAAAGCCGCTTACGGCACCTTGACTTCGTTGCGCAGGGCCTGCAGCACGTCGGCGATGGCGATGCCGTCGGCTTCGGCCTCGAAGTTGCGCAGCACGCGGTGCGCCAGCACCGGCAGCAGCATGGCCCCGATGTCGTCGCGGGTCACCGCCAGGCGGCCTTGCATCAGCGCGCGCGCCTTGGATGCCAGCACCAGCGCCTGGCCGGCGCGCGGGCCGGCACCCCAGCCGATGTGCTTTTTCACCGCGTCGACCGTGGTCTCGCTCGGGCGCGTTGCGCGTACCAGGCGCGTCGCATAGCGCACCAGGTGGTCGCCGATCTCGATGTCGCGCACCAGCTGCTGCAGGCGCAGCAGCGTCTCGACGTCCATCACCGGTTCGGCGTCCGAGAGGCCCGCGTGAGTGGTGCGCGAGACCATCAGCACTTCTTCGTCCTCGGTCGGATAGACCACGTCGATGCGCAGCAAAAAGCGGTCGAGCTGGGCCTCGGGCAGCGGATAGGTGCCGGCCTGCTCGATCGGGTTCTGCGTCGCCAGCACGAAGAAGGGGCGCGGCAGCTTGTGGGTCTGGCCGGCGAAGGTCACCGAGCGTTCCTGCATCGCCTCCAGCAGCGCCGACTGGGTCTTGGGCGGGGCGCGGTTGATCTCGTCGGCCAGCAGCACCTGGGTGAATACCGGTCCGGGCTGGAAGCGGAACACGCGCTGGCGGGTGTTCGCGTCTTCTTCCAGGATCTCGGTGCCGACGATATCCGACGGCATCAGGTCGGGCGTGAACTGCACCCGGCGGAACTGCATGTCGGTGGCTTGCGACAGCGACTTGACGAGCAGGGTCTTGCCCAGCCCCGGCACGCCTTCGACCAGCGCGTGGCCGCCTGCCAGCAGGCAGGTCACGAGCAGGTCGACCACCTCTTCCTGGCCGATGATCACACGCGCCATGCTGGCCTTCAGCGCACCCACTTTCGCCGTCAGGGCGGCGATATCCTGTTCATTCCACGCTACTGCATCTTGTTGCGACACTGGTCATGCTCCCAACGCATATTGAATGATGTTCACCGCGAAGCGGGTGTTGTCGACCGCGAGAAAACGCTTGTTGCGGAAGTCGTAATCCCACTCGCAGCCATAGTCCTTGTTCGAGTACAGCACGCGCACGCGGCCACCGATCTCGATCGCCTTCAGGTACTCGTGCACCAGGTCGTCGCCCCAGCCGTTGAGTTCCATCGACGTCGTCGGTGGCCCATCCTCGAACTTGAAGAAGCACGAGTACAGCGGATGGTTGTTCGGGATCTTCTTGAGCGCCTGGGCGCCGAAGATCTTCGCCATCTCTGCCTCGAACGACTTGGCGAACAGGCCGTCGATGTCGTGGTTGCAGTCGTCCACGAAGACGAAGCCGCCGCCGCGCACGTACTTCTCGAAATTGCTCCGTTCCGCCGGGGTGAACTGCACCAGCTTGTGACCGGCCAGGTAGCAGAACGGGGCCTGCAGCATCTTCGGATCCGACAGGGCCACCATGCGCTCGGTCGTATCCACCCGCAACGTGGTGTACTCCACCAGGGAGTTCAGCACGTTGCTGGGCATGCGGATATCTACGTCCCAGTTGCCCGATTCATACATCAGGCGTGTGAAGTAGAAGTCGTAACTTGCCATGTAAATAAACGCTTGGTCGTTAGACCGCGTCGGACAGCGAGGTGAAGTTGAAGTCGCGCACCTTCATCGGCGGCAGCACCATCTGGAACGGCACTTCGTCGCCACCGATGATCTGCGGCTTGCCCAGTTCGTCGATATTGTTCAGGATCGTGACCGGGCTCTCGTTGAAGCGGAAGTTCTTGAGCGGGTACTTGATCTTGCCGTTCTCGACATAGAAGGTGCCGTCGCGGGTCAGGCCCGTGAGCAGCAGCGACTGTGGATCGACCATGCGGATATACCAGGTGCGAGTGACCACGATGCCCTTCTTGGTGCCCGCGATCAGCTCTTCCAGCGACTTGGTGCCGCCTTCCATGATCATATTGCCGTGGCCCGCGGTGGCGCGCTTGCCCATCTTCTGGGCCCAGTAGCGCGAGTAGTCGAGCGAGGCGATGCGGCCATCCTTGATCAACTGGGTGCGCTCGCGCGCCAGCAGCGATTCCTCATCCCATGGCGAGACCGGCACGTCCTTGTCCCACGGATCGGCCCAGACATTTACCTGGCTGTCGAACAGCTTGTCGCCCAGGCGGTTCTTGCCGCCCGCTTTCGACAGGAAGCTGCGGCCCTCGTCGGCCGAGCGCGCGTCGAAGGCACTGAACATATTGCCGAGGATTTCCGAGGTCGCCGCAGGTTCCAGGATCACGGTGTAGCGGCCCGGTTCCAGCGCACGCGCCTCGACCGAACGCAGCGCCTTCTCGATCGCGACTTCCGACGCTTCACGCGCATCGAAACGCGCCGCATCGACCGCCGAGCGGGTCACCCAGCCCGAACCGCGGCCGTCTTCGGTGCGCGCGGTGAGGCTGAACGACAGGTCGGTGAAGTCCTGGTGGCCGAACACGCCGTTCGAGTTGGCGATGGTCGTAAAGCTCGTGCGGTCGGTGAAGAAGCCCGCGGTGACGAGCTTGTTCTTGCGCGCCAGTTCGATGGCGGTCGCCGCGACATCGGCCCGGAAGTCCGGATCGATAGCCGCGGTCTTGGTGACGAAGGTATTGGTGGCGCGGTACTCCTGCTTGGCGATGGCCGGCATGAATTCCGGATTTTCCGGCGCCAGCTTGGCCAGCTCCTCGGCGCGGCGTACCGCCCGCTCGAGCGACTTGTCATCGAATTCGTTGATCACGGCAGTGCCGCTGCGCTTGCCGAAGGCCACGCGCACCACCAGCTGCATGTCTTCGGTCAGGCCGGCGGTCGACACGCTATTGCGCGCGAAGCGCACATTGCCAACCCGGCTGCCGCCGATCTGCACCGTGCACTCGTCGGCTTTCGACAGCGACAGCACGCGATCGGTGATTTTCTTTGCTTGTTCCTGGTTCAGGGTTTTCATCCTGGTCTCCTTATCCGATCTTGCGTGCGGTATTGATGACGTTGATGCCGTTGAAGCGGGTGGTGCTCGATCCGTGCGACACCGCGCTCACCTGGCTCGGCTGGCCCTTGCCGTCGAAGAAGGAGCCGCCCATGCGCCAATCGCGCTCGTCGCAGATGGCCGAGCAGGCGTTCCAGAATTCCTGGGTGTTCGCCTGGTAGGCCACGTCTTCGAGCGGGCCGGTGATCTTGCCGTTCTTGATCTCGTAGTACAGCGTACCGCCGAACTGGAAGTTGTAGCGCTGCTGGTCGATCGAGTAGGAGCCGCGGCCCAGGATGTAGATGCCCTTCTTGACGTCCTTGACCATCTCATCTGGTGTCAACCTGGCTTTGCCCGGCTCCAGCGACACGTTCGGCATGCGCTGGAACTGCACCGTGCTCCAGCTGTCGGCATACGAGCAGCCGTGCGATTCCTTCTCGCCGATGATGTGGGCCTGGTCGCGCGTGGCCTGGTAGTTGACCAGGATGCCGTCGCGGATGATGTCCCACTGCTTGGCCGGCACGCCCTCGTCGTCGTAACCGATCAGGCCCAGCGAGCCCGGCGTGGTGCGGTCTGCCACGAAGTTGACGCGCTCGGCGCCATACTTGAATTTCTTGCTCTGCCACTTGTCGAGACCCACGAAGCTGGTGCCGGCATAGTTGGCCTCATAGCCGAGCACGCGGTCCAGTTCCGTCGGGTGGCCGACGTTCTCGTGAATGGTCAGGAACAGGTGTTCGGGCGAGAGCACCAGGTCGTACTTGCCCGGCTCGACCGACTTGGCGCTGAGCTTCTCGCGTGCCTGCTTGCCGGCCAGGCGCGCATCCTCGATGATGTCGTAGGACTTGGTGTACAGCGTGGTGACGCCGCCGGCGGCGCGCACCTTGTCCTCGGCGCGGGCGTCGAAATATTCATAGCCCATCGAGGCCGGGGCGCCCAGGCCGCCGCGCGAGCGGAACTTGCCGGTGGCCTTGTCGACCGCGGTGGCATTGATCGGGGCCCACAGGCGGTGCACGTCCTGGTCGATGTAGGAGCCGTCGGTCGATGCGAAGTATTTTTGCTGGTTGATCTGGAACAGCGAGGCGGTCATGAAGTTCGCGCCCGCATCCAGGCCGGCCTTGTTGGCGGCGATCAGCATGTCGGCCTTTTCCTTGACCGGCAAGGTGCGCCAATCCTTCTTGATCGGCGTGGCCCACGCCACTTCGCCGACGCCCTTCACCGGCGCCAGGCGTACCGGCTCGGTCTGCAGCCTGGCGTTGGCCTTGGCGATCGCCACCGCCTGGCGCGCGGCCTGGGCGATGCCGTCCGCGGTCATGCTGTTGGTCGAAGCAAAACCGTAGGCGCCGTCGGCGATCACGCGGATGCCGACACCCCTCGATTCGGTGTTGTTGATGCTCTCGACGTTCAGGTCGCGCGTGATGATGAACTGGTTCAGGTAGCGGCCGATGCGCACGTCGCAGTACGACGCGCCGGCTTGCGTGGCCGCGCCCATCGCGGTATCGGCCAGGACCTTCTTGGCGCTTGCCGCCATTGGTTTGAGCAGGTCTTCGGCCGCGATCGCGTTGCCGAAGACCGGAATGAGCATGGCGCCGGCAGTGCCGGCGCCGATCTGCAGGAATTTACGACGTTCCATTATGTTATCCGTTTGCGTTCACACTAATTGTTAGCGTGTACCCGTCGTTCCCGCGGAGGCGGGAACCTAAGTTTGCATGAGCGGCCACTGCGCTGAGAAACTTGGGTTCCCGCCTGCGCGGGAAAGACGGTGTGCCGAGGGCGCGGTCTTAGACGGCGTCCGACAGCGACGTGAAGTTGAAGTCGCGGATCTTCATCGCCGGGATCAGCATCGAGTAACGCGCTTCGTCGGCCCCGATCACTGCCGGCTTGCCGATTTCCTCGATATTGTTCAGCATCGAGACCGGGCTCTCGTTGAAACGGAAGTTCTTGATCGGATGCTTGATCTTGCCGTTTTCGACGTAGAAGGTGCCGTCGCGCGTCAGGCCGGTCAGCAGCACCGATTGCGGGTCCACCATGCGGATGTACCAGGTGCGGGTGACCAGCACGCCCTTCTTGGTGTTGGCGATCAGCTCTTCGGTGGTCTTGTTGGTACCGGCCATGATGATGTTGCCGGCCGCGCCCACCGCGCGCTGGTTCTTTTGCTGCGCCCAGAAGCGCGAGTAGTCGAGGGCATTGATCTTGCCGTCCTTGACCAGTTCGACGCGTTCGCGCGGCAGCATATTGTCGTCCCACGGCAGCACGGCGACGTCCTTGTCCCACGGGTCGGACCAGATATTGACCTGGCTGTCGAACAGCTTGTCGCCCAGGCGGTTCTTGCCGCCTGCCTTGGACAGGAAGCTGCGGCCCTCGTCGGCGCGGCGCGCGTCGAAGCCGCCCAGCATGAAGGACAGCAGGTCTGAGGTCGCGGCCGGCTCCATGATCACGGTGTAGCGGCCCGGCTCCAGCGCCTTGGCGTCGACCGAGCGCAGTGCTTTCTCGATCGCGATCTCGGCTGCTTCGCGCGGATCGAACTTGGTGACGTCGCGCGCGGAACGCTTGACCCAGCCCGAACCGCGGCCGTCTTCGGTACGCACGGTCAGGGTGAAGTCGAGCGAGCTCGAATCCTGGTGGCCGAACAGGCCGTTCGAGTTGGCGATGGTCTCGAAACTGGTGCGGTCGGTGAAGAAGCCGGCCGAGACCAGGCCGCGCTTGCGGCAACCTTCGATGGCGTAGGCGGCGGCTTGCGCGCGGTATTCCGGATCGATGTCGGCGGTCTTCTGGACGAAGGTGTCCGACGGTTTATAGGCGGTCTTGGCGATCGCCGGGATGAACTCCGGATTGTCCGGCGCCAGCTTGGCCAGGTCTTCGGCGCGGCGCACGGCGCGCTCGATCGACTTGTCGTCGAACTCGTTGATGGTGGCCGTGCCCTGCTTCTTGCCGAAGGCGACCTGCACTTGCACGCGGGTGTCGTCGGCCAGGCCGGCGGTCGAGACGGCGTTACGGGCGAAGCGGATATTGCCGATGCGGCTGCCTTCGATGTTGACGATGCACTCGTCGGCCTTGGACAGCGACATCACGCGGTCGCTGATCTTTTTCGTTTGTTCCTGGGTCAAGATGCTCATGTGCGTTCCTGCCTTAGCCGATCTTGCGAGCGGTGTTGATCACGTTGATGCCGTTGAAGCGCGCGGTCGACGAACCGTGCGAGACGATGCTGATCTGCGGCGGCTGTCCCTTACCGTCGAAGAAGGAGCCGCCCATGCGCCAGTCGCGCTCGTCGCAGATGGCGCTGCAGCCGCCCCAGAATTCCTGGGTGTTCGACTGGTAGGCCACGTCTTCCAGCATCTGGCCGATCTTGCCGTCCTTGATCTCGAAGAACAGCTGGCCGCCGAACTGCGAGTTGTAGCGCTGCTGGTCGATCGAGAACGAACCGTCGCCGATGATGTAGATGCCCTTCTTGATGCCCTTGACCATCTCGTCCGGGGTCAGCTTGGCCTTGCCCGGCGCCAGCGACACGTTCGGCATGCGCTGGAATTGCACCGTGTTCCAGCCGTCCGCGTACGAGCAGCCGTGCGATTCCTTCTCGCCGATGATGTGGGCCTGGTCGCGCGTGGCCTGGAAGTTGACCAGGATGCCGTCCTTGATGATGTCCCAGCGCTTGGTCTTGACGCCTTCGTCGTCGAAGCCGATCGCGCCCAGCGAACCCGGGGTGGTCTTGTCGGCGTAGAGGTTGACGATCGGGGCGCCGTACTTGAAGGTCTTGGACTTGAGCTTGTCGACCGTGGCGAAGCTGGTGCCGGCGTAGTTGGCCTCGTAGCCCAGCACGCGATCGAGTTCGGTCGGGTGGCCGACGTTCTCGTGGATGGTCAGCCACAGGTGTTCCGGCGACAGCATCAGGTCGTACTTGCCCGGCTGGACCGACTTGGCGGTCAGCTTGCGCTTGGCGTCGCGGCCCGCGGCGCGCGCGTCCTCGACGATGTCGTAGGTCTCGGTGTACAGGGTGGCGACGCCGCCGGCGGCCTTGATCTTGTGCTCAGGGCGGGCGTCGAAGTATTCATAGCCCTTGCCCACCGGGGAGCTCAGGCCGTCGCGCGAGCGGAACTTGCCGGTGGCCTTGTCGACCGCGGTGGCCGACAGCGGCGCCCACAGGCGATGCACGTCCTGATCGATATACGAGCCGTCGGTCGATGCGAAGTACTTCTGCTGGTTCACCTGGAACAGCATCGTGCGCATGAAGTTGGCGCCGCCTTCCATGCCCGCCTTGTTGGCGGCGATCAGCATGTCGGTCTTCTCGGCGATCGGCACCGTGCGCCAGTCCTTGGTGTACGGCGTGCTCCACGAAACCTCACCGACGCCCTTGACTGGTGCAAGCTGCACCGGTTCGGTCTGCAGCCTGGCGTTGGCTTTCGCGATCGCCACGGCCTGGCGCGCCGCGTTGGCGATGCCGTCGCTCGACATGTCCGAGGTGGCGGCGAAGCCGTAGGCGCCGTTCACGATCACGCGCACGCCGACGCCGGCCGATTCGGTATTGGCCACATTCTCGACGTTCAGGTCGCGGGTGGTGATGAACTGGTTGAGATAGCGGCCGATGCGCACGTCGGCGTAGCTGGCGCCAGCCTTGGTGGCGGCGTTCAGCGCGACGTCGGCCAGGGCCTTCTTGGCAGCGACGGGCATCGTGCTGACCAGTTCCTCAGCAGCGATCGCGCGACCGAATGGCAGCAGCATCGAGGCGGCGGCCAGGCTGCTGAGATTGAGAAAGGTACGGCGTTCCATGTGTTCTCCTGAATGACCTACTTCCGGGCAGCGGTTCCGCAAAACAGCTCGGCGCCGCTCTTGTATGTACATCGCTATTGTTGTGGATTTGCCTGCGTGCCACGCGGCAAACCTCTCAACGATAGCATCGACTTAACGTTTTGAATAGGCAATCTTTGTGCCACCTCAATGCAACGTTCTCTGCCTGTGCAAGGCACTGTCTGTACGATGAACATTCCTCGTATATGCATATACGGGGAACGCTTGACTATGGACGTTGCCTGTTCGATCATCTTCGGGTTGACGGCGGCGAACCGCCTGCCGTCCGACCTACCACGGAGACCTCGCACGATGAAACGACTGATCCTGGCCGCGATGCTGGCAACCGGCCTTGCCGGCGCCGCGCACGCCGACGACGCCCTCAAATCCGCCATCGCCGGCGAACACCGCGCCGCCGCCAACAAGGCCCGCGACACCTACCGCCATCCTTACGAAACCCTGACCTTCTTCGGCATCAAGCCGACCATGACGGTGATCGAGCTGTCGCCGGGCGGCGGCTGGTACACCGAGATCCTGGCGCCCTACCTGCGCGACCAGGGCAAGCTGTATGGCGCCGTGCCGGACGCCGAGAGCCGCGGCGGCAAGGCCTTCCGCGACAGGCTGGCGGCCAATGGCGCCGTGTACGGCAAGGTGACCCCGGTCCAGTTCGCGCCACCTGGCAGCATCGCGCTGGGCGCCCCGAACAGCGTCGACATGGTGGTCACCTTCCGCAACCTGCACAACTGGCTGGGCAATGGCGACGACGCCGTGCTCACCGTCCTGAAAGAAGCGCACAAGGTCTTGAAACCGGGCGGCGTGCTGGGCGTGGTCGAGCATCGCCTGCCGGCCAAGATGGAGCAGGATGCCAAGGCCTCGAGCGGCTATATGCACGAGGCGTATGTGATCCGCATGGCCGAACGCGCCGGCTTCAAGCTGGCCGCCAAGTCGGAGGTGAACGCCAATCCGAAGGACACCGCCGACCATGAAAAAGGCGTGTGGAGCCTGCCGCCGGTACTGACCAACAAGGACAAGGACCGCGAAAAGTACCTCGCCATCGGCGAGAGCGACCGCATGACGCTCAAGTTCGTCAAGCAGTAACGGGGAACCCCGGTCGCGGAGGAAGGCCACGCCTCTCTCCGCGACGATTCTTGTATTTCCTTTTGCGCCGCCTGTGGTTATTCTTCCAGTTGCATCCTGCATCGTCCACCGAAGGAAACCATGAAG
The DNA here is from genome assembly GCF_008014745.1 of Massilia arenae. Taxonomy (GTDB): domain Bacteria; phylum Pseudomonadota; class Gammaproteobacteria; order Burkholderiales; family Burkholderiaceae_D; genus Telluria; species Telluria arenae. Next base: position 46,447 of record NZ_VPFD01000022.1, read on the forward strand.
ACTCTGCCGACTTTGCGCCTGGCCGCCCTCGCCCTAGCCGTCTGCGGCGCCGCGCACGCCCAGGATACCGTGCCGCCCGAAGCCCAGGCCATGCCGGCCCCCGCTCCGGCCCCGGCGCCCGCCGTGGCTCCCGCGGTTGCGCCCCCTGCCGCCAAGAGCGCCGTGCCCGCGCCGGTCCTGCCCGCGGTCGAGAACTCGGTGGTGAAGATCTTCGCCACGATCCGCCGCCCCGAACCCTATAAACCCTGGACCAAGGCGGCGCCAGCCTCGGTCACCGGTTCCGGCGTCATCATCGAGGGCAAGCGCATCCTGACCAATGCCCACGTGGTCGGCTATGCGAGCCAGGTCGAGGTGCAGGCCAGCCAGTCGGGCGACAAGGTGGCGGCCAAGGTGATCGCGCTGGCGCGCGGCATCGACCTGGCCGTGCTGGAACTGGAAGACCCGTCCTTCTTCGACAAGCGTCCACCGGTGCCGAGGGCGCCCGTGCTGCCCGACGTGCGCCAGCAGGTGTTCGCCTACGGCTATCCGGTCGGCGGCAACTCGCTGTCGACCACCACCGGCATCGTCTCGCGGGTGGAGTTCGTCAACTACGGCGCCTTCAGCTCGGGCCTGCGGATCCAGATCGACGCCCCGATCAATCCCGGCAACAGCGGCGGCCCGGTGATCTCGGGCGAGCGCATGGTCGGCCTGGCCTTCGCCGGCGCGACCAACGCCCAGAACATCGGCTATGTGATCCCCAACGAGGAAATCGAACTGTTCCTGCGCGACGTGGCCGACGGCCGCTACGACGGCAAGCCGCTGCTGCACGACAGCGTGCAGACGCTGGAGAACCCGGCGTTGCGCCAGTTCCTCAAGCTCGACAAATCGGTTGAAGGCGCGGTGGTGCACCGCCCCTACCGGGTCGACGCCAGCTGGCCGCTGAAGGAATGGGACGTGATCACCCATATCGGCGAGTACGCGGTCGACAACCAGGGCATGGTCAAGCTGGGCTCGAACCTGCGCGTGCGCTTCCAGTACCGCATCCAGCAGGTGGCGAAGAACGGCAAGGTGCCGATGACGATCATCCGCGGCGGCAAGCAGATGAAGGTCGAGGTGCCGGCCACCGGTCCGCGTCCGCTATTGATCTCGGACCTGGACGGCGGCTATCCGTCCTACTTCATCTACGGCCCGATCACCTTCTCGCGCGCTACCAGCGAATTCATGAGCTTTGTCGCCGGCAGCGCGCCCGGGATGAACGCCTATGCCTTCAACGCCAGCCCCCTGGTCACGCAGCGCGGCGATTCGCCGACGCCGGAGCGCGAAGAGCTGGTGGTGATCAGCGCGCCGTTTTTCCCGCACAAGCTGGTGAGCGGCTACAACAACCGCTTCGGCTCGGTGATCGAATCGGTGAACGGCCAACCGGTGCGCAGCCTGCGCCACCTGGTGGAACTGCTGCGCGACCTGAAGGACGAGCAGGTGGTGCTGCGCTTCGACCAGCGCTACGGCGAGACCATGATTCTGCCGCGCCAGGCGACACTGGCGGCGACCGAGTCGATCCTGTCGGATAACGGGATCAGGACGCAGGGGTCGGAAGACATGATGAAGGTGTGGGAGCGCAAATAAGCTCCCCTCCATGAAAAACGCCCGCGAACATGCGGGCGTTTTTCGTTGGTCTTACTTCGCCTTTTTCACGGGCGTGAACAGCAAGTCCTGGAAGTCGTAGCTGAAGTCGGTCTCGGTCGACACCGGCTTCATCCGCATCCGCTCGATCGAGCCGTCATGGTCCAGCGAGAAGGTCGCATAGGCGTCGGCGTTGAAGTTGCGCTCCTTCCAGCGCACGATGAAGGTGTCGTGCTGGAAGTGCTCCATCTCGCCGGTCAGGTCGGGGGTGCGCGAGAACGTCATCACCAGCTTGCTGCCCTGGCGCTTGACGATCGCCTTGCCATACCAGGCGTCCTCGTACTCGCCTTCGTAGTCCCACAGCGGCAGCGACGGCTTCGAGGCCTTGGCGCGGCTGGCGGTCTCGGTCTTCACGCGCGCCGCTTCCTTCTGGCTCGCTTCTTCGGCGACGTCGGCGATGCGGCCGATCCAGTCGGTCGGCGCCACGCCCAGGTACTGGTCCAGCAGGCGGTATTGCAGCGCATTGAGCGACGGGCCGCTTTCGGCGTTGGTGAAGATCGCGATGCCCAGCTTCGCTTCCGGCACCAGCAGCACGCGCGAATAGAAGCCCTGCAGGGCGCCGCCGTGCATCGCCACCAGCTTGCCCTGGTAGTCGCGCAGCTGGAAGCCCAGGCCATAGGCGAAGAAATTCGGCTTGGTCGCCGCCAGCGGCGGACGCGGTTCGTTGATCTTCATCGGCGTCTGCGCGGTCCACATCTCGCGCGCCTGTTTCTCGGACCACAGGCGCACTTCCTTGCCGCCCGCAGCCTGCGGGATGCGGCCCTGGTCAAGCAGCACGTTCATCCAGCGCGCGATGTCCTCGGCATTGGTGTTGATGCCCACCGCGCCAATGGCGTTCGCCACCGGCATCGGTTTCACCACCGCTGCCTTGCCGTCGATCTTGCTGTGCGGCGCCGACACGTTCATGCCCGGCTTGTGCTGGTCCAGGCTGGTGGTGGTGGCCCCCATGCCGACCGGATCGAGGATCCACTCGCGCATGGTCGTGCCCCAGTCCTTGCCGGACTTCTGGGCGATGATCTTTCCGGCCACGATGTACAGCAGGTTGTCGTAGGCGTAGCTGTTGCGGAAGCTCGTCGCCGGCTTGATGTAGCGGAGATTGTGGATGATCTCGTCGGTGCTGAAGGTGGTGGTCGGCCACCACATCAGGTCACCGGCGCCCAGTCCCAGGCCGCTGCGGTGGGTGAGCAGGTCGCGCACCGTCATCTCGGCCGTCACGTAAGAATCGTACATGCGGAAGTCCGGCAGGTGCTTGATGACCGGGTCGTCCCACTCCAGCTTGCCCTGGTCGACCAGCATCGCCAGCCCCGCCGCCGTGAAGGCCTTGGAGTTGGACGCGATCTCGAAGATGGTCTTGCCATCGACCGGCGTCGGGTCGCCCAGCTTGCGCACGCCGAAGCCCTGGGTCACGACGACCTTGCCGTCCTTGACCACGGCGATGGCGATGCCGGGAACGTCGAAGGTTTTCAACACACGGTTGACGTCGGCTTCGAGGTTATACGCTGGTGCGGCGGCGCTGGCCGTTGGTGCGGCGGCGGTTTGCGCCACTGCGGCGCCGATGCTGCAGAGCGCAAGCAGCACTGCACCGGCGAGTCGATGCATAGTCATCATTGCTTGCCCATTGCTTTGTCGACGCTCGATTGCGTCTCCGGGTGGTAACGCTCGCGCGCCTTCTTGTAGATGCCTTCGGCCCAGGCGCGGTCTTCCGGTTTCTCGCGTAGCGCGGCGTACAGCGGCACCACGAACTTCTGGCGGCCCACGCTCATCAGGAAGGCTTCGAGCTGCGGACGCACGGCGCGGTAGCCGGCGTGCACCGAGGCGCGGTAGAAGCGGAACGCGACTTCATTGTTCTTCGTGTTGGCCAGGTCATAGACGCGGTCCAGCTCTGCGAGCTTGTTCGCATCGGCCTTGTTGTCGATATCGTTCAGGAACTTCATCCACTCGGCGGCGTTCCAGTCCTTGGCCTTGAGCTGCTCGGTCGACACCGACCCGTTGACCCAACCGTCGATCGAGGCGTTCAGCTGCGCCAGGCGCTGCGACACGGCCTGCTTCCCGCTTTGCGGGATGCCCGGACCGTAGATCCACTCATCCAGCTCGGCCTCGCTCATGATCTTCGGATTCTTGGCCAGCAGGTTCTTGCGCAGGTAGTCCAGGAACTGGTCGTTGGTCACGCTCTGGAAGGCGTGGCCGTCGAACCAGCCGCGCAGGAAGGTGTCGAAGGCGGCGCGGCCGGCGCGCTGCTCGAGCGTGTGCAGGAACCAGGCGCCCTTCGGATAGGCCAGCGAGGTGTCCGGGTAATAGTCGGCCGAGGTATCCGGCTGGCGCGAGACGAGCGCCTGCTTGGCGGGCGGCAGGTCCTTCAGCATCTCCAGCGCCTCTTCCTGCTCCAGCTGCAGGTTCATCAGGGCGACTTCCTTGCCGTAGATCTCCTCCAGGATGCGGGTGGTGACGTAGGTGGTGAAACCCTCGTTGAGCCACCAGTGCTTCCACGATGAGTTGGTCACCAGGTTGCCCGACCAGCTGTGCGCCAGTTCGTGGGCGATCAGGTCGACCAGGCTGCGGTCGCCCGCGATCATGGTCGGGGTCAGGAAGGTCAGGCGCGGGTTTTCCATGCCGCCGATCGGGAACGATGGCGGCAGGATCAGCATATCGTAGCGTCCCCAGCGATACGGGCCGTACAGCTTCTCGGCCGCCTCGACCATCTTCTCGGTATCGGCCAGCTCGTATTCGGCGGCCTTGATCCGTTGCGGCTCGGCGTAGACGCCGGTGCGCCCGCCCAGCGTGGCGGCTTCGAGCTCGCCGATGCCGATCGCCAGCAGGTAGGAAGGAATCGGCTGCGGCATATTGAACTTCCAGCCACCCTTGCCGGTGGCCTTCATGTCGTTATCGGCGCTCATCACCACGCGCAGGCCTTGCGGCGCCTCGATGCGCGCGCTATAGGTGAAGCGCACCGCCGGCGTATCCTGGATCGGCACCCAGGAGCGGGCATTGATCGCCTGCGACTGGCTGAACATGAACGGGTACTTGCCCGACATCGTCTGCAGTGGCTGCAGCCACTGCAGCGCGGTGGCGGTCGGCGCGGTGCGGTAGTGGATGCGTACCTTCTTCTGCTGGCCCGGCAGCTTGACGTGCAGCGGCTGGCCCTTCTCTTCGTCGAACTTGCCGAGCGAGTAGTCGGCCTTGCGCCATGCGCCGTTCGCATCCTGCGCCTCGATCTTCGAGATCGTCAGCTCGCGCGTGTCCAGGTCGAGCGTGGTGGCCTTCTTGTCCAGCCAGTCGAGGGTCAGCTCGGCGTAGCCGTCCAGGCTTTTCTTCGCGAAATCGGCCTTCAGGTCCAGGTGCAGGGCCGTGGTCTTGACCTGGTCGTACTTGGCGTAGCTGAGGGGATCGAGGGCGAAGGCGTAGGCGCTCCAGGCGCTCAGGAAGGCGGCGGTACTCGCGCGCAGCAGGGTGCTTTGGTTCATGGTCTCTCGCAGGGGAAGGTGTGCCCGGCAGGCCGGGGGCGGGTGCAGGATAGCATGCACGCCTGGGCAGCGAAAGCGGGCCGGCGCCGGCACCACGCCCGATAAATACGCGTGCGGACCGGCGAAAACGGGGCTGGCTCTGCTATGATCGCGGCCTTCCTCCTGCTGTGTAAACACCCGACTGATGGACGCCTTTCTCGTCTCGACCGGCATCGTGGGCCTCGCCGAGATCGGCGACAAGACCCAGTTGCTGGCCTTCCTGCTCGCCGCGCGCTTTCGCCGTCCCCTGCCGATCGTGCTCGGCATCTTCGTCGCGACGGTGGCCAACCACGCCTTCGCCGCCGCCGTCGGCGCGCTGGTCAGCCAGCTGCTGGGCGCTGGCGTAATGCGCTGGGTGCTGGGCCTGTCGTTCCTCGCCATGGCCGCATGGACGATGATCCCGGACGAGATCGACGCCGAGGAAGCGCAGCTGGCGAAATACGGGGTGTTCCTGACTACCCTGATCGCCTTCTTCGTTGCCGAGATGGGCGACAAGACGCAGGTCGCCACCGTGGCGCTGGCCGCGCGCTATGAATCGATGGCCGCCATCGTGGCCGGCACCACCTTCGGCATGATGCTGGCCAACGTGCCGGCCGTGTACTTCGGCGAACGCATCGCGAACCGCGTGCCGCTCAGGCTCGTGCATGGCATCGCGGCGCTGATCTTCGCGGTGCTCGGCATCGCCACCCTGCTGGGGATGGGCGAAGGCCTGGGGTTTTAATCTTCCTGCATAACCCATACCGGCGCCGACCACAGCACGTTGCCGTCGTCCTGGGTCACCTTCGCATAATAGAAGTGGGCTCCCGGACTCGGGATGAAGGTCGTCTCGGCCTGGTCCGACATCTGCGTGACCGTGCCCTTGCGGCCAGGGACGCCTTCCATGATCGCGACCGAAGCCGCCTTTTTGCCGGTTGAACTGGCGAAGTTGGCCACTAGCGCGAGCGGCCCGCGATTGGTGAAGCGCTCGCCCATCAGGCGGCCGTTCGCGGTCAGGACCAGCTGCGAATCCTTGTCCATCGTCGCGAACACTCGGCGCGCCTTGAGCGCCTCGACGAACGATGCGCGGTTCAGCGCCGTGCCGTTCGGCAGCAGCACGCCGGTGCGATTGGTAAACGACGCGCCCCAGTTGGCACAGTGGTTGTCCTGGTTGGTGCTGAAGGCCAGGCGATAGCCCGCCTCCAGCAGCCGGTTGCAGGCGCCTTCGAAATTGCTGCGGCGAGTTTCGGTCTCGCTGACGTTGGTCGAGAACGCGGCGCTGTTCATCACTTCGCACAAGGCCATCGCCTCGCCGCCATCCTCGGTATAGGCAAGCGGCACGCCATCGACCTGGAACTGGCCCGAGTGTGCCGGATGGTTGAACTGCCCCACCCAGCCGCGCTCGCGCATCAGCGTGTACAGGGCCGCGTAGTCGCCCTTGGGCGTGCGCGTGTCGGCCATCAGCTCGCCTTTGGCATTGGTCTCCCAGCCCAGCAACTCGTCGCTGTTGAAGATATTGATATGGCCGCCGTTGTTGATGACGCCCCATTCCAGGCCGTACACGGCGAGGAAATCCGGGTTCTTTTTGGAGAAGCCGGCGGCGCTCTCCAGGCCGGCGCGGTACAGGGCCTTGGCGGCGGCGGGGTCGGCATCCGGCGCGCTGCCTTCCGATCCGTCGTACATGTGATTGTGTTCCGAGGCGACCAGGATGTCGAGGCCGCGGCCGCGCGCATAGGCGAAAGCGTGGTCCGGCCCGTGCGGCGCCTTCAGGGGCGACTGCGCGCCCTTGCACTCGGCGATGTCGGCGCCGCCGTCGCTGTGGTTGGTCTGGCTGTGCAGGTTGCCGAGATAGACCGTGTAGGGCAGCGCGCCCGGCGCGGCGACGGCCGCCGGCTCGAAGGCGCGCGGCAGCGGCGAGAATGCCGGCATGGCAGGCAGCAGCGGCGCACCGACCGCGATCTCCCAGTCCTGCTCGATTTCCTCATGCGCATCGCCGCGCACTGTCGCGCGCAGCCGGACGCGGTAGATGCCGCTCGGCGCCGGGGACAATCCCAGGCGGCCGGACCAGGGCACGGCGACCGTCGTTTCATCGCCCGTGAACGGCGCCGCGCCGCGCCAGCGCAGGGCGACGCGGCCGTCGGGGCGGACCAGTTCCACCCGCCAGTCGACGGTGTCCGCGCGCGCCAGGCCGGGATAGGCAAACTGCAGCGTGAAGGTCCGCCCCTGGGCCGCGCCGGCCTGGAACGGCGCGAGCAGGGTGGCTTCGAATTCCTGGTGTTCTGCGGGGGCGGCTTGCGCCAGGCTGCAGCACAGCGACAGGGCTAGAAGTGGGGGCAGGAGTGAGGTTTTCATGATGCAATTTTTGCAATTTCATGCCTCATTCATATTGACCAGCCTCCCATAAAAATTGTCATTTCGTCCATTAGCTTTGATGGATTTCAATCATGACAACTTGCAACGGACGGGATAGCCGTTTATGTTGGCAGCCTCATGATCGACAAGCTCGAAATTACCCACCTGCGCACGCTCGACGCCCTGAGCCGCTTCGACACCATCTCGGCGGCGGCCGAGCACCTGGACGTCTCGCAACAGGCGGTCAGCCTGCAGTTGAAGAAGATCCGCGCCATCCTGGGCGACCCGCTGTTCGTGCGCACCGGCCAGGGCATGGCGCCGACGCCCTATGCGAAACTGATCGCGCCCCACATCGGCCAGGTGCTGGCCCAGCTGAACGCCATTCCCCTGCCCTTCGCGGTCCGCCCCGAGCAGGCCGAGCGCACGCTGGTGGTCTCGGGTACCGACTACACCCAGAAGGTGATCGTGGCCGACCTGGTGCGCATGCTGCGGCGCGAGGCGCCGAAGGTGAAGGTGGCGGTGGTCGACATCGAGGTCAGCGCCCTCACCCGCAAGCTGCACCAGGGCGATATCGATCTGATTTTCACGGTGGACGGTTACGTCGCGCCCGGCCTGGTGACGCGGCCGCTATTCCTCGAGCAGTACCGCTGCGTCACCGGCAGCCGCGCACTGGCCGGCGGCGGCGTCATGCCGCTCGAGCAGCTGGTGGAGCACGACTTCATCATCACCAATCCGGGCATGGCCAGTTTCACGGGATCGGCCGACGGCTGGTTCGCGCGCCAGGGATTGCAGCGCCGGGTGGTGGCGTCGGCGCCGTCCTTCTTCATGGCGCTGGAATACCTGAAGGGATCGGACCTGGTCGCCTTCATGCCTTCGCGCCTGCTGCCCTGTGAGGGATTATTCGAGATCGCGCTGCCCAAGTACCCGCCCGGCTACCAGGTCGTGGCCGCCCACCATCCGAATGCGCAAAACGATGTTTTCATCACCTGGGTGCTGGAGCGGGTCGAATCCGGCCTTGTATCCGCTACAAGCCGCGCTTGATTGCGGCGGCGGGTGCGCATGCCTAAGCTGGCGTCTTTCAACGCAAAGGAACCCGCATGAGCATCGAACGCATCAATCCCCCCGCACTGTACGACGGCGCCCCGCATGGCCTGTCCCACGCGACCATCGACCATGACACCGGCCTGGTATTCGTGTCGGGCCAGGTCGACTGGGACCGCGAGTACCAGGTCAGGCACACCACCCTGGCCGAACAGACCGAAGGCGCGGCGCGCAACCTGATCGCGGTGCTGGAGGCCGCCGGGTCCTCGGTCGAGCACATCCTGCAGCTGCGCGTCTACGTGCGCGGCGAGATCGGCGAGCACCTGGAGACCGTGGCGCCGATCCTGGTGCGTCACCTCGGCCTGCCGCGCCCCGCCCTGACCGGCATCGGCGTGGCCTCGCTGGCGTCGCCCGACACCCTGGTCGAAATCGAGGCGGTAGCCAGGCGCCGCGCTTAAAATGTTTAGTAAACCGGCTAAACAGATGGGTTGAAACACGGTAAGGATTGCCCGGAAACCAGTCTCCACATATAAGTTGCATTTGGGTATAGTGCAAAAAAACAGGCGGCGCCCATCGCTGCCGCCACGCGTGGAGACCTCATGACGGCCAGACTCAATTTCGGACAACTCTCGATCGCCGCCGGTGCGGCATTCCTGTTTAGTGCGGCACCCGCCCTGGCCGCCCCGCCGGGCAGCCCGGCCGAAGCCGTGGACGTCTTCATCGGCACCGGCGGCGACGGCCACACCTTCCCCGGCGCCAGCCGCCCCTTCGGCATGGTGCAGCTCAGCCCCGACACCCAGCACCGCCACTTCCGCCAGAGCTATCCCTGGGCCTCGGGCTACAACTACACCGACAGCTCGATCCTCGGCTTCTCGCACACCCACTTCTCGGGCAGCGGCCACTCCGACCTGGGCGACTTGCTCCTGATGCCCTACAGCGGCGAGACCAAACTGGAGCCGGGCTATCCCGAGCGTCCGTTCTCGGGCTACCGTTCGCGCTTCTCGCACGACCAGGAAAAGGCCGAACCGGGCTACTACGCCGTGCGCCTGAAGGACCATGAGGTCGACGTCGAGCTGACCGCCAGCGAGCGCGTGGGCCTGCACCGTTATAAATTCAAGGCCGGCGAGCCGGCCAAGGTGCTGCTCGACCTGCGCACCAGCATCTATAACTACGACGAGAAGAACCTGTGGGCGCGCCTGCGCGTGCGCAACAGCACCACCATCACCGGCATGCGCGAGACGCGCGGCTGGGCGCCCGGCCGCCAGGTGCACTTCGCGATCCAGTTCTCGCGCCCGATCGATACCCGCCAGCTCCTGAACCGCGAAGAGGCGATCCCCTACCGCGGCTTCGCCCCGCCGGGTAAAACGCCTGGAGACAAAGCGCTGGTCGAAGGCAAGCAGCTGATGGCCGACTTCAACTTCGGCGTACCGAACGACGGCACGCTGCTGGTCAAGGTCGCCCTGTCGGCGGTGAGCGAAGACAATGCGATCGCCAACCTGGCCGAGATGCCGGGCTGGGACTTCGACCAGGAGCGCGAGCGCGCCGGCAAGGCCTGGAACGACGCGCTGGGCGCAGTGAAGGTCGAGGCAGAAGGCCCGATGCGCACCAAGTTCTACACCGCCCTGTACCACACCATGCTGGCGCCGTCGCTGTTCATGGACATCGACGGCAGCTACCGCGGCCCGGACAACCAGGTGCACAAGGCGAAGAACTTCCGCTTCCACTCGACCTTCTCGCTGTGGGACACCTACCGTGCGCTGCACCCGCTGCTCACCATCGTCGCGCCCGAGCAGCGCAACGCCGACTTCGTCAATTCGCTGATCGCCTCGCAGCAGCACAGCCCCTACGGCATCCTGCCGGTATGGCAGTTCCACGGCCTGGAAACCTGGTGCATGATCGGCTACCACGCGGTGCCGGTGATCGCCGACGCCTATATGAAGGGCATCCGCGGCTTCGACGCCGACAAGGCCCTGGCGGCGATGACGGCCAGCGCCGAATACGGTCCCTACGGCGGCCTGGAACACTATATGAAGCTGGGCTACGTGCCGATCGACCTCGAGAAAGAGGCCGCATCCAAGACCGTCGAATACGCCTTCGACGACTGGACCATCGCGCGCATGGCCGAGAAGATGGGCAAGAAGGACATCGCGGCGCGCTACTACAAGCGCGCCCAGAACTACCGCAACGTGTTCGACAAGGAGACCGGCTTCATCCGCGCCCGTAAGTCCACCGGCGAATTCCGCACCCCGTTCAATCCGGAGCTGTCGAACTTCGGCAGCGATTACACCGAAGGCAGCGCCTGGCAGTATTCCTGGTATATGCCGCACGATAACGCCGGCCTGATCTCCCTGCTGGGCGGCGACGCCGGCCTGGTGAGCAAGATCGATCAGGTGTTCGACGCCAAGGTCGACGAAACCGTGTACGCCCACATGGAAGACATCTCGGGCCTGATCGGCCACTACGCCCACGGCAACGAGCCTTCGCACCACGTGGCCTACCTGTACAACTACGCCGGCGCGCCATGGCGCACCCAGGAACGCCTGGCCAACATCATGGCCAGCCAGTACAGCGACAAGCCGGACGGCCTGTCGGGCAACGACGACCTGGGCCAGATGTCGGCCTGGTACGCCTTCACCGCGCTCGGCTTCTATCCGGTGGCGCCGGGCAGCAACGAGTACGTGATCGGCCGCCCCTTCCTGGACAAGGCGACCCTGAACCTGCCGAACGGGAAGCGCTTCACGGTGCGCGCTGACAATCTCTCGAGCGGCAACGGCTATGTCGGCCGCGTGACCCTGAATGGCAAGCCCCTCAACCGCACCTTCATCCGCCACGAGGACATCATGGCCGGCGGCGAACTGGTGTTCACCATGCAGGCCACGCCGAACAAGGACTGGGGCAAGGAACAGAGCGCCCGTCCTTACACGCAGACCAAGTACTGACGAAGGAAAGCGCGCCATGGCCGTCACGATCCGCGACATCGCCCGTGCCACGGGCTACTCGATCGGCACGGTCTCGCGCGCGCTGAAGAACCAGGACGGCCTGGCCGACAGGACGCGCGAACGCATCTGCGCCGTGGCGCGCGAGATGGGCTACGACTTCGCCAAGCTGCGCGAAGGCGACGTGCGCCGCATCGCCTTCTTGCTGCACCGCCAGCACAACACGCAGTCGGCCAGCCCGTTCTACCTGCCGGTGCTGCACGGCGCCGAGGATGCCTGCCGCAAGCGCGGCATCGCGCTCTCGTTCGTGGTGGTGGGCCCGGCCGAGCCGGTGCTCGACCTGGTGCGCCTGCACCAGCCCGACGCCCTGCTGTGCGCCGGCTTCTTCGAGCCGGAACTCGTGGCGGCGCTGCGCGACACCGGCAAACCAATGGTGCTGCTCGACATGCGCCTGCCCGGCTACCGCTCGGTCAATCCCGACCATGCCCTAGGCGGCTACCTGGCCACGCGCCACCTGATCCGGCAAGGCCGGCGCCGTATCGCCATGCTCACCGGCCCGCTGGCCCACCACAGCATCCTGGAGCGCTACCGCGGCTTTCGCAAGGCGCTGTTCGAGGCGCGCATGCTGGCCGATCCCGACCTCGAAGTCCAGCTGCCCAGCATCGGCAACAGCCTCGATAATGTGCGCCAGGCAGTCGACGCCCTGCTGGCGCGCCAACCGCGGCCGGATGCGCTGTTCTGCTACAACGACAGCACGGCCCTCGCCGCCATGCGCCACTGCCTGGAACGCGGCCTGAAGATCCCGCACGACATCGCGATCATCGGCTTCGACGACATCAGCGCCGCCTCCAGCGCGATCCCGCCGCTGTCCAGCGTCCAGATCGACAAGGACTTGCTGGGACGGATGGGCGTCGAATCGCTGCTGGAAAAAGCGGACAGCGCCAGCCTGGAACAGACGCTCGCGGTCCAGCTGGTGGTGCGCGAGAGCAGCAACGACGACTGATTTTCCGGTCCGGCCGCGGCAAAAAAGCGACAGGCCATGGTGTCATCCGGCTGCTTGCTTGATAATGGGCAACTCCTGAAGATTGCTCCCGCCATGGCCACCCTGTCTCCCCACCTGCTCCCGCCACTGCGCACCGACGCCGGACGCTACCGCGAACTCGAGGTTCTCGAGCGCCTGCGCGACCACCTGCCCGACGGCTTCGAAGTGTTCCACAGCGTGGCGCTGCACACCCTCCATCATGGGCGCGACCGCTATGGCGAGATCGACATCGTGGTGCTGGCGCCGAACGGCAACCTGCTGCTGATGGAAGTGAAGGCCGGCGACGTCGTGCTGCGCGAAGGCGGCATCTACAAGCTGTACGGCAAGCGTGAATGCGACGTGGCGCGCCAGACCACGGTGCAGCGCGGCGCCATGCAGAACCGCCTGCAGCAGGCCGGCATCCATCCGGAACTCATCAGCTGCCTGGTCCTGCCCGACTATGCGCTGGGCGACGGCCAGGTCTCGGCGATCCCGCGCGAGCGCATTATCGACGCCCATGGCTACGACCGCATGATCAGCGCGGTGCGCGACTGGCTGGCGCCCACCCCGCGCGAAGTCGACCGCGAGGCGCTGCGGCGCCTGCTGCTCAACCAGTTCCAAGTGATGCCGGCGCTGGACGTGCTGCGCGACCAGTTGCAAGGCACGGTGCGCCGGCTGGCGGACGGGCTGGCGACCTGGGTGCCGCGGGTCGAGGCGGCGTCCGGCATCGTGCGGGTGCAGGCCACGGCCGGCTCGGGCAAGACCCAGCTGGCGCTGCAGCTGCTGGAAGATGCGCGCGCCGCGCGCCAGGACGCGCTCTACGTCTGCTACAACCGCAGCCTGGCCGACCATGTGCGGCGCCTGGCGCCGCCGTCGTGCGAGATCGTCAACTACCACGAGCTGTGCGTCGAGCATTACCGCGACCGCCACGGCGAACCCGCATTCTCGCCGGAAGGCTTCGAGCGCATGGCCCAAGCCTACCTGGACGACAGCGCCGGCTTCAAGGCGCGCTTCGACCTGCTGGTGATCGACGAAGCCCAGGATTTCAGCGCCGAGTGGGTGGCCAGCCTGTGCGGCCAGCTGCGCGAAGGTGGACGCCTCTACGTGCTGGAAGACGAGGCCCAGCGCATTTACGGCAAGGAGGGCTTCGAGCTGGACCAGGCGGTCATGATCCGCTGCAACGACAACTTCCGCAGCCCACGCATCCTGTGCGACATGATCAATGCGCTGGACCTGGTGCGCCCGCCGGTGCGTAGCATGAATCCCTACGCCGGCGAGGTGCCGGGCATCCGCAGCTATGCGTCCGGCGAAGAACTGCTGGCGCAGACCGGGGCGGCGGTGGCGGCGCTGCTGGCGCGCGGCTTTGCGCTGGACGACATCGCGGTGGTGTGCGGCCGCGGGCGGGGCAGCTCGCAGCTCCTGAACCGCGCCACCATCGGCCCCTGGCTGACGCGCCGCTTCACCGGCGAATACGACCGCGAGGGCGTGCAGCGCTGGAGCGAGGGCGAGCTGCTGGTGGAATCGGTGTACCGCTACAAGGGCCAGAGCGCGCCCGCGGTGGTGGTGACCGAATTCGACGTCGAGGTCCTCGACGACAAGGCGCGGCGCATGCTGTTCGTCGCCCTCACCCGGGCCCAGATGGCGGTCGAGCTGGTGCTGTCGCCCGAGGCCGAGCGCTGCCTGTATGCGGCGCTGCAGGAAGCGGCTGAAGGCTAGCTTTCAGCCACGCGCCAGGAAGTCGTCGATCAGGGCCGCCACCTGGGCCAGCCCGGCGTTGTCATAGGGCTGCACGATCACGCCGCCCACGAAGTTCGCGCCGGCGCGCGCCAGCGCTTCCTCGCCGCCGGCGCCAATGTCGGCATGCAGCGCCAGCTGCACCGGCGCGACCGCGGCCAGCCGCGCGTGCCAGGCCGCCACCTCCGGCGCGCCGGCATCGGCGGCATCGGCGAAGATCCAGGCCAGCCTGAAGCGGCCGGGCAAGGCGGCCGCCAGGTCGCCCGTCACATGCGCGCCGCGCGCCCGGAACCGCTCCAGCGCGGCGGCCAGCGCCGCGCCGGGTGTGCCGACGACGGCGACCACGGCCTTGACCGGCTCAAGCATAAGCCTGCGCCATCTTTGCCGCGGTCTGCGCCATCTCCTGGCGCAGGCCGGCCGGTTCCTCGACCACTACACCGTCGCCGAAGCCCAGCAGCCACCACACCAGCGAGCGTGTATGCGGCACGGTGGCCGTGAGCAGCAGGTGACCGTCGCCATGCGCGGTGAGTTCCTGCCCGGTGCTGAGCGGCGTTTCGTACAGGTGCTCGCCAGCCGCGCGCGTAAACACGGCGCGCAGGCGCAGCGGTTCGCCGGCGATCACGCCGAACTGGCCCGAGGCGATGTAGGCGTCGAGGTCGAAGCCTTCCTTCTTGCGCGCATCCTCATAGCGCGCCTCGGCCGCCACGACGCGGTGCAGCGCGATGGTGCGCACGTCCTCGTAGTCGCCGAACATGCAGGCCAGGTAGACGATGCCGCCGCGCTGGACGATCGCCAGCGGGTGCACCGCCTCGTAGACGGTGGGCTCGACGGCGTCGCGCTTGCGGTAGTGCAGCGTGAGCTGGCGGTCTTCCATCAGGGCCAGGTACACGGTGCGCTGGCAGTCGTGGTCCAGGCGCGGCGCGATCAGCGGTTGCTGCGGCGGCACGCTGCGCACCTTGCGCAGCCAGGCCTTGGACGGCGCCGGATCGTCGTTGGTCGACAGGGTGCGCGCGGCCGATGCGAAATACGGCTGCAGCGCTTCGGCGGTGCTGGGCGGCAGATGGTGGCGCAAGTGCTGCTCGACAAGGGTCATGGTCAGCGCCTCGGGCACGGTCAGGCCGGGCAGGTCGAAGCGCTGGGCGCCGCGCAGCCAGCTCCACCTGTAGGGCTTCTCGGCGTCGTCGCACACCAGCGGGAACACTTCGGACAAGGCATTCAGGTCGCGCTCGACGGTGCGCTTGGTGACCGGGAATTCGAGCGCATCCAGGCGCTTGCACAATTCGCCGGCCTCGATCGACAGCGGCGCGCGCGGCACCAGCTGCAGCATATGCCATTGGCGCAGGAGGGCTTGCTGGTTGCTCGCCATCAGAACTCCTCCGCCTGGCGCTGCCAGTATCCAGGCTCGTCGTGTTCCGCGTTTTCCATCGCCAGTTCGAGCGGCATGGCGTAGAAGCGCACGCCGGCATGGCGCATGCTGCCGTCGGGCAGTTCGAGGTAGTCGCGCAGCACCTGGTAGGCCGGCAGCGTCTCGTCCCACGGCAGGTCGAGGTAGACCTGGCCGCGCCAGGACGCCATCACCGACGGATTGGCCAGCGGGCCGCAGGGCCGCCACGGCACGCCGTTGGCGTCCAGCCAGGCCAGCACCTGGGCGCGCATCGGGTCTTGTTCGTGGTGGTAGGCGCGCCGTTCGGCGGCGTCCTGCGGATGGAATTCGAGGTAGAGCGCGGCGCGCCCCTTCTGGCGCGCGATGGCGTCGATGTGTTCGATCAGTGCAGGCATGGTGGCTTTCGCCGCGCCGACATGGCGCGTTCAAGATGTGATATTAGCAAACAAATTACCCTTGGGAAATTGAGGACCGGCCGGGCAGACGCAGATTGGCATGCGCATGCGACAACATGCGTCGCGCCATGTCGTCGGCCGGCTGCGACACATCCTGTCGCCGGGGCCTCCTATGCTGTGTTCCGTCTTTCACAGCCGACAAGGAATCAATGACCGACCTGCGCTGGTATCTCCCGCTCGAACAGTGCCGCAGCCTCGACGCCATCCGCCGCCAGTGGCAGCCCCTTCTCGAGCGGGCCGCCAGCCTGCCTGGCCAGGACCCGGTGCGCCACCACGATGCGCTGCTGGCCTTCATCGGCATGTCGGCGCTGTCCCCGCACCTGAAGCTGGCGGCGCTGCTGGCCTGCGTCGACAGCCGCGACTTCGATCTGCGCCTGGCCCTCGGCGCGCTCGACGACCAGGTGAGCGCCAGCCGCGCGCCGTGGCCCGGTTCGGTGCAGGACGCGGTGGCCGGCAACGGGCCGGCGATGCAGGTGGCCAGCCGCCGCGACTGGCTCGGCGCCTTCGTGGTCGGCCGCCTGGCCGGCCTGCGCGACGCCATGGCCCAGGACGGGGCCGGGGTCGCGCCGTGGAAGGACGCCTTCCGCAAGCGCTACGCCGAGATGGCGCAACGTCGCGGCCTGCCGGCACCGCCCCTGGGCGCCGCGCCGCGGCTCACCCGCGTCAAGTAGTCCGCGACACAAACCGTCGCACCCGTGCCGCACAATGACGTCACCCCATCACCAGGAGAGCCAATTTGACCGTACGCCGCCGCCGTTCCCGTCCCGTCCCCCAAGACCTCGCCCCGGCCGTCAGCCTGTGGGTCCTGCGCATCATGATGCCGCTCGGCGGCCACCGCGACCTGGTCGGGTCGATGTGCTTTTCCAATGACCACCTGGCGCGCGCGCTGGGACTGGGAGACTGGATCGACGACGACGAACGCGGCTTCGATGCGGCGCTGGTGCGCGCGCGCCTGCGCGAACTGCACCGCGAGGCCGAGCGCGAGGCCGGGCGTGACGCCGAGCGCAAGGTGCCCGCGATCCTGCACGCCAACGTGGCGCGCCTGGCGGCCCTGGTCGGGATGTCCTCCACCGAATGCCGCATCCTCGAATTCGCCACCATGCTGCACCACGAGCGCATCCTCGACGACGCCGCCGAGATGCTGGGCAACCTGTCGGCCGCGAAGATCGTCGACGTGTTGTCCACGCTGCTCGAGCTGCAGCCGGACGCGGTGCGCGCCGCGCTGGGCGCCGGCGGCGTGCTGGCGCGCTCGGGCCTGCTCACCGTCGACCGCGCCATCAACGGCTCGCTGCGCAGCAAGCTCGATCTGCTGTCGAACCGCTTCGCCGACTCGGTCGTCGGCCTCGACGCCGATCCGATCTCGCTGCTGCGCGACACGGTGGCGCCGAGCGCCCCGGCGCGCCTGACGCTGGACGACTTTCCCCACCTGGAACAGGAACTGGCCATCCTGCGCCCCTACCTGGCGCGCACCGTGGCCAGGGACGGCGTCCACCAGGGCGTGAACGTGTTCGTCTATGGCGCGCCCGGCACCGGCAAAAGCGAGCTGGCGCGCGCCCTGGCGGCGGAGCTGGGCTGCGAGCTGTTCGAAGTGGCCAGCGAAGACGAAGACGGCGACCCGGTCGGCGGCGAACGCCGGCTGCGCGCCTACCGCGCCGCCCAGAGCTTCTTCGACCGCCGCCGCGCGCTGCTGCTGTTCGATGAGGTCGAGGACGTGTTTGCCGACGACGGCATGTTCGGGCAGCGCAGCACCGCCCAGCGGCGCAAGGCATGGATCAACCGCACGCTGGAACAGAACCAGGTGCCGACCCTGTGGCTGTCGAACTCGATCGACGGCATCGACCCGGCCTTCCTGCGCCGCTTCGACGTGCTGGTCGAAGTGCAGGTGCCGCCGCGCGCCCAGCGCGAACGCATCCTGCAGGCCGCCTGCGGCGACCTGGTCGATCCCCCGACCCTGGCGCGCATGGCGCAGGTCGAGACGCTGGCCCCGGCCGTGGTCGACCGCGTGGCCTCGGTGGTGCGCACGATCCGCGACCAGTTCGACGCGCGCGGCGCCGCGCGCGCCGTCGCCTGGCTCGCCAACCGCTCGCTCGAGGCGCAAGGCCATGCGGGCCTGGATGCCGGCGCCGCCAGCCGGCTGCCGTCCGATTACGACCCGGCCATCCTGAACGCCGACACCGAACTGGCGGCGCTGCTGCCCGGCCTGCAGCATGCGCGCTCGGGCCGCATCTGCCTGTACGGCCCGCCCGGCACCGGCAAGAGCGCTTTCGGACGCTGGCTGTCCGAACAGCTCGAGATGCCGCTGATGCTGCGCAGCGCCTCGGAACTGATGTCGAAATATGTCGGCGAGAGCGAAAAGGCGGTCGCCCAGGCCTTCCGCCAGGCCGAGCGCGAAGGCGCGCTCCTGATGATCGACGAAGTCGACAGCTTCCTGCGCAACCGCGAAGGCGCGCGCGCCTCGTGGGAAGTCACGCGCGTGAACGAGATGCTGACCCGGATGGAAGCCTTCGGCGGCGTGTTCATCGCCTCGACCAATCTGATGGACGACATCGACCCGGCCGCGCTGCGCCGCTTCGACCTCAAGCTGCGCTTCGGCTACCTGCGCCCGGAACAGGCGCTGCTGATGCTGGAGCGCCAGTGCGCCGCCCTCGGCCTGGCGCCGCCCTGCCCATCCGAGGCGGAGCGCGTGAAAGGCATGGCGCAGCTGACCCCGGGCGACTTCGCCGCCCTGGCGCGGCGCCACCGCTTCGCCCCCTTTGCCGGTTGCGCGCAACTGGTGGAGGCGCTCGAGCAGGAGTGCGCACTCAAGCGCGGCCGCCAGGCATCGATCGGCTTCCTCGCCTGAACCCGCAATGCCATAATCACCGTTCAGAAGGAGAAACGATGCGACGTCTTTCGAAATCCAGGCTGATGGCCTATCGCCAGTGCGAGCGCCGCCTGTGGCTCGAGCTGCACCGCCCTGCGCTGCGCGCGGACAATGCGACGAGCATGGCGGCCTTCGCCGCCGGCCACCAGGTCGGCGACCTGGCGCGCAGCCTGTACGACCCGCACGGCACGGGCGCCCTGCTCGATCCGCACACCGAAGGCTTCGATGCGGCGCTGGCGCGCAGCCTGGCGCTGCTCGATGCCGGCCGGCCGATCTTCGAGGCCGGCTTCGCCGCCGGCGGCGCCATGGCCTTCGTGGACGTCCTGCTTCCCGTATCGGGCCAGGGGCCGCGCCGCTGGCGCATGGTCGAGGTCAAGTCCTCGACCTCGGTCAAGGACTACCACCGCGACGATGCCGCGATCCAGGCGCGGGTGGCGCTGGACGCCGGGGTGGCCCTGGAAGGCATTGCGCTGGCCCATATCGACAGCAGTTGGGTCTATCCGGGAGGCGGCGACTATCGCGGCCTGCTGGTCGAGGAAGACCTGACCCAGGAAGCCTTCGGCCGCGGGCACGAAGTCGCAGCCTGGGTGGCCGGCGCGCGCGCCGTGGCGGCCTCGATCGACGAACCCGACATCAAGCCCGGCAAGCATTGCGCCAGTCCCTACGACTGCGGCTTTACCGCCCATTGCGCCGGCGGCGAGCCGCAAGCAGA
This sequence comes from Massilia arenae, assembly GCF_008014745.1. GTDB lineage: Bacteria > Pseudomonadota > Gammaproteobacteria > Burkholderiales > Burkholderiaceae_D > Telluria > Telluria arenae. The sequence goes on from NZ_VPFD01000022.1 coordinate 66,080, forward strand.
ATTTCCGGTCGCCTGGCTGCCGCAGCTGCGCAGCAAGGCGGCCAGGCAGTGCGTGGACGATGGCGCGCTCGATATGCGCGACATCCCGGATGCGCTGCTGAGCGACAAGCAGCTGCGCGTGAAGCAGCACACCATGTCGGGACAGGCCTATTTCGATGCCGCCGGCGCCGCCGCCGACCTGGCGCCGCATCCGCTGCCGGGGTATTTCCTCGACTTCGAGACCATCGCCTTCGCGGTGCCGGTCTGGCCAGGCACGCGGCCGTTCCAGATGATCCCGTTCCAGTTCAGCGTGCACCGGATGGATCGCGAAGGCGAGATCGAACACGCCGCCTTTCTCGACATCTCGGGCGACGATCCGTCGCACGCTTTCGCTGTCGCGCTGATCGAGGCCTGCGGCGAGCACGGCCCCGTGTTCGTGTACAACGTCGGCTTCGAGAAGTCGCGCATCAAGGAACTGGCCGAGCGCTTCCCGCTTCTCCACGATGCGCTGCTGGCGATCAATACACGCGTGGTCGACCTGCTGCCGGTGGCGCGCGAGCGCTACTACCACCCATCGCAAGAGGGCAGCTGGAGCATCAAGAAAGTGCTGCCGGCGGTCGCGCCCGACCTGCGCTACGACGACCTGGACGGCGTGCAGGATGGCGGCGCCGCGATGCAGGCCTACCTGGAAGCGATCGCGGCCGGCACGGCGCCGGCGCGCAAGCGCGCGATCGAGACGCAGTTGCTGGACTACTGCCGGCTCGATACGCTGGCCATGGTGCGGCTGTGGCGCTACTTCAGCGGAACATAGCTCAGAAGTGATACTCGGCGCGGATCATCGGCGTGCTGGCGCGCTGTCCAAGCCCGCCGGTGGTCGCGCGGGTATTGCCGAACTTGTTGTTCCAGAACTGGTACTCGACGCCGACACGGAAGCGGTTCTTCTTCTGGCCGAAGTGCGCGCCGGCGTCGTACATCAGCTGCATGTCGATATTGGTCTCGGCGCCGGTCGGGTTGCCGGTTTCGTCCAGCCCCTTCTCGGCGATGAAGTTGGCATATCCCTCGAAGGCCCAGCGTTCGTTCAGGGGGATGCCCCAGCTGACGTTGAGCATCGGGTGGTTCTCGTATTTGTAGCGCCCGCGCACGTCGGAGATCGGGGCGAAGGCGCCGCTCGGCGCATTGCTTTCGCGGATCAGGAGGATGCTGGTGCTGAGGAAGCCCGGCACGTCCCACATCAGGGTCGGTCCGAGCACCAGCATGCGCTTGCGCGAGTTGTAGCCGACGTCGCGCTTGGTGTTGACGTCGAAGCCGGCGGTGAGCCCGACACCCTTCACCTTCCCGAAGCGCAGCTCGCGTCCGCTCAGCGCGCCGATGTCGAGCGTGTGGCGGTACAGCAGATAGGCTTCCTCGGCGCCGGCACTGCCGCCGAGCGAGCGCGGATCGTTGCGGTCCGACTTGAGCCAGTCGAGGTTGAAGTAGTTGCTGCCGTACTTGTAGCCGCTGGCGTGGGTCAGCGCGAGGACGTGCTTGTCGATGTGGTCCGGATTGAAGGGCTCGGCGAAGCGGCTGCCGTAGCGCCAGCTGACGGCGGTATCGCTCCAGTCGAGCGCCTGCGCGGGACCGGCCGCGAATCCCGCGGCCAGCAGGCAGGCGCCGCAGCCGAGGGCGCGGGTGACGATGTTCATGATCTTGTTCCTATGCTTCCGGCGCTGTCGGCGTGCGCGTAACCCGCAATTCTACCTTGTGGTCACGGCGGTCGTCGCGCAGCACGACCGTCCAATCGGGGCAGGGTTGGCCGTCCAGCAGCATCTCTTCAGTACCCTCCGTGGCGCGCACCGTGATCTCGTAGAACGCGCCGCGATGCCGGTAGCGCAGGCTGAAACCATCCCAACCCGGCGCCAGGCGCGGCCTCAAACGCAGCGCGTCGCCACGGCGTTCCAGGCCCAGCAGCGCTTCGACGAACAGCACGCAAGTCCACGCCGCCGAAGAGGTAGCGAAGCCGCCGGTGGCGCGGCCGGCATGCGGTGCGATCGTGCGCAGGCCACCGCTCATCAGGTAGGGCGGCCCGTCGCCCTGCGCCATCGGGTCGAGCATGCGCGCCAGCTGCCATGCGCTGCCGGCGTCGCCCAGCCGTGCGAAGCCGGCCGCGGCCCAGGCGGTGGCGCGGTGGTCCTGGCCAGGGCTCGAGCTCACTCGCTCGCTCCAGTCGCCATCCACCGGCGGATCGCAGCGCGGCACGGCGCCGTCGATGCGCAGGCGCCGCACCGCCGCGCGCAGCGCCTGCGGTCCCTGCGCCGCGCCGGCCTCCAGCGCCCAGCACTGGGTCGACAGCTCGACGCGGCAGGCGGCATTGGCGATCGAGCCGAGCGCCGTGCTGCTGTCCAGCCAGGTCCAGCGGTACCAGTCGCCATCCCAGCCGTGTTCCTCGCATTGGGCGCGCAGCGCCAGCGCCGCGCCGCGGCAGGTGGTGGCGAAACCGAAGTCGCCGCGCCGGTCGGCCACCTCGGCGAAGCGCTGCAACACGGCCGCCATGAAGAAGCCCAGGCGTACGCTTTCGACGCGGCCGGCGACGCCTTCCTCATGCAGGCGCCCCGCCGCCGGCGGCAGGCCGCGCGGCCCGAAGCGCAGGCAGCCGCGCAGGCCGTGCACGCAGTGCTGGTACAGATCGTCACGGTCCGACACGGGCACCGCCAGCAGCGCATGGTCTTCCGTTACCGACAGATAGTGCGTCAACGCGTAGGGCAGCCACAGGAAGTCCTCGACATCGGCCCCCGTCGTGAATGCGGGCGCGGCGCCCAGCAAGGCTTCGCGCAGCAGTTCGGGGCGGGCGTGGACGCAGGCCAGGGCCGACTGCAGGCGCAGCGCCGGATCGCGCTCGCCCATCATGGCGCCGAGCGCCTGGTAAGGCAGCCAGCGGTTGACGCGCAGGTCGAACCCGGGGTCGGGCGTGTGCACGGTGAGTGCGCCGAGCGTGTGCTCCCACCAGTCGCGCAGGCGCTGCCATGCGGCGGCGGCGGCTTGCGCCGTGCCATGGCGCTGCACGACCGCGCTGGCGTCCAGGCTGCCCGGGCCGGCCACGCCCAGCACGAACACCAGTTCGCACTCGGCGCCCGGCTCCAGGGTGACGCCGACCTGCAGCGCCGCGCACGGGTCGAAGCCCGCGCCGGCGGCGTCCGACAGCCCGGCACGCTCCAGCGCCGCCGGCCGCGCGATGGAGCCCAGGCTGCCGATGAACTCCTGGCGGTCGCAGGTCACGGCGACCTGCTCGGCGTCGACGTGGAAGAACGCGACCTTGTCATGGAAGCCCGCGCCGAAGGCATTGCGCGCCAATAGCGCGCCGCTGGCCAGATCGCGTCCGGTCACCACCTGGAGGCCTGGCGCTGCGTGGCAATCGTCCAGCAACCACTCCACATAACCGGTAACGCTCAGGCGGCGCGGCGCATCGCTGTCGTTACGCAGGCGCAGCACGCTGTACTTGAGCGGCGCGTCCTGGGCAACGAAGCAGCGCAGCGCGGAATCGATGCCGTGGGCGCGGTGTTCGAACACGCTGTAGCCGATGCCGTGGCGCGTCGTGTACGCCTCTGGCGACGGCGCCGGCCACGGCGTAGGCGACCAGACGGCGCCGCTGTCCTCGTCGCGCAGGTAGAAGGCTTCACCACCCTGGGGCGCGACCGCATCAATGTCCCCCGCCGTCAGGCGCGTGGCGCGCTCGCCGCTCCAGCTGACGGCATGGCCGCGCTCCGAGACGATGCTGCCGAAGGCATCGTTGGCCAGCAGGTTGATCCACGGCGCGGCAGGCGCGGCGATGCCAGGACCGCTGCGCACCACGTATTCGCGGCCATCCGGCGTGAAGCCGCCGGTGCCGTTGTCGAACATCAGTTCCGGCGCGGCCTGGGCCGATGATTCCGCGGTCCATGCCTGTGCCGGCGTGGTGGCGACGAATGGCGCCGCCACGGCGCTGCCCGCGCGCCCGGCGCGGCGCAGCTGGTCGGCCAGGTCGCCGCGCTCGCCCGTGAGCAGCACGCTGGCGGCGGCGCGCAGCAGGATGCGGTCTTCGTGCGGCACGTCTTCCTTCAGGTGCAGGTGCAGTCCGCCGGGCTGGTCGAAGCTGGACGGATCGACCAGCGGCACCGCCAGGTGCATCAGGGCTTCGCGCGCCGCGCGGCTGTCGCACAGGACCAGCAGGTCGACCGCCAGGCCGTGGCCGCGCCAATAGCCGTGGGCTTGCAACAGCTGGCGCGCGAGGCCGGTGTCCGGTCCCTCGCCCAGTTGCAGCAACAGCAGTGGCAAGTCGTCCGCGACGCCATACGCCGGCAAGTCAGCCCGCCCGCGCAGGTTGCGCGCAATGACGGCGGGATCGGCGCGCAGCGCCAGCGTGGGCTGCAGCAGGCATCCGGCCAGGCGGTTGATCAGTTGGGCGTCGGCTTCGCCGATCTCGGCGCGGCGCAGCTCGGCCTGGGCCAGGGTCCAGGCGGCCTCAATCGCGTGGTCGACTTCGTGAGCGACGCCATAGCGCGCCGCCAGCTCGCGCGCCAGCGCGCGGCTGGCGGCGGCGCCCAGCACCAGGTCGACCGTGATCTCCTGCCCCGGCGCCAGGGTCACGCCGCGCCGTAGCGCCAGCAGCGCTTCGTCGGGCTCCGGGTCCAGGCCCGGCAGCGCGCCGCCGTTGCTCACCGCCTGCGGCCGGCACAAGTCATGGCCGCGCCCGATGAAGCGCGCGCGATTCGTTTCCACGCTCGGCTGCCGCGCCATCGCGCGCACCGTCATGCGGTGCACCAGGACGGGTGCGCTGGCCTCGGTCACGCACAGCAGGCTGTCGGCGGCGCCGTCGAATTCGATCCGGATGCCGCTCCTGCCGCCCTCTTCCAGCGGCGGCCCGGCCAGCGCCACGCAGCCCGTCAACTCCAGGGTGCGCGCTTCTGTCGCGCGATTGACGATACGGATGCGGCGCAGCTCGACGTCGTCGCCAGGGGCCACCACCGCATCGGTGCGCATCTCGATGCCGTGGTCCACGCGGCGCAGGCTGGCCCGCCCTTCGGCCAGCACCGCCTCGACCTCGTCCGGCGCCGGCGCGCCGGGCAGCAGGACGTTGGCCCAGGTGGCGCCGGAGGCCGTATCGCGCACGTGAAGGGCCAGGCCGGTCTCGCCGTTTCCGGCGCGCGTCAACATGGCTCCGTCCCAACGGCTGGCGCCGGCGCCAGCGCTGTCGACGACCAGGTGGTAGCGGCCATTCGACAGCAGCTGGATTTCGGGCAGCGGCGAAGCGTCCGGCGCGAGCACGCGCGCGTAGGGGCGGGTCGCCGCGACGCCTTCAAGCGCCAGGCCGGCCTCGTAACGCAGGGGCGGCTCGGCGCCGGCGGCCGGCGCCGCCTCTTGCAGCAGGCCGAGCGCGGCGCGCAGTTCGGGATCGCGCATGAAGCGGCGCTGCATCGGTTCGCCCTGCAGGTGGCGCGCCAGCGCCAGCAGGGTCGTGGCCTGGTGGCGCGCGAGCTGGGCCCGCACTACCGCCTGGCGTTCACCCTGCGGCAGGCGCGCCGGGGCATAGTCGAGCGCCTCATGAAAGCCGCTTTCGCCCAGCAGCCCTTGCTCGGCCATGCGGCGCAGATTGGCCGCCGCCAGCGCCGGCGCCACGCTGAGTGCCAGCGCGGCGCCATGGGGCGCGGCGACCAGGTCGTCGGCCGCGCGCCGCTGCAGCGCCGCGGCGTCCAGGCCGAAATACCCGACGCGGTAGCGCGCCGCCGCATCGACCGCGTTGCAGCCCGATTCGGTATAGCCCCACAGCAGACCCCGGCCCCTGGCATGGGCCGCCTGCAGGCGCGCCACCGCGCGGCCGGCGTCGTCCAGCAGGGTGTCGCGGAACGATGGCATCACGAGCTGCGGCGCCAGATAGTCGGCCAGCGCGCCCGTACGCGACAGCAGCAGCGCGCCGCTCCCCGTCATGCGCAAGGGACGGCCGAGCGCCCACCAGTGCCGCTGCGGCAGCTGGTCCTGGGCGACGGCGGCGAAGCTGGCCATGCGCGCCGCGGACGCCAGCAGGTCGCAGCTGTCGCCGTCCAGGCGCCCATCGCGCCCCTCGCGTACGTGACAGCCGGTGGCCAAGAGGCCCGTGGACGGGTCGACCAGCGCGCCGAAATCCATGCGCGCCGCTTGCCGCGCCTGCGCGGCCAGGCGCGCGATGCAGTCCATGCGTTCGCGCGCGCAGTCGCGCCCCTGTGCGACCAGCTGGGCCAGGCCCGCGTTGTCGCCTGGCGGTTCGACCGCGGCCAGCTCGCGCAAGGTCGGGATCCGGGTCAGGCCGGCATCGAGCACGTACTCCTGCACCGCGCGGGTCCAGGGCGTGAGCGCATGCAGGTCGTCCAGCTGCGCCGCGCACTGCCGCGCCAAACGTGCCGTCCAGGCGCGCAATGCGGGGGCGGCGTCGCCTGGCAAGCCGGCATCCAGCTCGGCCGCCTTGGCCGCGACCCCGCGCAGGCAGTCGGCCAGGCCCGGCAAGGTATCGGTGGCGCGGCGACGGCCCGGCGCCAGGGACTCGTCCATCGCGTCCAGCGCCGGCAGCAGGTCCGGCGGCGCATGCTCGCGCGTCACGCACAGCGTGGTGCGGATGCCGTCCAGCGCGGCCGCGTCGAAGATCGGCCGGTCCGGCAATTCGTCGAGGCCGGCGGCGAAGGTGCGCAGCGCCAGCGCCAGGCCGCCGCTGGCCGCGGTATCGACACGGGCCGGTTCGAGGGGAGCGAGCGTGACGCCGTCATACCATTCGAAGGGATGGCCATGCCAGCGTTCCAGCACGGCCACGGATGCCAGCGCCTGCTCGCTGCGCGCGAGCAGGCCGCCCAGCGGCAGATAACCGAAGTCGCGCGCGCTCAGGGTCGCCAGCAGGGTCAAGCCCATGCTGGCGGGCGACACCCGCTCGTCGACGGTGGGTTCGGAATGGTCGAACACGGCTTCCGGCGCCAGGCCGTGCCGGCCCGCGCCGTGCTGCTCGAAGAAGGCCCAGCTGCGGCGCGCCAGCGTGCGCAGGAACAGGGTCTGCCCCTTCGCCAGGCGCATGCCGCGCCGCGACGGCTGGCTGACCCACCAGGCCAGCACCGGCGACAGGAACCACACCAGCAGCAGCGGCGCGGTCGCGAACAGGGCGTAGGGGTTGGCGAAGGTCAGCAGCACCGCGACGCCGACCGCCAGCAGCGGCGCGAACCACATCGTGCGCCAGGTGTTCTCCATCGCGGTGCTGGCGCGCGCCAGTGCCGGCAGACGTAGTTCGAGCAGCTTGCGGCGGCTCACGTCGCGCCGCCACAGGCCGCGCACGACCGCGTCGGCATCGAGCCAGGCCCGGTGCGGCAGGAAGGCCAGCGCCAGCGCGGCGCGCACCAGGGTCGTGCGCGCGCCGCGCACCCAGGCGTCCAGGTGCTGGCGCAGCGGCGCATCCGGCGCGCGGCCGGCCAGCGTGGCAAGCAGGTCGAGCAGCGCCGGCAGCCAGAGCGGCGCCAGGATGGCCACGGCCCAGAACACGGGCGCGGCCAGCAGGCTCCAGCACAACACGAGCAGCGCGATCGACGCCGGCGCGGCCAGGCTCCCGGCCAGCGTGTCGAACAGGCGCCGGCGCACCCGCGCGGCGCGCAGGCTATCGGCGCCCCGCCCGAGGCGGCGCGCTTCCTGCCAGGCGGCGCGCAAGGCGCGATGGCGACGCAGCACGTGTTCGCCATAGCTGCCCGGATGCGCGGCATCGAGCCGCAGGTCGTCCACGCGCGCGGCGCGCAGGCGGTCTTCCTCGACCGCGCCGGGTTGCGCCCGGCCCTCGTCGCGCAGCTCGAGACCCATCGCGCGGCGCCAGGCATCGACGTCGTAGATCGCGGCCCAGCCATGGCCACCGTCAGGCCACAGGCGCTGGTAGCGCATCGCGCCCGGCTGCGGCAAGGCGGTCCCGAGCCGTGGCAGCAGCATGGCATGGCCTTCCAGTACCCGGCCTGCTTCATCCTGCAACGGCCGGTGCAGCGGATGCGCCATCGCCGCCACCAGGCTGCGCGCGGCGTCGCGCGGCAGGCCGGTATCGGCATCGAGCGCGATCACGTAGCGCATCTCGGCCGCGCCGCCGAGGTTCCCGACCGCGAGCGCGAAGCGTTCGCGCGCACCGCACAGCCAGGCATCCAGGTCGGCCAGCTGGCCGCGCCGCCGTTCGCGGCCGATCCAGGCTTGCTGGTCGTCGCTCCAGGTGCGCGCACGCGCCAGCAGCATGAAGGGGCGGTCCTGTTCAATACCGTGCTTGCGGTTGAGCGCCTCGATCGCGCCGCCCGCCTGGGCCAGCAGGTCGGCGTCGAGAGGCAGCGTTGCATCCGGTGCGTCGGGCAGGTCGAGCAACAGGCAGAAACGCAGGCGCGGATCGCGGTTGCCGAGGTAGCGCACCTCGAGATCTTCGCACAGCGCCGTGAGCTGCGCGGCATCGGCCGGCTGCGCCGACACGGCCACCAGCGTGCGCGCATCGTCAGGAATGCCGGCCGCCACGTCGATGCGCGGCATGGCCTCGGGCCGGCCAAGCCAGCGCCCCGCCATGTCCATCAGGGCGCGCGCCAGGGCGCCGGCGACCGGCAGCGCCAGGATGCCCATCAGGACCAGCAGCAGCGGCCCGGCCCCGCCCTGCCAGGCGTGAACCAGGCCCGCTCCCGTAAACAGCAGGGCCAGCGCAGCCGTGGCGCCGGTATGCATGCCGGGGGAAGCACCCTGTAATGCAGCGCGAACGCGCGGTGCCCATCCACGCCGTCCGCGCAACCTGGCCTCGAGCGTCGCCAGGCCAGGGCCGGCCAGGTAATGGCCCACGTGGCGGATGCGCGTATCGAGCCCGCCCTCGCCCGGCGCGCGATGCACGCCGGCCAGCGCAATCGCCTCTTGCGCCACCGCGGCCTCGCTCACGCCAAGCGAGGCCGCCAGGCGCGCGATCGTGTGGCGATAGCGGTCGCGCGTGGCGCCGTCCATGCGCGCATAACTGCCATCCGGATCGTCGCGCAGCAGCGCATCGACCACGCCCAGGCGCTCGGTGAATGCACGCCAGTCGACGCCGCCGAGCGCGCGCAGGCTGGCCAGGGCGTTGCCGGCGACGACGGCATCCTGCGCCTGGCTGCTCCTCTCGTCCTGCGTCAACGCGGCGATGCTGCCCTGCCCATCCGCCAGGCGCGCGTCGAGCCAGTCCGCTACCCGTGCCAGCGCCGCGCCGCGGCCCTGCAGGCGGCGCGCCAGTTCGGCGATGAAAGCGCCGTTGTCCGCATCTTCGCTGCGCGCCATGTCGGCGAACAGCAGTACCAGGTCGCCCGGGCGGGCCTCGGCGGTGTCGAGAAAGCGCGCGGCCCAGGCGGCGGCGCGTTCGCGGCCGGCGCAGGCATGCGCGGCGCGCGCCGCCAGGGCGGCCAGCCGGTCGATCAGCGAGAGACGCAACAGCGCGGGCAGCGCATCGAGTTCGGCGACACGCAGCGGCGCGTCCTGCTGGCTGGCGGCGAGAATGCTTGCCAGTTCTTCGGTATCGACGACGCCGTCGGCGCGCGCCACCGCGTCGACCGCCAGATCCCAGACACGCGCGGCGCCACCGTGGGCGGCGACTTGCCGCGCTTGTGCGCGCGCCAGCCGCAGCTGGGTGTCGAGCAGGTGGTAGCCATCGAGCAGGCGTGCGCCGGCGGGCGGCAGTTCGATCCCGGCGCGCATGGCGCGGTCGAGCGTATCGCAGGAACGAACGATGGCCTCCGCATTCGCGGCCAGCAGCGCCACGGGGGCGGTGGCGCCGGCGCCATGTGGCGCATGCTGCCCGGAGGGCATCTTGTCGTTCTCAACTTTCAACGGGGACCTCGGGGTGGAGGCGTGCGCGGTGGGACACCCTGGGGTAGTCAGGGCAAGAGACCAGACAAACAATGCTGGGCGCGCACGGCTGACTCCATGCTAGGGAAAGGACCGGAAAGTTACCGTGCGCTGGCGTACACACACCGCCTGCCGGGCTGGCAGGCGGCCGGGATAAGCTCTTACTCAGGCAAGCGCGAAGCCGCCGGCCAGCGAGCAGGCGCGCGGATGACCCAGGGCGCGCAGGGTGCGCGCGGCGCGGGCGCTACGTGCGCCGCTGCGGCACACGAACAGCAAGGGGCGGGCATCGACGCCCAGCCAGGCGGCGGCGTGTTCGGCCACGCTCGCCAACGGCACGTTGAGCGCCATGCGGCCGTGCAGCTCAACCTGGCCGGCGACGCTGTGCTCGCGCGCATCGCGCACGTCGACCACGATGGCGTCGGGATGGGCAGCGAGCCAGCCGCGCGCCGCGATGGCGTCGAGCTCCATGCCAGCCTCCAGCGCGGCATCCGGCTGCGCTGCCGCTGGCGCCGCAGCCGGTGCAGGCGCCGGCATTGCCAGCGCCGCCCCGCAGCGCGCAATGCGCTCGCACGCCTGTTCCAGCGCGGCTTCGTCCAGCAGCGGTCCGATCGACAGGCGCACCGCCGACGCGCTGCGCCAGGCCGGCAAGCCCATCGCATCGAGCACATAGCTCGGCGCGGCCTTCGATGCGGCGCAGGCCGAGCCGGCGCTGACGCGCATGCCGGCGGCATCGAACAGGTCGAGCAGCTCGGCGCTGGCGACGCCGGGGACCGAGAAGTTGAGCGTGGTCGGCAGCGCGTATGCCGGCGGCGCGTTGAACACGATGCCGGGGAGGGCAAGGGTCAGGGCGTCCGCCAGGCGCGCGCGCCAGGCCTGCAGCGCGCCATGGCCTAGAAAGGTGTCGCCGCGCTCCAGTGCTTCGAGCACCGCGCCCAGCGCCGCGATGCCGGCCATGTTCTCGGTGCCCGAGCGTTGATTGTCTTCCTGGCCGCCGCCGCAGATCAGCGGCGTGAACGGCGCGCCTTCGCGCACGTACAGCATGCCGATGCCCTTCGGCGCATGCAGCTTGTGGCCCGAGAACGGTGCGTAGTCGATGCGGCTCGCGCCCAGCTGCAAGGGCAGCTTGCCGAGCGCCTGCACGCAGTCGACCATCCACAGCGCCGGGCTGGCCGTCTCGTTCAACACCGCCGCGATGCCGTCCAGGTCGGACACGACGCCGGTCTCGTTATTGGCGGCCATGGTGCAGACAAAGGCGAGGCGCGGCGCCAGCGCGCGCAGCACGTCCAGGCGGTGGCGGCCGTCGCCGTCGACCGGCAGCACGCGCAGTTCGAGGCCGGTTCCCAGCAGCCGGTTCCAGTGCGCCAGGCTTTCGGATACCGCCTTGTGCTCGGTGGCGCCAATCAGCACGACGTCTCCGCAGGCCTCACCACGCGCCCGCCGTTCGCGCACCGCGCACAGCGCCGACAGCACCGAGGTCTGGATGCCCTCGGTGGCGCCGCTGTTGAACATCAGCCGTCCGCTCGGGGCGCCCAGCACCCGCCGTGCGCAGGCGCGCGCGCCCTCGCGCAGCGCGCGTGCGCGCAGGCCGCTCGCATGGCTGCTGCTCGGATTACCGAAGCACTCCTGCAGTGCGGCCATGGCGGCAGCGGCGGCGGCAGGCAGCACCGGCGAAGTCGCATTGGCGTCGAGATAGATTTCGGTGATCATGGATTAGCTGCCAAAGACATAAAAAAAGGTGTCGCACAACACGTTATTGTCCAGTAATATGGTACGGAGTTACGCCGATCAAAACGTCCCAAATTTCTCGATTTGCGGGCTGTTAATAGAATAATTATTCTTATAAACAAGCTTTACGGAATATGAACTCACTCGACAAGTTTGATTGTGCGATTCTCGCCGCCTTGCAGGCGGATGCAACCCTCTCCATCTCGGGCCTGAGCGAAAAAGTCGGACTTTCCAGCACGCCGTGCTGGAAGCGCGTCAAGCGCCTCGAGGAAGACGGCTATATCGAAAGCCGCGTCAGCATCGTCAACCGCCAGAAGGTCGGCTTGCCGGTCACCGTGTTCGTCAGCATCAAGACCACCGAACATGACGAAAAATGGCTGGCGCGCTTCGCCGCCGCCGTGATCGCCCTGCCCGAAGTGCTGGAGTTCCACCGCATGAGCGGCGACGTCGACTACCTGCTCAAGGTCGTCACCACCGACATCGCCGGCTACGACCGCTTCTACAAAAAGCTGATCAAGACCGCGCGCCTGACCGGTGTGTCGTCCGCCTTCTCGATGGAACAGATCAAGTCGACCACCGCCCTGCCGCTCGAATTGATCTCGCACGGCGTGCCTGCCTGAGTGTTTACACGGAGCGCCGTGCTTTCGCGCGGCGTGCGATCGTGCGATGATGGCGCCCGTTGACATCAACGGAGACCAAGGGAATGCGATCGAAAATAAAGATGGCGCCGCTGGCGCTGGCGGCGTTGTTCGCCGTTCAGGCAACCGCCGCGGAACAAATCGTGAAGATCGGCGTGAGCGGCCCGCTGTCGGGTTCCAACGCCTTCGCCGGCAAGGACAATGAGAACGGCGTGCGCCTCGCCATCGAGGAACTCAACGCGCAGAAGATCCAGGTGGGCGGTAACGTGCTGCGCTTCGTGCTGCAGTCCGAAGACGATGCGGGCGACCCGAAACAGGGCGTGACCGTGGCCCAGAAATTCGCCGACGCCGGCGTCAAGTACGTGCTCGGCCCGTACAACTCGGGCGTGGCGATTCCGGCCTCGCGCGTCTACAACGACAACGGCATCCTGATGTCGACCGTCGGCACCAATCCCAAGATCACGGCCGCCGGCTACCCGACGGTGTTTCGCATCGTGGCCAGCGACACGCAGGTAGGCGCGTCGGTCGCCGGCTATGCCGCCAAAGAGCTCAAGGTCAGGAACGTCGGCGTGATCGACGATCGCACCGCCTTCGGCCAGGGCATCGCGATGGAATTCAAGCGCCAGGCGCAGCAAGCCGGCATCAAGGTCGCGGGCCACGAATTCACCAACGACAAGGCCAGCGACTTCGCCGCCATCCTGACCTCGCTGCGCGCCAAGAAGGTGGACGCCATCTTCTTCGGCGGCTACGCTCCGCAAGGCGCGCCGATGGTGCGCCAGATGAAGCAGCTGGGCCTGAACGTGCCGCTGCTGGGCGGCGACACCCTGTGCAGCCCCGAGATGGCCAGGCTGGGTGGCGCCGCGGTCGGCGAGAACGTGCGCTGCGCGCAGGCCGGCGCCATCGTCGCCAAGCAGCCGGGTGGCCCGGCCTTCCTGGCCAGCTACAAGAAGCGCTTCGGCCGCGATCCTGACGTCTACGCGCCATCGTTCTATGACCAGACCAAGTTCATCGCCCAGGCGATCCAGCAGGCGAAGTCGGTCGACGCCAAGCAGGTCGGCGCGGCGATGCACGCGATCAGCTACCAGGGCGTGGTCGGCGCCTACGGCTACGACGCCAAGGGCAACCTCAAGAAAACGGCGGTGACGGTGTACACCTTCAAGAACGGCGCGTTGACGCCGCTGGCCAGCTACTGACCACTACAAGGAAAACAAGATGAGAGAGAACTTCAAGCTCGGCGCGCTGGCGCTTGGCGCCCTGCTCGCATGCGCATCCGTCCAGGCCGCGCCTGCGGCTGCCGCCGATGCTGCGCCAGCCAAACAAAAGGTCGCCACGACCGAAGCCGGCAAGGCGATCAACAAGCTGGTCGACGAGTACTACGAGGCCTATGCCCGCTTCGAGCCGGTGTGGGCGACCGAGAGCGGCGACGGCCGCTTCTTCGACCAGCTCGGCCTGTCGATCGCGCCGAAGAACCGCGAAGCGCAATTCGCGTTGTACCGCGGCTACCTGAAGCGCCTGGCCACGATCCCGCGCGAGCGCCTGAATGCGCACGAGCAGGCCAGCTACGACATCGTCAAGTTCGAGCTCGAGACCGCGCTCCGCCTGGGCGCCTTCCCCGAGCACCTGCTGCCGATGGACCAGATGTTCAATATGCCGGCTTTCATCGCGAACTACGCCGGCGGCGAAGGCGCCCAGCCGTTCGCCACGCCGAAGGACTATCGCAACTACCTGAACCGCCTGGACCAGATGGTGGCCTACATCGACCAGTCGATCGCGAACATGCGCGAAGGCGTCAAGCGCGGCATCGTGCATCCGCGCCAGCCGATCGAGTCGCTGCTGCCGCAGCTCAAGCAGCTGCAGGCCAAGAGTGCGGAAGCCAGCATCTTCTACACCCCTATCAAGAAGCTGCCGCAAGGCTTCTCGGCCGCCGACAAGCGCAGCCTGACGGATGCCTATCGCAAGGCGGTCGACAAGCTCAATCCGGCCCTGGACCGCCTGGCCAGCTACGTCGAGAAGGACTACCTGCCGAAGACCCGCACCAGCGCCGGCTGGAACGCGCTGCCGAACGGCGCCGAATGGTACAAGGCGCGCGTGGCGGCGATGACCACCACCGATATGACGCCCGAGCAGATCCACGCGATCGGCCTGAAGGAAGTGGCGCGCATCCAGGGCGAGTATGGCAAGATCGGCCCGAAGATGGGTTATACCGGCCCTGCCGCCGGCCTGCCGAAGTGGGTCTCGGAGCAGCCGAAGTACAAGCCGTTCACCACCGACCAGCAGGTGATCGAGGTGTTCCAGAAGCTGGACACGCAAGTGCGCGCCAAGCTGCCGGCCCTGTTTACCCTGATGCCGAAGGCGCCGCTGGAAGTACGGCTGGAGCCGGAACTGACGCGCGAAACCGCATCGGACCATTACTCGGCGCCGGCGGCCGACGGCTCGCGTCCGGGCGTGTTCTGGTCGGTCGTGAACGACCCGACCAAGTACGGCCGCACCGGCATGGTGACCCTGTACCTGCATGAAGGCCAGCCGGGCCACCACTTCCACATCGCGCTGCTGCAAGAGCTTGGCCTGCCCAACTTCCGCAAGTTCGGCGGCAACACCGCCTTCACCGAAGGCTGGGCGCTGTATGCCGAGACCCTGGGCAAGGAGATGGGCCTGTTCGAGCAGCCGGAAGATTATTTCGGTCACCTGAACGACGAGATGCTGCGCGCCGCGCGCCTGGTGGTGGACACCGGCATGCACACCAAGGGCTGGAGCCGCGACCAGGGCATCAAGTACTTCCGCGATACGCTGGGCTACTCCGAACTGGAAGCGCGCGCGCAGATCGAGCGCTATATGGTGATGCCGGGCCAGGCGCTGGCGTACAAGATCGGTTCGCTGAAGATCATGGAACTGCGCCAGCGTGCGCAGGCGGCGCTGGGCGATAAGTTCAGCCTGCCGAAGTTCCACGAGGTCGTGCTGGACGAAGGCACCTTGCCGCTGGCGGTGCTGGAGGCGAAGGTCGACCGCTGGATCGCCGCCTCGAAATAATCACTTCGTCGTCAGCGCCGCCAGCGCCTGCGCGATCTTCCGCCCTCCCTGGGCGGACGGTTCGATCGGCGAACAGGCGGCATAGTCCTGCGGTTCGGTGCACACCAGCCGCAGGTCGAGCAGCGCGAGGCCGCGCGATGCGGCCTCGCGAATGATCACATCGTTGAACACCGCCAGCGCGGTGCGCAGTCCCGGCGACAAGCCCGGCACCGCGTCATAGATCGTGCATACGGTCAGCGGCAAGCGGGTCGCCAGCACGGCATCCAGCATGCGGCAGTAGGCGGCGCGAAAATCGCGCTGCCACGCCGCCAGCAACTCCACCGCTTCCAGCACCGACGCCACCGGGCCGTGCATCGCGCCCAGCAATCCCAGCACGTCGTTGCCGCCGCAGCTCAGTACGAGGTGGGTCGGCGGCTCGTACAGCGCCGCCAGGCCGGGCAACTGGGCCGCCACGTCATCGAGTTCGCTGCCGTCGCGGGCCAGCAAGGTCACGCGATCATGCGGCGCCAGGCAGGCGCGCAGGTGATCGGCAACCGCCATTCCGGCCGGGACGTACGGCGCGTTGTCGAAGATCGAGTCTCCCAGCAGGACGATGTGGGCCATGTCAGTAGCCGTCCATGAACAGCACCATCTCGACGCCGCGCGTGGTCCATGGACCTTCGCCGCCGTCTGGCAGCGGCATCTTCGGATAATCGCCGCGATTGAGAATGTCGCGGATCTCTCGCACCAGGGCGCTGCCGGCGACCTGGCTCGCCCAGCTGCGGTAGCCCTGCGGCCAGGCGCTGGTGAGCGGACGGGGACGGGTGCCGCCCTGGCCTGGCACGGTGCCGATACCAGGGAACAGGGAGGCCGGAACGGCAATCCGGTCCAGACGACCGATGATGGCGGTGGCCACGCGGCTGTCCCAGATCACCTGCGGATGTCGCTGGCCGTGGTCTTCGAGGTGCGCCGTGGCG
Organism: Massilia arenae; assembly: GCF_008014745.1. Classification (GTDB taxonomy): domain Bacteria; phylum Pseudomonadota; class Gammaproteobacteria; order Burkholderiales; family Burkholderiaceae_D; genus Telluria; species Telluria arenae. Next base: position 82,236 of record NZ_VPFD01000022.1, read on the forward strand.
AACGCCGCCACCTTGGTCCAGCCGCTGTTCATGTGCGCTTTCGAGGCACCATGGTTGTTCAGGGCCGCCAGGAATACTTCCCGCACCGTCGCCGGCGTGACGGTCTCGGGATTCTGCGGCACACCGCCCCAGGCGAAGATGTCGTGCGCGAGCGCGACCGCCATGCTCCCCTCCTCATCGCCCCAGGCACGGTCGCTGTCCAGAATCTCGGCCAGTGCGCGCGCCCGCCCGGCCAATTGCTGCACAGCCGTGGAAGTGCGGACGTAATCCTGTGCCGGCAGCGGCCAGAAGTAGGCCTTCAGGCGCGCATCCCACCCCGTTACCGGTGCGCCGAAGGTCTTCTTGCGGTAGGCCGGCTGGAACGGCTCTGCATGGATCTGGCGTACCAGCTCCGCGAGATGGCCGGCTCGTCCATCCACCCGCGATGCGGCCGGCGCGGGCCTCGCCCCGGCGGTCGGTTCCTGCATGCGCGGCTCGGGCAACAGCGCGAGCGCGGCGTCGTTCGATTCCAGATCGGATTCGATCCTCGCCCGGGCCGCGACCAGCGCCGCCTCGCGTGCGGTGGCGGAAGCATTCCACGCTTCGATTGCCGCCGGGGTCAGCTGGACTGTCCTGGGGCTTGTCTCCAGCGGTTCGAACCACTTTGCATTGTCCCCATCGGCGAAGAAAGGCTTGGTGGCATGCATGCCGCCCAGGACGCCGGAGGCCAGGCGGAGCATGGTCTCGAAGCTGCAAGCCTTGCGCGGATTGCGCGCCAGGTAGACCGGCATCGAATCGATCGTATTGCCGCATACCGTGGTGGCTTTCAGTGGATCCGCGTGTTCCGGATGCCATTCGCTCATCAATTCATGCCACAGGGCGATGACCAGAAGCAGATCGGCCTGTCGGCGGCCTTGGTGTACAAACTGAATATGCGGCATGAGTAGATTCCTATCAAAAGTGCGCGGGTTGCAGGATGCATCGGCAAGCTCAACATAATCGCCAAAACATTGCCAATGCGCAATCTATGATGCATGATGACTCCGACAATATGTGACGCAAGAGGAGGACGAGCATGCGCAGGAACGACGATGGTACGGTGGCGGGCGAAGTCGCGGCCAAACCCAAAAAGGCTGGAAAAAATGGTGCGGAGCACACGCTGCGGCGCCGGCTCGCCCTGCTGACGTTGCTCCCTTACGGGAACCAGGCCGGCGTCTGTGCCCGAGTGCTGACCGAGAAGCTGAATCGGGACCGCTATGCCTGTACCAAGCGTACGGTGGAACGCGACCTGGAGGAAATGTCGGGCAACAGGGTGTGGCGTGAGGTTGGCATCGATATCCAGTGGAAGATCGATCCTTCCGATTCCAAAACCTATTTGTGGGCTCACATGGGGCCGGGCAAGCCGCTCTACCTGCGTCAATTGTCAGGCGAGGACGCCCTCCTGATCGCCCTGATGGCGCAAGAATTGCAGCACTTCCTGCCCAAGTCCGTCTCCAGCGTGCTGACGGCGTATCAGCCCAGGTCCGACAATATACTGAGCTTGCCGGGCCATACCGATCACGGCCGCTACCACGCCAAGGTGCGTAGCCTGGCCGACGGTCCGCTCATGCATCCTCCGGCGATCGACGACAACCATGTCCGCGAGATCAACGAGGCGCTGTTGCGCGACGAGCAGATCGCGCTGCGCTACCGGCCCGCCAGCCGCGATGCCGAGCACGATTACCGCCTGCATCCGGTCGGCATGGTCAAGAAGGGATTGTTCATCTGGCTGATCGCCTTCAAGGAAGAGGACAACCGGCTGGCCGAAGGCGCACGCACCTTCCGCATGGACCGGGTGATCTCGGTCCGGCGCCGCGAAAACTAGCCGGTCGCGCGCAAGCTGCCGGACTTGGAGACGGTGCTGGACAGCGGTGTACTCGCTTACTTTCCCAAGGACGTCGTCAGCCTGTCGCTACGCTCCCGTCCGGGAAATGCGGGCGATGAACTCATCAACAACTACCGCGATACGCCGTTGAGCCGCGGCCAGCGCATCACGAAACTGGCCGAAGGCGGCTTCCTGCTCGAGGCGCAGGTGCGCGACACGCGCGAGCTCTTGTGGATGCTGCAGGGCCAGGCGCACCTGCTGGAAGTGCTGGAGCCGCCCGCGCTGCGCCACAAGGTGCAGCGCTTCGTCACCATGGCGGCCGAGCACTACGCGCAGCAGGCGGAGATCAGCGCACGATCATGAGATGGTGCGTACGGCGCGCCCGGTAGCTTGACGCCGCGCCCTCGTGGTGGGATCCTCGACTGGTTTTGCCATACCGGTTCGCGTTTCCCGATTCCGCCCCAGGAGATACATATGCGTCGATACCTGCTCGTCCTGTCCGCACTCTCCTCCGCCCCGGCGCTGGCCGCGGCGCCTTATCCGGTCACCACCAGCACCATCGCCGCCAGCGTCGGCGAGCCGATCCCGATCGCGCTGTGGCAGCCGGCGACGCCGGGCCGCTATCCCCTCATCCTGATCTCGCACGGCAGCGGCAGTTCCGAATACGGCCACCGCGGCTGGGCCGAACACCTGGCCCGCAACGGCTATGTGGTCGCGGCCCCGCGCCACTGGGGCGACAGCCACGACAAGCCGGACGGGCGCGGCTCGGACGTGCAACTGGTCGGACGGCCATTACAGGCCAGCGCGGCCCTCGATTCGGTGCTGGCCCACCCACAGTTGAAACAGCTGGTCGATCCGCAGCGCATCGGCATGATCGGATTTTCGGCCGGCGGCTACACCACGCTGGTGATGGCGGGAGCACGGCCCGACTTCAAGCGCTGGCAGCAGCACTGCCAGCAGCACGCGAGCGAGGACGACGAGTTCTGCCCGACGCTGGTGTGGCGCTTCCTGCCGCGCATCACGCGCAGCGACTGGCAACTGCCGCGGGAAACGCGCATCCGCGCGGCGGCAGTGATGGCGCCGGCGAGCATCCTGTTCGACCGCGAAGGCCTGGAGAGTGTGAAGATTCCGCTGCGGCTGTACGGCGCGCAGGACGATGCCATTACGCCCAACGACTGGCACGTCAGCCGCGTGGCGGCGGCGCTGCCGGCGCCGGCGCAGGTGCACATGGTCCCTGGTGGGCACTTCGTGTTCCTGGAACCGTGCAGCGCCACGCTGCGCGCCGCGGCGCCCCAGCTGTGCATCGATGCGCCCGGCGTGGACCGCGCCGCCATCCAGCGCAGGATCGGCGGCGAACTGGTGGAGTTCTTCGGAAGGAACCTGTAAGCCCGCCGCGGCGCGTCAGCGCGCGATCATGAGCACCGGATACCGGTTCCACTCCGGCTCGCGGTAACGCGCGCAGTTCGCATAGATGAAGTCCAGCACCGCTTCCTGGCTGCCCAGCAGCCCGGGATTGGCAGCCTTCCACTCGGCGAACTTCGCTGCCAGTTCTGGTTCATCCGCCAGCAATTTCTCGGCCTCGTCCTCGAACACATAATCCGAGTAATGCTCTTTCTTCTCCAGCACGCTGTTGAAGAAGCCCCAGCGGAAGAAGCTGTCGTGCGCCAGCGGTTCGAGCGTCTCGACCGCATAGCGCGCCTGGTCCTGGTCCAGCGGCACGATGTAGTCGCCGGCGCGCAGCAGGACCTGCCCGATGCGGCGCTCCAGCACGACGTCATCATGGAACATATGGCCTTCGTAGGTCGACGGGCGCGAGGTCACCGACGCGATCTGGTAATACGTCACTTCCTGCACGCGATCCGCCTCGACCCGCTCCATGCGCACCCCATTCCACTCCAGGCGCTCGATCGCTTCACGCCACTGCTGCGGCACCACATAGGCTTGCGGCGCCGGCACCGCGACGTCGACCGGGAAGCTGTTGTAGTAGGCGATGTCGCGCTCCCACGGGCTGCTGCGGTCGTAGTACAGGCGGCTGTAGTCGCCGATGGCGCTCTTCCTGTACTTGGCCTCGTAGCCCTTGAAGCGGAAGCTCGCCGGATTGGCTTCGTCCATCTTCCAGCGCACCGGCCATTCACTTTGCTTGCGGCCTTCCTCGCGCGCCGCGCGGCGCAGCGCCTGGATGCGGTCGGCGTTCTTGACAGTGAACTCGAGCGCCACTTCGACCAGCGCCACCATCGACTCGTAGCGGTCCTTGAACGGCTTGAGCATGTGCGTCTCGGGCATGAAGCCGATCGTGTGGTGCAGCGCCGCGTAACCGGTCGAGAAGCGCGCCGTCTCGAGGAATTCGGCGATGCCGTGGTCCGGGCTGTCCTTGACCGGGTTCACATAGGGACAGGTCGGCCAGCCGCGCGCATCCATGCCGGCGTACATGGCCGGCAGCATCTCGGCGCGTAGAAAATCGCCCAGGCCGCCGCCCAGCTTGTCGGCCTGGGTGTGGATCAGGGTCATCGTGTAGCTGTAGTCCGCGCCGTTGGAGGTGTGGGTGTCGACCATCACGTCCGGATCCCAGCTCGTGAACAGCTGATTGAACGTGCGCGCGGTCAGGGTGTCGCACTTGACGAAGTCGCGGTTCAGGTCGAGGTGGCGGCTGTTGCCACGGAAGCCGAACTGCTCCGGCCCGTCCTGGTTTACGCGCGAAGTGTCGGCGCGGTTGAAGCTGCCGTCCACGTTATAGAGCGGGACGAACAGGAACACGGTCTGGCCCAGCGCCGCCAGTTTCTCCGGCTGCAGGCAGAAGTCGCGCACGATCGCCATGCAGCCGTCGACGCCTTCCGGCTCGCCCGGGTGGATGCCGTTATTGTTGAAGAAGACCGGACGGCCGGCGCGCTTGATCGCCTCGCGTTCGAACACGCCGTCGCTGCTGACCACGCCCGCGTGGATCGGCACGCCCGCATCCGACACGCCCACTTTCTCGAAGCGCAGCACGGAAGGGAAACGGCGCGCGAGGTCTTCGTACCAGGCGATGCACTCGGCCCAGGTGGTGGTCTGGTTCAGGTTACCCTTTTCGTAGGGCGTCAGCAGTTCAATGGACATAAATCTTATCGTTGTGAGGTTGAAGCTTCAGAAATCGTCGTCGGCACGGCCGGGGTCTGGACCGGCAGGTTGAGCGGCAGCGCGATCGCGACGTCGGTGCCCTCGCCTGGGCTGGAGCGCACCTCGATCGTGCCGTGCAGCGCATAGGCGCGCTCGCGCATGCCGATCAGGCCAATGCCTTCCGAGGCGCTGGCGGTGTCGAAGCCGGCGCCGTCGTCGACCACGCGGATGCGCAGCAGGCCCTTGCCTTCGTCGAGCAGCAGGCTGACGTGGGCCGAACGCGCGGCAGCGTGCTTCATGACGTTGGACAGGGTTTCCTGCACGATGCGGTAGGCGGAGATCGCCAGCTCGTTCGACAGGCGCGCGAAATCGCCCTCGCTGTGCAGGTCGAAGCGGCAGCCCGACGTGGTGTCGTAGTGGCGCACCATCTCTTCCACCGCGCCGTGCAGGCCCAGCATGTCGAGCACTTCGGGACGCAGGCGGCGCACCAGGCGCCGGCCGTTGGCGTACAGGTCGAGCGCCAGCTTGGTGATGGCCTCGGATTTGCGGCGGATCTCGTCGACTTCGGGCCCGGGCGGCGCCTTGGCCGCCAGCAGGCCGATCGACTGCGCCTCGAGGCGCGCCGCGATCAGCGAGGCATTCAGTTCGTCGTGGATCTCGACCGCGATGCTCTTGCGCTCGTCCTCGATGATCTCGTTGACCTTCTGGATCAGCTTGCGCTTGTCGGCGTCGGCGCGCAGCGCCTCGTTGCGCGAGGCCAGCAGGTCGCGCGTGCGCTCGGCCACCTTGTTCTCGAGGTCGCGCTTGGACTCGTCCAGCGCCAGCGACATCTCACCGATCGAGGCCTGCAGCTCGCCGATCTCGCCGCCGGTGGTGACCGGTGGATGCACGCGGTAGTTGCCGCCCCGGATCTGGCGCAGGGTGCCGATCGCCTCGCGCAACGGCACGATCAGCGAGCGCGCCAGTACCCAGGCCAGGATGCCGCTCGCGGCCAGCGCCAGCGCCGCCATCGACAGCTCGATCTGGAAGCGGTCGGTCTGCTTGGCCATCATGTTCGCCGGCGACATCGTCACCCGCACCCAGCCGACGACTTCGGTGGTGAGCGTGGGCGGGCGCGAATCGCTCGATGCCGACACGTGCGGCGTGCCGTTGTCCGAGAACAGGTTGATCCACACCACCTGCTTGCGGATCGGCGCCTCGTAGTAATGGGCCTGGGCGTCGCTGGCCGAGTCGGACACCACGCGCACCGCGGCGCGTCCGCTGCCGTCGATCACGTCGACTTTATAGATGCTGCGGTCCGACTGCACCAGGCCGTTGATGGTCAGGCGCAGGTCGGACAGGTTGCCCGAGATGACGTTGTACTCGGACGTCTCGGCCAGCGCGCGCGCCAGGATGCGTCCGCGCTCGGCCAGCTCCTCGGCTACCTGGGCCCGGTGCGCATACCAGGAATACCAGACGAAGGAGGTGAACAGCAGGATCACGGGCAGCATGGTGATGACGGCCATGCGCCGTCCGACACCCCAGCCGCGCCAGAAACGCAGGTTCATTGCGGGGCCGGCGCGCGCCGTGCGAAGTTGCGGGCGCTGTCGGTCACGCGCAGGTCGAGCGAACTGGCCACCCCTTCGTTGATGATGGTGCGGAAGTAGCGCGGGAACTGCGGCGGATCGAGCTCGCCGGTGCGCACGAAGTCGGCGGCCAGCTCGGCCACCTGGGCGTTGATCTCCTCGATCTCGGAGTATGTGGTGGCCAGTGCGCCCACCTTGACCATGTCGGCCGAGAAGCCGATCACGCCCTGCTTGCGGCGGTAGGTCGAGAGCAGGATGTTGCGCACGTTCTCGGCGTTGTAGATGTCGCTGTCGGGCAGCGCCAGCAGGGTCTCGGCGCGCGTCATGCTGTTGAGCGTGTGATTCAGGTCGTCGCCCGGCGCATACATCTGGATCTCGGTGGCATCGGTCAGCGCCGGCTTCAGGAAGGCGGTGTCGGGGCCGAGCAGCACGCCGACCCGCACCGGGCGGCCGTACAGCAGTTCGGCCAGGCGCATCTGGTCGTTCGGCGCCGGCTCGGCATAGATCGCGGTCATCGCCATGCGGCGCGGCTTGGGCAGACGCGCGGTGAGCGTGCGCCATACCTGGCTCGAGGTGTACGCCGAGATCACCACGCAATCGCAGCGGCGCGACAGCGCATCGCGCAGCGCGGTCGGGCCGATCGCCACGTACAGCATGCGGCGCTTCTGCGCCAGCTCGGTGCGAAAGGCCGCGAAGGTGGGCACCAGGCGCTTGTACAGGTCGTCGGCGATGCGATGGGTGACGGCGCTATCGTCGCCGGTCAGGATCTGGAAGCGGTAGCCCTGCGTTTCTTCGCGTTCGCGTTCCGCCTGCTGGGCGGCGTGGACGCTGCCGGCCGACAGCGCCAGCATGAAGGCAAGGACCAGCAGGGGCGCCAGCGCGGGCGCGCGCCTGCGCTGGTGGGGCATGCGGCGCGGGAGGATGGCCATCGCGTCAGGGCTCGATCAGGCCGTGCTTGACCGCCAGCAGCGTGATGCTGGCCTGGCGGTGCACGCCCAGCTTTTCCTTGATCGACTGGCTGATATTGCTGATGGTCTTGGTCGACAGGTCGAGGCGCTCCGCGATCTCGGCATTGGTCATGCCCTCGGCCATCAGCTTGAAGATTTCCAGTCCGCGCTCGTCGAGCTGCGACTGCGGCGTGACTTCGCCGCGCACCGCCATGCTGGCCAGGCGCGACGCGATGTGCGGCAGGAAGTACAGCTTGCCCTCGTGGGCGTGGCGCACGGCCGTGGCCAGGTCGGCCGGGTCGCAATCCTTGGTGACGAAGGCGTGGGCGCCGAGGCGGTAGGTTTCCTTGATCAGGCTGTCCTGGTCAAACTGGCTCAGGAAGACGATCTTGGCCGACGGGTCGGACTTGAGGATGGCCTGGGCCGCGTCCATGCCGGTCAGCTCGGTGCCGAAGCGCATGTCGAGCACGGCGACGTCGGGGTGCTCGGCGGCGTACAGCGCGGTCGCCTCGCTCGGGGTCTTGGCCTGCCCCACCACCTGCATGCCGGCCGCTTCCAGCGACATGGCGAAACCGGTCATGACGATCGGGTGATCATCCGCGAGCATGACGCGGATGGGTTTGTTCTGTTCTGCCAATTTGATTCTCCTGGCGCGTGGCCGGTGTGCTTCGCCAGTGTCTGGCTTTGCGTAGGTCGGGACGAAAAGCCCCGGCACAGTTGGGAATTATTTCATACAACGGGCGGGGAAGCGAATGGAAAGGCGGAGAACTTTTGTGCTCTCCGGCAGGCGTTTTTGAGGCGCTTCCTTTTGCTGGACGCGTGGACGGCGGAGCCGTCCACCCTACGGCTGGCACTGCTTGGTACGTTGGCGCACACACAACTAGAAACAAATTTACTAGATTATGGATTTGCATTCTGCTAGGGCATAGCATATATTGATTCTAACGAGCTGTAGATATGCATTCTTCCAAGGTAGTAAACCTGGCCATCCCGAGGGATGCCGGAACGAATAAAGGAGGTTGCCATGCATTTTTCTGACATCAATCAAGGCGCCGGCGGCAAGGCCGGCAAGTTCGCCCTGGTGGCCGGCCTGCACGTACTGGTGGCGATGGGCGTCATCAGCACCATGAACGCCAAGTCGCTCTCGCTGCCCGCCATGCTTGAGGATAAGCTGGTGTGGATCCAGCCGGAGGCGCCGCCGCCGGCCCCGCCACCCGAACCGCCGAAACCCGTCGCCAAGGCCGCACCGCCCGATATCGTGGTGCCGGATGTGGAAGTCGAGGTGCCCGCGCCGCCGATCGAGCAGGCGATAGAGGCAAGCACGGAGCCATCGCCTGAACCGGCCCAGCAAACCCAGTCCGAAGCCCCGCCGCAGCCGGCCGCCCCGCCGTCGTCGAACAGCGGCGAGATGCGTAGCGCCGTGCTGGCCGACGCCAACGGCTGCGCCAAACCCGATTATCCGGTGCGCGCTGCGCGCAATGGCGAGACCGGGACCGTGACCCTGGCGCTGCTGGTCGGCACCGATGGCCGGGTGCAGGACTCCCGCATCCAGTCTTCCAGCGGCTCGCGTGAGCTCGATCGCGCCGCCGTGCATGCCCTGAGCATGTGCAAATTCCAGCCGGCGATGAACGGCGGCACAGCCGAATCCGGGTGGGCACAGCTCGCCTATGTCTGGACACTCGAGTAAGACCGTCTTCCCCTCTTGAGCCCGCCAATCTTCATCCGGCGGGCTTTTTTTCGACCCTATGACTGGTGCATAGACGCCAGCACGGGCGACATCCGATCACAACAACAATGGAGAGAGAACACATGGATGCAGCAAGCGCACCGATACCGGCGATACGTGTCACCGGGTTCATGCAGGCCCTTGCCGGTGGCCTGGGACTGGCAGTCCTGGTCATCCTGGGCTGGATGGCGTTGACGCGACCGGCGCCGCCCGAGCCGAAGGCAGAAATCGCGGCCGGGAGCTGGAACGCCCGCGTCCAGGAGCACATACGGGTGCTGGCGGCCAGCCCCCGTTCGATTGCGACCGAAGGCAATGCCCAGGCGCGCGCCTACCTGATGTCGGAACTGCGGGCGATGGGCCTGGCGCCGGCGGTGCAGCGCGCCACGGTGCGCAAGTCGGTCGTCTACTATTTTGGCGCCATCCACAACACGGTCGGCGTCGTCCATAACGTCGTCGCCAGGATTCCCGGCAGCGCGCCAGATGCGGGCCGCCGCCCGGCGCTGCTGCTCACGGCGCATTACGACAGCGGCAACGCTGTGCGCGATACTGCGCGTGGCGCCGCCACCATGGCAGCCCTGCTCGAAACGGCGCGCTCGCTGCGCGCCGCGCCGCCCGCCAACGACGTCGTGCTGCTGTTCGCCGACGGCCACCACGTCGGCGCGCTCGGCGCCAAGGGCTTCGTCGAACAGCATCCGCTGGCCGCCAACGTCGGCCTGGCGCTCAAGTTCGATCCTGCCGGCGATGCAGGCCTGCGCATGCTTGAAACCAGCGGCGCGGGCGGCGCCGCACTGGCCGGCTGGATGCGCGCCGCGCCGGAGCTGCGCGGCTCCTCGCTCGAGACGACCCTGGCGCGCATGCTCAACGACGCGCCGCACGTCGGTCCGCTGGCGGCGCTCGATACGCCGGTGCTGCTGTTCGCCGGCGGCGAGAACGATCCGCGGCAGCTGGGCGACGCGATGCTGCGCCTGGCGCAGGCCTACGGCGACACGCCGCTCAAGCGCGGAGCGCAGACGGCCACCGCCTATTTTTCGCTGCCCATCGTGGGCCTGGTGCAGCACCCGGCCTGGCTCACCTGGGTACCCACGATCCTGTCCTGCCTGATGCTGGGCTTCGCCTGGCGCCGCCTGTTCGGTGCGGATGGCGCGACCGAGGCGGCGCAAGGCGTGTTCGGCGTCTGCTTCCTGCTGCTCGTGGTGCGCGTCGGCAGCTGGACCTGGCGCGAAGAGATTGCCGCCGCCGGCCTCGCGGGCGAGCACCGCTTGCCGCTGGTGGTGGTGATCGTCGCAGCCTGCGTCTTCGTCGCCGGGCTGTATCTGTTCCGTCGCAGCGTCGGCGCCGCCGCGATGGTGCTCGGCGCGCTGGCCTGGCCTGCGCTGACGCTGCTGCTGGTCGTCTTCTTTTTGCCCGGCGCCGCCTATGTGCTGGCCTGGCCGCTAGCAGCGGCGCTGGCCGCCTTCCTCGCCCTGCAGTCGCGCTGGGGCAAGCGCCAGGCTTTCGCTTTGCGACTGCTGATGCTGGTGGCCGGGCTGGCGCCGGCCGTCGCGCTGTTTCCGCCGGCGCTGCGCGATACCTGGCTGCTGCTCGCGCCGCACCACATGTACCTGCCGCCGATGCTGATGGCGTTGCCGATGCTGTGCTTCGCCAGCCTGTTGCTGGTGCTGTCCCTCGCGCCGGCCGTCGCCGCCGTGCTCGCGCTGCTGGCCGCTAGCTGCTTCGCCCTGCCGGGACAGGCGGCGCCACGCGCCGCGCCGCTGTCCGCATCCGATGGCCTCGAACGCCTGGTCTATTACAAGGACGCGAACACCTGGCGTGCGTACTGGCTGCTGCCGGAGCAGCCTCTCGACGACTGGCGCCGCGAGCTGTTCCCCGGCCGGCAGCCGACCATCTTCGTCGAAGTCTTCGGCTGGAACAGCCCGCGCCAGTGGTATGCCGAGGCGCCCCGCGACGATGCGGTCGCCTTCCCCGAATGCTTCGCCCTGCTCAACACCGTCGGCAAGGTGCGGAGCGCCACGTTCACTGTGCGTTCAAAAAACCGCGCGCCGCACATCGAGCTGCGCATGTCGGGCGCCAAGGCGCTGCGCTCGCGGCTCGACGGCATGCCGCTCACGTCGAAGGAGGCCCCGTGGTTGCTGTCGCTGTACGGGATGGAAGACCGGGTGCTGCGCTTCGAGATCGAGACCGCGCCCGACGAGATTTTCGCGATCACCGTGCAGGAGCGCATGCCCGGCGTACCGCAGCATCTTCTACCCTCGCGCGACGAAGGCGCACCGTATTTACGGGAGCAATCGGGAATGACGATGTCGACCGATATCCTGCGATTTTATTGAGGACTTGTCATAGAATGTTCCGCGCACGCCACGAACGTGCCCTTCCCGATCAACTCAAGTCGCAGGATTTTATGTACAAGATCGTCTCTTCCCTCGTCTTTACCGCCATCGCCGGCAGCCTGGCACTGGCCTACCCGGCCCATGCCCAGAACGCGCAAACCGTCCAGGAAGCGCCGCTGCGCGCGCACCTGGCCCACCTGTCCGCAGACGCCATGGAAGGCCGCGGCACCGGCCAGCGCGGCGGCGAACTGACCGTCGCCTACCTCGAGGCGCAGGCGAAGGCCGCCGGCCTCAAGCCAGCCAACGGCGACAGCTTCCGCCAGGCGGTCAAGATCGCCGGCGTGCGTTCGCTGCCGGCCAAGAGCGACATCGCGATCACCGCCGGCGGCAAGGCGCTGCCGCTGCAGTTCGGCGCTGACTGGGTCTGGGGCCCGGGCGACGGCAAGGCCGACCACAAGCTGGACGCCGACCTGGTCTTCGTCGGCTACGGCACCGTAGCGCCGGAAGAAGGCGGCTGGAACGACTTCAAGGGCATGAACCTGAAGGGCAAGGTGCTGGTGATGATGGTGAATGACCCACTGCCGACCGCAGCGGAACCGAACCGCTTCAACGGCGAAGGCCTCACCTACTACGGCCGCTGGACCTACAAGTTTGAGGAAGCGGCGCGCCAGGGCGCGGCCGGCGCCATCCTGATCCACACCGACAAATCGGCCTCGTACGGCTGGAGCGTGGTGCAGAACAGCTGGGCCAACGCCGAGCGCTTCCAGCTCACCGAAGGCAAAGTGGGCACCGGCCTGCAGGGCTGGATGACCGACGCCACCGCACGCAAGGTGTTCGCCGCCGCCGGCCAGGACCTCGATAAACTGCGCGCCGCCGCCGAAGACAAGAACTTCAAGCCGGTGACCCTGAAGGCCCGCCTGAAGGGCACGGCGCGCGCGGAAGTACGCAAGCTGGAAGAGTTCAACGTGGCCGGCGTGGTGCCGGGCACCGATCCGAAACTCAAGGACGAAGTGGTGATCTACAGCGCCCACTGGGACCACATGGGCAAGCAAGGCACCGAGGGCGACACCATCTTCAACGGCGCGGTCGACAACGCCTCGGGCACCGGCGCGCTGCTGGCAATGGCCGAGCAAGCCGTCAAGAACCCGGCCAAGCGCAGCCAGATGTTCCTGTGGGTGGCCGCCGAAGAACAAGGCCTGCTGGGCAGCGCCGCCTACGTCGCCAAGCCGCTGTGGCCAATCGCGAAGACCGCCGCCAACCTGAACCTGGACAGCCTGAACTGGGTGGGCCTGGTGAAGGACGTCAGCGTGCCGGGCAGCGAGCGCACCGAACTCGGTGCAATGGCCGCCACCACCGCCCAGGCGATGGGTTTGACCGTCGCTCCAGCCAAGCCTGACCTGGCCGGCGGCTACTTCCGCAGCGACCACTTCAGCTTCGCCAAGGCCGGCGTGCCGGCCTTCTCGGTGGGCGCGGGCCGCAGCTGGGTGAAGGACGTCGAAGCCAACAACGCTAAGGCCGCGACCTACCGCGACAAGTACCATCAGGCGTCGGACGAATACGATCCGAGCTGGGATCTGTCGGGCATGGTGCAGCAGGCGCAGTACACGCTGAACCTGGGCCGCGCAGTGGCCGACGCGCCGAAGATGCCGGCGTGGAAGGAAGGTGATCCGTTCGGCAAGGCGCGCGCGGCGAAGTAATCGCACCCGCCAAGCTTCAAGTTAGTTAGCACCAGCACGTCGTTCCCGCGCAGGCGGGAACCCAAGTTGTTCGCGTTACGATAACGCTGGCACACTTAGGTTCCCGCCTCCGCGGGAACGACGCGTTTGGGCCAACGATTTTCCGATCCACTGACGAGAGAGGCGAACGATGCGCGAAGAAGACCTGGTGCTCGGCGACGGGCGCACGCTGCACTTCTACGACCTGGCGCCACCCGGCGAACAGGAGCTGGCCGTGTTTTGGCACCACGGCACGCCGAACATCGGCCGCCCGCCCGAGCCGCTGTTCGCCCTCGCCGCGGAGCTGGGCATCCGCTGGATCGGCTACAACCGCCCAGCCTATGGCGGCTCATCGGAACGCAGCGGGCGGGACGTTGCCTCGGCGGCCTTCGACGTCGAGCGCATCGCCGATCGGCTGGGCATCCGGCGCTTCGCGGTGATGGGGCATTCAGGTGGCGGGCCGCACGCGCTGGCTTGCGCCGCCCTGCTGCCCGAACGGGTGGTGGGCGCGGTCAGCATCGCCGGCCTGGCGCCGCCCGACGCCCAGGGACTCGACTGGTTCAAAGGCATGGGCGCATACGGGGCAGCGGCGCTGCGTGCGGCGGCGCAGGGGCGCGCGGCCAAGGCATATCATGAGGCGCTCGGGCTCGTATTCGACCGGGAGATGTTTACGCTTGAAGACTGGGACGCGCTGGCGGGGCCGTGGTCATGGTTCGACAGCGTGGTGGGACCGGCGGTGGCCAAGGGGCCTGACGGCTCGATCGACGACGATATCGCCTATATGACGCCGTGGGGATTCGATTGCACGCGCATCGCCTGTCCGGCGCTGTTCGTGCATGGGATGCAGGATCGCGTGGTGCCGGCGTCGCACAGCGAATGGCTGGCGCGTCACTGCCGTTGGGCCGAGCTGTGGCAGCGGCCGGACGATGGACATATCTCGGTGATGAACTATGCCGCGTCGAGCCTGGTGTGGTTGCGCGGGCAGTTGCGCGTGGATTGATCGCGGACGGCGCGCCATGCGCTGCCATCCGCTTTCAGTGCGAGTCGAAGCTTACTGGATCACGCCGCAGGCCATGCGGCCGCCTCCGCCACCCAGCGGCGCCGGGTGATCGGAGTGATTGTCGCCGCCGACGTGGACCATCAGGGCCTTGCCCTTGATGTCCGACATCTTCAGGCGCGGGGCCAGGACCGGGTTGGTGGCGACGCCCTTGGCGTCGACGGTCAGCGCCGGCAGGTCGCCCAGGTGACCATCGCCCCATGGGGTGCCGTGCTTGCCCGTCTTGGCCGGGTCGAGGTGGCCGCCCGCCGCGCCGGCCGGGACGGTCTTGCCGTCAGCCTGGTTCGGCGCGCAGCTGCCGTTGGCGTGGATGTGGAAGCCGTGCAGGCCCGGAGGCAGGTCCTTGAGGTCGGGCGTGAGCACGACGCCGAACTTGGTTTCGCTGAGCGTCACGGTGCCCACGCTGGCGCCATCGCCTTTGTCGGTGGCCAGTTTGAGGGTCACGGTATTGTCGGCGGCACTGGCGGTAGCGCATACGGCGCTCAGCAGGACGGCGCTCATCCATCGCATTTTCATTGTTTACTCCTTCGAGAAATCTACAGGGATAGTAAAAAGCCAACCTAGTGTAGATCATTCTCATGCGTACGGGCGTCCTGCTGACTTGCATCCTTTGCCAGAGAGATTGCGGCTTGGCCATGACAGGCCACACGGTAGTTCACTTGGGCCGAATACGAAGTGCAAGACTCTTCGGCGACTGTGACCATCCGCCTTCGACGACGAATGCAAGACAAGCGGCCTCATGAGAAGCACGTCGCCACGCGCCATTGCACAGCTGACTGGCGACCCGTTCTCACGATAGTGAGCGATCTCATCGGTGCTCATCCTTCCATAAAGATGTGTTCCCGGAATGCATTGCAAAGGGCCATCAGTTTCCCTGCATGGGTCCAAATGAATGCGGATTGCCACCAGTTGCGCCAGAAGCCCGGCCGGCGGCTGCACGAACAGCTCGCCTTCCTTCTCCGACCAGCCGCGCAATTCGCTGTGCTCGATGCGGGTAGCAACGGGAATGCTGAGATCCTGGTGAAACGGAACCAGCCAGTTTCTGTCGACCGATTTTTCGAAATAGGTGCATTGGACCGCGGCGAAGTTTGTTGGAACGACTTCGGCAATGGCGGGATGCCCATGCAGACGGCGTGCAAGGTCACGGCACCACTCGTCTGCCAGCAGGCATCGGGTGCCCGCAGATTCGGGGTCGAGCAACGCTATCTTTTCTGCGATCGCGCCGCAGTCGTCCGCAGCAAGAATACCTGGAATACGGGCGAAGCCTTCTAGATTGAATCGTTCGAGAAGCATGTTCTGTTTCCAGTAAGTGATGAAGGGGACGAGCGGCGAACGAAGCGTCAGATTCTACCGACTGCGCAGGATCCTGCGTCTGAAGATCGCACGTTTGAGGATCGGCAAATTTGAACACTCACCACTTGCTACGCTGACGCATCGCCACGCCCTGCTGCCCTGAAAGGACGCTATGCCTGAGCGCACTTGCCCAGCATGCCAAGCGGATGATACCGAAGCGGTCGAGTCAGTAGATCGAGCCGACCTGATCCGCAGCTATCGTCAGAAAGGCATCGACGTCAGCACCTATCTCCCCAACAGCAGCCTCACCCTATGCCGCTGCAAACATTGCGAACTCGGCTTCTTCGCCCCGGTCTGCGCAGGTGACGGCCCGTTCTACGAGCAATTGCAAACACAGGAATGGTACTACCAGGACGACAAACCGGAATATGCCCATGCGGCCAAACTGGTGCGCGAAGACTGCTCGCTGCTGGAAGTCGGCTGCGGAAAGGGAGCATTCCGGGCCTGGCTGCCGGAGTCGGTCAGGTACACCGGTCTCGAGTTCAATGATGAAGCAGTGCAGAAGGCACGCGCAGCCGGGCTGGACGTCAGCAAGCAGCCGGTTGAGGACCATGTCGCTGAAGACCGGCGCTACGATGTGGTGTGTTCGTTCCAGGTGCTTGAACACGTCGAGCATCCCAAACAGTTCTTCCACGCCTGCGTTGAGGCGCTCAAACCGGGCGGCACCTTGATGATGGTCGTCCCGGCCCAGGACAGCTTCCTGGCCATCGCGCCGAATTCGCCGCTCAATATGCCGCCGCATCACGTCACGCGCTGGACCGATCGCGCCCTGACTAATCTGGCTCATAGCGAAGGCTTGCGCAAAGCCGACATCTGGCACGAACCCGTTGCCGACTTCCACAAGGAATGGCATGCGACGACGCTGGCCTATCACGCACTGGCACGGTTCGGCGTCTACCGTCCCCGTCTGATCGACAACAGCACACATTACCGGCTACTGGGCCGAATCGTTCGGATCCCGGCGCTGCGTGAATATCTCAGGCGAGCCGCGCTGAAGATGAGCCCAGGACTGGAAGTCGGGCATACCGTGATGCTTATTGCGTCCTGAAGTTATTGATACAGACAAAAAAAACGGCACCCCTCAGGGTGCCGTCTTCACTAACAACTTACGCGATCACTCGCCGTCGTTATGCTGCTCAGCCGAAGCCTGTGCAGTCTGCTGGTCTTCCATCGCTTGCAGCTCGGCAGCCATATTGGCCTTCTCTTGCTGCAGCAGTGCCTGACGCTCTTCCGCTTCCCACACTTCCTTCTCTTTGCGGGCGCGGTGGAATGCCAGACCGGTACCGCCAGGGATCAGGCGGCCGACGATGACGTTCTCTTTCAGGCCGCGCAGACCGTCGCGCTTGCCCATGATCGCCGCTTCGGTCAGCACGCGGGTGGTTTCCTGGAACGATGCGGCCGAGATGAACGAATCGGTCGACAGCGATGCCTTGGTAATACCCAGCAGCACGTTTTCGTACTGTGCCGGCAGCTTGCCGACTGCGTTCACGCGGTCGTTCGCGTCCAGCAGTTCCGAACGTTCCACCTGCTCGCCGACGATGTAGTCGGTGTCGCCTGCTTCGGTGATCTGAACACGACGCAGCATCTGGCGAACGATCACCTCGATGTGCTTGTCGTTGATCTTCACGCCTTGCAGACGGTACACGTCCTGCACTTCGTCCACGATGTAACGGGCCAGCGCTTCGATACCCAGCAGGCGCAGGATGTCTTGCGGATCGGCCGGGCCGTCCACGATCATCTCGCCCTTGTTCACGACTTGACCGTCGTGGACCAGCACTTGCTTGTCCTTGGTGATCAGGAACTCGTGCTTGTTGCCGTCCATGTCGGTGATCTCAAGGCGTTGCTTGCCCTTGGTCTCTTTACCGAACGCCACGGTACCGGTCACTTCAGCCAGCATGCCCGCGTCTTTCGGCGAACGTGCTTCGAACAGTTCGGCAACGCGCGGCAGACCACCGGTAATGTCGCGAGTCTTCTGCGATTCGGTCGGGATACGTGCCAGCACTTCACCAACGGTTGCTTGCTGACCGTCCTTGACCATGATCAGCGCGCCGACCTGGAAACCGATCGTCACGGCGTGTTCGGTGCCGGCGATCTTCACTTCCTGGCCTTCTTCGTTCAGCAGCTTGACCTGCGGACGCACAACTTTGCTGGCCGAACCACGACGCTTCGGATCGATCGCGACCAGGGTCGACAGACCGGTCACTTCATCGACCTGGCGAGCAACGGTGACACCTTCTTCGACGTTCTCGAAGCGGATGGTACCAGCGTACTCGGTGATGATCGGACGGGTCAGCGGATCCCAGGTTGCCAGGGCGATACCAGCCTTAACGGTCTGGCCGTCCTTGACCAGCAGGGTCGCGCCGTACGGCACCTTGTGACGCTCGCGCTCACGGCCGTGGTCGTCGGTGATCAGCACTTCGCCCGAACGGGTAATGACGATTTGCGCGCCTTTACCGTTGGTGACGTAACGCATGGTCGCGGTGAAGCGGACCGTACCGTTCGACTTGGCTTCGACCGACGATGCCACTGCTGCACGCGATGCCGCACCACCGATGTGGAAGGTACGCATGGTCAGCTGGGTACCCGGCTCACCGATCGACTGTGCAGCGACCACACCGACTGCTTCGCCGCTGTTGACCAGGCTACCGCGGCCCAGGTCGCGACCGTAGCACTTGGCGCACAGGCCGAAGCGCGTGTCGCAGTTCAGCGGGGTGCGGACCTTGACTTCGTCGATGCCGACGCGTTCGATCTCTTCGACCATGTCTTCGTCCAGCAGCGTGCCGGCTTCGTACAGGGTTTCCTGGGTTTCAGGATTGACGACATCGGTGCCGGTCACACGGCCGAGGATACGGTCGCGCAGGGCTTCGATGACTTCACCACCTTCGACCAGCGCCTTCATGTGCGTGCCGTTGTTGGTGCCGCAATCGTCTTCGATCACCACCAGATCTTGCGTCACGTCCACCAGACGACGGGTCAGGTAACCCGAGTTCGCGGTCTTCAGTGCCGTATCCGCCAGACCTTTACGAGCGCCGTGGGTCGAGATGAAGTACTGCAGAACGTTCAGGCCTTCGCGGAAGTTCGCGGTAATCGGCGTTTCGATAATGGAACCGTCCGGTTTCGCCATCAGACCACGCATACCCGCCAGCTGGCGAATCTGGGCTGCCGAACCACGGGCGCCCGAGTCGGCCATCATGTAAATCGCGTTGAACGATTCCTGGGTGCCTTCGGTGCCGTCGCGCTTGATGACCGGCTCGATTTTCAGCTGGTCCATCATCGCCTTGCCGACTTCATCCGAGGTCTTGCCCCAGATGTCGACGACCTTGTTGTAACGCTCGCCGGCGGTGACCAGACCCGAGCTGTACTGCTGCTCGATCTGTTTCACTTCGGCTTCGGCGGTCGCGATCATGCCCTTCTTGACGTCCGGGATCAGCATGTCGTCGACAGCGATCGAAATACCGGCGCGCGTTGCCAGGCGGAAGCCCGACTGCATCAGCTTGTCGGCGAAGACGACGGTCGCACGCAGGCCGCACTTGCGGAACGACGTGTTGATCAGCTTCGAGATTTCCTTCTTCTTCAGCGAACGATTCAGCACCGAGAATGGCAGGCCTTTCGGCAGGATCTCGGACAGGATCGCACGGCCGACCGTGGTCTCGTAGCGGGTCAGGGTCTGGTCGAAGCCGCCTTCGGCGTTGCGTGGGAATTCCACGATACGCACGGTGATGCGGGTCGCCAGTTCGACTTCCTTGTTGTCGTACGCGCGGATGACTTCCGACACGTCCGGGAACATCATGCCTTCGCCCTTGGCGTTGATCGCCTCGCGCGACGCGTAGTACAGACCCAGCACGATATCCTGGGACGGCACGATCGACGGTTCGCCGTTCGATGGGAACAGGATGTTGTTCGACGCCAGCATCAGCGTACGCGCTTCCATCTGCGCTTCGATCGACAGCGGGACGTGGACTGCCATCTGGTCACCGTCGAAGTCGGCGTTGAACGCCGCGCAAACGAGTGGGTGCAGCTGGATGGCTTTACCTTCGATCAGGACTGGCTCGAACGCCTGGATACCGAGACGGTGCAGCGTAGGCGCACGGTTCAGCATGATCGGGTGTTCTTTGATGACTTCTTCCAGGATGTCCCAGACCACTGGCTCTTGCACTTCGACCAGCTTCTTCGCAGCCTTGATGGTGGTCGCGAGACCCATCAGTTCCAGCTTGTTGAAGATGAACGGCTTGAACAGTTCCAGGGCCATCAGCTTCGGCAGACCGCACTGGTGCAGTTTCAGCTGTGGACCCACCACGATGACCGAACGGCCCGAGTAGTCGACGCGCTTACCCAGCAAGTTCTGACGGAAACGACCGCCTTTACCCTTGATCATTTCGGCCAGCGACTTCAGCGGACGCTTGTTGGCGCCGGTCATCGCTTTACCGCGACGGCCGTTGTCCAGCAGCGAATCGACCGCTTCTTGCAGCATGCGCTTTTCGTTACGCGTAATGATCTCTGGTGCGCGCAGTTCCATCAGGCGCTTCAGGCGGTTATTACGGTTGATGACGCGGCGATACAGGTCGTTCAGGTCGGAGGTCGCGAAACGGCCACCGTCCAGAGGGACGAGCGGACGCAGCTCTGGCGGCAGGACCGGCAGAACTTCCATGATCATCCACTCAGGCTTGATGCCCGAACGCTGGAATGCCTCGAGCACTTTCAGGCGCTTGGCGTATTTCTTGATCTTGGCTTCGGATTTCGATTCCTTGAGCTCCACGCGCAGGGCTTCGGCATCGCGGTGGATGTCGATCGAGCGCAGCAGTTCACGGATACCTTCGGCGCCCATGAAGGCGGTGAAGTCGTCGCCGTACTCTTCGTACTTGGCGGCGTAGTCGTCTTCCGACATGATCTGGCTCTTCTTGAGCGGGGTCATGCCAGGATCGGTGACGACGTATGCTTCGAAGTACAGCACGCGTTCGATGTCCCGCAGGGTCATGTCCAGGACCATGCCCAGACGCGACGGCAGCGATTTCAGGAACCAGATGTGCGCAACTGGCGAAGCCAGTTCGATGTGGCCCATGCGCTCGCGGCGCACCTTGGCCAGGGTGACTTCGACGCCGCACTTCTCGCAGATCACACCGCGGTGCTTCAGGCGCTTGTACTTGCCGCACAGGCATTCGTAGTCCTTGATCGGGCCAAAGATCTTGGCGCAGAACAGGCCGTCACGCTCAGGCTTGAACGTACGATAGTTGATGGTTTCCGGCTTCTTGACTTCGCCGAACGACCACGAACGGATTTTTTCAGGCGACGCCAGGCCAATCTTGATGGCGTCGAAACTTTCGTTTTGCTGAACTTGCTTGAATAGATCGAGCAGTGCTTTCATGTATCACTCCAAAGGTGATTGATTCTGTACTAAGTACTACTGCCGCCGCTTCTCACCGATTTTCGCCGGTGCTTGCGCGGTCCGCTAACCCTTAAAACGGTCATTCCCGCGCAGGCGGGAATCCAAGTTTGCCGGCAAACCACCGGGCTTAGGTTCCCGCCTGCGCGGGAACGACAATTCAAGGGCAGCAGGCCGGGCCCGAAGGCTGGCGGCCATGCTGGCCCTGCTTAGTTGCGCTCGAGATCGATGTCGATACCCAGCGAACGGATTTCCTTGACCAGCACGTTGAACGATTCCGGCATGCCGGCGTCGATCACGTGGTCGCCCTTGACCAGGTTCTCGTACACCTTGGTACGGCCGTTCACGTCATCCGACTTCACAGTCAGCATTTCCTGCAGCACGTACGATGCGCCGTATGCTTCCAGTGCCCACACCTCCATCTCACCGAAGCGCTGGCCACCGAACTGGGCTTTACCGCCCAGCGGCTGCTGCGTCACCAGCGAGTACGGACCGGTCGAACGCGCGTGCATCTTGTCGTCGACCAGGTGATGCAGCTTCAGCATGTGCATGAAGCCGACGGTGACCTTGCGCTCGAACGCTTCGCCGGTGCGGCCGTCGAACATGGTGACCTGGTTCTTCGACGGCGTCATGCCCAGGTGGGCAGCGATGTCGTCAGGGAAGGCCAGGTCCAGCATGCGGCGGATGTCTTCCTCGTGGGCGCCGTCGAACACCGGGGTCGCGAACGGCACGCCGTTCTTGAGGTTCGCCGACAGGGTCAGGATTTCTTCATCGCTGAAGCTGTCCAGGTCTTCCTTGCGGCCGGTTTCGTTGTAGATCTTGGCCAGGAACGGACGCAGATCTGCCGCCTTCGCTTGCGCCTGCAGCATTTCGCCGATGCGCCAGCCCAGACCCTTGGCTGCCCAACCGAGGTGGGTTTCCAGGATCTGACCGACGTTCATACGCGACGGAACGCCCAGCGGGTTCAGCACGACGTCGGCTGGACGACCGTCCGCCATGAACGGCATGTCTTCCACTGGCACGATACGCGAGACCACACCCTTGTTACCGTGGCGGCCCGCCATCTTGTCGCCCGACTGCAGGCGGCGCTTGACGGCCAGGTAGACCTTGACCATCTTTTGCACGCCAGGCTGCAGCTCGTCGCCTTGCGTCAGCTTCTTGCGCTTCTCTTCGAAGGCCAGGTCGAACTGGTGACGCTTCTCGTTGATCGATTCCTTGATCGCTTCGAGGGCGTTCGCGGTGTCGTCTTCGGCCGGACGGATGTCGAACCAGTGGAACTTGTCCAGGTCTGCCAAGTAGTCCGCAGTGATCGCCGCGCCCTTGGCCAGCTTCTTCGGACCGCCGTTGACGATCTTGCCGATCAGCATACGCTCCAGACGCTCGAAGGCATCGCCCTCGACAATACGCATCTGGTCGTTCAGGTCCAGGCGATAGCGCTTGAGTTCATCGTCGATGATCTGCTGGGCGCGCTTGTCGCGCTGGATGCCTTCGCGGGTGAACACCTGGACGTCGATCACGGTGCCGACCATGCCCGAAGGCACGCGCAGCGAGGTATCTTTCACGTCCGACGCTTTTTCGCCGAAGATCGCGCGCAGCAGCTTCTCTTCTGGAGTCAGCTGGGTCTCGCCTTTTGGCGTGACTTTACCGACCAGCACGTCGCCGGCTTGCACTTCGGCGCCGATGTAGACGATGCCCGATTCATCCAGGCGCGCCAGCTGGTTTTCTGCCAGGTTCGAGATGTCGCGGGTGATTTCTTCCGCGCCCAGCTTGGTGTCGCGAGCGACAACCGACAGCTCTTCGATGTGGATCGAGGTGTAACGGTCGTCCTTGACGACGTTTTCCGAGATCAGGATCGAATCCTCGAAGTTCAGGCCGTTCCACGGCATGAACGCCACCAGCATGTTCTGGCCCAGTGCCAGCTCGCCCAGGTCGGTCGATGCACCGTCGGCAATCACGTCGCCACGGGCAACACGGTCGCCAACCTGCACGATCGGACGCTGGTTGATGTTGGTGTTCTGGTTCGAACGGGTGTACTTGATCAGGTTGTAGATGTCGACGCCGACTTCACCAGCCGTCGCTTCTTCATCGTTGACGCGAATCACGACACGACCTGCATCGATGTAGTCGACCACACCGCCACGCAGTGCCTGCACGGTGGTGCCCGAGTCGACCGCAACGGTGCGCTCGATACCGGTGCCGACCACGGCCTTTTCAGGACGCAGGCAAGGCACGGCCTGACGCTGCATGTTGGCGCCCATCAGTGCACGGTTCGCGTCATCGTGTTCCAGGAATGGAATCAGCGATGCTGCGACCGACACGATCTGGCCTGGGGCGACGTCCATGTACTGGATGCGCTCTGGCGAGACCAGGATCGTTTCGCCGGCTTCACGCGCCGAGACCAGTTCGTCGACCAGTTGGCCTGCGTCGCTGATCGCCGCATTCGCCTGGGCGATGATGTAGCGGCCTTCTTCGATCGCCGACAGGTATTCGATCTTGTCGGTGACCTTGGAATCGTCGACCTTGCGGTACGGGGTTTCCAGGAAGCCGTATTCGTTCAGGCGGGCGTACAGTGCCAGCGAGTTGATCAGGCCGATGTTCGGGCCTTCAGGCGTTTCGATCGGGCACACGCGGCCGTAGTGGGTCGGGTGCACGTCGCGCACCTCGAAGCCTGCACGTTCGCGGGTCAGACCGCCAGGTCCCAGTGCCGAGACGCGGCGCTTGTGGGTGACTTCCGACAGCGGATTGGTCTGGTCCATGAACTGCGACAGCTGCGACGAACCGAAGAATTCACGGATCGCGGCCGAGATCGGCTTGCTGTTGATCAGGTCGTGCGGCATCAGGTTGTCCGCTTCGGCCTGGCCGAGGCGTTCCTTGACGGCGCGCTCGACGCGCACCAGGCCGGCACGGAACTGGTTCTCAGCCAGTTCGCCGACGCAACGCACGCGACGGTTACCCAGGTGATCGATATCGTCGACTTCGCCGCGGCCATTGCGCAGCTCGACCAGGATCTTGATCACGGCCAGGATGTCTTCGTTCGACATGGTCATGTCGCCGGTCAGTTCATCGCGGCCAATGCGGCGGTTGAACTTCATGCGGCCGACAGCCGACAGGTCGTAGCGTTCCGGCATGTAGAACAGGCCGTTGAACAGGGCTTCGACCGATTCTTCGGTTGGCGGTTCGCCAGGACGCATCATGCGATAGATCGCCACGCGTGCGGCGGTCTGGTCGGCGGTGTCGTCGGTGCGCAGGGTTTGCGAGATGTAGCCGCCCTGGTCCAGATCGTTGGTGTACAGCGTCTGGATGTCGGTCACGCTGGCGTCGCGCAGCTTGCCCAGCAGTTCTTCGGTCAGCTCGTCGTTGGCCACGGCGATGATCTCACCGGTGTCCTGGTCGACGATGTTCTTGGCCAGCACGCGGCCCAGCAGGTAGTCTTCTGGCACCGAGATCGACTTGATGCCGGCAGCTTCGATGTCACGGACGTGCTTGGCGTTGATACGCTTGTCCTTGGTGACGATGGTCTTGCCCGACTTGTCGACGATGTCGAAGCGCGCGACTTCGCCGCGCAGGCGTTCGGAGACGAACTCGAGTTCGCCGCCATCGTTGCGCAGGGTGAAGTTGTCGAAGACGAAGAAGTTCGCCAGGATCTGCTCCGGCGTCATGCCGATGGCCTTCAGCAGGATCGTTACCGGCATCTTGCGGCGACGGTCGACGCGGAAGAACAGGATGTCTTTCGGGTCGAACTCGAAGTCCAGCCACGAGCCGCGGTAAGGAATGATACGTGCCGAGAACAGCAGCTTGCCCGACGAGTGGGTCTTGCCGCGGTCGTGTTCGAAGAACACACCAGGCGAACGGTGCAGCTGCGACACGATGACGCGCTCGGTGCCGTTGATCACGAACGAACCGTTCGTGGTCATCAGCGGCAGCTCGCCCATATAGACTTCTTGTTCCTTCATTTCCTTGACGACCGGCTTGGTCGGCGATTCCTTGTCCAGGATCACCAGACGCACCTTGGCGCGCAGCGGCGACGCGAAGGTCAGGCCACGTTGCTGGCACTCTTTCACGTCAAACGCAGGGTCGCCCAGCACATACGACAGGAACTCGAGGCGCGCAAAACCATTGTGCGACACGATAGGGAAAATCGAAGAGAAGGCCGATTGCAGGCCTTCGGCCTTGCGTCCCGACGGGGCTGCATCAGCCTGCAGGAAGTTCTCGTAGGATTCCAGCTGGGTAGCCAGCAGGTAAGGAACGTTGTGAACGTTGGCGCGTTTCGCGAACGACTTGCGAATACGCTTCTTCTCAGTAAATGAGTAGTGCATGGACACTCCGTGAGTGACAGAAAGGATGAAGAATTCAGGATTTGCCAGTGGCGAACGCCACTACCACACACAAGTCCTGAAGCCTCTTACTCTTTCGCGCCAGATGAAAAGGACAAGCAAACTGCTGTGATACGATGCTGCTGAAACGGTACTGCCTGTTCCCTGTCGCCACTAGATTCTGACGTTTGCCGCAGGGACGACAAAAGAGCCAAAGCAGCAATTCCTTCCTTCCAGAAGGTTTTGCAAGCTTTGACTCCCGCGCTGGGCACTTGTATCAAGTGCCCGGTGCATATGTATTACTTCAGCTCGGCCTTGGCGCCAGCTTCTTCCAGCTTCTTCTTAGCGGCTTCAGCGTCAGCTTTCGGCAGGGCTTCTTTCACGGTCTTCGGTGCGCCATCGACCACGTCTTTGGCTTCTTTCAGGCCCAGACCGGTGATTTCACGGACGGCTTTGATGACGCCGACTTTGTTCGCGCCGACTTCGGTCAGGACGACGTTGAATTCGGTCTGCTCTTCAACTGCTGCACCAGCGGCTGCGCCACCGGCTGCAGGAGCTGCCATTGCAGCTGCCGACACGCCGAACTTCTCTTCGAATGCCTTGACCAGTTCGTTCAGGTCCATGACGGACATTTCGCTCACTGCGTTCAGGATATCGTCTTTGCTAATTGCCATTTGAAACTCCAGTTTTGATTTGTGTGTAGTTCAGTTAGTACTTGAGAAAAAAGGCTGTGCTTAAATTAAGCAGCAGCGGTTTCTTCGGCTGCCGGAGCTGCCTCGGAAGAACCTTCGCCTTTTTTCGCTGCCAGTGCAGCCAGACCACGTGCAAAGCCCGACACCGGAGCCAGCATGACGCCCAACAGCTGCGAGATGAGGACTTCACGGGATGGGATGCTTGCCAACGCGGTAACACCAGCTACGTCGAGCTGCTTACCTGCGTAGTTACCGGCTTTCAGGACCAGCTTGTCGTTGGTTTTCGCGAAGTCGGCGAGGACTTTAGCGGCAGCAACGGCGTCGTCCGAGATCGAGTAGATCAGCGGACCGGTCATGGCATCAGCCAGCGGGGCAAACTGCGTGCCTTCGACAGAGCGGCGAGCCAGCGTGTTCTTCAGAACACGCAGGTACACGCCCTGGGCACGTGCGGTTGCACGGAGCTTGGTCAAGTGACTAACCTGGATGCCACGGTACTCAGCCACGACGATGGTTTGCGCAGTTGCTACTTTTGCGGAAACTTCTTCGACGACGACCTTTTTGTCATTCAGATTAAGACCCACGGTCAATCTCCTTAAATGATAGGGACGAGATGTCCTTATCGGTTCGAACACACGGCGTCCGAAGTTAAGAAGTCTTAAAACTGGGCGGATAAACTCACACAGCTGGACTACAAAACTTGTTCGGGTACACCATCTGCGTTGGGTGGTCTATTAACCGTCAGCTCAACCTCTGCTTTCGGCCCAACGGTCTTTGATTGCCTGCCGGAGCGGTGTTCAGCTCCGACAGCCCAAAGATGCGCGTCACAATTGTGACGACTTAAACTTGGATCCCCGCCTTCGCGGGGACGACAACGGCGCAAGCGCCGTTATCGCTTAGGCAGCAGCCGAGATCGAAGCGTGGTCGACGCGAACGCCGGCACCCATCGTCGACGACAGGGCGACCTTGCGCAGGTACACGCCTTTCGAGGTCGCTGGCTTGGCCTTGTTCAGGGCGTCGATCAGGGCAACCAGGTTGCTCTTCAGATCTGCGTCGCTGAACGACTTGCGGCCGATGGTCGCGTGGATGATGCCCGACTTGTCGGTACGGTACTGGACCTGACCGGCTTTGGCGTTCTTGACGGCGGTAGCGACGTCTGGGGTCACGGTGCCGACTTTCGGGTTAGGCATCAGGCCACGTGGGCCCAGGATCTGGCCCAGGGTACCGACGATACGCATGGTGTCTGGCGAAGCGATGACGATGTCGAACGGCATGTCGCCGGCCTTCACGCGCTCTGCCAGGTCTTCCATACCGACCACATCGGCGCCGGCTGCTTTAGCAGCTTCAGCCTTGTCGCCCGAAGCGAACACAGCGACGCGCACGGTCTTGCCGGTGCCAGCTGGCAGCACGACCGAACCGCGAACCACTTGGTCCGACTTCTTCGGGTCCACGCCCAGTTGAACGGCGACGTCGATCGACTCGTTGAACTTGGCAGTGGCGAATTCCTTGACGATCGACACAGCGTTGTCGAACTCGTAGACCTTGTTACGGTCAACTTTTGCTTTGATTGCTTTAATGCGCTTGGACAGCTTAGCCATTACAGACCCTCCACCGTGATGCCCATCGAACGTGCCGAGCCAGCGATGATACGCACTGCTGCGTCCATGTCGGCGGCGGTCAGGTCCGGCTGCTTGGTTTTTGCGATTTCTTCAGCCTGGGCGCGGGTCAGCGACGCAACCTTGTCGGTGTGCGGCTTTGGCGAACCCTTGGTGATGCCAGCGGCTTTCTTGATCAGGTAGGTTGCCGGTGGGGTCTTCATCACGAAGGTGAAGGACTTGTCGGCGAACGCGGTGATCACGACCGGGATTGGCATACCTGGCTCGACACCCTGGGTCTGGGCGTTGAACGCCTTGCAGAATTCCATGATGTTCAGACCGCGCTGACCCAGTGCTGGACCGATCGGTGGGGATGGGTTTGCTTTACCAGCTGGAACTTGCAGCTTGATAAAGCCAATGATTTTCTTTGCCATGAAAGGCTCCTATCTTTGACTTGAGTAGTAGCGCCCCACCGCGACTACTCGTCTCGGCGGGGCTCCTCTTACCGGATTCCGCCTAGCTGCTGCGACGCTCCGATTACGGCGTTTGCCTTTGAAGTGTTGGGGACAGAGTATCGCTGCGCCGCGCGATGCGCGGCTTCGCTAAACTCTTTCCCACAAAGGTCATACTTTCTCTACCTGCCCGAACTCCAGTTCCACCGGAGTTGCGCGGCCGAAGATGGTGACTGAGACACGCACCTTCGATTTTTCGTAGTTCACTTCCTCGACGTTGCCGTTGAAGTCGGTGAACGGGCCCTCTTTGATCCGGACCTGCTCGCCCACTTCGTACAGCACTTTCGGACGAGGTTTTTCGACGCCCTCTTGCACTTGCTGCATGATCTTGTCGATCTCGCGTGCTGGGATCGGGGTCGGCTTGTTCGATTTGCCGCCGATGAAACCGGTGACCTTGCTGGTGTTCTTCACCAGGTGCCAGGTTTCGTCGGTCATTTCCATCTCAACCAGCACGTAACCCGGGAAGAAGCGGCGCTCGGAAACGGCTTTGGTGCCGTTGCGCATCTCGACGACTTCCTCGGTCGGCACCAGGATCTGGCCGAACTGTTCTTGCATGCCCGCGCGTTCGACACGCTCGGTCAATGCGCGCATCACGCTCTTTTCCATGCCCGAATAGACATGGACGACGTACCAGCGCTTGTTGCTGACCGGGACGCTCACTGGAGCGGCAGCCGGCTGTTCACCAGCGTCAGAGGCCGGGACATCGCCCGGCACTGGTGCATTTTCTTGCACGTTATCGCTCATGTTATTTCCAACCCAGGACAAAGTCGTACAACAGGAGCTCGAGAAGCTTATCCGTGCCCCACAGGAAAATCGCCATCACGACCACGAAGGCGAACACGATGCCGGTGATCTGCATGGCTTCGCGGCGGGTAGGCCAGACAACCTTCTTGGTCTCGCGCACCGACTCCTTGGCAAAGCTCAGGAAATCGCGGCCAGTGGTGGAAGTCCACAAAAGCAGGACAGCAAAAACTAAACCAGCCACGAGGGCGCCTGCGGCGACCAAGGCTGGTTTGTTCTGGCCAGTCAGGTAAAAGAACCCGACGACGCCTGCAATCGCTGCAACCACCGCCAGCGCGACCTTGAACTTGTCATTCGAGGTGCTGACAGTTTGCACGGATTGATTAGACATTCTTCTTTACTTTCGGTGCTGCGCACCAGAATTCGGTGGCAGGGGCGGAGGGAATCGAACCCGCGACCTTCGGTTTTGGAGACCGACGCTCTGCCAATTGAGCTACACCCCTACGAAGACTTTACTGCTGAATCCAGCATTATACAGCAAGCGCGCGCTCACTGGCAATGCTGTTCGAGGGAAACAGGCCGGTTTTGCAACCCTGCCCGCCTCCCTCTACCTTGGCTGATTAGGCCAGGATCTTGGCAACCACGCCGGCGCCGACGGTACGGCCACCTTCGCGGATTGCGAAGCGCAGACCTTCTTCCATCGCGATCGGAGCGATCAGCTTGACGGTGATCGAGACGTTATCGCCTGGCATGACCATTTCTTTGTCTGCTGGCAGTTCGATCGAACCGGTCACGTCAGTCG
>NZ_VPFD01000023.1 GCF_008014745.1 Massilia arenae
CGGCCCGGGCGCGGCTGCGGGCGCGACCGACGGCGACGCCCTGCCTGGCGGCGTGGCCGCCCTCGGCGCGCCGGACGGCGTGGCCGCTCCGGCCCGTCCGGGCGCCGTGGTCCCGCTGCTGGAGAACTACGACCTGCCCCCGAGCGGTTCGGCGGTGGACGTCATGGTCGATCACCTGAAAGTCCTGGCCGGCAAGGAGCCCGAGCGCGTTGCCGAAGTCGTCAAACAATGGGTACAGAAAAAACATGGCCGACCAGAATAATTTTGAGGACGACGACGCCGTCGTCCTGACGCCGGTCGAACAGGCCGCGATCGTGTTGCTGTCGATCGGCGAGGAACAGGCGGCCGCCGTGCTGCGCTGCCTCGAGCGCGACGAATTGATGGAACTGACCCAGGTCATGTCGCGCATGAGCGGCATCAAGGTCGACGCCGTCAAGTCGGCGCTCCAGTCCTTCTTCGACGACTACCGCCAGCAGAGCGGCCTGCACGGCGCCTCGCGCAGCTACCTCAAGCGCTCGCTCGACCTGGCGCTGGGCAGCGACATCGCCAATAGCGTGCTCAACACGATCTATGGCGATGCGATCCGCCCGATGATGGCGCGCCTGCAGTACGCCTCGCCGCGCTGGCTGGCCGAATTCGTCTCGAGCGAGCACGTGCAGATGCAGGCCGTGTTCCTGGCCTTCCTGCCGCCGGCGCTGGCCTCCCAGATCCTGGAGGCGCTGCCGGTCGAGGGTCGCGAATTGGTATTGCTGAACATGGCGCGTCTCGACGAGATCGACCGCGACGTGCTGCACGAACTCGAAGAACTGGTCAATCGCTGCCTGGCCGCGCTGGATACCCAAAGCGCCAGCGTGGAAGGCGTGCGCCAGGTCGCCGACATCCTCAACCGCCTGCAGGACAACCGCGCCGGCATGGTCGAACTGCTGCGCGCCCACGATCCCGAGGTGGTCACGCAGATCGAGATGTCGATGTACGACTTCTTCATCCTGTCGCGCCAGACCGAACAGGTCATCACGCGCCTGCTCGACGACGTGCCGCTGGAACAGTGGGCGATCGCGCTCAAGGGCGCCGAGGCGCCGCTGCGCGACGCCATCCTGGCCGCGATGCCGCGCCGCCAGGCCCAGAGCTTCGAAGACCTGATGCGCCGTTCGGGCCCGGTCCCGATGTCGCGCATCGAGCAGACCCGCCGCGAGATCATGGCCACCGTCAAGGAACTGGCCGACGCCGGCGAGATCGACATCCAGCTGTTTGCCGAGGCGACCGCGGAATGAAGCAGTTCAGGTCCTATCACTTCCCGCCGCTGCACCAGTTCAGCGCGGCGCGCCCGGCTGGCTCGAACGGCACGGGCTCGCAGGAAGAATGGCAGAGCGCGCTGGCCGACGGCTACCGCCAAGGCCAGCGCGAGGGCTATGAGGCCGGCCTCGACCAGGGCCGCGCCGAAGGCTATCCGCGCGGCGAGGCCGAGGGCCGCGAGCGCGGGATGGAAGAAGGCCGCGCCGCGGCGCTGGCGCGCTTCGACGAACTGGCGCGCCCGGTCGAGGCCATGCTCGAGGGCCTGAGCCAGCTGAAGGCCGACCTGCGCGCAGCCCAGCGCAACGAAGTCGTCGAACTGGTCGGCAAGATCGCGCGCCAGGTGATCCGCGCCGAACTGGCGCTGCAGCCGGTGCAGCTGCTGGCCCTGGTGGAAGAAGCGCTGGCCGTGATGCCGCCTTCGCGCGACGAAGTCGAGGTCTTCCTCAACCCCGAGGAACTGCGCCGCGTGCAGGAACTCGATCCCAAGCGCGCGCGCACCTGGACCCTGCTGCCCGACCCTGCCCTGGAGCCGGGCGAATGCCGCGTGCGTGCGGGCGACAATGAAGTCGACGCCGGCTGCCAGGGCCGCCTGGCGGCGGTGATGGAGCAGGTCCACGACCAGCTCATGACGGAGGAGCCGACGGCATGATGGCCCTGGCCGACAGCTTGCGTGCGGTCGACATCGGCGCGGTGCCGGTGGCGACGCCGACCGGACGCCTGGTGGGCGCCCAGGGACTCCTGCTGGAGTCCGTAGGCTGCCGCCTGCACACCGGCCAGCGCTGCCGCATCGAGACCGTCGACGGCGAATGGCTCGACGCCCAGGTGGTGGGCTTTCGCGACAAGGTGTCGTACCTGATGCCGTTCAAGAAGGCGGCCGGCCTGGCCACCGGTGCGCGCGTGCTGCCCACGCCCGACAAGAGCGACCTGATGATCGGTCCGTCCTGGCTGGGCCGCATGGTCAATGGCCTGGGCGAGCCGATCGATGGCCTGGGCCGCCTTGGCGGCGACCAGCCGCTGTCGACCACCCCGCCGCGCGTCAATCCCCTGAGGAAGGCGCCGGTCGAGGAACCGCTCGACGTCGGCGTGCGCGCCATCAATGCCATGCTCACCATCGGCAAGGGCCAGCGCGTCGGCCTGATGGCCGGCTCCGGGGTCGGCAAGTCGGTGCTGCTGGGCCTGATCACGCGCCAGACCGTGGCCGACGTGATCGTGGTCGGCCTGATCGGCGAGCGTAACCGCGAGGTGCGCGAATTTGTCGAGCGCTCGCTCGGCCCCGATGGCCTGAAACGCGCCGTGCTGGTGGTGGCGCCGGCCGACGAAAGCCCGCTGATGCGCGTGATGGCGACCGAGATGTGCCATGCGGTCGCCGCCCACTTCCGCGACCGCGGCCTGAACGTGCTGCTGCTGTGCGATTCGCTGACCCGCTACGCGATGGCGCTGCGCGAAGTCGCGCTGTCGCTGGGCGAGCCGCCGGCCACGCGCGGCTATCCGCCGTCGGTGTTTTCCAACCTGCCGCAGCTGGTGGAGTCGGCCGGCAATGGCGAGCACCCGCAAGGCAGCATGAGCGCCATTTACACGGTGCTGGCCGAGGGCGACGACCAGCAGGATCCGGTGGTCGATTCGGCGCGCGCGATCCTCGACGGCCACATCGTGCTGACCCGCGAGCTGGCCGAGCGCGGCCACTACCCGGCGATCGACGTCGCCCAGTCGATCTCGCGCTGCATGGCCCAGGTGGTGCCGCAGGAACACGCGCTGGCCGCGCGCAAGCTGAAAGCCGCGCTGGCGCGCCATGCGCGCGTGCGCGACCTGATCCCGCTCGGCGCCTATGTGCCGGGCGCCGATCCCGAGACCGACCGCGCGGTGCAGCTGCAGCCGCAGATCGAAGCCTTCCTGTGCCAGGGCACGCGCGAAGAAGCCCCGATGGGCGACTGCATCGCCTCCCTGACCGCGATGATGGCATGAGGACCGCACCATGAAACGACAGAACACCATCCGCAGCCTCGACACCCTGGTGCAGCTGCGCGGGGTCCAGGTCGACCGCCTGCAGGCCGACCTGGCCGGTCAGGAAGCGACCCGGGTGCGCTACCAGGTCAACCTCGAGCGCCTGGCCCTGCTGGCCGAAGGCAGCGGGGCGTCGGGCGCCAAGCTGGCGCTGAATCCGGCGCTGGCCTTGAATTGCGGCGCCTACAAGCAGGGCGTGCTGGCGCTGGCCGACAGCCACCGGGTCGACCTGTCGCTGCACGAAGCGAATATGGCGGTGGCGCAGGGCCGCCTGAAGGATGCCTGGGTGCGGCGCGAGCTGCTGGGCAAGGTGCTGGTGCGCGAGCAGGATGCGCACGCGGCGGAACAGGAACGCGCCACCAGGAAGCGCGAAGACGATATTGCCACCCAATCGTGGATGGCGGGACGGGCGGCTTGACCGCTGAATGAGAACCGGGAGAACAACATGGCATCAGTGATTACCGCACCTACCTACGATCCGATTACCACGGCAACAGCGCTGGCGGAAAAATACGTTGGCGCGCGGCGCGAACAGCTGGCGTCCCAGACCCGGATCGCCGCAGCGACCGAGCGTAGCCTGACCGACCTCGGATCGGCGATTTCGTCGTTCCAGACCAGCCTGGCGGCACTGACCGGGACGGGCAAGGCTTTGTACACCCAGACCGCCACCTTCAGCGACACCGCAATCGGTTCCGGCACCGCCAAGGCGAACGCGACGGCCGGCACCTACAGCTTCTTCGTGCAGCAGCTCGCCACCTCCAGTCAGGTGGCGTTTTCCGGCCTGACGGACGACCGTGGCGTTGGCGGCGAGCTCATCGTCAAGATGGGCACCGAATCGTTCGCAGTCGATCTGAAAAAGGCCGATACCGACAATGACGGCATCCTGAGCACGCGCGAGCTCGCCGCGGCGATCAATGCCGCTCCAGACAATGCATCCAGGCTTACCGCTTCGATCATCACCACTGGCGCAACGTCCGAACTCGTGCTTACAGCGAAAGGAACCGGCGCCAACACCGAAATCTCGCTCGACACGGCCGGCGTCACGGTTGCCGCCGGCGACCCCGATGCCCCCCCTCCGGCCTCCAGCCTGGTCACTGCCAACGGATCGATGCGTAGGCTGGTACGGGCGCAGGACGCGATCATCCAGATTGGCGCCGGGGGCGCTGCGGACAGTACGTCGATTCAGCAGGCCAGCAACACGTTTACCAATATCGACGGCGTGACGATGACGTTTGTCAAAGCGCAAGCTGCGGGAGACGCGCCGGTCACGATCACGGTCGGGCCGAACGATACCGCGACCACGGCCAATGTCCGTGCATTTGTCGACGCCTACAACAAGCTCACCACCAGCCTGGCGAAGCTGACCTATTCGGGGAACCCTGCAAGCGGCGCCGCCGCAGGCGTGTTTGCCAATGACGGCGGCGTGCGCGCCCTGCAGGACCGGCTGGTCAACCTGGTGCGCCCGGTCGGGGGCGCCAGCCTTGCTTCGTTCGGCATTGTCGCCGCCAAGGATGGCACTCTCGAGCTGAACAGCGACCGCCTGCTGAGCCAGCTCGCGACTTCTCCCAACGGACTGGACAAGCTCATAGGCAGCACCTCGGCCGCCGGCGCCAGCGGCATCGCGAGCGAGCTCGACAAATACCTCAAGGTCTGGAGCGATTCCGCAAATGGCCAGATCGGCAAGCGCAAGTCCGCGACCCAGGACCTGCAGTCCAAACTCGGCGAACGCGAAGCGCTGATCGACCAGCAATTCGACGCCGCCTATCAACGCTATCTGGGGCAATTCACCCAACTGCAAAACATGCAGAACATCATGAACAGCAACGTATCACTGTTCGACGCCCTGTTCGGCAACGACAAAGACTGAAGAGAACCGCCATGTCCTACCAAGAAGCCTACGGCAGCTACCACGCCGTCAACCTGGACGCACAAACCGCGCGCGCCTCGCCGGTCGAGCTGGTGCTGCTGCTCACCGACGGGCTGCTCGACGAACTGGCGCGCGTCCGCGCCCACATCGAGGCACGACGCTACGAACAGAAGGCCGCCGGCATCGACAAATGCCTCGAGATCATCAATGGGCTGTCGAGTTCGCTCGACTTCGAGAGCGGCGGCGAGACTGTGGCCAACCTGGCGCGCATCTACGATTTTTGCGCGACCCGGTTGAACGGCGCCGGCATCAAGCTCGATCCAAGCATGGTCGACGAGGTGATTCAGGTGCTGACCACCATCCGCCAGGGATGGAAAGGTGTTCAGGAACGCAATGGATAGGAGTGTTGCCATCGAGCGCCTGGCCGCGCGACTGCGGGATGCAGCGGCATGTGCCGACTGGGACCTGCTGGAGCGCGCCGTGCGTGAGCTCGGCCCGCAGGTACGGACGCTGGCCGAACGCGGCGCCTGGGGCGCGCGCGAGCGCGCTGCCCTGGCCGGCCTGCGCGCGGCCCACGACGGAGCCGCGAGCGCGGCCGCCTCGGCTAGCGCACAGCTGGAAGCGCAGATGGGCGAGATGCGCGACAACAAGGAAGGCTGGATGGCCTATGCCCTCGCGGGCGAACTCGAATCAGGTAGCACCACACGATGAATTTCTCCATGAATAGCGCGATGAATGCCATCATCGCCGTCGGCAATGCTTCCGCCAAGGTCACCGCCAATGGCGCGCCGGCCGATTCAGCCCAAGTTCCCGAAGGCGTGGTCCTTCCGGGCGCCGGCCCCGCCCTCCTCCGGCCGGCGCTCCCGGTGCTGCCGTTCCAGCACTGGATCGGCGCCGATGGCGCGTTGCCGCAGCTCGATGCCGCCGCGCCGGTCGACGGCGCCGCGCCCGAGTCCAGCCCGGAACCGCTGGAGGACGAACAGGCGGACGAGACCCTGGCCGCGGAACAGGCGGTGGCGATCGATGCCGTGCTGGCCGCGATGACGCCGCAGGCCTCGCCGGCCGCGCTGCCGGCCATGATGCTGGCGATGTCGGGCGCCAAGCCGGGCGCCGCCAACGACGGCGCTGCGCCAGCCGCGCTGGCCGCCGTGACGGATGCGGCCGCGGCGCCCGAGGGCCAGCCGGTCGCCGCGACCAGCGCCGCGCCTGACGTTCCCGTCCTGCCGCTGCCGGTGGCGGCGGCCGTCCCGCGCGTGGATGCCGCGGCCCAGCCGCTGCCGGTAACGCCGGCCTCGGCCCCGGCCGCAGCTGCGACGCCGGGCGCAAACACAGCCGCAGACGCAGCCGCAAACACGGCCACGAGCGCGGCCGTGGATGGCGCGCCGCTGGACAGCTCCGACAGCGCGCCCACCATCGGCGCCGCCGGCGTCGCTCCCGGCCAGCCGGCCGCCGCGCGCGGCGCCGCCAGCGCGGTGCTGGCCGGTCCGCCGACCGCCTGGCGCCAGACCCTGCACGAAGCGCTGGGCGAGCGGCTCCAGCTGCAAGTCGGGCGCGGCGTCGAGCAGGCGACCATCCGCCTCGAGCCGCCCATGCTGGGCCGGATCGACATCTCGGTACGCCACAGCGGCGGCAACCTCGAAGTACATATCGCCGCCACCAATACCGAGGTGCTGCGCCAGCTGAACACGGTCAGCGACAGCCTGCGCAACGACCTGGCCGGACGCCAGTACAGCAATGTCTCGGTCAATGTGAGCGAGGCCCCGCGCGCCCAGGCGAGCGCCCAGGCCGGCAACCAGCCGTCCGGCCAGCCGGGCGCCGACGCCCAGGGCCGCGGCCGCCAGCAAGAGCAAGAAGAACAGCGCCAGCGCACGCCCGGCCTGGCCCTGAACGATGCCGGCGACGCCGGTTCCCTGTTTTCGATGAATGACCGCGACTAGACCATGAAAGCAAAACTGATCATTGCATTTGCCGGCGTCGCTGTAGCGGCGGCCGCCGCCGCGGGCGGCGCCATGTGGTACATGAAGCCGGCCCCGGCCAACGGCGCCGTCGCCAGGCCGGCGCCGGAAAAGAAACCGACCAAGTACGTCACCCTGGACAAGGTGATCGTCATGCTGCGCCGCGCGCCGAACGAGCAGGCCGCGCACTACCTGTCGGTCGACCTGGTGCTGGCCACCACCCCGGCCGAAGAAAAGGAAGCAAAGGAGCAGTTGCCGCTGCTGCGCAGCATCGCCGTGTCGGCGCTGTCTTCGCGCACCCTGGCCGAAGCGTCCGCCATGACGGTCGACCAGTACGCGGACGAGCTGAACAAGGTATTCAACGCCAACTATGAAAAGGAAAACCACGTCAAGCCGTTTTCCGAAGTCATGGTCGGCAAACTGATCATCGAGTGACGCGCACACCCCTGGTGACCACGTGGCCTATATGACCGACTACCTCGACGCTGGCGCCGGCGCCGCATTTGCCGAGTATGGCGAGGCGCAGGCCGCCGCCGGCATGAGCGCCCAGGAAGAGGGGCGCCACCTGCTGGCCTATGCGCCGCTGGTCAAGCGCATCGCGCGCCAGCTCGGCAGCCAGGTCTCGGGAGCGCTGGGGCGCGAGGACATGGAACAGATCGGGCTGATGGGCCTGCTCGAGGCGCTGCGCCGCTACGGCCAGCCCGATACCGGGTTTTCCAGCTATGCGGCGCTGCGCGTGCGCGGCGCCATCCTGGACGAGCTGCGGCGCCAGGACTGGCGCCCGCGCGCCGTGCGCCAGGACAGCCACCGCCAGCGCGACGCCCTGCGCGCGCTGACCCGCAGCCTGGGCCGCGAGCCGAACGAGAAGGAAGCGGCAGAGGCGCTCGGCTTGAGCCCGGAAGAATATCAACAGTATCTGCTCGACGACAGCGCCGAGGAAATGCTGAGCTTCGACGAAGTCTTGCAGGACGCGGTCGCCGAAGCCCACCATACCCCCGGTCCCGAAGAACAGTTCATGGTGCGGCGCAGCCTGGAGCAGGCGCTGTCCGCCCTCAACGAGAAGGAGCAGCGCGTGATCCAGATGATCTACGAGTTCGAACTGAGCTACAAGGAAATCGCCGCCGTGCTCGACCTGTCCGACGCCCGCGTCTGCCAGCTCAACAAGAGTGCGCTGGCCAAGATGAAGGCCGCGCTGCAGCGCGACTGAACCGAATAACAGAGAAAAGCCAGAAAGGCCTTACGTCATGCAGCAACTACTCGGAATCGCCATCGTGCTCGGCGCCGTCTTCGGCGGATTCACGATGATGGGCGGAACCTTCTCCGCGATCTTCCACCCGATCGAGATCCTGATCATCGGCGGCGCCGCCTTCGGCGCCCTGGTGCTCGGCAATCCGCGCCACGTGCTGGCCGAGATGGGCCACCAGCTCAAGAAGGTGGCGGCGCGCAAGAAGCACGACTCGGAATTCCAGCGCCAGCTGCTGCTCTTGATGTACGAACTGCTGCAGACCGCCGCCGGCGGCCTGAAAGCGCTCGACGCCCACGTCGAGGCGCCCGCCGAAAGCCCGCTGTTCCAGCGCTATCCGCTGATCCTGGAAGAGCCGAAGCTGCTGGCCTTCATCGTCGACAACTTCCGCCTGATGGCCATGGGCAAGATCAACGCCCATGAACTCGAAGGCGTGCTGGAGCAGGAACTGGAAGCCATCCACGAAGAGCTGACCCAGCCCTCGAAGTCGCTGCAGAAGATCGCCGAGGCGATGCCGGGCTTCGGCATCCTGGCCGCGGTGCTGGGCATCGTGATGGCCATGTTCTCGGTCTCGGGCGGCGCCGATTCGGGCGAGATCGCCGAGAAGGTGGGCGCGGCCATGGTCGGCACCTTCATCGGCATCTTCTTCTGCTACGGCGTGCTGGAGCCGCTGGCCAACCTGATGAAGCAGACGGTCAACTCGGACGCCTCGACCATGGAAACGGTGAAGGTCGTGCTGTGCACCCACGTGGCCGGCAAGCCCGCCCTGCTGGCGATCGACGCCGGACGGCGCCTGATCCAACTGAACACCAAGCCCAGCTTTGCCCAGCTCGAACAGTGGATCAACGCCATGGGCGGCGAGGACGAATCGCAGAACAAGCGGCGCCGCGGCGGCGACCGCATGACGGGGTAACACGTGTCGAAGACCAACGACAAGCACGAATCGACCATCGTCAAGCGCGGCGGCGGCAAGCACCAGCACGACGAGCACGGCGGGGCCTGGAAGGTCGCGTTCGCCGACTTCTGCCTGGCGCTGATGGCCCTGTTCCTGGTGCTGTGGCTGATCGCCGCGCGCGAGCAGCAGAACCTGAAGGCGATCGTGCAGGACGCCACCGACAGCGGCATGCTCGAGGGCCAGGGCCAGAAGCCGGCCATCGCCAGCGAGCCGAGCGGCAGTCTGATCGAACGCTTCGAAGTGCCGCGCACCGGCAATGCCGGCACCAGCAATCCGGGCAGCCCGAGCGCACCGCGCACCGCCTACGAGACGCCGTCCGACCTGGCGGCCCTGTCGAAGGCCCTGACCGAGCTGTCGGTGAGCGCCGGACTGGCCTCGAACCTGGCGACCGTGGTCACGCCCTACGGCTTGCGCGTGATGCTGCACGACACCGACAAGCAGGGCATGTTCATGCGCGGCAGCGCGCTGCCCACCGGTCGCTTCGCGCGCCTGCTGCAGAAGATGGGGCCGCTGTTCGCCCAGATGCGCAACCAGATGCTGATCATCGGCCATACCGATTCCAGCCGCTACGCCGGTCCCGATACCGGCGGCTACTCGAACTGGGCGCTGTCGACCGACCGCGCGCTGGCCGCGCGCGCGCAACTGCTTACCGGCGGCATGCAGAGCACGACCATACTCCAGGTGGTCGGCATGGCCGACCGCGGCCCGCTGCACCCGGAAGAGCCGCTCGACGGCATGAACCGCCGCATCGAACTCCTGATCCTGACCAGCGCCCAGTCGCGCGCGGTGGCGAATATGTTCGGCGCTCCGAGCGGCCAGGGCACGGCGCTGGGCAGCGGCGCGACGGTCACCATGCCGGATGCGACGGCACTGGAAGAACTGCGCGGCCAGCTGCCGAAAACGCCATGACGATCCAAGCAAAATCCCGAGGTAACCGCATGAAAATCACCGGCTCGCCCGTCTCCACCGTCACCATCGGCGCCCAGGCCGCGCCGGCGCCGGTCCAGGCCGAAGCGCCGGCCGCCCCGGCCGCCGCCCTGCAATCCGAGGTCCTGAAACCGGCCGCCGACGCCTTGCGCGCAATGCCCGACTTCGACGCCGCCCGCGTGGCCGAGCTGCGCGATGCGCTGGCGCGCGGCGAACTGCCGTTCGATCCGGGCCGCCTGGCCGGCCTGATCCAGAAATTCCACGGAGGTCGCTGATGGCTACCCTGACCCGCCAGCAGGCCAATACGCTACTGCTCGAAGGCGTCCAGCGCGACCTGGGCGAAGCCACCACCATCCATACGCTGCTGGAGAAACAGTTCGAAGCCGCGGTGCGCCACCGCAGCGCCGAGCTGACCGCGCTGGCCGATGGCCTGGCGCCCCTGCTGGAAAGCATGGAAGCGCGCCGCCAGCAGCGCCTGCAACTGGTGCGCGCCCTGCTGGGCCCGGATGCCACGATGGCGCACTACAGCGCCAGCCTGGACACGGCGGCGCGCGCAACCTTCGACGCCGCCTGGACCGAGCTGGAAACCATCGTGCGCGCCTGCAAGGAAGCGACCACCCGCAACAGCCAGTTGCTGGCAGAGCAGTATTCGGTCATGCAGCGCGTGCTGCACGGCGAGGACGAAGTCTATGCGCCACGCTGATTTTTCGATCGCTGCCACGGCGCCGACCGCGGCCACCGCCGCTACCGCCGCTACCGCCTCCACCCGCCCGACCGCCGGCCTCGGCGGCGATGGCAGCTTCGGGCGCGTGTTCAACGAGCTGCAGGGCGAAGTGACTGCCTACATCCAGCATGGCGACGCCGATGGCGGCGCTGCCAGCAGCCTCTCGGCCGAAGGCGCGCTGGTGCGCCTGCGCGCACGCGGCTTGATCATGGGAGAAGACGAGCAGGTGGACGGCGCCGCCGCCAGCGGCGGCGCGGCGGCCAACACGCCCGAGCAACAGGCCTTTTTGGATAGCATCGCGCCCTGGGCGCGCCAGGCCGCCGATCGCCTGGGCGTGGCGCCCGAGCTGGTCCAGGCCCATGCGGCGCTCGAATCGGGCTGGGGCCAGCGTCCGCTGCGCACCGCCGACGGCGCGAGCAGCCACAACCTGTTCGGGATCAAGGCCGGCGCCAGCTGGCAAGGCGCGACCGGCGACTCGACCACCACCGAATACATCAATGGCGCGGCGCTCAAGACGCGCGAACGGTTCCGCGCCTACCCGGACGCGGCCAGCGCCTTCCAGGACTACGCCCGCGTACTGACCGACAATCCGCGCTACCGCGCCGCCCTGAATACCGGCAACGACGCCCAGGCCTTCGCCCAGGGCCTGGCGCGCGGCGGCTATGCGACCGATCCCGGCTACGCGGCCAAGCTGGCCCGCATCGCGGGCAGCCTGCAGGGGACCGGCGAGTGAAGGCTTATTCGCCCAGCGGCATGTCGAGCGGCTGCACGGCGCCGGCGTCCAGCACCCGCATGCGCACGACCTGCCCGCTGGCGTTGTTCTTGACCCGCACCACGGCGCCGCGCGCGCCGGCGTCGAGCGCCTCGCCCGCCATGCTGACCTCGATGCCGTCCTGGCGCGCCGTCATGACCACTGCGTCGCCGCGCTTGACGACGATTGGCGCCACCAGCTGGCTGGCGCGCAAGACCTCGCCCGCGCGCAGGCTGCGCCGGCTTGACTGGCCCACGGCTTCATCGAGCATGCCGATCGGGTCGCGCACATTGGTGATGTCGCGCCGCTCGAGCGCGACGTCGGCTTCGGAAAGTTCGCGGTTGGCCGCCACCGGGGCCGCCGTCACCGCCACGAGCGCCGAGACCCGCGCGCGCACCACGAAGTCATGGCGCCAGCCCTTGCCGTCCGGGCAGCGCGCGACGAAACGCATGCGCGCCGGCTGGCGCGTATCGATCGCCTCGATGCTGGCCTCGCCCTTGC
Organism: Massilia arenae; assembly: GCF_008014745.1. Lineage (GTDB taxonomy): Bacteria > Pseudomonadota > Gammaproteobacteria > Burkholderiales > Burkholderiaceae_D > Telluria > Telluria arenae. The sequence continues at coordinate 12,218 of NZ_VPFD01000023.1, forward strand.
ATACCGGCGCCGGCCGGCTGCTGGCCACCGTCAGGTCGAACTGCGGATCGCCCAGCCCGATCGCGTCGGCGCCCCGCTCGAGCTGCGCGCGCGCGGCGTCTTCTATCTGTACGGAAAGAGTTTGCGCCGACGATGCTGTGGCGCACAACAGACAGGTTACAATACTAAGAGTTGCCTTACGGAAAGCAATCATTGGACAATACGGGTCAGGCGAAAAGACCCATTCTAACCAAACTCACTGCAGTCCACCGGAGAATCGCCATGTCGATTAATTTCAAGGAAGCCCTCGGCGTCAGCGCCGACGCGCTACAACTGCGCGCCGAACGCACCCGTGTGCTGGCCGCGAACATCGCCAACGAGAGCACGCCGGGCTACACCGCGCGCGACATGGATTTCGCCAGCGTGATGCAGGCTCGGATGGATGCCGAGGATGGCGCCCCGACCCTGTCCGAGGATGGCCCCCTGTACCGCGTACCGTTTCACCCGAGCGCCGACGGCAATACCGTCGAGATCGGCGTCGAGCAGGCGGCGTTCTCGCAGAACGCCTCCGATTTCCAGACCAGCCTGACCTTCATCAATATGAAGCTGCGCGGCCTGAACAAAGCCATCACTGGCCAATAAGGAGCGCTGAATGGGTTTCAAAGACATTTCCCTGATCGCCGGCTCGGCCATGGCGGCCCAGACCGTGCGCATGAACACGATCGCCAGCAACCTGGCCAATGCAAATGCCTCGGCCACCACGGAAGCCGAGGCCTACCGCGCAAGGAAGCCCGTGTTTGCGGCCATGCTCGACGGCGAAGGCGTGGCCAAGGTGCAGGTGCTGGACGTGGTGCAATCGAGCGAGCCGCTGCGCCGCATGCACGAGCCTGATAATCCTTTGGCCGACGCCGACGGCATGGTGTATTACGCCAACGTGAATGAAGTGGCCGAAATGGCCGATATGATGGCCGCCTCGCGCGCCTTTGAAACGAACGTCGAGGTCATGGGCCGCATCAAGTCGATGCAGCAGTCCCTGATCCGCATGGGAGAAAGCTGATCATGGTTACATCCACCAATGGCTTCGGCTTCAACAGCAATTACAGCAATACCAGCGACCGTCCGGCCGGCGTGCCGATGAGCGAGAACAAGGACATGTTCACCAAGCTGCTGGTGGCCCAGATCCGCAACCAGGATCCGCTGGCGCCATCCGATCCGGCCACCTTCGTGAACCAGCTGTCGCAGCTGTCGCAGACCGAGGCGCTGGAAAACATGACCCAGACCACCGCCGCCAGCGCCGCCATGCTGCAAAGCCTGCAGGTGCTGACGATGGGCGGCCAGGTCGGCAGCCTGGTCTCGGTCGAGACCAAGAGCGTGCAACTGGACGATACGCCGATCACCGGCAGCGTGCAGCTGGAAGGCGCCAGCACCCTCACCCATGTCGTGCTGAAGGACATCGCAGGCAAGGAGACCACGATCGAACTGCCGCCGCACGGCATCGGCGGCCAGGAATTCACGATCGATCCGGTCAAGCTCGGCCTGCCTCCCGGCAAGTACAGCATCGCCGCCAAGTCCTCGGACGAGACCGCGCCGGCGGTCGAGATCAAGGGCCGCCTGAACAATGTGCGCCTCGATTCGAGCGGCGGCATCCTGATGCATGTGGCCGGCGTCGGCGAAGTCGAGCCGGGCTGGATCACGGGCTTCCACGGTAAAGACAAATCCGCCGACCTGGCGTTCACCAACTAAACAAAGGATTCCCCATGAGCTTCAATATCGCCCTGTCGGGCATCCAGGCCATCAACGAGCAGCTGAACACCCTGTCGAACAATATCGCCAACGCCGGCACCTACGGCTTCAAGAGCAGCCGCGCCAACTTCTCGTCGGTGTATGCGGGTGAGCAGGCCAATGGCGTGCAGGTCGGCTCGCTGACCCAGAACATCGGCCAGAACGGCAGCCTGCAGACCACCGGCCGCGGCCTCGACGCCGCCATCCTCGGCCGCGGCTTCTTCACCAGTCGCGACGCCCAGGGCGTGGTCTCGTACTCGCGGGTCGGCATCTTCAACACCAATGCCGACGGCTTCCTGGTCGATGCCACCGGCAAGCGCGTGCAGGGTTATGGCCCGACCCAGAACGGCGTCATGGGCACCATGGGCGACATCGCTATCCCGACTGGCCAGATTCCGGCCCAGGCCAGCACCCGCGTAGCCTACACCGGCAATATGTCGGATGACTGGCAGACGCCGGCTGGCGCCTTCGATATGGCCGATGCCAATACCTACAATATGGTCAAGCAATCGGTCGCCTATGACTCGCTCGGCAACCAGCACACAATTTCGCAATACTTCGTCAAGGCTCCTCTGGGCGCGCCTCCTGCCCTACCAACCGTCAACGTCTACTACAGCGTCGACGGCGGCGCGACTGGTGCCGCGCACCCGCTGGGTTTTGACCTCAATGGCCAGATCAGCACCGGCATGACCAGCCCGAATATCCCCATCACGGCGCCGGGCGCGGCTGCCCTTGCCATCAATATCGACTACTCCAACACCACCAAGTTCGCCGGCGAAGCCACCACCACCACCAACCGCGCCGACGGCTATGCTTCGGGCACCTTCGTCGGCGTGGAACTGGCCGAGAACGGCTCGATCGTCGCGAAGTACAGCAACGAGCAGCAGCAGGTCGTGGGCACCGTGGCGATCGCCACCTTCCCCGACGAAGGCAGCCTGGTGCCGACCAGCGACACCACCTGGGTCGCCAACGCCAACTCGGGCGCGCCGCTGTACACCACCCCGGGCACCGGCCTGGCCGGCAAGCTGTCCAAGGGTTCGCTGGAAGGCTCGAACGTGGACATCACCTCGGAACTGGTCGGCCTGATGACCTCGCAGCGCAACTACCAGGCCAACTCGAAGGTGATCACCGCCGAGAACCAGATGATGCAGTCGCTGATGCAGGCGCTGTAAGCGGCATATGGACAAGTTCATCTTCACCGCCGTCAGCGGCGCCCAGCGCACCCTGCAAGCGCAGCAGGTGCGCGCCAACAACCTGGCCAATGCCGATACCCCGGGCTTTCGCGCCAATATCGAACTGGCGTCGGTACAGGCGCTGGCCGGCTACGGCTACGACGACGTGCACCTGTCGCGCACCGAGGCCGATGCCGTCTCGACCCGCAACGGCACGGTGCGCGACACCGGCCGCGCGCTGGACGTCGCCGTCAACGGCAACGGCTACCTGGCGGTGGAGTGGAACGAAGGCGAAGCCTATACCCGCGCCGGCGCGATCGCCATCGACGCCAACGGCGCGCTGTCGGTGGCGGGGCGGCCGCTGCTGGGCGAAGGCGGGCCGATCGTGCTGCCGCCGCACACCGCAGTCGACATCGCCAAGGACGGCACGATCTCGATCATGCCCGAAGGCGGCACCATCACCCAGATCATCGACCGCCTGCGCCTGGTCAGTGCCGAAGGCGGGCAGCTGGCCAAGAACGAGGCCGGCCTGATCGTGCCGCGCGACGGCGAACCGCTGGCGGCCGATCCGAACGTCACCGTGCGCGGCCGCGCGCTGGAAGGCAGCAATGTCTCGGCGGTGGAAGAAATGGTTGCCGTGATGAGCCTGAACCGCAGCTTCGAGATGCAGATGAAGATGTTCAAGGCCAGCGACAGCATGAACGAGTCGGGCAACCGGCTCCTCGGCGCATAAGCGTCGGCACACTCAACTAGGGAGCAACCATGAATCCAGCAATGTGGATCAGCAAGACCGGCGTGCAGGCGCAAGACGCCAAGCTGCAGGCGATCGCCAATAACCTGGCCAACGTCAACACCGTCGGCTTCAAGCGCGACCGCGTCGTGTTCGAAGATCTGTTCTACCAGGTCGACGCCCAGCCGGGCGCCCAGAACGCGGACAACACCGTCAACGGCGGCGTCCAGCTCGGCAACGGCGTGCGCGTGGTCGGCACCCAGAAGGCCTTCACCGACGGCAGCCTGCAGACCACCAGCCAGCCGCTCGACGTCGCCATCTCGGGCGCCGGCTTCCTGCAGGTGCTGCGTCCGAACGGCGAACCGGCCTACACCCGCGCCGGGCAGCTGAAGGTCGATCCGAACGGCACCCTGACCAATGCCCAGGGCCTGGCCATCGTGCCGCAGATCACGATTCCGCAAACCGCGCAGCGCGTGACCATCGGCGAAAACGGCGTGGTCTCGGTGACCTTCGCCAACCAGCCGAATCCGCAAGAGGTCGGCCAGATCAACCTGACCGGCTTCATCAACCCGACGGGCCTGCTGGCCCTGGGCGACAACCTGTTCCAGGAAACCGCCGCCAGCGGCGCGCCCAACGAAGGCCGTCCGGGCGACGACGCTTTCGGCCAGCTCAAGCAGGGTATGCTGGAAGGCTCGAACGTGCAGGTGGTCGAAGAAATGGTCGACATGATCGCCGCCCAGCGCACCTACGAGATGAACACCAAGGTGCTGTCGGCGGCCGACAATATGCTGCAATACCTGTCGCAGGCGGCGCGCTGATGAAACTGCCCGCCGCCCTGCTGTGCGTCCTGCTGCTGGCCGGCTGCGCCTCGCCGGCGCAGGTCGCCATGCGCGACGACGACGACGACCACATGCCGCTGCAGCGCATGACGCGCGGCGGCGTCTCGGGCGGCGTGTTTACCGCCGACACCGTCTCGCTGACCTCGGACAGCCGCGCCTACCGCGTGGGCGACGCCGTCACCGTGATCCTGCAAGAGACCACCCAGGCCAGCAAGCGCGCCGGCACCAGCATTTCCAAGGGCTCGTCGATCGGTATTTCCCCTCTCGCGGCGCTGGGCAAGGTCTACGACAAGGCCGCGATCGATATCAGCGCCGACCGCGATTTCCAGGGCGACGCCACCAGCACCCAGCAGAACGCCCTGTCCGGCTCGCTGACCGTGATCGTGCAGGAAGTGCTGCCCAACGGCCTGTTGCGCGTGGCCGGCGAAAAGAACCTGATGCTGAACCAGGGCGAGGAATTCGTGCGCCTGAAGGGCTTCGTGCGCGCGGCCGATGTCGACGCCGACAACCGCGTGTCGTCGCTGCGCGTGGCCAATGCCCGCATCGCCTATTCGGCGCGCGGCGCGCTGGCCGACGCCAACCAGCCGGGCTGGCTGACGCGCTTCTTCAACAGCCCCCTGATGCCGTTCTGAGGACAACCATGAAACTGCGCCGCATTGCTCCATTCATGCTCGCCGCCCTGCTCGGCTGCGCCGCCCTGCCCGTGCAGGCCGCGCAAGCCCTGCGCAACCTGGTCAGCGTCGAAGGCGTGCGCGAAAACCCACTGGTCGGCTATGGCCTGGTGGTCGGCCTGAACGGCTCGGGCGACTCGACCCAGGTCAAGTTCGCCAGCCAGTCGGTCGTCAATATGCTCAAGCAGTTCGGCGTGCGCCTGCCGGAAGGCCAGGACGCCAAGAACAAGAACGTGGCCGCCGTCATGGTCTCGGCCACCTTCCCGCCCGGCTACCGCCGCGGCCAGGCCATCGACGTCACGGTCTCGTCGCTGGGCGACGCCAAGAGCCTGCGCGGCGGCACCCTGCTGCTGACGCAACTGCGTGCGGCCGACAACGAAATCTACGCCCTGGCCCAGGGCAATGTGGTGGTCGGCGGCCTGAACGCCACCGGCCGCAGCGGCTCCTCGGTCACCGTCAATACCCCGACCGCCGGCCGGGTGCCGAATGGCGCCCTGATCGAGCGCGAGATCGCGACCGACTTCGCAACCCGCCCGCAAGTGATGCTGCGCCTGCGCCAACCGCATTTCGAGACCGCCACCAACGTGGTCAACGCGATCAACAAGCGCTACGGCCCGATCGCCACCACCCTCGACGGCACCAGCGTCGAAGTCATCGCACCCGAAAATCCAACCGAGCGCGTGGCCTTCGTGGCCAGCCTGAGCGCCATGAGCGTGGAAGCCGGGATCGAAGTGCCGAAGGTCGTGTTCAATTCGCGCACCGGCACCGTCGTCATCGCCGACGGCCTGCGCGTGAAGGCGGCCGCCGTGACCCATGGTTCGCTCAAGGTGATCATCTCGGAAAGCTCGCGCGTCAGCCAGCCTGCCCCGTTCGGGCGCGGCCAGACCGCGGTCACGCCGGAGTCGAAGCTGTCGGTCGACCAGGGCTCGGGCCAGATGTTCCGCTGGCCGCCGGGCGCGCGCCTGCAAACCATCATCGATACCGTCAACAGCCTGGGCGCCTCGCCCGACGACATCATGGCGATCCTGCAGGCCCTGGACCAGGCCGGCGCGATCGAAGGCGAACTGGTGGTGATCTGATGCGCATCGACGATATCCACAACGGCCTGCCGGTGGGCCTGCAAGGCGCCGCCATTGACGGCCCGGTCGCCCCCGCCGCGGGGCAGCCGGAACACGACCCGGCCTATGTGGCGAAAGCCACCCAGGCAGCGGTCGAGTTCGAGCGCTTCTTCATCAGCCACATGCTGCGCACGATGCGCGCCTCGACCCGCGAGATGGCCAGCGAGGACAGCGTGTTCAACAACCGCGTCAACCAGGACATGCAGGACATGGCCGACGACCTGGTGGCCGGCAATATGGCCGGCCAGCGCGCCTTTGGCATCGCCGACGCCATCCTGCGCCAGCTGGTGCCTGGCGCTATTACCGGCAAGCGCTGAGCGCTGCCGGAGCCAGGACAATCCGGTTACATAAAAAACTTAATAAACTGCAATAATCGGTCGCCCTACTAGGTTAACGCAGGTCGAGCCTGTCCAAGGACGAATTCCCACCATGACGATCATCAATAATGCCCTCTCCGGCGCCCTTGCTGCCCAGCTTGCCCTGTCAGCCAGCAGCCACAATATCGCCAACTTGCAAACCAAGGGCTATACCCGCCAGTCGGCGCTCCTGATGGCGGTGGGACCGGATGCCAGCGGCCGCTCGGCCGGCAACGGGGTCCAGGTGACCTCACTGCTGCGCTTCTCGGACAACTACAAGACCCAGGCCATGTGGCGCGCCAATTCGGAACAGGGTCTGTACTCGCAATCGCAGCCCTACCTGACCCAGTTGGAGAGCGTGATGGGCGACTCGTCGGCCAGCCTGTCGGCCGGCATCGACGACTTCTTCAAGGCCATCAATGCCGTGGCGGGCGACCCGGGTTCGACCCCGCTGCGCCAGCAAGTGCTGACTGCTGCCAGCCTGATGGGCGAGCGCTTCAACGGCCTGAACAACGTATTCAATTCGCAGCTGACCTCGGTGCGCCAGCAGCGCGGCGCGCTGGTCGACAGCGCCAATAGCGATATCGCCGCGATCGCGACCCTGAACAAGCAGATCATCGAGACCCAGGCTGGCGGCGTGTCGGCATCGAGCCTGATCGATGCGCGCGACCAGGCCATCGATGAGCTATCGAGCAAGATGGCACTGGAAGTCTCCAACAATCCGGACGGCAGCCGCGACGTGTCGCTCAAGAGCGGTCAGGCGCTGGTGATCGGCAGCATGAGCGGCAAACTCAAGGCGGCTGCGACCGCCGATTCGCCGCAGGCGTTCTCGATCACTTTCGCCAATTCCACCTTCGTACTCGATCCCAGCAAGATGGGCGGCCAGCTCGGCGGCCTGACGCAGTTCGAGCAGACCACCCTGCTGCCGCTGCAAGAGGATGTCGCTGACCTGGCCGAGGAAATCGCCACGCGCGTCAACAGCCAGCTGGCGACCGGCTTCACCGGCGAGCCGCATCCAACCCTTCCCGGCACGCCTTGGGCGCCGGGCAAGCCGCTGTTCGTCTACCCACTGGGTGACGGCGCGAGCATGCTCAAGACGGTCGCCGGCTTCAAGGCTGAGGACCTGGCCTTCTCGAGCGACGGCACGCCGGGCGACACCGGTAACCTGCAGGCGCTGGCCGCGCTCAAGACGAAGCCGATCACCCTGACGAACATCGGCGCCGTGCTGCTGAGCGACGCCGACACCCAACTGCTGGGCAAACTGGCCGTGGACAGCAAACTCAACAAGGCTGCCCTGAAGACCACAGACACCGTGCGCCTGCAGTCGATCAACGACTGGCAGTCGACCAGCGGCGTCAACGAGGACGAGGAAGCGGTCAAGCTGGTCGAATTCCAGCGCATGTACCAGGCGAACATGCAGGTGATCTCGATTGCCAACTCGCTGTTCGACGCCACCCTGGCAATGATGGGCTAAGGAGAAAAATATGCGTATCGCCTCGTCCCAATATCAGTCGACGATGAACCAGTCGCTCCAGGTGAACCAGGAGCGGGTCAGCTACATCATGCAACAGCTGGCAACCAACAAGCGCATCCTGTTGCCGTCAGACGACCCGGTCGACAGCGTGCGCCTGTCGCGCCTGGCGCGCGAAGAGTCCACAGTCCAGCAATACCGCGACAATATCGCCTCGCTCAAGTTGCGTCTGACGAAGTCGGAGGGCTATCTGAGCAATATGGTAAATGAAATGTTGCCGGGCCGCGACTTGCTGGTCTGGGCGTCGGATGGCAGCAATGCGCCAGACGACCTCAAGGCCATGGTGACCCCGCTCACTTCGCTGCGCGACAGTCTGTTCTACACCGCCAATACGATTGACCAGGAAGGCAACCACCTGTTCTCCGGCACCCTGACCAAGACCGCACCGATGGTCTTCGATCCTGTCGGCGATCCCGGCGAACGTTACAAGTTCGTGGGCAATACTGCGACCCAAGAAGTGGTGATCGGCAGCGGGCTGACCCAGCCTGCCAATGAGAACCTGGCTGGATTGGAAAAGCTGCTGAACCAGCTCGACGAGAGCATTCGCGTGCTGTCGGTGCCAGGCGTGTCGGCCAACGACCCCGCGGTGCGCGCCATCCTGAAGGCCAACCTGGACAGTTTCGACGCCGCCCAGGCCCTCGTCTCGGACAAGGTCGCCAACCTGGGGGGGCGCCAGAACATCATGAAGACGCTGGACGCCAATCACGCCAATATCAGCCTCTCGAACAAGATGGCGATCACCGACATAGGGCAGCTCGACGTGGGTCTGGCCGCCACTGAGCTCAACGGTTATTCTAGCGCCCTGCAGGCGACTTACAAGGCGTACGCGAAGATCGGCAACCTGTCGCTGTTCAATGCGATTTGAAACCCATGGAAGCATTGTCCAGACCAGCCAGCACCGGCGCGCCAGGCGCCAACGCTAGCAGCGCCGCGATCAGCGGCAACACCGGCGCCCAGAGCACCGTCGCCACAGGCCGCGCCCATGCCGTGCCGCCGGCGCTGTCCGACAGCCGCGCGGTCAGCCGCCCCCCGCCGAGCGCGGGCCCGCTGCGCCGCAGCCTCGGCCAGAACCCGAACCTGCAAAGCCAGGTGGCGCGCGCCCAGCAGGCGATCGACTACCTCGAACGCGTGGCCAGCCAGCTCGAGGCGCTCAAGTCCGACCTGAGCGCAAGGATTTCCGGCCGCGGCGCCGCCTCGCGCGAGCTCGAAGCGCGGACGCGTCAGCTCGCCGCGGCGCTCGAAGGGCGCCGCCAGCAGGCCGGCGACGGCATCGACGCCCAGCTCGACTTCGACGCCGAGGGCGCGCAGCAACGCTTCCGCATCCATGGCATGGACATCGCCTCGCTCAAGGCTGGCGGCAGCCAGACCCTTGGCTTCTCGGTCGGCAGCGCCGGTGGCCCGCAATTAGCGGCCACGATCGAACCGAACATGACGCCGGAAGAAATCGCGAGGCGCCTCGACCGCACCCTGGCCCCGGTCAAGGTGCGCGCCAACCTGGACCAGGACCGCGAACTGGTGTTTACTACCCGCGAATCCGGATACGCCCAGGTCAAGGATGCGATCGCTGTGACCGGCCGCGGACGGGTCGACACGGCCCCCCTGCCGGCCTCCCTCGCACCCGGGAACTGGGAGCTGGGCAACCCAGACGCCCTGCGCCAGGGGCTGCGCGAAGTGGTGCAGGCCCTGGCCCGCGTGCGGCGTTCGCAGGACGCCGCTTCGCTGGCCCTGAGCGTCGCCATGGCGCGCACTGCCCAGCCCGCGCTTCCGACGGCCGAACTGGCCATCATCGCCAACGACTTCACCGCCACTGCCGCCAGCCACGACTACGAGTCGCTGCTGGCCATCACCTCGGCCCTGGTCGGCGTCAGCCGCGACCGGGTGACGGCCCTGCTCGGCCTGCGCTGAATTGCGCCGGATGGCCGGGACTTGACCGTTCCGGCCACCGATACAATCGATGACTGTTCACGATCGCATTTTCATGCGATAAAGCAAGGGTAGCGACCTCCGGTTGCACGGCATTCCCAACCAGGATTATCGAGCCATGCTGACAACTTCCACCACGGGACTCGCGTCCCAGCCCGCCGCCAGACAATACGGCGATATCCGCACCAACCTGACGCAGTCGCTGCTGGCCCAGAATCCCGGGCTGAAAGTCCTCGACGCCCAGGTCAAGCGCGACGACGCACGCCTGTCGTCGATCGGCAAGACGGCGCTGGCGCTGGACGGCTTCCGCTCGGTCGCGGCCGGCCTCACCGGCGGCAAGCTCGACATGCTCGCCACCGCCAGCGGCAGTGCCCTGACGGCCAAGCTGAGCGCCGCTTCCGCCACGCCCGGCAAGTACACGGTCGACGTCCAGCAACTGGCCCAGGGCCAGAAGCTGCAAACCAAGGGAGTCGCGGACAAGGATGCGGCGCTAGGCAGTGGCGACGCCAGCACGATCACGGTCGAGACCGGATCCGGCGCCAATGCCAAGAAGACGACGGTGCGCATCGACCCAAGCGACAGCAGCCTCGAAGGCATTGCCAAGGCCATGCGCGAGGCCGGCCTGGATGCCGATGTCGCCAAGGATGGCGACGGCTATTCGCTGAGCCTGACCGGCGAGACGGGCGCCGCCAACGGCATGCGCATCAGCGTCGCCGGCGACCCGGTGCTGAAAGGGCTGCTCGCTTACCAGCCCGACAAGGAAGGCGGCATGCAGCAAGTGGCCGCGGCCCAGGATGCACGCGTGGTGGTCGGCGACAAGACCGTCACCTCCGCCACCAACTCGGTCACCGAGGCCATCCCGGGCCTGAACCTGACCCTGAAAGAGACCGGCAAGAGCGAGGTCGAGGTGCGCAGCGATCCGGCCGCCATGGCAGGCAACGTCAAGGATTTCGTCAAGGCCTTCAATGAGCTGAACACCCAGCTGGGCAAGCTGGAAACGGGCGACGCCCGCTCCGACACCACGCTGCTGCGGATGAAAGCCCAGATCGGCAACATCGTCAACAGCAGCAGCCTGCGTGAGCTGGCGGCTTTTGGCATCACCCAAAAGGATGGCGCACTGGCGCTGGACGAGGACAAGCTCAAGGCAGCCATCGCCGCCGACCCGGCGCGCGCCAACAAGGTGTTCAGCGACAAGGGCGGCCTGGCCGAGCGCCTGGTCAGCCAGGTCGACAAGCAGATCGGCACCACCGGCACCCTGGGCGTCGAAGCGGCCAGCGTGCTGCGCGAACGCGACCGCCTGCTCGACCAGCGCGACAAGGTGATCGACACCGTGACCCGCCAGGCCACGCTCATGGCCCAGCAATACCAGATGGCCGGCAGCGGCAACGGGCTGTTGTTCGGCGGCGGCGCGGGGCGGCCGATGTCGCTGTTCGATTACATGGCATAAGGCGTCTCGAATCAAAAAAAATCCCGCTGCATGCAGCGGGATTTTTTTCGTCCAGGGACGGCGAACCGCCCCCGAGTGATTGCTTACGCCTCGCGGCTGGCCTTCTTGCGCTCGTGCTCTTTCAGGTAGCGCTTGCGCAGGCGGATCGATTTCGGGGTGATCTCGACCAGTTCGTCGTCCTCGATGAACTCGACGGCGTATTCCAGCGACATCTGGATCGGCGGCACCAGGCGCACTGCTTCGTCGGTACCCGACGAACGCACGTTGGTCAGCTGCTTGCCCTTGATCGGGTTGACGACCAGGTCGTTGTCGCGCGAGTGGATGCCGATGATCATGCCTTCGTACACCGGGGTGTTGTGCTCGACGAACATACGGCCGCGGTCTTGCAGCTTCCAGATCGCGTAGGCCACGGCGGCGCCGTCGTCCTGCGAGATCAGCACGCCGTTACGGCGGCCAGCCAGTTCGCCCTTGCTGTTGTCGACGGCAGCGTATTCGTGGAACACGTGGCTCATCAGGCCGGTGCCGCGGGTCAGGGTCATGAACTCGCCCTGGAAGCCGATCAGGCCACGGGCCGGGATCAGGTATTCCAGACGCACGCGACCTTTACCATCGGATTCCATGTTCTGCAGGTCGCCACGACGGCGGCCCAGTTCTTCCATCACGCCGCCCTGGTTGGCTTCTTCGACGTCAACGGTCAGGTTCTCGTATGGCTCTTGACGGACGCCATCAACCATCTTGTACACGACGCGTGGACGCGACACTGCCAGCTCGAAGCCTTCGCGACGCATGTTTTCCAGCAGGATGGTCAGGTGCAGCTCGCCGCGGCCCGAGACTTCGAAGGTGGTGTCGTCGTCGGTCGGCAGCACGCGCAGCGCGACGTTGGCCTTCAGTTCACGTTCCAGGCGCTCGCGCAGCTGGCGGCTGGTGACGAACTTGCCTTCGCGGCCGGCCAGTGGCGAGTTGTTGACCATGAAGTTCATGGTCAGGGTCGGCTCGTCGACGGTCAGCATCGGCAGCGCTTCTGGCGTGTCCACGGCGCAGACGGTCGAACCGATGCCGATGTCTTCGATACCGTTGATCAGGCAGATGTCGCCGGCGACAGCCGAGTCGACCAGCACGCGCTCCAGGCCCTTGAAGTTCAGCACCTGGTTGATGCGGCCTTTGATCGGGGTCGAATCAGGGCCATTCAGGATGAGCACATCCTGGCCGGTCTTGACGGTGCCGCGATTGACGCGGCCGATGCCGATCTTGCCGACGTACGACGAGTAGTCGAGCGAGGTGATCTGCATCTGCAGCGGGCCGTCCGGGTTGTCGTCACGCACCGGCACGTATTTCAGGATGGCGTCGAACAGCGGCTTCATATCGCCTTCGCGCACGCTTTCGTCCAGGCCGGCATAGCCGTTCAGGCCCGAAGCGTAGACGATCGGGAAGTCCAGCTGCTCGTCGTTCGCGCCCAGCTTGTCGAACAGTTCGAAGGTCTGGTTGATGGCCCAGTCGGCGCGCGCGCCCGGACGGTCGACCTTGTTGACGACCACGATTGGCTTCAGGCCCAGGGCCAGCGCCTTGCGGGTCACGAAGCGGGTCTGCGGCATCGGGCCTTCCTGCGCATCGACCAGCAGCAGCACCGAGTCGACCATCGACAGCACGCGCTCGACTTCACCGCCGAAGTCGGCGTGGCCTGGGGTGTCGACGATGTTGATGTGGGTGCCTTCGTACTCGACGGCGCAGTTCTTCGACAGAATGGTAATGCCGCGCTCTTTCTCGAGATCGTTCGAGTCCATCACGCGGGTGTCCACGGCCTGGTTTTCACGGAAGGTGCCGGACTGACGCAGCAGTTGGTCGACGAGCGTGGTCTTGCCGTGGTCAACGTGGGCAATGATTGCGATATTACGAATCGCGCGTTTGGTGTTTGACATGATTTTTGAGAAGTAGCGTGGAGTACAGAATGTACTGGAACTGCAAGTCCGATGCTGCCGCTTACTGAAACAGATTTCGGAAACCGACTAGTATAGCATGGGAAGCGGCCCAGTCTGAATCTTGCGCGGGAAAGACACGTTTTTTTGGCGGACTGCCGGCGCGTCGTCACCGCAGCAGCTTAGCCGCTGCCGGTGACAGGCGCATGACATGCGCTCAGGCAAGGTTCGCGCAAGTCAGGCCGGCGCCGCGGTCGAGATCAGGCGCTCCGGCGCCAGGATCGCATACTCGCCCAGCTGGCCGGTGCCGAGCAGGCGGCCGTCGTGGTAGATGCGCACCCTGCCCTGTTGTTCCGGCACGGCGAAGTTCTCCTTGCCCAGGGCCAGGCGCTGGCCCTGCAGGAAGCGCTTCGCCAGTTCCGGCGTCAGCTCGATGGCCGGGAAGGTCGACAGCAGCGCGTCCACTGGCCGCAGCAGCGACAGGGGATCGGGATGGGTCAGCAGATCGTCCAGCGTGATCATGCCGGTGACGTCCAGCGCACCGACCTCGATCCGGCGCAGCGCGTTCAGGTGCGCTCCACAGCCGAGTGCGGCGCCGATGTCTTCGCCCAGCACGCGCACATAAGTGCCCTTGCTGCACGTGACGCGGATCTTCAGGAATGGCGCCTGGTAGTCGATCATCGACAGTGCGTGGATGGTCACCGGCCGCGCCTCGCGCTCGAGCGTGATGCCCTCGCGCGCATATTCGTACAGGGCCTTGCCGTCGCGCTTGAGCGCCGAGTACATCGGCGGCACCTGCTGGATCGGACCGCGGAAACGCGCCAGCGCCGCCTCGATCTGCTCGATCGTGACGTCGACCGGCAGGGTCTCGATCGCCTCGCCTTCGGTGTCGCCCGTCGTCGTCATGATGCCCAGGTGAACCGTGGCTTCATAGGTCTTGTCGGCCTCGAGCAGGTCTTGCGAGAACTTGGTCGCTTCACCGAAGCACAGCGGCAGCAAGCCGGTGGCGAACGGGTCGAGCGTGCCGGTGTGGCCGGCCTTCTTCGCGTTCAGCACGCGCTTGGCCTTGATCAGGGCGTCGTTCGACGACAGGCCGACCGGCTTGTCGAGCAGCAGCACGCCATTGACCAGGTCGCGCGGTTTTTTCGCGGGACGTCCGTTCACTCTTTGTCCGCCGGGTCGGCTGCCTGAACGTCGGGATGCAATTCGGGATTCGACTCCGGATCGTCCTTGGCGCGGGTGGCGTTGGCCTGGTCGATCAGGGCCGACATCGCCAGGCCGCGCACGGTCGAGGTGTCGTGCAGGAAGTGCAGCGACGGCAGCGTATGGATGTGCAGGCGCTTGCCCAGCATATTGCGCAGGTAGCCGGAGGCCTTGTTCAAGCCTTCCAGGGTCTGGCGCACGTCTTCCGCGCTGTCCTTGAGCAGGGTGAAATAGATCTTGGCGTGGGCGTAGTCCGGGGTCAGCTGGACTTCGCTGATTGTGACCATGCCGACGCGCGGGTCCTTCAGTTCGAAGGCGATGAGTTCCGACAAATCCTTCTGGATCTGGTCGGCCACGCGCAGGCCGCGCTGTGGAATGCTTTTACTGTGTTTAGCCATGATGGTTCACTACTTTATTCTTTTGTTAGCGTCGTCCCCGCGCAGGCGGGGACCCAAGTTTTTTAGCTCAGCAGCTGCGCTTGCGGGTAACGGTCAAGCGAACAAACCTGGGTTCCCGCCTTCGCGGGAACGACGTGCTCGGGCCGGTGGGCGCCCCGTTCCTGTACGGATAAAAAAGGGCCAGGCCCTCCGCGGCATTGCCGCGAAGCGTCCTGGCCCCATGGTACGCCAACGGCGTGACTTACAGCGTACGCGCCACTTCGGTGACTTCGAACACCTCCAGGACGTCGCCGACCTGGATTTCGTTGTTGCCCTTCAGCGACAGACCGCACTCGAGACCGGCGCGCACTTCTTTCGCGTCGTCCTTGAAGCGTTTCAGCGAATCGATCTCGCCGGTCCAGATCACGATATTGTTGCGCAGCAGGCGAACCGACGAGGAACGCTTGACCACGCCATCGGTGACCAGGCAGCCCGCAATCGCGCCGACCTTCGACACCAGGATGACCTGGCGAATCTCGACCTGGCCGGTGATGGTCTCGCGCTTTTCTGGCGCCAGCATACCCGACAGTGCGGTCTTGATCTCGTCGATCGCATCGTAAATGATGCTGTAGTAACGGATGTCGACACCGTTCGCTTCGGCCAGCTTGCGCGCCTGGGCGTCGGCACGGGCATTGAAGCCGATGATGACTGCCTTCGACGCGGTTGCCAGGTTGACGTCCGACTCGGTGATGCCGCCGACCGCGGCGTGCACGATCTGCACCCGGACTTCGGAAGTCGACAACTTCTGCAGCGAGCCGACCAGCGCTTCCTGCGAACCCTGCACGTCGGTCTTGACGATCAGCGGCAGGTTCTTGACTTCGCCTTCGGCCATCTGCTCGAACATGTTCTCGAGTTTCGCGGCTTGCTGCTTGGCCAGTTTCACGTCACGGAACTTACCTTGACGGAACAGGGCGATTTCACGCGCCTTGCGCTCGTCGGCCATGACCATGACTTCTTCACCGGCGCTCGGCACTTCGGTCAGGCCCTGGATCTCGACCGGAATCGATGGACCGGCTGCGGCGATCGTCTTGCCGTTTTCGTCCAGCATGGCACGAACGCGACCGAACGAGGAACCGGCCAGCACGACGTCGCCGCGCTTCAAGGTACCCGACTGCACCAGGATCGTCGCGACCGGGCCACGGCCCTTGTCCAGACGGGCCTCGACCACCAGGCCACGGGCCGGGGCTTCGGTTGGCGCCTTCAGTTCCAGCACTTCGGCCTGCAGCAGCACTTGCTCGAGCAGGTCGTCGACGCCGGTACCGATCTTGGCCGACACTGGCACGAATGGCGACTCGCCACCGTATTCTTCCGGCACCACGCCTTCGGCGACCAGCTCTTGCGTCACACGGTCGGTGTTGGCGCCCGGCTTGTCGATCTTGTTGATCGCCACCACCAGTGGGACACCAGCGGCTTTTGCGTGAGCAATCGCCTCTTTGGTTTGCGGCATCACGCCGTCGTCCGCAGCCACCACCAGGATGACGATGTCGGTCGCCTTGGCGCCACGGGCACGCATCGCGGTGAACGCTTCGTGGCCCGGGGTATCCAGGAAAGTGATCATGCCGCGCGGGGTGTCCACGTGGTATGCACCGATGTGCTGGGTAATGCCGCCGGCTTCGCCCGAAGCGACTTTCGCACGACGGATGTAGTCCAGCAGCGAGGTCTTACCATGGTCGACGTGACCCATGACGGTGACCACCGGTGCGCGCGAGCTCGATTCGTACTCGGTGTGCTCGCCCTGGTCGGCCAGCAGCGCTTCCGGATCGTCCTCGGCGGCGGCGAAGGCCTTGTGGCCCATCTCTTCCACCAGGATCATCGCGGTTTCCTGATCCAGCACCTGGTTGATGGTGCACATCTGGCCCAGCTTCATCAGCTGCTTGATGACCTCGGATGCCTTGACCGACATCTTGTGGGCCAGTTCGGCCACGGTGATGGTTTCAGGAACGTGGACGTCCTTCACGATCGCCTCGGTAGGCGCCTGGAAGTTCGATTCACGATCGTCGCCATGACCGCGACGGCCGCCACGGCCACCGCTGCGCCAGCCGTCACGGCCACCGCCGCCGGCAGGTGCGCCACGGGTTTTCAGGCCGGTGCCGCCACGCTTCTTGTCGTCCGACCAGGTCGACGACACATTGGCCGACTTGATCGACTTCTTGTCGCCCGGCTTCTTGGCGTCGTCCTTCTTGACTTCGCCCGGTTTTTTATCCGCAGGCTTGTGCAGCGTGCCGGCGGGAGCCGCCGGAGCGGCTGGCTTGGCGACCGGTTCCGGCGCCTTGATCACGCGGCGCGGCTGGCTCATCATGAGCTTGATCTGCGCCACTTCATCGGCCACGGCCTTGCGTGCACGCTCGGTGGCGGCAGCGCGCTCGGCAGCTTCCTTGGCAGCGACTTCTTTCGCAGCCTTGGCGTCGTCGGCAACTTTCTTGGCGGCCTCATCGGCGCCAGCAGCGGCTTCCTTGCCGGCAGCAGCTTCCTTGGCGGCAGCAGCAACAGCGGCCTTTTCGGCGGCGTCGCGCTTGGCCTGTTCGGCAGCTTCGCGCTTGGCCTGCTCTTCAGCGGCCGCGGCTTGCGCCTTTTCTTCGGCTTCCAGCTTGGCCAGGCGTTCCTGCTTTTCACGCAGGTCAGCTTCCTGACGGGCGATCAGCTCGTTCTGGCGGGCCGCATCTTCTTCGCGGCGCGCCTGTTCGGCAGGGTCGATCACCTGTTCTTCGGCCGCCTTGGTCGTGACCAGGTCGTCGCGCTGCACGAAGGTGCGCTTCTTGCGGACTTCGACCTGGATGGTGCGCGATTTACCCGACGAATCGGCTTGCTTGATTTCGCTGGTTTCCTTGCGCGTCACCGTGATCTTCTTTTTCTCGCCGGTATCGGCTGCGCCGTGGGTACGGCGCAGATGGTTCAGCAGCTTGTCCTTATCATCTTTCGACAAGGGATCTGACGTCGAGCTTTTCTCGACGCCGGCCGAACGCAGCTGGGTCAGCAGCAGGTCTGCAGGCATCTTCAGCTCGGTGGCAAATTGGGCTACGTTGTTACTCGCCATTCAGTCCTCTTTTCTACGTGTCGCGACAGATGATAAAGAAATTTTCAAGCTTTGGCCGTTTCTACCAGGCTCCAGGCTTTCGCCTGCAGTGCTTTCGCCCGGTCGTCGTACTTGCCATCGACCAGTTTCATCTCGTCGTCGGTCACATCATTAAATTCACTCTTGATCAGGTCGCGGGCGCGGTCCGACGTCAGTGCCAGGATGGCGCCGAATTCGTCATAGGCCAGTGCCGCGAATGCTTCGACCGTCTTGATGCCAGCCAGGCCAAGCTTGCCGGCAACGGTACGGTCCATGCCTTCCAGATTGACCAGAGCTTCTTCCATGCCTTCGAGACCTTCCTCGGAAGCGATCGCTTCGGTCACCAGTGCGTCACGAGCGCGGGTGCGCAGTTCGTTGACGGTGTCCTCATCAAACGATTCAATTTCCAGCATCTCGGAAATTGGCACGTAGGCGATTTCTTCCAGGCTCGAGAAGCCTTCTTCAACCAGGATATCGGCCACTTCCTGGTCGACGTCCAGTTTTTCCATGAACAGCGCGCGGATCGCGGCCGATTCTTGTTCCACCTTGTTCGCCGATTCCTCGGCGGTCATGATGTTGATCTTCCAGCCGGTCAGCTCGGACGCCAGGCGCACGTTCTGGCCCGAACGGCCGATCGCGATGGCCAGGTTTTCTTCGTCCACGACCACGTCCATCGCGTGCTTTTCTTCGTCGACCATGATCGACGAAACGTTCGCCGGAGCCAGGGCGCCGATCACGAACTGGGCCGGATCGTCCGACCACAGCACGATGTCCACGCGCTCGCCGCCCAGCTCGCCGGTCACGGCCTGCACGCGCGAACCGCGCATGCCGACGCAGGTGCCGATCGGGTCGATGCGCTTGTCGGCCGTGAACACGGCGATCTTGGCGCGCACGCCGGCATCACGGGCTGCCGATTTGATCTGCAGCAGGCCTTGTTCGATCTCTGGCACTTCCAGCTCGAACAGCTTCATGATGAAGTCTGGCGCAGTGCGCGACAGGATCACCTGCGGGCCACGCATATTGCGGTCCACACGCAGGATGAAAGCACGCACGCGGTCGCCGATGCGCAGGTTTTCTTTCGGGATCATCTGGTCGCGCGGCAGGCGCGCTTCGATCTTGCCCGACTCGACGATCGCATCGCCACGTTCCATGCGCTTGATGGTGCCGGTCACCAGCGAATCGCCGCGCTCCAAAAAGTCTTGCAAGATCTGCTCGCGCTCGGCATCGCGCACGCGCTGCAGCACGACCTGCTTGGTGTCCTGGGCAAAACGGCGGCCGAAATCAACCGATTCGATCGGCTCTTCGATGTATTCGTCGACTTCGATATCAGGAATTTGTTCCTTGGCTTCGAAATGCAGGATTTCCTGGTCAGGCAGTTGCAGGCCCGCTTCATCCGGCACCACGTGCCAGCGGCGGAAAGTCTCGAACTCACCGGTGTCGCGATCGATCGACACGCGAATGTCGACTTCGCCTTCATAGCGCTTCTTCGTGGCCTGTGCCAGCGCGAACTCGAGCGCACCGAAAACGACTTCCTTGTCGACGTTCTTTTCGCGCGCAAGCGCATCCACCAGCAATAAAATTTCGCGACTCATGCTTTGCGACTCCTAAAATCCACCTGTGGCACCAAACGTGCCTTATCCAATTCGGCCAGCGTAAATTCCATCAACGCCGGGCCATCCTTACTGTCAAATTCCAAACCGACCTTGTCGTTCTCGACGCCGCGCAGGATACCGGTGAACGTCTTGCGGTGATCACTGCCGGGCACCGCGACGCGCAGCTTGACCGTGCACTCATGGCCGGCGAAGCGCGCAAAATCGGCGAGGGTCCGTACCGGGCGATCGAGGCCCGGCGACGAAATTTCCAATCGTTCGTAATCGACGTTTTCCACGGTCAGCACGTGCGACAGCTGGTGGCTCACCTTGGCGCAGTCCTCGACCGTGATCGGGCCCTTTTCGTCCGCGTCGGCAGCCGGGAAATCGATGTATACACGCAGGATCCCGCGCTCGCCTCGTTCCACTTCGACGAGGTCATAGCCGAGTCCACTGACTGTCGTGGCGATTAAGTCAAACTGCTGCACGGCACTTCTCCAGGGCTTTAAAACGATTTACCAAAAAAAAAATGGGCATCTGCCCATCTTTTTGTACTTACAACCCAACCAGATGAAAGCACTTGCACCAGTGTCACGCGAATCTCGACTCGCGGATACAACATTCGGGAAGGACTTCGATTAGGCTGCAAATTATACTGCTTTTCCACCTCTCTCGCAATCTCCATACCACAAATGAGATTTTAAACAACAGTTGGCGAGATGATATGGGCTACGAAACATTTTACGCCGATCGGACGGCGGATGCGCGGCCTGCGCGTCCTTGCGCAGGCCGGTCAACCCGAGCTTAGCCGCGACGGCCGCGGCGCGGCAGGCCGTGTTCCGAGCCGCGCGGGCCCTGGCCGCCACGACGACCGCCACCACCGCTGCCGGCGAAGCCGAAGGTCGTCTGCAGCGGGTCCGGCTGGCGCGGACGGCTGCTGCTGGCGCCGCTGTTGCCACCGCCTTTGCCGCCACCAGCGGCCGCGCCACGGCCCTTGCCGCCACCCTGACCGCCCTGACCACCGAAGCCGCCCTGGCGACCGCCGGCAGGCTTGCCGCCCGGCACTGGGCCGTTCAGGATGCCCTGGCCACGGGTGCTGCCGACGCGCGCCACCTGCGGGCCGAAAGGATCGACGTTGCGGTTGGCGTCGGCGCGGTCGATGCGATTGCCGTCGCTGCGGTCGTTGCTGCGTTCGGCGCCATGGTTGACCTCGGCGCGCATGCCATTCGGACGCGGGCCCTTGCCCTTGTGGCCGCCCTTGACGTGCTTCTCGGGAGCAGCGCCCTTCTTTTCGACGCCGAAGGCCGTCATCAGCGCGCGCACATCGTTTTCCTCGAACTCTTCCCAGCGACCACGCTTGAGGCCGCTCGGCAGGGTCATGGCGCCGTAGCGGGTGCGGATCAGGCGCGAAACGGTCAGGCCGACCGCCTCGAACATGCGGCGCACCTCGCGGTTACGGCCTTCGCCGATCACCACGCGGTACCAGCGGTTGATGCCTTCGCCGCCGCCGTTCTGGATCTTCGAGAACGCGGCCTTGCCGTCGTCCAGCTCGACGCCGGACAGCAGCTTCTGGCGCATGCCTTCTTCGAGCTCGCCCAGGGTGCGCACCGCGTATTCGCGGTCGATGTTGTAGCGCGGGTGCATCAGCCGGTTGGCCAGGTCGCCCGAGGTCGTAAACAGCAGCAGGCCTTCGGTATTGAAGTCGAGGCGGCCGACGGCCAGCCACTTGCCGGCCTTCATGGTCGGCAGGCGGTCGAACACCGATGGACGGCCTTCCGGATCGTCATGGCTGACGATCTCGCCGGCCGGCTTGTGGTAGACCAGCACGCGCGGTGGCTTGCTGCTCACGCGGCGCTGGATCAGCTTGCCGTTGATGCGGACCGCGTCGGTCGGCAGGATGCGCTGGCCGATATGGGCCGGCTCGCCATTGACCGACACGCGGCCGGCGACGATCAGGTCTTCCATGTCGCGGCGCGAACCCAGGCCGGCCTCGGCCAGCACCTTGTGCAGCTTCGGCGCATCGTCGTCGGCGGTCAGGTCGCGGCGCACCGGCTTTGCCTGGACATTGCTGCGCGCGCCTTCGTTGGCGTCGAAGTCGTCCGAGGTCACGAAGGAGAACACATTGTCGGCTTCGCTGCCCGGCTGCTGCTTGCCACCCCTGCCCTGCGGCTGCTGCTTGCCGCCGCGGCCGATCTGCTTGGCCGGACGTCCGCCCTCGGTTGGACGAGCGCTTTGCTGGGTCGGACGGCCGCTTTGCTGGCCGCGCTTGCCCTGCTTGGGCTGGCCGCGGCCGCGTGCATCTTGCTTACCTTCTTGATTACCCTCTTGCGCGCCTTCCGGCGCAGCATCGACGCCAGCGTCGGGCGCCGGAGCGGCCTGCTCGGCGACAGCCGGCGCGGCGGCCTGCTGCAGCGCTT
This sequence comes from Massilia arenae, assembly GCF_008014745.1. Taxonomy (GTDB): domain Bacteria; phylum Pseudomonadota; class Gammaproteobacteria; order Burkholderiales; family Burkholderiaceae_D; genus Telluria; species Telluria arenae. The sequence continues at coordinate 34,377 of NZ_VPFD01000023.1, forward strand.
CGCGTTCGGCGCGCTTTTCGCGCATCTGGCGCGGGCCGCGCGGCTTGCGCGCTTCCTGGGCCGGGGCGACGTCGGCGGTGGCCGGCGCTTCGGCTGCTGCCGGCGCGGCGGCCGACTCGTCTTTCGCGGCCTTGGTGGCGCGCGGCTTGCGGGCCTTCGGCGCCGGCGCTTCGGCGGCCGGCGCAGCCTGCTCGGCGGCGACCGGCTCGGCGGCGACGGCCGCCTTGCGGGTGCGCTTCGGCTTGGCCGGCGCCTCGGCCGCTACGGCCTCGCCTGGCGCAGTGTCGGCAACGGCGGCCGCCTTGCGCGTACGCTTCGGCTTGGCTGCTGCTGGCTCGCCTGCATCCACAGGCTTGGTCTCGTTTTGTTCAGTTGGGTTCATCGTTCGTGTCTTTATTGTGCTGACCCGCCTCGGCAATCCCGTCATCAAGCGTGTCGCGGATCGGAACTTCAACGGGTGAAGTAGCTAAATCTATATCATCGGCGGGCGCGGAGGCGCCCACCTTGTCAAAATTGTCGTTCAATGCCGCCTCGAGGGCTTCCAGGCTGCGGCTGTCGGGGCCTTCGGCCAGCGGTTGCAGGGGCGGCAGCTGCGACAGCGACGCCAGGCCCAGGTCGTCCAGGAACTGGCGCGTGGTACCCAGCAGCGCCGGCCGCCCCACCACTTCGCGGTGGCCGAGGACGTCGATCCAGCCGCGGTCTTCCAGCATCTTGACGGTCTGCGAATTGACCGCGACGCCGCGGATCTCTTCGATGTCGCCGCGCGTGACTGGCTGGCGGTAGGCGATGATCGCCAGCGTTTCCAGCGTCGCCCGCGAATACCTGGGCGGCTTTTCGGGCGACAGCCGGTCGAGATAGGGCTTCATCTCGGGACGGCTCTGGAAGCGCCAGCCCGATGCCAGGCTGACGATCTCGATGCCTCGCCCATCCCAGTCCTGGCGCAGTTCTTCCAGCAAGATTTTGATCGTATCGGCGCCGACGCCGGCGCCAACCTGCCGTCCTTGCAGGTCGACCTCGGCGAACAGTTTCTTCATGCCATGGATCGACATCGGCTCGCGGGCGCATAGCAAGGCGGTTTCGAGGACTCTCTTGGCCTCGTCAGTATTCATATCGCGATGTCGTCAATCAAACAATTCGGCCAATCGGGGTCGGGACAGCATCAATGCGAGTGACGCGCATGCCTGCATGCCATGCGCCGGCCTTGCCTGCGCTCTGCTGCCTGAAACCGGAATCCGTGGGCCCGGCGCGCTGAGCACCGGAGCTATTACATGGCGGGCAAGGAACCCGCCAGGGGCAACCCGCCTGCGCGACGGGCCGCTGGTGTTGATCTTCATTGCGAAACGAGGAACTCGGCGAGACTCGGCGAAACCCGGCAAAACTCTACTGTCTCTCAGGCACGCCCGCGATCGGGGCTTCGCCGGGGAGCGACTTGTGTTGCACGAGAGTGCGGCACGCGAGCGGACGACGTCGTTTCTTCCAACTGGCGGCCATTGTAACCGATAAAACCCCGCAGCGGACAAGGGGGCGGCGCTGCGATGCGCGCCTATTTGCGTCAGTCGGACAGTTTTTCCGACAAAATCGCCGATACGCCAAGGAATGCGGGATACTCGGCGGTGATCACATAGGTCGGCACGTCGGCCAGGTAACGGACGAAACGCCCCTTCTGTTCGAAGCGGCGGCGGAACGAGGAACGGTCGAAGCGCTCCCCAAGACGCGGCACGATGCCGCCGCCGATGTACACGCCGCCCTGGGCGCCGAGGGTGACGGCGAGATTGCCGGCCACGGTGCCGAGCATGCCGCAAAAGGCTTCCAGCACTTCGTCGCACAGCGCACATTCACCCGTGAGCGCACGGCGCGAGATCTCGGCCGCGCCGAGGCGCTCGCCGGGACGGCCGGCGCGCTCGGCCAGCGCACGGTAGATGAGCTCGACGCCGGCGCCGGACAGGAAGCGCTCGAACGAGACGTGTTCGAACTCGCGCCAGGCATATTGCAGGATCGCGATTTCCTGCTCGTTCACAGGCGCGAAGCTGACGTGGCCGCCTTCGCTGCGCAGCGCGGTCCAGCTGTCGCCGCACGGCACCAGGCCGGAAACGCCGAGGCCGGTGCCGGCGCCCAGCAGGCCCAGCGCCGCGTCCGGCTGCGGCGTGCCGCCGCCCACCTGGCGCTTTTGCTCGCCCAGGTGCGGCAGCGAACGGGCCAGGGCCGAGAAATCGTTGACCACCAGCAGGATCTCGAAACCGCATTCCTGCCGCAAGGCTTCAGTAGAAAATTCCCAGTGATGATTAGTCATGCGCACATAGTCGCCGCTCACCGGGTTGGCGATGGCGATTGCGGCGTGACGAATCGGCGCCGCGCTGCAAGCCTTGACCGCCGCACTGCCCAGGTAGGCGCGCATGGCCTCGCCCAGGGTCGCATAGTCGGCGCAAGGCAGCACCTCGACCGCCTCGAGCCGGCCCGGACCCAGTTCCAGCACGAAGCGGCAGTTGGTGCCGCCGACATCGGCAAGCAGGCGGGCGCCGCCGCGGTGAAGGCGGTCGGTGGATGGGTTGAGCGGGGAGGCAGTCATGGTGGAGCGTGATTAAGAGACGCCCAAGCTTACTAAATTTTTTGCCCTCAAGACAAGTGTTTTCTGTAGTTTAGGTACACCACCCGCAACAGGGCGGATGAAAACACGCCGCCCGCCTATCAGTGCGAAGTAGTAGAACTACTTTTTTATGACAGTTGGAGAGCATCGCGCCACCTGCCGGGCAGCGTGCCGGTCAGCAAGTCGCCGGATCGAGCTCGGGATCGTTGCCGCGCTGGGCATTCCAGGCGTCGAGCCCGCCCTTAAGCGGTCGGGCACGGTGGAAACCGTTGACCATGAACTGGCGCGCCACTTCGGCGGCGGTGACGTCGTCCGGACAGCTGCAATAGACGACGATGTGGCGGTCGCGGTCGAGCGAGGCCATCAGGTGTTCGGGCTGGCAGGCCTTGAAGATCACCGCGCCCGGGATCGCGGCTTCCATCTGTTGCGCGCTCAGGCTGCGCGCATCGATGATCACCGGATCGTGGCCGGCGTCGATCAGGGCCAGCACCTCGTCGATGTCGATGCGCTCGATCGCGCTGCGCGAGCGGTGGCGGCGCCGTTCGGCATACTTGAAGGCGATGAACAGGGCCAGCAAGCCGGCCACGATGGTCAGCGCCGTGCTGCCCATGGTCGAGAGCGTATCGAGCACGCCGTCGACGCTGTTATGGAACCAGACGCCGAGCAGGATGCCGGTGCCGCTCCAGAGCGCCGCGCCGCTCACCGCATACAGCAGGAACAGGCGCGGGTTGACGCCCATGGCGCCCGACAGCGGCGCCGCGATGGTATTGAAGCCGGGGACGAACTTGGACACCAGCAGCGACTTGACGCCGAACTTGCTGAAGCGGTCTTCGGTCTGGTTGACGCAGGAATCGGGGGACAGCGAGATCTTGCACAGCAGCCGCAGGATGCGCTTGCCGTAGAAGCGGCCGGCGCGGAACCAGAACGCGTCGCAGATCAGGCAGGCCAGGATGGCCGCCATCCATACCATCTGCCAGCTCACGTCGGCGGTGACCGAGAGCGCGCCGGCCACGATCAGGACCGGGTAGGCGGGTATGGGCAGACCGAACTGTTCGACGAGGACGATGCCGAACACGATCAGCACGCCATAGACTTGGAGGAGTTCGGCTAGCTGGGGCATTTTTGTATATTAGCGCAATTGTGTGGTCGGCACAGGAACACCCCCTATTCCCTTTGGCGTAAGCGCAACGCCGGGGACGGATGAGCGAATTTTACAAGACACCGCGCGGAATCGCCGCCAGCAGCGAGCGCGTGTAGGGATGCTGCGGGTCGCGGTACAGCGTGTCGGAATCGGCCATCTCGACCACGCTGCCATGATGCATCACCATCACCTGGTCCGAGATGTACTTGACCACCGACAGGTCGTGCGAGATGAAGATATAGCTCATGCCGTATTCGTCCTGCAGGTCTTGCAGCAGGTTCAGCACCTGGGCCTGGACCGAGACGTCGAGCGCCGATACCGATTCGTCGCACACCAGGATCTCGGGCCGCATGGTCAGGCAGCGCGCGATCGCGATGCGCTGACGCTGGCCGCCCGAGAACTCGTGCGGATAGCGGCCATAGGCGGCGTCCGGCAGGCCCACCCGCCCCAGCAACTGGCGCGCCAGTGCTGTGCGCTCCATCTCGTCGGCGCCGATGCCGTGGATGCGCATCGGTTCCAGCAAGATCTGCCCCACCGTAAAACGCGGATTGAGCGAGGCATAGGGATTCTGGAAGATGATCTGGATCCGCCGTTTATACGCCTGGTATTCGCGGTCGGACATGGCCAGCAGGTCGCGCCCCTCGAACAGCGCCGATCCGCCGCTCGCGCGGTGCAGGCGCAGCAGGGTCAGGCCCACCGTGGTCTTGCCCGAGCCCGACTCGCCCACCACACCCAGGGTCTTGCCGCGGCCCAGGGTGAACGAGACGTCATTGACCGCCTTGAATTCGCGCTTGCCGAACAGGCCTTCGCGCAGCCAGAAACTCTTGGCCAGGTTATTGACCACCAGCACCGGCTGGTCGTCCGGCGTGGTGCCGCGCGCGCGCTGCACCTGGTCCGGCATCTGATCCGGCAAGATGCGGCCGCCCAGATAATCGTCGATCACCGGCAGGCGCAGCGGCCGCGCATCGAGCGAAGGCCGGCAATGCAGCAAGGCCTTGGTATACGCGTCGGCCGGGGCGCCGAACACCTGGCCGGCGGCGCCCTCCTCGCGCACCTCGCCGTGGCGCATCACGATCACGCGGTCGGCGATCTCGCCCACCAGCCCCAGGTCGTGGGTGATGAACAGCACCGCCATGCGGCGCTCGCGTTGCAGGCGCGCGATCAGGTCCATGATCTGCTTCTGGATCGTCACGTCCAGCGCCGTGGTCGGCTCGTCGGCGATCAGGAGGCGCGGCTCGCAGGCGATCGCCATCGCGATCATCACCCGCTGCTGCTGGCCGCCCGACATCTGGCTCGGGTAGGCATCGATCTTGCGCTGGGGATCGGGAATGCCGACCTCATGCAACAGTTCCAGGGTGCGCGCCCGCGCCGCGCGCTTCGTCATGCCCATGTGCAGGCGCAGGACTTCGCCGATCTGGAAGCCGACCGTGAACACCGGATTGAGCGAGGACATCGGCTCCTGGAAGATCATCGCGATGTCCTTGCCGCACAGCGCGCGCTGCTCGCGCAGGGGCAGGCCGAGCAGTTCGCGGCCGGCGAAACGGATGCTGGAAGCGGGATCGATGACGGTGGTCTGCGCCGGCAGCAGGCCCATCACGGCCAGCGAGCTGACCGACTTGCCGCTGCCCGACTCGCCCACCAGCGCCACCGTGCCGGTCGCCGGCACGTCGAAGGAAATGCCTTTCAGGGCCTCGAAGGTGTTGTGCTTGTCGATGCGAAAGGCAATGCGCAGGTCTCGCACTTGCAGCAATGGTTCCTGGGTCATAGTGAGGGTCATTTGATCTTGGGATCCAGTGCATCGCGCAGGGCATCGGCGAACAGCGAGAAGCTCGTCACCAGCAGCGCCATCGCGCCAGCGGCGGCGGCCAGCTGCCACCATTTGCCAAGGATCAGTTCATTCTGCGCCTCGTTGAGCATGCTGCCCCATGAGACGGTTCCGACCGGCACGCCGAAGCCCAGGAAGGACAGGATCACCTCGGCCTTGATGAAACCGACCACCAGGATCGACATCTGCACCAGCGCCACGTGCGAGACATTGGGCAGGATGTGGCCGAACATGCGCTGCCAGGCGGAAGCGCCGATGGCATCGGCCGCCATCACGTATTCGCGCGCGCCGTGCTTGATGTATTCGGCGCGCATCAGGCGGTAGGGGCCGGTCCAGCCGGTCAGGCCGAGGATCAGCACGATGGTGGCCACGCCTTTTTGCTGGAGCACGGCGGCCACGGTCAGGATCATGAGGATCGCCGGGATGGCCGTGAAGATGCTGTAGAACCAGTTGAACAGGTCGTCGACCCAGCCGCCATAAAATCCCGAGACGGCGCCGAACAGGGTGCCCAGCGCCACCGCCAGCAGGGCCGCCACCAGACCCACCACGATCGAAGTCTCGCCGCCCTTGATGGTCTTCTTGACGATGTCGTGGCCCCATTTATCGGCGCCGAACGGCAGGGTCGTGCGTTTTTCCACTGGCGGATGGGTCTGCGCCACCTGTGCCTCGAGCTCTGCCAGTTCGGCAGCCAGCGGATCGAAGGCGTTCGGCGGCGTGGCGCGCGGCAGCTGGGCCTGGGCCAGCGCGCGCGCCGCGGCATCGGCGCCGACGAAAGTCGGCGGCGCATAGTTGACCGCCACCTCGTCTTCCCAATCGCTGGCCAGCATGCCCGTGGCGGACAACAGCACCAGCAGCAGGAAGCCGGCGACGACGGCCAGCGCCGCCATCCCGACGCGATCGGCGCACAGGCGCCGCCATGCCAGCGCCCACAGCCCGGGCGAATGCGCTTGCATATTCATGTGCATGGTCGTCATCGTCATTTGAGCTGCACGCGCGGATCGACCGCCTGGTACAGCAGGTCGGCCAGCAGGTTGAACACCATGGTCGCGGCGGCCACATAGACCGTGATCGCCTTGATCACCGGGAAGTCGCTGCGTTCGACGGCCAGGATCACTTCGCGGCCGATGCCGGGAATGCCGAAGAAGCGCTCGAGCAGGAAGGCGCCGATCAGCAGCGCCGGCAGGTTGGCCATCACGTGGGTGATGATCGGGATCGCGGCATTGCGCAGCACGTGGACCCAGACGATCCTGCCCTCCGGCAAGCCCTTGGCGCGCGCGGTGCGCACATAGTCCTGCCCTGCCTCGTCGAGCACGAAGCTGCGGTACAGGCGCAGGGTCGGCGCGATCGACACCGCCAGGCCGATGATGATCGGCAGCAGCGCGTAGCGCAGCAGGTTCTCGCCCAGGCTATTGCCCCAGCCCTGGACCGGAAACAGCCCCAGCTGGTAGGCAAACACGTACTGGAACACGATGATATAGACCAGGATCGAGATCGACATCCCGACCGTGCAGGCGACCATCACGGCGCGGTCGGTCAGCGAGCCGCGCACGAAGGCGATCGCCAGCGCCAGCGCGATGCCGAATACGGTTTCCAGCACCGTCAGCGGGATCAGCACGGTAAGCGACGGGCCCAGTCGGCTGCTGATGATATGGGATACCGGCTCGCCCGTGCTCCAGGCGTTGCCGAAGTCGAAGGTCAGGATCTGCTTGACGAAGATCCAGAGCTGCACGGCATAGGGCTGGTCGGTGCCGAGCTGGCGCCGGATGTTCTCGATCGCGCCCGCGTCGGCCATTTTGCCCGCCAGCAGGTAGGCCGGATCGCCGCCGACCCAGTTGAACAAGAAAAACACCAGCAGCACGACGCCGGCCATCGTCGGCAGCATCTGCCACAAGCGGCGCAGGACATAAGCGAGCATCGCACTCCCGAATTTGCGGATTGGGCGAATGGCCCGCCTCCAGGGTTTGCCACCAAGCGAAATCCACGGTGGCCAAAACGACACGATAGCGCATATCCGTACGCGCCAACAGACGCGCAATCTTATGCCTCGATCACTCCAAGTTATTGCAACGTAATGACATAACTATCACTGATTCGTATAAGAAGCTTGCGCTACCCGCCAAACATGCACATCGCATTTATGGCAATTTCATACCAATGAAATATAGTTTGCTCGAACTAAATTTCATATCAAACTTTATTTTCCGCTTTATATTCCACATTCCGAGTTTTGTGACTTTTGTGTGACTAGCACCAAAGAAATGAATTGTAAAGACAAGTTATCAAGTAGTTGTATTTTGGATCTGTGCATACTTTGCTGATTGACACTATCTATCGGTAAATGTTTTTATTGCCAAGTAGTAAAAACATGTCGCGTCCATATCACGCGGCGATTCACTGACTTTACTGGCAGCGTGACCCGCTGCCAGGTCTTACGGGGAAGACTGACTATGATGGTTGAAACTGTGTTATCTCGATCGGTGCGCCTGATCTGTGCCGGCGGCCTGGCCGTCGCCTGCACGACGGCGTACGCCCAGGAAACGGCGCCTGGCGCCGAATCGCTCCAACGTGTGGAAGTGACCGGCTCGCGCATCGCGACCGCCAACCTGGAAAGCGTCAGCCCGGTGACCGTGGTCAACGCCAAGGACATCAAGATGGAAGGTGTCCGGTCGGTCGAGAACCTGCTGAACAACCTGCCCCAGGTCTTCGCCGACCAGGGTGGCTCGGTCTCGAACGGCTCATCCGGCACCGCCACCGTCAACCTGCGTAACTTCGGCGCCGACCGCACCCTGGTGCTGGTCAACGGCCGTCGCCTGCCAGCCGGCAGCCCGCGCAATACCGCGGCCGACTTGAACCAGATCCCGGTGGGCCTGATCAAGCGCGTCGAAGTGCTGACCGGCGGCGCCGGCGCCATCTACGGCTCGGACGCCGTGGCCGGCGTGGTCAACTTCATCATGGACGACCGCTTCCAGGGCGTCCAGATCGACGCCAACTACCAGTTCTACAACCACGACCAGAACGGCGGCCCGGCCGCCGATGCCGCCAACCGCCGCAACTTCGCGCTGCCTGGCGACAAGGGCGCTGATGGCAAGGTCAAGGACATCACCCTGACCATGGGTGGCAACTTTGCCGATGGCAAGGGCAATGCCGTCGTGTTCTTCGGCTACAAGAAAGAAGACGCGCTGCTGCAATCGGAGCGTGACTTCACCGCCTGCTCGCTGGGCGGCTCGAGTTCGGGCGACAGCTTCAACTGCGGTGGTTCGGGCACCAGCTTCCCGGGCCGCTTCCTGCTCGGCAGCCAGGGCTTCACGGTGGCCGATGCCGCCGGTGGCGTGCGTCCCTACAATGCCGCGACCGACGCCTACAACTTCGGCCCGCTGAACTACTTCCGCCGTCCGTCGGAACGCTACACCTTCAGCTCGTTCACCCACTACGACATCAACGACAAGGCCCGCCTGTACGCCGAGGCCAGCTTCCACGACGACAGCACCGTGGCCCAGATCGCCCCATCCGGCCTGTTCGGCCTGGACGCATCGGGCGCCAACGCCATCCGCTTCGAGAATCCGCTGCTGTCGGACGCATGGCGCCGCACCCTGGGCCTGAACGCCCCTGGCGACACCGCCGACATGGTGATCTTCCGCCGCAACGTCGAAGGCGGTGGCCGTCGCGACGACCTGAACCACACTTCCTACCGCGGCGTGGTTGGCGTCAAGGGCGACATCGGCAACTGGCAGTACGACGCCTTTGCCCAGGTCGGCCGCGTGCTGTACTCGGAAACCTATTTCAACGACTTCTCGGTCTCGCGCAGCGCACGCGCACTGGATGTGGTCCCGGGCGCCAACGGCCAGCCAGTCTGCCGCAGCACCCTTAACGGCGTCGATCCAAATTGCGTTCCGTACAATATCTGGAGCCTGGGCGGCGTGACCCCGGAAGCGCTGACCTATCTGCAGACCCCTGGCTTCCAGAAGGGCCACACCTCGCAGACCGTGCAGGGCATCAACCTGTCGTCGGATCTGGGCGAATACGGCATCAAGCTGCCAAGCAGCAAAGAAGGCGTGGGCGTGGCTTTCGGTTGGGAACACCGCACTGAGAAGCTGGAACTGAACTCGGACGTCGCGTTCGAGTCGGGTGACCTGGCCGGCCAGGGCGGCCCGACCAAGAACGTCAGCGGCCAGTTCAGCGTGCGCGACTACTTCGCCGAAACCCGTATCCCGATCCTGCAGGACGTGCCTTTCGCCGACCAGCTGACGCTGACCGGCAGCTACCGCAAATCGGATTACTCGACCGGCCAGGACACCGATTCGTATGGTGTGGGCCTCGAGTGGGCGCCAGTCAAGGAAGCCAAGTTCCGCTTCAGCTACCAGCGCGCGGCGCGTGCGGCCAATGTGGTCGAGCTGTTCACCCCGGCGGGCCTGGCACTGTTCGGCATGTCGTCCGATCCTTGCGCCGGCGCCAACCCGAGCGCCTCGCTGGCGCAGTGCCAGCTGACCGGCGTCACCGCTGCCCAGTACGGCAACATCCTGAACTCGCCAGCACAGCAGTACAACCAGATCATCGGTGGTAACACGGCGCTGGAACCGGAAGAGTCGGACTCCTACACCCTGGGCGTTGTGCTGCAGCCTACCCGCAACACCTCGGTCACCATCGACGCGTTCGACATGAAGGTCAAGGGCGTCATCGGCGGCCTGCCGGCGTCGACCACGCTGACCCAGTGCTTGAACACTGGCAATGCGCAGTTCTGCGACCTGATCACGCGTGACCGTCTGGGCAGCCTGTGGGCCCTGGAAACCGCCAACATCGTCGCCACCAACCAGAACCTGGGCATGAGCTCGACCAAGGGTATCGACCTGGGCGCCAACTGGAACACCAAGCTGGGCGCATGGGGCGGCCTGAACCTGTCGCTGATGGGCACCTACCTGAAAGAGTTCAAGCAGGAAGACTTCCCGGGTTCGGGCGAGTATAACTGCGCCGGCCTGCACGGCACCACCTGCGGTGTGCCGCTGCCGAAATGGCGTCACAAACTGCGCGCTTCGTGGGCTACCCCATGGCGCGGCGTGGAACTGGGCGCTACCTGGCGCTACGTGCGCGGCACCGACCTCGACTCGACCAGCAGCAATCCATTGCTGGCCGGCGATTTCGAAGCGGCCGATGCACGCCTTGGCGCACGCAACTACCTGGACCTGACCGCCGGTTGGCAGATCACCCCGATCTTCGCCCTGCGCGCCGGTATGAACAACGCGCTGGATAAAGATCCTCCGCTGTCGGGCGTGGTCGCCGAGGTGTTCGGTAATGGCAACACCTACCCACAAGTGTACGACTCGATGGGCCGTCACGTGTTCCTGAACCTGACCGCCAAGTTCTAATCGGCTGAGATGGAACAAAAACGGCGCACCTCGGTGCGCCGTTTTTTATGTCCGCTTATTTTTATTCTTGCCGCAACCGGCGCTGGCGCACCGCCGCCGCCAGTCCTTCCAGCACGCCCACGCTGGTGTCCCAGTCGATGCAGCCATCGGTCACCGACTGGCCATAGGTCAGTTCCTTGCCCGGCACCAGGTCTTGCCGTCCGGCCACCAGGTGCGACTCGATCATCACGCCGACGATGCGGTCGTCGCCGCCCGCGATCTGGGCCGCGATGTCGGCGCACACCGGCACCTGGTTCTCGGGCTTCTTGGAACTGTTCGCATGCGAGGCGTCGATCATCAGGCGGCTGGCCAGGCCGAGCGCGGCGATCTGGCGACAGGCCTCCTCGACGCTGGCGGCATCGTAGTTCGGCGTCTTGCCACCGCGCAGGATGATGTGGCAATCCTCGTTGCCGGCGGTCGACACGATGGCCGAGTGGCCGCCCTTGGTCACCGACAGGAAGTGGTGCGGCTGCGATGCAGCCTTGATCGCCTCGGTCGCGATCTTGATATTGCCGTCGGTACCGTTCTTGAAACCGACGGGGCACGACAGGCCGGAGGCGAGCTCGCGGTGCACCTGCGACTCGGTGGTGCGGGCGCCGATCGCGCCCCAGCTGACCAGGTCGGCGATGTACTGCGGGCTGATCACGTCGAGGAACTCGGTGCCGGCCGGCAGGCCCATCTCGTTGATGTCGCGCAGCAGCTCGCGCGCCATGCGCAGGCCGTCGTTGATGCGGAAGCTGTTGTCCATGTACGGGTCGTTGATCAGGCCTTTCCAGCCGACCGTGGTGCGCGGCTTCTCGAAATAGACCCGCATCACGATCTCGAGCTCGCCGGCAAAGCGCTGGCGTTCCTTGACCAGCCGGCGCGCGTACTCGAGCGCCGCCTTCGGATCGTGGATCGAGCACGGTCCGATCACCACCATAAGGCGGTCGTCCTGGCCGTGCAGGATGCGGTGCAGGTCGACGCGCGCGCCGGCCGCGGTCTGCTCGGCCTGCGGGGTCACCGGGAACTCGCGGATCAGGTGCGAGGGCGGCGTCAGTTCCTTCATTTCACGGATGCGTAAATCGTCGGTGCGGGGCATGCTGGGACTCCCTTTCGTGCTGTTCTGTGCTGGTCTTGTTCAGGACTGGAAATAAAAAAACCGCCATCGCTGGCGGTTTGTCTGGATGCTGCCGGGACGTTTACTCCGCGTACCCGCCGCTACTCCACCGCCTGAGGCTGGAATGGCTAAAGTAAAAAAAGCGGGTAAAGAAAGCGTGGCGCATGGTGTCGTCCGGGTTTGGTCGAATTGACTATAACAACAAGGCATGAAAGTTGGCAAGCCTTTTGTCGCTGGTTCCACGCTTGTACAGACAACAATCGGTTGCAGCGAACTGACATCCCTCCTTGCGCATGAGCGCCACCTTACGCGCATCTTGCGCTACCTCATTCCCGACGCGGCTACCGATGCAACAGTCGATTCAAGCCCGGCTGCCGCTCGTGTTGATTGTAGACACAAACAGGTACCAAGAGGTGCCAAGGAAATTGATCGGCGATAAGGATCAAGCCCTCCACCGCGCGGCATCCGAATCTTCCCATCCACTGGAGTGTCGGACCATGACTGAAACCCTGCTTTCCCGTTCCGTGCGCCGCCTGTTCGCGGGCGGCGGCGCCGCCGGCCTGGCGCTCGCCGGCCCCGTGCTGCTGGCCCTTCCCCACCCTGCTCTCGCACAGGAAGCCGCTCCCGTGGCCCGGGTCGAGATCACCGGCTCGAACATCCGCCGCGCCCAGGCCGAGACCGCGTCCAGCGTGCTCACCGTCAACCGCGCCGACATCGAGCGCTCGGGCAAGACCACGGTGGCCGAGCTGCTGCAGACCCTGGCGGTCGACAACCAGGGCTCGGTGCCGATGAGCTTCGGCAGCGGCTTCGCGGCCGGCGCCTCCGGCATCTCGCTGCGCGGCCTGGGCACGGCCTCGACCCTGGTGCTGCTCAACGGCCGCCGCATGGCGCCCTACGGCCTGGCCGACGACGGCCAGAAGGTGTTCGCCGACCTCAACGTGATCCCGACCGACGCCGTCGAGCGTATCGAGATCCTCAAGGACGGCGCCTCGGCCATCTATGGCTCGGACGCGATCGCCGGCGTGGTCAACATCATCCTGCGCCGCAACTTCCAGGGCACCAGCGCGCGCGCCCTGTACGGCAGCGGCGAGGCCGGCGACGGCCAGCAGCACAACCTGGCCCTGGCCTGGGGCTTCGGCAACCTCGAGACCGACCGCTACAACGTGCTGGTCAACGTCGAGTACAAGCACACGCAAGAAATCTGGTACCGCAACCGCGGCAACCGCGACTACATCGGCAAGATCGACCTGCGGCCCTATGGCTATTCGGCCCAGGAAGGCTTCGGCGGCACCGGCGCCATCACCGGCAACAACCAGTCGGGCAATGCCATCAACGGCAATGTGCGCAACCCCGACACGCTGGAGTACTACAACCGCGGCAACCTGGCCGGGCCCGGCTTCACGCGCACCTTCCCGGGCGCCGCCTGCGGCAACTTCACCAACCACCCGCAGGGCGATCCGGGCGGCGGCTGCCTGGTCGATTCGGCCTTCCTGTACAACCAGATCCAGCCCGACAGCGAAAACCTGTCGCTGTACACCCGCGGCACGCTCAAGCTGCAGGGCAATACCGAGGCCTATGCCGAACTGAATCTGTACAACAGCCTGGCCCAGTCCAGCACCACGCCGAACCCGATCGCAGCCAGCGTCGGCTATCCCGGCGGCCCGGTCAGCAACGCCGGCGTCCAGTTCGGCGCCGAGCATCCCGACAACCCGTATTTCGGCCGCGCCGCGCGGCTGCGCTACCTGCCCTTCGACGTCGGTCCGCGCCAGTCCGACATCTCCTCGAACTTCCTGCGCGCCCTGTTCGGCGCGCGCGGCACCAGTGGCGCCTGGGACTGGGATACCTCGCTGCTGTATTCGACCAGCAGGGTCGACAACGACCGCCGCGGCTACCTGCAGCGCGACGCCACCTTTGCCCTGCTCGACCCGTCGGCCGCGAACGTGGCGGCGGCCCAGGCCAATCCCGGCTACCGCGCCCTGCCGGCCGGCACCTATTGGCGCATCGGCGAAAGCGCGGGCCTCAATTCTCCGGGCGTGTACGCCGCCCTGTCGCCGACCATCTCCAACGATGCCAAGACCGAGATCGCCCAGGTCGACTTCAAGGCCTCGCGCGAGATCGGCAAGCTGGCCGGCGGCGCGGTGGGCGTGGCCCTGGGCGCCGAATTCCGCCACGAATCGGCGCGCCTGGATCCGACGGCAGGCACCGAGCGCGGCAATATCATCGGCCTGGGCTATTCGGCCTACGACGGCCAGCGCAACGTCACCGGGCTGTACGGCGAAGTGCTGGCCCCGGTGCTGCCGGGGCTGGAACTGACCGGCGCCATGCGCTACGACCACTTCACCGACGTGGGCGACGCCTGGACCCCGAAGGTGGGTGTCAAGTGGAACCCGCGCCGCGAACTGGCGTTGCGCGCCACCTGGGCCAAGGGCTTCCGCGCGCCAAGCCCGGCCGAGAATGGCGTCGGCGGCCTGGCGGCCTTCGCCAACGCCACCGATCCGGTGCGCTGTGCGCTGGGCGTGCAGACCGCCTGCAACCCGGGATCGGTGTCGGTCATCACCTCGCCCAACCAGGACCTGAGCCCGGAACGCTCGAAGAGCTGGAATATCGGCGCGATCTGGGATCCGCTGCCGCGCACCAGTTTCTCGCTCGACTTCTGGAACATCAAGCGCAAGAACGAGATCAACCAGCAGCAGATCGACGCCGCGATCGCGGCCGGCGACGTGGCGCGCGATCCGAGCACGGCGGTGCCGACGATCCCGGGCGACCCGGGCGCGATCACGGCGGTGCTGGCCGAATACGTGAACTCGGCCGAGACCGAGGTGCGCGGCATCGACCTCGACGCGCGCCAGGGCTTCGGGCTGCCGAACAACTGGGGCACGCTGACCTTCGACGTCAAGTACACCTACCTCGACAAATGGGAGCGCACCGAACAGGACGGCACCACGCGTGACTACGCCGGCACCCACGGCAACTGCGACGTTAGCAACTGCATGGGCACGCCGGACCACAAGGCCAACCTGCGCGCGACCTGGGAGCGCGCCAACTGGCGCGTGTCGGCCAACGTCAACTACCGGGGCCCGATCGACAACACCTTCTTCAAGGATGATCCGGAAGGCTGCGCCAGCCACTTCGCCAACGGCATTGACGCGCCAAGCGATTGCGAACTGGCCTCGTTCACGACGGTCGACCTGGTGTTCCGCTGGAAGCCGCAGCCGCGCTGGGAAATCTACGGCTCGATCCAGAACCTGTTCGACAAGCAGGCGCCGCTCGATCCGCTGACCTATGGCGCGGTGTCGTACAACCCGCTCGACTACTACGGTGCGATCGGCCGCTTCTTCACGCTGGGGGCGAGATACGCGTTCTGATGTGATTGCGCTTGAACGCGAAGAGTTGCTCGTGCCAGTGGCACGAACAACTCTTCTCGTCAGCGGACGTCGATCAACCGCCGAAGTCGTAATTCAACTCGACCCAGCCGGTCCGTCCTGCCGGGCTGTAGCTGCCCACCGCATAATTCGGCCAGCCGCCGGTGGTATCGTGCTTGATGCGGTCGAACACATTGTTGACGATGGCCGACAGGGTCAGGCGGTCGTTCACGCGATACACGACGCTCGCGTTGACCAGGGTAGTCGGCGTCAGGTAGTCGGTCTGCGCCGAGTTCGGGATCTTGCCGTAGCGGGTCGCGAACACGGTCGACGACCAAGCGCCGCCGTTCCAGTTCAGGCTGGCCGCCAGCTTGTCCGGCCAATCCGAGCTGGTGAGCGAATTGAGTTCGTCGCGCACCGTGTCGCCGGCAAACTGTTTCGAGCGGCGGGTCAGGGTTTTCGAGTAATTGCCGCGCAAGGTGAACGTGCCCCATCCCGTGGTGCGCAACGCATAGCGCGCGCTGACGTCGATGCCGCTGCTCGATTCCTGGGCCGCATTGATCGGATTGACGCGGATCTCGCGGATCTCGCCCGGACGCACCGGCGAATTGGCCGCGTAGCGGGTGATGCGCGAGATCGTGTCCGCGCACAGCGAAGAGCCGATGTCCAGCGAGCCCAGGCGGCAGGCCGCTTCGTCACGCAGCAACTGATCGGCCGACAGATTGGTCACCAGGTCGTCGATCTTGATGTCCCAGTAGTCGACCGAGGCATCGAAGTTCGTGCTCGGCGACCAGACGATGCCGGCGCCATACGACTTGCCCTGCTCAGGCTTGAGGTCGGCGCTGCCGTACTGGACGTAGTCGGCGCCCGGCGAATAGCTGGCGAATTCGCAGTTCGCCAGCGGCTGGCCGGTCACGCCGCAGCGGTAGTGGTCGGTGGTCGACGAGTAATAGCCGGTGCCGCGCGCCTTGTAGATGTAGTTCATGTCCGGTGCACGGAAGCTGGTGGCGTAGTTGGCGCGCACCAGCAGCTCGCGCGTCGGCCGCAGTTCCAGGCCGCCGGCATAGGTGAACTTGCCGCTGTCGCGCTCGGCGAATTCGTAACGGTCGTAGCGGCCGGCCAGGGTCGCGGTCAGGATCTTGTGCAGGGGAATGCTGGCCTCGGTGCCGAGCGCATAGCGGTTGCGGGTGCCGGCCGTGACGGCGGTGTTCGGCGCCAGGTTGAAGTAACCCGCGTTGATGCGCTCGTCGGGCGCATTGGTGAATCCCTGGCGGCCGGCCTCGGCCACCACCGCCAGTTGCAGCGGACCGGCCGGCAGTTGCAGTACTTCGCCGTTGGCGCTGGCCGATACTGTGTGGGTCCAGGATTCGTCGTCGCTTTCGGCATAGCCGGTGATGGTCCCGAACTCGTCCGGGTTCACGCGGGTCGCCAGCCGCGCCGGGTCCGGCGCGTAGATGGCGACGCCGCTGGCATCCGTTCCCAGGCGCGGCCCGAGGAAGAAGCTGTCGATGGTCGACAGCGCGCGCGGGGTCTTGCCCTTGCTTTCGTACCACGAGGCGCTGTAGCCGGCTTCCCACTTCCAGCTGGTGCCGGGCACGATGCCGCGCGCGCCGAGCGAGGCGGCGACGGCGCCGTCTTCCCAGAAGCGGTTGTAGCGCGACAGGCCGCCCATCTCTTCCGGCGAAATATAACGGGTCCAGGCCTCGTAATGCCCCGTGCCCTGGTTCAGGAAATAACCATTGTTCAGGGAATTCGAGGTCCACGAGGGTCCGCGCGTATTGTTGACGGTGTTGTTGCGGCCCAGCAGGACGTCGGCGAACAGCGTCGTGTTCTCGTCGAGCTCATAGGTGGCGCTGCCGAACGCGTTCTTGCTCTGGTTCTCGGTCTGCACCGACCAGTAGGTGGGGCTCACTTTATTGCTGGCGCAGTAGTTGCCGGTGCGCGAAGCGTAGTTGACGACGCTGCCGCCGAACAGGTCGCCCAGTTGCCCGCAGGTCGCGCCCGGATCGATGTAGCGGCCGACGGTGGCGTCGCGGCGCGACAGCATATTGGTCGGCGTGCCCGAGCGTTCGGCCATGAAGTCGCGCTGGTAGGCGCCGATCGGATTGCGTTCTGAGTACTCGAGCGCGAACACGGTGCTCAGGCGGTCGAACTGCTTGCCGCCCGTGACTTGCACGCGCCGCTCGGAGCCGCCGCCGCGGCTGGTGCCACCGAGCTTGACGTTGACGTCGACGCCTTCGGCCTTCTTCTTGAGGATGATGTTCACGACGCCGGCGATCGCATCCGAACCATAGATGGCCGAGGCGCCGCCGGACAGGATCTCGATGCGCTCGACGATGGACGACGGGATATTGGCCAGGTTGGTGAAGTTGACCGTGCCCTCGTAGGCGATCGGAAAATCGGCCAGGCGCCGGCCGTTGAGCAGGACCAGCGTGTGGTTCGGCCCCAGGCCGCGCAGGCTGATGGTGTTGGCCGACGGCGTGAAGGTATTGCCGAAGTCGGCGCCCTGCACGAAGCCGCTGTTCTGCACCTGGTTGTTCAGGGCGTCGAACACGTTCTTGTAACCCTGGCGCGTGATCTCGTCGCCGGTGATGACGGTGACGGCCGACGGACCGTCCAGCTGCGCGCGGGCGATGCGCGAACCGGTGACGAGGACCGACGCGGGCGCGGCGTTGGTGGTGGCAGCGGCGGCGGCCGGCGCATCGGCGGAGGTCGACGCCGTCTGGGCGTGGGCCAGCAGCGGCGCGCCGATGGCGGCGGCCAGGAGGTAGGTATGTTTCATGATTGGCTTGTTTTTATTGGGAAACGAACTCTAACAAGCCAACAAGTCAGCACAAACGAATTATTCTGAGCAACTTTATAACAATAATGTTTGGCGCTGGCCGCACCAATAAAAACGCCCGGTGGAAGGCCGGGCGTTTTTATCGAAGAATGGAAAACGGATCAGGCCGTACCGCCCACCGTCACCCCATCGATGCGCAGGGTCGGCTGGCCGACGCCCACCGGCACGCTCTGGCCTTCCTTGCCGCACACGCCGACGCCCGAATCCAGGCGCATGTCGTTGCCGATCATCGAGATGCGGTTCATCACGTCCGGGCCGTTGCCGATCAGGGTCGCGCCCTTCACCGGATAGGTGATCTTGCCGTCCTCGATCATATAGGCCTCGCTGGCCGAGAACACGAACTTGCCGTTGGTGATGTCGACCTGGCCGCCGCCGAAATTGGCTGCGTAGATGCCGTTCTTGACCGAGGCCAGGATCTCCTGCGGGTCCTTGTCGCCGGCGAGCATATAGGTATTGGTCATGCGCGGCATCGGCAGGTGGGCGAACGATTCGCGGCGCGCATTGCCGGTGACCGGCATCTTCATCAGGCGCGCATTCATCGTGTCCTGGATATAGCCTTTCAGGATCCCGTCCTCGATCAGCGTGGTGCACTGGGTCGGGTTGCCTTCGTCGTCGATGTTCAGCGAACCGCGGCGGTCCTGCAGGGTGCCGTCGTCGACCACGGTCACGCCCTTGGCCGCCACGCGCTGGCCGATCATACCGGCATACGAGGACGATCCCTTGCGGTTGAAGTCGCCCTCCAGGCCGTGGCCGACCGCCTCGTGCAGCAGCACGCCGGGCCAGCCCGGTCCCAGCACGATGGTCATCGGACCGGCCGGCGCCGGACGCGCCTCCAGGTTGACGCAGGCCGACTTGACCGCCTCGGTGGCGTAGCGGTCGAGCACCTCGTCGTCGAAATAGCCGTAGTCGAAACGGCCGCCGCCGCCAGATGAGCCGACTTCGCGCCGGCCGTTCTGCTCGGCGATCACGGTCACCGACACGCGCACCAGCGGACGGATGTCGGCCGCCAGCACGCCGTCGCTGCGCACCACCAGCACCACGTCGTATTCGCCGGCCAGGCCCGCCATCACCTGCACCACGCGCGGATCTTTTGCGCGCGCCATCTTTTCCACGCGCTCGAGCAGTTTCACTTTCGCGGTGGCGTCGAGCGATGCCAGCGGATCGTTGGGCAGGTACAGCGAACGGCCGCCGGTGGGCAGCGCGCTGCCGGCCACCTTGATGCGGCCGGCGCCCTGGCGACCGATGGTGCGGGTGGCGGCGGCAGCGTCGAGCAGCGCCGCTTCGGAAATCTCGTCGGAATACGCAAACGCGGTCTTGTCGCCCGAGATGGCGCGCACGCCGACGCCCTGGTCGATCGAGAAGCTGCCGGTCTTGACGATGCCCTCTTCCAGGCTCCAGCCTTCGCTCTTGGTGAACTGGAAGTACAGGTCGGCGTAGTCGACCTTGTGCGTGAACATCGTTCCCAGCGCGCGCAGCAGCTTGCCTTCGTCGAGGCCGAATGGCGTCAACAGCACGTCGCGCGCGACGGCGATGGAAGAAAGATTCGGTTCGAATGGAGTCATGTTTGCGTTCGGTCTTTCATATGGATAGGTCATTGTGCCATATCCAGTTCTTTCACACTGGACGCATGCTAGACGCGTCCATGTCATTCCTTACATCTTGCGATGCCGCAATGCCGGCAAGCTTTCGCGCACTCCGGCCAGGTAGGCCGGATCGAGTTCGCCGCTAATCACGCCCTCGCCTTCCGGCAGCACCGCCTTGACCTCGCCCCAGGGATCGACCAGCATGCTGTGTCCATAGGTGCGGCGGCCGTTGACGTGCAGGCCGCCCTGGGCCGCGGCCAGCACATAGCATTGGTTCTCGATCGCACGGGCGCGCAGCAGCACTTCCCAGTGCGCGCGGCCGGTGGTGTGGGTGAAGGCGGCCGGCACGATGATCAGCGCGCACTCGCCCATCGCGCGGTACAGCTCGGGAAAACGCAGGTCGTAGCACACCGACAGGCCGACCCGGCCGAACGGCGCATCGAACACGCCCACCGTCTCGCCCGGCACGATGGTGCGCGCTTCGTCATACGATTCGGCGCCCTTGTTGAAGCCGAACAGGTGGATCTTGTCGTAGCGGCTCATCGACTGGCCCTGCGGGTCATAGACCAGGGTGGTGTTGAGCACCTTGCCGGCCTGGGGCGAGACCATCGGCAGGGTGCCGCCGACCAGCCAGATCCCGTGTTCGCGCGCCAGCTGCGCCATGCAATCCTGGATCGGACCGCTGCCCGGCTGCTCCGCGTGCGCGACCTTGTCGGCATCGCTCATGCCCATGATCGGCCAGTATTCCGGCAGGGCCACCAGGGTGGCGCCCCGGCCGGCGGCCTCGGCCACCAGGCGGCGCATGGTGGCCAGGTTCTCGCCGACCTCGGGGGTGGATACCATCTGGATCGCGGCTACGGTCGTCATATCACTCCTTCTTGGCTGGCTCAGTGACTGGTGCAGCGGCGGCGGCCGCCGCCGGGTTATCGATTTTGGTGATGACCGGCGCCTTCCACGGCCCCGTCACCTGCATTTCATAGGTCAGCGCCTTCATCACCGGCGCGCGCAGGAACAGCTGGGCCAGATAGCCTCCCAGGCCGATCACCGGGTTGACCGCCAGGCCATATACCAGCGGCCCGGTGCCCAGGTTGAACTCGGGGATCACCACCACGCGCAGGTTGGTCGATTCGTTGGCGATGTCGGCGCTGCCGTTCATCAGGACGGTGGCCGCCACCCCATGCATTCTAAGGTTGTCGGTGCGCACCACCCCGCGCTGGATCATGGCGTTGGCGCTGATGCCGTCGAACGCCAGGCCTTCCGAGAACACGTCGTGGAAATCGAGCTTGAGCAGGCGCGGCAGCGCTTGCAGGCTGAGCACGCCCAGCAGCTTGGCGGCGCCCGGGTCCTGCTTGAGGAACTGGCCCGATTCCACGTTCATCTCGATCTGCCCCGACAGGCTCGGGATGTCCATCGCATACGGCAGGCCGGCCCACGAGATATCGCCGCTCAGGGTGCCATTGCCGCGCCCGATGGTGCCGGGAAAGCCCAGGCGGTCCAGCAGCTTGCCGGCGTCGTCCATGTGGAGCGCGAAGTTCAGGCTGGTATTGCTCTTGCCATCCTTGGTCAGCCAGCGGCCATTCGCCTTCAGCTGGCCATCCGGATTGGCGAGCAGGACGCGGTCGATGCGCCATTCGCGACCCGCCAGCGCGCGCACATTGCTGGCGCGTAGTTCGAGCCGGCCGAGGCGCTTGTCGAACAGTTCGAACTGCTCGGCCACGATGTCGAGCGAAGGGATGGTGGCGCTGGCGCCGCGGTTCGACTCCAGCAAGTCCTTGACCTCGGCCTCGGCCGATTCGGGAATCGTGAGCGAGGCCAGGCGCGCCGTGACCTTGCCCAGGCCGCTCTTCGTCTCGGTCCAGGTGAGGTAGCCGCTGGCCTGGCGCGAATGCAGGTTCGCCTGCCAGGTGTCGCCCGTATGGGTGGCGCCGACCACCACGTCGGCCACGCGCCGCTCGCCGATGGTCAGTTCGCTGATGCGTCCGGCCAGCACGGTCGGCAGGATGTACTGGGTGAAGTCGGCGCCGCCGGCAGCCGTCGCCGGTCCGGCCATCGCGCCCGGCGACGGCAGTGCGGCGCCTGCCGCCTCGTCCTCGCCGGCGATGGCGCGTCCGGCCGCCAGCCAGTGGTCGATATTGAGCACCTTCGAGTCGACGTGGACCATCATGCCTTCGTCCGGCAGCGGCGCCGGCACGTTCACGCCGATGCCGCCCTGGGTCACCCGCCACGGGCCCTTGCCCTGCTTCTCGCGCAGGTAGCGCGCCGCCAGGTTGGGGCCGACGCCGACGCGGATCTCGTCGCGCGCCAGGCCGGCCATGGTCGGCGCGCCTTCCAGCACGAAGCTGAGCGGCAGGCTGGCGTCCGCGACCTTGTTGAGCGGGTGCGGCAGTTCGACGCCCAGGCCCGCCAGGCTGGAATCGATGGCGATCGTGCGCCGGCCTTCGCGCACCACGATCGAGCCGGTGTAGTGGGTGCTGCCCGACAGGCGCTCGGCCAGGCGCCCCAGCGCCGGCGCCGGCGCCGTGCGGCGCATGCCCTCGGCCGACAGCACGCCGTCGAGCAGCACCCGGGTGCTGCCGTCGCGCTGGGTGCCGCCGGCCACCGAGACCGGCTCGCCCAGGAAGTTCGCGCGGATCGCCTCGAGGCCGAAGCCGTGATCGTGGAAATCGATCCGGCCCTGGGCCGCCTGCAGGGTCGGCAGTTCGGGGAACAGGCTGACGTCGTTGTTCTGCAATTGCAGGCTGCCCTGCACCTTGGTGTCTGCCAGGTGCGACAGCGGCATGCGCAATTTCAGGCCGAGCCTGGCGTTGCCGCTGCCGCGCGTGTCTTCGGTGAAGTGGCCGATCCAGTCCAGCACCGGCGTCACCGACACATAGCGCAGGAATTCCTGCAGCGGCCCGGCGCCCTGGCCGTCGATCTCGAGCATCATGTTCTCATGGGCGCCGAGGTCGGGGATCACCGCCTTGACGTTCGACAGCGCCACGCCCAGCGTGCGCAGGGTCTTGCCGTGGATTTCCATGCGCGCCCGGTCGAACGCGATGCTGCCGTCGATCGCCTCGGCCAGCGGCCACAGCGGCGTGCCGTCCGGATGGCGGTGGCCGGGCGCGTATTCGAGGCGCGCCCCTTCCAGCCGGCCGCTCACATTGAATTCGCCGCGCGCGCGTTCGGCGGCGTTGGCGGCATAAAACGGGAAGTGCGCCAGGTCGCCGCGCAGGCGCAGGCTGGCGTCACGCAGGCGTCCGCCCTGCAGGGCGCCGACCAGCCAGTCGTGCAGGCTGTGCGGGGTGGCCAGCGGCAGATAGCGCCCGATCTGGTCGATCGCAAAGCCATCCAGGCTGCCCGTGAAATCGGCAGTGCCGGGGCCGTGGCCGGGCTCGAGCGGCAGCACGTGGCTGCCCGAGATCTCGCCGCTGAACCCGCCCTGGCGGAAGCTCAGGTCGTCGACCTCGACCTGCAGCTGCTTGCCCGGCTCGAGCGTCCAGCCGGCCTTGACCGCCAGCCGGTCGAAGGCCATGCGCGGCTCGGCGAACCAGGCCGGCATGAACAGCGCCAGTCCCTGCGAATCCAGCGCCACGTTGCCGCCGCGCTCGTTCGCATCGATGTGGCCGCTCAAGTGCTCGAAGCCGGGCGTGGCGGGCCGCGCCGGCAGCGCCGGCACGCCGCCCTGGGCGTTTCTCGCCGGGCGCGCGGCCACGGCATTGAGCGCCAGGTCGGCGACGTCGCCGCGGATGCGCCAGCCGCTCACGTTCGGGTAGCGCCCATCCCATTCGGCGCTGACGTCGCTCAGCATGCCGCGCGGCGCATAGTCGGCCAGCAGCTGGCGCTGCACCGGCGTGACCGGCAGGTACTGGGCCAGCGCCGCCAGCGCGCCGATGTCGAGCCCGCGCGCGCGCAGGGCGCCGCGTTCGGGCTGGCCATTCTTCGCCGGGCGCCAGGTTTCTTCGAGCGTGGCCGGCGGCAGCGCGCGGCCGCCCTGCACCGCCACCGAGAAATTATCGAGACGGATCGTGTGGCCGTGGGCGCCGAAGGTCGGCTTGCCGTCGGCCCCGTTCGGCAGCAATTCCTCGCGCGCCGACAGGCGGCCGCTGACCCGCGCCAGCTGCAGCGGCGCGATGTCCTTGCCGAGCCGCGCATTGACCCCGGCCAGGGCCAGGTCGGCGGTGAAGCCGGCCAGGCGCGCCTGGTCGAAGCTGAGCCAGGCGCGCAGCGAACCGCGGCCGCGCTCGAGCTGGATCGGATAGTCGACGAAGCGTTTCCATGCGCCGAGGTCGACGTCGCGCAGGTCGGCGTACAGCTCGCCCTTCCAGCGCAGCACGTCCGACGGCCGCTCGCCGAAGCGGTGGCGGAACTGGGCGCGCACGTCGATCGGGCTGCCCAGCGCGCGCGGCGGCGTGGCCTGCAGCGCGAAGTGGTGGGTGCCCCAGCGATTGAGCAGCGCCAGCGTCACGCCTTCCAGCGCCAGCGGCGGTGTGCCGCGCAATTCGTCGGTCCAGTCGACCCGGCCGTCGCGGATCACGATCTCGCGCTGGCGCAGCAGCCAGTCGGCGCCGCCGCCGCCGTCGGCCTTGTTGGGGTCGAGCCGGACGCCGGCGACCTCGATCACGCCGTCCAGCCCGCGCCGCACCGCCAGCCGCGGGCCCTTGATCTCGAGCGAGGCGAAGCGCGGCTCGAAGGCAGCCACGCTCCACCAGCCCAGGGTCGCATCGACCTGCGGCAGCGCCAGCACCTGGCGCCCGTCGCGGTCGTGCAGGCGCACCTCGCTCAGTGCCAGGGCCGGCCGCATGCCGTGCCAGGACGCGGCCAGGCGCGCGATCGTGACCCGGCTGCCGAGGGCATTGCCGGCCATGCGCTCGATGTCGCCTTTATATAAGTCGATGTTCGGGAGAATGGCGTAGCGCAGCACCAGGAACAGCACGGCGAGCGCGAAATACACCAGCAGCACGAGCTTGATGGTAAAGCCGAGCACGTGGTGCGAGGCCAGGTTGGCCATGCGGTAGGCCGAACGCAGCCGCCGCCAGCGCACGGCGAGCGGCGATGCCGCAGTGGGCGCCTGCGGATCCGGGTTGTGCATCAAGGTGCTAATAACAAAGGCTCGCCGTAAATTTAACTCTTTAATAAAACAGGTCGCTTGCAACAGTCGCGGCGTCTACCTTACCATCGGTGCAACCCCAGGCAGCGATGGCCTGGCCATGGCCAGCAGCTCATCCCGTGCCCCTGCCATGCCCATGAAGCGGGCCATTCTACCGCATCGCAAATGACCCGCACCTTAAACCGCCCTCATCTACCAGGATCGACGATGACCACAGCTTCCCCCGCCTGCGCTTCACGTTTCGTCCAGCGCTGGCTCGATGCCGCGCCGGAGCGGGCCGCCCAACTGGCCGAATTGTCATCATTATCGCTGGGCGGCGCCGATTTCCGCGCGCTATTGGAGCGCGAACTGGGCAAGGGGCTGCCGCTGGAACGGGCCATGCGCCGCGTGCGCAACCTGCTGGTCTCGACCATCGTGGCGCGCGACCTGGGCGGCCAGGCCGACCTCGACGAGGTGGTCACGGCGATGACGGCCTTCGCCGACTTCGCGATCCAGACCCACGTCGCCGCCCTCACCGACGAGCTGGTGGCCAGCCACGGCATGCCGATGGGCGAGGAATCCGGCCGCCCCCAGCACCTGATGGTGCTGGCCATGGGCAAGCAGGGCGGTGGCGAACTCAATGTCTCGTCGGACATCGACCTGATCTTCGTCTATCCGGAAGACGGCGAGACCGCGGCCGGTCCCGGCCAGCGGCAGTTGTCGAACCACGAGTTCTTCGTGCGCCTCGGGCGGCGCCTGAACGCGGCCCTGTCCGAGGTGATCGAGGACGGCTTCACGTTCCGGGTCGATATGGCGCTGCGTCCCAACGGCAAGTCCGGCCCGCTGGCGGCCAGCCTGGGCATGGTCGAGGAATACCTGATCGTCCAGGGCCGCGAATGGGAGCGCTATGCCTGGGTCAAGGCGCGCGCCGTCACCGGCACGCCCGACGACATCGCGGCGCTCGACGCCATCGTGCGGCCCTTCGTGTTCCGGCGCTACCTCGACTTCGGCGTGATCGACGCGATCCGCAATATGCACGCCCAGATCCGCACCGAGGTGAAGCGCCAGGAGCGCCTGCATCCCGAGCGCAGCCACAACGTCAAGCTGGGGCGCGGCGGCATCCGCGAGATCGAGTTCCTGGCCCAGGTGTTCCAGCTGATCCGGGGCGGGCGCGATCCGGCCCTGCGCGAGCGTTCCACCCGCAAGACCCTGCTGCTGCTGGCCGAGCGCGAGCTGCTGCCGCAAGAGACGGTCCTGCGCCTGCTGCAGGCCTATGTGTTCCTGCGCAATCTCGAGCACCGGGTGCAATACCTGGAAGACGCCCAGACCCACACCCTGCCGGCCAATCCGGACGACCGGCTGGCGGTGGCGCGCATGATGGGGTGCGCGGACGAAGCCACCCTGCTGGACGAACTCGACGCGCAGCGCAGCTATGTGGCCCAGCAGTTCGACGCCATCTTCGCCGACAAGGAAAAACCCGACGACAAGCCGGATGCCCCGGCCCTGGCCGACGAACTGGACAATATAGACGCGCTCGCCGCCCGCCTGGCCGCGCTCGGCTTCGACGACGCCCGCACCGCCGCCAGCCGCCTGGCCGCCACCCTGCAGGGGCCGCGCCTGTCGAACCTGCCCGACGCCAGCCGAACCAGGCTGGAAGCATTGGTGGAAGCCTCCCTGCCCCTGGTGACCACCGTGGTGGTCGAGGCCGGGATCGGCAGCCAGGCCGCCACCCTGGGCCGCCTGCTCGACCTGTTCGAGGCGATCGCGCGCCGCTCGGCCTACCTGTCGCTGCTGACCGAATACCCGCACACGCTCGAGCGCGTGATCCGGATGATCAATGCCAGCGGCTGGGCCGCCACCTTCCTCACCCAGCACCCGATCCTGCTCGACGAACTGCTGGACGACCGCAATGCCGGCGCCGGCGACCTCGGGCAGCTGGCCGCGCTGCTCGACGAGCACCTGGGCGAGGCGGCCGGCGATACCGAGCGCCAGCTCGACATCCTGCGCGAAGCCCACCATGCGCAGCTGTTCCGCCTGCTTGCCCTGGACCTGGGCGGGGAGCTGTCGGTGGAGCACCTGGCCGACCACCTGTCGGCCCTGGCCGACATGATCGTCGGCGCCGTGGTCAAGCATGCCTGGCGCGCGGTCAACGGCCGCCACCGCGAGGAACCGGCATTCGCCGTCATCGCCTACGGCAAGCTGGGCGGCAAAGAGCTGGGCTATGTGTCGGACCTCGACGTGATCTTCCTGTACGACGACGAGGACCAGGACGCCCCGCCCCTGTATGCGCGCCTGGCCCAGCGCTTCATCACCTGGATGACGGCGCACACCGCGGCCGGCATCCTGTTCGACGTCGACATCGCCCTGCGGCCGGATGGCGCCAGCGGCATGCTGGTGTCGTCCGTGGCCGCCTTCGAGCGCTACCAGAACGATGCCGCCTGGCTGTGGGAGCACCAGGCCCTGACACGGGCCCGCTTCTGCGCCGGCGAGCCGGCCATCGGCGCGCGCTTCGAGGCGATCCGCGAGCAGGTGCTGCGCAAGGACCGCGCCGCGCAAGAGGCCCAGCTCAGGGAAGAAGTGGTGAACATGCGCCAGCGCATGCGCGACGCCAACGTCAACCGCAGCGAGCAGTTCGACCTCAAGCACGACGCCGGCGGCATGATCGACATCGAGTTCATCGTGCAATACCTGGTGCTGCGCCACGCCGCGCACTACCCGCAGCTGACCGCGAACGCCGGCAATATCGCCCTGCTGCGCGTCTGCGGCGAACTGGGCCTGATCGATGCCGGCCTGGCGGCCGAGGTCGCCGACGCCTACCGCGCCATGCGCAAGCTGCAGCACAGCGTGCGGCTGCAGGGCCAGGACAAGACCCGGGTCGAATCCGGCCTGGTGGGCGCCCATCCCGACAGCGTACGGGCGCTTTGGCAAGCCTGTTTCGGCGACTCCCACCTACCGGGATAGGCTCTCATAGCAGCGCTTCCTTCCTCTCTCCTTCCTGTTTCGCGCACGCACCACTCCGGTGCGTGTGCGCTCTCCGCGCACCGAATTTACTCGTAAGTACACCTTTTTTGCACCATCGTTAAGCCATTGAATTTCCTGACTTTTTGGTCATTTAATTTCTTTTTGATAACTGTTGTTTTTGCCACTAATTCCAGCCTTCAACGCGTTGACACTGATCAACACGGAATGGTTTTATATAGATGTGTATGCACGACGGAAACCCCGTTATCCACGGGGCGTCCGCATGCGCACGGGTTGCACCTATTAATCATAAAAAGTCGTTCCACACCCGTGGAATGCAGGATGGAGAGCACATGCAACAACGAACGAAGATCGCATTGGCCGTCGCGCTTGCGCTGCCGGCAATGAGCGCCATCGCGCAGGAAGCACTGCAGCGCGTCGAAGTGACCGGTTCCCGCATTCGCCAGGTCGACCTCGAGACCGCACAGCCGGTCCAGGTGATGAGCCAGGAACAGATCCAGAAGAGCGGCCTGGTCACCGTCGGTGACATCATCAACAGCATGTCCTCGGCGGGCGTTCCGGCGTTCAGCAAGGGCACGGCACTCGGCGCAGGCCGCGAACAGGGCGGTCAGTTCCTCGACATGCGCAACCTCGGCTCGCAACGCCTGCTGGTGCTGGTCGATGGCAAGCGCTGGAGCCAGTCGGTCAACGGCTATACCGACATGTCGACCATCCCGTCGGCACTGATCGAACGCGTCGAGATCCTGAAGGACGGCGCCTCGTCGATCTACGGTTCGGACGCGATCTCGGGCGTGGTCAACATCATCCTGAAGAAATCCATGCAGGGCGGCCAGGCCAGCATCTACCACGGCCAGAACGAAAAGAATGACGGCAAGACCAAGGATTACTCGATCTCCTACGGCGCCGGCGACGACAAGGCTTCGCTGCTGTTCGGCCTGACCCATACCGACCAGGGTCCGGTCTGGGCCAAGACCCGCGACATCACCGCCAGCACCAACGGCCCTGAGCGCGCGAACATCGGCCTGGGAACTGGCCCATGGGGCCGCATCCGCCAGGTCAGCGCGACCGGCGGTCCGACCGGCTTCGACCGCGTCATCAACCATACCGGCGGTCCCCTGGGCGATGGCGTCGGCGCCGATTCCCGCGATCCCAACAACTACCACACGTTCGCGAACAACGTAAACGACCTGTTCAACTCGACGAGCCAGATGCACTTCCTGACGCCGAGCAAGCTGACCTCGATCTTCGTCAAGGGCGAAGTGGCGTTGCCGTGGAATATGAACTTCAAGACCACCGCGATGTATGCCGACCGCCAGTCGTCGCGTAGCGTCGCCGGTTATCCGCTGAGCTCGACCTCGCAGGCGGCCTACCCGGTCTATGTCGACAAGGGCAGCTACTACAACCCGTACGGCAACTCGGTCGCCGGCGCCGGCAACGGCCAGGACCTGTTCTTCTACCGCCGCACCATCGACGTGCCGCGCGTGACCGACAATACCAACCGCACCCTGCACATCGACGCGACGTTGGAAGGCGAATTCGCCATCGCCAACAATCCGTGGAACTGGAGCGTCGGCTACAACCACAGCAAAGTCGAAGGCTCGGTCCGCGGCTACGGCGACCTGAACCTGCTGAACCTGAAGAAAGCCCTGGGTCCATCGTTCATGAACGCCTCGGGCGTCGTGCAGTGCGGCACCCCTGACGCGCCGATCGGCCTGGCCGCCTGCGTGCCGTTCAACATCCTGGGCGGCCCATCGGCCTCGACGCCGGAAGCGCTGGCCTATGTGATGTCCACCGCGCAGGCTACCTACGGCTCGACCGTCAACAGCGCCACCGCCGACCTGACCGGCGAACTGTTCCAGCTGCCAGCCGGTGGCGTGGGCGTCGCGGGCGGTTTCGAGTACCGTGAAGTGCGCGGCCAGGACGTTCCGGGCCAGTTCGAACAGTCCGGCTACTCGTCCAGCCTGGCCGGCAACGCGACCTACGGCCGCTACACCGTGCGCGAAGCCTACCTGGAAGCCAACGTGCCGCTGCTGAAAGGCGTGCCGTTCGCTGAACTGCTGAGCCTGAACGCGGCGACCCGCTACTCGGACTACTCGAACTTCGGCTCGACCACCAACAGCAAGTTCAGCTTCATGTGGAAACCGGTGCGCGACGTGCTGACCCGCGGTACCTATGCCGAAGGCTTCCGCTCGCCGACCCTGGGCGACACCTTCGGCGGCGGCTCGCAGACCTTCGCCAGCTACCTGGACGTGTGCGACAGCCTGCACGGCGAAGCGGCGCGCAACCCGACCGTCGCGTCCCGCTGCGCGGCCGCCGGCGTGCCGGCCGGCTTCCGCCAGAAGAACCAGACCGGCGCCGACGTCGGCGCGACCGGCGCCCAGACGCCGTTCCCATTCACCACCGGCGCCGGCAATGCCTTCCTGGAGCCGGAATCGGCCAAGACCCGCACCCTGGGCCTGGTCATCAGCCCGTCGGCCGTGCCTGGCCTGTCGGTGTCCGTGGACTGGTTCAACATCCGCATCGAGAACCTGATCACCGGCGTGTCGGCGACCAACACCCTGGAAGAGTGCTACGTCAACAACGTGTCGAACTTCTGCTCGCTGATCAAGCGTGACACGACCGGCCAGGTGGTCGACCTGCAAATCGGTAACACCAACCGCGGCAAGGTCGAGACCGAAGGCGTCGACGTGGCGATCAACTACCGCCTGCCACGCACCCGCTTCGGCCAGTTCAGCATCCGCAGCGAATCGACGTACACCGATTCGTACAAGCAGCAGTCGACCCTGGACACCGAATGGGTCGAATACGCCGGCGAATACGACATCTACCGCGTGAAGTCGAACACCTCGCTCGACTGGAGCATGGGCAACTGGAGCGCCACCTTCACCGCCCGCTTCTACAGCAGCCAGAAGAATCGCTGCTACTCGGCGACCCAGGCCATCTACTGCTCGGATCCAACCGCAGCGGCCAGCTGGGGCACCGGCTACAACCGTCATGGCGAGATGTGGTACGGCGACATGTCGGTCGGCTATGCGCTGCCGTGGAACGCGAAGCTCCTGTTCGGCGCGAACAACGTCTTCGACAAGAAGCCTGAAATCAACTACAGCGCAGGTTCGGCAACTGGCGGCAACTCGTCGTCGTCGTCGGTGTCGCCGGAACTGCCGATCGACCGCTTCTTCTACGTTCGCTACAACCAGGCGTTCTAAGCTTCAAGTCTCAAGCAATTTAATTGCGCAAAAAACCCGTCCGGCGCAAGCCGGGCGGGTTTTTTTACGCATTGCCAAATTTAGATCAATTATTGACTGCATAGTCAATTACTTGCAACATTGCCAACGGGTAAATACACATTTCTGCAACACATTTGTCATACATGCGTATATGCATTGACAGTGATGCGCCGCGAATGTTTTTATTGCTGACTTGAAAACTCGTTAAACCAATAAGTTGGCGTTTTTCAGGTAGTCGCTTCGCGACATTTTCGGTGGCAGTGCCCTTCCCATGGTGCCGCCGCGTTTTCACCCCTAGGAGTTTGCAACATGATGGAAACACTCTTGTCCCGGTCGGTCCGCGCGATCTGCCTCGGCGGCATGACCCTCGGCATGACCGCAGCGGTCGCACAGGAAGCATCGGCGCCGCTACAGCGCGTCGAAGTGACCGGTTCCCGTATCCGCCAAGTCGACCTGGAAACCGCACAGCCGATCCAGATCATGAACCAGGAACAGATCCAAAAAACTGGTCTGGTCACTGTTGGTGAAATCCTGAACAACCTGTCGTCGGCAGGCGCACCTGACTTCTCCCGCTCGGGTTCGCTGACTTCGAACAGCGAAATCGGCGGCCAGTACGTCAGCCTGCGTAACCTGGGCTCGAACCGCCTGCTGGTCCTGGTGGACGGCAAGCGCTGGACCCAGTCGGTCGATGGCTTCACCGACTTGTCGACCATCCCGTCGTCGATGATCGAGCGCATGGAAATCCTGAAGGATGGCGCCTCGGCAATCTATGGCTCGGACGCGATCGCAGGCGTGATCAACATCATCCTGAAGAAGAACATGCAGGGCGGCCAGCTGTCCATCTACACCGGCCAGAACGAAAAGAACGACGGCAAGAACAAGGACTTCTCGCTGAGCTACGGCGCAGGCGATGAAAAGGCCTCGCTGATGTTCGGCCTGTCGCACACCGAATCGGGCCGCGTGGGCACCATGACCCGCGCCATCAGCTCGTACACCAACGGTCCTGCCCATCCATTTGACGGTCTGGGCGCTGGTCCTTGGGGTCGCATCACCCCGGTCAACCCGCTGAGTGGCGGTTCGCTGTCGACCGGCCCTGGCAGCTTCAACCAGGTCATCAACCACACCGGCAGCTTCGACGGCCAGGGCGTGGGCACCGATTCGCGCAACCCGAACAACTACCACGCATACAACAACCAGATCGAGGATCGCTACAACTCGACCCAGGACATGGACTTGCTGATCCCAAGCAAGCTCGACACCCTGTTCGTCAAAGGCGAGATCGCGCTGCCGAAAGACATGCGCTTCAAGACCACCGCCATGTACTCGCAGCGTAGCGCGACGCAGACGGTCGCCGGCTACCCGCTGACCTCGATCAGCCAGCCGAACTACCCGGTCTACATCGACGCGAACAACTACTACAACCCGTACGGCAATCAAGTCGCCGGCGCCGGCCTGGGCCAAGACCTGTTCTTCGCCCGTCGTACCATCGAGCTCAAGCGTGTCACCGAGACCGAAAACCGCACCCTGCACGTCGATGCCACCCTCGAGGGTGACTTCATGGTCAAGGACCTGGCGTGGAACTGGAGCGCTGGCTACAACCACAGCAAAGTGTCCGGCTCGCAATTCGGCACCGGTAACATCAACCTGCTGAACCTGAAGCGCGCCCTGGGCCCGTCGTTCATGAACGCCGCCGGCGTCGTGCAGTGCGGTACCCCGGACGATCCGATCGGCCTGTCGTCGTGCGTGCCGTTCAACATCCTGGGCGGCCCATCGGCTTCGACCCCGGAAGCGCTGGCCTACGTCAACTCGACCGGCCAGTCGACCTACGGTTCGACCGTCAACAGCGCCACCGCCGATATCGCCGGTGAACTGTTCCAGCTGCCAGCCGGCGCGCTGGGCCTGGCAGTCGGTATCGAGCACCGCGAAGTCAAGGGCCAGGAAGTTCCAGGCCAGTTCGAGCAATCGGGCTACTCGACCGACCTGGCTGGCAATGCCACCTACGGCCGCTACACCGTGCGTGAAGCCTACGCTGAGCTGAACATCCCGGTCCTGAAAGACCTGCCGTTCGCAGACCTGCTGAGCTTCAACGTGGCCACCCGCCACTCGGACTACAGCAACTTCGGCGTGACCAACAACAGCAAGGTCAGCTTCATGTACAAGCCGGTCAACGACCTGCTGGTTCGCGGCACCTGGGCTGAGGGCTTCCGCGCTCCAACCCTGGGCGACACCTTCGGTGGCGGCTCGCAGTCGTTCGACACCTTCCTGGATCCTTGCGACACCCAGTACGGCGAAGCATCGCGTGACCCAGCTGTCCAGGCACGTTGCCTGGCATCGGGCACCAGCGCCACCTATCGCCAGGTGAACCAGGCCGGCACCCCGATCCCGAGCGCCGTCGGCGTCCAGTCGACCGTCGCCTTCAACACCGGCGCCGGCAATGCCTTCCTGGAACCTGAAACCGCGAAGACCCGCACCGTCGGCTTCGTGTACAGCCCGTCGTTCATTCCTGGCTTCAGCGTTGGCCTGGACTGGTACAACATCCAGATCGAAAACCGCATCACCGCGATCAGCGCAACCTACGTTGCTAACGAGTGCTTCATCAACGGCAGCTCGAACTTCTGCTCGGCGATCCGTCGCGACCCGGTCTCGGGCCAGATCACGACGCTGTCGCGCGGTAACGCCAACCTGGGTAACATGGAAACCGAAGGCCTGGACCTGGCGATCAACTATCGCCTGCCACGCACCGCCTACGGCCAGTTCAACCTGCGTAACGAAACCTCGTACGTCGACAAGTTCCGTACCCGCAGCGGCGCCGATTCGGAGTGGAACAACTACGCCGGCGAGTACTTCTACAACCGCGTGAAGTCGAACACCAACGTCGACTGGGCACTGGGCAACTGGGGCGCCACCTGGGGCTTCCGTTACTACAGCCCAGTGAAGGACAATTGCTACACCTCGACCATCGAGTGCAATATGCCTGACTACGAAGCGACCTTCGGTACCGGCGCCAACAAACTGGGTTCGGTCACGATCCACGACGTCAGCGTGAACTACAAGACCAGCTGGGACGGCCGCATCCTGTTCGGTATCAACAACGTCTTCGACAAGTCGCCACGCACCGTGTACAACACGCAAGCGTCGGCAGCTTCGGTGGATGCAGATACCTCGCTGGACCGCTTCTTCTACGTCCGCTACACCCAGAACTTCTAATGGAACGGGGTCGCAAGACCCCTTCCTGAAAAGTTCAGTGAATGCCCGTCCGGCCTTGCCGGGCGGGCATTTTTTACATGGTCGCCCCACCCTGCCGCCGCCGACGCGGTATCATGGCGGTTTGCCCGCGCCACGCGCCGCCCCCTTCCCCTCTGTATGACCATCAAACTCAAGAACGATAAAGACATCGCCAAGATGCGCGTTGCCGGCCGCCTCGCCGCCGAAGTGCTGGAAATGATCAAGCAATACGTCGTGCCCGGCGTCTCCACCGAAGAACTCGACCGCCGCTGCCACGACTACATCCGCAAGGTGCAGAAGGCCACGCCGGCCAACGTCGGCTATCACGGCTTTCCCAAGACCCTGTGCACCTCGATCAACGGCGTGGTCTGCCACGGCATCCCGAGCGAGAAGGACGTGCTGCAGGACGGCGACATCGTCAACATCGACGTCACCGTGATCAAGGACGGCTGGCACGGCGACACCAGCCGCATGTACTTCGCCGGCACGCCAAGTCCTGAAGCAAAAAAGCTGGTCGACACGACCTATGAAGCGATGATGGCCGGGATCCGCGCCGTGCGTCCGGGCGCGCGCCTGGGCGACGTCGGCCACGCGATCCAGAAGCTGGCCGAAGGCGCCGGCTACTCGGTGGTGCGCGACTACTGCGGCCACGGCATCGGCCGCGTCTACCACGAAGAGCCGCAGGTGCTGCACTACGGCCGCCCGAACACCGGCCTGCTGCTCAAGGAAGGCATGACCTTCACGGTCGAGCCGATGATCAATATTGGCGAGGAAGACGTGATCCAGCTCGATGACGGCTGGACCGTGCTGACGCGCGACGGTTCGCTGTCGGCGCAATGGGAACACATGATCGTGGTGACGAAGAACGGCTTCGAGATCCTGACGCCCTGGCCGGACGCGAAATAAGGCACGTCGATAACGGAAACCCGGCCATGGCCGGGTTTCTTTTTTCAGGCGACGGACATCACCTGGCCATCAGAAGCTGTAGCGCGCCGATGCCGTGAAATAGCGGCCGTAAGGATTGTGCAATCCTTCGTTGTAGCCGGCCAGCGGGGCGCCGTTGTTGGCGCCGTAGCGCGGGTCGAACGGCGCAGCCTTGTCGAACAGGTTCTGGACGTTGAAGGTCAGCGCCAGGTTCTTGACACCGGTATAGGTGTAGCCGACGCCGAAACGCACCCACTCCTTGACCTTGCAGTCCGGGAACTCGCCGAGATAACCCGGCACCGCGATGCTGGCGCTCGGCATGCTCGGGCTGGTCGCCGGCTGGTAGTGGCAGAACGCCTGGTCATACACGGTGTCATTGTCGTACTTGCGCAGCAGCGAGACCGGACCGGTGTAGTTGACGTTGGCGCTGAAGGCGTGATTGCCCTTGGTCAGCGAGGCCGACACCTGCGTCTTCCAGCGCGGCAGGTCGATGCCGTTCGACAGGTTCCAGTCCAGCAGGCCGGCGCTGTAGCCCACCAGGTTGTGCTCGGCGTCGCCAGCTTCCTGCTGCAGGGTGTACGAGTGCATATAGGCCGAGGTCAGCTTGGCGGTGAAATTGCCCCACTCACCCAGGTTCTTGCGAAAGGCCATGTCGATGTCGACGCCGCGCACTTCGACCGAGCCCTTGTTCAGCCACGGCTCGCGCACCATCAGCAACGGTCCGGTGCCCGGGATCGGCAGGCCGTTGGCGTCGGTGACGAAATTGGCCTCATTCTGGTCGCGCACGACCAGGCCCGGGTTGCTGTCCTCGTTACGCAGCGCGTCGAAGGCCGAGCCCAGCGCGACTTCGCCCTCCTTGCGGATCTTGTAGAAATCCAGGCCGATGTCGAAGTTCGGGGTTGGCGAGAACAGGATGCCGAAGGTGTAGCTCTTCGACTCTTCCGGCCGCAGGTCGGGGTTGGCGCCGCCCGTGCCCGAGGCCGACTTGTTGCAGTCCGCCTCGGTGGCGTTGGGTTTCGGCGTTTCCTCGTCGGTCTCGCAGCGTTTTGGATCGAACAGCCCGGTCAGGAAGAACTGGGCGCCGCCCGGCGTCACCTGCGACAGGGCCGGTGCGCGGAAGCCCTCCGAATAGGTGCCGCGCAAGGCCAGGCTGCTGGTGGCAGTCCACTTGGCGCCGACCTTCGGCACGAAATTGGTCTTGATGCCCGGGTATTTGTCCCAGCGGCCGGCGAAATCCATCTCGAAGTTGGTGAAGAACGGCGTGCGCACCTCGACGAAGGCCGACTTGACGTCGCGCTCGCCGTCGATGAT
Organism: Massilia arenae; assembly: GCF_008014745.1. Taxonomy (GTDB): domain Bacteria; phylum Pseudomonadota; class Gammaproteobacteria; order Burkholderiales; family Burkholderiaceae_D; genus Telluria; species Telluria arenae. The sequence goes on from NZ_VPFD01000023.1 coordinate 70,946, forward strand.
GGTGTTGGCCAGGCCGTAGATCTGGCCCGACGACAGCAGCGCGTTGGGCACCATGACCAGTTTTTCGCGGCGCGCCTCGGCGCCCACCGCGACGCCGATCGCGCCGCCCTGCAACTGGCCGAACGTGGTAGTCGCCTTCACGTCGAAGTGGGTAATCGACGACTTGTCGTCGCTGCTGGTGCTGCGGAACAGGTCCGGATTGTTCGACAACTGGGCCAGGGTGGCGCCCTCGTTCAGCGTGCGCAGCGCCGGCAGGTAGAGCCGGCCGTTATAGGTGTCTTCGCGCCGCGCCTCGTTGTACAGCAGGCCGACTTCCCAGTCCCAGTTGAAGTGCGTGCCCTGCAGGCCGGTGAGGAACCTGGCCTGTTCGTTGATGGTCTCGGTGCCGGTTGGCGCATTCTCGAAGCGGTAGGCGACCGAGGCGCGCGCATTCGGGAACGGGTTGTCCGGGTGGCCGGCGGGCAGGATGGTCTGGTAGCTCGGGGCCACGCCGGTGGCGGTGAAGTTGGTCACCGGCGTGGTGTTGATCGTGATCGGGCTGGTCGTGTACTGACGCTCGGTGCGGGCATAGGCCGCTTCGGCGAAGGCGCGTACGTTCGGCCCGAGCTTGATGGCGCCGCGGGTCAGGAGATTGGCATCCTTGCCCTCGCCCGTGCCTTCCAGGTTCTGGTTGGTGTCGTAGTTGCAGAAGGTGCGGCCGATGAAGACGCTGGTGGCGGCCAGGCCCATCGAGGTCGAGCCGACCAGCTGGCGCGACGGATCGCAATTGGTGGTCACGCGCAGGCGGTCGGCGGCATTGGCCTGGGTGGCGGTGAACTGGCCGGAGCCCGGCGCGGTCTCGCGGTAGAAGATGGGCGAGCCCGAGATCGTGCTGCCGTAGGGCGTGGCGTAGCGGTTCGACAGGCGGCGGTACTGGTCGAACTCGATGTCCTTGACGTCTTCGCGCAGCACGCGGTCGCGCTCGGACAGGTCGGCCGTGAAGAACACATTGTAGCCGTCGGACTCCAGGTCGCCGGTGCCGGCCACCACGTTCACGCCCTTGCGCTTGAACTTGCCGTCGTCATTGGCGCTGGCGCGCGCCGAGATCTCGGCGCCATTGTAGTTGGAGCGGGTGATGAAGTTGATCACGCCGCCGATCGCATCCGAACCGTACACGGCCGAGGCGCCGTCGCGCAGGATCTCAACCCGCTCGAGGGCCGCGATCGGGATCGAGTTCAGGTCGTACAGGGTGGAATTGCCGTCGTTCGGATCGGCATAGGCGGCCGGCGCCATGCGGCGGCCGTTGAGCAGCACCAGGGTCGAGGTCGACGACAGGCCGCGCAGCGACGCACTCGAGACGCCGCGCGAAAAGCCGCCGTCGTTGGTGTCGAGATTGACGTCGCTGCCCATCGCGGGCACCAGGCGGATCAGTTCGGTGACCGTCGCGGCGCCGGTCTCGCGGATATCCTTGGCCGTGATGACCTGGATCGGCTGTGTGCCTTCCTTGTCGGTGCGCTTCAGGTTGGACCCGGTGACGTACACGGTTTGCGCGCCCTCGGTTCCGGTGTTTTGCGCCGCGGCGAAAGGTGCGGCTGAAAGCGCCGTGGCGACGGCGATGACGCTGTACTTCAAGAGTGGCTGTTTCATTGTTTTGCTCTCTGCGTTTGTCGTTTTTTTAGACCTGCGTCATGTATGCATGGATACATACATCAACGCAGTCTCTCAGACGAATGCCGGAAAGGAAACTGGATGTTTAACAATCTACCCGTGCAACATAAATTCTGTTGTAAATATATAACATCAAACTTTATTAAACAAAAACCGAATTCTCTTATAATTTATTTGGCATAAGCGTTGAATTTTGAGCTCCATCTTCCGCCCGCAAGTACGCTAGTTATATGTATATTTGTGAAATATCAAAAACCATGTGACCTTTTGCAAAAAAGGCGATGGACGAAAAAAAAGCCCTGGACACCGCAATGGCGTCCAGGGCTGGGATGACGGCCGGGCTGATTACTTGGCGTTCATCAGCGCGACAGTGGTGTCGAGCATACGGTTCGAGAAGCCCCACTCGTTGTCGTACCACGAAGTCACTTTCACCAGGCGACCCGAGACCTTGGTGAGCGTGGCGTCGAAGTTCGACGATGCCGGGTTGTGGTTGAAGTCGACCGAGACCAGCGGATCGGTGTTGTAGGTCAGGATATCCTTCAGCGGGCCTTCGGCTGCGGCCTTCTTCATGATCTCGTTGATCTCTTCGACCGTGGTGTCGCGCTTGGCGATGAACGACAGGTCGACGATCGACACATTGATGGTCGGCACGCGAATCGCGAAGCCGTCCAGCTTGCCGTTCAGTTCCGGCAGCACCAGGCCGACCGCGGCAGCGGCGCCGGTCTTGGTCGGGATCATCGACTGGGTAGCCGAACGGGCGCGGCGCAGGTCTTCGTGCATCACGTCGGTTAGCACCTGGTCGTTGGTGTAGGCGTGCACGGTGGTCATCAGGCCGGTTTCCAGGCCGATGGCGTCATGCAGCGGCTTGACCAGCGGGGCCAGGCAGTTGGTGGTGCACGAAGCGTTCGAAATCACGGTGTCGGTCGACTTCAGCACGTCCTGGTTCACGCCGAACACGACGGTCGCGTCGACGTCCTTGCCGCCCGGTGCCGAGATGATGACCTTCTTGGCGCCGCCCTTCAGGTGGGCCGAGGCTTTCTCTTTGGTGGTGAAGAAGCCGGTGCATTCCAGGACGACGTCCACGCCCAGCTCACCCCATGGGATCTCGGCCGGGTTACGCTGCGCGAACACACGGATCTTGTCGCCATTGACGATCATGTTATCGCCCTCGACCGTGACGGTGCCCGGGAACTTGCCGTGGGCGGTGTCGTAGCGGGTCAGGTGGGCGTTCGATTCGGCGTTGCCGAGGTCGTTGATCGCCACGATCTGGATGTCTTGTTTCTTGCCGCCTTCATAGAAGGCGCGCAGGACGTTGCGGCCGATACGGCCATAACCATTGATTGCAACTTTGATCGTCATGCTGTGCTCCTGATTAGAAAAAAACTTTTTTCGTAACGAACATAGTAAAACGGGCCACCCCTTCAGGAGCAGCCCGCATGCAGCGAATGCTTATGCTGCGATAACTTCTTTCGCTTTCGCGACGACGTTCTCGACGGTGAAGCCGAAGTGCTTGAACAGCACCGGCGCCGGCGCCGATTCGCCGAAGGTGTCGATGCCGACCACGGCGCCTTCCAGGCCCACGTACTTGTACCAGAAGGCGGTCACGCCGGCTTCGATGGCAACGCGCGGCACGCCTTTGGTCAGGACGCTTGCCTTGTAGGCGGCGTCCTGGCGATCGAACACGTCGGTCGACGGCATCGAGACCACGCGTGCGGCGATGCCCTCGCCTGCCAGCGCGTCGGCCGCCTTGACTGCCAGTTCGACCTCGGAACCGGTGGCGATCAGGATGACTTTGGCGTCGGCGCTGTCGCGCAGCACGTAGCCGCCCTTGGCGATGTCGCTCACTTGCGCCGCTTCACGCGCCATGAACGGCAGGTTCTGGCGCGAGAAGATCAGGGTCGATGGACCGTCCTTGCGCTGCACCGCCGCGCCCCACGCCACCGCCGATTCGACGGTGTCGCATGGACGCCAGTTGTCCAGGCCAGGAATCAGGCGCAGCGACGAGACGTGCTCGATCGACTGGTGGGTCGGGCCGTCTTCGCCCAGGCCGATCGAATCGTGGGTGAACACCGAGATCGAACGGATCTTCATCAGGGAAGCCATGCGCAGGGCATTGCGGCTGTAGTCCGAGAAGGTCAGGAAGGTCGCGCCGAACGGGATGAAGCCGCCGTGCAGGGCCACGCCGTTCTGGATCGCCGACATGCCGAATTCGCGCACGCCGTAGTTGATGTGGTTGCCGGCGATGCCCGAACGCACAGGCACCGATTCCTTCCAGTTGGTCAGGTTCGAGCCGGTCAGGTCGGCCGAGCCGCCCAGGAATTCAGGCAGCACCGGGGCCAGGGCCTGGATCGCGTTCTGCGAGGCCTTGCGGGTGGCGATGGTCTCGGCCTTGTCGACGCAGGCGGCGATCGCCGCGTCCAGGGTCTTGCTGAAATCGGCCGGCAGGTCGCCCTTCATGCGGCGCTCGAATTCGGCAGCCAGCTCGGGGTGGGCGCCGCGGTAGGCCGCGAACAGCGTGTTCCATTCACCTTCGGCTTGCGCGCCGCGTTCTTTCGCGTCCCAGGCTTCGTACAGCTCGGCCGGGATGTCGAACGGGATCGGATCCCAGATCAGGTGCTTGCGCACGGCAGCGATCTCGGCGTCGCCCAGCGGCGCGCCGTGGACCTTGTCGCCGCCTTCCAGGTTCGGGGCGCCCTTGCCGATGATGGTCTTGCAGCAGATCAGGGTCGGACGATCCGACTGTTTCGCCTGCTCGATGGCCGCGTCGATGTCTTTCACGCTGTGGCCGTCGACCTTCGGAATCACGTTCCAGCCATATGCTTTGAACCGTTCCTGGGTGTCGTCCGTGAACCAGCCTTCCACGCGGCCGTCGATCGAGATGCCGTTGTCGTCGTACAGCCAGATCAGCTTGTTCAGGCGCAGGGTGCCGGCCAGCGACGCCACTTCGTGCGAGATGCCTTCCATCAGGCAGCCGTCGCCCAGGAAGGCGTAGGTGTAGTGATCCACCACGTCGTAGCCTGGACGGTTGAACTCGTTACCCAGCAGCCATTCGGCCAGCGCCATGCCGACCGAGTTGGCGATGCCCTGGCCCAGCGGACCGGTGGTGGTCTCCACGCCCGGGGTGATGCCGACTTCCGGGTGGCCCGGGGTCTTCGAGTGCATCTGGCGGAAGTCGCGCAGGTCGTCCATCGACAGGTCGTAGCCGGCCAGGTGCAGCAGCGCATAGTGCAGCATCGAGCCGTGGCCGTTCGACAGCAGGAAGCGGTCGCGGTTCGACCAGCCCGGATTGGCCGGATTGTGGCGGTAGTGCTTGTCCCACAGTGCGACGGCAATCTCGGCCATGCCCATCGGCATGCCCGGGTGGCCCGAGTTGGCTTTCTGGACGGCGTCCATCGCCAGCGCGCGGATCGCGTTGGCCATCAGGGTGGTGGTTTGCGTAGATTTCATGGAGATCGTGGATCAGGGATAGGAAAGCGATGGCCCGCGAGGCCGTAGCCCGTTATTCTACCAGACCGGGGTGCGGCCGATTTAAAATGCAGGTTTATTCCTTTAACGCAAGCCCACGCTGCGCACCCACAGAATGCCCCGTTTTTATTGCCCCCAGCCGCTCGCCATCGGCGCGAGCGTCGACCTGCCGGAAGCCGTCGCCCACCACCTGCACGTGGTGCGCCTGCAGCCGGGCGCGGCGCTCACCCTGTTCAATGGCGAAGGCGGCCAGTACCGCGCCACCCTGCTGGAAACCGGCAAGCGTCGCGCCACCGCGACGGTCGACGCCTTCGAGGACGCCGAGGCCGAGGCGCCCTACCCCGTCACCCTGGCCCAGGGCTTGCCGGAAGGCTCGAAGATGGACTGGATCGTGGAAAAGGCGGTCGAACTGGGCGTGGCCGCGATCCAGCCGCTGGCCGCGCAGCGCAGCGTGGTGCGCCTGACCGGCGAGCGGGCCGAGAAACGGCAGGCCCACTGGCAGGGCGTGATCGTGGCCGCCTCCGAGCAGTGCGGCCGCAACCGGCTGGCGCGGCTGCATCCGCTGGCCGACGTACAGCCGTGGCTGGCGGCGCCGGCCGGGGGCGTGCGCATCCTGCTCAGCCCGCGCGCGACCGAATCGCTGGCCGGCTGGGCACGCGCCAATGCGCCGCAGCCGGTAACTTTCCTGATCGGCCCCGAAGGCGGCCTCACGCCGCAAGAAGAAGCCGCGGCCATTGCCGCCGGCGCCCTGTCCCTGTCGATGGGACCGCGCGTGCTGCGCACCGAGACCGCCGGCCTGGCGGCGCTGGCGGTGCTGGCCGGGGCCTGGGGCGGGATCTGAGCGGTCCGCCAAATACATTCTATTGTTAACGTAAAAAAACGTCGTTCCCGCGAAGGCGGGAACCCAAGTACTGCTTGCGTGTCGAAACGCTTGCAACCTTAGGTTCCCGCCTACGCGGGAACGACGTGCTGAGGCAGCTGGCCTAAGACTTAGAACGTATAGTTCGCGCCCAGGCTGAAGAAGCGACCCACCGCGCCAGGCTGGTGCAGCGAGGCGTTGTACGAGGTCTGGTTGCCCGCGTTGCCGTAGGTGGCGACGTCATACGGGGCTTCCTTGTCGAACAGGTTCAGAATCGCGCCGCGGATGGTCAGGTTCTCGGTGACCTTGTAGCTCACGTTCAGGTTGGTCGAGGTGAACGAGGACACGTCGCAGTACCATGCCGGCTGGACCAGGCCCTGGAAGTAAGGACGGCCGCCGACGTTGGTGCCGGTCGAGGCGCAATCGGTCTCGCCCAGGGCCGGGTCGAAGGTCGAGAAGCCGCTCGTGTAGTTCACGGTGGCGGTCACGTCCAGCGGGCCGCGGGCATAGCCGAGGGTGAACTGGGCACGGTCTTTCGGGTTGCCGGTGGCGCCGCCGACCGACGATGGACCCTGGGTACCGGCCAGCTGGTAGCTGGCGCCCGCCACTTCGGTCTCATAGCCGAACACGTGAGCCGCGCTCAGGTTGGCCGTGATGGTGCCCATATCGCCCAGGCGCCAGCGATAGCGCACGTCCGCTTCGATGCCGTGGGTCTCGGTGCTGCCGGCATTGATGTACGGCGACAGGCCGTACAGGATCGGACCGGCGGCAGGCGTGCCCACCGCGGTGGTGTTGCCGGAGCCGGTCGCGATGTCGATCGGCGCCGCCGGGCCGCGCACCCAGGTCGGGGTGAAGCTCGGATCGTTGCCGGCCTGGGTCACGATCAGGTTCTTGATCTGGATCTTGTAGTAGTCCAGGGTCATGTTCAGGCCGCGCATTGGCTCGAGGATGACGCCGAAGGTGTACGACTTCGACTTCTCGGGCTGCAGGTCAGGATTGGTGGTCTGGACGTATGGCGGGCTGAACGAGCAGGCCGACGGCACGTTGCCGGCCGTGGTCTGGCTGCCGTTGGCGCACAGGATCGGGTCGCTGATCGCATTGAAGGTGAAGAAGGAACCCGCATTGCCGACCTCGGCCGGGGCCGGCGCGCGGAAGCCGCGCGCGAAGGTGCCGCGCAGGCCGATCTGCTGGCTCGGCGTCCACTTGAAGTTGGCCGACGGCGTGAACGAACGGCCGTAGGTGTCGTAGTGGTCATAACGGCCGGCCAGGCCGACTTCGACGTTCTTGATCGGGGTCGCTTGCAACTCTGCGAAGGCAGCCTTGTTGGTCTCTTCGCCGATGGTGAAGGCAGAGGTGTTGGCGACCGAACCGTTGGCCGTCAGGCTCGACGGTGGCGCATCCTGCTCGCGCTTGTGCCAGTGCAGGCCGGCCGCGAAGTTGAGCGGACCGGCGCCAAAGCTCGACAGCAGCTCGCGCGAACCGATCAGGTCGGCGTAATTCAGGGTCGACTCGATCTTGTTGCTGAAGCGCGGCGACACCTGGCTCATGACGGCCGGCGAGTTGTTGCCCAGCACATTGAAGGTGCCGTTACGCAGTGCGGCGTAGAGCGCGTTGCGGTTGACGTAGCCGCTATAGTCGAGGTCGTTCTTGACCTTGGTGGCGCCGACCGAGGCGGTCACGTCCCAACCATAGGCGCTGCCGATCAGGTCTGCCGAGAAGCGGGTCGCGGTCGACTCGTTCTTGGTGGTCAGGGCGGCGCCGATATCCGGGATGAAGCCGTACAGGCGGGCATTCTGGCCGAACGGATTGGTGACGTTGGCGCCGACCTGGGCGCCCGGTGCGAAGGTCGTGTCCGGCACAGCGCCCACGCGCGGGGTCAGCACGCCGTCGACCAGGGTGGTGGTGCCGCTGAAGGCGGTCGGATTGAACTGCAGCGGCGAGGTGCCCGCGCCGTTGCGGTTGTTGGTGCTTTCGCGGCGGAACAGCGAGCCCTTGAACTGCACTTCCCAGTCTTCGCTCAGCTTCTTGGTCATGCCGACCAGGACGTTGACGTTCTCGGTTGGCGGCTGGATGAACGATTCGGTATCGCGCACCGAGCAACCACCGGCGCGATATTTGGTGAAGTTACAGTTCGGATCCAGGAACTGGTAGTTGGCCGGGTTGTTGACGTTCGTCACGCCCGCCGGGTTGTTCGGATTGGCCGGGTTGTACAGGAAGGGGCTGCTCGACGCGGTCAGGAAGTTGTTGATGTTGGTCGGCACGCCCAGGGTCAGGTCGTTGCCGCCGCGTGCGCGCCAGTCGCGGTTGGCGTAGCCGAAGTTTTCGCGGTCGGCCACGTAGATCGGATCCTGCTTGCGGTACTCGGCGGTGATGAAGGCGTTGTAGCCATCGGCGCCCAGGTCACCGATGCCGGTGCTGATCGAGGCGCGCTTGGTCTTGCCGCCGCCGTGCTGGGTGTCGCCCACTTCGGCCGACAGGCGGGTGCCGTTCAGGTTTTTCTTGAGCTTGATGTTGATCACGCCCGCGATCGCGTCGGAGCCGTACAGCGAGGAAGCGCCGCTTTTCAGCACTTCGATGCTCTCGATGGCGTCGAACGGGATCGCCGACACGTCGACGAAGGAGCGCTGGGCGTCGTCCGACAGCGGATACGGCGCCATGCGGTGGCCGTCGATCAGCACCAGGGTGGCGCCGACGGTCAGGCCGCGCAGCGAGATACCCGATGCGCCGTTGGCGAAGGCGCCGGCAAAGCCGGTGCCCAGGGTGCCGGCGCCGTTGGCGGCCAGGTCGGTCAGCAGTTCGGCGACCGAGGTCTTGCCGCTCTTCTGGATATCGGCCGCGGTCAACACCTGGATCGGGGTCGGCGTTTCGGTATTGGTGCGGCTGATCAGCGAGCCGGTCACCACCACACGCTGCGGGCTTGCCTCGGCGTTGCCCTGCTGGGACTGAGCCATGGCCGGCGCTGCGCCGATCAGGGCGCCACTGGCGATCGCGCAGGCGATCGCAAAGGGCATCGACTTGAGTTTCAACATCATGTGTACTTCTCCTTGTGCTTTTCTTGTGAGTGGGTGCCTGCCGCAACATTGGTACCGACAATGTGCGGCATCCTCTCCGCCTGCAGCCGGCATGGCTCCTCGCCGAAACCATGCCCCAGCGCGCGCGGCCAGGAAGAGGATGGACTTTCGTGCGTCTGAATACGATGTCTGCATATGTCCGCATTCACGGCGATGCGTTATATGCATTCCAGATATTAAGGACGAACAGCCTCAATTAGCGTTTGTTATTAAATCAAACGTTATTTAAGTGAGCATATAAAAACATAGGGCGCGGAAAAGTGTCAATGAGACACAGGGCGTGCAGAGTGTTAAATACAACAGATTTCCAGAATGAAATTTTAATAAGCACAGTCGGTTCTTGATAAGACGCCAAGACAGGTATGCACGATGAAATCGGCAACACCGTCGCAAATCTGCGCTAAATCATTGTATTGACGATAGTTTCATACGTAGTGCATACATGAACGGCGGCATACCGGCCACAGCTTTTCCCGATTGCGCTCCAAACATTATTTACATCGTATGCATTCAAACTAAGTTGTAGAGGATTTGTAGAATGCTTTGGCGTGGTTGCGTAAACCATACAGAATGTCGTTTCCGATCACTATCACTCAACAAAAATAAAACTTCAGCCTCCATTCCGGGATATCGCGGCAGCACACCGAGGCCTAAAGCGGTGATGCACTCGGCCCAGCCGAGGCACTGAAGCCAACCCGTCCGATGCCCTGCCGCCGAGGTAAAATAGCGGTTTGCCCGCCTACATTTTGTTGCCTCACCAGCAACCACCCTCCCATGCTGCGTATTAACGAACTCAAACTCCCCCTGAACCACCCCGAACCGGCCCTGCGCGAAGCCATCCTGGCCCGTCTCGGCGTGCCGGACGCCGACCTGGTCGACTTCAGCGTCTACAAGCGTAGCTACGACGCGCGCAAGAAGGCCGCCATCGTGCTGATCTATTCGATCGACGCCGAAGTGCGCGGCGAAGCGGCGGTGCTGGCGCGCCTCAAGAGCGACCAGCACGTGATGCCCTCGCCCGATGTCGACTACAAGTTCGTGCAGGTCAACAAGCCGGCGCCGGGCACCCCGCGGCCGGTGGTGGTCGGCACCGGCCCCTGCGGCCTGTTCGTGGCGCTGATCCTGGCGCAAATGGGCCTGAATCCGATCATCCTCGAGCGCGGCAAGATCGTGCGCGAGCGCACCGTCGACACCTTCGGCTTCTGGCGCAAGCGCAAGCTCAATACCGAGTCCAACGTGCAGTTCGGCGAAGGCGGCGCCGGCACCTTCTCGGACGGCAAGCTGTACAGCCAGATCAAGGACAGCAACCACCACGGCCGCAAGGTGCTGACCGAATTCGTGCGCTTCGGCGCACCCGAAGAGATCATGTACGTCAGCAAGCCGCACATCGGCACCTTCCGCCTGGTCAAGATGGTCGAGCAGATGCGGGCCGAGATCGTCCGCCTCGGCGGCGAGATCCGTTTCGGGACGCGCGTCGACGACGTGCTGATCGAGGAAACCGGCGGCGTGCGCCAGGTGGTCGGCGTGCGCCTGGCCGATGGCGAAGAGATCGCGACCCGCCACCTGGCGATGGCGATTGGCCACAGCGCGCGCGACACCTTCCAGATGCTGTACGACCGCGGCGTGTACATCGAAGCCAAGCCGTTCTCGATCGGCTTCCGGGTCGAGCACCCGCAGTCGCTGATCGACGTCTGCCGCTTCGGCCCCAACGCCGGCAACAAGATCCTCGGCGCGGCCGACTACAAGATCGTGCACCACGCATCCAATGGGCGCTCGGTCTACAGCTTCTGCATGTGCCCGGGCGGCACCGTGGTCGCCGCATCGAGCGAGGAAGGCCGCGTCGTCACCAACGGCATGAGCCAGTATTCGCGCGCCGAGCGCAACGCCAACAGCGCGATCGTGGTCGGCATCACGCCCGACGACTATCCGGGCCACCCGCTGGCCGGCATCGACTTTCAGCGCGAACTCGAATCGCGCGCCTTCGTGCTGGGCGGCGGCACCTATGACGCGCCGGGCCAGCTGATGGGCGACTTCGTCAAGGGCCGGCCGTCGACCGAATTCGGTTCGGTCACCCCGTCTTTCCGTCCGGCGGTCCACCTGACCGACCTGGCGACCTCGCTGCCGGACTACGCGATCGTGGCGATGCGCGAAGCCTTCGTCGCCTTCGACAAGCAGATCAAGGGCTATTACAAGGAAGACGCGGTGCTCACCGGCGTCGAGACCCGCACCTCGTCGCCGATCCGCATCAGGCGCAATAACGACGACCTGCAAAGCCTGAACACGCGCGGCCTGTTCCCGGCCGGCGAAGGCGCCGGCTACGCGGGCGGCATCATGTCGGCCGCGGTGGACGGCATCCGCGTGGCCGAGGCGGTGGCCATAGCGATGGCGGCCAAGTGACAGGCCGCGCCGACGTCACGCCCCACGGCGTCGCCGCGCCCGCGCTGGCGATCCTGGGTTCGCTGGTGTCGGTCAATGCCGGCGCCGCCTGGGCCAAGGGCCTGTTCCCGGCGGTCGGCAGCGCCGGCGTGGTGGCGCTGCGGGTCGGGCTGTCGGCCCTGATCCTGCTGGTGCTGGTGCGGCCCTGGCGTTTCACGCTGCGCCGCGCCGACATCCCGAACATCGTCATCTATGGCGTGATGCTGGGGGCGATGAACCTGTTCATCTACCGCTCCTTCGAACGCATCCCGCTCGGGATCGCGGTCGCGATCGAAGTCACCGGGCCGCTGGCGGTCGTGATCCTGTCCTCGCGCCACGCGCGCGACTTCCTGTGGGTGATCCTCGCCGGCGCGGGATTATGGCTGCTGCTGCCGACAGCGGCCAGCAGCGCCGCGCTGGACCCGGTCGGTATCGCCTATGCGCTGGCCGCGGCGTTCTGCTGGGCGATGTATATCGTGTTCGGCAAGCGGGTATCAATGCTCAATGGCGGCCAGGCCGTGTCCTGGGGGCTGCTGGCGGCCTGCGTGTTCGTGGTGCCGTTCGGCGTGACGCACGCCGGCGGCGACCTGCTGGCGCCCGCGGTGCTGGGCGGCGGCCTGGCGGTGGCGCTGCTGTCGTCGGCCCTGCCCTATACGCTCGAGATGAAGGCGCTCAAGCGCCTGCCGCAGCGCGTGTTCGGGATCCTGGTCAGCGCCGGTCCCGCGGTGGCGGCGCTGGCGGGCTTTTTGCTGCTGGGCGAACGGCTCACGACCGTGCAATGGCTGGCGATCGGCCTGGTGACGCTGGCTTGCGCCGGCGCGGCGGCAACCGCCGATCGACGGTGATTACAACCAGCCGGCCTTCTTGAACCGCCGGTACAGGTAGGCGCACACGCCCACCATGGTCAGGAGCGCCAGCGGATAGCCCCACTTCCACTTCAGCTCCGGCATGAACTCGAAGTTCATGCCCCACACCCCGGCGAAGGCCGTGAACACGGCGAAGATCGCGGCGTACGAGGCCAGCTTTTTACTGACTTCGTTCTCCTCGATCGCCACCATCGACAGCGTCACCTGGATCGCGGTGTTGATCGTGTCGCGCACCGCGTCCAGGCGGCCGGCGATGCGGTACAGGTGGTCGTGCACGTCGCGGAAGTAATCCTGGGTCTCGACCACCACGCCCGGCACCCGGCCGCCGTACAGGCGGCCGACGGCGTCCATCAGCGGCACCACGGCGTGGCGCAGGGTCTGCGCCTTGCGCTTGAGCTCATACAGGCGCTCGACGTTGGCGCGCTGCTTGCCCTGCATGCCGAAGATGTGGTCCTCGATCGATTCGAGCTCGGATTCGAGCATGTCGACCACCGGGAAGTAGCGATCGACCACGGCGTCGACCAGCGCATACAGCACGAAGCCGGCGCCCTTCTTGAGTTGATGCGGCTCGCGCTCGGCGCGCGCACGCACGCCCAGGAAACCCTGGTTGGCGTCGCGCCGCACCGACAGCACATAGTTCTCGCCGGCGAACACGGCCAGCTGGCCGACGTTCAGTTCGTCCCCGGCCAGCTCCACGATCTGGACCACGACGAACAGCGAGTCGCCGTATTCCTCCAGCTTGGGCCGCTGGTGGCCGCGCAGCGCGTCTTCGACCGCCAGTTCGTGCAGGCCGAATTCTTCCTGCATCAGGGTGATGTCGGTGGGCGCCGGGTCGCGCAGGGCGACCCAGACGAAGGTGTCGTCCTGTTTCAGGTATTCGCTGATATCCTCGACCGGGATATCACACAGTTTCTTGCCTTCCTGGTAGGCGACGCAGTTGATCAGCATGAGGTGAAAAGGTAGAGCGGGCGATGCAGGAGCTTACACCACCGGCCGTCCTTTCCACCATCACACTTTACGACGGCGTCATTCCTCGCGCGCGCCGTCGATCCCCAGCTCCACGATCTTGCGCGTGATGGTGTTGCGCCCGATCCCGAGCCGCATCGCGGCGTCGTTCTTGCGGCCGTGCGTATGCTTGAGGGCTGTCCTGATCAGGGCCGACTCGAACTGGCGTCCCAGGATATCCATCACGTCCATCTGCCCCGCACTGAGCATGCCGGCCGCCTGCAGCTCGAGCAGGTCGATCCAGCCGTCGGGCGTTTGCGGCGCCTGCGCCGCAACCTGCATGACGATGCCACCGGCGCCGGCCACCGGCAGTGCGCCCGCCCCCACCATGCCGTCGGACAGCGGCACCGGATTGACGCCGGCCCCGGCCTGGCCCTGGGTCAGGTCGCGCGGCAAGTCCTTGACCTCGACCGTCTGGCCGGGCGCCATCACGGTGATCCAGTTGCACAGGTTTTCCAGCTGGCGCACATTGCCCGGCAGTTCGAGACCGGACAGGAAACGCATCGCCTGCTCGCTCATGCGCTTCGGTTCGACGCCCAATTGGTGTGCACTTTGCACCAGGAAGTGGCGCGTAAGGATCGGGATGTCGTCGCTGCGCTCGCGCAGGGACGGCAGGCGCAGGCGGATCACGTTCAGGCGGTGATATAAATCTTCGCGGAACAGGCCGTCGCGCACGCGCTGCTCGAGGTTCTGGTGGGTGGCCGCGATCACGCGCACATTGGCCTTCACCGGCTGGTGGCCGCCCACGCGATAAAAGTGGCCGTCGGACAGCACGCGCAGAAGCCGCGTCTGCAGATCGAACGGCATGTCGCCGATCTCGTCGAGGAACAGTGTGCCGTCCTCGGCCTGCTCGAAGCGGCCGCGCCGCATGGCCTGGGCGCCGGTGAAGGCGCCGCGCTCGTGGCCGAACAGTTCCGATTCCAGCAAGTCCTTCGGGATCGCAGCGGTGTTCAGGGCGATGAAGGGTTGCTGCGCGCGCGGGCTGTGCTTGTGCAGCGCGCGCGCCACGAGCTCCTTGCCGGTGCCCGACTCGCCCGTGATCAGGACCGTCACATTCGATTGCGACAGGCGGCCGATGGCGCGGAACACCTCCTGCATCGCCGGCGCATGGCCCAGGATCTCGGGCGTCTCGGCCGGCAGCGCCTCGACGCTGGCTTCGCGCAGGCTCTCCTCGAGGGCGCGCCGGATCAGCGCCACCGCCTTGTCGATGTCGAAGGGCTTGGCCAGGTAGTCGAAGGCGCCGCCCTGGAATGAGGACACCGCCGAATCGAGGTCCGAGAAGGCGGTGATGATGATGACCGGCAGGCCGGGATGGCGGGCCTTGACGGCCTGCAGCAGGTCGATGCCGGATTCGCCCGGCATGCGGATGTCCGATACCAGCACCTGCGGAGTATCGGTTTCAAAGGCGGTCAGGGCCTCGCGCGCGTTGGCGAAGCTGCGGGTCTCCAGGCTTTCGCGCGCCAGGGCTTTTTCGAGTACCCAGCGAATCGATGCGTCGTCGTCGACAATCCAGATTGGTTTCATGTATTCGTGCTTCCCGCAACATGGATTCAATAAAGGACTGGTCGGCGCCCTGCTCGCCCGCGCTTATGGCAGGGGCAGCAGGATACGGAAATCCGTCAGTCCAGGCCGGCTTTCGCACTCGATCACCCCCAGGTGCTGCTGCACGAAGGTTTGCGCCAGCGTCAGCCCGAGGCCACTCCCGCCGTCACGCCCGGATACGAGCGGATAGAAAATGCGGTCGCGGATATCGGGCGCGATGCCCGGTCCATTGTCGATGATATGCAAGTCTAATGCCAGCCCGTAACGGACCTTCGCCAAAGTGACCTGGCGCGCCACGCGGGTGCGTAAAACAATCTCGGCGTCGCCCCGCGCCATGCGGCTGGAAAGCGCCTGGGCGGCGTTATGGGCGATGTTCAGCACCACCTGGATCAGCTGCTCGAAATCGCCGCGGAATTCCGGAATCGAGGCGTCGTAGTCGCGCTTGATCGTCAGGCCTTGCGGGAATTCGGCCAGGATCAGGCTGCGCACCCGCTCGCACACTTCATGGATATTGACGTCCCCAACGATGTGGGGCTTGCGGTGTGGCGCCAGCAGGCGGTCGACCAGGGTCTGCAGGCGGTCGGCTTCCTTGATGATCACCTGCGTGTATTCCTGCAGCTCGAGCAGGTGGTGCGGCGGCAGCTCGAGTTCCAGCAGCTGGGCCGCGCCGCGGATGCCGCCCAGCGGGTTCTTGATCTCGTGCGCCAGGTTGCGGATGAGTTCCTTGTTGGCCTGGCTCTGGTCGAGGATGCGCTCTTCGCGGTCCAGCTTCAGCTGCTGCACGTTCTCGCGCAGCTCGATCAGGAGGGTGCCGTCGCCCAGTGCGCTGACGATGCTGTTCACGTGCAGCGGCTCGCGGTTGTTGCGCTGCAGGGTCAGGTCCTGGCGCAGGTCGGCGTACTGGTGGGCCAGCGCCTGGCCGATCAGGGCGGCCAGCTCGGCGCCGTTCTGGAACAGCTCGGGCAGGCGATGGCGCTGCAGCGACTTGAACGACAGCTCCATCAGGTTCTCGGCGGCGGCGTTCGCATACAGCACTTCACCGTCGGCGCCGGTCAGCAGCACTGCCGAGGCCAGCAGGTCGAGGCCGGCGTAGCGCGCCGGATCGCCCGCGTCGAAGGCGGGAACGTCGTTCATGGGTGGCAGGGTCATCTGATATTGCCGATCTCGCGCCGCAGCGCCTCGATATTGCGTTCGGTACGGCTGATCTCGTCGCGCATCGTCACCACCCGTTCCTGGTACTTGGCGTAATTACGCTCATTGCCCTGGCGCTCGGGCTCGCCGTTGTTGAACACCTTTTTCAGGTCCAGCAGCTTGCGTTCCTCGATGCGCAATTCGTCGCCCAGGATCTCGCGCCGCTCGTCGTCGCGCGCGCGCTGCACGACATTGTCCACGCGCGGGAAGCTGGACGGCGTGCTGGCAGCGGCGGGGGCCGGCGCGCTGGCCGAACCCGATCCGCCCGACGAACGGGGGGCCGGAATCGGCGCCGATGCGGCCGGCGGCGAACTGTAGCCGGTATCGATCAGCTGGCACTTGCCGACCTTGACGTCGGTGTACAGCGGGCGCCCGTTGGCGTCCGTGCAGCGGTAGATCTGGGCCTGGGCCGAGGCGCACAACAGCAGGGCGAACATGGCCACGGCGCCGTGGAAAACGATGTTTGTCATTCCTATCACTCGGTAGCTTGCATCGGCGGAAAGATGCATTGTAGTCGCGCCCGACTATACCCGAAGCAACAAAAAACGCGGGGAAAGCCATCGCTTTCCCCGCGTTTCATGGCATCACCGTGGAGCTTGGCGATGCGTAGGCACAACAGCTTGCCAGACGATTACGACGAATAGTACATGTCGAATTCGGCAGGGTGCGGGGTCATGCGCAGGCGCTGCACTTCGTTCATCTTCAGCTCGATGTAGGCATCGATCATGCTGTCGCTGAACACGCCGCCACGGGTCAGGAACTCGCGGTCCTTGTCCAGGGCTTCCAGCGCTTCTTCGAGCGAGGCGCACACGGTCGGGATCAGCTTGTCTTCTTCTGGTGGCAGGTGGTACAGATCCTTGGTGGCGGCTTCGCCCGGGTGGATCTTGTTCTGGATGCCGTCCAGGCCGGCCATCATCAGCGCGGCGAAGCACAGGTAGACGTTGGCCAGTGGATCCGGGAAGCGGGTCTCGATGCGGCGGCCTTTCGGGTTCGCCACGTGCGGGATGCGGATCGAGGCCGAGCGGTTACGCGCCGAGTAGGCCAGCTTGACCGGGGCTTCGTAGCCCGGCACCAGGCGCTTGTACGAGTTGGTGCCCGGGTTGGTGATCGCGTTCAGTGCGCGCGCGTGCTTGATGATGCCGCCGATGTAGAACAGTGCGGTTTCCGACAGGCCGGCATAGCCGTCGCCAGCGAACAAGTTCTTGCCGTCTTTCCAGATCGACTGGTGCACGTGCATGCCCGAGCCGTTGTCGCCGTTGATCGGCTTCGGCATGAAGGTCGCGGTCTTGCCGTAGCTGTGGGCCACGTTCCAGATCACGTATTTCATGTTCTGGGTCCAGTCGGCGCGCTCGACCAGGGTCGAGAACTTGGTGCCGATCTCATTCTGGCCGGCGCCGGCCACTTCGTGGTGGTGCACTTCGACCGGGATGCCCATCGATTCGAGGATCAGCGACATTTCCGAGCGCATGTCCTGGAACGAATCAACCGGTGGCACTGGGAAGTAACCGCCCTTGACGGTCGGACGGTGGCCGCTGTTGCCGCCTTCGATTTCCTTGTCGGTCGACCACGACGATTCGTCCGAATCGATCTTGACGAAGCAGCCCGACATGTCGATCTTCCAGCGGATCGAGTCGAAGATGAAGAATTCAGGCTCCGGGCCGAAGTAGGCGGTGTCGCCGATGCCCGACGATTTCAGGTAGGCTTCGGCGCGCTTGGCGATCGAGCGCGGATCGCGGTCGTAGCCCTTGCCGTCCGACGGTTCGATGACGTCGCACTGCATGAACAGCGTGGTCTCTTCCATGAACGGGTCGAGGTTGGCGGTGTTCGGGTCTGGCAGCAGGAGCATGTCCGAGGCTTCGATACCTTTCCAGCCGGCGATCGACGAACCGTCGAAGGCGTGGCCGGATTCGAATTTGTCCAGGTCGAAGTGCGACACCGGGACCGTGACGTGCTGTTCCTTGCCGCGGGTATCGGCGAAGCGTAAATCAACGAATTTGACTTCGTTGTCCTTGACCAGTTGCATTACATCTGCGGCGGACTTTGCCATTCGGAATCTCCTAATTGAAAAAAGGAAGTCGGGTCATGAGAACCGACAACTTGCATCATGTTGAAGCACGAAGTATGCCAACTTGGTGACACCCCACGTGCCCAGTTAATTGCATGAGGACATGCACAAATCGTTCTTGGGGGACGGGCCAGTTTACCCATAAAATCGCGTCGATCGGCAGGCTTGTCGAAAGATTTACAGTGCATGCCGAATGCACCAATCAAGTGCAAACATGCGCCAACGCACCATTTAAGAGCAGGATACACTGATCCACGATGGTGCAGCGCCTTTGGATGCCCAAAAACGGACCGGACATTATGACGACAGAAAACATTCTCGAGGCTGCGCGCCAGCGTGGCGCAGGCCAGCCCTATGCCGGTGCGGTGACGCCGCAAGAGGCGTTCGAGCTGCTCAGGAGCAGCCCGAAGGTCAAGCTGGTGGACGTGCGCACCAATGCCGAACGCGACTGGGTGGGCCGGGTTGCCATTCCCGACGCCCAGCATGCGGCGGTGCAGTGGGCGACCTATCCGGGCGGCGTGCCGAACCCGGACTTCGGCGCTCAGTTGGAAAAAGTCGCCAAGCCGGATGACATCCTCCTGTTCCTGTGCCGCTCGGGCGTGCGCTCGCGCCATAGCGCCCGCGTGGCGACCGAACTCGGTTATGCGAATGCCTTCGACATCCTCGAGGGTTTCGAGGGGGACAAGGATGGCGAAGGTCATCGCAAGACGCTCGGCGGCTGGTGCAAGGCGGGATTGCCGTGGGTGGGTGCATGAACGCGCAGGTGGAAGAAGGGGCAGACAACCCCATCGAACGCCTGGTGGCGGCGCGCGAACTGGCCGACCAGGGGCAGTACGACGCCGCGCTGCAAGAGCTGACCTGGTTCCACGAGCATGCGCTGGAACAGGATCCGTCGCTGGCCGGCGTACGCCGTTCGTATGCGCTGGCCGATTGGGCCGTGCTGGCCGAGGCCTATCCGCCGGCGGAAGCGGCGCTCGAGGCGGTGCGCGAGCGCAGCACCGCCCTGCTGCTGGCCGGCCAGGGTAACCGCGACCACCTGCTCGACGTGGTCTCGATCGACCACGCGCGCGACCAGCCGGTGCGCACGCGCGACCTGTTCCTTCAACTGGAAACCGTGGCGCCGGCGCTGGCTGCGTCCTGCATCCGGGTCGTGCTGCCGCAGGTGATCGCCGCCGGCGACGCCGAACTGGCCGAACGCCTGATGCCGAACCCGGAAGAAAACATCCGCCAGCATGCCGACTACCTGATGGACGCCTTCCGCGAGCGCCGCAAGCGTTTTACCGCCGCGCCCAGCATCCCGGCCGAGATCCACAACTATGTGCAGGACGTGAACGCGATCCTGGACGTGCTGGCGGCGCGCGGCCGGCACGCCGACGTGAATCGCCTGCGCCAGCTGGCGGCCGACGCGATTCCCGCCACCACCCTGCGCCGCGAGGTGCGCGCCGCCCTCGTTCCCGGCGCGCCGGCGTGGTACGAGCGCGGCGTCCCGCGCCGTCGCAACGCGTAGGCGTTTACGGCATCACCATCAGCTGAAGTCCCGAGGCCGTGCCCGGCGCGCGATACACGCGCTGGGTCGCCTTCCTGAAGTCTTCCGGCCTCGCATCGGGAATGCGCATGAAGGTCTGCGGATTCAGGTCGATCAGCGGGAACCAGGAGCTCTGCACCTGCACCATGATGCGGTGGCCGCGGCGGAAGGTGTGGTTCACCGCCCCCAGCTCGTAATCGATCGCTGTCACCGTGCCGGGCACGAAGGGCTCCGGCTTCTCATAGCTGTTGCGGAACTTGCCGCGCAGCGGATTACCGCGCACCAGTTGCTGGAAGCCGCTCAGCTTCAGGGCCGGCGGTCCGACGTCGCTGCCCGCGCGCGGCGCCGCCGGCGTCGGATAGTCGCTTGGATAGACGTCGATCAGCTTCACCACCCAGTCCGCATCGGTGCCGGTGGTCGACACGAACAGTTTCGGCAGCACGGGCCCGGCCACCGTCACGTCTTCTTCCAGCACCTCGCTCTGGTACACCAGCACGTCGGGCCGGGTCGCGGCGAAGCGCTGGTCGGACACCATGTATTCGCGCGGCACGCCTTGCGCGGGGTAGCCGATGTAGGGCACCGGGCGCTTCGGATCGGCGATATATTCGTCGTAGCCTCCCGTGCCCGCGGCCGGCTGCTGCCAGGTCAGGCTGCCGTTGGCGTTGAAGTACAGGGTGCGCGCCTGGGCCGGCTTCGGCGGCCAGGCGTCGTAGCTGCGCCAGACATTGGTGCCGGTCTCGAACATGGTGACCGGCGCCAGCTCCGTGGCCGGCTTGATGCCTTTCAGGTGCTGCTCGAAGAACGGGAACTGGATGTTGCGCCTGAAGTAATCGCTGGTGTTGGCGTCGAAGCGCACGTGACCGAGGCGCGCGCCGTCGCCGCGCATCCAGCCGCCATGCACCCATGGGCCCACCACCAGCTTGTTCACCGCGGCCGGATTGTGGCGCTTGACCGCATCGTGAACGGTGAACGGACCCTGGAAATCCTCAGCATCGAACCAGCCGCCCACGGTCAGCATCGCCGCCTTGACGTTCTTCAAGTGCGGGCCGATGGCGCGCGAGCGCCAGAAGTCGTCATAGGTGTCGTGCTCGATGTTCGGCATGAACAGCTCGCGCTGGCGCTCGCTCATCGTGCCCGCAATCGCGCCCAGAGTCAGGTGCTTGAGGAAGAAATCGTAGCCGTCGGCCTCGTCGTAGTCGAAGCCGCCGCCCGAGGCCGACTTGGGCGAGGGATTCGGCGCCGCGACGAAGGACGAATAGAAGTCGAAGTTGGCGGCCAGCTTGAACGCGCCACCGTGGTAGGAATCGTCGCCCATATACAGGTCGGCGATCGGTGCCTGCGGCGAGGCGGCCCTGATCGCGGGATGCGAATCGATCACGCTGGCGGCGGCGTAGAAGCCGGGATAGCTGATGCCCCAGATGCCGACCTTGCCGTTATTGTTCGGGACGTTCTTCAACAGCCAGGCCACGGTATCGTGCATGTCCTGGGCTTCGACGCCCTCCCCCTTGCCCAGCGCCGGCTTGGCGTGCGGCGTCATCTCCTGCCACACGCCCTCGGACATGTGGCGGCCGCGCACGTCCTGGACCACGAAGATATAGCCGGCGTCTTCGAACTCGCGCGAGGGTCCGAGCGATTCGGGCATCCAGTCCACGCCGTAGCGCAGCTCTCCTTCGGCGCGCACGCCGGCACTGTACGGCGTGCGCTGCATCAGGAAGGGATAGGCGCGCGAGCTGTCCTTCGGCACGTAGACCGCGGTGAACAGGCGCGCGCCGTCGCGCATCGGGATCCGGTATTCGTACTTGGTATAGGCTTCGCGCGTCGAACGCTTGGCGGAGGCGCCATCGGGCGCGGCCTGCATGCCGGCGGCAAAGGCCGGGGAAGAAGCGGCGAACAGGAGACCAAGAACAAGAGCGGACAGCGGACGGCGAATCATGACTTCCTTCGAGTGAGAACACTGGGGGCGCCAGTGTAATCGCAATCAGGCGCCAACGATTACTTTGCCAGAGGCGACGCCGCCGCTTCCTCTTCCTGCACGCCGCGGATCCGCTCGCGCACCAGGTGGATGTGGCTGCGCAGGCGATACAGTTCGTCGGCATAGGCCAGCGGCACCGAGATGTGGTTGACCCGGTCCTCGAGCCCGTCCAGGCGCCGCAGCAAGTCCTTGCGCACCGTGTCGACCGGCTCGAGCCCGGCGTCTTCCAGCGCCTGTTCGATCGCGCGCAGCTCGCCGTACCAGCGGTAGACGCGCGAGCGCACGCGCCACACGTAAATCGGCGGCACGATCTTCGACAGCGGAATCAGCAAAGCGGTAAGCGCCACCACCACCACCCACAGGCGCTCGGCCAGGTTGGCCAGCCAGAAGCTCATATAGCGCTGCATGAAGGGCGGGCCGTCGCGGTAGTAGCGCGCGGCTTCCGGCGCCACCGGGATCTCGGTGTACTTCGGCGATGGGAACTGGCCCTGCTGCTGGAACCAGCCGGCCCCGCCGTGGATGTTGGTCGCAGCCTTGACCAGCAGCCCCACCAGGGCCGGATGGATTTCCTCGCGCGCCACCAGGGTCGCGGTCGGCGCGATCAGGTGGTAGTCCTGGGCCGGGATATTGCGGCCCAGGTCGACGATCCCGCGCGGCAGCACCACGTGGGTCAGGAAAGGCAGGCGCCGCGTATAGGCCTCGGCCTGGGCGAAGTCGAACAGCCGGATGCCGGGCGTCTGCAGCAGCATCTGGATCAGCGGCGCTTCCGGCGCCGAAGAAAATACCAGGCCGTCGATGCGGCCGGCCAGCAGCTCCACCGTGGCCGGCGTATTGGCCAGGTCGCCGAGCTGCAGTTCCGTCGGCGCGATGCCGTTGGCGTCGAGCACCTGGCGCAGCAGACGCGGCACGCCGGTGCCTTCCGGCCCCAGGTTGATGCGCTTGCCGCGCAGGTCGGTCAGCTTCGAAATATTCGCCTCTGCGCGCAGGAACAACCACACCGGCTCGGTGAACAGGCTGCCCAGCGACACCAGTTCCTGGCGTTCGGCGGCGTCGCCATCTGCCGCATTCATGGTGTCGCCGTCGGTCGAGCCGCTCTGCACGAAGGCGACGTCGGCCTCGCCCGCCAGCAGGCGTTCCAGGTTGTCGCGCGAGCCGAGCGTCGGCTGCAAGGTCACCTTGATGTCGTCGCGCGCGAGCAGGTTGGCGTACTGCTTGCCGAAGGTCTCGTAGGCGGAATTCTCCTGGCCGGTGGCCAGGCGCAGGCTGCGCGGCGGCGCCGGGTCGACCCACCAATAGGCCAGCAGCAGGGCCGCCGCCACCATCAGGATGGTGGGGCCGGAGGCCACCACCAGGTCGCGCAGTGAGACGATGGAAAAATTCTGCAGCCGCGCGCGCAAGCCCTTGCCCGGCGCGCCGCCGCCCTCGCCCGCCGGCTTCAACGCACGCACTGGCGCTGGGCCGCCGCCGCTGGCGTGGCGCCAGGCATGGGCGCTGGCGGCGCCGGCTCGATCATCGGCATCAGGCTCGGCGCCAGCGTCACAAGGAGCTGCACCGGCAGCGCGCTGGTGAAGTCATAGTGTTCCGACTGCGGGCCGTGCACATAGGCCGTCATGCTGCCGTAGAAGCGTTCGCCGATATTGAACACGAAGGTCGCCGAGCGGTTCACGTAGCGCGATTCGACCAGGCGGCCGCCGCGCGCATAGACGTCGAAGCGCTGGTCGCCGGTGCCGGTCTTGCCGCCCAGCGCAATCACGCTGCCGTCGGCCTGCACGAAGGCGGTCTTGACGCGCTTGGCGGTGCCGTCCGAGACCACGCCCTGGATGGCGTCGGCCACGGTGCGCGCGACTTCCGGCGCCAGCACCTGTTCCTTGCCGCCGCCCTTGTTGCGCTTGACCAGGGTCTCGTACGGCGTGTCCTTGGCGAAGTGCAGCGAGTCGATGCGCTCGGTGGGCTTGCGCACGCCGCCGTTGACGATGATGCCCATCAGCTCGGCCAGCGAAGCCGGACGGTCGGCCGATGCGCCCAGCGTCGTCGCATACGACGGCACCAGCGAGTCGAACGGGTAGCCCATCTTCTTCCACTGGGCGTGGATCTTGAGGAAGGCTTCGACCTCGAGCAGGCCGGCGATGCGCTTGTCCTGGGCGTTCTTGCGGCTGGTCTTGAACAGCCACTGGTAGACTTCCTGGCGCTCCTTGACGCTGGCGGCCGTCACCTCGGACCAGGTGGCCTTCGGGTGGGTACGTAGATAGCTCACCAGCCACAGTTCGAGCGGGTGCACCGAGGCCACGTAGCCGCGGTCGGCCAGCGACATATTGCGCGGATCGTACATCTCGTACATCTTCGGGATGCGTTCCGGATCGATCTCGTTGGCCGATGGCAGGCTCGCGTCGATGAAGGCGCCGAACTGGTCCAAGGTGGCGTTGGGCGCCACCGTGCGGTGGGCCGCGGCCAGCTTCGAGGCCAGCGGACGCACGCCGGAGAACAGCAGTGCTTCGATCTGGGCCGGGGTCTTGCCCTTGTATTTGTTCCAGAACTTGGCCAGGAAGTCCTTGCCTTCGTTGTCGGCAAAGCGCGCCAGGTAGGACGCGCGGCGCGGATCGTTGGCGTCGGCCAGCAGCTGGGCCGAAGAACCCGGCAGCTGGAACATGTAGAAGCGCACCACGTCGCGCATCATGCGCACGAACACCAGGTTGGTCGACTGGCGCAGGGCCTGGTGCACTTCCATGATCTTGCTGTCGTCGAGCTTGCTGAAGTTGCCGAAGGTGTGCAGGCCGCCGCCGGTCATGAAGCGCTCGCCCGGGCTGGCCGAGTAGCGGCGCGCCATGGCGGCGTCGAGCATGGGCTTCAGGCCGCGGTCGGCGCCTTCCGGCAGGGTCTGGAAGTATTCCAGCGCCCATTGCGACATGCGGTCCTTCGGATCGATCTCGACGCCGTGCAGGCCGATCTTGTCCAGCGGCTCGAAGCGCTTGTGCAGCTGGTCGAAGATGTCGAGATAGGTCACCAGCGTGCGCAGCTTGGCGGTCGAACCGAGGTCGAGCTTGGCGCCCTCGTTGATGTCGAGCGGCTGGTCGTAGTTGTCGGTCTGGACCCGCAGGTAGTTGACGTGCTCGCCCCGCTCCATCAGGGTGAAGCTGTACACCACCTGGGCCGGGTCGCCGTTGCCGAGCAGGCCCTTGCCGGTCAGGCCGGCCGCCTTGGCGTGTTCGGCGTCGGACAGCTGACGCAGGGCCGCCGTCACCGCCTGCTGGGCAGTGCCGTCCAGGGTCGAGACCACCGACAGGTCGAGGCGGTCGACGTTGTACAGGCGGGTGTCGCCGATCAGGAAGCCGAGGTGGTTGCGCACCGCATTGGCCGCCTTGCGCGACACAAAGGCGTCGGCCGGCGGCGGCGCCACGCCGCTGTGCAGCGCCGGCTGCAGTTTCACGCTCAGGGCGGCGTCGCGCAACTGGGGTGAGATCACGCCGGCCTGGGCCAGCACGCGCAGGTGGCTGTCGGTCAGGATTTCGAGGTCGGGTTCGCCGGCGCCCAGGTAATAGGCCGGGCGGCGCTGGGCGATCATCAGCGACAGCGCTTCCTTGTAGGCCAGCACGGCGTCCGGGCTCGTCATCGGGCCCTTCAGCATCGCATTGACCTTGTCGAAGTCGCGGCCATACCAGACCCACAGGCCGTCGCCGATGCCGTTCACTTCGCCATAGCCGGACTTGGCCGACAGCGGCACCGTGTTCAGGTAGTCGAGCACGATCTGGCGGCGCGAACCGGTGGTGTCTTCGCCGTCCTGGTAGGCGCGCAAGGTGGCCGAGGCCATCTGGATGATTTTGTCGGTGGTCGAGCTGGTGCGGCCTTCGGGCGAATGCCGGTATTTCTCGATTTGGGTCGCCAGCGTGCTGCCGCCGGCCACGCGCCCGCTACCGCCCAGGCCGATGCTGGACAGGGACTTGTCGAACACGGCCTTCGAGAAGCGGTCCCACTCGACCGCCGGGTTGCGGCGCGGATAGCTGGCGTCGAGCAGTTCGCGGTTCTCGATGAACAGCAGGCTCTGCACCAGCAGCGGCGGCGCCGCGTTGAACTCGTGGTAGAAGCGCTCGGGGAAGCGCGAGGTGAAGATCGGCTGCGAGCGGCAGTCGAGGATCTCGAGGCCGACCTTGGTCTTTTCGTGATAGGTCGCGTACAGGCCCATGTCGGCCATCTTGACCATCTGCGGCGAGATGCGCGCCTGGGCCGCGATCGCGTAGTCGCGCGTCCGCAGGCGCTCGAGGTAGCCCGGCAGGCCGGCATAGCCGAGCCGGGTGTCATACGGACTGGCGGCCGGGAAACGGATCGCATCGCTGGGACCGTTTTCCATGCGATAGGTAAGCTCGCTGGCCATGTCGGCGAAGATCTTCGCCTGCAGGCGCGAGGTGCGCGTCTCCAGCACCGCCCAGGCCGCCAGCAAGGCGATCAATAGCAGCAGGCCGAGCACCAGCCACAGCTTCCAGCGCCGCTTGCGCGGGGCAGGCTCGTCGTCGCCGGGCTCGCCCGACGGGCCGCCGGGGATGCCGCCATTGCCCGCCAGGTGCGGGAAGGCTTCATACAGGGGAACGTCGTTGCCGCCGGCCGCGAGCGCAGGAGTGCTCTCCACGGCGGCCGCCGCGGCACTGGCCGGCGCGGCCGATGTCGCGACCGCGTCGCCGAAAGTCGGCTCGAAGGTCGGCTCAAAGGTCGGCTCACTGCGCTCGTTGGCGGCACGCTTGCCGGACACATTACTTGACCGTCCTTGACGGCGAATACTTTCCATGATGGATTAACCGGTCTGAATCAAAACGCTAGCAATCCCCGCCAACCTGCTCGCCATCTGTGGTGCTGCTGGTCCGTTCGAGTGATCGTGGTGTGTGTTAGTTCGCACGCTGATGGTGCGATCCCACTCCAGATCGCACCTTACGTAGGCAATATTCCACCACATCAATACGTCTCACGCGAGGCGCCGTTTAACAAATTTGCTGCGCTTGGAATATTTTCGCAAAAAAACAACGAGGTCTTGGCTGAGTGATATTACCGTGTGTAATTCAGGCAATATCGCCGCTAGTTTTAGCCACCAATATTTAACGCGCTGGAAATGCTTTTGGTGCACAGCTGCGTTTGATCCATGTCGAAAGGCAGATCACGCGGGCTGGGGCACCGCTTCCGCGCGCAGCTCTTCAAGTGCCTGTAGGCAGTAGTACTGGAACCACAGCCCGGCGAACAGGAAAATCATGACGTACAGCCACAGCGACACCAGGGCCAGGATCGGGAACAGCACGATCGACAACACGGCGCCGCCCATCCAGACGATGCCCGGCAGCGCGCCGGCCAGACCGGTGGTGAAGCCGATGGCGAGCAGGGCCGGCCGCCGGCGCCGCATCAGCGCCAGGCGTTCGGCCTGGGTGGCGTGGGCGGCCAGCGCGTCGTAGCTCATCACGCGCGACGTCACCCAGGCCCACAGGCTGGCCTGCACCAGCCAGGCCAGCGGCGGCACCGCGTACAGCGGCAAGGTGAACAACCACAGCAGGGCGAACACGGCGACGCTGCCCAGGTTGATCGCGACGCTGCCGAAGAAGGAACCGCCCTCCCGTTTCTCGAGCTGCGGGAAGTGGCGCTTGCCGACAAAGGATTCGATGGCCGGCATCGCCACCACGCCCACGAACAGCAGGGCCGAGCCGATCTTGAGCGGCAGCAGCAGCACGATCGCCATCAGCGGCACCACCATCACCTTAAGCATGCCCAGGCCCACCATTTCGAGCATGCTGCCGCTGGTCTCGAAGCCGCCGTAGTCGGCGAACATGCCGTGCAGCCAGTCGAGCAGCGGCTGCAGGCCCAGCCACATCGCCACGCCCCACAGGACCAGCGCCAGCAGCAGCGGCGCCAGCGACAGCAGCAGCATGCGGCCGCTGAACTGCGCGCCCAGGGCGCGCCGGCAGGCGGTCAGTACACCGTTCATCGGGCTTTCTTTCGCGGCATGTTTTCTCCTGATGGCAGTTCAATGCCGTCATTCTACGGGATGACACCGGATGGACCCATCGACTACAATCGTCGTTCAATCTGAACAACAAGGAAGACCATGTCCACCATCACCACCGAATCCGGCCTGCAATACGAAGAGCTCGTCACCGGCGAAGGCGCCGAGGCCAAGGCTGGCCAGCACGTCACCGTGCACTACACCGGCTGGCTGCGCAACGACGACGGCAGCCTGGGCGCCAAGTTCGATTCGAGCAAAGACCGCAACGACCCGTTCGAGTTCGCACTCGGCGCCGGCCACGTGATCCGCGGCTGGGACGAAGGCGTGCAGGGCATGAAGGTCGGCGGTTCGCGCCGCCTGACCATCCCGGCCAGCCTGGGCTACGGCGCACGCGGCGCCGGCGGCGTGATCCCGCCGAACGCCACCCTGATCTTCGACGTCGACCTGCTGGCCGTCTAAGCACGATCGCCATGCGCCGTCCTGCGATGGCGCATGGCTCGGCCGCCCTGGGGCGGCATTTGAACATCTCTTCTAAAATGCGGCCGGATTCCCCGTGCCCGCCTGTCTCCTGGGCTAAGATGCCTGCCGCGTTGTCCAAGCGACAATACCGCAATCAACCATCACAGGAGTTTCCATGAGCTTGCAGGAACAGTTCACCCAGGCCCAGGCCGATTCGAAAAACCTGTCGGAGCGTCCCGACAATATGACCTTGCTGAAGATTTACGCGCTGTTCAAGCAGGGCTCGAGCGGCGACGCGACGGGCGAGCGTCCGGGCATGACCGATTTCGTGGCGCGCGCCAAGTACGACGCCTGGGCCGGCCTCGCAGGCACCTCGCAAGAGGAAGCCCAGCAGCAGTACGTCGACCTGATCGAAGAGTTGAAGGGCTGATCGCCCACCGGGCCGGCGCCTGCGCCCGGCCCATTACCCCGGTTACGCTGCGGCGGCGAAGGTCTTGCGCATCTTTTCCGCCACCTTGGCCTCGATGGCCGGCGCGAACGCGCCCATGAAGAAGCCCAGGCGGATGCGCATCGCGGCGCGCTGGTCTTCCAGGGTCAACATGCCCTCCACGCCGCTGCGCTCGAAGCGCAGCACATCGCCGTCCCACCTGCATTCCAGCCCGTATTCGGCCGCGATACGTTGCGCCACCTGCTCGGCTGCCGAACGCGCCGCGTCCGGGCTCAGGCTGTGCTGCTGGACGATGCTGATTTCCGCCATCTGACTGATCCTTCCTGAATCGATTGCAAACAATCCGCCATGATGCCAGTTGCGGCCGGGCTATGCCAGAGCCCGCTACAACAGACAGGGCTGGCGCAGCCTCAATTGACGATTATCAAAGCGTGCCCGGCAGGGAGCGCGAGGATGAAGGCGCAAGCCCGTCATTACGCGAGGAGTCGATATGGAAACCCCCGTCGAGCAGCCGAACCGCCTGTTGCCCAGCGCAGAGGCGCCGCAGACCGCGCAGCCTCCGGTGCGCTTCGTCCCCACCCCGAGCGCGCCCTACCGCCAGCAGCACCGCGCCGCGCGCCTGCTCGAAGAACCCGACGTTCCCGATCCGGCCGCGCCATCGACCGCCGAGCCGCCGCCGCACGCCTTCGGCGCCCGCGTCCTCATGTGGAAGCAAGATCCTTCTGTCAGCGAAATCGGCACCCGCAAGGCCTTCCTGCCCGGCGTGGTGCTGGCCGGCCCGCGCGATGCCCGCATCGCCCCCGGCGAGCCGGGCATTGCCGCGGTGGAGCCGAACGCCTTCGGCGACTTCGTCACCCAGCCCGACACGCCGCAGTTCGACGCCGTCCACACCTTCGTCGTGGTGCGCCAGACATTGACCATGTACGGGCGCGCCCTGGCCGCGGCCGGCGAGGCCCACACGATGCCGCTGCCCTGGCAATGGAATAGCAGCACCGACACGCGGCCGCTGCTGGTCTTCCCGCACGGCCTGCCGAACGTCATGAACGCCTTCTACAGCCGCAGCCAGGCCTGCCTCAAGTTCGGCGACTTCATTCCCAACGGCGCCACCGAGCGGGTCTTCACCTGCCGCTCGTTCGACATCGTGTCGCACGAGACCGCCCACGCGGTGCTCGACGGCATCAAGCCACTGTGGCTGCAGGCAGACGCCCCGCCCCAGACCGGCGGCCTGCACGAAGCCTTCGGCGACCTCACCGCGATCTTCCTGGCCCTGTCCCAGCTCGACCAGTGCGAAGCCGTGATCGCCCAGACCAAGGCCGACCTGCACGACAAATCCTTCCTGACCGACATCGCCGAGCAGTTCGGGCTGGCGCTCGGCAACAGCACCGGCCTGCGCAACGCCGACAACGACCTCAAGCTGAGCGAGGCCGGCACCCAGGTGCACGCCATCTCGCAGGTCTTTACCGGAGCGGTCTACGACGTGCTGGCCGACCTGTTCGCCCATGAACGCGATCCCGGGCGCGAAGACTGCGCCGCCGTCCTGCACCGGGTCGCCAACTACCTGAGCGGGGTGCTGCTGCGCGCCCTGATCGCCGCGCCCGACGCCGCCGCCACCTATGCCGACGTGGTCAACGCCATGCTCCAGGCCGTGACGGCCGACGGCAAGCCGGCCGCCTATGCCGACGCCATCCGCTTCCAGTTCAGCCGACGCGAAGTGGTGGAAGCCGGCCATGGCGGCCCCGACGCGGTGGCCGCCTTTGTCCCCGGCCTGCCCCTGGCGGCGCGGGTATGCGACGCGCCCGGCGCGCGGCAAGACCGGCGTTCCTGCTGCGGCACCATGCAGCTGGCCGAATACGATTGCGCCGAGCGCGTGCTGGCCGGCGAGGCGCACCTGCTGGCGCGCTGGTGCGCCGAACATGGCCGCCACGGGCCGGGGCTGTCCGGCCCGCCGGCCGCCGGGACGCCGGCCGAACCGTCGATGCTGGCATGAAGATCAGCGCCCGCGCCTGCGGCGGCTTCGCCGGACTGGCCGAATCCTACGAACTGGATACCGCGCGCCTCGACGACGGGCCGGCCCTCGAGACGCTGCTGCGCCGCCTCGACTTCTTCGGCGCCGCCCCCGCCTGCGCGGTTGGCGCCGACCTGCCGCGCTGGGAAATCACGGTCGAGGACGGACCGCGCTGTCACACCGTGTTCCTGCGCGAGGATGGCAGCGGCGGCCAGTGGCAACATTTGCTCGACTATTTGCGGCAGGCCGGCTGAACCGGGTTTTCGGGTCTCGGCCGGTCGCGGCGCCCGCCTACCGGGGAGCTTCTTAATCCCGGTCAATGGCCAGTGGATCGCGCCTTGACAGTCCAAAAACCGCACGCTCGTGCGGATTCTTGCTTCATTTGCTTATGTAGATTGTGTATATAGGCGAATTTGTGAGAAAAGCCGAATTGCCCTAAAATACAGTGCTTTGCTCTGTCCGGCCGGCCTGTTCATGTCCATTGTTCTTGCGCCCGGCGACGCGACATCCCACCAATTGATAGGACTGTTATGACCCACGTTGTCACCGAATCGTGCATCCGCTGTCGTTACACCGACTGCGTCGATGTATGCCCGGTAGATTGTTTCCGGGAAGGCCCGAATTTCCTCGCCATCGATCCTGACGAGTGCATCGACTGCGCCGTCTGCGTCGCCGAGTGCCCGGTGAATGCGATCTATGCCGAAGAAGACACGCCTGGCGACCAACAGCACTTCATCAAGCTCAATGCCGATCTCGCGCGCTTCTGGCCTTCGATCACCAAGACGAAGCCGGCCCTGCCAGACGCGGAAGAGTGGAAAGACGTCAAGGACAAACTCGACCAACTGGCCCGCTAATACCGCCGCTGCGCCGCCCGTTCGGCGCCGGCCCGGGGTCGTTCTGCATGGCAGTGCTGGCTGCCATCGCCTCACCAATCAAAATCACAGGAAGTAAGCGCATGACTATCAGTGCCACCCACGAAGCGGGCAGCATCGCTCCCAACAGTTCCTTCGCCGGCGCCATCGAAGCGGATGCCGTGATCATCGGCGCCGGCCCGGTCGGCCTGTTCCAGGTGTTCGAACTCGGCCTGCTCGAAATCAAGGCCCACGTCATCGATTCGCTGCCGGCAGTCGGCGGCCAGTGCGTGGAACTGTATCCGGACAAGCCGATCTATGACATCCCTGCCGTCCCGGTGTGCACCGGCCAGGAACTGACCGACAACCTGCTCAAGCAGATCGAACCGTTCGAGCCGACCTTCCACCTGGGCCAGGAAGTCACGACCGTGCAGCGCCGCGAAGACCAGCGCTTCAACGTCGAGACCACCACCGGTACCCGCTTCATCACCAAGACCATCTTCATCGCAGCCGGCGTCGGTTCGTTCCAGGCGCGCACGATCAAGGTCGACGGCATCGACAAGTTCGAGAACGAGCAGCTGTTCTACCGCGTCAAGGATCCGGCACGCTTCGAAGGCAAGAACATCGTCATCTGCGGCGGCGGCGACTCCGCGCTGGACTGGGCCCTGAACTTCGTCGGCAAGGCCGAATCGGTCGTGCTGGTGCACCGCCGCGACGACTTCCGCGCCGCCCCGGCCTCGGTCGCCAAGATGAAGGCCCTGTGCGATGAGTACGAGATGCAACTGATCACCGGCCAGGTGACCGGTTTCGACGAAAAAGACGGCCAGCTGACCGAAGTGAAGGTCACCGGCGCCGACGGCGTCACCCGCCGCGTGCCGCTGGACATGCTGCTGGTGTTCTTCGGCCTGTCGCCGAAGCTGGGTCCGATCGCCGAATGGGGCCTGGACATCGAGCGCAAGCAGCTCAAGGTGGTGGACACCGAGAAGTTCGAGACCAACGTCCCGGGCATCTTCGCCGTGGGCGACATCAACACCTATCCGGGCAAGAAGAAGCTGATCCTGTCGGGCTTCCACGAAGCCGCGCTGGCCGCCTTCGGCGCCGCGCCGTACATCTTCCCGGACAAGAAGATCCACATGCAGTACACGACGACCTCGCCGAAGCTGCACAAGATCCTGGGCGTCGAAACCCCGGTGTTCGATTAAGGTCTGCAGCGCCGCGTTCAGTTACTTCGCGGCGACACAGTCCCCTGAAGCGCCCCGCCCTGCGGGGCGTTTTGCTTTATGTGGGCCGCCCAACGGAGCGGGTCCGGGTAAATATGCTACAAGTGCACCATGCATAGGAGATAGCGGTGGCCCTCGTTGCCACCCGCCAACGCAAATCCCCTATAATCGGATGAAGCTTATGCGCGGGCGATATTAGCGCAGTGTCAATACGAAGGATTACTTTATGCTTTATCAACTGCACGAGATGCAACGCTCCTTCCTGACCCCGCTGATGCAGTGGGCCGATGCGTCATCGAAACTGTTCTCCAATCCCGTGTCGCCGTTTGCGCACACCCCATTTTCCCAACGTATCGCCGCTGGCTACGAGCTGATGTACCGTCTCGGCAAGGAATACGAAAAACCGGCCTTTGGCCTGAAGACCACCACCATCAACGGTGAAGAGGTCGGCATCGTCGAGCGCATCGTCGTCGACAAGCCCTTCTGCGAGCTGCTGCACTTCAAGAAAGACATGGACGACGCCGCCTTTGCCGCGCTGAAGCAGCCTTCGGTACTGGTCGTGGCGCCATTGTCCGGCCACCACGCGACGCTGCTGCGCGACACCGTGAAAGCCCTGCTGGTCGAGCACGACGTCTACATCACCGACTGGACCGACGCCCGCATGGTGCCGCTGTCCGACGGCCCGTTCCGCCTGGACGACTACGTCTTCTACGTCCAGGACTTCATCCGCCACCTTGGCCCGGACGTGCACGTGATCTCGGTATGCCAGCCGACGGTGCCGGTGCTGGCCGCGATCTCGCTGATGGCGAGCAACAAGGATCCGAAGCTGCCGAAGTCGATGACCATGATGGGCGGCCCGATCGACCCACGCAAATCGCCGACCGCGGTCAACGACCTGGCCATCGAAAAGCCCTACTCGTGGTTCGAGAACACCGTGATCTATGCGGTGCCGGGCAATTACCCGGGCTTTGGCCGCAAGGTCTATCCGGGCTTCCTGCAGCACGCCGGCTTCATCGCGATGAACCCGGGCCGCCACGCCCAGAGCCACCGCGAGTTCTACCAGCACCTGGTGCGCGGCGACGATGACTCGGCCGAGGCACACCGCAAGTTCTACGACGAGTACAACGCCGTGCTCGACATGCCGGCCGAGTACTACCTCGATACCATCAAGACCGTGTTCCAGGACTACAGCCTGCCGAAGGGCACGTGGAAGGTCGGCGGCCAGCTGGTGCGTCCGCAAGACATCGAGTCGGTCGCCCTGCTCACCGTCGAAGGCGAGCTGGACGACATCTCGGGCCTGGGCCAGACCAGCGCCGCGCTGACCCTGTGCACCGGCATCCCGAAAGACAAGAAGCACGACTTCGTGGTCGAGAAAGCCGGCCACTACGGCATCTTCTCGGGCCGCCGCTGGCGCGAGATCGTGTGTCCGAAGATTACCGAGTTCATTCGCGCGAACGGGTAAGCCGTCAAGTGAAGGCAAAAGCCTTCTTGAGTTAGCATAAAACGTCGTCCCCGTGAAGGCGCACTGCTGTCCGGAATAATCTTCTTGATTTTTCCATCAGAATAGGCATCCCTGTTTGAGTGCCAAGTCCTCTCGATATCGACG
>NZ_VPFD01000024.1 GCF_008014745.1 Massilia arenae
CAAAACGCCCGTCCTCGCGCTCAAGGAATGGCAACAGAAGCGACCTGAGTTATTCGTTAAACGCGTTTATGATCAAACGGGACTCGACAGTTATTGACGATATCGATTTGATCCAGGTACTCAGGCTTCGTACAACAATTCCATGTCGAGTCGTAATGACGATTTATCTCAGGAAGCCATACTACTCGACGATAATGAACATTCCGACGGCTGACATCGTCGCAGAGGTAAATCGATGATCGGACGAGGGAATAGGCACGCTTATGACGACGAACGCGTCATGAAAACGTAAGTGGAGGCGGCGGAAAACACGAAAACAAAAAAGGCGTCACGATCTCGTAACGCCTTCTTTTGCTGCAACATATTCTGGTAGGCCGTGCGTGGCTCGAACACGCGACCAACGGATTAAAAGTCCGCTGCTCTACCAACTGAGCTAACGACCCGAAGAGGCAGCATTATAGCGGGCGATTGCGGTTTGCGCTAGGGTGGCCCAACATTTTCGACACAAGCCCCCGCTCACGCCAGCGCCGACGTGACCTTCAACACTTCATCCGCCGTCGTCACCCCTTCGACCACCTTCATGGCCCCAGCAATGCGCAGCGGCTTCATCCCATCCTTCACACTCTGCTCACGCAAGGTCCGCATCTCTCCCGATTCACGAATCAAACGCCCGAACCCTTCGCTCACGGTCAGCAACTCATAAATGCCGGTCCGTCCCCGATACCCGGTCTGCCGGCATTCCGGACACCCCACCGCCCGATACACGGTCGCAGGCTTTGCGATCTTCCACGCCCCGCCTATGCTATCCCACACCTCATCGCTCATTTCCCCGCCCGGCGCCTTGCACACAGGGCAGAGCGTACGCACCAGCCGCTGCGCCATCACGCCGATCAGGGTCGCCTCCAGCAGATAATCCGGCACGCCCAATTCCAGCAGGCGCACCACCGCCGACGGCGCATCGTTGGTATGCAGCGTCGAAAACACCAGGTGTCCCGTCAACGCCGCCTGGATCGCCATCTCGGCCGTTTCCAGGTCGCGGATCTCGCCCACCATGATGATGTCGGGGTCCTGCCGCATCAGCGAACGCACGCCGTCGGCAAATGACAGGTCGATCCCCGGCTGCACCTGCATCTGGTTGAATGCCGGTTCGACCATCTCGATCGGATCCTCGACCGTGCACACATTCACTTCGCTGGTCGCCAGCGCCTTGAGCGTCGTGTAAAGCGTCGTGGTCTTGCCCGATCCTGTCGGTCCGGTCACGAGAATGATGCCGTGCGGGCGCTTCGTCAGCCCATCCCAGCGCTGCGCATCGTCGGGCGGGAATCCCAGTTCCGGCAGGGTCTTGACGACGACGTCCGGATCGAAGATACGCATCACCAGCTTTTCGCCGAACGCGGTCGGCATCGTCGATAGCCGTAATTCGACTTCCTGCCCGCCCGCGGTGCGCGTCTTGATGCGGCCATCCTGCGGCCGGCGTTTTTCGATCACGTCCATCCGCCCCAGCAGCTTGATGCGCGCGGTCATCGCGATCATCACCGCCGCCGGCACCTGATAGACCTGGTGCAGCACGCCATCGATTCGAAAACGCACGGTCGCGAATTCGCGCTTGGGTTCGAGGTGGATATCCGAGGCGCGCTGCTCGAAGGCATAGCCCCACAGCCAGTCGACGATATTGACGATGTGCTGGTCGTTGGCGTCGAATTGCTTGTTCGATTTTCCCAGCTCGACCAGTTGCTCGAAGTTGTTGCGCATCGCGACGTCCTGCCCGCTGCTGCGGCTCGCGTCGCGAATCGATTTGGCCAGCGCGAAGAACTGCGAAATGTATTGGGCGATGTCGAGCGGACTGGCCAATACGAGCTCGATGCGGCGGCGCGAGACCTTGGCGATCTCGGCTTCCCATTCGGTCAGCGCCGGATCGGCCGTCGCCACCACCAAGGTGGTCGGCGTCATCTCCACCGGCAGGATATTGAAGCGCGCCGCATAGCTGGCCGACATCACGTCCGCCACCTTGGTGAAATCGATCTTGAGCGGATCGATGCGTATGAAAGGCAGGCCGACCTTGGCCGCGCACCATTCGGTCAGCACATCCAGCGTCAGCAACCGGTGCGGCGGCAGGTGTGACACCAGTTTGCACTGCGCCACCGCCGTCAGCGGATGCATGATGCCCGGCGCGTTCTTCATTATTCCCTGGGCCTGGGCGAAATCGGCTTTGACTTTATCCTTGGTGACGATCCCGTCGGCCAGCAGCCACGAGAAAATCGATTGCAGGTCGAGCTTGCGCAGGCTGGCGGGTTTTTGCGGGATGGCGTTCACGGTGGCCCTGGCTGAATAGTCAATCGGTGGCGAACAATCCCTTGACCCAGGATTTCGCAGGCAGCTTGGTCTGCGCCACGATCTGCGCGGCGCGCGCCGCGAGCGTGTCCTTGTCGAGCGTGGGGCGGGTCTTGAAGCACAGCGCCACCACATTCCCGTCGTGCACTTCGGGCAGGCAGATCACGTGGCCGAAGGCGAATTTCATCGCCTTCAGGTTCTTGGCGAAGCTCGGGTGGTCGCCGAACAGGTTGACGGTCATGATGCCATCCTGCGTCAGGCAGGCGGCGCAGGCCTGGTAGAACTCGGGCGTGTCGAGCACCGGGCCGCGCGCGGTGGCGTCGTACAGGTCGCACTGCAGCACATGATAGGCCTCGTGGTTGGCAGGATCCTCGACGAAGTCGAGCGCATCCATCTCCAGCACGCGCAGGCGCTCGTCCTCGGGTGGCAGCTTGAACATCGAGTTGCAGATCGCGATCACGGATTCGTTGAGTTCGACGGCGGTCACGCTCGCCTCGGGGAACTGGCGGTAGCAGAACTTGGTCAGGGTGGCCGTTCCCAGGCCAAGCTGGGCAATGGCCTGCGGCGTCTCGTTGAACAGCATCCACGCCATCATCTGTTGCGCATATTCGAGCTCGGGCCAGTCAGGCTTGCGGATGCGCATGGCGCCTTGCACCCATTCCGTGCCGAAGTGGAGATAACGGACACCGTCCTGTTCGGACAGCGTGACGGGTGCGAATTTCGGTTTGCGCGCCGGACGGCGCGAGGATTCGACTTGTTCGATGGATTTACGTTTGATGAGCATAAAGAAGCCTGGTGGAATCGCCCTATTATCGGGGGACGGGTTCCCCCGGCGCAAGCTCGGGGATAAGTTCTAAATGCAACAACGCGGCCTCTTGGGCCGCGTTGCTCGATTCCCAACGGCGTGGATCGACAGCGCGATCAGTATTGGCTGTATGCCTGGCCCTGGCCGTTGTAGCTGTCCAGAGGCTCGACCGAGACGCGCAGGCGCACGCGGTTGCCCGGATCACGGCTCATCAGCGACGTGTAGTTCTGGCCACGGTATTCATAGGTCACGTTGTAGCCGGCGGTGCGCGATTCGATCGCTTCCACGGTGCGGCATTGCTGCACCGCTTGTTCTTGCACACTGCTGCCTTGCGGACGGCCATTGTTCTGGACGCGGTCGCCCACCATGGCGCCGGCGATCGCGCCCGCTGCCGATGCGGCCACCTTACCGTTGCCGCCGCCGACCTGGCTGCCCAGCAGGGCGCCGGCGATACCGCCGATGATCGTGCCGCCTGCGCCGCGTTCCTGCTGCACTGGCACTTGCACGTATTCGGTACGGCATTCCTGGCGCGGGGTACGGACCTGCTCGAGACGCGGCTCGACACGCACCACACGGCCGAAGTCTTCGAAGTCGGCGGCCTGGGCCAGCGGCAGGGTAGCGATGCCGAGTGCCGAGATGATCAGTTTGGCTTGCAAGTTCATGGTAGTACCTCGTTGAGTGGTGCGACTTGGTTCGTCGATTCGTTACAGACTTGATGGTACGCCTATCGCAAAAAACCATCGAATCCGCGTGGCAACAAAATGTAACAGCGAATAAAGCGCGCAACAACTCGCGCCAGAATGAAACCGGCCCCCAATACGGTGTTTTCGTGTCACATATGTACCTACCGATTCTTACAAATAGGCATCTGAAACTCACATTTGGGTTGCTTCCAATACCACAAAACGTTACCCTTACACAAATCATGGACTTATTGGCGTATAGCAACGACAGCGAGGTAAGAAGTAGCAGCGCTACCCAGCGCCGCGAGGGGTGGCGCCATGGCGCGTTATTGACAGGTCGATTTGAGGAAAAAATGAGTTTGTTGATGAGAGTGGCGCCAAATCTTGTTCAAGCGATTCGCGCGTTTAACGTTGGCGATTTGCAACAGGAGGCCGGGCGCCTCGGTCATCACTTCTTGTATGCCCACTGCGCCAATACGCTCACCAAGCAGCAGGTCTGCGCCCGCATCGGCGAGAATTTTTATTTCCCCAAACCGTGCAGCAAGAATTTCGATGCGCTGCGCACCTGCCTGACCGAGACCATCCACGCAGCTGGCCCGCAGCCGGGCTTCATCGTGGTGCTCGAGCAGTTGCCGAGCGCTCAGAAATTCGACAAGGAAGCGCGCGAAAACCTGCTCGACGTGTTCCGTGATGCGGCCGAATTCTGGGCCGAGAAGAAGGTGCCGTTCCGCGTGTTCTACTCGTTTGCAACGGTCCCGCCGACCGCCTGAGGCCACGGGAAACCCTCCCTGAGGGCTGCGGTTGGCAGCCGGCGTTACGGTACAATGCCGGCTATGAAAAACATCGTGATCCTCATTTCCGGCCGCGGAAGCAATATGGAAGCGGTCGTGCGCGCGGCCCAGGCTGAAGGCTGGCCTGCCCGTATTGCAGCGGTGATCAGCAACAAACCCGACGCCGGCGGCCTGGCGTATGCGCAGTCGCGCGGCATCCCGACCGCCGTGGTGTCGAACAAGGATTTCGCCACCCGCGCCGAATTCGACGCCAGATTGCAGGAAGTCATCGACACCTTCCAGCCCGACCTGGTCGTGCTGGCCGGCTTCATGCGTATCCTGACCGCGCCCTTCGTGGAGCACTATGCGGGCCGGATGTTGAACATTCACCCGTCGCTGCTGCCCCTGTTCCCGGGGCTGCACACGCACCAGCAGGCGCTTGACGCCGGCATGACCGAACACGGCGCGACCGTGCACTTCGTCACCGCCGAACTCGATCATGGCCCGTCGGTGCTGCAGGCCAGGATTCCCGTCCTGCCGGGCGACACGCCGGACCTGCTGGCTGCCCGCCTGCTGGCCGAGGAACACAAGATCTACCCACGCGCCGTACGCCTGTTCATCGAAGACCGCCTGGTCATCGAAGACGGCGCGGTGCGCATCGTCGAGTCCATGGATCGCTCCCGGGCCGACGCCATCAGTATTTAATCAAGGATTTACATGAGATTGCCTCCAGCGATCGTCGCCAAGACCGAAGAAGTCTTGCGCGAGATTCTCCGTTTTACTTCGCCAGCCGACGTCACCCTGTCGCGCTTCTTCAAGGACAACCCGCGCTTCGGCGGCCGCGAGCGCGGCGTCATCGCCGAAGCCGTGTATGCCGTGCTGCGCAATAAATCGTTCTTCACCGACTTCGCCGGCCATGGCAACACGCCTTCGATGCGCAAGCTGGCCCTGCTGGGCCTGGCCGAGACTGTCGGCATCGACAGCATCGGCGGCCTGACCGAAGACGAGACCGAGTTCCTCACCCGCATCAAGGAAGTCGACCGCAACCTGCTGCCGGGCCCGATCCGCGCGAACCTGCCGCAATGGCTGTACGACAAGCTGGTGGCCCAGTTCGGTGAGCAGGAAGCCCTGGAACTGGCGGCCGTACTGAACACCTCGGCGCCGCTGGACCTGCGCGTCAATTCCATCAAGGCCGATCGCGACGACGTGATCGCCCAGCTGGCGCAAGCGCCGATCGTGGCCGAGCCGATGCCGTTCGCGCCGCTGGGCCTGCGCGTGATGAAAAAGCCGGCGCTGCAGAACCTGCCGCTGTTCAAGGAAGGCGCAATCGAAGTGCAGGACGAGGGCAGCCAGGTGCTGGCCCAGATCGTCGGCGCGCGCCGCGGCGAGATGGTGGTCGACTTCTGCGCCGGCGCCGGCGGCAAGACGCTGGCCCTGGGTGCGCTGATGCGCAATACCGGCCGCCTGTACGCCTTCGACGTGTCCGAGAAGCGCCTGACCAAGCTGAAGCCGCGCATGGCGCGCAGTGGCCTGTCGAACGTGCATCCGGTGGTGATCGCGCACGAGCGCGATGCGAAAGTTAAACGTCTGGCCGGCAAGATCGACCGCGTGCTGGTCGATGCACCATGCTCGGGCCTGGGTACCCTGCGCCGCAATCCGGACGTCAAGTGGCGCCAGCAGGCGGGCGCCGTGGCTGAGATGCAAGAGAAGCAAGCCTCGATCCTGGACGCCGCCGCGCGCCTGGTCAAGGGCGGTGGCCGCCTGGTGTATGCTACCTGCAGCCTGCTGAACGAAGAGAATGACTTCATCGTCGAAGGCTTCCTGGCCAATCACGCCGATTTCGAGCTGGTGCCGATGAGCCAGGTGCTGGCCGAACAAAAGATCCCGCTCGAGATGGGCGACTACCTGAAACTGCTGCCGCACCAGCATCAAACGGACGGCTTCTTCGCCGCCGTCCTGCAGCGCAAGGCGCTGGCCAAGCCGGTCAAGGCCGTTGTCGCCGATGAGGCGGACGCGGACGCAGCCGCAGCCGCAGCCGCGGACGGAGAGTAAGGAGTTCCGATGCCGCTGTCAGACCTGCTGAACGTCCTGCTGGACGATGCCCGCCGTCCCGCCATCGTCTGGCAGATCGTCGCCCTTGCCCTGTGCGTAGCGGTGAGCTGGGGCCTGGCGCGGCTGATTCACCGCTCGCTGC
Organism: Massilia arenae; assembly: GCF_008014745.1. Classification (GTDB taxonomy): domain Bacteria; phylum Pseudomonadota; class Gammaproteobacteria; order Burkholderiales; family Burkholderiaceae_D; genus Telluria; species Telluria arenae. Next base: position 6,784 of record NZ_VPFD01000024.1, read on the forward strand.
TGAAAGACCGGGCCCAGACGGGCGGCCTGATCAGTGTCGGCCTGGGCAGTTTCAGCCGCGTGCTGTGGCCGCTCCTGACCGTCGGTCTGCTGGCGCTGGCCAAGACCGTGCTGGAGCAATACCAGGGCGTGTCGCTGCTGCGCGTGGCGCTGCCGCTGTTCATCTCGCTTGCGGTGATCCGCACCTTCTTCTACCTGCTGCGGCGCGCCTTCGCGCGGCGCGGCCAGGTGGGCGCGGCCTTGCAGACCTTCGAGAAGGTGTTTGCCTTCGTGGTCTGGATCATCGTCGCCATGCACCTGACCGGCATCCTGCCGGACGTGATCAGGGTCCTCGAAAATACCGTCCTGCCGGTCGGCAAGAACAAGATTTCGATCGCCGACCTGTTGCAGGGCGCGATCTCGATCGTCGTGCTGATGATGCTGGCGCTGTGGGCCGGCGCCGCGCTCGAAGAACGCCTGATGGGCTTCGAGCGCATGCACAGCTCGCTCAGGGTGGCGATGGCGCGCGTGGGCCGCGCGGCCCTGATCCTGGTCGCGGTGCTGTTCAGCCTGTCGCTGGCCGGGCTCGACCTGACCGTGCTGTCGGTGTTCGGCGGCGCGTTGGGTGTCGGCCTGGGTCTGGGCATGCAGCGCATCGCCAGTAACTACGTGTCCGGTTTCATCATCCTATTCGAGCGCAGCCTGTCGATCGGCGATCCGATCACGCTGGATAAATATTCCGGCAAGGTGGCGCGCATCAACACGCGCTACACGGTGTTGCGCGGTTCCGACGGCACGCAGACGCTGCTGCCGAACGAGATGCTGATCACGGGCGTGGTGCTGAACCAGTCGGGCACCAACCGCAACGTGCGCGCGATCACCAAGCTGGTCGTGTCCTACGACAGCGACCTGTCCGTGGTCATGCCGCTGCTGGAAGCTCAGCCGATCGGCGTGGCGCGCGTGCTCGAGACGCCGGCGCCGAACGTGCTGCTCAATGCCTTCGTGGCCGACGGCTACGAACTCGAAGTCGGCTTCTGGCTTGGCGACCCGGAGAACGGGCAGGGCGGTCCGATCTCCGAAGTGAACCGCAAGATCTACGCACTTGTGCATTCCGGCGCGATCAAACTCGGACATCCGTCGATGGACACGCGCTTGCTCGACGCCCACATCACGAAGGTGGTGGGGCGGACTCCACAGGAAGAAGGCCGGGACGACATCGGGGCTGACGCAAATTTGGGCAAGTAAAACTGCCGTGCGGCAGTAGAACCACGTAAAATGCCCGGGTTATAGGTGTGCGGTCACAGTGGTTGCACATTGAATAAGCCCTTTGGAGACTGAATGAATTTCTTTAACGACGCCCTGCACGCCGTGCTGTCGTTCTTGTCCACCGGCCTGCTCGATTTCTCGGCCTGGCAAATCGTGATCTACACGCTGGTGGTCACGCATATCACGATCGCCGCCGTGACGATCTATCTGCATCGTCACCAGGCGCACCGTGCGCTCGACCTGCATCCGATCCCGAGCCACTTCTTCCGCTTCTGGCTGTGGCTGACCACCGGCCAGGTCACCAAGGAATGGGCGTCGATCCACCGCAAGCACCACGCCAAGTGCGATACCGAAGAAGATCCGCACAGCCCGCAGACGCGCGGCATCCGCAAGGTGCTGTTCGAAGGCGCCGAGCTGTACCGTGCCGAAAGCAAGGTCAAGGAAACCATGGACAAGTATGGCCATGGCACGCCGGACGACTGGATCGAGCGCCATGTGTACACCGGCCGCAGCATGCTGGGCGTCGCGTCGCTGCTGGTGATCAACGTTGCCCTGTTCGGCGTACTCGGCCTGACCGTGTGGGCGATCCAGATGATGTGGATCCCGATCACGGCGGCCGGCATCATCAATGGCCTGGGTCACTGGTGGGGTTATCGCAACTACGATTGCAACGATGCCGCGACCAATATCTTCCCGTGGGGCATCCTGATCGGTGGCGAAGAGCTGCACAACAACCACCACACCTATGCCACCTCGGCCAAGCTGTCGAGCAAGTGGTATGAGATCGACCTGGGCTGGGGCTATATCCGCATGCTGGAAATGGTCGGCCTGGCCAAGGTCAAGAAGGTGGCGCCGAAGCCGAAGCTGGCCAAGGACAAGGTGCAAGCCGACTTCGATACACTGCAGTCGGTGATCGCCAACCGCTACGACGTGATGGCCAAGTATGCCAAGTCGGTGCGCCACGCCTTCCACGAAGAATTCGAGCACCTCAAGCACAAGGCGCAACTGGAATCGCGCTTCCTGAAAAGTTCGCGCAAGCTGATGCAGCGCGAGCCGGCCAAGCTGGAATCGTCGCAGCAGCAGCAACTGGTCGAGCTGTTCCAGCACAGCAAGGCGCTGGAGACCATGCACACCATGCGCGTGGAGCTGGGCGCCATCTGGGAGCGTTCGCATTCGACCCGCGACCAGCTGCTGCACCAGCTGCAGGACTGGTGCAACCGCGCCGAAGCATCGAAGATCAAGGCACTGCAGGACTTTTCGATCCGCCTGCGCACCTACGCCTGATCCTGGCGATCGGTAGATGGTAAAGACAACGGCTTCTTCGGAAGCCGTTGTTGTTTGTGCCGTTTGTGCCTTAAGCGCCACGCCGCATCGGCGGCCAGCTCAGGTAAGTCAGCGCCCGCCACGCCCACTCGAGCGGCCCGTACTGGAATCGCGTCAGCCACCAGTGGCTGAACACGATCTGCAGCGCACACAGCAGCAGCGCGATACCGACCTGCTCCGTCCTGCCGATGCCCCACAGCCCCAGCCCGTGGGCGTAAAACAGCAGCGAAAACACGAGCGACTGCATCAGGTAATTGCTCAGCGCCATACGCCCGAACGGCGCCAGGATGCGCACCCGGGCCAGCATGCCCTTGCTGTACAGCGCCAGCAGCACCGCCGCGACGTAGCCGAGCGAGGCGGGCAAGCTGCCCAGGGTCATCAAGGCGTTCGCCAGGTCATAGCCCCCGTCGTCGGCGCCGGGCGGACGGCCGGTGCTGATCAGGCTGCTGAGCAGGCCAAGCCCAACCCCGAAGCCGATCCCGCCCACGGCCAGGCGCCTGAACAGGGGCAAATGGCGGACGGCGTTGGCGATCACGCCGGAGCGCACGAACCAGACCCCGACCAGGAACACGCTCACGCCCACCACGACGAAGCCGGTTTCGTCGCGCATGCGCGCCTCCAGGTGGCCCACGCGCATCGCGACCGCGTCCGCATAGCTGCCGTTGGTAAGCACCTGCTTCTCTTCGATGCTGCGCGCCGTGCGCTCGCGGTATTGCAAGAGGGTGGCGGACGCGGCGTCGGTCTCTTCGCCGGTGGCGCTGACGCTGGACGCTGGCGCCAGCTGGGGCGCGAAGTGGCGGATGCCGCCGTCGAGCGCGGTCAGGCCATAAGTGAGCATGAAGATCGCGATGCCGGCCCGCAGCGGCCGTGCTCGTTCGGGCTGCTCGAAGCCCCAGGTTAGCAAGCCGAGCAGCACCAGGACGGCGCCGATCGCCAGCAGCGCCCCCATATCGCCCTCGCCACGGACCAAGTTGAGCACGGCCGCTAGCAGCATCAGGCTGCCCGGGACGATCGCCACCAGCGGGAACAGCGCGCGTCGTTCGCTGCGCAGGTACACGCCCACCAGGCCGGCGAACACGAGCGGCGTGACCAGCCAGCCGGCGAAGCGAAAGGCCGGCAGCTGGGCCAGCAGGAAGCAGGCGGCCATGGCGGCGATCATCCAGCGTCCGCTGGCGAACAGCATCAGCATCAAGGCCAGCGCGCCGATCGCATAGCTGATCAGGATGTCGCCGCTCCATAGCAGCACGTAGTGCAGCAGGCCGAGCAGGCCGAGGACGGCGATCCGGCGGCCATAGGCGGGCAGGAAAGGGCGCTCGGCCGTGCGCGCGCGTTCCAGCATCAGGGCGAAACCCATGCCGAACAGCAGCGAGAAAATGGTCCAGAACTTGCCGCTAACAAAATACGCGGCGACGAAGGCCACCAGCCAGTCCAGGCCGTGCAGCCCGGCCGGAATGCCGTTGCCGGTTTCGGCCACGGGGCGGTTGAAGAATTCGACGTTGGCGATGCAGATGCCGATCAGTGCAAAGCCGCGCAGAACATCGAGGGCATCGAGACGGTTTTGGCTAGGGGTGGGAACGAAGGTGGAAGAGGAAGGCAGACAGGTCATCCCCCGATGGTAGCGCGGATTGAGGGGACAACAAAAAAGCCGCCGGGCTTGCGCGCCGGCGGCTTCGTCAAGAAGACAAGATCGATTACTTGATCTTGGTTTCCTTGTAGATCACGTGCTTACGTGCTTTCGGGTCGAATTTGGTGATTTCCATCTTCGCCGGCATCGTGCGCTTGTTCTTGGTGGTGGTGTAGAAGTGACCGGTACCTGCGGTCGATTCCAGCTTGATTTTGTCGCGGCCAGTTTTTGCCATGATAGCTCCCTAATTAAACTTTTTCGCCGCGGGCGCGCATGTCGGCCAGCACGACGTCGATGCCGAGCTTGTCGATCACGCGCAGGCCGGCGTTCGACAGACGCAGCGAAACCCAACGGTTTTCGGATTCGACGTAGATACGACGGTTCTGCAGGTTAGGCAGGAAACGACGCTTCGTTTTGTTGTTAGCGTGGGAGACGTTGTTACCAACCATCACACCCTTGCCGGTTACTTGGCAAACACGTGCCATAGTGCACTCCTTAAATATGTTCCAGACTTGGAAAAATGAGAGTATAGCGTGAAAAGCAAAGCGGAATCAATCACTTACGAAAAACAAAGGTGTCTTTATTTGATGGAAAAATTTAACAATTCCTGATGAGTGTCGTAACTCGCTGTTTACGCTGTGTAATTTCAAGCAAACATGACAGCGTGCGTAAGGACGCGGGCGAGGCTTTGCTGAGGTTTATCCGTCACAACTGCCCACTCTCGGCAAAGGAATGCACCTGGTTGCCCGCCACCACGAAGTGATCGAGCACCCGGATGTCGACCAGAGACAGCGCCTGCACCAGGGCACTTGTCAGCCGCAGGTCTGCTTCGCTTGGTTCGGCCACGCCGGATGGGTGGTTGTGCGCCAGGATCACGCCGGCCGCATTGCGCCGCAGCGCCGCCTTGACCACCTCGCGTGGATAGACGCTCGTATGCGTGAGCGTGCCTCTGAACATTTCTTCGCAATTGATCAGTCGATTCTTCACGTCCAGGAACAGCACCATGAACGATTCATGGGTCTGCAGTGCGAACTGGCTGCGCAGGTAGTGGCGCACCGCCTCGGGCGAGCACAGCGCCTCGCGCCGGAACTGTTCGGCCACCGCGCGCCGCGCCAGCTCGAGCGCGGCCTGCAGTTGCGCGTACTTGGCCGGTCCCAGGCCGTGCAGCCGGCCGAACTCGCCCGACTCGGCATGCAGCAGCCGGTGCAGCGAGCCGAAGTGCGCCAGCGTATCGCCGGCCAGGGTCACCGCGCTTTTTCCCGCCACGCCCACGCGCAGGAAAATCGCCAGCAATTCGGTGTCAGACAGCGCATGCGGTCCATCGCGCAGCAGGCGCTCGCGTGGACGGTCTTGTTCAGGCCAATCGCAAATTCCCATATTTGATTCCTCGCTAAAAAAAGAGGCAGCCAAGGCGCAAGCGGCGCGCGTGGCTTACAATAGCGCTTTGCCTGATCAGGTATGCCCGTCATCACAAAGAACATGTCCAACGCTGCTCCCGTCGTCAACGAATCCTCTTACCTGACCCTGCATTACCGCCTGGCAGTCGCCGGCGGTTCGGATGTGGTCACGACTTTCAATGGCACACCCGCCACCTTGCTGCTGGGCCAGGGCCAGCTGGCGCCCTTCCTCGAGGCGCGCCTGATCGGCATGCCGGAAGGCACGCACCAGACCTTCGAGCTCAGCGCTGCGGAGGCATTCGGCGAGCGCAATCCCGAGCTGATCCAGTCGGTGTCGAAAGCCACGCTGGAAGAAAATTCAGTGCCGGGCACGGAGTACAACGTGGGCGAGGTGGTCGAGTTCAACGCGCCGAAGGGCGGCCGTTTCGCCGGAGTCCTGCTGGAATCGCGCGCCGATTCGGCCCTGTTCGATTTCAACCACCCGATGGCCGGCCGCGCCCTGCAATTCGAAGTGAAACTGATTTCGGTTCTGTAAGGACGACAGGAATAATGATGGAAAACGAAATTCTGCTGGCCCAGCCGCGCGGCTTCTGCGCCGGCGTGGACCGTGCGATCGAGATCGTCGAGCGCGCCCTGAAACAATTCGGCGCGCCGATCTACGTGCGCCACGAAATCGTGCACAACGCCTATGTAGTCGAAGACCTGCGCACCAAGGGCGCGATCTTCATCGAGGAACTCGAAGACGTCCCGCCAGGTAACACGCTGGTGTTCTCGGCCCACGGCGTCTCGAAGGCCGTGCGCGCCGACGCCGAGGCGCGCGGACTCACCATTTTTGATGCCACCTGCCCGCTGGTAACCAAGGTCCACGTCGAAGTGGCGAAGATGAGGAAGCAGGGCGCCGAGATCATCATGATCGGCCACGACGGCCACCCCGAGGTCGAAGGCACCATGGGCCAGGCCGAAGAAGGCATGCACCTGGTCGAGACGGTCGACGACGTGCAGACGCTGCAAGTGCGCAATCCGGAACTGCTGGCCTATGTGTCGCAGACCACCCTGTCGGTCGACGACACCCTGGACATCATCGCGGCGCTCAAGGCGCGCTTCCCGAACATCATCGAGCCGAAGAAGGGCGATATCTGCTACGCCACCACCAACCGCCAGGAAGCCGTGAAGTTCATGGCGCCGCAGGTCGAGGTCGTGGTGGTCGTGGGCAGCCCGAACAGCTCGAACTCGAACCGCCTGCGCGAAGTGGCCGAAAAAATGGGCACGCCGGCCTATATGGTCGACAACGCCGGCAAGATCGACCCCAGCTGGATCGCGGGCAAGAAGCGGATCGGCGTGACCGCCGGCGCCTCGGCGCCCGAGGTGCTGGTGCAGGCCGTGATCGACCGCCTGAAAGAACTGGGCGCGGCCAGCGTGCGCGCGCTCGAAGGCGTTGAGGAACACGTGACCTTCCCGCTGCCAAAAGGCCTGGACGGCGCAAGGACCGAGCCGGCACCGCCATCCGCCTGAACTTTATTTTTCGTTTTCTCAGAAAACAAAATTTGCTACAGTAACGATTTACCATGATTAGTTTTCCAAAAGCCAAGTTATGATGGCGAGCTCGGAAAATTAGTCATGGTGAACCAGACCATGAACGGCACTTCGGGAGTCATCCCGCGGTGCCGTTTTTGCTGGAATCAATACAGGCGGCTCAATACAGGCGGAACGATGGAAACATTTATTCAACAGCTACTGAACGGCCTGGTGCTGGGCAGTATGTATGCGCTGGTCGCGCTCGGCTACACGATGGTGTACGGCGTGCTCAACCTGATCAACTTCGCCCACGGCGACGTGCTGATGATCGGCGCCATGCTCGGCCTGACGATCCTGCAACTGCTCGAGGCGTATATTCCCGGCCTGCCGGGCTATGTCCAGCTGGCGGTCGCCATCCTCGGCGCGATTCCCCTCACCATGCTGGTCAGCATCCTCATCGAACGCGTCGCCTACCGCCGCCTGCGCAACGCGCCGCGGCTGGCGCCGCTGATCACGGCGATCGGCGTCTCGATCCTGCTGCAGACCTTCGCCATGATGATCTGGGGCCGCAGCCCGATCCCGTTCCCGCAACTGCTGTCGTCCGAACCGATCATGATCGGCGGCGCCATGATCTCGCAGACGCAAGTGCTGCTGCTGGTGCTGGCGGCCGTCGCCATGGGCGCCCTGGTGCTGCTGGTCGAGCGCACCAAGATGGGCCGCGCGATGCGCGCCGTGGCCGAAAACCCGCGCGTGGCCGGCCTGATGGGCGTGGACGCGAATCGCGTGATCGTCGCCACCTTCGCCATCGGTGCCGCGCTGGCGGCCGTCGCCGGCGTGATGTGGGGCGCCAACTATGCGTCGATCACCTTCACCATGGGCGTGCTGCCGGGCCTGAAGGCCTTCTGCGCCGCGGTGCTGGGCGGGATCGGCAACATCTATGGCGCCATGCTCGGCGGCCTGCTGCTAGGGATCATCGAAGCGCTCGGCGCCGGCTATATCGGCGACCTGACCGGCGGCTTCCTCGGCAGCCACTACCAGGACATCTTCGCCTTCGTGGTGCTGATCCTGGTCCTGACCCTGCGGCCGTCCGGCATCATGGGCGAACGCGTGGCCGACCGCGCCTGACCACGAGGAGCACACCATGGCACTCCTTACCTTCGATACCCAGCACAAGCCGCGCCAGGCTTATATCAGCATGGCGGCGGTGCTGATCCTGATGCTGATCTTCCCCTTCGTCGCTTCGCAGTTCGGCAACTCGTGGGTGCGCATCATCGACATCGCGCTGCTGTACATCATGCTGGCGCTGGGCCTGAACATCGTGGTCGGCTTCGCGGGCCTCCTCGACCTGGGCTATATCGCCTTCTTCGCGGTCGGCGCCTACCTGGTCGGCCTGTTCTCGTCGCCGCAGTTCGCGGCGCTGCTCGAATCGCTCATCTATTATTCGCCGGCCATCGGCGAAGCGCTGGTGGCCTTCTTCGGTCCCGAGATCGCCACCAACGGCATCCACCTGTCGCTGTGGGCCATCGTGCCGCTGGCGGCGCTGTTCGCCGCGCTGTGCGGCGCGCTGCTGGGCGCCCCGACCCTCAAGCTGCGCGGCGACTACCTCGCCATCGTGACGCTGGGCTTCGGCGAGATCATCCGCATCTTCATGAACAACTTGAACGACCCGATCAACTTCACCAACGGGCCGCAGGGGATCAATATGATCGACCCGATCCGCGTGTTCGGGGTGTCGCTGGCGGGCGAGCCGGGCTCCGGCGCCAACGTCATGATCGGCGACTATGCGATGCCCTCGGTGAACGCCTATTACTTCCTGTTCCTGGCGATGGTGATCGCGACGATCTTCATCACCAGCCGCCTGCAGCATTCGCGCCTGGGCCGGGCCTGGGTGGCGATCCGCGAAGACGAGATCGCGGCCAAGGCGATGGGCATCAATACCCGCAACGTCAAGCTGCTGGCGTTCGCGATGGGGGCGTCCTTCGGCGGCGTGGCCGGCGCGATGTTCGGCGCGTTCCAGGGGTTTGTATCGCCCGAATCGTTCTCGCTGACCGAATCGATCGCGGTGCTGGCGATGGTGGTCCTGGGCGGCATCGGCCATATCCCGGGCGTGGTGCTGGGCGGCGTGCTGCTGGCGGCCTTGCCCGAGGTGCTGCGCCACGTGGTCGATCCGTTGCAGCAGGCCGTGTTCGGCAAGGTGATCATCGAGGCCGAGGTGCTGCGCCAGCTGCTGTACGGCCTGGCCCTGGTGCTGATCATGCTGATCCGCCCGGCCGGCCTGTGGCCGTCGCCGAACAAGGAAGAGCGTCCCAACGCCGCTTTGGCGCGCGAAGAAGAAGAAGGTTTGAGCGCGTGATGAGTGAACAGACCATGAGCGAACAAATCCTCCTCGATATCCAGGGCGTCAATAAACGCTTCGGCGGCCTGCAGGCGCTGACCGACGTCGGCATCCGGATCATGCAGGGCCAGATCTATGGCCTGATCGGCCCCAATGGCGCCGGCAAGACCACCTTCTTCAACGTGATCACGGGCCTGTACCAACCGGACAGCGGCAGCTTCGAGCTGGCCGGCAAGCCGTACTCGCCGTCGGCGCCGCATGACGTGGCCAAGGCCGGCATCGCGCGCACCTTCCAGAACATCCGCCTGTTCGGCGAGATGAGCGCGCTCGAGAACGTGATGGTCGGCCGCCACGTGCGCACGAAGCAGGGCGTGCTGGGCGCGATCCTGCGCCACAAGGCGGCGCGCGAAGAGGAAGCCGCGATCCGCCTGCGCGCCCAGGAGCTGCTCGATTTCGTCGGCATCGGAAAGTATGCCAACCGCACCGCGAAGTTCCTGTCGTACGGCGACCAGCGCCGCCTGGAAATCGCGCGCGCGCTCGCCACCGATCCGCAGCTCTTGGCGCTGGACGAACCGGCGGCCGGCATGAACGCCACCGAAAAGCTGGCGCTGCGCGAGCTGCTGGTAAAAATCAAGGCCGAGGGCCGGACCGTGCTGCTGATCGAGCACGACGTCAAGCTCATGATGGGCCTGTGCGACCGCATCACGGTCCTCGAATACGGCAAGCAGATCGCCGAAGGCCTGCCAGGCGAGATCCAGAAAAACCAGGCCGTGATCGACGCCTACCTGGGAGGTGCCCACTGATGGCTGACATCGTTCTGAAAATCGCCGGCCTGAAGGTCGCCTATGGCGGCATCAAGGCGGTCAAGGGCGTCGACCTCGAGGTGGCGAAAGGCGAGCTGGTGACGCTGATCGGCGCCAACGGCGCCGGCAAGACCACGACCCTGAAGGCCATCACCGGCACCCTCCCGCCGTGCAAGGTCGAGGGGGCGATCGAGTATCTCGGCCAGCCGCTGCGCGGCACGCAGTCGTTCCGGATGGTGCGCCAGAAGCTGGCCATGGTGCCGGAAGGGCGGGGCGTGTTCACCCGCATGTCGATCCACGAAAACCTGTTGATGGGCGCTTACACGCGCGACGACAAGGCCGCGATCGATGCCGACATCGAGAAGTGGTACACCGTCTTCCCGCGCCTGAAAGAGCGCTCCAGCCAGCTGGCCGGCACCCTGTCGGGCGGCGAACAGCAGATGCTGGCGATGGCGCGCGCGCTAATGTGCCATCCGACCCTGCTGCTGCTGGACGAGCCGTCAATGGGCCTGGCCCCGATCATGGTCGAGAAGATCTTCGAGGTGATCCGCGACGTGTCGCAGCAAGGCATCACGATCCTGCTGGTGGAGCAGAACGCGAAACTGGCGCTGCAGGCCGCGCACCGCGGCTACGTGATGGATTCGGGCGCGATCACCATGACCGGCAATGCGCGCGATATGTTGAACGATCCGCGGGTACAGGCGGCGTATCTGGGCGAGTAGGTTCGCCGGGCAGAAATAAAAAGGCCGCCAGACGCGACTGCGTCTGGCGGCCTTTTTATTTGACCAGCCGCAGCTTAGGCCGCAGCGGCAGCCGTGGCAGCGCTGGCAGCATTGCCAGCTTTAGCAGCAGTCGCAGAAAATTGCGACACGGCGGCGTTCATATTGCTTTCCAGCGCTTCGACCGCCTGCTTGGAGGTCTTGCTGAATTGCTCGTAGCCGGCGTTGGCGTTGCTGATCGCGGTCTTGACGGCGGCGACGAAGCTTTCCGAGCCGGCCGGGGCGTTCTTGCTCACTTCGTCGACCAGCGAGATGACCTTGCGGTTGGCTTCGACGATCTGGCTTTCGGCGGCTTTCGAGAATTCGGCGCCGGTGCCGGTGGCGATCGAGGCCAGCTGGCGGCTGTACGACAGGGCTTTCTCGGCGTTCGGCTGGGCTTGCGAGGCGGTCAGCGAGAAGAATTCTTGTGGGTCCTTGGCGCTCAGCAGCTGGCGAGCAGCGGCCGACGAATCTTCCAGGGTCGAGCGTGCGGTGCTGATGTTCAGCTCAACCAGCTTCTCCACGCCTTCGAAGGTCTTCGAAGTCAGTGCCGAAAACAGGGCGAATTGGGATTCCAGGCTAGCCTTGGTGGCGTTCGAAAATTGTTCAGGGATTGCAAACATGTGGCTCTCCAAATATGTCGTTTCAAGAATGGACTATTGCTCTGTGAGACAGGTTCTTCATAAAAAGCGACGAAACTCTTTTTGTGCACCGCAACAGGGCAGATTTTCTGTCAGTTCGCTTCATGCGTCAAGCGTTTTTGATGCGATGCACCATCCAAGATACATAATTTTCTTGAATGCATTTAATGCAAGAAAAGTCAATTGATCTGGCGCAAATCGAATGCATCTTTCAGCCGCCCAAAACCCCATGGTAGAGCGCATGCTAGACTCGGTGCTTGCGATTTGCGCTTGTATATTCAATAAGTGCCGTGCACTATCACGGCGCATTGCCAGGACCATGTCGACCCACGCACCTTCCATCTCCGGCAGCTCCTGGCTGTCGCCCGTGCCCCTGTTCTTTGTCTTCCTCTGGAGCACGGGTTTCATCGTCGCGAAGCTCGGCCTGCCGTACGCGCCGCCGCTGACCTTCCTCATCGTGCGTTGCCTGGGTGTGCTGGCGGTGCTGCTGCCCCTGATCCTGCTCTGCCGCGCGCCCTGGCCGCGCGGCCAGGTCCTGCACCTCGCGGTCTCGGGCCTGCTGCTGCAGGCGGGCTACCTGGGCGGCGTGTGGGCCGCCATCAAGCTCGGCATGCCGGCGGGGCTGACCGCCCTGATCGTCGGCATGCAGCCTATCCTCACCGCCGCCGCCGCGCCGCTGATCGGCGAGCGGGTGCGGCCGATCCAGTGGCTGGGCCTGCTGCTCGGCCTGTCCGGCGTGGCCCTGGTGGTCTATGCCAAGCTGGGCCTGGCCGGCCTGTCGCCCGCCGCCCTCGGCCTGTGCGTGTTCGCGCTGCTGAGCATTACGGCCGGCACCATGTACCAGCGCCGCTTCTGCCCCCGCTTCGACCTGCGCAGCGGCACCGCGATCCAGTTCGGGGCCACGGTGCTGGTGCTGGCGCCGATCGCGGTGTGGCTGGAAGACCTCGATCCGGCGTTTTCGACGGTGACCTGGAGCGCCGACTTCATCATCGCCTGGCTGTGGTCGGTGTTCGCGCTGTCGATCGGCGCCATCTTCCTGCTGTTCAAACTCATCGGGCGCAGCCAGGCGACCGAGGTGACGAGCCTGATGTACCTGACCCCGCCGACCACGGCCATCATGGCCTGGCTGCTGTTCGGCGAAGCCTTCAACGCGCTCGGCCTGGCGGGAATGGCGGTGGCCGTCACCGGCGTCGCCTTCGTCGTGCGCAAACCAAAGGAGACCACATGACCATCGAGAATCCCGGCCAGGCAGCGGTCGACGCCGCCATCACCTCGCGCCGTTCGATCCGCGCCTTCCTCGACAAGCCGGTCGCGCGCGAAGACATCGCCCGCATCCTGGACGTGGCGGCGCGCGCGCCGTCCGGCACCAACACCCAGCCGTGGAAAGTCCACGTGCTGACCGGGGAAGCGCGCGCGCGCCTGTCGGGCGCGATCCTGGCGGCGTACGCCGACCCCGGGCAGGCCGCCCAGCACCACGAGGAATATCCCTACTATCCGCGCGAATGGGTGTCGCCGTATATCGACCGGCGCCGCAAGGTCGGCTGGGATTTATATAGCCTGCTGGGCCTGACGCGCGATAACAAAGCCGGCATGGCGGCCCAGCATGGGCGCAACTTCGCCTTCTTCGATGCGCCGGTCGGGATGATCTTTACTATCGACCGCATCATGGAGCAGGGCTCCTGGCTCGATTACGGGATGTTCTTGCAGAACATCATGGTGGCGGCGCGAGCGAGGGGACTGGATACCTGCCCGCAAGCCGCTTTTACGCAGTATCATCGGATCATCGCGGCCGAACTGGGGCTGCCGGCGAGCGAGATGGTGGTGTGCGGCATGGCGCTGGGCTGGGCCGATCCGGCGCGGATCGAGAACAGCCTGGCAACCGAGCGCGAACCCAGCCACGTGTTCGCCCGCTTCATGGACTAAAGTAACAAGTAATAATATCTCGTTGATATTAAACGAAAGTTTCGCAAGGAAGAGTCTGTTGGTTTTTGCGGATTATTGCCGCACAGAATATTCTTTTCTCTTGCGATCGAGCGTCGTTCCGCTACACTTCCATCTGTATCTCATCAGTTTGGTCCAGGGGCGTCTCGATGTTTAAACTTGCTTTGGCTGCAGTTGTCGCCACGTTGTTCGCTATTGCACCCATGCAGGCATCCGGTGCGGGGGCGGGCGCAGGTGCGGGCGCAACCGAACAAGCGAAGAAAGCCAAGCCTGCCAAGGTTGCCAAGAAAAAGCCCAAGCGCAAAGCCAAGGCCAAGACCACCAAGAAGCGCAAGGAAGTCGCGGTCGCCGGCGACAATGGCCAGCGCATGGTGCGCCGGGTCCGGACCGTCAACGGCAAGCGCGTCGTCACCTATCATCCGGCACGCACCGCGGCAGCAGGCGCCGTCGCAGTTGCGGCGGCCGCGACGGCGGGCGACAAGGCTGGCTTGCACAAGACCGACGATCCGCTGTCCCTGCGTTCCAGCGTCGCCTATGTGGTCGACCAGAACAGCGCCGAAGTGCTGTTCGAGAAGAACGCCAACGTCGCGCTGCCGATCGCCTCGATCACCAAGCTGATGACCGGCATGGTCGTCATGGAGGCAAAGCAAGACCTCGACGAAGTGCTGCGCGTCACCGACGCCGACGTCGACCGCCTGAAATACAGCAGCTCACGGCTGTCGGTCGGCTCGCGCATGACGCGGCGCGAACTGCTGCACATCACCCTCATGAGTTCCGAGAACCGCGCCGCCTCGGCGCTGGGCCGCAACTACCCGGGCGGCATCGAGGCCTTTGTCACCGCGATGAACGCCAAGGCGCGCGCACTCGGCATGATGGATACCCATTACGTCGATTCGAGCGGCCTGTCGAGCCGCAACGTTTCGAGCGCGCGCGACCTCGTCAAGCTGGTGATGGCGGCCCACGAAGACCCGCTGCTGCGCGAATTCTCCACCACGCCGAAATCGACCGTGCAGGCCAGCGGCCGCACCATGCATTACGCGAACACCAACTACCTGGTGTCGCTGCCTGACTGGAATATCGGCCTGCAAAAGACCGGCTTCATCAACGAAGCGGGGCGCTGCCTGGTGATGCAGGCCATGATCCATGGCCGCAATGTGGTGATGGTGTTCCTGGATTCAAAAGGCAAGATGTCGCGCACGGCCGACGCCGGCCGCATCCGCCGCTGGATCGAGTCGCTGCCGGACCGCATGGATGTCGATGCGGTGCGCGCGCCGACCATCACGGCCAGCGCGCCGGCGTTGCCGCATTAATGCCGTCGTTCCCGCGGAGGCGGGAACCCAAGCTTGCCGGCATCGACCCTACGTTATTTATTTCGTCGATGCGAAAGACTTAGGTTCCCGCCTTCGCGGGAACGACGTGTTAGTGCCGCGGGTGAGTTATACGTTCGGCACCGCCCGATAGCCCAGCGTCGACGAAATCCGCGACGCCGTCTGCACCAGGTCTTCGAGCCAGTCTTCCTGCAAGCGGTCGGCCGGCGCCGAGATCGACAATCCCGCCACCAGCTTGCCGCTGTCGTCATGGATGCCGGCCGCCATGCAGCGCACGCCCAGTTCCAGTTCTTCGTTGTCGCGCGCATAGCCGCGCGCCCGCACCAGGCTCAGTTCGCGTTCCAGCCGCGCCAGTTCGGTGATCGAATTGCGCGTGTGGCCGGACAGCCCCGTGCGGGTGGCATAGGCGCGGATCGCCTTGACGTCGTCCACCGACAGAAACAGCTTGCCGGTGGATGTCAGGTGCAGCGGGCCGCGTCCGCCGATGGCGCGCACCACCTGCATCCCCGAACGCTCCGAGAAGGCGCGGTCGATGTAGACGATCTCGTCGCCCTGGCGCACCGACAGGTTGACCGTCTGCTGGGTCTTGCGGTGCAGGGCGCGCATGGCGTCGAGCGCCGCTTCGCGCACCGACAGCCGGCTCTTGACCACATTGCCCAGTTCCAGCAGGCGCATGCCCAGGCGGTAGGTTCCCGGCTCGACCCGGTCGACGAAGCGCGTGACGACCATGTCGTTGAGGATCCGGTGCGCGGTCGAAGGATGCAGGCCTGACACCCGCGACAATTCCTTGAGGCTCACAGGGTCGGTATAGCTCGCCAACGCATCGAGCAGCGCCATCATGCGTTCGATGACCTGGATCGACGTCTTGGCTGGAGTAGGGGTTTCCATTTTCATGATGTGGTTGGTGCAGTGCAGTATCGTTCACTTTATACCATGATGTGAAAAGACCATGCAAACCGGCGGGTTGCGTCGCAGGCCAACTTGCCACATGCTTGTGCGCGGACGGGGCATAATGTCGTTCCTGCATGTTTGAATGCCAAGAACGATGGAAAACCCGATCAGCGAATTCAAGACCTTGCGCGGCCTGGAGCGCATTGGCGCCGCCTGCCGCAATACCTGGGACGGCCTGCGCTGGGCCTGGCGCAGCGAAGCGGCGTTCCGGCAAGAGGTGGTGTTGATCGTCATCGCCACCGTGGTGGCGCTGCTGTTGCCGGTGTCCGGCTTCCAGAAGCTGGCCCTGGTCGGCGTGCTGGTCGTGGTGCTGGTGGTCGAGCTGATCAATTCGGCGATCGAGGCGGTGGTCGACCGCATCTCGCTGGAACGGCATCCGCTGTCCAAGGCGGCCAAGGACCTGGGCAGCGCCGCGGTGGCCTTGACCCTGCTGCTGGCTGCCGCCACCTGGGCCGTCGTGCTGTACAACCGCTTTGTTTGAAGCCATCCGCGTGGATGGCGCGTTTATTGAGAGCCGTCCCTGCCCACACCTGCGGGCGGCGCTATGTATGACTCAACCATGGAGAAGACTATGACCTTACGCCTCGGCGACACCGCTCCCGATTTCGAACAGGATTCCAGCATCGGCAAGATCCGCTTCCACGAGTGGGCGGGCGATTCCTGGGTGGTGCTGTTCTCGCACCCGGCCGACTTCACGCCGGTGTGCACGACCGAACTGGGCCTGACCGCCAAGCTCAAGCCGGAGTTCGACAAGCGCAACGTCAAGGCGATCGCGCTGTCGGTCGACCCGGCCGACAAGCACATCGACTGGATCAAGGATATCGAAGAGACGCAGAAAACCGTGGTCGGCTTCCCGATCGTGGCCGATGCCGACCGTTCGGTGTCGACCCTGTACGACATGATCCATCCTGAGCAGTCGGCCACCGCCACCGTGCGCTCGCTGTTCGTGATCGATCCGAACAAGAAGATCCGCCTGACCATTACCTACCCGATGAGCACCGGTCGCAACTTCGACGAAGTGCTGCGCGTGATCGACGCTCTGCAGCTGACCGACGGCTACACCGTCGCCACGCCGGGCAACTGGAAGGATGGCGACAACGTCATCATCCCGCTGACCGTCACCGATCCCGACGTCATCAAGCAGAAGTACCCGAAAGGCTTCGAAGCGCCGCGTCCTTATCTGCGCCTGACGCCACAGCCGAACAAGTAATCCGCACCTCACGCCTCGCACCGATGCGGCGAGCCCGGCAATGCCAGGCTCGCCGTTTTTATTTGGTGTTTCACAACGACGGCCAAAAAATAACGCGCTCCGTACGAATTTTTCCGCATAAGAACATGCGTTTTTGCCTCGCTGCCACATAGCAATTCGCATCTAAACAAATAATTATTCTTTCGTTTGCTTTATGAGCATAGCGTGAGAATATGCGATTCCGATAGAAGAATTTGTAATAAGGACTCGCATGACTTCGCTTGCATTGCCGGGAAACGCGGCAGCAACCAAGCCCAGGCGGCCGGGACGGGTCATTCCCGGTTTTGGCATCTCGCTGGGCTTTACGCTGTTCTACCTGGCGCTGATCGTCCTCATCCCGCTGTCCGCGGTGTTCCTGAATACCTTCAGCATGAGCTGGGCGGATTTCTGGGCGACCGTCACGTCCGAGCGCGTGATGGCGTCCTACCGCCTCAGTTTCGGCGCGTCCCTGATCGCGGCTGCCCTCAACGTCGTCTTCGGCGGCATCGTGGCCTGGGTGCTGGTGCGCTACCAGTTCCCCGGCAAGCGCCTGGTCGACGCCCTGGTCGACCTGCCGTTCGCGCTGCCGACCGCGGTGGCCGGCATCACGCTCACCGCGCTGTACGCCCACAACGGCTGGATCGGCCAGTACCTGGCCACGCTGGGCATCAAGGTGGCGTTCACGCCGCTGGGCGTGGTGGTGGCGCTGACCCTCATCGGCCTGCCGTTCGTCGTGCGCACGGTGCAGCCGGTGCTCGAAGAAGCCGAGAAGGAACTGGAAGAAGCCGCCGCCAGCCTGGGCGCCGCGCCGCTGCAGACCTTCATCCGCGTGGTGCTGCCGACCATCACCCCGGCGCTGCTGACCGGCTTCGCGCTGGCCTTCGCGCGCGCCACCGGCGAATACGGTTCCGTCATCTTCATCGCCGGCAACCTGCCGATGGTGTCCGAGATCACGCCGTTGCTCATCATTTCCAAGCTGGAGCAATACGATTACGCCGGCGCGACCGCGATCGCGGTGGTGATGCTGGTGTTCTCCTTCATCCTGCTGCTGGCGATTAATCTTCTCCAGGCGTGGACGCGCAAACGGGCGGGCAAGTCATGAGCGCGGTCCTCGACAACGTGGCGCCGGCCAAGCGCCCGGCGACCAATAAACGCCTCGACACCAGCGTGCTCGAGCCGGGCTGGGTGCGCATCAGCCTGATCGCCGTCGCGCTCATCTTCCTGACCCTGTTCCTGTTCATCCCGCTCGCCGCGGTGTTCACCGAGGCGCTCAAGAAGGGATGGGAGGTGTATGTCGAATCGGTGATCGATGCCGATGCACTGTCGGCCATCAAGCTGACCCTGATCGCAGCCGCGATCTCGGTGCCGCTGAACCTGGTGTTCGGCGTGGCGGCGGCATGGGCCATCGCCAAGTTCGAATTCAGGGGCAAGAGCATCCTCTTGACCCTGATCGACCTGCCGTTCTCGATCTCGCCGGTGATCGCGGGCCTGATGTATGTGCTGGTGTTCGGCGCCTCGGGCTGGTTCGGCCCATGGCTGGCGGAACACGACATCAAGATCCTGTTCGCGGTGCCGGGCATCGTGCTGGCCACCGTGTTCATCACCTTCCCCTTCGTGGCGCGCGAGCTGATTCCGCTGATGCAGCAGCAGGGCACCGAGGAAGAAGAAGCCGCGCTGGTGCTGGGCGCCTCGGGCTGGTCGACCTTCTGGCGCGTGACGATGCCGAACATCAAATGGGGCCTGCTGTATGGCGTGATCCTGTGTAATGCCCGTGCGATGGGCGAGTTCGGCGCGGTGTCGGTGGTCTCGGGTCACATCCGCGGCGAGACCAACACGATGCCGCTGCACGTCGAGATCCTCTACAACGAATACAACTTCACGGCCGCCTTCGCCGTCGCATCGCTGCTGGCACTGCTGGCACTGGTGACGCTGGCCATCAAGTCCTTTATCGAATGGCGTCTGCACGAGTCCCGCAAGGCCTCGACCGCAGCCGCCCCTCACTGAAACGCCGGAGTCACGCATGACGATCGAAGTACAACATATCCGCAAGCAGTTCGGCCAGTTCACCGCGCTCGACGACGTCTCGCTGCAGTTCCCCGATGGCGAGCTGACCGCCTTGCTCGGCCCCTCGGGCTGCGGCAAGACCACGCTGCTGCGCATCATCGCCGGTCTCGAATACCCGGATTCCGGTTCCGTGCTGCTCGACGGCCAGGATTCCTCGCACCGCCACGTGCGCGAACGCCAGGTCGGCTTCGTGTTCCAGCACTATGCGCTGTTCAAGCACATGACCGTGTTCGAGAACGTCGCCTTCGGCCTGCGCGTCAAGCCGCGCAAGGATCGCCCGAGCGAATCGCAGATCCGCGAGAAAGTCAAAAAGCTGCTCGAGCTGGTGCAGCTCGACTGGATCGCCGACCGCTATCCGCCGCAGCTGTCGGGCGGCCAGCGCCAGCGCATCGCCCTGGCGCGCGCGCTCGCGGTCGAGCCACGCGTGCTGCTGCTGGATGAACCGTTCGGTGCGCTCGACGCCAAGGTGCGCAAGGAATTGCGCCGCTGGCTGCGCCGCCTGCACGACGACCTGCACGTGACCTCGATCTTCGTCACCCACGACCAGGAAGAGGCGCTCGAAGTGGCCGACCAGGTGGTCCTGATGAACAAGGGCCGCGTCGAGCAGCTGGGCAGCCCGGACCAGGTGTACAACAACCCGGCCTCGCCCTTCGTCTACGGCTTCCTGGGCAACGTCAACCTGTTCCACGGCCGCGTCACCGACGGCGTGCTGGCCAGCGGCGACGTGAGCTTCCAGGCGCCCCAGCATGCCGGCGTGCGCGATGGCGCCGGCATCGGCTACGTGCGTCCGCACGACCTGGACGTCGAGCGCTACACGCCTGGCGCCGCGGGCGTGGTGGCAAAACTGCGCCGCGCGCATGCGATCGGCCCGCTGGCCCAGCTCGACCTGGAGCGCGCCGACAACCAGCAGATCATCGAGGCGGTGATGCCGAACGAGCGCTTCGCCAGCCTGGGCCTCAAGGAAGGCGAGACGCTGGTCGTGCGTCCGCGCCGCATCGAAGTGTTCGTCGACGAAGGAAACGCGATATGAACTTCCAGCAGCTGCGCTCGGTCCGCGAAGCGGCCCGCCGCGATTTCAACCTGACCGAAGTCGCCAACGCCCTGTTCACCTCGCAGCCGGGCGTGTCGCGCCAGATCCGCGAACTCGAAGAGGAACTCGGCGTGGTCATCTTCGAGCGCAACGGCAAGCGCCTGACCGGCCTCACGCCGCCCGGCAAGGGCATCCTGCGCATCGTCGAAAAGCTGCTGGTCGAAGCCGAGAACCTGCAGCAGGCCAGCCGCGAATACGCCGCGCAAGACAGCGGCACGCTCACGGTCGCCGTGACCCACACCCAGGCGCGCTATGCGCTGCCGCAGGTGGTGCAGTCGTTCCGCGCCGCCTTCCCCAATGTGCGCATCGCCCTGCAGCAGAGCTCACCGGAACACATCGCCGAATGGGTGGCGTCGGGCAAGGCCGACGTCGGGATCGCAACCGAAGGCCTGTCGGCCTTCCCCGACCTGGTGTCCTTCCCGTGCTACCGCTGGAGCCACCTGATCGTGGCGCCCGAGGGGCATCCGATCTTCGCCAGCAAGACGCCGCTGCGCCTGGAAGACCTGGCCGAGCATCCTTTGATCACCTACGACGTCGGCTTCACCGGCCGCAGCCACATCGACGCGGCTTTCGTCGAAGCCGGACTGGCGCCGGACATCGTGCTCACCGCGATGGATTCGGACGTCATCAAGCAGTATGTGTCGCTGGGCCTGGGCGTGGGCATCGTGGCGTCGATGGCTTTCGATCACGGCCGCGACAAGGGGCTGCGCGCGATCGAGGCCTCGCACCTGTTCGCCCAGAACGTGACGCGCCTGGCGGTGCGCCGCGGCAGCTATCTGCGCGCGTATGCCTTCCACTTCATCGAGCGTTTCGCCCAGGGCTATACGCGGGCGGATATCGAGAAGGCGATCGCGACCGCCGACTGACGAACCAGCTGATGCCAGCCATGCAGATGAAGGCGGCATCGAAGGCGAGGAAAGAGCGGCCGCTGGTCCAGGCATTCACCAGCGGCAGGCTGGCCCACAGCGCGCCCGACACCAGCGCCAGTGCGCGCCAGCCCCGCGCCGCCGGGCGGCAGGCCGCATAGATTGCCGCCACGGCCCAGGCCAGGAAGAAGCAGTGGACTTCCCACTGCGCACGCGCCGCCAGCTCCAGCGGCAGCAGGCGGTTGGCCAGCATGAATGCCGCCACCGCGATCGACAGGCCGGCCACGCAGGCCACATTCCCCCGTTCGACCAGCAGCAGCCCGACGCCGGCTTGTTGCGCCTTTTGCCGGCGCTTGACCGCCCACAGCATCATGCCGGTCGCTACCATCGCGGCGCCGGCCAGGCTGCTCATGAAGTACAGCCAGCGCAGCAGGGGATCGGCAAAGCGCCCCAGGTGCAGCGCGTAGGCGCCGCCCCAGGTGCTGACTGCGGCGCTGCTGGTGTCGTGCGCCGTCAGCAGGGCGCCGCTGGCGCCATCGAACAGCAGCCAGGACGGTGCGACCGAGACCCGGTCGCCGTCGCCGCGCACGATCGCGATGCGCGCCGCGCTGGCGCCGGGATGGGTCACGACGATGCGTCCCACCTTGCCGGCGCCCCAGCGCGCGTCCGCCTGCGCCACCAGCGGCGCCAGCCCGGCCAGCGGCGCCGCGCTGCCAGTACGCGGCGGCGTATCGAAGCGCGGCTGCATCACCTTCGCCATTTCCGGGCGCGCCTGCTGCGCACCGAAGGCCGCCAGCGCCGGCCACGGCATGTAGAAGAACATCAGCGTCACCAGCCCGGTGTACAGGATCATCAGGTAGAACGGCAGCGACAGCACCGAGAAGCCGTTGTGCGCGTCGAGCCAGGAGCGCTGTCCCTTGCCCGGCCTGAAGGTGAAGAAGTCGCTGAAGATGCGGCGGTGGATGACGATCCCGCTCACCACGACGGCCAGCGACATGATCGTGCACAGGCCGACGATCCAGCGGCCGAGCGTGGCCGGCAGGTAGTGCAGCGAGAAGTGGAAGTAATAGAAGAATTCGCCGCCCTGGGTTGCGCGCGGCGTGAGCACGGCGCCGCTGGCGGGGTCGAGCAGCGCGCGTTCCCTGATGTTGCCACGCCCTTCGCCGCTCTCCCATGCGGCCTCGATCGCATTGGCGCGCGCGCCGGGCAGGACGACTTGCCACTGGTCGGCGTTAGCGCCTTGCCGCGCCAGCGTGTCGAGCGCGCGCTGCGCCGCCACGGCCTGGTCGAGCACGGCGGGCGGGGCCGGGATCTCGGGCCGCAGCCACTGCGTGAGCTCGTCGCGGTAGTAGCTGATGCCGCCGGTGACGAAGATGGCGAACAGCAGCCATCCGCCCAGCAGGCCGGCCCACAGGTGCAGGCCGGCCATCGACTGGCGCAGGCGCGCTGGCGCTGGCGCTGGTGCCGGCGCTGGTGCTGGACGAGTGGTCACGTCAGAAGCGATAGCTGGCGCTCACATTGGCGGTGCGCTCGGCGCTGCGATAGCAGAAACTACGGTCGCAATCGAACAGGACCTGCTTGTCGAACAGGTTGTTGAGGTTGACCGAGAAGCGCCATGGGCCGCGCTCGACGCCGAAGGCGGCATCGACCATGCCGTAGTCCGGATTGGTGAGGCCTTCATAGCCGTAGTCCTGGTAGGAGCGCGACTTGCCGTAGTAGCGCAGTCCCAGCGCGCCATAGGCTTGCACGGCGTCAAACAGCCTGAAGTCGTAGCGCGTCCACACCGAGGCGCTGTGCTTGACCGCGCCGGGTTGCCACAGGCCGCGGTCGCCGTAGTTGCTGCGCGTGATCTCGGTATCGAGCCAGGTGTATTGCGCCACCACGCTCAGGTTGCGCGAGATATTGGTGCGCGCCTCGAGCTCGAGGCCCTGCGATTCGACTTCGCCGGTCTGCACCGTGGCGGCCGGATCCTGCGGCGCGGCGGTCGTGACGTTCTGGCGCACGAGGTTGAAGACCGAGGCGGTGTACACCGTGGTGGCGTTTTCCGGCTGGTAGCGCAGGCCGGCCTCGAGCTGGCGGCCGGTAGACGGCTTGAGCAGCTCGCCGGTGACGTCGCGGCCGATCGTGGGCGTGAACGAGGTGGCGTAGCTGACATAAGGCGCCCAGCCGGAATCGAACAGGTAGACGCCGCCCAGGCGGCCGGTGGTCTTGCTGGCCGACTGGCGGTAGGCCAGGGTAGAGGTGCCGGCGGCCGGCAGCTCGCGCGTGTTCGAATTCCTGGCGCGGTCGTGGCGCAGGCCGGCGGTCACCACCCACTTGTCCCATTTCAGCTGGTCTTGCAGGTACAGGCCGGTCTGCTCGAGCGGATACACCTCGTTGCGTGGCGCGGCCGCCGGTACGATGGTCTCGTGCCCGCCGTAGACCGGCGCGTACAGGTCGAGGTTCGGCATCGGCGTGATCGCATACGGATAACGGTCGGTGGTCTTGTTGTCGGCGTAGTCGAGGCCGACCAGCACCTGGTGGGCCAGGGCGCCGGTCGTGAAGCTGGCCTGCAGGCGGGTATCGGCCTGCAGTCCGCGCCAGGCCGAACCGCGCGGATAGAACAGGCGCGTCACCGAGCGACCATCGGGCAGCAGCGCGCGCGGGAAGACGTTGGTCTCGTCGCGATCGAGTTCGGTGTAGCGCAGGTTTTGCTGCACCGTCCAGGTGTCGTTGAAGCGGTGCTCGAACTCGTAGCCGACCGCGTGGTTCTCGCGCTCCCAGCGGTTGTCGCGCCCGCCCAGGTTCACGCTGGCCGCCGGCTGGCCCAGCGGGTCGGGATTGCGCAGCTGGTTGGGCCAGGCATACGACTGGTCGTCCTTCTGGTATTGCGCCAGCAGGGTCAGGCGGGTGTCGGCGCTCGGCTGCCAGGTCAGGGCCGGCGCCACGTAGACACGGTCGTCGCTGTCGAGGTCCAGGCGAGTGCCCGATTCGCGCGCCAGCACCGTGAGCCGCCAGGTCCACTCGCCATGTTCATCGAGCGCGCCGCCGACGTCGGCCTTGAACTGCTTGCGGTCGTAGGTGCCGTATTCGACGCCGATCTCGCGTACGGCGTCGCGCGAGGGCCGCTTGGAGACGGCGTTGATCATGCCGCCCGGGGGCGACTGGCCGTACAGCACCGAGGCCGGACCGCGCAGCACTTCCAGGCGTTCCAGGCCATATGGTTCGATCGGCGCGGCATAGGCCCGGCCGGAAGTGAGCAGGCCGTCGCGGAAGATGCCGGCGGCGCCCAGGTCGAAACCGCGCAGCATCGAGAATTCATCGACCGCCCACGGTTTCATGTTCGGCGTCACGCCGGCCGTGTAGCGCAGCGCTTCGTCGAGCGTCTCGGCCTTGCGGCTGGCCAGTTCGTCGGCCGTGATCACCGACACCGATTGCGGGTTCTCGATCAGGCGCGTCAGGGTCTTGGTGGCGGTGCTGCTGCGCCTGGCGACGAAGCCGTCGACGTCGCCCGGTGCCTGCGTGCGGTCGGCCCGCACCAGCACCTTCGGCAGCGCCGGCAGGGTGGCCGAACGCGGCATGGCGGCGGCCGGCGCTGCCGGAGCCTGCTGCAGGATATAGCGGCCCTCGCCCTGCGATACGGCCTGCAGCCCGCTGCCGGCCAGCAGGCGCGACAGGGCCTCGTGTGGCGGCAGCATGCCTTGCACGCCGGGGCTGGAAACGTCGGCGGTGAGCGCGCCGTTGGCGGCGACGTAGACACCCGACTCGGCCGAGAAGCGCGCCAGCACGGCGTTCAGCGGGCCGGCCGCGATGCTGAAGTTGCGTGGCGCGGCTTGCTGGACCGGGGCGGCGTCGGCCGCGACGGCGGGCAGGGAAGAGGCGAACATGCTGCATGCCAGCAGGCGGGCGGCGAGGGCGGTTGGCGATCGTGTCATACGGGCTTTCGGAAAGGAGCAAGAATGAAGGTCTTCACCCTGCTTTCCGAACGGTGCGCAAAAAGGGGAACCAGATGCCGTATTATTTTTCCGGGCCGACGCTGACCCACCATGGCAACACCTGGCGCACCCGCACCGGTAGCGCCGCCTCCAGCATGGACAGCGCCTGGCCGGTGTCGTCGAGCGGGAAGGCGCCGACCACGCGCAGCCCGGCGATCGCCGGATCGCAGCCCAGGTGGCCATGCCGGTAGCGCGACAGTTCGGACAAAAACGCTTCGAGCGACAGGTCTTCGGCGATCAGCATGCCCCGCGTCCACGCGTCGCGCGTGGCCGGCAGTGCGACGGCGTCCGAGACGCCATCGCGCGTGAACGTGATCTCCTGGCCCGCCTCGACGACCAGCATGGGGCCATGCGCGTCGAACGGCGTGACCTCGACCCGGCCTTCGCTCACGCCAAGGCGCGAGCGGCCGTCGAATTGCCGCACCTGGAAGCGGGTGCCGAGCGCGCGCATGCTGCCCTGGCGGCTCCGCACCACCAGGGGACGGCGCGCATCCTGGCCGCTCTCGAGCAGGATCTCTCCCTGGTGCAGCACCACCAGGCGCAGCGCGTCGTCGAAGCGCTGGTCAACGACCGTGCCGGAGTCGAGCCAGAGCCGGGTGCCGTCGTCGAGCACCGTCTCGCTGCGTTCGCCCACGCCGACGCGGTGCGAGGCCGCGAGTCCGGCCAGCGCCACCTGCACCTGCTCCTGGCGCGCCATCTGCCAGCCAAGCCCCGTGGTGAGGGCGGCCAGTGCGAGCGTCTTGAGCAGCTTTCGGCGCTGGCGCTGTGCGCCGGAAGCGTGAAGGGCCGCGCTGGAAGCTTCCGGCGTCTGCCTGGCGATGGCGACGTTCTGGCTGATGGCTTCCACCCGTGCCCAGGCCTGCCGGTTGCCGGTATCGCGCGCCAGCCAGTCTTGCCAGTGCCGCCGTTCGGCATCGTCGACCGCGCCGGAGCGGAAGGTGGCGTACCACTCGGCCGCCTGCTCGAGACTGGCGTAGGGGATGTCCTGCGGCGCGGTCCGGGCGGGCATGCTCAGGCCAGCGCCGCGTGGAAGGACGATGCCGCCGTCAGGCAGTGCAGCATGGCCTGGGCCATGTATTTCTTGACCATGCGCTCCGACACCTGCAGCCGCGCGCCGATTTCGGCATACGTGAGATCGTGCAGGTGCGCCAGCAGGAAGGCCGCGCGCGGCTTGTCGGGCAGGGCGGCGAGGATGCGGTCGACCTCGACCAGGGTCTCGATGATGATGGCCTGGTGCTCGGCCGAGGGCTGCAGCGCGTCGGGACGGTCCATCATGGCGGCCAGCCAGGCGCGCTCGATGTCCTCGCGGCGCCAGTGGTCGATCACCAGCCCCCTGGCGATGGTGGTGAGATAGGCGCGCGGGTTGCGCTCGCCGTCCAGCGCGCGCGGGCGCACCAACAGGCGCAGGAAGGTGTCCTGGACCAGGTCCTCGGCCGTGAAACCGCAGCCCAGCTTGCGGCGCAACCATGCCTGCAGCCAGCCGTGGTGGTCGGCGTAGAGCATGGCCAGCTGGGGTTGCGCGACGGTGTCAAGACCCGCCATCCGGGTAGTCCTTTAATAATTGAGAATGGTTCTCATTATTATATAGGTCTTGGCGAAGTCAATAAAAATTCATGCCAGAGGCACGTAGGAGCCGGTTTTGAGGCAACGCAAAGCGACGGACGTCTGGAAGCGCTGCACATTGTCGTCGCCGCCGAACAGCCGTTGCGCGATGTCCTCGAAGTCGAGCATCGTGGCGGCGGAGATCATCAGCAAGAAGTCGGTCTCCCCCGTAATCATGTAGCACTGCTGGACCGCCGGCTCGGCCATGATTCGCTGGCGCATTCCTTCGGTACGCTGAGGGTGCTCGTCGTGCACGCGCACCGAGACAGTCAACAGTAGCGGGCGCCCGAGCCGATTGGCATCCAGGATGGCAAGCTCGGCCTGGATGACTCCGCTCTCGCGCAGTCGCTGGATGCGGCGCTGGACGGCCGGCGCCGAGAGATTGACGGTTTTGGCGATCTCTCGCTGCGAGACCGTGTTGTCGCGCTGCAGAAGGTCGAGGATGGCCAGGTCGAATTTGTCCAGGCCTGGAAGGGGCGGTAGCATCATCCGAGAGCGAAAGTTGCGCGAGGAGGGTTGAACAAGAGTGCAAATATCGATTCTACCGCACTAGAATTTCGTGATGTCCTCCTATAAATCCCACCCACTCGTTCCGATACTGTCGGTGTTTGGCTCGATCACGTTTCTCTGCCTGGGTACGTCACTGGCAAAGCACACCTTGTTTCCGCTATTCGGTGCACAAGGGACGACCGCGATCCGCGTCGGTTTTTCAGCACTCCTGCTGCTTGCGGTCTGGCGCCCATGGCGTCAGGCGATATCGCGAACCGACGCCGGCACGCTCATTTGTTACGGTGTTGCCCTGGGCTTGTTGAACCTGTGTTTTTACTTGTCGCTCCGTACCATTCCGTTCGGTGTCGCGGTGGCGATCGAGTTCTCCGGGCCGCTGGCGGTAGCCTTGTTCTCGTCACGCCGGCCCCTGGATTTTGCCTGGATTCTGGTGGCAGTGATGGGCCTTGGATTGCTTCTCCCGATGGGGAACACGGTAAGCGAACTCGATCCCGTCGGCGTGATGTATGCGCTGGCGGCAGCGGTGTTTTGGGCTGGCTATATTCTGTGTGGCAGACGAATGGAACATCTGCACGCGGGACACTCGGTCGCTCTGGGACTGGCGGTAGCTGCCCTGGTGGTCGTGCCCGTCGGGCTTCCCTATATCGGAACCGCGCTGTTTTCGCCCTGGGTGTTCGCAGTTGGCCTGTGTGTGGCGATCGCTTCCAGCGCGATTCCGTTTTCGCTTGAAATGATCGCTCTCAAACGGCTGCCGCCGCAGGCTTTTGGCGTCATGATCAGCATGGAGCCGGCGCTCGCGGCATTGCTGGCGCTGGTACTGCTGGATGAACGACTGAGCTCGCTCCAATGGTTGGCAATCGGTTTGATCGCCCTGGCGTCGGCAGGCAGCAGCGTCACGGTGCGCAGGACGGGAAACAGCTCACCGGGCAGCCGCACCTCGTTTGCCGAATAAAGTCAGCGGTCCGGCAAAATACACGCCGGCGCCGTTCGCTCATTGACCTGGATTCGTGATCCGGCCGTGGATCTCGTCGATCCGTTTGACCACCTCATCGCTGAGCACGATCTGCGCCGCATCGATGTTTTCCTCGAGCTGCGCCAGCGTGGTCGCCCCGACGATGGTCGAACCCATGAACCAGCGCGAATAGCACCACGCCAGCGCCATCTGCGCCGGCGTCAAGCCATGCTCGCGCGCCAGCGCCGCGTACTCGCGGGTCGCGTCGAACACCGCCGGTCGCAGATAGCGCGGGCTCCAGGTGGGCGGATAGATTGTCAGGCGGCCGCGCGCCCGCGGGTCGTCGACGTACTTGGCGCTCAGCTGGCCGAATGCCAGCGGGCTGTAGGCCAGCAGGCTGACGTCTTCGCGGTAGCAGACTTCGTCCAGCAAGGTGGTCTCGAAGGCGCGCGCGGTCAGGTTGTACAGATTCTGGATGGTGGCGATGCGCGGCAGGCCGTGGATCTCGGCCTGCTTGACGAACTCGCACACGCCCCACGGGCTTTCGTTCGACACGCCGATGTGGCGGATCTTGCCCTCCCTGACCAGGTCGGCCAGGGCGCGCAGCGTCTCTTCGATCGCCACGCCGTTGCGTTCCTTGCGCGGATCGAACTGGTTCGCGCCGAAGATCGGCACGTTGCGGCTCGGCCAGTGCAACTGGTAGAGGTCGATGTAGTCGGTCTGCAGACGCTGCAGGCTGGCGTCGACGGCCGCGCGCAGGTTGGCGGCGTCGTGGTTGTGTTTTGAACCGCGGATCCAGGCCTGGCTGCCGTTCGGGCCGGCGATCTTGGTCGCCAGCACCAGCTTGTCGCGGCCGCCGCGCGCCTTGAGCCAGGAGCCGATGAAGCGCTCGGTCGAGCCCTGGGTCGCCGCGTTCGGCGGCACCGGATACAGCTCGGCGGTATCGATGAAGTTGATGCCGCGCTCGAGGGCGTAGTCCAGCTGGGCGTGCGCGTCCTGCTCGGTATTCTGCTCGCCGAAGGTCATCGTGCCGAGGCAGACGGTGCTCACCTCGAGGTCGGTACGGCCCTGTGTCTTGCGTTGCATGTTCACTTCTTCTTTTTCTTTTCGCGCAGCGCATCGGCGCATTCGCGCACCAGGCCCGGGCCGGCGTAGATCAGGCCACTGTACAGCTGTACCAGCTTGGCGCCGGCCTCGATCTTGGCCTTGGCGTCCGGGCCGCGCATGATGCCGCCCACGCCGATGATCGGGATGTCGTCGCGCAGCTCGGTCTTGAGCGCGCGGATCACGATGTTCGATTGCTCGAACACCGGCGCGCCGGAGAGGCCGCCGGCCTGCTGCGCATGCTTCATGCCTTCGACGTCGCGCCGGTTGAGCGTGGTGTTGGTGGCGATCACGCCGTCGATCTTGTGGCGCAGCAGGGCGCCGGCGATGTCGCGGATCTGGTCGCCGTCGACGTCGGGCGCGATCTTGAGCGTGATCGGCACGTAGTGGCCGTGGTGGTCGGCCAGCTTGGTCTGCTCCGCCTTCAGCTGCGCCAGCAGGTCGTCCAGTTCAGACGCGCCCTGCAGCTGGCGCAGGTTCTTGGTATTGGGCGACGAGATGTTGACCGTCACATAGCTCGCATACGGGTACACCTTGCGCAGGCAGTGCAGGTAATCCTCGGCCGCGCGTTCGATCGGCGTGTCGGCGTTCTTGCCGATGTTCAGGCCCAACACGCCGCGGCGTTCCTGGTAGAAGCGCGAGGCCTGCACATTGGCCACGAAGGCGTCGACGCCGCCGTTGTTGAAGCCCATGCGGTTGATGATGCCGCGCGCGCGCGGCAGGCGGAAGATGCGCGGCTTGGGGTTGCCGGCCTGGCCGCGCGGGGTCACAGTGCCGATCTCGATCGAGCCGAAGCCGAGGGCGGCCAAGCCGTCGATGTAGGCGCCATCCTTGTCCAGGCCGGCGGCCAGGCCGACCGGGTTGGGGAAGGTGATGCCCATGACGGTGCGCGGGTCGGGCAGGGGCTTCCTGAACGCCCCCGTCAGGCCGAGCGCGCCTGCCCGCCGCAGCATGGGCAGGGTCAGGTTGTGGGCCGTCTCCGGATCGAGGGAGAACAGTGCGGGGCGAACGAGGGTGTACAGGAATTTATCGGGCATGGGGAACTCAGTTAAGTTTTCCCCATCATTTTAACTTGACGCGCTGCGGCAAACGTATTCGTGTGTCAATGACTTTGTTAGCACATGTATCACAAGCGGCAAGGGCGGCCTGGAATGCTAGCGCTGCAGCACACCCCATTCGCCGTCAATGCGGGCTTCGAGCGGCCGGAAGTTGATCTTGTAGGCCATCTTGGGGCTCTGTTCGATCCAGTACCCGAGATAGACATAGGACAGTCCGAGCTCGTGGGCCTGGTTCACCTGCCACAGGATGTTGTAGGTGCCGTAGGAGGCATTCTCGACGTCGGGATCGAAGAAGGTATAGACCGACGACAGGCCGTCGGACAGCACGTCGATGATCGACACCATGCGCAGGGTGCCGTCGCGCTCGCGGAATTCGACCAGGCGCGTGTTGACGCGGCTTTGCAGCAGGAACTGGGCATATTGGTCGCGGCTGTCCTGGTCCATGCCGCCGCCCACGTGGCGCGTGGTCTGGTAGCGCAGGTAGAGCGCGTAGTGCTCGTCGGAGAAGGCCAGGTTGGCCACCATCGCGACCAGGTCGCCATGGCGCTTCCAGGCGCGGCGCTGGGTGCGGTTGGGCGTGAAGTCCTCGCACTTGACGCGCACCGGGATGCAGGCCTGGCAGCCGTCGCAGTAGGGGCGGTAAGTGAAGATGCCGCTGCGCCGGAAGCCGTTCTTGACCAGTTCGGAATATACGTCGGCGTTGATGAGGTGCGACGGTGTGGCGACCTGCGAACGCGCCTGGCGCGCGTCGAGATAGCTGCAGGGATAGGGCGCCGTCGTGTAGAACTGCAGCGTCGCGAATGGCAGGTCGTGTAGGTGCGTCATGCAAAAAACTCTCGAGACGACGTGTGATGAACCTATTCTAGCGAAAACCCGCGCGCGATACCGTTAGCCATCCAACGGTATCGCGGGCGAGTTGCCGGATCGGTCGGGCGCCGCGGCTGATGCTGCGGGCGTTACGGAAGCTGCGGACGGTATGTCGTCCCGCGCCGCGAACGGCGGGCCGACCGTCCAGTCGCCGATAGGCGGCTCAGCGATTGCGGCGCGCAGGTGCTCCAGGAAGCGGCTGCGCGGGATCGGCGCCGCGCCGAGCGAGGCCAGGTGGCCGGTCTCCTGCTGGCAGTCGACCATCCGCACGCCGTGCCGGCGCAGGAAAGCCACCAGGTAGGCCAGCGCGACCTTGGAAGCGTCGGACACGCGCGCGAACATCGATTCGCCATAGAACATGCGGCCTATGCAGACGCCATAGGCGCCGCCGACCAGTTCGCCGTCGAGCCAGACTTCGGACGAGTGGGCATAGCCCAGCGCGTGCAGGCCGCTGTAGCCGTCGACGATCTCGTCCGAGATCCAGGTGCCGGGGCCGTCGCGGCGCGGCGCGGCGCAGGCGCGCATGACGTCGCTGAAGGCGGAGTCGAAGCGCACGTCCCAACGGCCCCCGGCTAGGCGGCTGCGCTCGACCTTGCGCAGCGTCTTGGCCAGGCTATCGCTTACCTTGAAGTCGGCCGTGTACAGCACCATGCGCGGGTCGGTGCTCCACCACAGGATGGGCTGGCCTTCGGAAAACCAGGGAAAGATGCCGTTGCGGTAAGCCTGCAGCAGGCGCGGCGGCGACAGGTCGGCGCCGGCCGCGAGCAGGCCCGGCGCTTCGACCGTCAATGCCTTGGATACGTCGGGAAACGGCGTATCGGTCTCGAGCCAGGGAATCATCTCAGTCCGGTTCGCGTGGGGCGATCATCGGGCGATGGATGTCGCGGCTGTGAAAGCCAAAGGCGCCCCCCTCGCGCACTTTGATCCGGTCGGCGAAGAACAGTTCCAGCGTGCTGCGGATGGTGGGGAAGGCCAGGTCGTCCCACGGGATTTCGTCTTCGGTGAATAATTGGACGTCGAGGCTTTCGATGCCGGCCGCGAAATCGAGGTCGAGCAGGCGCGCGCGGTAGAACAGGTGGACCTGGTGCACGTGGGCCACGTTGAGCAGGGTGAACAAAGGCCCGAGCTCGACGTTGGCGCCGGCTTCTTCCTCGGTCTCGCGCACGGCGGCCTGTTCGGTGGTCTCCTCGTTTTCCATGAAGCCGGCCGGCAGGGTCCAGTAGCCGTAGCGCGGCTCGATGGCGCGCTTGCACAGCAAGACCTGGATGTTGCCTTCGCGCTCCCAGACGGGGATCGAGCCGACGACGAGTTTCGGATTCTGGTAATGGATCGTGTTGCAATGGGTGCAGACGTAGCGCGGCCGGTTGTCGCCTTCGGGGATGGAAAGCAGCACGGGGTGGGCGCACTCGGAGCAGAATTTCATGGTCGTGTGACGAATTGGTATTGGCATTACTTTACACCGAATGCGGCGGCGGTAGGGCAGTGCCCGGGTGGTGAGCAGGGCCTGTTTGGCGCAGGCCATGAGTTATATCGTGTTGCAATCGCACATGGGCGCAGTATTGCATTTGCCTAATGAGGTGAATGGGCGTATAATTCATTTCACAGACGCGGGGTGGAGCAGTCTGGCAGCTCGTCGGGCTCATAACCCGAAGGTCACAGGTTCAAATCCTGTCCCCGCAACCAGATTCAAAGCCGCTGATTCGCAAGAGTCAGCGGCTTTTTCGTTTTTCAGGCCGACATTTTTCATGTCTGGCAACTACCTTTCCCCGTCTTAACGGCCTCGACGCAGGTCAAACCCGCTCGTCTCTGCTGCAATGCACACGAGCCCGCCCTGTCCAACCCTGCGAACCGCCGCGCGCATGCGCCATGGCGACATTCAGGGGCGATGACCATGATCGATGTAGACGACATCAACGAGGCCTGGGGCTGGGTCGGCATGAGCGCCGTCGAAGTTCTCGGGGCCAATGCCTTCGGCAACCTCATCATCCGCGACGAGGACGACCATTTCTGGTGCCTGCGTCCGCAAGAACTGGTGTGCGAGCCGCTGGCGCGCAGCCGCGCCGCGCTCGATGCGCTGGCCTACAACCAGGATTTCCTCAACGACTGGTATATGCCCGAGGCGGTGCGGCTGGCCGAAGCCGCGCTGGGGCCGCTGACCGAAGGGCGCAAATACTGTCTCAAGATTCCCAGCGCGCTGGGCGGGAATTATGGCTGCGACAATCTCGCCACCGTGCCGCTGGCTGAGCTCATCCGGTTCTCGGGCGAGGGCGCGCAGCAGTTCGATGGTTTGCCGCGCTGGTGCTGAGCGCCATGCCGGCGTCTTTCGGCCGGCAATCGTCTAGCGGCTGCCGCCTTCCCTGCGCCCTGCCGCCTGGGAGCGAAGACGGCCGGCGACAATATGCCACGCCGCCGACGGCACGAACAGTGGAAGCATGGGGTCCATCGCCAGATGCTTTCTCAGCAATGGTGGGTTGATGGTCTTGCGGTTCACCAACCGGTGCAGGATGTCCTTCAACATGGTCTGACGCAGTTCGGACAGCCGCGCACGGTTTCGTTTCAGCTGTGCTTCATCGAGCTGGAACAAACGAGGCAGGGCCAGTTCCAGCTTGGTTTCATAATGCAGCCGGTCCAGCGATTTTTCGGTGCCCCAGCCCGAGCCGGCATGGATGTTCACGCCACGGCCGCAGGTGACTTCCGCCGTGGTGCCGAAGGCATAGGCATCCGTCAGGGTACTCAGCTGCAGCCAGAACAGGAAGTCTTCACCGGCATTGACGAATTCCTCGCGAAAGCGCAGCGCGGCAAACTTCTTGAAGCGGTACACCACGGTCGGGGTTCCAATGACGTTCGCCCTCAGGATCTGCTCCGTCATATTGCCGCGGTAGTGTGCTACCGGCCCGCAGTCGGTGAGGGCCGGGTGTTCGTCTATCCTGAAGCCACTGGTTTGTTCAAAAACCGTTTTTGTCTGGCCAATGCGAAAATAATCGGAAAAATAAAAGTCGTTGCCACGCTCCAAGGCGGCATGTGCGCGCAAAAGATGCGCCGGATGCCACGTGTCGTCTGAGTCGAGGAAGGCCACGTAGTGGCAATGCGGCGACACATTGTCCAATCCCTTGTTGCGGGCGGACGCGGGGCCGCCGTTGGGCTGTTCGACGACACGGACCTTGAGCTGCGGGAAATTTCTCAGCACAGCCGCAACCTCGTCCCGCGCCGGTATCGGCGAACTGTCGTCGACCACGATCACTTCTTCAGGCAAAAGTTCCTGGTTGACAATTGAGGCAAGGGCTTGCTGGAGAAGGCCCTCCTGACGCTGGAAGTAGGGAATCACGACCGCAATCGCCGCGTCGGAAACATGCGTTTCAGCTCCGCTCGGGCCGCTGTTTGGATGGGAAAACGTCGTACTCATGTTGCTGAATATATCACACGCACACGACGATCCACCGTCCGTTTTTCCTGGCGAAAACGGTGTCAACCGCGATCGTCTTCGTGCTTTGCAGTCAGGCTCGCCCACAGATAGGCGGCCGCCATGGTGCGGTGCGGCGCATAGCGCGCCAGCAGGTGCTGGGCTTCGAGCAGCGTCGGCCGCTGGGCGCTGCCGGTCAGATTGTGCAGGGCGTTGCGCACGGCCACGTCGCCTTCGAGCGAACAATCCGTGTAGCCGTAGCCGCGCAGCAGCACGTAATTGACGGTCCAGGGGCCGATGCCCTTGATCGCCAGCAGTTCCTGGCTGACCACGGCGGCATCGCGTTCCCGCTCGAGCGACAGGCTGCCATCGACCACCATGCGCGCCACGCGCAGCACGGTCTCGGCCTTCGCGCCGGAGAACTTGCGGCTGGTCAGGTCTTCCAGGGCGAGGCGGGTGACGTCTTGCGCTTCCGGATAGCACCACAAGCCACTTGAATGCGGGCGGCCGGCCAACTGGATCAGCGTGCGGCGCAGCGCGATCGCGAACGTCAGATTGATCTGCTGGCCGATGATGGCCCAGGTGAGCGCTTCGAATACGGTGGCCGATTGCACGATGCGCAGGCCGGGCTGGCGCGCCAGCATGGGGCCGAGCACGGGATCGTCGTGCGCAAAGGCGGCGAAGGCGGCCGGGTCGATGCGCAGGCCCAGCACGTTCAGCAGCGCATCCTGGACCAGGGTTTCCAGCGCCGGCGTGGCCGGCCCATCGCAGGCGATGCGGCAGCGGGCCTGGCGGCCGTCGAAGCGAATGTCGAGCAGGGTCGGCACGCCGCCCAGCAGCACGCCCTTGCGCAGCCCTTCGGGCGACACCTGCTCGGCCACGCCCTCGGCGTCGCGGCCATGGAAGGCGATGACGTCGGCGATGCGGTAGCCAGGCGGCAGGATGATGTCCTGCGTCGTCTCCATCATTTATTTGCCGCCCGCCGGTGCGGCGGCGCGCCCGAAGCGTGGCCTGAAGCCCGTCACCAGCGCGGTCCCGAGCAGCACGATGGCCGAGCCGGCGATCGTGTGCCAGCCGATGGCTTCATGCAGGAACAGCGCACCCCACAGGATCCCGAACAAGGGATTGAGGAAGGTGACGGTGAGCGCCGAGGTGGTGCCGACTTCCTCGATCAGCTTGAAATAGATGATGTAGGCGATGCCGCTGCAGACCACGCCCAGCGCCAGCACGGCGGCCATGATGCCCATCGACGGCTCGCCCGGCGCCGGGAAGAAGAACACCAGCGGCAGCACCAGGATGGCGGCCGCCCACATCGAGCCGTGGGCGTTGGCGAACGGCGCCACCTTATTTCCCCCACCTTGGGCGGACTTGGCGTACTGGCTGGCGATGCTGTAGCTGAAGGCCGCGACCAGGGCCGCGCCGACGGCGATGCCGGCGCCAGGCCGTTCTGCCACGTGGTCGAAGCCGACCAGCAGCGCCACGCCGCCGGTGCCGAGCAGCAGGCCGAGCGCGCTGCGTCCGGACACCTTCTGGCGCGCCCACGCGGCGCCGACCAGCGCGCCCCACATCGGCGCGGTGGCGTTCAGCACCGACAGCACCGACGCCGACAGGGTGCGCGCGGCGAAGGCGAACAGCAGGAAGGGCAGGGCCGAATTGAACAGGCCGAGGATCAGGTAATGCTTCCAGTGGCGGCGTACGCCGAGCGGGGCGCCCTTGCCGCGCAGGTGGAGGAAGCAGGCCACCAGCGCCAGGAACAGGGCGGCGAAGCCGACCCGGTATTCGATCAGCAGCGCCGGTCCGAGCACGGGCGCGGCGATGCGCATGAAGAGGAAGGAGCCGCCCCAGATGGCGGCCAGCGCCACCAGGCGCAGCATGTTCGCGGTGTTCATTGGTAAAAAGATGGCCCGTCTGATAACGGGCCATTGTGGCAGGACCGGCGTTTTCCTGCCAGCCGCTCCTTGCTTTTGAATTGAAGCTGCCGATCGTCAGGCGGCGCTGGCCAGCGTCAGCGCGGCGGCGTGCGGCACCAGCATCTGCTGCGGCACCGCGTTCTTCACGGCCGTCATCTCGGCCATGATCGAGATCGCGATCTCGGCCGGCGTCTTGCTGCCGATGTAGATGCCGATCGGGCCGTGCAGGCGCGCCAGTTCGGTCTCGGTGAGGTCGAACAGCTTGAGGCGCTCGCGCCGCTTGGCGTTGTTGGCGCGCGAGCCGATGGCGCCGACGTAGAAGGCGTCGGACTTGAGCGCTTCCATCAGCGCCAGGTCGTCCAGCTTGGGATCGTGGGTCAGCGCCACCACGGCGCTGCGCGCATCGAGCTTCGCCTCGATCACCAGGTCGTCGGGCATGGCATGCACCAGGCTCACGCCGGGGATGGAAAAGCCGCTGCGGTATTCCTCGCGCGGGTCGCACACGGTGACGCGGTAATCCATGCCGGCCGCGATCGTGGCCAGAAAGCGCGACAGCGGGCCGGCGCCGATGATGTACAGGCGCCAGCGCGGGCCGTGCAGCGTATGCAGCACGCCATCCTCGATGCGCTGGATGGCGCTGGCCTGCGCTTTGCCGAGGGTGACCGCGCCGCTGGCCAGGTGCACGCGGCGCTCGACCAGCTCGCCGCCATCGAGGCGCTCCAGCAGTTCGGGAATGCGGCTCTCGGTCGACAGCGGCTCGATCGCCAGTTCGATGGTGCCGCCGCAGGGCAGGCCGAAGCGGTGCGCCTCGTCGGCGCTGATGCCGTAGCTGATGATCTCGGGGAGGGCGATCTCGATGCCGTTGTCGCGCACGCGGGCGATCAGGTCGTCCTCGATGCAGCCGCCGGAGACCGAGCCGACCACCTGGCCGTCCTCGCAGATGGCGAGCGTGGCGCCGACCGGGCGCGGGCTCGAGCCCCAGGTCTTGATCACCGTGACCAGCTGGCAGCGCTGGCCGCCCGCCAGCCAGGCGGCACAGGTTTTCAGTACGTCGAGGTCGATGCTGTCCATGGTGTGGTCGCCGCCATATGCGGGGTAGGTACAAGATGGACAATCATACAAAAAAAGCGGGGAGGGCGTTGGAGGTGGCGTGCGAGGGTCGGGAAGCAGGGGGCTGCTCGAATGACTTGGGTTCCCGCCTTCGCGGGAACGACGGTTTTTCGGCTAGCGGTCGATAAGTGACCGTAGCTGCCAGCTTCAAGACCGTCGTTCCCGCGCAGGCGGGAACCCAAGCAAGTGCCGCAGTGTTATCCCCCGCAGCCCCCCAACCTCAAGGCACCAGCGGCTTCTTGCCACTCTTCTTGGCCTTCACCTCGGCCACCGTCTTGTCGATCGCCGCGATGCGCTGCGTGGTCGACGGGTGGTTGGCCGTGTAGCCGTTGAGGATGCGGGCCGGGTAGGTGGCCGCCAGGCGCTTCCAGAAGGCGGACGCGCCTTCGATGCGGTAGCCGGCGCGCGCCACCAGGTAGACGCCTAAGCGGTCGGCCGCCACGTCGTCGGCCACCGGCATGGCCTTGATGCCGCCGCTGCCGATCAGCATCGAGGTGTCGGGCGTGATCGCGGTGAGGTTGTCGATGATGCTGCCGATGGTGGCCGCATTGCGCTGCGTGGCCGCGTGGCCCAGCATATTGTGCGCCATCGTGCGCGCCACGACATAGGCCAGTTCGTCGTCGTTCTGGGCGAAGCCCAGCATGCCGCGGGTGACCATCACGCGCGAGCCGTCGGCGTAGGCGTTGATATTGTCGGCGTTGCCCAGTTCGATCGCGAAGGCGCAGGCGCGGGTGACCGGGATGGTCAGGTCGCGCTGGTTGCCGTTGCGTTCGATCGTCAGCGGCAGGCTGGCCTGCTTCGACATGATCGGGCCGAACACGGCGCCGGCCTGGGACAGGGCGTTCGGGCCCTCGGGCAGCTGCGTGCCGGCCGCCGCCAGCAGGCGGTCGCCCTGGCGCAGGCCGGCCCGCGCCGCGCCGCTGCCATTCAGAACGTTAGTGACCTGCAGGCGCTCGCCCATGCCCAGCACCACCCAGGCCGCCTCGTTGTACTGGCCCGGATAGGTGTAGCGGTTCTTGGCCGTGAAGCCCAGCAGGTTGCGGGCGTGCTTGGTGCACAGCTCGGCGTTGTCGATCAGGAGGGGAGCCGCGATCCGGTACAGGCGGTCGTGCTGGGTCGCCATGCGGGTGAGCGTGTCGGCTGCCGCCGCCATTTGCGGCGTGACCTCGGGCTTGCCCGGCGCCTGGCTCGGGATCACGCCCGGCGTGGTCGACGATTGCATCTGGCCTGGCGTGCTGCAGGCGGCTAGCAAGGCCGCCGTGCCCGCGACCAGGGCCGCGGACTTGAAGCGTTGAAGACGGTTTGGGATCATGGTCCTCCTCTATTATTGTTTGCCGGTGCTGCCGAATCCTCCGGCGCCACGGTCGCTCGATGCGAACTCCTCTACCACATTGAAGCCGACCTGCAGCACCGGCACGACGATCAGCTGCGCCAGCCGGTCCATCGGCTGCAGCACGAAGGTGGTGGCGCCGCGGTTCCAGGTGGAGACCATCAGCTGGCCCTGGTAATCGGAGTCGATCAAGCCTACCAGATTGCCCAGAACGATGCCGCTCTTATGGCCGAGCCCACTGCGCGGCAGGATCATGGCGGCATAGCCCGGATCGCCGATGTGGATGGCGAGACCGGTCGGCACCAGCACCGTCTGGCCAGGCTCGATGGTGAGCGGCGCATCGATGCAGGCGCGCAGGTCGAGGCCCGCGCTGCCCGGGGTGCCGTAGGCCGGCAGCAGGTCTTGCATGCGCGGGTCGAGGATCTTGAGGTCGATATTCTTCATGTGATACTTGTTATGTGTTTTAGGTAAGCAGGGAGCGCTGTTCGAGTCGCTTGGCGATCTCGGACACCAGCTGGCGCGCCAGCGTGAGCTTGTCGGCCCGCTCGAGCACCGTGTGGCCGCTCTCGTCGAACAGGATCACGGTATTGTCATCCTGCCCGAAAGTCTGGTGGCCGATATTGCCCACCAACAGAGGGATGCCCTTCTTTTCGCGCTTGGCCGCGCCGTACTGTTCCAGCTGCTCGGATTCGGCCGCGAAGCCCACGCAGTAGGGCCAGCCCGAGAGGGTGACGGTGGCCGCCACCGACGCCAGGATGTCGGCGTTCTGCGCGAACTCCAGCTGCGGCGGCGCGCCATCAAGCGTCTTCTTGATCTTCTGGTCGCTGGCATTGGCCACACGCCAGTCGGCCACCGCCGCCACGCCGATGAACACGTGCTGGCCTTCCACGCCCGCCATCACGGCGTCGTGCATCTGCTGCGCGGTGAGCACGTCGATGCGGCGCACGCCATGCGGCGTGGGCAGCGACACCGGACCCGAGACCAGGGTCACTTCGGCGCCGGCTTCGCGCGCCGCGCGCGCCAGCGCATAACCCATCTTGCCCGACGACAGATTGGTGATGCCGCGCACCGGATCGATCGGCTCGAAGGTCGGGCCGGCCGTGATCAGCACGCGCCGTCCGGCCAGCACCTTGTGCTGGAACGAGGCGATCAGTTCTTCGACCAGTTCCTCGGCCTCCAACATGCGGCCCAGGCCCGTCTCGCCGCAGGCCTGCGAGCCGCAGCCGGGGCCGAACAGCTTGATGCCGTCCTCACGCAGCTGGGCGACGTTGCGCTGGGTGGCCGGGTTTTCCCACATCTCGACGTTCATCGCCGGCGCCACGTGCAGCGGCACATGGCGCGGGCGCGCCACGCACAGCGTCGACAGCAGGTCGTCGGCCGCGCCGTGCGCGAGCTTGCGCATGAAGTCGGCCGAGCAGGGGGCGATCAGGATCGCGTCGGCGTTGCGGGTCAGGTCGATGTGGGCCATATTGTTGGCCATGCGCGCGTCCCACTGGTCCAGGTAGACCGGCTGGCCCGACAGGGCCTGCATGGTGACCGCGCCGATGAAGTGCGTGGCGGCCTCGGTCATGACCACCTGCACGCTGGCGCCCTGCTTGACCAGGGCGCGACACAGCTCGGCCGCCTTGTAGCAGGCCACGCCGCCGGTCAGGCCGAGGACGATGCGCTTGCCTTTCAGCTCCATGTTCAAGCTCCTTTAAGTCTTGTTCACCCGGCGCAGCTCGTCGAGGACGAACAGCACCGCACCCACCGAGATGCCGATGTCGGCGATATTAAAGGCCGGGAAGTGGCCGATGCCGTTCCAGTAGAAATCGAGGAAGTCGATCACGTGGCCGTGCACCACGCGGTCGATGCCGTTGCCGATCGCGCCGGCCATGATCAGGGCCAGGGCGAAGCAGAACAGGCGCTGGCTCGCGTTCTTCGACATCATATAGATGCAGAACACCACGGCGCCGATCGCGATCCCCAGGAACAGCCAGCGCTGCCAGCCGCCGGCGTCGCCCAGGAAGCTGAACGCGGCGCCCGGGTTGTACACCTTGATCAGGTTGAAGAAGCTCGTGATCGGCAGCGTTTCGGCATAGGCGAAAGTACGTTCGACGGTGATCTTGGTGACCTGGTCGAGCAGGACGATGATCAGGGACAGGCCGATCCAGGGGAACAGGCTGGCCTTGCTGCTGGTGACGAGTTTCAGTCCTGGTACGGCTGGTTTCTTTTTGGTTGCCATGGTGTGTGGTATCGGTACGCGCCATGCCGCCCGGGAGGCGGCATGGCGGAAAAACCCGCGGGTCGATCGACCCGCGGGAGCTTAGGCGTAGCGGCGCTTCTCGCCGGCGCCGAACAGGTTGCTGGTGCAGCGGCCGCACAGCGTCGGATGCGCGTGGTCGTGGCCGACGTCGCGGCGGTAGTGCCAGCAGCGCTCGCACTTTTCGGCCGTCGACGGTTCCACGGTCACGCTTTCGTCGGCCTCGGCCGCCACTTCGCTGACGGTCGCCTGCGAGGTGATGAAGACGAACTTCAGGTCGTCATCCAGGCTGGCCAGCGCGCGGTACTTGTCGCCAGACGCCTTGATCGCCAGCTCGGCCTGCAGCGAGGAGCCGATGGCGCCTGAGGTGCGGACTTCTTCGAGCTGCTTGGTGACGTCGAGGCGCACCTGGCGCAGCAACGCGTACTTGGCCAGGAGGGCGTCGCCGTCTTCGAGTGCAGGGAAGGTCCACAGCGTCTGGGTGAAGATGGTCTCGTCGCTGGCGGCAAAATCCTCGGCGCCGGCAAACTTCTCCCACGCTTCTTCAGCGGTGAACGACAGGATCGGTGCCATCACGCGCAGCAGCGAGTGGGCGATGTGCCACAGCGCGGTCTGCGCCGAGCGGCGCGCCTGCGATTCCACGCCGGTGGTGTACAGGCGGTCCTTCAGGATGTCGAGGTAGAAGCCGCCCAGGTCTTCCGAGCAGTAGTTCTGCAGGCGGGACACGACCGGGTGGAACTCGTAGCGCTCGAAGTGGGCGGCGACGTCGTTCTGCAACTGGGCCATCGAGGCGATCGCATAGCGGTCGATCTCGAGCAGCTCGGCCATCGGCACCGCGTGCTGCGCCGGGTCGAAGTCCGAGGTGTTCGCCAGCAGGAAGCGCAGCGTGTTGCGGATGCGGCGGTACGACTCGGTCACGCGCTTGAGGATCTCTTCGCCGATCGACAATTCGCCGGTGTAGTCGGTCGAGGCCACCCACAGGCGCAGGATGTCGGCCCCGAGGGTGTCCGAGATCTTTTGCGGCGCCATCGTGTTGCCGAGCGACTTGGACATCTTCTTGCCGTGTTCGTCGACGGTGAAGCCGTGGGTCAGCAGCGCCTTGTACGGCGGTTCGCCATTGAGCATCGACGAGGTCAGGAGCGACGAGTGGAACCAGCCGCGGTGCTGGTCCGAGCCTTCCAGGTACAGGTCGGCCGGGAAGCTCGACTGCGCCTTGTGCGAGCCGCGCAGCACGGTCTGGTGGGTGCTGCCCGAATCGAACCAGACGTCCAGCGTGTCCTTGTTCTTTTCAAAGATCGCGGCGTCCTCGCCCAGCAGGGTGGCCGGGTCGAGTTCGTGCCAGGCCTCGATGCCGCCCGCTTCGATCAGCTTGGCCACCTGCTCCAGCAGTTCCGGGGTGCGCGGGTGCAGCGCGCCGGTTTCCTTGTGCACGAAGAAGGCCATCGGCACGCCCCACTGGCGCTGGCGCGACAGGGTCCAGTCCGGACGGTTCTCGATCATGCCGTGCAGGCGTGCCTGGCCCCAGTCCGGGAAGAACTGCGTCTTCTCGATGCCGGCCAGCGCGGTCTGGCGCAGGGTGGCGCCGCCATCCTTCGGCACGACGTCCATGCCGGCGAACCACTGGTTGGTGGCGCGGTAGACGATCGGGGTCTTATGGCGCCAGCAGTGCATATAGCTGTGGTCGAACATCTTCAGTTCGAACAGGGCGCCCGCTTCGGTCAGCGCGCCGCAGATCGGTTTACTCGCTTCCCAGATCGTCATGCCGCCGAACAGCGGCAGGGTCGAGGCGAAGCGGCCATCGCCCATCACGGGCTTGAGCATCTCGTCGTCCTTCATGCCGTGTGCCTTGCACGACTGGAAGTCTTCCAGGCCGTAGGACGGCGCCGAGTGGACCACGCCGGTGCCGCTGTCGACGGTCACGTAGTCGGCCAGGTAGACCGGCGACAGGCGATCGTAGAACGTGTCCTGCGCGTGCAGCGGGTGCTTGAAGCGGATGCCTTCGAGCTTGGCGCCGACGGTGGTGGCGATGACCGTGCCTTCCAGCTTGTAGCGGGCCAGCACCGACTCCACCAGCTCCGAGCCCAGGATCAGCAGTTGCGGCTGGCCGTCACGCTCGACCTGCACCAGTGAGTAGCCGACTTCCGGGCCCACGTTCAGGGCCTGGTTGGACGGGATGGTCCACGGGGTCGTGGTCCAGATGACGATGAAGCCTTTGTCGACCGGGAGTTTATCCAGGCCGAAGGCGGCGGCGATCTTGTCGTGTTCGTAGAACGGGAAGCCGACGTCGATCGCCGGGTCGCGCTTGTCCTGGTATTCGACTTCGGCCTCGGCCAGCGCCGAACCGCAGTCGAAGCACCAGTTCACGGGCTTCAGGCCCCGATAGACATAGCCTTTTTCGAGCAGGGTGCCGAGCGCGCGCAGCTCGTCGGCCTCATTGCCGTGGGCCATGGTCATGTACGGGTTGTCCCACTCGCCCAGCACGCCCAGGCGGATGAAGCCGGTGCGCTGGCGGTCGATCTGCTCGAGCGCATAGGCGCGTGCCTTTTGCAGCACTTCGGCGGTCGGCAGGTTCTTGCCGTACAGTTTTTCGATCTGGATCTCGATCGGCATGCCGTGGCAATCCCAGCCCGGCACGTAGGGCGCGTCGAAGCCGGCGATGGTGCGCGACTTGATCACCATGTCCTTGAGGATCTTGTTGACGGCGTGGCCCAGGTGGATGTCGCCGTTGGCGTACGGCGGACCGTCGTGCAGGATGAAGGTCGGACGGCCCGC
Source organism: Massilia arenae (assembly GCF_008014745.1). Classification (GTDB taxonomy): domain Bacteria; phylum Pseudomonadota; class Gammaproteobacteria; order Burkholderiales; family Burkholderiaceae_D; genus Telluria; species Telluria arenae. Next base: position 50,720 of record NZ_VPFD01000024.1, read on the forward strand.
GGCCGCCTTGCGCACGCGCTCGTAGATTTTTTTATCCTGCCATTGCTTGATCCAGCCCGGTTCGCGCTTGGCGAGGTCGCCCCGCATCGGGAACGGGGTGTCGGTCATATTGACCGGGTATTTGCTTTCAGGCTTTTTTGGGCCCTTGGGCGCCTTGGACTGGCCGTTGTTCTGTGTGGTATCGGACATAAGCTTCTTCTGGTAAGTGTTCGGTGTGCACGGCGCAGCGCGCCGCGGCAGAGTCTGGTGAGGCGCTTCCAACAAGCCGTTACGGCCCGGGAAGCGCGCTCAAATTCGGTCGGTCGCCGTCAGCGCGCTGTTGCGGTGGGCGAAGAACGCGCGCGCCTGGGCCGCGTCGTTGTCGATCGCGGCGGTGAGCGTGGCCAGGTCGTCGTATTTCTCTTCGTCGCGCAGCTTGGCCAGGAATTCCACGCGCACCAGCTTGCCGTAGCATTGCTGGCCATAGTCGAAAACATGGACTTCAAGCAGCATACGGCCGGCATCCTCGACGGTCGGACGCACGCCCAGGCTGGCCACGGCCGGCAGCGGCGCGTCCGCCAGGCCGTGCACCTGCACGACGAAGATGCCAGACAGGGCAGGGCGGTGCGCGACCCGCAGGTTCATGGTCGGAAAGCCCAGCGTGCGGCCCAGCTTCTGGCCATGGATCACGTGGCCCGACATCGCATATGGATGGCCGAGCAGCTCCCTGGTACGGGCGAAATCGCCTTCCAGCAGGGCAGCGCGCACGGCCGAGGACGAGATGCGCTGGTCGCCATGCATGACGGCGTCGAGGGTGTGGACGTCGAAGCCGAACTCGCGGCCGGCCTCGACCAGCATCGCGATATCGCCCAGGCGCCGGGCGCCGAAGCGGAAATCGTCGCCGACCATCAGCCATTTGACGTGCAGGCCGTCGACCAGCACGCGCTCGATGAAGTCGCGCGGCGACATGGCGGCGAACTGTTCGTTGAAATGCTCGACGATGACGCGGTCGATGCCGGCCTGGTCGAGATCTTCGAGTTTGTCGCGCAGGTTGGCGATGCGGGCCGGGGCGCGCGACAGGTCGCCGGATTTGCGGGCGAAGTATTCGCGCGGATGGGGTTCGAACGTCATCACGGCCGCTTCCAGGCCGAGCCCCTCGGCGGCGCTGCGCACGTGGGCCAGCAGGGCCTGGTGGCCGCGATGGACGCCGTCGAAATTGCCGATCGTGAGCGCGCAGGGCGCACGCGCCCTGTCGTTGGGAAGTCCGCGAAATACCTTCATCAAATCTGGGTCCGGTTGCGCGCCGCGCTACGTTGGAGCGGCGCCAAAACCCTGATTATACGGTAACTCGGTAGTTGCATATGGGCGACGGCCGTAGGGATCGTTAACGCAAAAACGTCGTCCCCGCGAAGGCGGGGACCCAAGCTTGCCAGCGCAGCTACTTCGTTGGACCGAAGTGGACTGCGCGAAACCTTGGGTCCCCGCCTGCGCGGGGACGACGGGGTAATGCCGCTGTTGCTGATTAGCTCAGCGGATTGTTGATCGCCAGGATCCAGTAGCGGGCCAGTTCGGCGGTGCCGTCCTTGCCGCCCACGGTCTTGAGCGTGGCGATGGCTTGCTGCTTCTTGCCAGCAACAGCGTAGGCTTCGCCCAGGCGCAGCTTGGCGTCTTCAGGGTTCTTCAGGCCACCGGCCTTGATCGCCGCATCCATCATCTTGAGGCCCTTGTCAGCCTGGCCAGCCTGCACCAGTGCATAACCCAGGCCCACCAGCGAGTCCTGGTCCTTGACCGCGGTGTGCTCGGCTTCCAGTGCAGCGAAGTTCTTGTTCTGCTCTGCCAGGTTCTTCTCGGCCAGGTCCTTCAGGCGCTGGTGACGCGCGGCGTCGGTGCCGGTGCCCAGGGCGCCAGCCTTGTAGCCCTTGTCGATGATCTTGAGCGCTTCGGCCGGGGCTTTCGCCTGCAGCACCAGCTGGGCCATTTCCATGTACTCGCTCGGCTTCTTGAGCAGGTTGTTGGCCAGCTTCAGGCGGTACACGTCGACGTTCAGGCGCTGCGAGTAGCCTGGCTGACGCTGCACGCGGTTCAGCAGGTCGGTCCAGTACTGGGCCTTCGGATAGCTGGAGGCCAGCTTCTCGATAGTGCGCACGTAGCCGGCGGTATCGTTCTTCTTGAGCTGGATATTGGCCAGCATGCCGAGCTGGTCTTCGCTCAGGCGGCCGCTTTTCTCGATGGTGCGCAGTTCTTGCTCGAGGGCAGCGGTATTGCCTTGTTTGTAATAGTTCTGCAGCAGGTAAGCGCGCAGTTTTGGATCTTCTTTCTGCTTGAGCAGGGTCTGGATGGTGCTGTTCGCCTTGTTCAGATCGCCTGCACGCATATAGATACCCACCAGGCCTTCGGCGAATTGCGAACGCTCGTTGGCGTTCAGCTTGCCAGAGGCGAGCAGGGCTTCGAAGGATTTGGCGGCAGTATCGTAATCGCCGGCCGACGATGCTGCCCCGGCGCGCACGCGCTCGATCAGGTAGCTTTCATTGGCGGTCTTGTTGCCCACCTTGTCCAGTCCGCGCAGGGTAGCCAGTGCTTCTTTGTGCTTGCCCTGTTTCATCTGGGCCTGGGCTTGCTGCAGCGGTTTGCCAATCTCCGGGCGCATCGCTTCCTGCGCGACGGCGGAAGACAGGCCGATTACCGGGGTGAGCGCGGTAAAGCCCAGAGCGGCCATTGCAAGGCTGAGGTGAGCGAGACGGAACTTGATCATCTGAAAAATCCTTATTTCAAAATGGACACGGCAGGGATAGCCCTGCCGTGTTGGTCAAAACATGGAACGATTACTGGAACTGCTCGTTACCGACCATGCCGATTTTGGTGACGCCAATACGCTGGGCAGATGCCATGACACCGGCAACAACCTTGTACTCTACCAGCTTATTCGGACGCAAGTGCACTTCGGGCTGGTCAGGGATGGCGGCAACAGCGTTCATCTTGGCTTCCAGCGCAGCGCGGTCCGGCACGACTTCGCCATCCCAGAGGATGGTACCGTCGAAGTCGACGTCGATCGTGATCACGACAGGCTTGATATCGCTCAGCGGCGGGTTACCAACTGGCATGTTCAGATTGACCGAGTGATCTTGCTTCGGAATCGTAATAATCAGCATGATGATAAGAACGAGCAAGACGTCGATCAGCGGCGTCATGTTCATTTCCATCATCGGTTCCGGATCCGCATCCGCTGCGGAGCCTCCACCTACGTTCATACTCATGGTGTGTCCTTATCAAATGTTGGGGAGAAGGTTACGGCGCCCGGCGCGAAAGCCAGGCGCCGCGTGCAGCGCTATCAGCTTATTGCGGCTGAATAACGAAACCAACCTTCTGCACACCAGCACGTTGTGCCGTGTAAATGACCCGGCCGATTGCTTCGTAGCGGGCTTCCTGGTCGCCACGAACTTTCACCGCCGGTTGCGGCACTTTCACCGACTGCTCCGCGAGGAACTTGAACAGCTCGTCCGTGTTCGCGAGGTGAGTCTGGTTGTAGTACATCTCACCGTCTTTATTGACGGTGATATTGACGTCTTCCGGTTTGGACAGGGTGACCTGGTTCTCTTCTTCAGGCAGCGTAACTTTCTGCAGATTCAGAACCACCGGGCTCGTGATCAGGAAGATGATCAGAAGAACCAACATGATGTCAACGAGTGGCGTCGTGTTGATCTCTGAATTCAGTGCATCTTCGCCGGAATCGGAACCGACACTCATCGACATAATTTATCCAATCTTTTTAGCTTGTGCAGCTGCGTTCGAGGTCGACATTGCGCCCGAGATCAGCACCGAGTGCACGTCAGCCGAGAACGAGCGGACTTCTTCCAGCACGGTCTTGTTACGACGCACCAGCCAGTTGTAACCCAGGACGGCAGGAACTGCAACGAACAGACCGAAGGCGGTCATGATCAGTGCTTCACCGACTGGACCTGCGACCTTGTCGATCGAGGCGTTACCCGACATGCCGATGGCGGTCAGTGCGTTGTAGATGCCCCAGACGGTACCGAACAGACCGATGAACGGCGAGGTCGAACCGACGGTTGCCAGGAACGACAGGCCATCTTGCAGACGCGACTGGACGCGGTCGACCGAACGCTGGATCTGCATGGTGACCCAGGTCGACAGGTCGATCTGCTCGAGCAGGGCGCCGTCGTGGTGCTGGGTAGCCTTGGTGCCGGTTTCAGCGATGAAGCGGAATGGCGAGCCTTCTTTCAGCTGAGCCGAACCAGCAGCGATCGACGGTGCTTTCCAGAACTTGGATTGCATTTCTTTGGCTTGACGCATCACTTTTTGCTGATCGATCAGCTTGGTGATGATGATGTACCACGAACCGATCGACATCAGCGACAGGATGATCAGGGTGCCCTTGTTGACGAAGTCGCCGTGTTCCCACATGGCTTGCAGGCCGTACGGGTTGTAGACTTCTTCGGTCTGCTCGCCACCTGGAGCAGCGGCTGGCGCGCCAGCATCTGCAGGAGCAGCAGCGTCAGCAGGAGCAGCAGCTGGATCGACAGCTGGTGCAGCTGCGTCGGTCGCCACTGGAGCCGCGTCGGCTGCCGGGGTTTCTTGAGCGAAGGCCGGGGCCGAGACCAGAGCCGATGCTGCAGTAACCGACAACAGGACAGCCGCCAGGAAAGCGGACAAACGGGTATTCTTAAACATGCTTCCTCCAAAGATATTAAATAGACAGTTCGCTGAACTAATGACAACGACAATCAAAATTTGAGACGGTGTTCTGCCTCGGTTTTATTCCAGCGTCCAGACGTACTGCACCGCTGTCCACGCCTGTTCCGGCTTGCCATCAATCATGGCGGGCTTGAATCGGCATTTGCTCAGAGCCGATTGCGCGGCCCGGTCCAAGTCACGGAAGCCACTCGACTTCGCCAGCTTGGCTTCGATCACCCGACCATCGACACCGATCAGGAACTGCAGGGTCGTGGTACCGGTTTCTTCATTGCGCTGCGACGAACGCGGATATTCCGGACGTGCGCAAGTATTAAAGTCAGCGACTGCCTCGGTGCGGCTAGGACCACGTGCCGGCGGTGCCGGCGGAGCCGGAGGTGCTGGCGGTGCCGGCGGAGCCAGCTGGGTGGTTGGCGGCGGCGTGTTGGTCGCGGTAGCGATCGTGTTTTGCGGTGGCGGCGGTTGCTGCACCTGCACTTCGACCGGCGGGATGAACGGCGGCGGCGGCGCTTTCATTTCTGGCGGCGGCGGCGGCGGCGGAGTTTCCGGCGGCGGTGGCGGCGCGGTCTCTTCAATCAGCTTGGTTTCCACAGCTTCGGTCACCGTGGTGACAATCCGGGTACCCAGGCCAGCCACGAGTGCCCATCCCACGAGAATGTGGAAGATGAGGACAACGATGAATCCTGTGAGATTCTTCCCGGGTTGCTTCTCATTCGAAAAATTCATGCCATATTTCTCCAATACCAACTCTTTTTTGTTGCTACCAAACCCACTAAACACGACAAAAGCCTAGAGCCGCATCCGGGACATCGAAGAATTATACCTACGAATTCTTTTTTGCACATACATTTTTACAGCACCGAAAGGTGCGCTAACTACCTGTAAATGCAGGCAAACAAGCTCATCTATACAAGCCTGGCGAGGTCGATTTGAGGGGTTCGGAAGGCCGGAAAATGTGTAGTTTTATGTATCGATTCTCCTCATCGCGTGGAAGATCAGTGCAGATGCCATATTCACCAAATTTCTGACGCTAAATCAGCAAGTTGACGAATTTCATATGACACCACAATGGCCTTTCTGCAAACAATAGCCTATTCTCATCAGCCCCCGACTTCCTGCATTGTCCTGGAAGTCGTCCCGAGTGTACATACGGTATAGATAAAAGCGATACCCGTTATTGCATTTGAGCTGCCTCAACAGTGCGTCAGTTGATGACTTCGGCTTGACAGGAATGAAAGCTGCGCACTCCTACACCCTGCGAGACAAACTATATTACTTAGTTAGTGCTAGACCCTTCACCGACAAATTGCCATGTCGTGGTTGTGACAGCGCTAACATGTGATGTCGCGAACATACCATGAAATCTGTATGTTGGCGATACCGGATGAGCGTAATTGAACATGCATAAGCAAGGCGCGTTGCTTGAGGCGCGTCGCGTCGGCGGCTTTGCCGCCGACGCGACGGCAGTTCGTGGTTTGAGCGCGTGAGCGGGCCGCCGCAACAGCCGGCGGCGACCCACACGCATGAGGTGCTTGGGAGGTTAGCGCCCGCGCTTCTCGCGCCGGCACTCGAGGAAGCTGACCACGTGCCCGGCCGGATCGGCTGTCTCCAGCCGCACGTCGAAGCCCCATAGCCGGGCCACGTGCTTGAGCACCTCTTGCGCCTGGCCGTTGAGCGGGCGGCGGTTGTATTGGGTGTGGCGCAGGGTGAGGGCGCGGTCGTCGCGTGTATTGACTTGCCAGACCTGGATGTTCGGCTCGCGGCTGCCCAGGTTGTATTGCTCGGCCAGCTTGTGGCGCACGTAGCGGTAGCCGGCTTCGTCGTGGATGGCCGAGATGGTCAGCTTGTCGCTGCGGTCGTCGTCCAGCACGGCAAAGAAATGGAAGTCGCGAATCAGCTTGGGCGACAGGTACTGGGCGATGAAGCTCTCGTCCTTGAAGTTGCGCATCGCGAAGTCGAGCGTCTTGAGCCAGTCGCTGCCGGCGATGTCGGGGAACCAGGTTTTGTCTTCATCGGTCGGGTTTTCGCAGATGCGCCGGATGTCGGTCATCATCGCGAAGCCGAGGGCGTAGGGATTGATCCCGCTGTAATACGGGCTGTTCGCCGGCGGCTGGTAAACCACATTCGTATGGCTTTGCAGGAACTCGAGCATGAAGCCGTCGCCGACGATCCCCTCTTTATACAGGTCTTGCAGGATCGTGTAGTGCCAGAAGGTGGCCCAGCCCTCGTTCATCACCTGGGTCTGGCGCTGCGGATAGAAGTACTGCGAGATCTTGCGCGTGATCCGCACCAGTTCACGCTGCCAGGGCTCGAGCAGCGGCGCGTATTTCTCGATGAAATACAGCAGGTTTTCCTCGGGCTCGGGCGGAAAACGGTGGGTCGGCGCATCCGCCGCCGCCTGTTCTTCGCGCTGGGGCAGGGTGCGCCAGATCGAATTGACCTGGGATTGCGCGTATTCCTCGCGTTCCTTGGTGCGCGCCGCCTCTTGCGCCACCGACAGCTTGGCCGGCCGTTTATAGCGGTCGACGCCGTAGTTCTGCAACGCATGGCAGGAATCGAGCAGCTCTTCGACCGCATCGATGCCGTAGCGCTGCTCGCATTCGGCGATATAGTTCTTGGCAAACACCATATAGTCGACGATGGCGTCGGCATCGGTCCAGCTGCGGAACAGGTAATTTCCCTTGAAGAAAGAATTGTGGCCGTAGGCGGCATGGGCGATCACCAGCGCCTGCATCGTCAGGCTGTTTTCTTCCATCAGGTAGGCGATGCAGGGATTCGAGTTGATGACGATCTCGTAGGCCAGGCCCATCTGGCCGCGGCGGTAGCTCTTCTCGGTGCTGAGGAAGTGCTTGCCGAACGACCAGTGGTTATAGGAGACCGGCATGCCTACCGAGGTGTAGGCATCCATCATTTGCTCGGCGGTAATGATTTCGAGCTGGTTCGGATAGGTGTCCAGGCCGTAGCGCTTGGCCACCCGCTTGATTTCTTCGTGTGCCTGCTCGATCAGGTCGAAGGTCCACTCCGACTGTTCGGGCAGGGCGCGCGGATTGCTTGGATCTCTTGGCATGGGGCGCCTCGTTGTGAATGCATCTGTTCCGCAGGCTATTTGGCCTGCTTCTTGAACAGTTCCCGGAATACCGGGTAGATATCGGCCGGGGTCACGATCTTTTGCATCGCGAAGTTGCGGTGCTGGGCGGCGACGTCGCAGTATTGTTCCCACAAATTCTGCGGCGGGCCATCGGTGATCTCGACATAGGTGTAATACTGCACGCGCGGCATGATCGCGCTGGTCAGAATCTGCTTGCACAGCACCGAGTCGTTATCCCAGTTGTCGCCGTCCGAGGCTTGCGCCACATAGGCGTTCCAGTCGGCGCTGCCGTAGCGTTCGGTGATCACCTTCTGCAGCAGGTGCAGGGCCGAGGAGACGACGGTGCCGCCCGACTCGCGCGAATGGAAGAACTCGTTCTCGTCGACCTCGGCCGCCGCCGTGTGATGGCGGATGAAGACGACGTCGATCTTTTCGTAGACCCGCTTGAGGAAGAGATACAGCAGGATGAAGAAGCGCTTGGCCGTATCCTTGCGCGTCTCGTCCATCGAGCCCGATACGTCCATGATGCAGAACATCACGGCCTGGGTGCTGGGCTTGGGGACCTTGATCCGGTTCGAGTAACGCAGGTCGAACGGATCGATGAAGGGAATGGCATTCAGGCGGATGTGCAGGTGGTGGATGCGGTCCTTCAGTGCGACCACCTGTTCGTCGTCGGATGGCGCGCCTTCGTTGAGCAAGGCCTGCAGCGCTTCTTCCGCCTCGGCCAGCTGGCGCCGGGCAGGGCCACCGACGGCGATGCGGCGCCCGAGCGCGCCGCGCAGCGAGCGCAGCACATGGATGTTCGAGGGCGTGCCGGACACGTTGTAGCCGGCGCGCTGGTTCTTGTATTCGATGGTCTGGGACAGCTGCGTCTTGACCATGTTCGGCAGCTCGAGATCCTCGAAGAAGTAATTCATGAATTCTTCGCGCGACAGCTCGAAGATGAAATCGTCCTCGACGGTCTGGTCGCTATTGCCGGCGCGGCCGCGCCCGGCGCCGCCACCGCCGCCGCGGGGGCGGTTGAACTGGTCGCCTTTTTGGTATTCGGTATTGCCGGGGTTGACGGTTTCGTACACGCCGCCATGGGCGTGGCCGAAATGCGGTTCGTTCACGTCCTTGACGGGAATGGTGACTTTTTCACCGTTCTCGATGTCGGTGATCGAGCGGCCCTTGATGGCGCGGCCGACAGCATCCTTGATCTGCGCCTTGTAGCGGCGCAGGAAACGTTCGCGGTTGACCGCTGACTTGTTCTTGCCCTGCAAGCGACGGTCGATGAGGTAAGTCAAAACAGGCCTCCTGCTTAATATGGAGCCTATCCCGGTAGGTGGGAGTCGCTCCTGCCGCGCCTGGTAAGCGTGCGCTGCGTTGCTCGTCGTTGCATGGCTCGCCATGCGGCCTCCTCGCGCCTTGCTCACGCGTACCATGCATCGGCATTAGCTTCCCCCCACTTACCGGGATAGGCTCCAGGCGCGGAACTGTCGGCACAAGATCTACCGCTCGCGCTCTGGCGCCGTCGCATGCGACGGCACCTCTATCTTAATACGCTGCGCGAACGAGCGTGCGACGCACGCGCAGCGTCGCGTGTTGCCGGTGGCGGCCTGCGGCGAACCGGCAACACGGGAGTTTCCCCCCGTTACGAGGATTTCCGCACGCGCAGATACCATTCGCACAACAGACGCACCTGCTTCGGTGTATAGCCTTTCTCTACCATGCGGGCGACGAAGTCGGCATGCTTGTTCGCATCCTCGGCACTCGCTTTTGCATTGAAGGAAATTACCGGCAAAAGTTCCTCAGTATTCGAGAACATCTTCTTCTCGATCACGCTGCGGAACTTCTCGTAGCTAGTCCAGGCCGGATTCTTGCCGGCATTGGTGGCGCGCGCCCTGAGGCTGAAGTTGACGATCTCGTTGCGGAAATCCTTCGGATTCGATATCCCGGCCGGCTTTTCGATCTTTTCCAGCTCGGAATTGAGAGATTCGCGGTCGAAGCTTTCGCCGGTATCCGGATCGCGGAATTCCTGGTCCTGGATCCAGAAGTCGGCGAAGGTCACGTAGCGGTCGAAGATGTTCTGGCCATACTCGGAATAGCTTTCCAGGTAGGCGGTCTGGATCTCCTTGCCGATGAAATCGACGTAGCGCTGCGCCAGGTGCTCCTTGATATAGGAGAGGTAGCGCTGCTCGGTCTCGGGCGGGAACTGCTCGCGCTCGATCTGCTGTTCGAGCACGTACAGCAGGTGTACCGGATTGGCCGCCACCTCGGTATTGTCGAAGTTGAAGACCTTGGACAGGATCTTGAAAGCGAAGCGGGTCGACAGGCCGTTCATGCCTTCGTCCACGCCGGCATAGTCGACGTATTCGTGCAGCGACTTTGCCTTGGGATCGGTGTCCTTGAGGTTATCGCCATCGTAGACCAGCATCTTGGAGAAAATGCTCGAATTCTCGGGATCCTTCAGGCGCGACAGCACGGCGAACTGCGACATCATGCGCAAGGTGCCGGGTGCGCACGGCGCCTTGTCGAGCGAGGAATTACGCAGCAGCTTGTCGTAGATCTGGATTTCATCGGACACGCGCAGGCAATACGGCACCTTCACGATATAGATGCGGTCGAGGAAAGCCTCGTTGTTGCGGTTGTTGCGGAAGGTCTTCCACTCGGATTCGTTCGAGTGCGCCAGCACGATGCCGTCGAAGGGAATCGCGCCGAAGCCTTCGGTACCCTTGTAGTTGCTCTCTTGCGTGGCGGTCAGCAGCGGATGCAGCACCTTGATCGGCGCCTTGAACATCTCGACGAATTCCATCAGGCCCTGGTTCGCCAGGCACAGGCCGCCGGAATAGCTGTAGGCGTCCGGATCGTCTTGCGGGAAATCCTCGAGCTTGCGGATATCGACCTTGCCGACCAGCGAAGAGATGTCCTGGTTGTTTTCGTCACCCGGTTCGGTCTTGGAAATCGCGATCTGTTTCAGGATCGATGGATAGCGTCTGACGACGCGGAATTTTTCGATGTCGCCGCCAAATTCGTGCAGGCGCTTGACGGCCCACGGGCTTGGAATGGCGCGCAGGTAGCGGCGCGGAATGCCATAGTCTTCTTCGAGGATGGTGCCGTCTTCTTCTTCGCTGAACAGGCCCAGCGGCGATTCATTTACCGGCGAGCCCTTGATTGCATAAAAGGGCACGAGTTCCATCAGGCTTTTGAGTTTTTCGGCGATCGACGATTTGCCGCCGCCGACCGGGCCGAGTAAATACAGGATCTGCTTGCGCTCTTCGAGTCCTTGCGCCGCATGGCGGAAATAAGACACCACCTGCTCGATCACTTCTTCCATGCCGTAGAACTCGCGGAAGGCCGGATAGATCTTGATCACCTTGTTGGCGAAGATGCGCGACAGGCGTGGATCGAGGCGGGTATCGACCAGGGTGGGTTCGCCGATCGCGGCCAGCATGCGCTCAGGCGCGCTGGCATAGGTCAGCGGGTCTTTCTTGCACAGTTGGAGATATTCCGTCAGGGAGTATTCTTCTTCCCGAGTACGCTCATAGCGGGCCGCGTAGTTTTCAAAGATGCTCATTGAAGTTCCTTTAATGTGCCAACAACGAATCACTGTCACAGCAGCTACTGTCGAAGCTGCCCGGGGCCCCGGTAACTTTGTCGCGTACTCCCTGTTCGGTCGTCACGTGCCGCGCCGGGATGGCCGGCGCCGTTTGTGGAATTCACGTGCGATTGCTTTTGTCGATTCGGCGGCTCGCCAAGGCGGTGCGCCAAGGCGGTGCGCCAAATCCTCGCGTGGTGGAGAACGCTTTTTTGCGTTTATGAAATTTATTATGTGCCTATTAGTTTCCGAAGTCAAAGCAGTGTCGTGCAAGCTGTTGAGGCGGTGCCAAGTGCTTGATTCAACTATCGAAAGTCGGTTTTTGCAGGCGTCGCGGCGGCCCAGAGAAGGTGGGGCCGGAACACGGCGTCGAGGCCGGTTTGAACGAAAGAACGGCGTGCCGGCGGCACCTCCATTTTCTTCCGTTGTGCGCCGATAGTGCACGAACTGCTCAACACGCGGCGCACGCGAATCGTGCATGTCATAGAGCCGAACGCAGCCATTTTCGCCTTGCCGCAGGCGGAAAGCGCGCATGCGTTACACTTGCCGGTCGGGTCGGAGTGACCCGGACTATTGAATATTGTCTGATGTACCTGTTGGAGAAAACCATGCTCGACGAACGCCTGCGCAAGCTGCTGCGAAACATGCCCAAGGCAGAACTGCACATCCACATCGAGGGCTCGCTCGAACCGGAACTGATTTTTGAGCTTGCGCAAAGAAACGGCGTCGACCTCGCCTATAGCTCGGTCGAAGCGTTGCGTGAGGCCTACGCTTTCACCGATCTCCAATCTTTCCTCGACATTTATTATGCCGGCGCCAGCGTACTGCTGAAGGAACAAGACTTCTACGACATGACCGCGGCCTATCTGGCGCGCGCCCATGCCGACAATGTCCGCCACGCCGAGATCTTCTTCGATCCGCAAACCCATACCGCGCGCGGCGTGCCGTTCGAGACCGCCATCAACGGCATCTGGCGCGCCTGCCAGGACGCCCCGCTCAGCGCCAGCCTGATCATGTGCTTCCTGCGCCACCTGTCCGAAGACGAGGCGCTCGCCACGCTCGAAGAATCGCTGCCGTTCCGCGATAAATTCATCGGCGTCGGCCTCGATTCGTCCGAGGTCGGCCACCCGCCCGAGAAATTCGCGCGCGTGTTCGAGCGCGCCCGTGCGCTCGGCCTGCGCCTGGTCGCGCATGCGGGCGAGGAGGGCCCGCCGGCCTATATCGAAAGCGCGCTCGACGTGCTCAAGGTCGAACGCATCGACCACGGCGTGCGCAGCCTGGAAAGCCCGGCCCTGGTCGAGCGCCTGGCGCGCGAGCAGATGGCGCTCACCGTATGCCCGCTGTCGAACATCAAGCTGCGCGTGTTCGACGTGATGGGTTCGCACAATCTGCGCACCCTGCTCGACGCGAACCTGGCGGTGACCGTCAACTCGGACGATCCGGCCTATTTCGGCGGCTACGTCAACGAGAACTACTTCGCCGCCTTCGACGCGCTGCCGCTGGATGAAGGCCATGCGCGCCAGCTGGCGCGCAACAGCTTCCAAGCCGCCTTCGTCGACCCGGAGCGCAAGCGCGCCTTCCTCGCTGAAGTCGACGACTTCTTCGCCAACGCCTGACCTTTTAGAACGGAGCGGATCCATGTTCGTCCAGGCTCTTCGCATGACGGCGCGCGACTGGCGCGCCGGTGAGCTGCGCTTCCTGCTGGTGGCGCTGATCGTCGCGGTCGCGGCTTTGAGTTCGGTCGGCTTCTTCATCGACCGCATGCGCTCGGGCATGGACCGCGACGCCCACCAGCTGCTCGGCGCCGACCTGCTGGTCAATACCGACGACCCGGTGCGCCAGGCGTGGCGCGACGAAGCCCTGAAACGGGGCCTGCTGCTGGCCGACACCGTCACCTTCCCGAGCATGGCGCAAGCCGGCGAGGGCGACGACTCGCTGGCCCAGCTGTCGTCGATCAAGGCGGTATCGACAGGCTATCCGCTGCGCGGCCAGGTGAGCATCACGACCGATCCCGTCGCCGCCGGCGGCGCGCAGGGCACGCCCACGCGCGAGGTGCCGGCGCGCGGCACGGTCTGGGTCGATCCGGGCCTCTTGCCGCAGCTGCGCACCGAGGTCGGCGCCACGCTCACGCTCGGCAACAGCCAGTTCCGCATCGCCCAGCTGATCGCCACCGAACCCGATAAAGGCGCCTCGTTCGCCAACTTCGCGCCGCGCGTGATGCTGGCGCTGGAAGACCTGCAAGCCACCGGCCTGATCGACGACTTCGCGCGCGTGAGCTTCCGCCTGATGGTCGCATCGAAAGACGCGAACGACATGGCCGCGGTGCGCGACTACGAACAGTGGATACGCGCCCAGATCCGCGATAACAATATCAAGGGCGTGCGCATCGAGACGCTAGAAAACGGCCGCCCCGAGATGCGCGCGACGCTCGACCGCGCCGGCCTGTTCCTGTCGCTGGTGGGCTTGCTGTCGGCGATGCTGGCGGCGGTCGCGGTGGCGATGGCGGCGCGCCGCTTCATGGGCCGCCACCTGGACGCCTGCGCCATGTTGCGCTGCCTGGGCCTGACCCAGAACCAGGTCACCGTGCTGTACCTGCTCGAATTCGGCTTTATCGGTCTGCTGGGCAGCGCGCTCGGGGTGCTGGTCGGCTTCGGCGCGCACTTCGTGCTGCTCGAAATGATCGCCTCGCTGATCAACACCGATTTGCCGCCGGTGTCGGTGCTGCCCGCGCTGCAGGGCGTGGCGACGGGGATGCTGCTGCTGGTCGGCTTCGCGCTGCCGCCGATTCTCCAGTTGCGCAACGTGCCGCACAACCGGGTGATCCGGCGCGAGCAGGGCGCGCCGCAGCCGGCCGCGCTGGCGACCTATGGCCTGGGCATCGGCGTGTTCTTCCTGCTGCTCCTGTGGCAGGCGGGCGACCCCACCCTGGCCCTGATCACCGCCGGCGGCTTCCTGGGCGGTTTCGCCTTCTTCGCCCTGGTGGCCTGGCTCGGCCTGCAAGGCCTGCGCCGGATGCGCGGCGCCTTCCAGCACCAGGCCTGGCGCTTCGCCGTCAACTCGCTGCAGCGCCGGCCCGGCGCCACCGTGGTGCAGGTGGTGTCGCTGGCGCTGGGCCTGATGGCGCTGCTCTTGCTGACCGTGGTGCGGGGCGACCTGATGTCGGCCTGGCAGCTGGCCACGCCGGCCGATGCGCCGAACCGCTTCGTGATCAACATCCTGCCCGAGCAAAAGCAGGGCGTCGAAGGCCAGCTGATTGCGGCCGGCGTCAAGGAACCGGTGCTGTATCCGATGATCCGCGGCCGCCTGACGGCCATCAACGGCGACGCGATCACGCGCGACACCTTTGCGGACGGCGAGGCGCGGCGCCTGGCCAACCGCGAATTCAACCTGTCGACCACGGATGTGCTGCCGCAGGCGAACGAGGTGGTACAGGGCGAGTGGTTCAAGGACGCGCCGGGCGTGGCCGAGGCCTCGGTCGAGCAGAGTATCATGGAGCGCCTGGGCCTGAAGCTCGGCGACAGCATGCGCTTCGACATGGCGGGCTTGCTGGTCGAGGCGAAGATCACCAGCGTGCGCAAGCTCGAATGGGGCTCGATGCGCGCCAACTTCTTCGTCATCATCAATCCGGCGGCGATGATGGACGCGCCGACCACCTATATGACGGCCTTCCACGTGCCGCCCGAGGGCGCGAACCTGGGCAATGCGCTGACCCGCAACCACCCCAACCTGACGGTGATCGACGTCTCGGGCATCATCCGCCAGCTGCAGGACGTGCTGGACCAGGTGGTGACGGCAGTCGAGTTCCTGTTCCTGTTCACGCTCGCTTCCGGCGTGCTGGTGCTGTATGCGGCGCTGATGGGATCGCAGTCCGAGCGCACGCGCGAGGCCGGCCTGCTGCGCGCACTGGGCGCCACGCGCCAGCAGCTGGCGCAGTCTCAGCGCATCGAGTTCGTGCTGGTGGGCGGCCTGGCCGGCCTCCTGGCGGCGAGCGGCGCGGCGGCGCTGGGCTGGGCTTTGGCCACCTACCAGTTCAAGTTCCCATGGGTGTTCGAGCCGGGCGTATGGATCGCGGGCCTGTTCGTCGGCGCGCTGTGCGCGATCGTGGGCGGCTGGCTCGGCCTGCGCGGGGTGCTGCGGCAGCCGCCGTTGCAGACGTTGCGCGAAGCATAAGCGACGATGGCACGGCCGCGGACAAGGTCCGCGGCCGTGCGCTATCATGGCGGGATGTCCGAACACAACACCGAAACACAGACCGACGTGCAGGCCGAACCCCAGACCCTGTACGAGATGATGGGCGGCGGCGAGCGCTTGCGGGCGTTGGTCGACCGCTTCTATGACCTGATGCAGCTGGAGCCCGATTTCGCCGGCATCCACGCCATGCATCCGGTGCCCAACGACAGCTCGCGCGAGAAGACCTTCATGTTCCTGTCCGGCTGGATGGGCGGTCCCGACCTGTACATCGAACGCTACGGCCACCCGCGCCTGCGCGCGCGCCACCTGCCGTTCGCGATCGGCAGCGCGGAACGCGACCAGTGGCTGCGCTGCATGGCTTGGGCCATGGAAGACATGGGCTACGACGACACGCTGCGCGTGCGCATGATGAATTCCTTCTTCCAGACCGCGGACTGGATGCGCAATAAACCTGATTGATTGTCACCCATGACCGTTGCCGAAATCCTAATCCTGGTCGGCCTCGTCATCGTGGCCGGCCTGCTGGTCGCCGTGCTGATGCTGCTCCTGCGCATGCGCGGCAATGGCGACGGCAACCACGTCGAGCGCCTCGAGCGCGAACTGCGCCAGGAGCTGCAATCGAGCGCCCAGGCTACGCGCCAGGAACTGTCCTCTCATTTGGCGCAATATCACAATGCCACCGTCCAGCAACTGGACAGCATGCGCCAGCAGATGCAGCTGCATTCCAGTAGCGGGCGTGAGGAACAGGCGCGCGCACTGAAGCGCTTCGCCGACACCTTGCAGCAGACGCTGGGCAATCTCACCGAATCGAACGCCCAGCGCATGCTCGAGGTGCGCACCACGCTGGAAACCAAGATCCGCGACTTGCAAAACGATAACGCCAAGCGCCTCGAAGAGATGCGCCAGACGGTCGACGAAAAACTGCATGCGACGCTGGAGACGCGCCTCTCCGAATCGTTCCGCCAGGTGTCGGAGCGGCTGGAAAAAGTGCACCAGGGCCTGGGCGAGATGCAGCAGCTGGCGATCGGCGTGGGCGACCTGAAGCGGGTGCTCACGAACGTCAAGACCCGCGGCACCTGGGGCGAGGTGCAACTGGAAATGCTGCTGGAGCAGGTGCTCACTGTTGAGCAGTATGCCAAGAACGTCGAGACGGTGGCCGGTTCGAACGCGCGGGTCGAGTTCGCGATCAAGCTGCCCGGCGCGGGCGATGGCGGCAAGCCGGTATGGCTGCCGATCGACGCCAAGTTCCCCAAGGAGCAGTACGAACGCCTGCTGGCGGCAGCCGATGTCGCCGATGCCGATGGCGTGGCGCGCGCCGGCGCCGAGCTGGAACGGGCGGTGCGGGGCGAAGCGCGCACCATCTGCGACAAATACGTGTCGCCGCCGCAGACCACCGACTTCGCCATCCTGTTCCTGCCCACCGAGGGCCTGTACGCCGAGGTGATGCGCCGTCCCGGCCTGGCCGACGACCTGCAGCGCACCTTGCGGGTGACGATCGCCGGTCCGTCGACCCTGGCCGCGCTGTTGAACAGCCTGCAGATGGGCTTTCGCACGCTGGCGCTCGAGAAGCGTTCTTCCGAGGTGTGGCAGGTGCTGGGCGCGGTCAAGACCGAGTTCACCAAGTTCGGCGACGTGCTGGCGACCACCAAGCTGACGCTGGAGAAGGCCGCCAAGAACATCGAAAACGCCGAGGTGCGCAGCCGTCAGATGGCGCGCAAGCTCAAGTCGGTGGAGGCGTTGCCGAGCGAGGCGGCGCAGCTGATGCTGGGGCCGGATGGCCTGGAGCGGGACGACTGACGTTCGGCCGCTCTGGCGTTCTCAATGAGAGGCGCCGAGCATGTTGGTGCGCAGCTTTTTGGTGAGCGATCCCGTGAAGCGACGCGCCGTTACACGGTGGCCCGGCATCAATATGGGAAGCGTTTGGGGCCATGCGGACTTGGTCACGATTAGCGCTTCCTGATGACGAGATCGAGGCCCAGCAAGTTGAGGACGTCGATCACCTTTTGTGCCTGGACCGTTTCCTTGCCGTGTTCGAGGTCGATGATGAACCTGTTCCCAAGTCCCGCCAGGCCCGACACGTCTACTTGCGTCAATTTCTGGGCCTTGCGTGTTTGCCGGATCAGTTTGCCAAGTTCACCTACCGATGTAATGGAGATCTCATCAACGGTATTGCGCGGCGTCTCCATACCTTTTCCTTTCAACCCGATCGGTAAGATTTGAAGTGATTATGCCTGAAAATTGGGCGAAAATCACCGATCGGTAAGGATTGCTATGATCTTGAGCAAAAAACGACCGTGCAATACCGATCGGTAAGATTTTTTTATTGTTTTAGAACAGGCCCTCGAACGGCAGAATATCCACCATCTCTCCCGCCGCGACACTGCCTTGCCCATCATGCAGCACAACCATGCAATTCGCCTCCGACATCGAGCGCAGGATGCCCGAGCCCTGCGACCCGGTGATGCGCACTTCAGGTTCCCCGTCCGCCCCGCGCGCGACGATGCCGCGCTGGTATTCGGTACGCCCAGGCTTCTTGCGGATCGCCTCGCTTGATCGCGCACGCAGCAGCGGCAGCGGCGCCTCGGCCCCCATCATGCGCAGCAGCGCCTCGCGCGCGAAGAAGTAGAACGACACCATCACCGCCACTGGATTGCCCGGCAGCCCGAACAAGAAAGCGCTGCGGCCGTTGGACGATACCCGGCCGAAGGCCAGCGGCCGGCCCGGACGCATGCCGATCTTCCAGAACGTCACGTCGCCCAGCCGGGCCATCACCTGCCTGGTGTAGTCGGCCGCGCCCACCGACACGCCGCCCGAGGTGATGATCGCGTCGGCGTTCTCGCAGGCGGTGCGCAGCGCTTCTTCCAGTGCTTCGGGACTGTCGCGCACCACGCCCATGTCGATGATCTCGCAACCCAGGCGCTGCAGCATGCCGTAGATCGTGTAGCGGTTGCTGTCATAGACGCAACCTTCATCGAGCGTTTCGCCGATCGAGCGCAATTCATCGCCGGTCGAGAAGAAGGCGACGCGCAGGCGGCGCTGAACGGGGATCTCGGCGAAGCCGAGTGAGGCGCACAGGCCCAGGTCGGCCGGACGGATGACGCGGCCGGCCTTCAACGCAGCGCTGCCGGCCTTCAGGTCTTCGCCGGCCAGGCGGCGGTTGTCCCCCGCACGAATCGCGCCGGCGCGCAGGGTGACCGTGTCGTCGGTCGTGCTCTCGGCGAATTCCTGCGGCAGCACGCTGTCGCAACCGGCCGGCATCACTCCGCCGGTCATGATGCGCACGCATTCGCCGGGATTGATAACGATGTCGAGCGGCTTGCCGGCATAGGCGATGCCGACCACGTTCAAGGTGACGGTGCCGTCGGCCGGCAGGTCGCCGCCGCGCAGCGCGTAGCCATCCATGGCCGAGTTGTCGTGCGCCGGCACGTTGATCGGCGAGACCAGGTCACGCGCCAACACGCGGCCGAGCGCAGTGCGCAGCGCGACCATCTCGACCGCGCGCACGGGTTGCACGAAGTCGCGGATGATGCGCTGGGCGTCCTGCACGCGCAGGGCGTCCGGATCGTAGCCGTTGATGCAGCTCGCTACCTGGGCCAGGCTGGCGGGAAAGGGCGGAGAAGCGTCGTCCAGCCCGCGCAGCTCGTCCAGCGTATTGATGTTGCGGAAGGCGTCGGCGTCGTCGAAGACCACTTCGACCGCCTTCAGGTCGCGGTGCCAGCCGTCGACGCGGCGGCCGCCCTCGGCAAGATAGGCCGACAGCTGAGGCAGGCGGTCCACGCGCACCAGGCAGAACACGGGATGCGGCTGTGGGCGCTGGCCGGCTTCCTGCGTTGCGGCGTAGGCGACGTCGGCGTCGGCTGCCTCCAGCGCGGTGGACAAGCGAGAAGCCAGGTCGGCCGGCAGGAAGGGCGAGTCGCAGGGGACGGCCAGCAGGTAGGGCGTGGCACAGTGGCGCAGGCCGGCTTCGAGACCGGCGAGCGGCCCCGGGTAGGGTTCCACTCCGTCGGCTATCTCATCCGGCAACACCATCACATCGAACCCGCGATAAGTGTCGAGATTGCGGTTGGCGCTGATCGCCACCGGCCCGACCTGCGGCCGCAGGCGCGCCAGCACGTGCTCGACCATGGTGCTCGACCGGAAGGGCTGCAAGCCCTTGTCGACATTGCCCATGCGCGAGCCGCGACCGCCCGCCAATACCAGTCCGCTGATCATCCCTTGTTCCATCATCCGCCTATATAGGACATTTCAACCTTGCGCGCCCCGTCGCGCTGCCCGATGCCGGTCTGGGCCGTACGTGTCTCTGAATAGCGGTCGGCCCGTCCGCGCCACAGCTGGGCAATGGCGCCCGACAGTTCGAGGTCGCTGCGATCGGCGCGCAGCAACGCGCGCAGGTCGTGGCCGCGGGTGGCGAACAGGCAGGTGTACAGCTTGCCTTCGGTCGACAGGCGCAGGCGCGAACAGTCGCCGCAGAAGGCCTGGGTGACGCTCGAGATGACGCCGATCTCGCCGCTGCCGTCCGCGTAGCGCCAGCGCGAGGCGGTCTCGCCGCTGTAGTTGGCCGCGACCGGTTCGAGCGGCAGCTCGGCCGAGATGCGCCGCACCACTTCGTGCGACGGTACGACGTCGCGCATATTCCAGCCGTTCGAGGCGCCGACGTCCATGAATTCGATGAAGCGCAGGATGGTCGGCGAGCCCTTGAAGTGGCGCGCCATGGGCAGGATCTGGTCGTCGTTGGTGCCGCCCTTGACCACCATATTGACCTTGACCGGCCCAAGGCCGGCCGCGTGGGCGGCGTCGATGCCGTTCAGTACGTCGGCGACGGCGAAGTCGACGTCGTTCATGCTGCGGAACACCGTGTCGTCCATCGCGTCGAGCGAGACCGTGACGCGGTCCAGGCCGGCGTCTTTCAGGGCCTGGGCCTTGCGCGCCAGGATCGAGCCGTTGGTGGTGAGCGTGAGGTCGAGCGGACGGCCGCTGGGCGTCGGCAGCGCGCGCAGCATCGCGACCAGGCGTTCGAGGTTCTTGCGCAGCAGCGGCTCGCCGCCGGTCAGGCGCAGCTTCTCGACGCCATGCGCGATGAACAGCCGCGCCACGCGCGTGATTTCCTCGAACGACAGCAGGTCGCCGTGCGGCAGGTACTGGTAATCCTTGTCGAACACTTCCTTCGGCATGCAGTACACGCAGCGGAAGTTGCAGCGGTCGGTGACCGAGATGCGCAGGTCGTGCAGGGGCCGGCCGAGGGCGTCGCTCAAGAGGCCGGTCGGAGCTTCGGGCACGGCCGGGACCTGCAGCGCGGATGATCGCAGGTCATTGATCAGAATGATTTTTTCAGCCATTTCAGTACGATAGCACGGTGCTGATGAAGCTGCCCGTGCCGATCCAGATGGAAGTGCTGCGGCTTAACGCAGTCCAATAAAAAACGCCGTTCCCGGCTATGCGGGAACGGCGTATGGGTCTTCCCGACTAGCGCTTACTGGCGCGTCGTATCGACCTGCACCAGCGGCTCGTCGACCGGCGCGACCACGGCCTTGCGGGCGCGGCCCAGGCGAACCGGGGTTGCCACTGCGGCTTCCTGGGCGGCGCGCAGTTTTTCAGGGTCGGTGGCTGCCAGTTGCAGGCCGGCCTGGGCCAGCACGTCGTCCAGCTTGGCCGGTGCTTCGACAGGCGCTGCCGGCGCTGCCGGAGCAGCAGCCAGCGCGGCGCCAGGCGCCGGGGCGCTGACCGCAGGCACGGCGGCTGGCGTCGGCGCGACGGTGATGGCCGGTGCGGCTGCAGGAGCCGTCTCGACCGCCGATGCGGCGACCGGTGCAGCCACCGGCGCGGTGTCGACCACCGGAGCCGGTGCTGGCGCCTGCTCGACCGGAGCCGGGGCAGGTGCAACTGCCGGGGCCGGCGCAGGTGCAGGCTCGGCGGCGGCACTTGCCGCAGCCACCGACGCAGCCGTCGGGAACATGTTCTGCTGAGCAGCAACCGAAGCCGCAGTCGGGAACGGGATCTGCTCGGCAGCCACTGGCGCCGGTGCGACCGGGGCAGCAGGTGCTGGAACTGGTGCAGGAGCAGGAGCAGGAGCAGGAGCGGCAGCCTTCTCGGCCTCCGCTTTCTCAGCCGCCACCGACGCCGAGGTCGGGAACGGCCATGCATCCTGGGCAGTGGCGCGTGCCGGCTTGGCCTTGGCTGCCTTGGCGGCTGCGGCAACCTTGGCCGCTTCTTCATCGGCTACCGGGGTGAATGCCGGCGCTTCGTCCGAACCTTCCAGCGCCTCGCAGCCCTCGACCTGGTCACGGTCGCGGCGGTTGCGGTTGCGGCCACCACGGCGGCGGCGGCGGCGTGGCTCGTCGCCATCGCCTTCGCCATCGAGTTCTTCGCCATCCGGGCCGATCGTCGTCACCGACTTCACGACCTGCTGCACGATTTCCTGGCTGCCTTCGGGACCGGTCGTGCTCACCGAGACGACCTCGGTGGAAACGACCTGGCTCACGCTCACTTCATCGAGCTTGGCTTCGATGGCCTGGGTGGTGCGTTCGGTACGCTCGGTACGCTCGCGCGGCTGGCGTGGCTGGCGCTCCTTGCGCTCAGGACGCTCGGTGGCTTCGACACGCGGTGCGCCTTCGACCAGCTCGCGCGGCTCACGCGGCTCGCGTGGCTTGCGCTCGCGTGGCTGACGTGGCTGGCGGCCTTCGCGGGTCTCTTCGCCCGGTGCGCCCTTGGTAACTTCCTCGCCCGGCGCGCCCTTGGCGACGGTGGTGGCAACCGCGTCGCGCTCTTCGCGCTCACGGCCCGGCTTGGCGCCGCGTTCGCCATTGCGGCCGCCGTTGCGGCCACCCTTGTTGCGGTTGTTGCGCTCGCCGCGCTCGGCTGGCGCAGGCGCGGCCGGCTTCTCGGCCACGGCTGGCGCCGGAGCCGGTTCTTCAGGTTTGCCGAAGAAGAAGTCGCGCAGGCGGCCAAAGAAACTCTTCTCGGCCGGCGCAGGAGCAGGAGCGGCGGCCGGGGCGGCTGCGGCTTTCACCGGCTTGGCCGCTTCGCTGCGGTCGACCACCGGGGCCGGCTGGGCCGGGGTGATGGTCTTGACGACGGCTTCCTGGCGTGGCTTCGCTTCTTCTTTCTGGCGCTTGGCGTAGGCCATGTCGGTGTCGGCGGTCTCGGCCATCGCATAGCTGGCGTGCGCGTCTTCCAGGCGCGGATCGTCGTGCTTGATGCGCTCGAGCTTGTAGTGCGGGGTGTCCAGATGCTTGTTCGGGATCAGGATCACGGTGATGCGGTGGCGGTTCTCGATCTTGAGCACTTCGCCGCGCTTTTCGTTCAGCAGGAAGGCAGCGACGTCGACCGGCACTTGCACGTGGATCGCGGCCGAATTCTCTTTCATGGCCTCTTCCTGGATGATACGCAGGACTTGCAGGGCCGACGATTCGGTATCACGGATGTGGCCGGTGCCCGAGCAGCGCGGGCAGGTCACGTGCGAGCCTTCCGACAGCGAAGGACGCAGGCGCTGGCGCGAAAGCTCCATCAAGCCAAACCGCGAAATCTTGCCCATCTGGACGCGGGCGCGGTCGTGGTGCAGGGCGTCCTTGAGACGCTGCTCGACTTCGCGCTGGTTCTTGGCCACTTCCATGTCGATGAAGTCGATCACGATCAGGCCGCCCAGGTCGCGCAGGCGCAGCTGGCGGGCGACTTCGTCGGCCGCTTCGCAGTTGGTGTTGAAGGCGGTGGTCTCGATGTCCGAGCCGCGGGTGGCGCGGGCCGAGTTGACGTCGATGGAGACCAGGGCTTCGGTGTGGTCGATCACGATCGCGCCGCCCGATGGCAGCGGCACGGTGCGCGCGTAGGCGGTCTCGATCTGGTGTTCGATCTGGAAACGCGAGAACAGCGGCACGTCGTCGCTATAACGCTTCACGCGGTGCGCCATGTCGGGCATCACGTGGCTCATGAACTGCTGGGCCTGTTCGTAGATCTCGTCGGTGTCGATCAGGACTTCGCCGATATCGGGCTGGAAGTAATCGCGGATGGCGCGGATGACCAGCGACGATTCCTGGTAGATCAGGAAAGCGCCGGCGGACGACTTGCCGGCGCCTTCGATTGCGCGCCACAGCTGCATCAGGTAGTTCAAGTCCCACTGCAGCTCTTCGACGTTGCGGCCGATGCCGGCGGTGCGGGCGATCACCGACATGCCTTGCGGCAGGTCGAGCTTGTCCATGGTTTCGCGCAGTTCCTGACGCTCTTCGCCTTCGACGCGGCGCGACACGCCGCCGCCGCGCGGATTGTTCGGCATCAAGACCAGGTAGCGGCCGGCCAGCGAGATGAACGAGGTCAGGGCGGCGCCCTTGTTACCGCGCTCTTCTTTCTCGACCTGGACCATGATTTCCTGGCCTTCGCGCAGCGCTTCCTTGATGGAGCAGTTGCGGACGTCGACGCCCTCGCGGAAATACGTGCGGGCGACTTCTTTGAAGGGGAGGAATCCGTGGCGGTCTTCGCCGTAGGAGACGAAGCAGGCTTCGAGGGAGGGTTCGATGCGGGTGATGACACCCTTGTAGATATTGGACTTGCGCTGTTCGCGACCGGCAGTCTCGATATCGATGTCGATCAGTTTTTGACCGTCGACGATCGCTACGCGCAGCTCCTCTTGCTGCGTAGCGTTAAACAACATGCGTTTCATTTTTATAAACTCCGCGACCCGTGGGCCGTGTGATGGCCGCCCTCGCGGGCGGCGCAGCTACAGGGATGTATGCGGGGATGGGAGTTCAGGAGGGGGAATGCCCGTAGCGTGCGATACAGCGAGAAAAACCGCTGCAGCAACAGGGCGCTGTGGGGCCGAACGTCATTGTCTACGCACGCCGCAACCTCAGCCGGCCGATTGCCACCACGTTGGGGTTGGCACAGCGGCGAGCGAAAGGGACGTGCTAACAGCCAGCCGGATCGATGCCAGCAACCGTCCAGGACCTGGAGGCGAACAGACAGCCTTGCTCAAGTCATGAGGATGGTTCTGCATCGAGCCCGGCGAAAAACGACAAGCGTTATCGACACCATCACCCGGCAAGCAAGATCTGCTTGCCGGTACTTATCCTTAAGAATCCTGACAATCCAATCCTGCATCCTTGCGCGCAACCCGATTACAACTGCAGGTGCAACCCTGATCGGCGCGAGGATGTGCGTACACATTTCTTTCCATCGAATTTGCAATGAGCAGGGCCGATGGAGCGCGCCCCTGTGTAAAATATCGTTTTAATTCTTACACCAGCAGAGGTTTGACCGCCGCCTGTCGATTATATATTCAAAATGAAGGACTTACAGAGAATTTCTGGGAAGACAGAGCGAATGGCGACCCAAAACGATGTTGTTTCCCCTTCATCACAACAGGCTCTGCAGGCGCAGTTCGTGACAATCGGCGAAGAAGACGCCGGACAGCGTATCGATAACTACCTGTTGCGTGTCTGTAAAGGCGTACCGAAGAGTCATATTTACCGCATCCTCCGTTCGGGTGAGGTCCGTGTCAACAAGGGCCGCATCGACCAGCTGTACCGGCTGGCCGAGGGCGATACCGTGCGCATCCCGCCGATCCGCATCGCCGAAAAAGCCAATAATGACACCGTGCCGGGAACCGAATTCCCCATCGTGTTTGAAGACGCGCATTTACTCGTCATTAACAAGCCGGCCGGCGTGGCCGTGCATGGCGGCTCCGGCGTGTCCTACGGCGTGATCGAGCAGTTGCGCGCGGCGCGGCCGGACGCCAAGTTCCTGGAACTGGTGCACCGACTCGACCGCGAAACCTCGGGCCTGCTCCTGATCGGCAAGAAGCGCAGCGCGCTGACAAACCTGCACGACCAGATGCGCGACGGCACGACCGACAAACGTTATTTCGCGGCCGTGAAGGGCGACTGGCAGAACAAGCGCCAGCACGTCAAATTGCCGCTGCATAAATACACGACGGCCGATGGCGAGAAGCGGGTCGTGGTCCAGGCCGGTGGCCAGGAGGCGCACACGATTTTCAATCTATTGAAAAAATGGCAGCATTTCGCCTTGCTCGAAGCTGAGCTCAAGACCGGCCGCACGCACCAGATCCGTGTCCACCTGGCATCAAGCGGCTTCCCGATCCTGGGCGACGAAAAGTATGGCGACTTCGCATTCAATAAACAGTTGCACAAGGCGGGGCAGGGACGCGGGGCGCTCAAGCGTATGTTCCTGCACGCGCACCAGATCACGTTCACCCACCCGGACAGCGGCGAGCGGATGACCTTGCGCGCGCCGATGCCGGAAGAGTGCGAGCGGTTCTTGGTAAGCTTGGGAGGCGCAAGTGCGTGATATAAGCTTGCGCACGACCAAAAAACTACGGAGACAGGCGCCCTGGGCTGCCGCTAACTAATGGCAAGAAAACAATTTGACCTGATCGTGTTCGACTGGGACGGCACGCTGATGGACAGCACGGCCGCCATCGTCAAGTGCATCCAGGCGGCGGCGCGCGACCTCGGCCTGCCGGTTCCGAGCGACAGCTCGGCCGCCCACGTCATCGGCCTCGGCCTGGCCGAGGCAATGCAGGCGGTGATGCCCGACATCCAGCCGGCCATGTACCCGCGCATGGTCGAGCGCTACCGCTACCACTTCCTCACCAAGGACCACGAACTGGTGCTGTTCAAGGGCGTTCGGGAGATGTTGGCCGATCTTAACAACGAGGGTTACTTCCTGGCCGTGGCCACCGGCAAGAGCCGGGTAGGCCTTAACCGGGCCCTGAACGCCACTGGCCTGCTGTCGATCTTCGACGCTACACGTTGCGCGGATGAGACATTTTCGAAACCCCATCCGGCCATGCTGCAAGAACTGACCCGCGAGCTGGGCCAGGACCTGCGCCGCACCGTGATGATCGGCGACACCACCCACGATCTTTTGATGGCGAACAATGCCGGCGCGTCCGGCATCGCCGTCGAGTTCGGCGCTCACCCCGTGTCCCAGCTGCAAGCCTGCCATCCACTGTTCTCGGCGCGCTCGATCCCCGAGCTGCATGCCTGGCTGCTCGAGCATGCCTGAAGCAGGGAGTTTGCAGATGGCGGAAGATGAGCGCCTGTTCGTGTGCGATGCCGATGATTTGATCGACTCCGGCCGCGGCGTGCGCTTTGCGCTGCTGGCCTGGGGGCAGCCGGCCACCGGTTTCGTGATCCGCCACGGCGGCCAGGTCTATGGCTACCTGAACCGCTGCGCCCACGTTCCGATCGAGCTCGACTGGCGCGAAGGGGAATTCTTCGAGTCCGGCGGCCAGTACCTGATGTGCGCCACCCACGGCGCGGTCTACGAGCCCGGCAGCGGCAAGTGCACCGGCGGCCCGTGCCGCGGCGGGCGCCTGCATCCGATCACCGTACATGAAGGCGCGGGCGAGATATACTGGCTGCCCGACGAGCGGTTCCGCGCACCTGCGCAGGGATAGCGCTCGCCGTCGACCCATCCGACTTTATGAGTGACCAAACGAACCACCCCGGCGACAGCCGGCTCGCATCGAATCCGACGATTGGCAACTGGGAGCGCGAAACGCTCGAGAAACTGGTGTTCGCCACCGTCCAGGAGCGGCGCCGCGCCCGGCGCTGGAGCATTTTCTTCAAACTGAGTTTCCTCACCGTGGCCCTGCTGGCGCTGTGGGCCTATTACGACTTCAATTTCGGCAGCGGCGACGTCGAAAACCTGGGCCGCCATACGGCCCTGATCGAAATCAACGGCGAGATCGAAGCAGAGGGCAGCGGCGCGGCCGATACCGTGATTCCTTCGCTGAACAAGGCGTTTTCCGATCCCGGCTCGGCGGCGGTGGTGCTGCGCATCGACAGCCCCGGCGGCAGCCCGGTGCAGGCCGGCATCATCGTGGACGAGATCCAGCGCCTCAAGCGCGGCTACCCCGATAAACCGCTGTACGTGGTGGTGGACGAGATCTGCGCTTCGGGCGGCTACTACATCGCCTCGGCGGCCGACCGCATCTATGTCAACAAGGCCTCGATCGTCGGCTCGGTGGGCGTGCTGATGGACAGCTTCGGCTTCACCGGCACCATGGACAAGCTCGGCATCGAGCGGCGCCTGATGACGGCCGGCGAGAACAAGGGTTTCATGGATCCGTTCAGCCCGCAGTCCGCGAAGCACCGCGAGCACGCCCAGGAGATGCTCAACGAGATCCACCAGCAATTCATCGAGGTGGTGCGGGCCGGGCGCGGCAAGCGCCTGAAGGAAACCCCGGAAACCTTCTCCGGCCTGTACTGGACCGGCGCCAAGGCGGTCGACATGGGCCTGGCCGACGCCTTCGGCACCGTCGACACGGTGGCGCGCGACATCGTCAAGGCCGAGGACATCGTCGATTACACGGCGCACGAAGGCCTGCCAGAAAGGGTGCTCAAGAAATTTGGCGCCGCGGTCGGCGAAAGCGCGGTCAAGGCGGCGTATCACGGCGCCGTGCCGAAATTGCGCTGAGCATTTTGTACTTGAATACAGACGGCGAGCGTCTATAGTGGAACGGTAGCGCGAGCAGCAAGGGTCAAGAGGCAAATGCTTCGGTCGGCCCGGACGGCGACACGCTATCGACCGCACGCGGTGCGGTTTTCGAGAGAATTCAATTCCTCATGGTAGTACGTCCCTGGGAGGCTTGCCGCATGGCGCGCCTGCCGCAGGAACGGAAACGACGGCCTTGGCCGTCGTTTCCATTTTTGCACTTCACCAATTTGCACTTCATCGGCTTGTACCTCATCGGTACGGCTACCGCTCTCTTCCAGTTTTTCCGTGGCCCTGTTTTCCGGTCTCATCGGGTGCCTCCGGCGTCCTGCCGGGAGGCGTGCCGGTTCAGGTACAAGTGCCGCACTGCCGGGAATCGCCGTCGCGATCCGAACGGCAGGGGGACTGCGAATTCTGCTGCGTAGGGTATTGGTTATTTTGTTGTGGGACCTGCAAGCCACCTTGTGACAAGTTCGCTTGTGGCGGATACCACATCGCCGGCTTTCGCAAGGGTGTCAGCTGCTCGTGCTGGGCGAAGCCGCCACGGTCGAGCCACGCCTGGTGGTCGCGCACGGTGCGGGCATACCAGGCGGCGCGCAGCGGTGGGTGGCCGCCATGGAGGTGGGGGAGGCCGCCGCCGCGCCAGCGCGCCATGGCGAGTCGGGTTGGGAAAAGCGCCGCGTGGTCCTTGGCGAGCCGTTGGCGCGCACAATGGGACTCTTGAGCGGAAAGCTTTCCATTTGCTGTGTCGAGATCGTCGTTCACGTTCATTCCTATCCTCTGGCTATGGCTTCCTCATAACAAAGACGCCTTAGGTGCCGTTAGGCGGATTCCTAACGTGTTGAAGTCTATCAATGCGAATTTCGAAAGGCTTGACACTGCTCAAATTAACGAATGCATGCAAAATGGGTCAGAGGTAACGCTACCAACTAGCCCGATATGGCTAACAGATTGTCCCGATAACGCTAACAGATTTGACTGGCAACGCTTTGCCCAGGCGCCCGCGCATCTGGTAAAGTCTCGGCCCATGAGTAAATTGTCCCTAGACCGTATCCTGCAATCGCAGGGATTCGGCACCCGCAAATATTGCCGCGCGCTGATCGAGGACGGCGACGTCGCCGTCAACGGCGAGACCTTCGACAGCTACAAGGCCACCTTCGACACCGACGGTCTGGTCCTGACCGTGTTCGACGAAGAATGGCCGTATCGCGAGCACGCCTATATCGCGCTGTACAAGCCGGCCAACTTCGAATGCTCGCGCAAGCCGAGCCACCATCCGGGCGTGCTGACCTTGCTGCCAGAACAGTTCACCTGGCGCGATGTGCAGCCGGTCGGCCGCCTCGACCACGACACCACGGGCATGCTCCTGATGTCGGACGACGGCCCCTTCATCCACGCCCAGTCCTCGCCCAAGCGCCACGTGCCCAAGGTCTACCAGGCCACGACCGCCGAGCCGGTGACAGCCGAGCTGGTCGCCCACATGCTGGCCGGCGTGCAGCTGAACGACGAACCGGCGCCTTTGACGGCGGTATCCTGTGTCCAGCGCGGCGAACATACCCTCGAGATCGTCCTGGAGCAGGGCAAATACCACCAGGTCAAACGGATGCTGGCCGCCGCCGGCAATCACTGCAGCGCGCTGCACCGCTCGCAGATCGGCGGCCTGACCCTGGAATCGCTCGGCCTTGAAGAGGGCGAATGGTGCTTCCTGGACCAGGCCCAGCTTGACCTGCTGGTGCCTGCCTGAACAAGGCGGGCCCAAGGGCGTAGAAGTCGCCGCATGCCTGAGTGCAATACGTGCGACATCGATAAGAAATATCCGCGACACTTACGCGCGATGGCAACTGAACATCAGTTGCTGCACGAACGTTTTGATATAGAACAATAAATATGCACGCTTATCGCCCGAGACTTCCCCACGCCATCGCCCTGATTCCGCTCCTGCTGGCCTTGCCAGCATTGGCCCAAACCGCGCCGCAAACCCTGGCCGAATGCGCCGCCATCGCCGACGGCAGCCAGCGCCTGACCTGCTTCGACGGCGTCGTCGCCAGCCAGGCGTCGGCTGCCGCGGGTGCCGGTCCGGCCACTGCGGCCGTGGCCACGCCCACCACCCCGGCCGCCGTGCCGCCGGTGCCGACCACGGCGCCGATAGCCGAGGGCGCTTTCGATGCGCCGCGCACCAGCGCGGTGGACCGCACCGCCTCGGTCGACCCGGTGGTGCAGGCCGCGGCCCAGTACACGCTGAGCAGCCACTGGGAGCTCGACTCGCGTGACAAGCGCGGCGTGTTCAAGTTCCGTCCGCACCACCCGAGCTATCTGATCGCGACCCGGACCCACCGTCCGAACGAAGAGCCTTACCGCGATTTTTGGGAGGCAGACCCGGATGCCGAAGGTTTGTCGAAGGCCGAGCTCGAATTCCAGCTCAGCTTCAAGATGAAGCTGGTCGAGACGCTGTTCGAATTGCCGGTCGACGTCTGGTTCGGCTACACCCAGAACAGCTTCTGGCAGGCCGCCAACCACGAAGCGTCCAGCCCCTTCCGCGAGACCAATTACCAGCCCGAGGTCATGGTCGTCACGCCGCTCGACTACGCGCTAGCCGGCGTCAATGTGCGTTTCCTGAACCTGGGCTTCGTGCACCAGTCGAATGGTCAGTCTTCGACCCTGTCGCGCAGCTGGAACCGCTTCTACGCCCAGGTCGGCCTGGAGCGCGGTCCGCTGAGCATGACTGTCAAGGCCTGGAAGCGGGTCAATGAATCGGCCGAAGACGACAACAACCCGGATATCATCGACTACATGGGCCGCTTCGAAGTGGCTGGCAACTATCGCCTGAACGGCGGGCATGAGCTGTCGGCCCTGGTGCGGCGCAACTTCAGCACCGACAAGGGCGCGGTCCAGGTCGGCTGGGCCTTCCCGCTGGCCGGCCCGGTCAAGGGTTATATCAATGCCTTCGCCGGCTATGGACAGAGCATGATCGACTACAACTATTTCCAGCGCAGCGTCGGCGCCGGTGTCATCGTTAAATATTGATCTGTAGAATGGCGGGCTCGATTCCCGGAGTCCGCCCATGAAACTCGCCACCCTCGACGACGGCACCCGCGACGGCCAGCTGGCCGTGGTGTCGCGTGACCTCAAAACCGCCCACGTCGCCGACGGTATCGCGCCCAGCCTGCGCGCCGCCCTCGACGACTGGGGTTTTATCGCGCCCCAGCTCGACGCCCTGTACCGCCAACTGAACGAGGGCACGGCGCGCCGTCCGTTCGACTTCGACCCGGCCCGCTGCATGGCCCCGCTGCCGCGCGCGAGCGGGCGCGTGTGCGGCGCCGCCTACCTGCATCACCACGAGCTGGAGCGCCGCGCCCTGGGTCGCGAACTGCCGGCGGCATGGCGCGAGGCGCCGCAGCTGGCCTGGGCGGCGAGCGACGGTTTCCTCGGTCCGCGGCAAGAGCTGGTGCTGGCGCGCGAGGAATGGGGCATCGATTTCGGCGCCGAACTGGCAGTCGTGAGCGGCGACCTGGCGCAGGGCGCGACGCCGGACCAGGCGCACGGCCAGATTCGCCTGCTGTTGCTGGCCAATGCCGTGACCTTGCAGAACCTGGTGGCGGATGAGCGGGCCGCGGGCCTGGGCCTGCTGCATGCAAAGCCGGCAACTGCGTTCGCGCCGGTGGCGGTGACGCCGGACGAGCTGGGCGAGGCCTGGCGCGGCGGCAAGGCCGCGCTGCCGCTGCGGGTGGTGTGGAACGGCAATCCGGTCGGCACCCTGGAGGCGGGCGAGGACATGGCCTTCAATTTCCCGCAATTGCTGGCGGCGCTGGCCGGCAGCCGCAAGGTCGCGGCGGGCACGGTCGTCGGCGCCGGCGTGGTGGCGAACCGCGCAACGCGCCGCCACACCCCGGGTTACGCCAGCATCGCCACCCAGCGCTGGCAGGAAACGATCGATGGCGGCGAAGCCGTCACCCAGTACCTGCGTTTCGGCGACACGGTGCGCATCGAGATGCTCGATGAGAACGGCAAATCGCTGTTTGGGGCGATCGAGCAGACGCTCAAACATCCGGATTCGGCCTGAGACACTTGCACGTCGCCCCCGCGGAGGCGGGGGCCTAAGTTTGCATGCAGCCCTGTGGTGCGGGCAGCACTTGGATCCCCGCCTTCGCGGGGATGACGTTGGTTATGGGTAACTATTGTTCAACGTTGCGAGTTCCAGAATTCGTCGGAAACGCGCTCGCCACCTACACGCACCTCCACCGGCCGGCTGACACGGCGCAGCGCGTCGGCGCGCAGCAGGCGGCCGTCCGGCTCGTGCAGCCGGTACCACAGGAAGGCCACGCCGGACAGGGACAGGCGTTCGCCGCCGAACAGGTTGCCGCGCACCTGGGTCAGGCCTTCCAGCCGCAGGTCGACGTCCAGCACCAGGGCGCCGGCGCTGCGCTCGGCCTGGCCGAGGTAGCGCGCGGCGGTGAACAGGGGGCTCTTGTCGCTGGCCTCGCCCGCCCGTAAGCCCTCGGTGAAGGCGTCGACCGCCTTCAGCTGGGCCCTGGCGGCGGCCTCGACGGCCTGCAGCTCTTTCTTGAGCTCGCCCTTGGCGGCGTCGGCCAGCACCTCCAGCCGCGCCGCGTGCTGGGCCAGCACCGACCGTTCCGCTCCCACCAGCCTGACCTGGTCGAGCAGGCGGGTGTGGCGCGCGATGTCGAGTTCGCCCATATAGCCGCCGCTCAGTCCGGCGAGGCGGGTAGGGCAGCTGCGCGCGAGCGCGCTGGCGAACAGGGCGCGCGCGCCGTCGCCATAGGCGCTGCCGGCCAGCGTGGCGTCGCTCTTGAACAGGCTGGCCAGGTCGGCGCCGGCGCGCAGCAATACCGTGGGCGCCGTGAGCCAGATCAGCGGTATTGCCGGGCGGCGGTCAGCCGATTCCGGGGTCTGCGCGTTAATGTAGCGTTGCAGCTCGAGATTGCGCTCGGCCAATTCCTGCGCGGTGCGTGCAAGGGCGCCGTCGACGGTGCGCGCCGCCACCACGCCCTGGCTGACGACCGGGTCGTACAGGGTGACCTGGCGATCCTGGGGCAGGCCGGCGCAGACTTCATGTGCGAGTTCCAGCGCCAGGTCGAAGGCGCGCGCCAGGCCGGCGGCGCCGAGCTTGCCCGCTTCGACGTTGCCGCTCAAGGCCTTGGCCTGGACCGGCGGCAGGCGCGCCAGCAGTTCGGCGCGCTCGGCTTCGGCCAGCGCCTGCCGGGTTTCCGCTTCCAGCAGGCGGGCCCGGGCTTCCAGTAATTCGGGGGAAGGGACGCCCTGCGGCCGGGCCGTCCCCGGGTACAGCGCGCTCAGGCATAACACAATGCAGAAAATGAGCATTTGCGGATTGCGATTATGTTTCGCCATGGTCCACCTTATTTGTGAACAAGAAATAAATCTATCCAAATGTCACTGGAGAAAAGTGTAACAATTTGTCGAGAAATATTAGGAGAAGTTTCAGGGCGATTGATTGGCAGATCGCAACCTACCTAGAATCGTCGAATTGTTCTTGCACAATCAATGGCTTGCATTACGGGACAGAGCATTTGTGACATTGGGATAGAATCCTTGCCCGGGCACGTTTGCCGGAAAATCAACGAGAAATGCGCTAGAATTGACGAGTTAACAAAGTGGTTCTATGAGTATTAATAACCTTCCCATGGCCGGCCTCGAAATCGGCTTTGCCACATCGCTGATCTGCTCCCTCCTGCTCGTGTTCACCACACGCTGGCATGGGCGCTATTCGCTTGACGCGACGCGCGGTGTGCAGAAATTCCATATCACTCCGACCCCGCGCATCGGCGGCGCCGCCATCATGATCGGCCTGTGGATGGCGCTGGGCGTCCTGCCGCAGGCGCAGCAGGAACTGCTGCTGCCGGTGCTGGTGGCCGCCTTGCCGGCCTTCGTGTTCGGCCTGGCCGAAGACCTGACCCGCACCGTCTCGGTGCGCGCGCGCCTGCTGGCGACCATGGCCAGCGGTGCGGTCTGCTGGTTCCTGACCGGCGTCACCCTGCAATACACCGGCCTGGCGCTGATCGACGGCCTGCTGGGCTGGCTGCCGTTCTCGGTGCTGTTCACCGCCTTCGCGGTGGGCGGCGTGGCCAATGCGGTCAATATCATCGACGGTTTCAACGGCCTGGCCAGCGGCACGGTCGTGATCGGCCTGGCCACCCTGGGCCTGATCGCCCTGGGCGCCGGCGACGTCCACCTGGCACAGCTGTGCTTCGTGATCTGCGCGGTGACGGCCGGCTTCTTCGTCGTCAATTTCCCGTTTGGTAAATTATTCCTCGGCGACGGCGGCGCCTACCTGCTGGGCTTCCTGCTGGCCTGGCTGTCGGTGATGCTGGTCTACCGCAATCCGTCGGTCTCGGCCTGGGCCCCGCTGCTGGCCTGCGCCTACCCGGTCTTCGAAACGCTGTTCACCATCTGCCGCCGCCTGTGGTGCCGCCGCCATCCGGGCCATCCGGACAGCTGGCACCTGCACAGCCTGGTCAAGACGGCGATCACCGCGCGCTACCTGCGCATGCTGCCGGCGCCGCTGCGCAATGCCTGCGTGTCGCCGGTGTCGTGGAGCATTGCCCTGGTGCCGGCCGCGCTGGCCGTCAACCATGCCGGCACGCCCGACGTGCTGATGCAGGGTGTGGTCGCCAGTTTCGCGCTGTACCTGGGCGTCTACGGCCTGGTGGTTGCCGCCTGGCGCGCCCGCCGCCGCCTGCCGACCCATATGGCCGCCGCCCCGCTGGCGCCGGCCACCACGGCCACGGTCAAGGTGGTCAAGCCGATCGCCAACCCAATCGCCCCGATCGTCCCGATGTCGGCGCCGGTCATCTCTCCGGTCATCGTGGCGGCCCGCGTCGCCAAGCCGAGCGCGGCCAACCAGGCAACGCCCTTGTCTGACCTCGGCCGCGAGCAGCCGGCCCGGGCCTTCGTCCGCCGGCGTATGTAATTCCTACCAGCCGCGAACAGCGGCTGGTTTCCCGTCCTGTTTTCTTGCTAGCCGCACGGCAATTCCGGCGATAATTTCATTTGCGCGGTACAAAGGCGCATGTGACATAGTTTTGGCGGAGTAGCGATGTCGGAAGATAGCGACGCAGAGAAGACAGAAGACGCATCGCCCCGTAAGATCGAGAAGGCGCGCGAGGAAGGCGACGTTCCCAGATCGCGGGAACTGGCCACCTTCACCGTCCTGATCACCGCCGGCGCTTGCCTGTGGGCCTTTGGCGGCATGCTCGTCGGTAAACTGAGCCTGGCGCTCAAGTCCGGCCTGTCGCTGGATCGCGAACAGGTCTTCAATCCCGCTATCCTGATCGAACGCATCCTCAACGACCTGGTGGGCGTGCTGCTGGCCTGCCTGCCGATCGCCGGCGCCATCATGCTCATCGCCCTGGTGTCGCCGCTGCTGATCGGCGGCTGGCTGTTCTCGTCCAAGGCGTTCATGCCCAATTTCGGGAAGCTGAACCCGATCAAGGGTATTGGCAATATGTTCTCGAAAAACGCCCTGGTCGAGCTGTTCAAGGCGGTCGCCAAGACCATCGTGGTCGGCGTGGTGGCCTATATCGTCGTCAGCGGCCAGAAGGAGGCGATGCTGGGCCTGGCGGTCGAGCCCCTCAACGAAAGCAGCGCCCACGTGGGCGCCATGATCGGCAAATCCTTCCTGTTCATCGTCGGCGCGCTGGGCTTCATCGCCCTGATTGACGGTCCTTACCAGTTATGGCACTGGAAAGACAAACTGAAAATGACGCGCCAGGAAATGATCCAGGAATCGAAGGAGTCGGACGGCAATCCTCAGATTAAGGGGAAGATTCGCCAGCTGCAGCGCGAAATGGCCCGGGGCCGGATGATGCAAAATGTTCCCACTGCAGATGTGATCGTCACTAACCCGACCCACTATGCAGTGGCGCTGAAGTATACGGATGGCAAAGGCGCGCCGCGGGTCGTGGCCAAGGGCATCGACGACGTGGCCGCCAAGATCCGCGAGCTGGGCCAGGAACACAAGGTCACGCTGATGGAAGCCCCGGCCCTGGCCCGCGCCCTGTACAAGCATACCGATATCGACGACGAGATCCCGGAAAAGCTGTACTCGGCGGTGGCGGAAGTGCTGGCTTATGTCTACCAGCTGCGCGCCTACAAGAAGGGTGACGGGGATTACCCGGATCGCCCGACGAAGTTGAAAGTGCCTGACGAGATGGACCCGCTGAACCCGGCGTCGCAAGCGCCGCCTAAGCCAGGGGGGCCGAATTGAACTGATCACGGAGTGAACTGAATGACCAACAGCATGAAACTGCCAGCCTGGATGAGCGGCCTTGGTGCACAAGGCAGCAAGGCGGCAGCGCCGGTCCTGATCATCATGCTGCTGGCAATGATGATCCTGCCGTTGCCGGCCTTCGTGCTCGACGTCTTCTTCAGCTTCAATATCGCGCTGTCGATCATCATCCTGCTGACCGCGCTGTATACGGTCAAGCCGCTCGACTTCCTGGCCTTCCCGGCCATCCTGCTGGTCTCGACCATGCTACGCCTGGCGTTGAACGTGGCGTCCACCCGTATTGTCCTGACCGAGGGCCACACCGGCTCCGCCGCGGCCGGCAAGGTGGTCGAGGCCTTCGGCCACTTCCTGATCGGCGGTAACTACACCGTCGGTATCGTCGTCTTCATCATCCTCACCATCATCAACTTTTCGGTCGTGACCAAGGGCGCGGGCCGTATCGCCGAGGTGGGTGCGCGTTTCGCCCTGGACGCGATGCCAGGTAAGCAGATGGCGATCGACGCCGACCTGAACGCCGGCCTGATCGGTGAAGCCGAAGCCCGCAAGCGCCGCCAGGAAGTCTCGCAAGAAGCCGAATTCTACGGCGCCATGGATGGCGCCTCGAAATACGTCAAGGGTGACGCCGTCGCCGGTATCATGATTACCGTGATCAACATTGTCGGCGGCCTGATCGTCGGCGTGGTGATGCACGACTTGGCCATGGGCGAAGCGACCAAGATCTACACCCTGCTGGCCATCGGTGACGGCCTGGTGTCGCAGATTCCTTCGCTGATCATCTCGATCGCGGCCGGTATGGTCGTGTCGCGTGTCGCCAATGACGAAGACGTCAGCTCGCAGCTGACTAACCAGCTGCTGGCGCGTCCTGAATCGATGTACATCACGGCCGCCATCATCGGTGGCCTGGGCCTGATCCCGGGCATGCCGAACCTGATCTTCCTGCTGCTGGGTGGTGCGCTGGCCGGCACCGGCTACATGATCTCCAAGCGCCAGAAGGCGGCGCCGGCCAAGGAAGAAGCGGCCGCCGCGGCCGCCGCCGACGCCACTGCCGCCAAACAGGCGCCAGCCGAGAGCGAAGAAGCGACCTGGCAGGACGTCATGCCGGTCGACACCCTGGGCCTGGAAGTCGGCTACCGCCTGATTCCGCTGGTCGACAAGAACCAGGGCGGCGAGCTGCTCAAGCGCATCAAGGGCATCCGCAAGAAGTTCGCGCAAGAAGTGGGCTTCCTGGCGCCGCCGGTACACATCCGCGACAACCTGGAACTGAAGCCATCGGCCTACCGCATCACCCTGAAGGGCGTGGAAGTGGGCAGCGGCGAAGCGATCAACGGCCAGTTCCTGGCGATCAACCCGGGCATGGCCAGCGGCACGCTGCCAGGCCTGGTGACCACCGATCCGGCCTTTGGCCTGCCGGCCACCTGGATCGAAGCCGGCCTGCGCGACGAAGCGCAGAGCATGGGCTACACCGTGGTCGACGCCGGCACCGTCGTGGCGACCCACCTGAACCACCTGATCACGATGCACGCGTCGGAACTGCTGGGCCGCATGGAAGTGCAGGCGCTGCTGGACCACCTGGGCAAGGAAACGCCGAAGCTGGTCGAAGACCTGGTGCCGAAAGTCGTCTCGCTGTCGACCCTGCAGAAAGTGCTGCAGAACCTGCTGGTCGAAGGCGTGCATATCCGCGACATGCGCTCGGTCATCGAGGCGCTGTCGGAGCACGCGAACATGACGCAGGATCCGTCGGAACTGACCGCCGTGGTGCGTGTGGCCCTGGGCCGCGCCATCGTCCAGCAGCTGTTCCCGGGCGAGAACGAGTTGTCGGTGATGACCCTGGACAACCGCCTCGAGCGCCTGCTGCTGCAAGCCATGGGCAATGGCGGCGACGGTACCGGCATCGAGCCGGGCCTGGCCGACACCATCGCCCAGCAGGCGGCCAACTCGGCCAACCAGCAGGAGCAGATGGGCCACACCCCGGTGCTGCTGGTGCCGGCCCCGCTGCGCGTGCTGCTGTCGCGCTTCCTGCGCCGCGCTGTGCCGCAGCTGAAAGTGCTGTCGCATGCGGAAGTGCCGGAGAGCAAAACAATTCGGGTGACCAGCCTAGTGGGTGTGCCGATGTAATGGGGGAGGGCGGTTCGTGTGCTGCCCGGTCAGTCGGCGAGCGCCGTGAAGCGGCCGGCTCTGCGCCAGATGAATCTGCAGAGCGCCGTGACGAGCAGCACGACGATGAATGAAAAGCCAAGTGCGAGCAGCGTTTCGAGATCGGCCAGTTCCTCGCCATTTGTCGAACCATACACATCGATTGCCCAGAGTGCGAATGACTCGGGAACTCGAGGGAAAAGGTCGGGGCGGACAAGGATCAGTCGGGTGAGCGCGACGGTAGCGACAAGGGTCCAGATGGCGAGAAGAAAACGCGTAACGGTTTTGTTCACCTGACGATGACCCTTCCATAGGCCTGTAGCGAGCTTCCCGGAACGTCCACCTGATTACTTGCTTTGAGATGGGCGCGCAAAGTATTGAAGTCAGCCAGACTCTCCAAAGTGATGCATCCCTGGCTTACGCCGCCGACTCGGTTCGGATGAAGTCTGAAGTTTCCTCGCTTTACATTGTCGCAAAATACTTCGTCATCAATCTTCCCGTCGGCTGCATAGAGGGCGAACCACTCCGATCGGTCTCGTAACAGATCACGTAGAGCGCCTAGTCTGCCGCCCGACTGACGGTCCACAATATAGTAGCTGCCGGGAGGAATAGGACCGACGTTGGGAGTACAAATGAACTGTCGTTGGTTCACATGCCTTCCCAAGCCTGAGAACGCTGGAAAGTGAGTAGCGCCTATCTTAAACAGGCTCATCGGCTTGCCGTTGAGTTCGAACGTGCACTCGACCATGCGCTATCTCCTGGAAATTTAGTCCACACGCTTTTGATCATAGGGAGATGGCGTAGGCAGTCAGTGAGTCTTCGCAATACCTTGGCAGGTATACCGGCGTGGCGTGGGGCTACCCTGATCGTTCAGGGCGCAGCACCAGCGGGCGGTATTTGCGCCAGACCCAACGTGATAGCAATGTGACAGGGGGGGCGGCGTGCGAATGCTGCCTGGTCAGTCAACTCCATGTAATGCGACCGTAAATGCCGCGCTGGGAGCGTCGACTACCGATCGACTGTGCGGTCGCGGATACGTTGCCAAATAAGGATGCCCGAATATGTGAGTCCCAGGACGAGAGGAAACGCGACGGCTAGTCCGAGCAGTACCTCGAGATCCCGAATTTCTTCCGCATTGTTTGCGCCATACAGATCAACAAGCCATATCGCGAATGGCTGGGGGATCGTCGGGAGCCGACTTGAATTGACGACCCATAGATGTGTAAGGGCGAAGCTGGCAAAAATGACCCATAGCGCGAGAATGAGTCGTTGGTTTGTCTTTTTCACCGGACGGTCACTCTTCCGTAGACTTTTAGTGTGCTGCCAGGAATACTCTTCTGGCCCACGCCATCTCCATGAGCGCTGTGCTCCCAAGCTGTCGATCATAGGTAAATGGCGTATGCCGTCGATGAGCCTGCTCAAAACTGGCCTGTTCGGCAGCAGTCACTTGACGAACACCGTGCGCTCAACCTGCCCAAGGTCGGTAATGGTCACCAGCACATCCAGCGGCGTGTCGGAGTCGGCATGCAGATAGAACTCGACGCCGCCTGGCCCGCCCTCGGAATCGTGCGGTCCGATATTGGTCACATACACATTGGCCTGGCCCAAGTGGGGGTGGCCGGGAGAGGAATCGCTGGTAAAGGTCACAGCGCCCGGCCCAGCCCCACCGCTCCACTCCACGGCGGTGACCATGACGGCGGAGCGCTCGCACATCTTTTGCCAGTCCCAGTTGTAATTGCATCGCACGCGGCCCTGGACGTTGCGGTACAACAGTCGAATTGATTTGACCATGGTCTCCTCCCTGCGCCATCGATAAGGTGGCCTTGTCTGTTTAGACCTTTCTGCGGCGGCAAAGATCGCCCAGCCATAGACGCCTTTTGACGACAAATCCGGCTTGTCACTCCGTCAAAAGGTATCGGTTTTACTGATTCCGTCGAAATAGACCATTTTCCCCATCCTTTTCCCATGATGGTTTCCTGAGGGCATCGTCAATAATGCTTCCTATCGACAGGCATCGTGCCCGTCATGCAGAACCAGATTGAAGCGCGGAGAACCAGATGAAGGTTAAGAAATTTACGGCAGCAACTTCCCGAGATGCATTGCGCAAGGTGCGCGAAGCGCTGGGGCCGGATGCCGTCATCCTCTCCAACCGTCCAGTCGACGGCCAGGTCGAGATCCTCGCGCTGGACAACGATGACGTGGCCTCGCTGGCCGCGCCGGCCGTTGACTCCGAAATGGCCCAGCCGAAGCCCAACCTGCAACTGCAGCATCTGGAAGACCTGGCGCCCGCACCGGCCCCCGCCGCCGCCCCGGCCTTCCTGTCGCGCCGCCTGCAGGACGCCGCGCCAGCCGCGCCGATCGCGCCAGCCTACGCCGAGCCAGCCCCGACCTACGCCGAGCGCCGCGCTCCGGCCGCGGAGCCGGCGATCGACATGAGCGCCATGACCTCGATGATGAGCGCCGCCATCTCCCAGGCCAAGGAATCGGCCGCCGCCGAAATGAACGGCATGATGAGCGAGATCCGCGCCATGCGCGGCTTGATGGAAACCCAGCTGGCCGAACTGTCGTGGAACGCCACCGCCCAGCGCGAGCCGCAAAAGGCGACCGTGCTGCGCGAGATGCTGGCCGCCGGTTTCTCGGCCACCCTGGCGCGCTTCCTGATCGAAAAAATGCCGGCAACCAAGGATGCCGCCGAAGCCATGCGCTGGGTCAAGTCCGTGCTGACCCGTAACCTGACCACCATCGGCAACGAAGACGCGCTGCTGGAGCAGGGCGGCGTCTACGCCCTGGTCGGCCCGACCGGCGTCGGCAAGACCACCACCACCGCCAAGCTGGCCGCGCGCTGCGTGATGCGCCACGGCCCGGACAAGCTGGCCCTGATCACCACCGATGCCTACCGTATCGGCGGCCACGAACAACTGCGCATCTACGGCAAGATCCTGGGCGTGATGGTGCACTCGGTGAAGGACGAAGCCGACCTGCGCATCGCCCTGAAGGAACTGCGCAACAAGCACACCGTGCTGATCGACACCATCGGCATGTCGCAGCGCGACCACATGGTGGCCGAACAGGTCGCTATGCTGTCCGGTTCGGGCGCCGACGTGAAGCGTCTGCTGTGCCTGAACTCGACCTCGACCAACGAGACGCTGAACGAAGTGGTGCGCGCCTATCAGGGCAGCGGCCTGCATGGCGCCATCATGACCAAGATGGACGAAGCCGCATCGATCGGCGGCGTGCTCGACGTCGTGATCCGCCAGAAGCTGAACCTGCACTACATCTCGAACGGCCAGCGCGTGCCGGAAGACCTGCACGTGGCCGACCGCGCCATGCTGGTCGACCGCGCCTTCCGCAACCGCGGCAACGCGGCCGCAGACGCAGACCTGCCGCTGATGATGGCCGCCGCCCAATCCGCAGCCGCACGCGAGGTGAACCTTGGCTAGTTTCGATTTCGACCAGGCCGAAGGCCTGCGTCGCATGCTGCAGGGCCCGCGTCCGCGCGTGGTCACGTTTCTGTCGGCCACGCCGGAAGATGACAAGGGCGCCATGCTGGTCAACCTGGGCGCCTCGCTGGCCCAGGCCGGCAACGACGTGCTGATCGTCGATGCCTGCGAAGTGGAATACGGCGTTGCGCGCCGGCTCGGCATGAACCGCAGCGCCTCGCTGTTGCAGGTGGCGCGCCAGGAAAGCGCCTTGAACCAAGTGATCCGCCCGGCGCCGCAAGGCTTCTCGGTGGTGCCGATGGGCGCGCCCGAGACGGCGGCCGAGGCGCGCCGCCTGGGCAATACCTTCGACGTGCTGGCGCTGCAATCGGGGATCGTGATCGTCGACGCCGAACTCGGCCCGGACGGCGATTTCCCGGTGGCCTCGATGGTTGAATCCGAGATCGTGGTCCAGGTATCCACCAGCGCGGCGTCGATCACGAATGCCTATTCGCTGGTCAAGCGCTTGTCGCAGCAACTGGGCCGGCGCCCTTTCGGGATCCTTGTTACCGGTGCGACAGAGGCAGAGGCCAAGGTGGTATACGATAATATGTCAGCAGCAGCAACACGTTACCTTGCCGTCAAGCTCAGTTTCATGGGCGCGGTGCCGGCCGACGAGTGCCTAGCAAGGGCCGCGCGCCTTGGCCGGGCCGTGGTCGACGCCTTCCCATTGGCCGGCGCTTCGGTGGCGTTTCGCCAGCTGGCAGGCAAGTTCGCGCTGCACGCCATGCCGCAGTTCGGCAAGCAGGGGAGCGCGGCCCATTTTGGTTCGTAATCGATATCGGCAATAGAGCACAGCAGAGAGAAGACTTACACCAGCATGTACACGGTCAAAGGGAAAGCGGACAAGAATTCTTTGCTGACGGAGCATATGCCGTTGGTAAAGCGCCTTGCCCACCACATGAAGGCCAAGCTGCCGCCTTCGGTGGAAGTGGATGACCTGGTGCAAGCCGGCATGATCGGCCTGCTGGATGCCATCAACCGCTACGAAGACAACCACGGCGCCCAGTTCGAGACCTATGCGGTGCTGCGCATCCGCGGCGCCATGCTCGACGAGCTGCGCAGCAGCGACTGGATGCCGCGCAGTACGCGCCAGAACATGCGCAAGGTCGAAAGCGCGATGCACGAGCTGCAGCAGCGCCTGGGCCGGCCGCCGAGCGAATCAGAAGTCGCCAAGTCGCTCAAGCTTTCGCTCGAGGATTACCAGGACATACTGGCCGACTCGGGCGGCCACCAGCTGCTCTATTACGAAGATTTCCACGACGACGACGGCGACGGCAACTTCCTCGACCGCTACGCGGTGGACGACAGCGACCCCTTGCGCGGCCTGATGGAAACCGACTTCCGCCACGCGGTGATCGAGGCCATCGACAACTTGCCGCCGCGCGAGAAGCTGTTGATGGGCCTGTACTACGAAGAAGAGCTGAACCTGAAGGAAATCGGCGCCGTCATGGGCGTCTCTGAATCGCGGGTGTCGCAGCTGCACACCCAGGCCGTTGCGCGCCTGCGCACCACCTTGCGGGAGCATATATGGACTGGGCCAGCGTAATCGGCCTGGTGCTGGCGATCGCCGGCATCTTCCTCGGCTACACGCTCGATGGCGGCAGGTTCGCATCGCTGATGCAGCCGGCCGCCTTCGCCATTGTCGTCGTCGGCACCTTCGGCGCCGTGCTGCTGCAGAGCGAAACGCGCACCTTCCTGCGCGGCATCGGCATGCTGCGCTGGGTGTTCGTACCGCCCAAGAACGGGCGCCAGAAGCTGTCGCGCGACATCACCCTGTGGAGCCAGACGGCGCGCCGCGACGGCCTGCTGTCGCTCGAGCAGTATATGGCCAAGGCCGATCCCTTCGTGGCCAAGGGCCTGCGACTGGTGGTGGACGGCATCGCGCCGGACAAGCTGCGCAGTTTGCTGGAGCACGAGATCAACGGCTATGAATTCGCCCAGCGGCAAGCGGCGCGCATCTGGGAGTCGGCGGCCGGCTATGCGCCGACGATCGGCATCCTGGGCGCCGTGCTGGGCCTGATCCACGTGATGGAAAACCTGTCCGACCCGGCGCGCCTGGGTTCCGGCATCGCGGTCGCTTTCGTCTCTACCGTGTACGGCGTCGGCCTGGCCAACCTGTTCTTCTACCCGGTCGGCAACAAGCTCAAGGCCATCGTCAACGACCGGGTCTCGCAGTACGAGATCCTGGCCGAAGTCTTCGCGGATCTCGCCAGCGGCGACCATGGCCGCGTGGTCGACGAACGCGTCGCCAGCCTGCTGGCGCGGCACTGATCGACAGGTCTATCTCATGGCCCGCAAGCGCTACGATGACGACGTCCCGCAGGAGCACCACGAGCGCTGGCTGATTTCGTACGCTGACCTGATCACCTTGTTGTTCGCCTTCTTCGTGGTGATGTATGCGATCTCCATCGTCAACGAGGGCAAGTACCAGGTGCTGTCGGACGCGCTGGGCGACGCCTTCGGCGGACGCGGCGCGGCGACCCAGGTCAATACCAACGTCGAGCCGGTGCTGCCGCTGTCGCACATCATCAACCGCA
This sequence comes from Massilia arenae, assembly GCF_008014745.1. Lineage (GTDB taxonomy): Bacteria > Pseudomonadota > Gammaproteobacteria > Burkholderiales > Burkholderiaceae_D > Telluria > Telluria arenae. Next base: position 95,127 of record NZ_VPFD01000024.1, read on the forward strand.
AGCGCAACGAGGCCGCCCGCCGCGAGCAGGAGCGCATGGGCGTGATGGCGCGCGAGCTGTCGGCGACCCTGCTGCCGCTGGTGAAATCGGGCCAGGTGCGGGTGACCCAGAACGCGCGCGGCATCAGCGTCGAGATCAATGCCAGCGTACTGTTCGAGCAGGGCCAGGCCTTGCTCGACCCTGAAGCGCGCGAAGTGCTGGGCGCCGTGGCCAGCCTCTTGAAGGACGATACCCACCGCATCGAAGTCGAGGGCCATACCGACGACGTGCCGATCGCCAGCCCCGTGTATCCATCCAACTGGGAACTGTCGACCGCGCGCGCATCGAGCGTGGTGCGGCTGTTCATCGACAACGGCCTGCCGCCCGCGCGCCTGTCGGCGATCGGCTTTGCCGACACGCGGCCGGTGGCGCCGAACACGGACATCGCCGGGCAAACCCGCAACCGGCGGGTGGCGGTGACGATCCTGGCGGCCCTGCCTGAAACAGGCGGTAACATACTGCCCTGAACTGTAACGACAACTCGTGTCATAATCGAAAGGCGATTGCAGCGTTTGCGGCGGCGTGTTGGTAAACCGAGGTGGCCCCGTCCCGGAAGGAGGCAAGATGCATGTCAAACGAAGCATGCCGGCAGCTGTGCTGGCGACGTTGCTGGCGCTGGGCGGCCTGGCCGGCGCGGTCAAGGCCGTGGAGGCCAAGGTGAACGTGCATCACCGGCTCGAAGTCGAGACCGGCGCCAAGTCGGTCAAGGTGCGGGTGCTGATCGAGAACCGCGGCGACCAGTCGGTATGGATCCCGCGCGAGATCGCCCTGGGCGACGACCTCTCCGCCCCGCGCTTCAACCTGCGTACGCCCGGGGAAGAAGTGGCCTATACGGGCCGCATGGTCAAGCGCGCCGCGCCGGGCCCGGCCGACTACCTCGAGGTCAAGCCGCAGACCACCCACCTGAACACGATCGACATCACCGAAGCCTATGCCTTCAAGCCGGGGCAGCACAGCTACGAGATCCGCTATGCGGGGCCGTGGCTGAGTAGCCTGGGCAAGCTCGATGCGGCCAGCATCAAGAGCAGTCCGGCGATTCCGGTGAAGTTTTCGTTTACGCAGCGGTAGGCTTTGACCGCTTGCTGTATTCGGGCGCCAGATTGCCTCGTTAGCCCAAAACCGTCGTTCCCGCGCAGGCGGGAACCTAAGTTTTGTACGTTTCGTTAGCGCATGCAACTTAGGTTCCCGCCTGCGCGCACTGCTGTCCGGAATAATCTTCTTGATTTTTCCATCAGAATAGGCGTCCCTGTTTGAGTGCCAAGTCCTCTCGATATCGACGCT
>NZ_VPFD01000025.1 GCF_008014745.1 Massilia arenae
GATCAAACTGAACGGCCTGAGTCCTGTGCAGTACAGAACCCAGGCCGTCTAAGCGAGCATCCAACCGTCTCAGTTTAAGGGGTCACATCAGAGGCGGGAACCCAAGTTCTGCAAATGCTGTCGAGATGCGAGCACACTTGGGTCCCCGCCTTCGCGCGCCTTCGCGGGGACGACGGGGTTTAGCTTAACGTGTACGATTAAGCGAACGTGACGACCTTGTTGCGGCCACCGGCCTTGGCCTGGTACAGCGCCGCATCGGCCGATGCGACGAGTTCCTGCGCAACGCCCTCGATCGCGTTGTCGCGCGCGAAATCCGACAGCGCGGCGACACCGATCGACACCGTCACGTCGACCCGCTCGCCACCGCCCAGGCTCACCGGCTCGGCAGCCACGCTGGCGCGGATGCGCTGCGCGACCATGCTCGCGCTTTCCAGGTCGGCATCGATCAGCAGCACCACGAATTCTTCGCCGCCGAAGCGGCCCAGCGCATCCGACATGCGCAGCTCGGCCTTGATGCGGCCGCACACCTCGCGCAGGACGTCGTCGCCGCCCTGGTGGCCGACCGTGTCGTTGACGCGCTTGAAGTGGTCGATGTCGATGTACATGCAGGACAGGCGATAGCCCTGGCGCCGCGCGCGCGCGATCTCTTCGAGCAGGCGGCGGTCCATGTAGCGGCGGTTGTAGACGCCGGTGAGCGAATCGGTGAGGCCGATGTATTTCAGCATCTCGTTGCTGATCACGTTTTCGAGGCAGATCGCGATGATCGAGCCCATGTGCTCGACGAAGTCGGTACCCAGGTTCGGCGTGAAGCGGGCCGGATCGGCGCTGCCCAGGTTCAGGCTGCCGATCAGGCGCGTATTGCGCAGCAGCGGCACCAGGGCCACGCTCTGCAGGCCGGCGGGCGGATGCGGGAACACGGCGCAGTGCTGCGACGGCGCATAAGGCCCCAGGATCGGACGCGGACGGCGCTCGGGCGACATGTCGAAGCCGAGTTCGACCGCATGCTCGCAGAACATCAGGTTGGGGAACCCCTCGAAATCGACGCCCAGGCGGTGCATGACGGTATAGATGTCGGCATCCGGGTCGACCAGCGACAGGGTGACGGTGTCCAGCTCCGAGATCACCGGCAGCGTGCGGAAGATCGTGCCGACCAGTTCCGGAAAGCTGCCGGCGCCGACGATCTGCAGGTCGAAGGCCTGGTGGCGGCACATGATTTCGTGGTTGCGTTCGGCCTGCTCGAGCAGGTACGCCATGCGCGCGCGCAAGGTCTCGTTTTCCGCCATCAGTTCTCGCGTCGACGCGCTCGGCTCATGCATGGAGCATTCCTTTCAGCAATAACCGTAACATTACGCCATCCACTCTTGCTTGGATATGAAAAACCGCCTGTCGGCATCGGGGAAGATGCGGGAATAGGCGATTTTGCGACACTGTTGCGGTGCCGCCGACGTTCGCCTTGTCGTCGTACTTACCGTTGTACTTAGAAAGCAAGCTCGGCGTTTAGTTCCTGGCCCACGCGCAAAATGCGGCCGATGCCGTCCTCGACGATGACGTTCATGCCCAGCGTGACGGCGCCGTCCATACGGGCGTTGGCGCGGTAGGTTTGCAGGATGTCGAGCGGGTCGGGGCCGGGGATGCCGGTGGCCTGGTCGACCGACGGAATCGGGCAGCGGGCGCAGGGTTTGACCGGGCGCAGTTTGATTTCGCCAGCGGAGAACTCGGCCACGAAGTCTTCTTCGAAGGCGTCGATTCCGTCCACGACCATATTGGGACGAAAGCGGTTCATGGGCAGCGCGGCACGGCCGGCGTTTGTTAGCTTGGCGTTCAGGTCGTCGAGCGAGGACTGGCCGATCAGCAGGATCGGGTAGCCGTCAGAGAAGCGGGCGGCGGCGGGCAAGCCGCCAGTCCATGGGCTGATCTTCGGACGCACGACGTCGGGGCGGAAGCGCACCAGGCGGCATGGAGCGCCGACGGCGTCGGAGAACCAGACAGAGACATCGTCGCCGCAGTCGGCGGCCAGGACGTGGTCGTCCCAGATGAGCACTTCGATCGCCGGCGCGTCGAGGTCGTGCGCCAGCGGCAGGCGGATTGGCGCCATGCCGGGCGCTTCGACCACCAGATCTTCACCTTCGACGCGCGGCGCGATGGTCGCCATGCGCGGGTATTCGCGCTGGGTCAGGAACAGGCCCTCTCTCGTTACCACCATCCATTCGCGGTCATGTACGCCGTTTGCCGACAGGCCGTCGAGGGCGAGCGTCGCTTCAGGCACGGACAGGCCGGCGCAGGACTTGATCGGATAAAGGAGGAGTTCAGTGACGGTGGCCATGCTGTGATCGGGATGGTATGAAGCCAACAGTATGGCAGCATTCGGCGCCGCCGGCACGATCCCGAAGGCGGATTCCATCGAACCCGCCCTGCCCCTGCTAGCCCTCGACCGTTTCGCGGCTGCGTTCCACCAGATACGTCGCCAGCAGGCCGGACGGCAGCGCGGTGCGGCTGGCATCGAACACCTTGCGGTTGCCGATGACGATGAAGCTGTCCCTGGCGCGCGATACCGCGACGTTGAGCATGTTCGGCTTCTGGTCGAAGAAGGCGCCGCCATTGAAACTCTCGCCATAGGTCGGCGAGAACAGCACGATGGCGCGCTCGGCGCCCTGCAGCGCGTGCACGGTGCCGACGGTCAGGCGGCTGTCCTTGCGCAGCAGGTCCGGCATGTCGCGGCGCAGGCGCCGTTCGATGGCGCCTGCCTGCGCCGCGAACGGGGTCACGATGCCCACCAGCTTCCAGATCGGCGTCGGCTTGCCCGCGTCATCGAGGTAATGCCGTTCGATGTCGGCGCGGTGGGCCTTGAGCCAATCGACGACCGCGGCCGCTTCGAACTCGTTGTAGCGACTGCCGCCGCGCCGCGCATCCCTGCCGCCGACGTGAATCAGCTCGAATGGCGGCAGGATCCGCTCCGCCGGCGGCAGCGATGCGCGTTTCGGTTCGAGGCGGCCCGCGTAGATCAGCCGGTTGCAGTAATCGATCAGTTCCGGCACACAGCGGCGGTGTTCGGTCAGCATCAGGCCGCGCACGTCCTCATACTGCTGGACCGCGCAGCTGCGGTTGGCGATGCGCATCAGGCTGCCGCTGGCCGATGCATAACCGCCCTGCTCAAGGCGGTCGTAGGCGGGGTCGTGGAAGGCCGGCGCCAGGCCGAACTTGACGGCGTTGGCGCGGTCGGTCGCTTCGCCGCTGTTCCAGACCGGCTCGATCTGGAAGGTGTCGCCGACCACCATCGCGCGCCGCGCCAGGGCGAACATCGGCGCGCCGATATCGGGCGAGACCTGCCCCGCCTCGTCCACCACCAGCAGGTCGATCGTGTTCCAGAACGGCATGTCCTCGCCTTCCCAGGCGGTGAAGAACGACGGCGCCATGTGGAAGTTCGACACCAGGCAGGGAGAGAGCTTGGCGAAGCGGCGGTACTTCGCTTCCAGCTTGCTGCGCCCCTTCGTATCCTTGATGCCGCTCCTGATCCGGTGCCGCACTTCCAGGATCCACTGGCCCGACCAGTACCAGTCGGCGACGGCGAACATGCGCGCGCGCACCTTCTTGTCCAGGTGCTCGTTCAGGTTGGCCAGGCTGGCGTCGAGCAGTTCCGGATCGTCGCCGGCCACGTCGCGCCAGGCGGCGAAGGCGCTGGTGATGCGTGCGCGCTCCGTCTCGGCCCGCGCCATCTCCTGCTTGACCTCGTCCCCCTGGCGTGCAAGCTCCCCTTTCAAAGCGAGCAGCTCGGCCGCGGTATCGTTCTTGTGCTGCAGTGCTTCCTTCTTGAGCGTATGGAAATGCCCCGGCACGCCGTCGGCGCGGTGCTGGAGGTCGGCAGTCAGCGGATGCGCCATCAGCACCTGGCGGTCGCGCGCCATGCGGCGCCGGCGCACGGCCGGCACGAAACTAAACAGGTCGAGCCAGATCGAGGCATCGGCCAGATAGGCCGCCCATGCCTTCTCGGCCTGCATGATGTCGTCGCGGCGCGCCTCGTAGGCGCGCAAGGCGGCGTCGGCGGCCTGTTCGCTCTCGTCCAGACGCGCGCGCAGTTGCGCCAGCAGTTCACGGCAACGCGTGAGTTCCTCGTTCAAGGTCGCCAGCAAGGCGCGGTACGAGGCGACGGCGCCGTCGTCGACATCCTGGCCGAGCGCATGGAACAGGGTATGGCGTGCCGCCACCAGCGTGTCGAGGTGGGCGGCCAGCGCTTTCAGTTCGGCGTGCAGGTCGTGGACCACGGTGCCGACGCCATCGCCGCGCCGCCTGAAATGCATCGCCGCGCAGTCGAGGTAATGGCGCTCCGCCGCCGCCAGCATTTCCGGCGTCTCGAACTCCTCGAAGGGATGGCTCTTGCCGGTGCAGACCGGATGCTCGGTCTGGCGCGATTCGGACGCCAGGAACAGCCCGAAGCCGCGCCCGTAAGGGTGCCAGCGCCGATGCCCGGTCTCGGCCGAGATCTTCGCGAAGCTGTCGAGCACGTTCTCGACCGCCTTCACATTGGTCGAGGCGACCACGATCAGTGGGCAATCGCCGCCGGCCAGGGCCGCATCGACCCAGAGCTGGGCCACCACGCTGTGCAGCAAGGTGGTCTTGCCGGTGCCGGGCGGACCGTTCACCGCCAGGATCTGCCCCTCGGCCAGGCGCTGCAATTCGACCATCGCCGTGCGCTGGGACGGCGACAAGTGGTGAAGCGGATGCATGTGGCCGACCGTCTGGCCGTCATACGGCGCGGTCTGCTGCAGCGGCAGCGGTGCGCGCGCAAGCCGGTCGGCGACGGTGCGCAAGGTGTCGAGCAGCGGCGTGGGCGGCCCCTCGGCGATGATGCGGTCGTACAGCTTCAGGAGATGCCGCGCGACGATCGGCGGCTCGTAGGGCATGCCGTGCCAGCCCGACACCAGGCGGTGCTCGTCCAGCGCGAAATTCGGCAGCCGCTGGCCTGGCTCGGCCGGCGCCATTGCGCAAAGCCCGGGTAGCCCGGCCCCCGTCACGGCTTCGAACAGGCGCGCCGCCACGTGGAAGGTATCGCCCATGCCGGTGGCTTGCTCCGGCAGCGCGCCGATGAATTCATCGACACTGGCCAGCGCGCCAACCGACGTGCGCTGCAGGGTCGGTTCCAGCAGCTCGCGCGGAATCCACGGCATGCGCTCGGGGTCGGGCGACAAGACGCCTTGGCGGTCCAGCAGGCAGGGAATGCACAGCACCGAGGCGCCCTTGTGCAACTCGGCGCCGTCCTGCTTGGCGCCATGGCTCGCTTCCAGCGCCAGCCGGGCCGGGATCAGTACGAAGGGGATGCGGCCGGCCCGTTCCAGCTTGCTGGCATTGAACTGCGCCTCGATCCAGCTCGCCAGGTCGGGCGCGGCTTGCGCGACCCGCCACGCGCCGTCGTTTTCCGTGAGTGCGATCGGTTTGCTGTCGGGTGCTACCTCGGGATGGAGCAGGCTTACTTCGGCCAGCGCGGCACGCCAGTACGGCAAGGGCAGCAAGCGGTTCTGGACTGTATCGTTCATGTTTTCCTGTAGCTCAACCGTATCCAGACGGCATGCCTTATTGTTTTTGTATAAGCCAAAAAGCAACAAGCCCTTCGGAAGGAAGGGCTTGCGTAGGGTTGGGCGCAGCGCGCGCCCGGTGGATCAGACGTTGAACAGGAAGTTCAGCACGTCGCCATCCTTGACGATGTATTCCTTGCCCTCGGCGCGCATCTTGCCCGCTTCCTTGGCGCCCGACTCGCCCTTGTAGGTCAGGAAGTCATCATACGAAATGGTCTGCGCGCGAATGAAGCCGCGCTCGAAGTCGGTGTGGATCACGCCCGCGGCCTGCGGCGCGGTGGCGCCAATCGCCACGGTCCAGGCGCGCACTTCCTTCACGCCGGCGGTGAAGTAGGTCTGCAGGCCCAGCAGCTTGAACGCCGCGCGGATCAGGCGATCCAGGCCCGGCTCGTCCATGCCCATATCGCCCAGGAAGTCGGCCTTGTCGGCGTCGTCCATCTCGGCGATCTCGGATTCGATCGAGGCGCAGATGGCGACGATCGGGGCGTTCTGCTTGTTGGCGAACTCGGTCAGCTGGTCGAGCAGCGGATTGTCCTTGAAACCGGTATCCGACACGTTGGCCACGAACATCGCCGGCTTGGCGGTGATCAGGTGCAGCGGGTAGATGATCGCCATCTCTTCGGCATCCAGGCCGATGGTGCGCACCGGCTGGCCTTCGTTCAGGTGCGGCAGCACGCGTTCGAGCAGGGCGACCAGCTTGGCCGCGTCCTTGTCACCCGAGCGCGCCTTCTTCTGCTCGCGGTGGATGGCTTTCTCGACGGTGCCCATGTCGGCCAGCGCCAGTTCGGTCTGGATGACTTCGATATCGTCGATCGGGCTGACCTTGCCGGCCACGTGGATCACGTTCGGATCTTCGAAGCAGCGCACCACGTTGACGATGGCGTCGGTTTCGCGGATGTGCGACAGGAACTGGTTGCCCAGGCCCTCGCCCTTCGACGCGCCGGCCACCAGGCCCGCGATGTCGACAAATTCGACGATGGCCTTGACCACGCGTTCCGGCTTGACGATCGCGGACAGTGCGTCGATGCGCGGATCCGGCACCTCGACCACGCCCACGTTCGGCTCGATGGTGCAGAACGGGTAGTTTTCAGCCGGAATGCCGGCCTTGGTCAGTGCGTTGAACAGGGTGGATTTGCCAACGTTGGGCAGGCCGACGATGCCGCATTTGAGGGTCATGGATACTCTTCCTAATTCGATAAGCGCGAGCGATCGATGAACCGCTCTAAACCCTGCATTGTAACCCGGACCGGGCCGGCTGCCGCAAAAAACGGCGCTTTCCGCGCCTGCCGCAACGGTCGGGTTTTCACAATGACAAGCTAGATCGGCTTGATGCGCCCTGGGTCCGGCCGCAGGGCGAATTCGGCCAGCTCATCGCGCAACCGCTCCCCTTCCCCGATCGCCCTCTTCCAGGTGCGCACGCGCTCATCGTGATCCAGGCCGTAGAACTTGAAATCGGCGCGGTCCGGCAGTTTCCCGCGCGGCAGCGTGCGCAGGAATTCGTCGGACGGCGCCACCAGCAGCACGTTGTCGAGCCAGCCACGATTGGCGCCGCGCGCCGCCCTCCGCCACGGGAATCCTTTATCCAGCCAGCCCGGCACGATGTGCTCGGTGAAATGCGGGTACAGCACCAGCTCGCCCTTCGCCCGCGAATACGGCAGCGCCAGGTGGTAGTCGATGATGCCGCCGTCCCAGTAACTGCCGGCGGGCGCCTCGGCGATGCCGGTCACCGCCTTCATGATCAGGGGCAGCGTGCCCGAAGCGAGCAGTCCGGCCGCCAGGTTGTCGCGCGTGAGCGTCGTGAAATGCGTATTGAAACTGTCGAAGCGCTCGCGCAGCCATGGCGCCTGACTCCGCGCATCGCCAATCACCACCCGCTCCATCAGGCGCCCCAGCCAGGCGCGCGAGCCGGCGTTGTGCAGCGCCGCCGACAGGAAGCCGCGCATCTCGGCATAGCGGTGCGCGGGCGCCGCCAGCGAACGCAGCCCGCGCACGGTCAGCAGGTGCAGCCGGTAGTGCTCGTGGTTGACGATGTCGTCTTCATGCCCACGCACCAGCTCGCCCAGCAAGGCTTGCACGACCTCGTCGATGTCCTGCGGCGTGGGCTTGAGACGCGTGTAGCGCTGGCCCGCGTACAGCTCTCCCAGCAGGGCGAAAGCCTTCACTGGATCCTTCTGGCAGGCGGCCGCCATGCGCCAGGCGCCGATCGAGGCGCCGATCAGCGTGCGTTCGCGCGGGGCCGAAGGAAACCATTCTCCGAACATCCATTGGTCGAGCGACTGGAAGATCAATCCCTTGGGGCCGCCCGCCGCGGCCGGCACGATGGCCATGTCCTGGGCCCGCAAGCCGTATTCTGCAATCTGCGCCATGGCCAGCGGCCCGGCATGAAAAGTGAGCGCCTTCATGCCGAAATTATCGCAGGAAGCATGCACTTGCGCCCGATCAATCCTGCCACCGTACTGCTGCGTAACATGGGCCGGTCGCGTGTCCGGAGAATGCCATGCCCCTGCGCTTCGTCGTCATGCTGTGTCTGCTTCTGTGTCCATTGCTGGGCCTGCCTGCGTCTGCCAGCGCGCTCGAGGCCGACAGCGGCACCGACCGCTCGGTGGTGGTGGACCGCTACGTCCAGCATTTCGTGGTCGAAACGGGCGGCGGCTACACGCTCACGGTCGAGCAGGCCAAGACCATCGTCAACCGCGCGGCGCTGCACGAACACGCCCAGTTCTACATCGGCTACAACCAGTCGCTCGACGAAGTCGTCTCCGTCGAAGCGCATACCGAGAAGGCCGACGGCCGGCGCCTGGCGGTGCAGCCGCACCAGATCCGCGACCAGCAAGAAGCCGCCTCGCTCGACGCCCCGATGTTCCAGGACACGCGGCTCAAGATCGTCGTCTTCCCCGACGTCGAAGCGGGCGACAAGGTCGCGGTGCGCTACGTCGTGCGGCGCCACACGCCGCTGTTTCCCGGCCACTTCGAAGACCTGACCTCGGCGCGCTTCCAGCGCCAGCGCGACTTCCGCCTGATCTACGACATGCCGGCCTCGATGCCCCTGCACGCCGACGCGGTCGGCTTCGAGGCGATTGCCACCATGAGCACGCCCGCCCCTGCGCCCGGCAAGCGCCGCTACGCCTGGCGCTACGTCGACGGCGACAATGCGCGGCTGGAGGCCGATTCCGTCAGCTATCTCGACTACGGCAAGCGGCTCGCGGTCTCGACCTTCGCCGACTATGCCGCATTCGCGCGCGCCTACCAGGAGCGCGCCGCCGGCAAGGCGCTGCCCGACGACACGGTGGCGGCGCTGGCGGCCGGCATCACGGGCGCCATCCTCGACCGCCGCACGCGCGCAATCGCCCTCTCCGACTGGGTGCGCAAGAACGTGCGCTACGTCGGCGTCTACCTGGGCCCCGGCGGCGTGGTGCCGCATGCGGCGTCGAGCGTGCTGGCCAACCGCTATGGCGATTGCAAGGACCACGCGACCCTGCTCGAGGCGCTGCTGGCCAGTTCCGGCATCGACAGCACGGTGGCGCTGGTCAATAACGGCGACGCCTATCGCCTGCCCGACGTGCCGACGCTCGGCGTGCTCAATCACGCGATCGTCTACATTCCTTCGCTGCAGCTGTATCTCGACCCGACCGCCGAATCGGTGGCGGGCGGCTTTTTGCCAGCGTCGCTGCTCGGCAAGCCGGCAGTGCTGGCGCGCTCGGGCGAATTCGCGATGATCCCCTTCTTCCAGCAGGCCCGCAGCCGCACGTTTACCCAGTTCGACATCCAGCCCGACGGCGGCAGCCGCTTCAAGGTCACGCGCACCAGCAGCGGCGCCCAGGCCGAGCCCTACCGGCGCGTGGTGCGCGCCACGCCGGCGGCCGAGCGCGACCGCTTCGTCGAACGCATGCTGCAAGGGCTGGGGCAACAGGGTGGCGGCGTGCTGGAGCCGGGGGATACCGAAGGCGTGGCCGACGATTACACCCTGTCGTTCCGCGGCGCCAGCAGCGGCTTCACGCAACTGCCGGGGCCCGCAGGGCTGGCCACCACGTATAACTTCTGGGGAGGATTGGGCGACGCCGTGTTCGCGTTCACGCAGGAACCCGAGCGGCGCCAGGAGTTCGTGTGCCCGGCGATCGATGCCGAGGATGAACTACGCTTCCACCTGCCGAGGCGAGCGCAGGTGCTGGCCCTGCCACGCGCCGTCAAGGTGGAAGATGCCAACTTCGCCTACCGTTCGCACTATCAGCGGCGCGGCGCGCTGGTGACGGTCAAGCGCCAGCTCAAGTTCAGGCACACGGCGGCCACCTGCTCGCCCGACGACTACCGGCGCATGCGGCCGGCGCTCGAGCGCATGCTGCGCGACCTGCGCTCGCAGGTCGTGGTGCGGGGAGGATGAGCCAAAGAATCGAAGAGCGCGGCCTCAGGCCGTATGCAACTGCATCGTCGCCACGTCGAGCTTGCCTTCGCAGGCGAGCGGAATGATGCGCAGGCTCTTGTCGATCGATTCCTCGATCAGGCTTTGTTCTTCCTTGCGCGGGCGGTGCAGCACGAAGTCGGCCACGCCCTGTTGCAGGCTCAGGCTGCGCGGATGGCCGATGCCCAGGCGCAGGCGCCAGTATTCTTGGGTGCCGAGGGCCGCGGTGATGTCTTTCAGGCCGTTATGGCCGCCGGAGGAACCGCCCTTCTTGAGCTTGGCGACGCCGGGCATCAGGTCGAGCTCGTCGTGCACGACGAGCACTTCGTCCGGATTGATTTTATAGAAGCGCGCCAGCGCGCCGACCGACTGGCCCGAACGGTTCATGAAGGTCTGCGGCTCGAGCAGCCAGACATCGTTGCCCGAGATCGAGGTCTTGGCCACCAGGGCGTTGAAGCGCGATTCGCGCTGCAGGCGGCAACCCGGCAGGCTGTTGGCCAGGTTGTCGACCAGCCAGAAGCCGGCATTGTGGCGGGTTTGTTCGTATTCCGGGCCAGGGTTGCCGAGGCCGACGATCAGACGGATAGACATGCGTGGGTCTTTTAGGAAAAACGCGATTATCGCTCAAACCTGCCGAGCACAAAAAACAAAACCCGCCGGGCAAGCCGCGGCGGGTCTTTTCGATGCGCCACCGAAGCGGCGCGATCAGCCGATATTACTCAGCAGCGGTTTCAGCAGTAGCTGCGCCGCGTGGGATCGAGGTGGTGACGATGGTCAGGTTCTGGCCATGGGTCAGCGCGGTCACGCCTTCTGGCAGGACCAGGTCGCCGGTGTGGATCGATTGGCCGGATTCCAGCTTCGACAGATCGACTTCGATGAACTCTGGCAGTTGACCTGGCAGGCAGGACACTTCGATTTCGTTCAGCACGTGCGACACGATGGCGCCGCTCAGCTTGACTGCTGGCGAGACTTCGGCGTTCACGAAGTGCAGGGTGACCTTGGTGTGGATCGGCTTCGAGGTGTCGACGCGCTGGAAGTCAGCGTGCAGGACCAGTTGCTTGAATGCGTGCATCTGGAAGTCACGCAGCAGCACTTGCTGGGTCTTGCCGTCGATTTCCAGGTCCAGCACGGAACCGTGGAATGCTTCTTTCTTGAGCGCGTGGTACAACGCGTTGCCGTCCAGGGCGATCAGTGCCGGGGCTTCGGTGCCACCGTAGATGATGCCTGGGGTCTGGCCAGCGTTGCGCAGGCGGCGGCTCGCTCCGGTGCCCTGTTGAGTGCGGTTGAATGCGACTACTTTCATTTGAAACTCCAAAAAATAAATCGGGCCCGAATGTCGGGAAAAAAGTTTCCCGACCCGGTTGCCCAAGTGGCGACCATCCCCGCGACCAGGGACGGTCAAGAAAGAGCGCCAATGCTGCGCGCTCAAGAAATCGATACTTCGGCACTACCACAACGTCGTTCCCGCGAAGGCGGGAACCCAAGTACTGCAAGCGATGTCGAGACGCTCGCTAAATTAGGTTCCCGCCTCCGCGGGAACGACGTGCTTGGTGTAACTTATTCTGATACGTCAACGGCGCGCCGGCTGTTAGCCAGGCGCGCCGCGAATTTCAGCGACTAAAAAACTTAGTCGACGAACAGCGAAATCACCGAGTCACCCTTGACGATCCGCTTGAAGGTCTCGGCCAGCAGCGGTGCGCAGGTCAGCTGGCGGATCTTGCCGCAAGCGGCGCCGGCTGGGCTCAGCGGGATGGTGTCGGTGACGACCAGTTCGTCCAGCGGCGAGTTCGCGATGCGATCGATCGCCGGGCCGGACAGGACCGGGTGCGTGCAATAGGCAACGACTTTCTTGGCGCCGCGCTCCTTGAGCACTTCGGCGGCCTTGCACAGGGTGCCTGCGGTGTCGACCATGTCATCCATGATCACGCAGTTGCGGCCTTCGACTTCACCGATGATGTTCATCACTTCCGACACGTTCGCCTTCGGGCGACGCTTGTCGATGATCGCCAGGTCGCAACCCAGGCGCTTGGCCAGGGCGCGTGCGCGCACCACGCCGCCGACGTCAGGCGACACGACCAGCAGGTCGTCGTAGTTGCGCTTCTGCAGGTCGCCCAGCAGGATTGGCGATGCGTAGATATTGTCGACCGGGATGTCGAAGAAACCTTGAATCTGGTCGGCGTGCAGGTCCATGATCAGGACGCGCTCGACGCCGGCTTCTTCCAGCATGTTCGCGACGACCTTGGCCGAGATCGCGACACGCGCCGAACGCGGGCGGCGGTCTTGACGGGCATAGCCGAAGTAAGGAATGGCGGCGGTGATACGGCCAGCCGAAGCGCGCTTGAGGGCGTCGACCATCAGCATGATTTCCATCAGGCTGTCGTTGGTCGGGGCGCAAGTCGATTGCAGGACGAAGACGTCCTTCCCACGCACGTTCTCGTTGATCTCGACCATGACTTCGCCGTCGGAGAACTTGGAGACGACTGCTTTACCGAGAGGAATGCCGAGGCTTTTTGCGACCCCCTCTGCTAGTGCCGGATTGGCATTGCCGGTAAAAACCATCAGGTTTTCGTAAGCCATGGGAGTCCTAAAGGGTAAAAAGCGTTTGAACGGTAGAAAAACAATCAGCCGGATTAACCGGCTGATTAGCATGCTGACGCGGCGCTCGGCACCGTATCGCGATTTTCCTGCTGGACGCTAAGGCATCGACAGAACAAGAAAACTTTGGCAGGGGAACAAGGATTCGAACCTTGGTATGCCGGAATCAAAATCCGGTGCCTTAACCAGCTTGGCGATTCCCCTACACGATCTTTACTGCTTGCCGCTAGCATTTTAACTTGCTGCTCAACGCTGCGACAGGCAGTATTTTATACTACAACTCCCTGATTTTGCAAGAGCGATTTCATCAGCGGGTGTGTCTTCAGCGACTTCGCCTTCCATGCCGTCCACTTGCCCGGCACTTGCGCCAACACCTGGTCGGCAGCGTCTTCGCTGGAGAACGCGCAAAACACGCACGCCCCTGAGCCAGTCATCCTGGCATCGCCATGGCTGCTCAACCATTCAACCGCCTCTGCTACCGGCGGGAATAGGCGCATCGCCACGTCCTGCAAATCATTTTTCCCAAAACCAACCGTACTGCATGAATCGGTGTGGCTGGAAAAGTCCGCTATTTTGACGGGCTTTGAATCTCTTGTCAAATCCGGCGCAGAAAAAATTGCGGGCGTCGGCACCGCGACACCCGGCTCGATCACCACATACCAGCAATCCGGCCCCGGCACTGCCTGCAAGGCCTCCCCCACGCCTTCCGCGAACGCGGTTTCGCCGAACAGGAAGAACGGGATGTCGGCGCCCAGCGGCAAGCCCAGCGCCATCAATTCTTCGCGGCTCAAGCCGGCTTGCCACAGCGCGTTGGCTGCCATCAAGGCGGTGGCCGCATCCGACGACCCGCCGCCCAGCCCGCCACCCATGGGCAAGACCTTGTCCACCCTGACGGAGATGCCTGGCGGCAGCCGGCCGTGGCGGCGCGCAAACTCGGCCTGCAGCAGGCGCAGCGCGCGCACGACCAGGTCTTGCTCTTCGGGCACGCCCGGCACGTCGTTGGTGCGGCGAATCTGGTCGTCGTCGCGCAAGTCGAAATGCAGGCGGTCGGCACGGTCGATCAGCTGGAATACGCTTTGCAGCAGGTGGTAGCCATCGGCGCGGCGGCCGGTGACGTGCAGGAACAGGTTGAGCTTGGCCGGCGCCGGGCAATCGTGCAGCGAACGCATGGATCAGGCTGCCGGCAGGATGACGATGCGGATCGCCAGGTCCGTGATGTCGCCCGAGGCGGCGCGCTCGGCCTGGATCAGGCGCGGCGTCGGCTGGGCCGCCGCCGAATCTTGCCACTCGACGAAGCGCAACCGCCAGCCATCCTTGGTCGTCACGCTGTTATTGGCCGGCGAGGCGCGGAAGCGCTGCCCCTGCGCATCCAACGCATAGCCCTGCAGCCAGTCGCGCAGGCCGGACACCGGCAGCGGCCAGCCCAGGGTCTCCTGGGTCAGGCTGTCGATGTCGCCCGCCGTACGCTCCTGGCCGCCCTGGACCAGGGTCGCAGTCGTCGGCGTGACATTGATCGTGGCCACGGTCTGGCCCAGCGGGGAAATCAGGGCGACGTCGATCGCCGCGGGACGCTGTTCCCAGTTGAAATTGCCGGTGATCGACTCCTGCCTGCCATCCTTCTGATAATTGACCGACAGCTTGCCCGACAGGTCGATCGTGTCGCGGTAATCGCCGACCGTGGCGGTGGACAGGTTGGCGGTGCTGGTGGCGCAGCCGGCCAGGATGGCGGCGCAGGCGAGCAGGGTGAGACGTCGGGTCAGCGGCATAGAAAAATGTCTGGAGTGCAGTTAAGAAAAAACATGAACGTAGCCAACAGCCTGATTGCTGTCAGCGAGCGCGGAAACGTCGTCCCCGCGAAGGCGGGGACCCAAGTTTTTCGCTCTGCCGCTTCGACTGAACGCAGTGGCAGTGCATGCAACTTGGGTCCCCGCCTGCGCGGGGACGACGTGGCTGCAGCTTAACTTAACGATGCTGCCCCCCGCAAAAAAGGATTATTTCACAAGGCAGGCCGCAACCGCGCCAGCGTGGTGCGCAGCGTGTCGTTCTGCGGATCCTTGGCGCCCGCCTCGCGCCACAGCTTCTCGGCCGCCGACTTATCGCCCTTCTGCCACAGCACTTCGCCCAGGTGGACGGCGATCTCGGGGTCCTTGCGCAAACCGTAGGCGCGGCGCAGGAATTTCTCGGCCTCAACCAGATTGCCCATCCGATAATGAACCCAGCCCATGCTGTCCATGATGAAGGGATCGTCCGGCGCCATGTCGAGCGCCTTGGCGATCAGGCCATAGGCTTCCTGCAGGCGCACATTGCGCTCCGCCAGCGAATAGCCGAGGGCGTTATAGGCATGGTGATTGTCCGGCGCCTGCGCCATCACTTCACGCAATTGCGCTTCCATCACGTCGACCTTGCCCAGTTTTTCGGCCAGCAGCGCGAAGTCGTACAGCAGGTCGGGATTCTTCGGGAAGCGCTTGGTGGCCGCTTCCATCACCGCATAGGCTTCCTGCAACTGGTTGGCTTCGCGCAGCAGTTGCGCCTCGGCCGCCATCAGCTGGGCCTGGCGCGCCGGATCGTCGGTCTTGATCTCGGCCAGCAGGCGCCGCGCGCTGTTCACGTCGCCGCCCTTGCCGACCAGGTGGACGCGGCGCAGCTGGGTATTGAAACGGGTCTGCGGGTCCGTGCCTTCAGGCACCTTGTCCAGCCATTGCAGGGCGCCGACCAGGTCGTTGCGCTCTTCCGCCAGTTGCGACAGGATCAATAGCGCGCGCGAAGGATCGCGTTCGTCGTCCGGATTGCGTCCCAGGACTTCCACGAAGCGCGTGAAATATTGTTCGGCGCCGAGGGCATCGTTCATCTGCGTGGCAAGGATGCCCAGCGCATACAGATGGGCGACATTGTCGGGCTGGGCCTTGACCAGCAGCTCGAACTCGCGCCGCGCAGCCGGATAATCCTTGCGGTTGACCAGCACCCGCGCATAGGCAGCGCGCACGTCGCTCGCCTTCGGATAGCTCTTGAGGAATTTCTGCATCAAGGCCACCACTTGCGCCTCGTCCTCGGTCACCTGCGCCAGCATCAAGAGGGCGATCTCGGCGTCGGGCTTGATCGCCAGCGCCGCCTGGGCTTCGCTGCGGGCCAGCGCCTTGTCGTCACGCACCAGCGCGATCTGGGCGCGCACGACGCGCGCTTCCATCGTATTTTCGTAGGGCGCGATCAGTCGCTCGAGCATGGCGATCGCCGCTTCCTTGTCCTTCGCGCGGCCCAGCAATTGCTGGACCTGGAACAGCAGCACGCCGCGCCGGGCCGGGGTCGCCTCGCGCAGGCGCTGTTCGAAGATCGGTTCGAGTTCAGAGATCTTGTCGGACGTGACGGCCATGCCGACGAAATACTGGGTCGCTTCGTCGGAATCCGGGTCGAGCCGGTACCACAGGCGCACCGCGGCCAGGGTGTCGTCGGCCTGCTTGGCGGCCACTGCCATCTCGGCCGCGCGGCGCGCCAGGCGCGGATCGTGGGTGCGCTGGGCCAGGTTGTAGACGGTCAGATAAGGCCCCTGCCAGTCGCCATTGCGAAACGCGAATTCCGCCTTCATCAGCTGCTCGAGCATGACGGGCGTGAGCTCGACCTTGGGCAGGCGCGCTTCTTCCTCGGCCTTTTGCTTGGCCGCCAGCTCTTCTTCGTCCAGCTCGGGCTCGGCCTCTTTCTGCGCGGATTGTTGCGCGGATTGCTGCTGGCCGAACTTGGCGTCCTCGCCGGCGGCGAGCGACTGCTGTTGCGGGGAGGCAGCACATCCTGAGAGCAGGCCTGCAAGCAGCCCGGAGACGGTTACAATGGCGAAAGCGTTTTTCAAAGCAAGTCCAAGATCCGAGTTGATATTTTGATTTGATTCTACGCTCACGCGCAGGCGCCTGCCGCGCATGAGCTGCGTAAGGATCCCTGGCGCCAGCCCGGCCCGCAGGCTGCCCAGCCGCGACGGCAACCCGACTTTACACGATTCGTCTCCCCCATGCCTGAACTGCCAGAAGTAGAAGTCACCCGGCGCGGTGTCGCGCCCCACATCGAAGGCCGCGTGGTCGAGCAGGTCGTCTGCCGCCGCGACGGCCTGCGCTGGCCCTTCCCGCCCGGCTTGTCCGCGCTGCTGGCCGGCCGCCGCATCCTGTCCACCGGCCGGCGCGGCAAATACCTCCTGATTCATTTCGAGCACGGCACCTTGATCATCCACCTGGGCATGTCCGGCCACCTGCGCGTGCTGCCGCCGGGCATCGAACCACGCAAGCACGACCATTTCGACCTCGTCGTCAATGGCCCCGATGGCGTGCAAGTGCTGCGCCTGCATGATCCGCGCCGCTTCGGCGCCGTGCTGTGGCATGCCAACGAGGATGGCGACCTGGAAGAACACATCCTGCTGCGCGGCCTGGGCGTGGAACCGCTCGGCGAGCAGTTCGATGGCGCCCTGCTGCACCGGGCAACGCGGCGCCGCAGCGCCCCGATCAAGCAGGTGCTGCTGGCCGGCGACATCGTGGTGGGCGTCGGCAATATCTACGCCTGCGAGAGCCTGTTCCGGGCAGGCATCAGCCCCAAGACGGCGGCCTCGCGCATCAGCCGCGCGCGCTACGACCGGCTGGCCGAAGTGATCCGCGAGATCCTGGCCGCCGCCATCGTCCAGGGCGGCAGTACCCTGCGTGACTTTATTGCTGTAAATGGGCAGTCTGGATATTTCCAGCAGACATATTTCGTCTATGATCGTGCTGGTGTGCCCTGCCGCCAATGCGAGGCGCCGGTCCGCCAGATCAAGCAGGGCCAGCGCTCGACCTTCTATTGCGCGCAGTGCCAGCGCTGAAGACATAACGGGCTGAACGATGCAGGATCTACAACAGTATGGAGCGTGGCGAGCCAGCGTTGCCGCCAGCCTCGATGGCTACGGCACTGCCCTGCGCGAAGCCGGCCTGATCGACGCCGCCGGCGAACAGGTGCTGGCGCGCGCGCTCGGACGCTTGCGCGACGACCGGCTGTCGGTCGCCTTCGTGGCCGAGTTCTCGCGTGGAAAAACCGAGCTGATCAACGCACTGTTCTTCGCCGACTACGGCCAGCGCATCTTGCCGTCCAGCGCCGGCCGCACCACCATGTGCCCGACCGAGCTGCTGTGGGATGCCCAGTTGCCGCCCTGCATCCGCCTGCTGCCGATCGAGACCCGCGCCGGCCAGCTGTCCACGGGCGACTACCGCGACGATCCCGGCGCCTGGACCGTGCTGCCGCTCGACCTGGACGACCCGGGCGCGATGCACGAGACGCTGCGCCAGGTCAGCCAGACCCGCCATGTGGCGACGGGCGAGGCCGAGCGCTACGGCCTGTTCGACCCGGAAG
This sequence comes from Massilia arenae, assembly GCF_008014745.1. GTDB lineage: Bacteria > Pseudomonadota > Gammaproteobacteria > Burkholderiales > Burkholderiaceae_D > Telluria > Telluria arenae. Next base: position 17,911 of record NZ_VPFD01000025.1, read on the forward strand.
ATCCCGACCTGGCCGCCGGCGTCGATGCGGACGGCCATATCGAGATCCCGCGCTGGCGCCATGCCATCATCAACCTGCCGCACCCGCTGCTCAAGCAGGGCCTGGTGATCCTCGACACGCCGGGCCTGAACGCGATCGGCACCGAGCCGGAACTGACGCTGAACCTGATCCCGAACGCGCACGCGGTGCTGTTCGTGCTGGCCGCCGACACCGGCGTGACGCGCAGCGACATCGAGGTCTGGCGCACCCATATCGGCGCCGGGCCGGGCCGGCTCGCGGTGCTGAACAAGATCGACGCCATGTGGGACGAGCTCAAAAGCCCGGTCGCCGTGCAAACCGAGATCGCGCGCCAGCAGCACGACGTCGCGCGCCTGCTCGGGCTGGACGCCGGCCAGGTCTATCCGGTCTCGGCCCACAAGGCGCTGGTCGGACGCATCGGCGGCGACATGGACTTGTTCGAGCGCAGCCGCATGGGGGCGCTCGAATCGGCCCTGTTCCACCAGTTGATCCCGGCGCGGCGCACGATCAATGCGCGCCAGTTGCGCGCCGACCTCGAGATCCTGGCGGCAGGCCAGCACGTGCTGGTGGCGGCGCGCCTGCGCGAACTGGTCGAGCAGTTGCAGGAGCTGCGCAGCCTGCGCGGCAAGAACCAGGGCATGATCGCCCACATGGTGCGCCGGGTGGAAGCCGAGAAGAAGGAATTCGACGCCGGCCTGTTCAAGCTGCAGGGCACGCGCGCCGTGTTCACGCGCCTGTCGACCGAGCTGTACACCCTGGTCGGCATGGACGGCCTCCAGGACCGGACCGAAACGGTGCGCGCCGCGATGTCGGCGGCGCGCTTCGCCACCGGCATGCGCGCGCCGGTGCGCAACTACTTCGCCGGCGCGCGCGCCGGCCTGCTCGACGCCTGCGCCAAGGTCGACGAGATCAAGTCCATGATGGATGCCATGCACCGCCGCTTCGCGGCCGAACACGGCCTGTCGCTGGCGCTGCCGCAAGCTTTATCATTGACGCGCCACGTCGACGAGATCGACGCCATCGAAACGCTGTTCGAGCGTCAGTTCGGCACCGCGACCCTGTTGATGACCAGCCGCGCGACCTTGCTCGAGCGCTTCTTCGACTCGATCGCCTCGCGCGTGCGGCGCGTCTACCGCGCCGCCAACGCCGACGTCGAAGCCTGGCTGAAGGTCGCCAACGCGCCGCTGGAAACGCAGATCCGCCAGCACCGCGACAACCTGCGCCAGCGCCAGGCCACGGTCCAGCGCATCCACGACGCCAGCGACAGCCTGGAACAGAAGATCGGCGCCTTCGAGCACGGCCAGGCCGAGCTCGAATCCACGCGCATCCGCCTGGCCGCCATCGCGGCCGGCGTCACCACCCAACTTGCGGCCCAGAGCCACTCACCCGATATCGCATGAAACGCCTCACCGAGTTTGACCAGCTGGCCGATCCGACCTTCTCGAAGGCCGTGATCGACTGGCAGCGCAGCCATGGCCGCCACACCCTGCCCTGGCAAAACACCACCGACGCCTACCGCGTCTGGCTGTCCGAGATAATGCTGCAACAGACGCAAGTCGCCGCGGTGCTGGGCTACTACGCCCGCTTCCTGGAGCGCTTCCCGACCGTCCACGCGCTGGCCGAGGCGCCATCGGAAGACGTGATGGCCCATTGGAGCGGCCTCGGTTACTACACCCGCGCACGCAACCTGCACGCCTGTGCCAAACGGGTGGTGCAGGACTACGACGGCGTGTTCCCGAGCGACCCGGCGCTGCTGGCCGACCTGCCCGGCATCGGCCGCTCGACGGCGGCGGCGATCGCGGCGTTTTCCAGCGGCGTGCGCGCCGCCATCCTGGACGGCAACGTCAAGCGCGTGTTCGCGCGCGTGTTCGGCATCGATGCCTATCCTGGCCTGAAACCCATTGAGGATGCGCTCTGGCGCCGCGCCGACGCCTTGCTCCCCGAGGTGGCCGGCAACCCGGGCGCCATCGAGGCCTATACCCAGGGCCTGATGGACCTGGGCGCCACCCTGTGCACCCGTTCGCGTCCCGACTGCGGCCGCTGCCCGCTGCAGGCGCGCTGTGTCGCCTTCGCCACCGGCCGCACCGCCGAACTGCCGGTGCGTAAACCAAAGAAGGCGACGCCGGAAAAGCGCACCGCGCTGCTGGTCGTCATCGACCGCGGCGAGGTGCTGCTGGAGCAGCGTCCGCAAACCGGCATTTGGGGCGGCCTGCTGTCGCTGCCGGAAGTGGGCGGACACGTGCCGATGGATGAGGATGAAGCGCCGGTCTGTACCTCGGACGTTGCCGCTGCCGCCGGGCCATTTGGCACGATCGACGAAGTGCGGCCACTGAGCCCGCTGGTGCATGTTTTCACCCACTACAAGCTGCACATCGCGCCGTTCGCGGTGACGCTGGCGACGCGCGCGGCCCTGCCGCCAGGGCACGTCTGGTGGAAACTCGATACGATCGGCGAGGCGCCGCTGCCAGCGCCAGTCAAGAAGCTGTTGCTGGATCTGGCAAGGCCAAGCTTGTTCGGATGATTCGTTTTCAATTTTCTTCGATTTTCACGGGCCGTGAAAATCAAAAATTATTGAAACGGTCGGCGAACCTCAGCCAAAAGCGAGAACGAAGTCCTCGCGCGAACGCCGTACCTTCTTGAGCTTCACTAGCCAGTCGCCATCCGCATCGCGGTGGCCCAGCGCCAGCATGCTCACGCTGCGCAGGCCCATGGCCTCGAGTCCCAGCACCTGGTCCACGCCGGCCGGATCGAAGCCTTCCATCGGCGTCGCATCCACCCCTTCCATGGCGGCAGCCACGATGCCGGTGCCCAGGCCGATATAGGCCTGGCGCGCGGCGAATTCGAAATTGGCCTGCCTGCCTTGCGCCGCATGCTTGTTCAGCAACACCTTGCGATAGGCTTCCCAGCCCTCGTTGACAAAGCCGCGCTCACTGTTCACCAGGTCGAACATCTTGTCGATGCGGGTCGGCGTCATGTCGTCCCAGGCGGCGAATACCAGCAGGTGCGAGCAGTCGACGATCTGTTGCTGGTCGTTGGCGACCGGCTTGATGCGCGTGCGCAGCGCGGGATCGCTCACCACGATCAGGTCATAAGGCTGCAGGCCGCTGGAGGTCGGCGCCAGGCGGATCGCCTCGACGATGCGGTCGACCTGTTCCTGGGCGGCCGGGCGCGCCGGATCGAATTTCTTGGTGGCGTAGCGCCATTCCAGGCGCGAGAGCAGTTGGTTCATCTTCCTGTTTCCTTCGGTAGTAGTTGGATTACGCGATGGTGTCGACCGTTCCGCCGTCGACGCGCAGCGCGGCGCCGGTCGTGGCCGAGGCCTGTTGCGAGCAGACGTAGACGACCATGTTCGCCACCTCGTCGGGCGTGGCCACGCGTTGCAGGATGGACGAGCTGCGGTGCTCCCGCACGAACGCGTTCGCCGCCGCCAGCGCACTGGCATGGTCGCCGCCCGGCGCCACCATCTGCTGCACGCCTTCCGACAGGGTCGGCCCCGGCAGCACCGCATTGACCGTAATGCCGGTGCCGGCCAGGCTCTTGGCCAGGCCGCGCGAGATGGCCAGGTTGCTGGTCTTGGTGAAGCCGTAGTGGATCATGTCGGCCGGGATGTTCAGCGCCGACTCGGACGAGATGAACACGATGCGGCCCCAGTCCTTCTCTTGCATGCCGGGCAGGTAGGCGCGGCTGGCGCGTACGCCGGACATGACGTTGATCTCGAAGAAACGGGTCCACTCTTCGTCCGGGATCTCGGCGAACGGTTGCGGGTTGAAGATGCCGACGTTGTTGACGAGGATGTCGGCGTGCGGCTCGGCCGCCTTGAGCGTCGCGACGCCCTGGGCGGTGCCGAGATCGGCGGCGACGCCGCGCACCTGGGCGGCGGGGACTGCCGCGCGCAGCTGCGCAAGCGCCCGGTCGACCTGGTCCTGCTTGCGTCCGGTGAGCACCACGGACGCGCCGGTGCGCGCCAGTCCTTCGGCGATCGCGTAGCCGATGCCGCGGGTCGAGCCGGTCACGATAGCGGTCTTGCCGGTCAAGTCGATATGCATGATGATTCTCCTGTTCAGTAAGAGAAATCATCTTAGACCTCGGCCGGCGGCCGAAACATCGGCCAAAGGACAAATCACCTTTCGAGATCCGGCGCTAATCGGCGCCGGCTTGCGCCCTACCCTGCCAGCGCCGCCGCCAGGTAATCCACCAGCGCCGCCACCCGCCGGCTGGGCGGGCTGACCGGGTACACGGCGTACAGGTCGACCGGCCCCGCCAGAAAGTCGTCCAGCACGGCTTCGAGGCGCCCGGCGACGAGGTCGCGCTGCACGTCCCAGCGGTTCTTGAAGGTGACGCCCCTGCCCTCCAGCGCCCAATCGCGCAATACTTCACCGTCGCTGGACTGGCGGTCGCCGCTCACCTTGACGTTGAACGGCTTGCCCTCGGACTGGAAATTCCAGGCAGCCAGCGGCGCATCGGGCCGCGCCAGCACCAGGCAGTTATGCCCGGCCAGCTGTTCGGGATGCGTCGGCCGGCCGGCGCGCTCCCAATAATCGGGGGCGGCGCACACCAGGCGGTCGCCGCGCACCAGCAGGCGCGCATGCAGGCCGGAATCCGGCAGCGGGCCGCTGCGCAAGGTCAGGTCGATGTTTTCGTGGATGAGGTCGACCGTGCTGTCGCTGAGCAGCAGGGCCAGGCGCAGGCCGGGGTGAAGCGCCTGGAAGGCGTCCAGCAAAGGGCGCAGCTGCTTGCGGCCGAAGTCGTTGGTGGCGCCGATGCGGATCGGCCCGGAGAGCGGCCCGTCTTCCTTCAGCGCGGCCAGCAGGCCGTCCCACTCGCCCACCAGGCGGCGCGCGTCCGCCACCAGTTGCTCGCCCTCGTGCGTCAGGGCCAGGCGGCGCGTCGAGCGCTTGAGCAGGGCGATGCCGAATTCCTGCTCCAGCTGGTCGACCGCCAGGGTGACGGTGGAGATGGCAACGTTGCGCTGGCGCGCCACGCCCGAAAAGCTGCCGGTGCTTGAAACGTCGAGCAGCAGGCGCAGCGCGTCGATCCGGTCCATGGCGGCCCGGGATCAGAAGTGATCGAGCGAAAAGATGCGCCGATGCTCGCGGATCGCGTAGCGGTCGGTCATGCCGGCGATGTAGTCGGCGATCTTGCGCGCCTGCTTCATCGGGTCGCCCTCGACCTGGTAGTCGTTCGGCAGCAGCACCGGGTCGTCGAGGAAGGCCTGGAACAGCTCGCGCACGATGCGGCTCGCCTTCACCCGCATGCGGTTGACCTGGAAGTGGCGGTACAGGTTGGCGTACAGGAAGCGCTTGAGCGCCGTGGTCTCGGCGCGCATGGTGTCCGAGAAGCGGATCAGCGGCGGGCCCGCGCGCACGTCGTCGATGGTCTGCGGGTTCGCGTCCAGGATGCGCTGGGCCGAGGTCTCGACCAGGTCGGCCGTCATCGCCGTGATCATCAGGCGGATCGTCTCGTAGAGCGCGCGCCGTCCCGCTAACCCGGGGTATTGCTGTTCGACCTGCCAGCGAAGGCGCGCGAACAATTCCACCTCTTCCATCTGCTTCATGGTCAGCAGGCCGGAGCGCAGGCCGTCGTCGATATCGTGGTTGTTGTATGCGATCTCGTCGGCCAGGTTGGTCAGCTGCGCCTCCAGGCTGGGCTGGCTGCGGTCGATGAAACGCTGGCCCAGCTCGCCCAGCTGGCGCGCATTGTTCAGCGAGCAGTGCTTGAGGATGCCCTCGCGCGTTTCGAACGTCAGGTTCAGGCCGTCGAAGGCGCCGTAGTGCTCCTCCAGATGATCGACCACGCGCAGGCTTTGCAGATTGTGCTCGAAGCCGCCGAAGTCCTTCATGCAGTCGTTGAGCACGTCCTGGCCCACGTGGCCGAAGGGAGTGTGGCCCAGGTCGTGCGCCAGCGCGGTGGCTTCGACCAGGTCTTCGTTCAGGCGCAGGCTGCGCGCCAGGGTGCGGCCGATCTGCGCCACCTCGATGCTGTGGGTCAGCCGGGTGCGGAACAGGTCGCCCTCGTGGTTCAGGAATACCTGGGTTTTATATTCGAGCCGGCGGAAGGCGGTCGAGTGGATGATGCGGTCGCGGTCGCGCTGGTATTCGCTGCGCGAACCCGGGCCTGGTTCGATGTGGCGCCGGCCGCGCGACTGCGACGAGTGCGCCGCGTAGGGAGCCAGGCTGGCGTCGAAGCTCCACGTAGCGTTCATCGTGTGCCCCTCAGCCGCTGCACGCCGCCAGGGTCGAGCGCAGGATGTCCAGCGGGGCCGTGGTGATCGACGGGCTGCCGAGCGGCTTGAGCAGGATGAAGCGAATCTCGCCGCCCTCGTTCTTCTTGTCGACTTCCATCAGCTCGATCCAGCGCGCCTCGCCAAGATCGGGCGCCACGGCCGGCAGGCCGGCGGCGCGCACCAGGGCGCGCACGCGCTCAACGGCGGCCGGTTCGATCAGGCCCAGGCGCGCGGACATATCGGCCGCCATCACCATGCCGCAGCCGACCGCCTCGCCGTGCAGCCACTCGCCGTAGCCCAGGCCATTCTCGATCGCGTGGCCGAAGGTATGGCCGAAGTTCAGCACCGCGCGCAGGCCGCCTTCGCGTTCGTCCTTGCGCACCACGTCGGACTTGATCTCGCACGAGCGCGCGATCGCATAGGCAAGCGCCTGCGGCTCGCGCGCAAGCAGGGCCTCAACGTTCGCCTCGATCCAGTCGAAGTAGGCCGCGTCGAGGATGGCGCCATGCTTGATCACCTCGGCCAGGCCGGCCGACAGCTCGCGCGCCGGCAGCGTGTCGAGCGTCGCGGTGTCGGCGATGACGGCGCGCGGCTGGTAGAAGGCGCCGATCATGTTCTTGCCCAGCGGGTGGTTGATGCCGGTCTTGCCGCCCACCGAGGAATCGACCTGGGACAGCAGGGTGGTCGGGATCTGCACGAAGGGCACGCCGCGCATATAGCTCGCCGCGGCGAAGCCGGTCAGGTCGCCGATCACGCCGCCGCCCAGCGCCACCAGCGTGGTCTTGCGGTCGCATTTGTGTTGCAGCAGCGCGTCGTACACCAGGTTGAGCGACTGCCAGTTCTTGTGCTCTTCGCCGTCCGGCAGCACGATCTCGAGCACGTCGCGGCCCGCGGCGCGCAGGTGGCCGGCCACCTTGGCCAGGTAGAGCGGCGCGACGGTGGTGTTGGTGACGATGGCCACCTTGTTGCCGCCGATGTGGCGCGCCAGCAGTGCGGCGTCGTCCAGCAGGCCGGGGCCGATCGCGATCGGGTAGCTGCGTTCGCCGAGGTCGACGTTGAGGGTGATGTGGTCCTGTTCGTTCATCGATGTCCTTGCCAGCCGGCGCGCGCGCGCTGTTTCCTGCGCCGCCAGCTGATCCAATATGGTCTGTACCATCGATTGTACGTTAGGACGGCCGGTGTCGATGACGAGGTCCGCAATCTCGCGGTACAGCGGATCGCGCTGGGTCCACAGCTCTTCGAGTTTCGCGCGCGGGTCGGCCGTCTGCAGCAGCGGACGGTTCTTGTCGTGGGCGGTGCGTTGCAGGATGCTGCCGATCGAGGCGCGCAGGTAGATCACGGTGCCGCGCTCGGCCAGGTAGGCGCGATTCCGCGGGTCCAGCACGGCGCCGCCGCCGGTGGCCAGCACCAGGCCCTGCTGGCCGGTGAGGTCGCGGATCACGTCCGCTTCGCGCCGCCGGAAACAGGCCTCGCCCTCGATCTCGAAGATCCAGGGGATGGTGGCGCCGGTACGCGCCTCGATCTCGTGGTCGGAATCGACGAAGCGGCGATTGAGCTTGCGTGCAAGCAATCGGCCGATCGTGGTCTTCCCCGCCCCCATCAGGCCAACAAGGAAGATATTGTCGTTCTTGGGATGTGGCACTACCAAACCCGCTCTGATAAAAAGACGGCCAGTATAGACTGGCCGCCTGTCAATCCGCCAATTTTATGGGCGGGAGCACGTGAAGGCCAGTTTGAACGGGATCGAGGTGATCTTGCCGCGTGGCGTCGTGGCGCGCACGTTGAAGGTGGCCGCGCTGGAGGTCGTGCACGGCTTTTCGCCGGTCGCGGCCACGGTGACGGTGTGGCTCGACCCCACGGCGCCCGTGGCGGTGCCGACGAAGATGCTCGGCACGGTTTCGGGGATCACTTCCACACCGGTGGCATTGACCGCGCCGCTGACCGAGATCGTGGTGCCGGCCGGCAGCGGGTTGTCGTTCAGGTCGGTGAGCTTGAGCGTGAATACCTTCGAGTCGTTGGCGTTGGCGCTGCCCAGGTCGATTGGCCACCCGGACTGGGGCTTGAGCACGTTTTCCAGGTAGACGTTCGTCACGTCGGCATTGCTGAAGGTGATCGTGGTCCTGGCGAACTGGGTGTTGGCGCCGTCGGTCGTGCTGGCGCAGACCGTGGCCACGCCCATGCGATTGACGTCCGGGCTCGATCCGGGGCCGGTATTACAAGGGGTGGCCGGAATGCCCGGAATGGCCTTGCGCGGTTCCTGGGTGCGGAACGGCACCGAGCAGCCGCCATTGACGGTGGTGCAGCCGCCCTTGTCCGACGAGCCGATGGCGCCCATATTGGTCTGGAACACGACCGGGGTGCCGTCGGCGACCGGGTTGCCGAAGGCGTCGGCCAGCAGCACGTTGACGGTGGCGGCAGGCGTGACGGGACCGCTGTCGAATTCCCAGCCATCCACGTTACCCTGGGTCACAGAGAGCGAGAAGGCGCGCTGCACCGGCAGGCCGGTGGTCACGACGATCGAGTCCGAGGTGGTGGAGATGTCGGCGCCATTGCCGCTGGCGGTGCCGGGCAGCACGGCGCGCACGCGGAACGAGGTCGGCACGGAGCCCGAATTGACGGTGGTGATCACCTCGCCGTTCTGGTCGGTGCGGTCGATGCTCTTGTTCAGGTTGACCAATCCCTCGGGCTCGATGAAGAACCGCACTTCCTTGTTGGCCAGCGGACGGTTGAACAGGTCGAACACGCGGAAGCGCAGGGTCGCGGTCTCGGTGCGGTTGATGCCGCCCTGGCCGCGGATCACGATCGACTTGTCGATCGGCAGCGCCTCGACGAGTTGCACCGACGCGGCGCCCGGCTGGGCGATCACGAGCGAACCCGTGGCCGGGGTCGTGACGCCATCGGCGGTCACGGTGATGGTGTCGTTGTTGCCGCAACCCTGGTCGCGGTAGACCGTCTCGGCGGTGCCGTTGTTGGTAGCGACCACGGCCGCCAGCGTGGCCTTGCCGGCGGCCACGCAGGCCGACGTGAAGTTGACGTTGACCTGGCCCATGTACTTGGCGCCGTTGGCCAGCAGGTCGACCGAGATCCTGCTCGAATCATAGGCGTTGATGCTGGCCGGCTCCAGGCGCAGCGCGCTGAAGGTCAGCGCGGTGGCGTTGACCGAGTAGTTGGCGGTGCTGGTGACGGCGGTGCCGGCCACGGTGGCGCTGGCGGTGACGGTGCCGGCGCCGCCGGCCGCCAGGCTGGCCACGCGCATGGTGATGCTGGCGGTGCCGCTGGCATCGGTCAGGGCGGTGCCGGCGCCGGGCGCGAACACGGCCAGGTCGGCGGCGGTGGTGAAGGTGACCAGCGCATTCGGTACCGGCTGCTTGTTGGCGTCGAGCACCAGGGCGCGTACCGTCAGCGGAGTGGCGCCGGACAGCGAGGTGCTGGCCGTGCCCGAGGCGCTGACCAGGCTGACGCCGACGGTCGGCGCGGCCGGCGTGACCGGCGTGCCGCCGCTGCCATTGCCGCCGCTGCCGCCCGGGGTGCCCGGGCTGCCGCCACCGCCGCCGCAGGCGGACAGGGTTGCGGCCAGGAGCAGCGCCAGGCTGCCGTACTTGATGTGCTGGTTGTTCATATTATTATCAGTTGGGGTTAAAGTCAGTTCAGCGCGTGCCCGCCACGTTCTCGTTCACGATCTTCGGGGTGATGAAGACCAGCAGCTCGGTCTTGCTGTGCTCGGTGCCGGTGGTCTTGAACAGATAGCCCAGCAGCGGGACGTCGCCCAGCAGCGGCACCTTGGTCACGTTGTTGCGCTCGGTCTGCTGGTAGATCCCGCCCAGCACCACCGTGCCGCCGTTCTCGACCATCACCTTGGTCTTGACGTGCTGGGTGTTGATCGCGAAGCCGGCGCGCGTCTCTTCACCCTTCGAATCCTTGTTGACGTCCACTTCCAGCACCACGTTGCCGTCCGGCGTGATCTGCGGCGTCACTTCCAGGCGCAGATTGGCCTTCTTGAACGCGATCGAGGTGGCGCCGCTGCTGGTTGCCTGCTCGTAGGGCAGCTCGACGCCCTGCTCGATCACGGCGACCTGCTTGTCCTCGGTGACCACGCGCGGGCTGGAGATGATCTTGCCCTTGCCATCGGCTTCCAGCGCCGACAGCTCCAGGTTCAGGAAGCGGTTGGCGGCCGACGAGAACAGCGAGAACGCCAGCGTCGACGGGGCGATGCCGCCGATGTTGGCCGCCGGCAGGTTGACCATCGTGGTGTTGTCGATGCTGGTGCTGGCAGGGGTCTGGCCCGTCACCTGGCCGACGCCGGCCAGGTTGCCGCCGATGGCGACGCGCTCGTTGCCGCTGATCTGCCAGCCGGAGTCGCCGCCGCGCTGGGTGCGCAGGTCGTTGAAGCCCAGCTTGGCGCCGAGGTTGCGCGAGAAGCCGTCGTTGGCCTCGACCAGGCGCGCCTCGATCAGCACCTGCTTCGAGGCGATGTCGGTCTTCTGGATCAGCTTGCGGATGTCCTCGATCTTGGAGGCGATATCGGTCACGAACAGCTGGTTGGTGCGCGGATCGATGATCGCGCTGCCGCGCCGCGACAGCACGCGGTTACGGCCGCCGGCGTCGCTGCTGGCGGTGGCGCCGGCGGCGTCCAGGCCGAACACGTTGCGGAACGATTCCGCCTTCTGGTAATTGAGCTGGAAGATCTCGGAGCGCAGCGGCTCGAGTTCGGCGATCTGGGCGCGCTGCTCGAGTTCGAGCTTTTCCTTGGTCAGCAGTTCTTCCTTCGGCGCGATCCACACCACGTTGCCGTTCTTGCGCTGGTCCAGGCCCTTGGCGGTCAGGATCACGTCCAGCGCCTGGTCCCACGGCACGTCCTTCAGGCGCAGGGTCAGCGAGCCGGTGACCGAATCGCTGGCGATGATGTTCAGGCCCGAAATGTCGGCCACCGCCTGCAGCGCGGCGCGCACTTCGACGTCCTGGAACTCGAACGACAGCTTTTCGCCGCGATAACCCTGCGGGTTGTCGCGCGAGCCCAGGCTGCTGCGATTCGGGTCGCCTTCGACCTTGCGCACCTCGACCACGAGCTGGGAATCGCTCTGGAACACCGACTGTTCCCAGTTGCCTTGCGCCTCCACCGTCATGCGGACGTTGTCGCCCTGGGCCTGGGTCGAGACGCGGGTGACCGGCGTGCCGAAATCGGTCACGTCCAGGCGCCGCCGCAGCGACTCCGGCAGGCGCGCATTGAGGAAGTCGACGGTCACGCCGCTGTCGGTCTGGCGCACGTCGACCGCCACCTGGTTGGCGGGCAGGTCGACCACGACCCGGCCGGCGCCGTTGGCGCCGCGACGGAAGTCGAGGTCGCGCAACTGGGGACGCGAGGCGGGAAGCGCGGACGGCGCCGCTGCAACTGCCGGCATGCCGCTGGCATTGAGCGGGCGCGCCACGCCGCCCGAGCCTTCCACCGTCACGATCACCGACTTGCCGTCGATCGTGGTGGCGTAATTCAGGGCGCGCGCCAGGTTCAGCACCAGGCGGGTACGTTCGCCGGCCTGCACCACGTTCAGGCTGCGCACGTCGCCCAGGTTCATCTCGTGCACCGTCTTGCCGGTGGCATTGGCGGTGGCGCCGAAGTCGAGCGCAATGCGGGACGGATTGGTGATCGCGAAGCCGATCGGCGCACGCGCCGGGACCTCGCGCATGGTCACGTTGATGACCACGTTGCTGCCCTGCTGGTTGGCCGTGATCGATTCGATCGCGTTGCCCTGGGCCACGGCGGCGCCGGCGCACATCATGAGCATGAGTGCGGCCGCGGCGCGCGCCAGCCATGCCGGCGGTGCGAAGCGAATCTTGACGTTGAAGGTCATTTACTGCTCTCCTTATTTTGCCGCAGCGCGATGCTGCAGCTCGATGTGGGCCATGCGTTCCACCCAGTCGCCAGTGGCGTCCTGCACCGATTCTCTGATCTCGATGGCGCCCTCGCTCACACGCGTGATGCGCCCATAGTTCTGTCCAATCCGCTGGCCGCTGCGCACCCGGTACAGCGAGCGCTCGACCTGCACCAGCGCGTAAGTCACGCCGCCCTTCTGCATCGTGCCGACCATCCGCATCATGTCGAGCGGGAAGGTCTCCAGCAATTCCTTCGGCCGCTCGAGGTCGGGCTGGTTGGCATTGCCGCTGGCTTGCGCCATACGCGCCATCTCGCCCAGCAGCTTGCCCGGATCGAAGGGATCGGGCGCCTGGCGCGCATCGTAGCCATAGGGCTCGAAGGTCTTCGGCTCCGGCAGCGGCTTGACCTTCGGCACGGTCTGCTTTTCCACCTGTTTCATCCAGGCCCGGGTCTCGCCCACGCCGCCGTCGCCGCAGGCGGCCAAGAGGCCGCTCGCCAGCAACAACGCTGTCACTCGTGCGCGCATCATTTCTTGCCCCCGGTCTTGGCCTTGGCGCTGGTCTTGTCCTTACCTTTGCCCTTGCCTTTGCCCTTCTTCTTCTCGGCCGCTTGCGCGGCGCGCTGGGCCGCCAGTTCTTCCTGGTCGAGGTAGCGGAAGGTCTTGGCCACCGCCTGCATCCCCAGGCTGCCGTCCTTGCCGACCTGCAGGGTCAGGTTGTTCAAGGTGACGATGCGCGGCAGGTTGGCCATGTCGGCGGCGAACGCGCCCATGTCGTGGTAACGGCCGTTCACCTTGATGTCGATCGGCAGCTCGGCGTAGTAGTCGCGCACCACTTCCTGGCCCGGCTTGAACAGCTCGAACTGCAGGCCGCGGCCGACGCCCGACTGGTTGATGTCGGACAGCAGCGAATACATTTCGGACTTGTTCGGCAACTGCTTCTCCAGGCGCACCACGTACTGGTCGACCTGGGCCTTCTGCGCCTTGAGCGCCTCCAGGTTGATCGCCTGCGCCATCTTGGTCTTGTATTCCTCGCGCAGCTTCTGCTCGTCGAGCGCGCCGCGTTCCTGGGCCGCGAACTGGTCGCTCCAGTAAAAATAGTAGCCCAGGCCGACGACCGCCAACAGCACGCCGGCGGCGCACAGCAGGCGCGGCGCCAGCGGCCACTGGCCGGGCGGACGGCCCTGCAGGTCCTGGAATTGCGCCGCCAGGCGGGCGCCGAGGTCTTTGATGTCGATGTTCATGACGTCTCCGCCTCACGCTTGGCCGCGGCCGGCTTATCGCCATCCGCAGCCTCTTCGCCCTCGCTCAGGCGCGCGCGCTTGATCGACACGCCGAGCGTGAACTCGACCACATTGCGACTGGTCTTGCCCTGGGTCAGGCTGATCGCGCGGACCTCGGTCAGGTCCGGGTTCTGCAGCCACGGCGAGCCGCTCGACAGATTGCGCAGCAGCTCGGCCACCCGCTCCTGCGACTGGGCGTTGCCGGTCAGGATCACGCGCTGGCCGTTCTGCTTGACCGATTTCAGGTGCACGCCCTCCGGCGTCTGGCGCACCAGTTCGTCGAGCAGGTGCACCGGCTGGTTGCGGTCGCCCTGCAAGTCCTCGACCGCCTGCTGGCGCGCCTGCAGGGCCGCGATTTCTTCTTTCAGGTTGGTGATCTCGCCGATCTTCTTGTCCAGCTCCGCGCTGGCCTTCTTCAGGACGTCGTTGCGCTGGTTCTGGACCGAGATCTGGCTGGCGTTATAGCCGCCGACCAGCATCACCACGATGGCGCCCAGCACGCCGCCCAGCGCCAGCAGGGCGACGAAGGCGGCCTGCTTCTGCTTGCGCTTGGCTTCGCGGTGGGGCAGCAGGTTAATCCGGATCATCAGCCGAACCTCCGCAGCGCCAGGCCGCAGGCGACCAGGTAGGCCGGGGCGTCCTGGCGCAGCTGGTGTTCGCGCACGCCGGAACCGAGCTGCATGCCCTCGAAGGGCGCCGCGAGGTTGACCGGGAGGCGCGTGCGGCTGGCCACGATGTCAAGGATCCCGGGCAGCAGCGCGCAGCCGCCGGCCAGGTACAGCCCGTCGATCCGCGTGTACGGGGTCGAGGTGTAGAAGAACTGGATGGCGCGCGTGATTTCCAGCGCCGCGCTTTCCAGGAACGGCGCCAGGACGTCGGCGCGGTAGTTCTCGGGCAGGTCGCCCGCCTTCTTGCGCGTCTCGGCTTCCTCGAACGCCATGCCGTAGCTGCGCACGATGTCCTGGGTCAGCGCATTGCCGCCGAAGGGCTGCTCGCGCTCGTAGACCGCTTCGCCATTGAGCAGCACCGACACGTGGGTGGCGTGGGCGCCGATCTGGAACAGGGCCACGATCTGGTCCTGCCGCGGCAGGGCGGCGTGTTCGAGCGCGCTGCGCGCGGCGTACGATTCGATATCCATCACGGTGGCGGTAAGGCCCGCCGCTTCGGCGATCGCGACCCGGTCCTCGACTTTTTCGCGGCGCGCGGCGGCCAGCATCACTTCCATGTCGTCCAGCGAATTCGGGGCCGGGCAGATCACGTCGAAGTCGAGGCTGACCTCATCGAGCGCGAACGGGATATACTGGCTGGCCTCGGACTCGACCTGCACTTCCAGCTGGTCTTCCGACAAACCGGCCGGCAGGATGATCTTCTTGGTGATCACGGCGGCGGGCGGCATGCCGAGCGCCACGTGGCGGGCGCGGGTGCCGCTCTTCTTCCAGACCCGGCGCACCGCCTCGGCGACCTGGTCCATGTTTTCGATATTGCCGTCCACCACGGCGCCGCGCGGCAGCGCTTCGGTGGCGTAGCGCTCCAGGCGCACGATACCCTTGCCGGCATCGGCCAGCTCGACCAGGCGGACGCCGGACGTGCTGATATCGAGCCCGACCATCGGCGGAGTCGATTTACCAAACAAGGAACCCAGATTGATCACCAAATACACCCCTGGCTGCAGAATGGGCTTGAGCGCCCGGAAATTGGATGTTGTCGTAAATAGAACAGCTATTTACTTCTTATAACTTTCTTTTAAAAATCCGGTACTTACGTGCAGCACCGCCACGGATCGTAGCAACAAAGGATGACTGCGGACAAGAAATTTCTGCACTGGAACACCCCGTTTCGGGGCGTGCGCGCCACACTCTGGCGTTTTCATTGCCAGGCCAATATTCCCCTTGAGTTCCGTTAAGCTCTGGCCAGTATCGGGCTCCAAACCGCTGCCTTATAATGAGGCGGATCAACAAAGTGAAAGTCAGCATGAAAGAGAAACAAGCAGCGTCCTCTTCTTCCTCGAAGTTCAGCCCCAAACGCCTGGTCCTGATGGCCGTCGCCGGCCTGTTCGGCCTGGGCGCCATCGGCGTGCTGGTGCTCGTGTTCGCCCTCGCGATGGCCTACCCGAACCTGCCGGCGCTGGACACGATCACCGACTACCGGCCCAAGATGCCGCTGCGTATCTTTACAGCCGATAACGTCCTGATCGGCGAGTTCGGCGAGGAACGCCGCACCCTGGTCCACTTCAAGGACATCCCGGACGTCATGAAGAAGGCCGTGCTGTCGATCGAGGACGACCGTTTCTACGAGCACAGCGGCATCGACTACCTGGGGATCCTGCGCGCCGCCTTCCGCAACGCCACCGGCGGCGCACGCCAGGGCGCCTCGACCATCACCCAGCAGGTCGCGCGCAACTTCTTCCTGTCGTCTGAGCAGACCTTCAAGCGCAAGGCCTACGAGGCCCTGCTGGCCTGGAAGATCGAGAAGAACCTGTCCAAGGACCAGATCCTCGAGCTGTACATGAACCAGATCTACCTGGGCCAGCGCGCCTTCGGCTTCCAGTCGGCGGCCCAGATCTATTTCGGCAAGGACCTGCGCGACATCACCGTGGCCGAAGCGGCCATGCTGGCCGGGCTGCCGAAGGCGCCGTCGGCCTACAATCCCGTGGTCAACCCGACCCGCGCCAAAACGCGCCAGCAATACATCCTGCAGCGCATGCACCAGCTCGGCTATATCAACGACGCCCAGTTCGCCCAGGCGAAGGAAGAGCCGCTCAAGATCAAGACCGACAGCACCGCCTTCGGCGTGCATGCCGAGTACGTGGCCGAGATGGCGCGCCAGCTGGTCTACGAGCAGTTCAAGGAAGATACCTATACCCGCGGCCTGAACGTGTTCACCACCATCACCAAGGCCGACCAGGACGCCGCCTACCTGGCCCTGCGCCGCGGCGTGATGGACTACGAGCGCCGCCGCCCCTACCGCGGCCCCGAATCGTTCATCGACATCCCGGGCGCCAAGCTTGACGCGGACGAGGCGATCGAGGCCGAGCTGGCGGAGCATCCGGACAGCGACAACATCATCGCCGCCGTCGTGCTGCAGGCCTCCGCCACGCAAGTCCAGGCCACCATCGCCTCGGGCGACACGATCACCATTACCGGCCAGGGCCTGGCCTTCGCGCGCGCCTGGCTGTCCGACAAGGCGGCGCCGAACCGCCGCGTGCGCCGCGGCGCCGTGATCCGCGTGATGCAGGACGACGAGTCGAAGTGGCTGATCACGCAAATGCCGGAAGTCGAATCGGCCTTCGTGGCGGCCAATACCGAGGACGGCTCGATCCGCGCCCTGGTCGGCGGCTTCGACTTCAACCGCAACAAGTTCAACCACGTGACGCAGGCCTGGCGCCAGCCGGGTTCCTCGTTCAAGCCCTTCATCTACTCGGCGTCGCTCGAGCGCGGCCTGTCGCCGGCGACGATCGTCAACGACGCCCCGATCAGCTTCGATGCCGGCCAGACCGGCGGCCAGGCCTGGGAGCCGAAGAACTACGACAACAAGTATGAAGGTCCGATGACCATGCGGCGCGGCCTGACCTCGTCGAAGAACATGATCTCGATCCGCATCCTGAACAAGATCGGCGCGCGCTACGGCCAGGAATTCGCGGGCCGCTTCGGCTTCGAGCCGGAACGCAATCCGGCCTACCTGACCCTGGCGCTGGGCGCCGGCGCCACCACGCCGCTGCAGATGGCCGGCGCCTACGCGGTATTCGCCAACGGCGGCTACCGCATCAGCCCCTACCTGATCTCGAAGGTCACCGACAGCGACGGCAAGGTGCTGTCCGAGGCGCGCCCAGCGCGCGCCGGCGACGAGGCCAACCGCGTGATCGACGCGCGCAACGCCTTCCTGATGGACAGCATGCTCAAGGACGTGGTGCGCTACGGCACCGCGGCCAAGGCGATGGCGCTCAAGCGCACCGACCTGGCGGGCAAGACCGGCACCACCAACGACTCGATCGACGCCTGGTTCGCCGGCTACCAGCCGAAGGTGGTGGGCATCGCCTGGATGGGCTATGACAAGCCGCGCAACCTGGGCGCCCGCGAAACGGGCGGCGGCCTGGCGCTGCCGATCTGGATCGGCTATATGCAGAAGGCGCTCAAGGGCGAGCCGAACGTCGAGCGCGAAGTGCCGGCCGGGCTGGTGCAGTACGGGTCGGATTACTATTACGCCGAGACGCCGCCGGGCAGCGGGGTCGAGACACTGGACGTGGGGCCGCCACCGGCGCCGGAACAGCAGAAGGAGCGTGATGCGGTGAGGAACGAGTTGTTCTAAGCAAATTCGTTAGCCTTAAAACCGTCGTCCCCGCGAAGGCGGGGACCCAAGTCCTCCGCTCTGCCATTACGTTTGAAGTAAGTGGTATGCAGGCAAGCTTGGGTCCCCGCCTTCGCGGGGACGACGTTTTTCAGCTAACAAAAAAAGGGAGCCTCAGGCTCCCCGGCATCAAATCAAACCAGAGAAACCTGCGCCCCGCCCTGCTCGCCCGCATACTGCGACAGCGACGCAAAGAACTCGCTGTCATCGCGCGTATTGCGCCATTCGTCGCCCACGCGCTTGTAGTGGTAGCCGCCCGAGCGTGCCGCCACCCACATCTCCTGCAACGGCGCCTGGCTGTTGACGATGATCTTGGAGCCGTTGTCGATGAACTCGATCTCCAGCACATTGCCGCTGCGCTTGCATTCGACGTCGATCACGTCCTCGTCGTTCAGGCGGTCGAAGGCTTCCTCGATCTGCTTGAGGGTCAGGTCGGCAAGGTCCAAAAATTCGGTTTCGGTCATGCTACACTCCAAAATCTGCTAATTAAACCGTGATTCTAATCGTGAAGTCCTCTCTTGCGCTTCTCCCGGCTGCTGTTTTGCTTGCCGCCCTGTCTGGCTGCGGCCAGACCGGCGACCTGTACATGCCGACGCCGCCCACCCGGCCCGTAGCGGCGCCGCCCGTAGCCCCGGTCGACCAGCCAGCCCAGCCCGTCCCTTCGAACAACGCCTCCACGCCCGCACCGCACCGCTAATGTCCTATTTTTCGCACCAAGACGGCGTCCTGCACGCCGAGAACGTTTCGCTGTCCGCCATCGCGGAACAATTCGGCACGCCGACCTACGTCTATTCGAAAGCCGCCCTGCTCGACAACTTCGCCGCCTACCAAGACGCCTGCCAGGGCCGCGACGCCCTGGTCTGCTATGCGATGAAGGCCAACTCGAACCTGGCCGTGCTCGACCTGCTGGCGCGCCAGGGTGCGGGCTTCGACATCGTCTCGGGCGGCGAACTGCTGCGCGTGATCGCGGCCGGCGGCGACCCGGGCAAGACCATCTTCTCGGGCGTCGGCAAGACCGTCGACGAGATGCAGCTTGCGCTGGAAAAAGGCATTTTGTGTTTTAACGTCGAATCGATCCCCGAACTGCACCGCCTGAACGAGGTCGCCGGCAAGCTCGGCATGCGTGCTCCGGTCTCGCTGCGGGTGAACCCGAACGTCGACGCCAAGACCCACCCGTATATTGCGACCGGCCTGAAAGCCAACAAGTTCGGCGTGGCCTTCGACGAGGCGCTGGACACCTACCGCACCGCCGCCAGCCTGCCGCACCTGGACGTGGTCGGCATCGACTGCCATATCGGCTCGCAGCTGCTGGACGACGCCCCGCTGCTCGAAGCCCTCGATAAACTGATCGAGCTGATCGATACCCTGGACGCCGAGGGCATCCACCTGCACCACCTGGACATCGGCGGCGGCATCGGCGTCGACTACGGCGTGGCCGGCGACAAGCCGTCGGTGCCGGTGGGCGACTATCTGGGCCGCCTGTTCGCGCGCATCGACGCCTGGGGCGCGGCAAAACAAGGCGGCCGGCCGATCAAGGTGATCTTCGAGCCGGGCCGCTCGATCGTGGCCAATGCCGGCGTGCTGCTGACGAAGACCGAATTCCTCAAGCCCGGCGCCGAGAAGAACTTCTGCATCGTCGACGCCGCGATGAACGACCTGATGCGCCCGACCCTGTATCAGGCCTGGATGGGCGTGCAGCCGGTGACCCCGCGCGACGGTGAAAAACTGGTGTGGGATATCGTCGGCCCGGTGTGCGAGTCGGGCGACTGGCTGGCGCGCGAACGCGAGCTGGCGGTGGAACAGGGCGACCTGCTGGCCATCATGACGGCCGGCGCCTATGGCATGACGATGGCGTCGAACTACAACACCCGCGGCCGCGCGGCCGAGGTGATCGTCGATGGCGAGGTCACCCATCTGGTGCGGCGGCGCGAGACACCGGCCGAGGTGTTCGCACTCGAAACCATGATCAAATAAAAACAGGCCCGCGCAATGCGGGCCTTTTCAATTTTAGGCGCGCACGGTTTGTGGTTTGCGCCTGACATGCCAGAACACCCGCAGCGCCAGCAGCACGGCCACGATGGCGCCGAACAGGATCGGCTGCGCAAAGTCGCTCTTGCCCTCTTTCATCCACCAGTAGTGCAGGATCGCCAGCGGACCGATCACATAGATCAGCCGGTGCAGCCATTGCCAGCGCTTGCCGCCCAGGCGCTTGATCATCGCATTGGTCGAGGTGGCCGCCAGCGGGATCAGGAGCACGAAGGCGATGAAGCCGACCAGGATGAACGGCCGTTTCACCACATCCGCCAGCATCGCGGCGACGTCGAAGAAATGGTCGAACCACAGGAAGGCGATGAAGTGCACCAGCGCATAGAAGAAGGTGAACAGTCCCACCATGCGCCGCAGCTTCACCAGCCAGTTCCAGCCCGTCAGGCGCCGCAGCGGCGTGACCGCCAGCGTGATGCACAGGAAGTACAGCGCCCATTCGCCGCTGATCCCGGTGATTTCCGCCAGCGGATCGGTAAAGGCGCCGCTCGCCGTCCCCCACACCAGGCGCGCGAAGGGCAGCAGCGAGAGGACAAAAACGGCCGCTTTTACCCACCCGATCTGCTTATTGGAAAGCTGCAACGCCATCAGTAATAGCGTTTCAGGTCCATGCCGGTGTACAGCGAGGCGACCTGGTCATAGCCGTTGAACATGAGCGTCTTGCGCTTCGGCTGGAACAGGCCGGTCTCGCCGATGCGGCGTTCGCTCGCCTGCGACCAGCGCGGATGGTCGACGTTCGGGTTCACGTTCGAATAGAAGCCGTATTCGCGCGGCGCCGAATCGTTCCAGGCGGTGCGCGGCTGGCGACTCGTCAGGCGGATACGCACGATCGACTTGGCCGACTTGAAACCGTATTTCCAGGGCACGACCAGGCGCACCGGGGCGCCGTTCTGGTTCGGCAGCACCTGGCCGTACATGCCCATGCCCAGGAGGGTGAGCGGGTGCATGGCTTCGTCGATGCGCAAGCCCTCGACATATGGCCAGTCGAGCACGCCGCTGCGTAGTCCCGGCATCTGCTTGCGGTCGGCCAGGGTGGTGAATTCGACGAATTTTGCGTTGCCGGTCGGCTCGACCTGCTTGAGCAGGTTCGACAGCGAATAGCCGATCCAGGGAATGACCATCGACCAGCCTTCGACGCAACGCAGGCGGTAGATACGTTCCTCGAGCGGGGCCAGCTTGAGCAGGCCGTCGATGTCGAGCGTGAGCGGCTTGTTGACCTCGCCCTCGATGCGCACGGTCCAGGGACGCGTGACCAGCGTATGCGCGTTCTTGGCGGGATCGTCCTTGTCGAGGCCGAACTCGTAGAAATTGTTGTAGCCGGCAGCGTCCTTGAACGGGGTCTGCTTCTCGTCGGTGGACAGCGCCACGTTGGCGCGCGCCGCCAGCTTCTGGGCGGGTGCGGCCTGGGCGAAGGCTTCGCGGTTGGCCATCTCCCACACGCCGCCGCCGACTGCCGCCGTGGCCGCCATGCGGGCGATGAATTGACGCCGCCCGGTATAGACCTCTTGCGGCGTGATTTCGGATGGGAACGGAAGATCGAGTCCGTTGGGATGACGTTTGAACAGCATGGCTGGCCCCGCGAGCTTAAGAGTCTTCACATTACACGAAGTTCCCTTAAGCCAGCGTTAGGCCACCAACACAGTTAGAGCTCGCCGTAGGAGTGCAAGCCAGACAGGAACATATTGACGCCCAGGAAGGCGAAGGTGGTCACCAGCAGGCCCACCAGCGCCCACCAGGCCGCCACGCGACCGCGCAGGCCGGTCATCAGGCGCATGTGCAGCCAGGCCGCGTAGTTGAGCCAGACGATCAGGGCCCAGGTCTCTTTCGGGTCCCACGACCAGTAGCCGCCCCAGGCCTCGGCCGCCCACAGGGCGCCCAGGATGGTCGCGACGGTAAAGAACGCGAAGCCGACCGAGATCGACTTGTACATCACGTCGTCGAGCACCTCGAACGACGGCAGGCGGTCGGCCAGGATGCCGTGCGACTTGAGCAGGTAGGCGGTGGCGACCATCGCCGCCAGGGCGAAGGTGCCGTAGCCGATGAAGTTCGCCGGCACGTGGATCTTCATCCACCAGCTCTGCAGCGCCGGGACCAGCGGCTGGATCTGGGCGGCGTCGCGCGACACCGTGTACCACAGCAGGAAGGCGACCGCGGCGGCGATGATCAGCATCACGAACGGACCCAGCTGGCGGGTGGCGTAGTGTTCTTCGTAGTACAGGTGGAACATCGCGGTGATGATCGCGAACAGGATGAATACTTCGTACAGGTTCGACACCGGGATGTGGCCGACGTCCGGACCGATCAGGTAGCTTTCGTACCAGCGCACCATCATGCCGACCGAGCCGATCACGATCGCGGCCCAGCACAGGTTGGCGCCGACATTGCCGCCGAACTTGCCGCGGCTGAACAGGCCGACCCAGTAGAACACGGTCGAGAACATGAACAGCGCGCTCATCCACAGGATGGCCGAACCGCTCGACAGCATGTATTTGAGGAAGAATTTCTGCTCAGCCGCCGCCAGGTTGCCGTCGTACATCGAGATCGCGCCCAGCGACAGCACGCCGACCAGCGGGAACAGCCAGCGCATCGGCTTCCAGTACCAGCCCAGCGCCGCGAATACCGGCGCGGTACAGATCAGGATCGCCTCTTCATAGATGTCCATGAAATGGCCGTACTGGATTTGCGCGTACAGGGCCGCGGCCAGCAGCGCGATGCCGTACAGCCAGTCGGCCGCGGTCAGGCGGCGGAAGTAGCCGACCTTTTCCTGGTATTTGTCGGTCGAGCGCGCCGGGGCGCTGTTTTTCGTTTGGGACAGTTCCATCATTTTCTCCAGATCGTCGCCAGCTTACGCCGGTTGCGGCAGCTTGACCGACAATTCTTCGTATTCACGCTCGAAATCGAGTGTCTTGCGCTGGGTGCTCATCGCCATCAGGGCCTCGGCCCCTCCATCTACGTCGCGCACCCAGATCCAGACGCGGCGCTCGCGAATATAGAACATCGCGAACACGCCCAGCGTGAGCAGCAGGCAGCCGAAGTAGACCACATTCTTGCCCGGCGAACGCGTCATCTGCAGCACCGACGCTTTTACTTCGGTGAAATCGTCCAGCTGCAAATAGACCGGGGCGCCGTACAGGAAGCTGTCCGACAAGGCATTGGTGGCCAGTTGCAGGAAGCGACCGTTCTCGTCGGTCGGCTTGGCGGCGGCGTCGCCGTTCTTCTCGCGCGCCACCTGCCACAACTCCCACAACGCGCCGTTGAGCATCTTCATGAAGATGCCGGCCGCCTTTTCCTGCTCGGCCTGCGGGATCTGTTCCAAAAAGCGGGCCACGCCGACGAAACCGCCGCGGCCGTCGCCGCCGGCGAAGATGTCGAGCGTGCGCGCGGCCGAATCCTTCAATTGGCCGGAAAGCAGCCCGCCGCCGCGCTGTTCCGCGCTCAGCGCGCGGCTGGCGTAGCGGGCGGCCGCCTCCTGGCGCGCGACCGGATCGGACAGCGCCGCGCGCAGGCGCATCCAGTCGCCTACGCCGTAGCGCTCGTCGGACGGGATGCGCAGGAAGCTGAAATTCTCGGACGGGTTCGAGCGCACGCCGGCCAGGTAGACCTGGGCGCCTTCGAGGGTCAGCGGCTGCATGTAGTTCATGTACTCGCGCGCCTGGCCCGTGTGGTCGCGCAGCTTGTATTGCACGCTGGGGCCGACGTTTTTCAGGTCCTTGTTGGCGTCCGGATCGGCCGCCGCGCCGGAGGCCTTGCCCAGCGTGGCCGACAACTGCGCATTGAAGCCGATGTTCTTGCCCACCGCGCGCGCATCGTTGCCCTGGGCGACGTTCTCGACGTTGAAGGGGCGGAAGCCCGACCACTCGACGGCATAGCTGTCCTTACCGAACTTGAGCTCGGTCGCGCCATTGACTTCACCTTCGATCGGGAAGCTGGCCGCGCTGGCGCCCGTCATCGGGAAGCCGGTCAGCCGGAGCTTGCTGCCGCCATCGTCGAAGCTCGACTGGTAGACGGCGATGCCCTTGTAGATCAGCGGATGGTTGACCTTGATCGTGGATTCGAATTTATGGCCGTTCTCCAGGTCGTGCACCACGACGTCGCTGGCGAACAGCTTGGGCATGCCGGTCGAATAGAACTCGATGTGGAATTTCTTGAGTTCGATCCCGAACGGCAATTCCTGCACCAGCACGCCGGACGGCTGGTTCAGGATCGCGGTATGGCTGGTCTGGCCCTCGGCGATCGCAGTATTGCCGCGGAAGCTGGGATTGCCCGTGCCCAGGCGATGCTGGGCCGGGATCTCGGCGATCACGCCGCTACCGGTGAAGGGCGTTTTGCCGAAGAACCATTGTTGGACGCGCACGGGGAGTTCCGAATCCAGCATGCCGCCCAGCAGGATCACGATGATCGAGCTATGCGCGAAGATATAGCCGAACTTGTTGCCGGCGCCCTTCTTGGCCGACACCAGGATGGCCTGGTCTTTTTCCACGATCTTGGTGGCATAGCCGGCGTGGCGCAGGCGCAGGGCGCTTTGCTCGGCCAGCGCGGCGCGCGCCAGCGGCGCCTGCCATTCAGCCTTGTGGTGGAAATTACGCAGCGAGTCGACACGCACGTTTTCGCGCCAGCTGCGCATATCGCGCAGCATCTTGGGCGTGTTGCGCACCACGCACAGCGCGGTCGAGACGATCAGCACCACCAGGATGACCAGGAACCACCAGCTCGAATAGACGTTGTACAGGCCGAGCCTGTCGAAAATCTCGAACCAGAACGGCCCGAACTGGTTCACGTAATTGGGCATCGGCTCGTTCTGCTTGAGCACGGTGCCAATGACGGAGGCGATGGAGATGATGGTGAGCAGGCTGATCGCGAAGCGCATCGACGAGATCAGCTCGACCGCCTCGGCCAGACAGCGGCGGCGGGTATTCAGTTCAATTCCGGTGGTACTCATACTCTACAACTTTCATCCTGCGCGAAGGCGGGGCCCGCGCGTGGAAAAAAGGGCGTCAGCTCGATGCTGCCGCCCTCTTCCGTTCATCTCATGCTCATGCGTAGCGCTAAAGCGACACTTTTAGCGTAAGCCGGCAATATAGTCGGCCACCGCACGCATCTCTTCCGGCGACATCCGTTGCGACAGCACCGTCATCTGCGGGCTGTTGGCGCGGCTGCCGGTCTTGAATGCTTCCAGCTGGGCGGTGGTGTAATCCTGGTGCTGGCCGGCCAGGCGCGGGTATTGCGCCGGGATGCCGTTGGCGGTGGCGCCGTGACAGCTGGCGCAGGCCGCCACGCCTTTTTCCGCGATGCCGCCACGATAAATCTTGCGGCCCAGTTCCACGGTCTCTTTATTTTTCGCCGCGCCAGGCTTGTGCGCCTGCGTCGCGAGCCAGGCTGCGATATCCTTCTTCTCCTGCTCCGTCAGCATCTTGGCATAGGTCGTCATGATGGGCTGCTGGCGGTGCGCGGTCGTGAAATCGATCAGCTGCTTGTGTGTATACGTCGCGAACTGCCCAGACAGTTTCGGATTGATCGCGATCGACGAATTGCCGGCCGCACCGTGGCAGGACAGGCAGGACGGCAGGCCGCGTGCGGGATCGCCGTTTTCGTACAGGGCGCCACCTTTGGCTGGATCGGCTTTGACCGCGGTTGCGGTTGCGGCGGACGCCGCCATCGCCGCCGGTAGTCCCCCAAAGACAGTCAGCGAAGTGACCAACAGTGTTTTGAGTAGGGGGGACGTCAACCGATTCATAACTGGCACCTTATAAAGTCAAATTAGAAAGTTCAGTGCAGCGACTTGATCTACCCGCCGATGGGCGGAGCAGCAATCAACCCCTTATTGTACAATAGCTTTGTTTCCCCAACGCCATTTCATGGCCCTTAATCCCTCTCCCCAATGTCCAGATTATGGCAAGCCCGGTTCTTCACGACCGTTAACCAGTTGCGCGATTTGCCCGACACGCAAGTACCGGAAATCGCCTTCGCCGGGCGCTCGAACGCCGGCAAATCCACAGCGATCAATATCCTGACCAACCAGAAGGGTCTCGCTTTCGCTTCCAAGACGCCTGGCCGTACCCAGCACATCAATTACTTCTCGATCGGCGGCGCCCACGTGGGCCAGCACCGCAAGGATGCGGTCCGGGTCGACGAGATCGAAGCGCTGCTGGTCGACCTGCCGGGCTACGGCTATGCCGAAGTCTCGGGCACCGCCAAGCTGCACTGGCAAAAACTGCTGGGCGACTACGTCCAGCGCCGTGACCAGCTGGCGGCGCTCATCCTGATCATGGATTCGCGCCGTCCGTTCACCGACCTCGACGTCCAGATGCTGGAATGGTTCGCCCCGACCGGCAAGCCGATCCACTGCATCCTGACCAAAGCCGACAAGCTCAACCGCAACGAGTCGACCAATGCCCTGCGCGAAGCACGCGCCGTGCTCGACAGCTATGTCGACGAGGATGGCAACGGCTTCCCGTTCACGGTGCAGCTGTTCTCGGCGCTCAAGCGCATCGGCATCGAGGAAGCGGACGCCAAGATCCTGGAGTTGGCCGGACTGAACTCGGAAGAGGAAGAGGAAGAAGCAGGAGACGACATCGGCAACGAAGAAAGTGCTGCGCCGTCGGCGGACGACGATAATCCTTCCGCCTGATCTAGCAAGGACTGTTGACATGACCATCATCACCTCCGCCTATCCGGCGGCCCGCCCGCGCCGCATGCGCCGCGACCCATTCTCGCGCGCCATGATGCGCGAGAACACCATCACCTCCGCCGACCTGATCTATCCGGTGTTCGTGCTCGAAGGCCAGAACCAGCGCCAGCAAGTGGCGTCGATGCCGGGCGTCGAGCGCGTCTCGCTCGACCTGCTGCTCAAGGTTGCCGAAGAATGCGTTTCGCTCGGCATCCCGGCCATGGCCCTGTTCCCGCTGGTCGACCAGTCGGTCAAGACCTATGACGGCATCGAGGCGACCAACCCGGACGGCCTGGTGCCGCGCGTGGTGCGCGAACTGAAGAAGAACTTCCCGGAACTGGGCGTCATCACCGACGTCGCGCTCGACCCGTATACGACCCACGGCCAGGACGGCTTGCCGGACGAGAACGGCTACATCGTCAACGAAAAGACGATCGAGATGCTGGTGAAGCAGGCGCTCACCCACGCCGATGCCGGCGTGGACATCGTGGCGCCGTCGGACATGATGGACGGCCGCATTGGCGCCATCCGCAACGCCTTCGAGGCGCAGGGCCACATCCACACCCGCATCATGGCCTATTCGGCCAAGTACGCCTCCGCTTTCTACGGCCCGTTCCGCGACGCCGTGGGTTCCAGCGCCAACCTGGGCAAGGCCGACAAGAACACCTACCAGATGGACCCGGCCAACAGCGACGAGGCCCTGCGCGAAGTGGCGCTCGACCTGGCCGAAGGCGCCGACATGGTGATGGTGAAACCGGGCATGCCTTACCTGGACATCGTGCGCCGTGTAAAGGACGAGTTCAAGGTGCCGACCTTCGCCTATCAGGTCAGCGGCGAGTACGCGATGCTGAAGGCGGCGGCGCAGAATGGCTGGCTCGATCACGACAAGGTCATGATGGAATCGATGATGGCCTTCAAGCGCGCCGGGGCGGATGGGGTGCTGACTTATTTCGCGCTGGATATCGCGCGCAAGCTGAAGGCCGTCTGATCGCGCCGCGCCAACAAAAACCATGCGGAAGCACTAATGCCGCTCAGTTAAGACTGAGCGGCATTTTTCTTTTCAGGTGTTGTAAGCGGTGGTCGAGGCTGTGAACCTGCGTCACCGCATTCGATGACACGCTCCAATTTTCTCGTGCAAGCTCAGGAAGTCCCGGACTGGGGGCGCCTGGGCACCCTTGACAGGTGCATATGCAGCATAGCGATCACCGGCGGATGCTGGGCATGCTCGAATTTGCCTGTAACCCTGCAAGTGGACTCACCAAATTATTGTAAGAATGCAATTCCTTATGCTAATGTACCTTATAGTTACTATTGATTTGTAATAAATACCTGCAAACCCAACCTGCTTAGGTTTCTGATAGAATGCCTACTGTCTTGAATATTCTTGGCTGCCGAGTTGTCATTTATCCTAATGATCACAGGCCTGCGCATATACATGTCATTGGTAACGGTTGTGAGGCTGTGTTCAGATTGAACTGCCCTCACGGCCCTCCTGACCTGCGCGAGAACCATGGTTTTACTCGCAGTGCATTGAGTAAGATCCTTGCTCAGCTAGCCAAAAATCTTACTGTGCTTTGCACTCAATGGAAGGCGATCCATGAACATTACTGATGACGATTTTGAACTTGCTAACAAGCGTGCTGCGCATAGGCAAGCGCACTATCCGCGCGCAAGTAGCGTCCGATACGACCGCCGCATTGCCAGGTTAGTTGTCGATCTGGAAACTGGGTTGGGCCTTACCATGTCGCTAAAGGACTTGCAGGGCCTGGAGAACGCTAAGCCAAAAGATCTAGAAGGTGTCGAGATCAGCCCATCAGGTTTCGGTATATATTTTCCGAAGCTTGATATGGACCTTTACGTGCCTGGCTTGCTTGAGGGCTATCTAGGGACTAAACGTTGGATGGCAGCCAAAAATGGCAAGAAAGGCGGCAAGGTGTCAACTGAAGCTAAAGCTGCAGCAGCCCGATCGAACGGACAACTTGGGGGGCGCCCTAAAAAGAAAAAAAACGAAGAATTGATGCCGGCGTAGTAAAGCGGACGGCTCGACCGTAATGCCGTTCAGTTAGAACTGAACGGCTTTTTTCTTTCAGGTGCTGTAAGCTGTAATTGAGGCTGAGAACCTGCATGTGGCCCTGGCGCTGTATCGTCATCAATCAGCGAAGTCGTTGCCAGACGCGCAAGCAAGGCAGCGCCTTGGCGCCGAGCCAGTGGCGGAACGACCTTGAAGACCGCCGAGTCGCCTGAGCACCGTGAACATTCGGTGAACAAGTGTACGCCAGCGTCCGGCGCGATTACCTGCCCGGCACCGGCCTGTAATCCGGGAACATTTCCTTGTACAAGAATTCCACCAGCTGATCCGTATCCTGCGGCCTTGCGCTGAGTTTGACCACACGCCCCAGGCGGTGCGAATCCCACTCGAAATCGCCCTTCTTCTCGCGCCGGATCAGCTCGATCATCTTCTTGATGACGGCGGTCTCGATATCGCGCTCGCTGCCCTGCTCCACCGTCACCGCCGTCAGCCAGCGCCGCTTGAAGCTCGGGTTCCAGCCGCGGAACTTGAGGTCCATGGTGTTGAAGGTCTTGTTCGACACCGAGAAGATGCCGCCCGTCTCGTTGCTGTCGTCGGTGCCGCGGCCGTTGATGGCGGCGATGTTCGCCAGCGCGTTGCGGGTGCCGCGCGCGGCGTCGCTTTCCTGGGCCGGCACTTCGGCGCCGGTCGGCGCGCCGCGGCGCTCGCGCTGGGCCTTCACATAGGCCGCCATGTCCATGTCGGGCGGCACTTCGGTCGGCGGCTGCTGGCGCTGCGGTTGCGGCGGGGCCGGCGGTGCGGGACGCTCGTCGGGGACCGTGATGGTGTCCGGCAGGCGCTGGACAATGATGCGTTCCTGTTCCACGCGCGGGATCGGCGGCGCCGGCAGGGGCCGCGGCGTCGGCCGCGGCGCGGCTTCATTGGGTGAGGTTTCGCGCAGCGGCGCCACATACACCACCTGGCTGTCGCCCTGGTCCTCGGAGGCCGGGCGCGCCGTGCGCTGCTCCTGTTCCTTCGGCTCGTAGAACCACAGCAGCACCAGCAACAGGTGGACCGCGATCGTGCCGCCCACGCCGAAGCGGCTCGGCCCCTTGCGCCCGTAATTCATCCCCAGTCCATAGCGCGGCCCCGAGGGCGGCAATGGCTGTCCGCAGTGGGAACACACTTCACTGTCCTGGTCGTAGGTGTGGGAATGGTCACGCAAGATGGATCGGTTTCCTGATAGCTACGTCTAAAAAAACGGCAGAGAGCCGCAGTCTAACCGTTTTGCGGCGCAACCGCATCACGCTAGCCGCCCGGGCGCGCCTCCCGATCCGTTGATGGTTGTTACCAAATGTTTCCGGCCGCCAGTATCGGAACAATAATGTATCCGATGCTGGCGGCCGGAAGGGGCGCCTGCCGTGCTACCTGGCTTATGCCGGGTGGACCGGATGGGCCGGTGGAACCGTATGCGCCACGTGGTCCTGGTCGGCCTTCGCGATCTGCTTGTCGGTCATCGGGCCGGTGCCGCTGTAGCGGTCCAGGTACAGGTAGATCACCGGGGTGATATACAAGGTGATGACTTGCGAGAAGATCAGGCCGCCGCATACCGCCAGGCCCAGCGGCTGGCGCAGCTCGGCGCCGGCGCCGATGCCCAGCGCGATCGGCAGCGCGCCCATCAGCGCCGCCAGGGTCGTCATCAGGATCGGGCGGAAGCGCAGGATGCAGGCCTCGCGGATCGCCTCTTGCGGGCTCATGCCCAGGTTGCGCTGGGCGTCGAGCGCGAAGTCGATCATCATGATCGCGTTCTTCTTGACGATGCCGATCAGCATCAGGATGCCGATCATGGCGATCAGGGTCAGGTCCTTGTCGAAAATCCACAAGGTGATCAGGGCGCCGACGGCCGCCGACGGCAGGCCGGCCAGGATAGTCAACGGGTGGATATAGCTCTCGTACAGTACACCCAGCAGCACGTAGATGACGCCAATCGCCGTGATGATCAGGATCAGCTGGCTCGATTGCGTGTCCTGGAACACGGCGGCATCGCCGCCATAGGTGGCGATGACCGAGGCCGGCAGCTTCATTGCGCGCCCCAGCTCGTCGATGTGGGCAGTGGCGTCGCCCAGCGACACGCCCGGCGCCAGGTTGAACGACAGGGTGATCGCCTGCAGCTGGCCCTGGTGGTTGACCTGCAGCGGGCCGACCGTGCGGCGCACGCTGGCGATGCTCGACAGCTTGACCAGTTCGCCCGACTTGGAACGCACCGAGACCCGCGACAGCGCTTCGTCATAGTAGCGGTCGCTCGCGGCGGCTTCCAGGATCACGTAATAGCTGGCCGCCGTGGAATAGATGGTCGACACCTGGCGCTCGCCGAAGGAGGCGTACATCACGGTGCGGATATCGTCCATTTCCACGCCCAGCAGCGCCGCCTTGTCGCGGTCGATGTCCACCGTCGCCTGCAGCGCCTTGTTCTGCGAGTCGCTGTTGACGTCGCGGAAGCGCTCGTCCTTGCGCATGCCTTCCAGGAATTGCTCGGCCCAGCCGCCGATCTCGCCGCCCGATACGCTCTGCAACGTGTACTGGTAGCGCGCCTTGCTCTGGCGGCCGCCCAGCTGCAGGTTCTGCTGCGGCGACATGAACACCTGCACGCCCGGCACCGCGCGCGTGGCCTTGCGCAGGTCGTCGATCACCAGGTCCATCGGCGGACGCTCGCCGCGGTCCTTGAGCACCAGGAACATGCGGCCGGTATTGCCGCCGCCGCTGAACGAGGTGGTGTCCTTCACATAGGGATTGGCGCGGATGATGTCGACCACCTTGCCCTGCAGCTCGGCCAGCGCCATCGACGAGGTGTCTTCCGAGGCTTCGACCATCACGCGGATCTGGCCGATGTCTTCTTCTGGGAAGAAGCCTTTCGGCATGGTCGAATACAGCACGCCGGTCAGCACGAAGGTGCCCGCCGCCAGCATGAGGACGATGAAGCGGAAGCGCAGCGCCAGGTCGAGCGTGCGGCCATAGCCATTACGCAGGCGGGTGAAGCCGGCTTCGAAGCGGCGGCCGATCCAGGACATGTCTTTCGGATCGACGTGGCCGCCATCCTTGAGCAGGCGCGAGCACAGCATCGGCACCAGGGTCAGCGAGACCAGGGCCGAGACCAGCACAGCCAGCCCGACGACGACCGCGAATTCGCGGAACAGCAGGCCGATCACGCCCGGCATGAAGAAGATCGGGATAAACACCGCCACCAGCGAGATCGAGATCGAGATGATGGTGAAGCCCACTTCGCGCGCGCCGATGAGGGCGGCGGCCATCGGCTTCTTGCCCATCTCCATATGGCGCACGATGTTTTCCAGCACCACGATCGCGTCGTCGACCACCAGGCCAACCGCCAGCGTGATGCCGAGCAGGGAGATGTTATCCAGGCTGTAGCCGAACCAGTACAGCAGCGACAGCGCGCCGAGCAGCGAGATCGGCACCGTCACCGCCGGGATGAAAGTGGCCGCGGCGCGGTGCAGGAACAGGAAGATCACCAGGATGACCAGCAGCACGGTGCCGGCCAGGGTCAGGTTGACGTCGTGGATCGCCTCGCGGATCGACAGCGAGCGGTCGTTCACCAGCTCGATCTTGATCGAGGCCGGCAGTTGTCCTTCGAAGCGCGGGATCAGCGCGCGCACCGCGTCGACCACCTGCACGGTATTCGCGTTCGGCTGGCGCTGCACCATCAGCGAGATCGAGCGCTCGCCATTCAGGCTGCCCATGGCCTTGACCGACTGGTAGCTGTCCTGCACCTCGGCGATGTCGCGCAAGCGCACCGGAAGGCCATCGCGGGTGGCGATGATCAGGTTGGCGAAGTCGGCCGCCCGCATCAGCTGGCCGCCGCCCTGGATGGTCAGCGCCTGGGTCGGGCCGTCGAGGATGCCCAATGGGGTGTTCGAGTTGGCCGCGCGCAGCGCCGCCGCCAGCTCGTCCATCGAGATGTTGCGGGCGTTCATCAGATCGGAACGGGCGCGGACGCGGACGGCGAAGCGCTTGCCGCCGTTGATCGACACCTGGGACACGCCTTGCACGGTCGAGATCGCCGGCGAGATCAGGTTTTCGGCATAGTCGTTCAGCTCCGACAGATCCATCGACGGCGAGGTCAGGTGCATGAACAGGATCGGGGCGTCTGCCGGGTTGACCTTGCGGTAGGCCGGCAGTTCGGTCATTTCCAGCGGCAGGCGGCGCTGCGCCACCAGCAGGGCGGCCTGGACATCCACCGCCGCCTTGTCGACATCGATCTCGTTGTCGAATTCGAGCGTGATATTGGTGTCGCCCTGGGTATTGCTCGAGGTGATCAGCTTGATGCCGGCGATGGTCGAGAACTGCTTCTCGAGCGGCAGCGCCACCGAGGACGCCATCGTCTCCGGGCTGGCGCCCGGCAGGTTGGCCGAGACGTTGATGACCGGCGTGTTATAGCTGGGCAGTGCGGCGACCGGGATCTGCATGTACGACAGGATGCCGACCAGCACCAGGCTGAGCGACAGCAGCACCACCATCACCGGACGGCGGATACACAGTTCGGACAGATTCATGCCTGCTCGCCCTTTTTAGGGGCCGGAGCGGCCGGCTTGGCGCCCTGCCCGGCCAGGCGCACCTTGCCGCCCGGACGCAGGTTCTGCTTGCCTTCGGTGATGACCTGTTCGTCGCCCTTGAGGCCGGTGACGGCGGCGCGGTCGCCGAAGGCGTACACGCGCTGCACCGGCACCTGGCGCGCCGCGTTGCCTTCTGCCAGCACGTAGACGAAGGTGCCGTTGGTCGCGGTGATGATGGCGGTCTGCGGGATCACCACCGCATTCTTCAGCGTTTGCACCACCACGTTGGCGGTCACGTACTGGCCCGGCCACAGGCTGGTGTCGCCGTTGGCGAACTCGCCCTTCACGCGGATGGTGCCGGCCTGCGGATCGACGGCGTTGTCGATGAAGCTCAGGCGGCCGATGACTTGCCCGGCATCGTCGGCGCCGCTGCCGGGATTGACCCGGACTTCGACATTGCCCTGCTTCTGGGCCGCCAGCAACGCGCCGAGGGTCGATTCCGGCAGGGTGAACGAGACGTTGATCGGATCGAGCTGGGTGATGGTCGTGAGCGAGGTGCTCATCTGCACCAGGGTGCCCGGGTGGACGTCGATGGCGCCGACCCGGCCCGTCATCGGCGCGCGGATCGTGGTGTAGCTGGCGCTCACTTGTGTGGCGCGGGCCGCCGCCTGGTTCGACTGCACCAGCGCGCGCTGGGCTTCGACCTGGCTCAGCAGGGAGTCGAGGGCGCTCTGGGCCAGGAAGTTCTGCGCCACCAGTTCCTGGCTGCGCTTGTACTGGCGCTCGAGGTCGGACAGGGTGGCCGAATCGCGCGCCACTTGCGCTTCGGCGCGGGCGACGTTGGCCATGTCGGCGCGGTCGTCGAGCGAGAACATCAGCTGGCCTTCCTTGACGAACTGGCCTTCGCGGATATGGACCTGGCGGATCGTGGTGACGGTCTGCGGATGCAGGTTGACCGTTTTCATTGGGGTCACGCTGCCGTTGGCGAACAGTTCGACGCCGACGTCGCGCCGCTCGGGCGCGATCACGTTGACGGTCACCGGCGGCGGGCCGCCCGCGCCGGCCGGTCCCTGGCTTCCGCCCTCCGCCTTGGCATCGTTGCCCTGGTTCAGGTACCAGCCGCCAGCCACGACCAGCGCCGCGATTCCGGCGATGACGCCGACATTCTTCTTGTTCATTCTCGTCCCTTGCCGCCCGTTCCGGCGACTCCATCATTGATCGTGGTGGCCCTGCCGCCCGCCCTGGAATGAGGGCGGCGCATTGTCCCACAGTGTTGTTACGGCTGCGTGTATTGAGTTACTCGTTCACGATTTGTTCGGATAGTAGGCTGGCAGCATCAGGGTCACTTCCAAACCGCCTTCCGGGTGGTTGGTCAGGGTGATGCTGCCGCCGTGCTGCTCGGTGATGTTGCGCGCGATCGTCAGCCCCAGGCCGGTGCCGCCCGATTCGCGCGAACGCGAGGTCTCGACCCGGTAGAACGGGTCGAACACCCGTCCCAGCTCGCTCCTCGGGATGCCCGGGCCGCTGTCGCGGATGCGCACCCGCGCCGTGCCGTTGACACGGTCGACGCAGACGCGCGCATCGCGGCCGTACTTCACCGCGTTGTCGATCAGGTTGCCCAGGCAGCGGCGCAGGTCGAGCGGCCGGCCCAGCACCGCCATCGTGGCCTTGCCCTGCAGCGTGACGTCCTGGCCGGCGTCGCTGGCGTCGGCGCACACTGCCTCGAGCAGCGAATCGAGGTCCAGCATCTGCATCGCCTCGGTGGTGTCCATGCTGCGCGCCAGCACCAGGCCTTCGCGCACCATTTCCTGCATCGCCGACAGGTCGCCGATCAGGCGTTCCTGCAGTTCGTTGTCCGACACCTTCTCCAGCCGCAGGCGCATGCGCGTGAGCGGCGTCTGCAGGTCGTGGGTGATGGCGGCCAGCATCTGGGTGCGCTGGAAGATGTACTGGCGGATGCGCGCCTGCATCGCATTGAAGGCGGCGCTGGCCTGGCGGATCTCGCTGGCGCCCGTGAGGTCGAGCTGCGGACGGTTGATGTCCTGCCCCAGGTCTTGCGCGGCCTGGGCCAGCTGCTTGAATGGCCGGGTGCTCATGCGCGCCACCAGGTAGGCCAGCACGGCGATGCTGACCATGAACAGGGCCACCAGGATGCGCAGGTCGGTGTCGCCGTCCCGGACCAGGCGCGGCGGCAGCACCGACAGGCGCAGCTCGGCGCCATCGCGCAGGTGCACGTTGAGCGATTCGCAGGCGCCGCCATAACCCATGCTGAGCAGGCCGTACATCATCGGCAGGCGCTGCGCGCTGTCACAGGCGGCCGGGCGTGCCTCGACCGATTCGACCCGGTAGCCCTTGCCCAGGCGCGCTGCCAGCTGCTGGGCGAAGGGCGTGGCCGGGGCTGCCGCCGGCTGGGTGTCGGCCACTTCGAGCTCCAGGCCGGGACGGTTGGCGACTTCGAGGTAGATCGAGCGCGCCTCGGCCGGCACGATCTCGGTGGCCATGACCATCTGCTCGGCGCGCTCCAGCCGGTGCTGCTCGAGCTGGCGCTCCCAGTCGCGCCAGCGCTGGTAGTCGGCCGCCAGCTGGATCAGCGCGGCCGAGATCCACACGCCCAGCAGCAGCGTCAGGAAAACGCGGCCCGTCATCGACCCGAAGAAATCCTTCACGCCGCCGGCTCCACCGTCACCTGGCCAGCCAGCACGTAGCCGCCGTTGCGGACCGTCTTGATGATCTGGGGCATGCGCGCATCCTCGCCCAGCTTCTGGCGCAGGCGGCTGATCTGGATGTCGATCGAGCGGTCGAACGGGTCGGCGTCGCGGCCTTGCGTGAGGTTGAGCAGCTGGTCGCGGTTGAGCACCCGGTTGGGGTGCTCGAGGAACACGCGCAGCAGGCGGAATTCGGCGCCCGATAGCATGATCACGATGCCGTCCGGGTTCAGCAGGTGGCGCGCGGTCAGGTCGAGCGTCCAGCCCGAGAAGCGCATCTGCTGCACGTTCTCGGACGGCGTATTGGACGGCATGGCGTGCGAGCGGCGCAGCACGCTGCGGATGCGCGCCAGCAGCTCGCGCGGCTCGAAAGGCTTGGGCAGGTAGTCGTCGGCGCCCATCTCGAGGCCGAGGATGCGGTCCAGCGGCTCGTTGCGGGCGGTCAGCATGATGACCGGCAGGGTCGAGGTGGCGCGCAGCTTGCGGCACAGGGTCAGCCCGTCGTCGCCGGGCATGTTCAGGTCGAGCACGATGAGGTCGGGACGGGTTTCGTCGAGCGCCTTCCACATCGCCGTGCCGTCGGCGGCGGCCAGCGTCCGGTAGCCGTTCGACTCGAGGTAGTCGGCCAGCAGCGTCCGGATGTCGCGGTCATCGTCGACGATCAGAATCGTAGAGGGAGTATCCATAACCGCAATTATCCGAGTTTATGACAATGCCGGAGGAGCATTTTGTATCGCTGTGTATAAGCCTATAGGCCCGAAACATATTGATACAATGTATGAGACAGGGGAAACCCCGCGGTTACAGTTTGTGCGCAAGATGGGAACCGTGCAGCGAGCGTTTCGGATGCACGTCAACCAGACTCTCACAAAGGAAGAACCATGAACACCCTCCGCAAGAACCTCGTGATCGCCCTCACCGCTGCCGGCCTGTTCGGCGCCACCATCGGCGCCCAGGCCCAGACCTCCGCCCCGGCCGAAGGCCGTCCGGCCTTGACCGCCGAGCAACGCCTGGCCAAGAAGGCCGAGTGGCAGGCCAAGGCCGGCGAGCGCCGCGCGAAGATGGAACAACACCGCGCCGAACGCCAGGCCAAGCTGCGCGATGCGCTCAAGCTTAATGCGCAGCAGCAACCGGCCTGGGACGCCTTCGTCGCAGCCCAGGCGCCGCAGAAGAAGGGTGAACGCGCCGGACGTGGCGACCGCGCCGCCTGGGCCAGCCTGAGCGCGCCGCAGCGCATGCAGAAAGGGATCGACCTGCAGAAACATCGCACCGCCCGCATGGAGCAGCGCCTGGCGGCCCTGAACAGCTTCTATGCCCAGCTGACGCCCGAGCAGCGCAAGACCTTCGATGAGCAGGCCAAGCACCGCAAGGGCCCGCGCCATCACGGCCACCACGGCAAGCGCGCCCACGCGTAAGCTATATTCGTAGGGTGGACGGCTACGCCGTCCACGCGTTCAACCGACCGCCGCGCTAGCGCGCCAACCGCCCCAACGAATTCAAGAACTTCTCCGCATTCTGGAAGCCGATCACCCGGCTATCCGCGATTTCCTTCCCCTGCCCGTCGAACAGGATGATGCCCGGCGGCCCGAACAGGCCGAAGCGCTTGAGCATGGCCTTGTCGTCGGCATCGTTGGCCGTCACGTCGACCTGCAGCAGCACCGTATCGGCCAGCTTTTGCTGCACCGCCGGGTCGACGAAGGTGAACTTCTCCATCTCCTTGCACGACACGCACCAGTCGGCATAAAAATCGAGCATCACGGTCTTGCCCGCGTTGGCCACCA
Source organism: Massilia arenae (assembly GCF_008014745.1). Taxonomy (GTDB): domain Bacteria; phylum Pseudomonadota; class Gammaproteobacteria; order Burkholderiales; family Burkholderiaceae_D; genus Telluria; species Telluria arenae. The sequence continues at coordinate 55,418 of NZ_VPFD01000025.1, forward strand.
GCGCGGCATCGAGCTGGTCCACGGTCTTGATGCGGCTGAACACGAGTCCGTGGTTCTGCGGCGCGCCACCCAGGTGCGCCAGCGGCGCCCAGGCGTCGCGCCCGCCGCTGGCCAGGCCCACCAGCTGGGTCGCCCCCAGCACGGCGAAGGCGGCGCCGAAGGCCATCGCCGCCCAATGGCGGGTATGGCGCAGCAGATAGAAGCCATAGCCCAGCAGCAGCGCCGCCCACAGCAGCATCTGGGCCAGGGCCGGGATCACCGGCGACACCAGCCAGATCGCCATCGCCAGCATCAACACGCCGAACAGGCGCTTGACCGATTCCATCCACGGCCCCACGCGCGGCAGCAGCGAGCCGGCCGACAGGCCCACCAGCAGCAGCGGGATGCTCATCCCCACCGCCATCGAGAACAGCGCCGCGCCGCCGATGAAGACGTCGCGCGTCTGGCTGATGTAGACCAGGGCGCCGGCCAGCGGCGCGGCCACGCAGGGGCCCGCGATCAGGGCCGAAATGGCGCCCATGACGAACACACCGAGCAGCTTGCCGCCCTGCTGGCTGTTGGATGCCTGCGTCAAACGGGTCTGCAAGGTGTTAGGCAGTTGTAACTGATAGAAACCGAACATCGACAGTGACATGGCCACGATCAGGGCCGCGAAGGTGCCCAGCACCCAGGGATTCTGCAGCGCGGCGGCCAGGCCTTCGCCGGCCAGGCCGGCAGCGATGCCCAGCAAGGTGTAGACGATCGCCATGCCCAGCGAATACGCCAGCGACAGCACGAAGCCGCGCGAACGGCTCACGTGCTTGCCCTCGCCCACGATGATCGAGGACAGGATCGGCACCATCGGCAGCACGCAGGGGGTGAATGCCAGGCCAAGGCCAAGCAGGATGAAGGCCGGCACGATGGCCAGCAGGCTGCCGCCGCCGAGGATGCCCGCAATGTTCGAGAGGTCGGATTGTGGCGCCTGCGCCGGGGCTGTCGGAGACGTTGGCGGCACCTCCGACAGCGGCGTCGACATGCCGCCCTGCGCTGCGCCCGCACCGATAGGCAGACCGGAGGCTGCTTGCGCGCCGCCGGCGCCAAGGTTCACGCTGTGCTCCTGCGGCGGATAGCACAGGCCGGCGTCGGCGCAGCCCTGGCTGGTGGCGGTCAGGGTGAACGGGCCCGTGCCCTCGACCGGGATGCGGATGGTCAGGGTGCCGGTATGGGTCTCCAGATCCTTCTCGAAGGTCGGGTCGTACTTCACCTTGCCCTGCGGGATCTGCGGCTCGCCCAGCGTGATGCCGGCGCCGCTGGCCTTGAAGGCGAAGCGCTCGCGGTACATGTAGTACGCGGGGGCGATGACGTAGGTGATCTCGGCGGTCTGCGGATCCGCCATGCGCGCCTCGAACTTGAAGGCGACCGCAGGGTCCAGGAAGTCCTGCTGGGCACGGGCTGGCGTTGCGGTGAACAGGAAGAAGACGGCGAACAGCGTCAGGCAGGCCTGGAGCAGGCCACGAACGGAAAGTCGAAGCATGGTGTCGAAGAGGTTGTGAAGCGCACCGCAAATGGTACACCCGGCCACTGTTTCACGCCGGAACTCATTTTGAATAGACGAAAAAAAACCAGGCCGGGGGCCTGGTCTTTTTAGTCGTCAGACTACCGATTACTCGGCGGTCGGTGCTTCTTCAGCCGAGGTGACTTCTGGACGGTCCAGCAGTTCGACGTAGGCCATAGGAGCATTGTCGCCAACGCGGAAGCCCATCTTCAGGATACGCAGGTAGCCGCCGTTGCGGTTTGCGTAGCGAGGACCGAGTTCAGCGAACAGCTTCTGGACCATTTCGCGGTCGCGCAGGCGAGCGAAGGCCAGGCGCTTGTTTGCCAGGGTGTCGGTCTTGCCCAGGGTCAGGATCGGTTCGATGACGCGACGCAGTTCCTTGGCTTTCGGGACGGTGGTCTTGATGGCTTCGTGACGCAGCAGCGAAACAGTCATGTTGCGCAGCATTGCCAGACGGTGGGACGAGGTACGGTTCAGTTTACGAAGGCCGTGACGGTGACGCATGGTATTTCCTTTCGGGTGTTTTCAAATCCAGTTCTTCGATCGTTCACACTTGCGCGTGACCGCGGACCGGTTCGGTTGGTTTTTACTACGGTTTTATCATCCAAAAAGGATCCGGCTCTGCCGGTCCTTTTTGGCTGTTACCACCCGAAAGTAGGGGTGTACTTTCGGGTGAATGCTATTACTTCTCGAGGCCGGCTGGTGGCCAGTTTTCGAGTTTCATGCCCAGGGTCAGGCCGCGCGAAGCAAGGACTTCCTTGATTTCGTTGAGCGACTTGCGGCCCAGGTTCGGCGTCTTGAGCAGTTCGTTTTCCGAACGCTGGATCAGGTCGCCGATGTAGTAGATGTTTTCTGCTTTCAGGCAGTTGGCCGAACGGACGGTCAGTTCCAGGTCGTCGACTGGACGCAGCAGGATCGGATCGACCAGGGGTGCGCGCGATGGTGCTTCGGCAGCGGCTTCGGTGCCTTCCAGGGCGGCGAACACGTTCAGCTGGTCAACCAGCACGCGGGCCGACTGACGGATCGCTTCTTCCGGCGTGATGACGCCGTTGGTCTCGATGTTGATGATCAGCTTGTCCAGGTCGGTACGCTGTTCGACACGGGCCGATTCCACTGCGTACGACACGCGGCGCACTGGCGAGAATGATGCGTCCAGGATGATGCGGCCGATGGTCTTGTTGGTGTCTTCCGACAGGCGACGGACGTTGCCCGGCACGTAGCCGCGGCCTTTTTCGACCTTGATCTGCATGTCCAGCTTGCCGCCTGCGGTCAGGTGGGCGATGACGTGGTCAGGGTTGATCAGTTCGACGTCGTGCGGCAGGTCGATGTCCGAAGCCAGGACGGCGCCTTCGCCTTCCTTCTTCAGGGTCAGGGTGACGGAATCGCGGTTGTGGACCTTGAAGACCACGCCCTTCAGGTTCAGCAGCAGGTCGACGACGTCTTCCTGCACGCCATCCAGCGACGAGTATTCATGCACGACACCAGCGATCGTCACTTCGGTCGGCGCGTAGCCCACCATCGACGACAGCAGAACGCGGCGCAGTGCGTTGCCGAGGGTGTGGCCATAGCCACGCTCGAACGGCTCCATCACAACTTTCGCGTGGCCGGCGCCCAGTGCTTCGACGTCGATGATACGTGGCTTCAACAAACTATTTTGCATGAATGAGTCCTTTTCAATACCCTCGGCTCGTTACACCGATAAGGCTGATGGCTTTAAAGAGAACGCCTGCAATAGCAGGCGGTAAAACGAATTCTGTGCGACGAGGATGATGGAAACTTCGATCCGGGGATTGTCTGTTCGCTGCAAGGCCGATCCGAGATCGCTGCGCCTGCACCACCACCACGTCGTTCCCGCGGAGGCGGGAACCCAAGTTTTTCGACTTAGCCGGCAAACTTGGATCCCCGCCTGCGCGGGGAGTAGTTCCGACCAATGGGAGGAACTACGGCGCAGGAGCCAGCTACGCCGGCTCTGATGCGGTCGATTAACGCGAGTACAGTTCGACGATCAGCGCTTCGTTGACGTCAGCAGCGATTTCGTTACGCTCTGGGAACGAACGGAAGGTGCCTTCCAGCTTCTTCGCGTCGACCGAAACCCAGCTCGGGAAACCGACTTGTTCAGCCAGCGACAGCGCTTCAGCGATACGCACTTGCTTCTTGGCTTTTTCACGAACAGCGATCACGTCGCCGGTCTTGACCTGGTACGAAGCGATGTTCACGACGTTGCCATTGACGGTGAAAGCCTTGTGGCTCACCAGCTGACGCGCTTCCGAGCGGGTCGAGCCGAAGCCCATGCGGTAGGTCACGTTGTCGAGACGCGCTTCCAGCAGCTTCAGCAGGGTTTCGCCGGTGTTGCCCTTGCGGCGCGACGCTTCAGCGAAGTAGCGACGGAACTGACGTTCCAGCACGCCGTACATGCGTTTGACTTTTTGCTTTTCGCGCAGTTGGTTGCCGTAGTCCGAGGTGCGAGCGCCCGACTTGACACCGTGCTGGCCTGGCTTGACGTCCAGTTTGCACTTCGAATCGAGCGAACGACGTGCGCTCTTCAGGAACAGGTCGGTGCCTTCACGGCGCGACAGTTTTGCTTTTGGTCCGATATAACGTGCCACGTTAGATTTCCTTTAATATTTGATCACGCCCCAGAGACGCATGGACAAATCCTATGCACCCAGGCGCTAGTCCAGCTCTGCATGAGGCCGGACGTGGCTTACAACATCGCCCGCCATCAGGGATGGCAGGCGACAAGAGCCGGGCAGTATAACCCATTTCTGGGCAACTGCACCGGCGATCTCGTAAAACACAACGGGGCTTCTCGCCCCGTGCGTCGTCATCAAGACACGGATCGGGTGGCGAACCACCCTGCCCCGAATCTTAGATACGGCGACGCTTCGGCGGACGGCAGCCGTTGTGTGGAACTGGGGTGACGTCCTGGATCTCGGTGATCTTGATGCCGAGGTTGTTCAGAGCGCGCACAGCCGATTCACGGCCTGGGCCTGGGCCCTTGATACGCACTTCCAGGTTCTTCACGCCCGATTCCTGAGCGACCTTGCCTGCAGCTTCGGCAGCGACCTGAGCCGCGAACGGGGTCGATTTGCGCGAACCCTTGAAGCCGGCGCCACCGGAGGTTGCCCACGACAGAGCGTTGCCCTGGCGGTCGGTGATGGTGATGATCGTGTTGTTGAACGAAGCGTGCACGTGGGCGATGCCCTCGGCAACGTTCTTCTTCACTTTCTTGCGCACGCGTGCTGCTGCTGCGCTGCTTTGTTGCTTGGCCATAGTCGGTTCCTAGATTATTTCTTGAGCGATTGAGCTGCCTTGCGCGGACCTTTACGGGTACGAGCATTGGTGCGGGTACGCTGACCGCGGACCGGCAGGCCCTTACGGTGACGCATGCCGCGGTAGCAACCCAAGTCCATCAGACGCTTGATGTTCATGGACAGTTCGCGGCGCAGGTCGCCTTCCACGACAAACTTCGCGACTTCGTCACGCAGCTTCTCGAGTTCGTTATCGTCCAGGTCCTTGACTTTTTTGTTGGTCGCGATACCGGTTGCGTCGCAGATTTTCTGCGAACGCGGACGGCCAACACCGTAGATCGCCGTCAGGCCGATAACAGTGTGCTGATGATTTGGGATGTTAACCCCTGCAATACGTGCCATTCGTTATTCCTCGAAATTAACCTTGACGCTGCTTGTGACGCGGCTCGACGCAGATCACACGGACCACGCCCTTGCGCTTGATGATCTTGCAGTTGCGGCAGATCCGCTTGACTGAAGCGTTAACTTTCATTTTGCACTCTCTTCGGTTCGTTTACTTGATGATGTTTTTTACTTGGTGCGGAACACGATGCGGGCCCGGGACAGGTCATACGGGGTCAACTCCACCGTTACCTTGTCACCCGGGAGGATGCGAATATAGTTCATCCGCATTTTACCCGAGATATGCCCCAGGACCACATGGCCGTTTTCCAGCTTTACGCGGAACGTCGCGTTTGGGAGATTCTCCAGAATTTCCCCTTGCATTTGGATGACGTCGTCTTTTGCCATTCGCTCTATGCACTCCGTCGCTTATCGCGTCGGAACTCCACCCTTGAAGTTGGCCTTCCGCAACAGAGAATCATATTGTTGCGACATGACGTAGTTCTGCACTTGTGCCATGAAGTCCATCGTCACCACCACGATGATCAGGAGCGACGTGCCACCGAAGTAGAAGGGAACCTTCCACTGGGCGGTCATGAACTCCGGCACCAGGCACACCAGGGTGATATAGACTGCACCGGCCAGGGTCAGGCGCATCAGGATCTTGTCGATATAGCGTGCGGTTTGCTCGCCCGGACGGATGCCCGGAACAAACGCGCCGCTCTTCTTCAAGTTATCCGCCGTTTCCTTGCTGTTGAATACCAGCGCGGTGTAGAAGAAGCAGAAGAACACGATCGCCACCGCATACAGCAAAGCGTGGATTGGCTCGCCTGGCGCCATCGACGCCGCCAGATCCTTCAGGAACCCGATCACCGGGCCGGACGAATCCTTGCCGCGAGTGAACCAGTCGACAATCGTCGCCGGGAACAGAATGATCGACGATGCGAAGATCGGCGGGATCACGCCTGCCATGTTCAGCTTCAAGGGCAGGTGGCTGGTTTGGCCACCGTAGATCTTGTTGCCGACCTGACGTTTCGCGTAATTGACCAGGATCTTGCGCTGCCCGCGTTCCACGAACACCACCGCATACGTCACCGCAGCCACCAGGACCACGATCAGGATGGCCGAGAAGCTGCCGATCGAACCGTTCGAGACCAGGGTGAACAAGCCGCCCAGGGCCGAAGGCAGACCTGCTGCGATACCGGCAAAGATGATGATCGAAATGCCGTTGCCAAGACCACGTTCAGTGATCTGCTCGCCCAGCCACATGAGGAACATGGTGCCGGTCAAGAGGGTAACGACGGTCACGAAGCGGAAACCGAGACCAGGGTCGATGACCAGGCCAGGTTGCGCCTCGAGCGCGACTGCGATGCCGAACGCCTGGAACAACGCCAGTGCCACCGTGAAGTAACGGGTGTACTGGGTGATCTTGCGGCGGCCGGCTTCGCCCTCTTTCTTCAACGCCTCGAGTTGCGGCGAGACGATCGATGCAAGCTGCATGATGATCGAAGCCGAAATGTAAGGCATGATGCCGAGCGCGAACACGGTAAAGCGGGACAAGGCGCCACCCGAGAACATGTTGAACATGCCAAGGATGCCGCCCTCGTTCTGCTTGAACAGCGCAGCGAGCTGCACCGGGTCAATCCCGGGAACCGGGATGTGAGCACCGATGCGGTACACGACCAATGCGCCAAGCAAAAACCACAGCCGGCCCCAGGGGAATCCGGAAGCGGCGCTTTTACCAAGTTGTGAATTAGTCGCCAATTTTTGCTCCGATCAGGCAGCGGTCGCTTTACGCGACCGAGCCGCCAGCTGCTTCGATCGCTGCTTTCGCGCCAGCGGTCGCTTTCAGGCCCTTGAGGTTCACCGCTTTGGTGATCTCGCCGGACAGGATGACGCGCACGTCGCGTGCCAGGACCGACAGGATGCCTGCCTGCTTGAGCACCATGATGTCGACATCGCCGACAGCCAGGTTGTTCAGGTCGGACAGACGAACTTCAGCCTTGAAGGTCGCGTTCAGCGATTTGAAGCCACGCTTCGGCAGACGGCGCTGCAGAGGCATCTGACCGCCTTCGAAGCCGACTTTGTGGAAGCCGCCCGAACGCGATTTCTGACCCTTGTGACCACGGCCGGCAGTCTTGCCCAGACCGGAGCCAATGCCGCGACCAACGCGACGCTTGTAGTGCTTGGCGCCGTCAGCTGGTTGAATGGTATTGAGTTCCATTGATTTCTCCGTTCACAAGCCCGAAGGCTTACGAAACAACTTTCACGAGGTACGAGACTTTGTTGATCATGCCACGCACGGATGGGGTGTCTTGCAGCTCGGAGACCGAGTTGACGCGACGCAGGCCCAGGCCGCGCACGGTGGCACGGTGGTCTTGACGGGTACCGATCAGGCCCTTGACGAGCTGAACTTTAACGGTGTTTGCCATGTTATTTCCCCTTAACCGACGATGTCTTCGACCGACTTGCCGCGCTTGGCAGCGATGTCAGCCGCGGTGCTCATCTTCGACAGACCGTCGAGAGTTGCGCGCACCAGGTTGTAAGGATTCGACGAACCGGTCGACTTGGCGACCACGTCGGTCACGCCCATCACTTCGAAGATAGCGCGCATTGCGCCACCAGCGATCACGCCGGTACCAGGTTTCGCTGGCATCATCATGACGCGCGAGGCGCCGTGACGACCGGACACGGTGTGATGCAGGGTACCGTTCTTGAGTGGCACCTTGATCAGGTTGCGGCGGGCTTCTTCCATCGCTTTTTGCACGCCGACTGGAACTTCCTTCGACTTGCCTTTGCCCATGCCGATGCGGCCATCGCCGTCACCGACAACGGTCAGCGCTGCAAAACCCATGATACGACCACCCTTGACCACTTTGGTCACGCGGTTGATCGCGATCATTTTTTCGCGCATGCCATCATCCGGCTTGTCGCTTGCCATTTTCGCTTGCATTTTTGCCATGACGATTCTTCCTTAGAACTTCAGACCGGCTTCACGCGCGGCTTCCGCCAGCGCCTTCACCCGACCGTGGTAACGGAAACCCGAGCGATCGAACGCAACTTCGGTGATTCCTGCTTTCAGTGCTTTCTCTGCGACGCGCTTGCCAACCAGGGCAGCTGCTGCAGCGTTGCCGCCGGCGCCGGTCTGGCCAGCCAGTTCGGCGCGCACTTCCGCTTCCAGGGTCGAAGCCGACACCAGTACTTTTGCGTCCGGGCTGATCAGGTTTGCGTAGATGTGCAGGTTGGTGCGGTGAACCGACAGACGGTTCACGCCCAGCTGGGCAATCTTGATGCGGGTCTGACGGCCACGACGCAGACGGGATTGTTTCTTGTCCATGTCTGCTCCGATTATTTCTTCTTGGTTTCTTTAAGCTTGACCACTTCGTCCGAATAACGGACGCCCTTGCCCTTGTAAGGCTCAGGGGAGCGGTAAGCGCGCACTTCAGCGGCGACCTGGCCGACCTTTTGACGATCGATACCCTTGATCAGGATCTCGGTCGGGGTCGGGGTCGCTGCGGTGACGCCTTCAGGCATCGCGTGCAGGACCGGGTGCGAGAAGCCCAGCGACAGGTTCAGGGCGTTGCCCTGCACTGCTGCCTTGTAGCCCACGCCCACCAGGTTCAGCTTGCGCTCGAAACCCTTGGTGACACCGGTAACCATGTTGTTGACCAGGGCGCGCAGGGTGCCCGACATGGCGTTCGATTCACGCGAATCGTCGATCACGTCGAAGGTCAGCGTGCCATTGTTGTTTTCTACTTTGACCAGGCCGTTCAGGGCTTGGGTCAGGGTGCCCAGCGGGCCCTTGACGGTGATCGACGACGCGTTGATCGCGACTTCGGTACCGGCAGGGACGGCGATTGGCATCTTAGCTACTCGAGACATCGTCTACTCCTTAAGCCACGTAGCAAATCACTTCGCCACCGACACCGGTAGCGCGTGCTTTGCGATCAGTCATGACGCCTTGCGGAGTCGACACGATTGCCACGCCCAGGCCGTTCATGACGGTTGGGATCTCGTCTTTGCCCTTGTAGATACGCAGGCCTGGACGGGACACGCGCTCGAGGCGCTCGATGACCGGACGGCCAGTGTAATACTTCAAACCGATTTTCAGTTCCGATTTGCCGTCAGCCGACGACACTGCGAAATCTTCAATGTAACCCTCGTCCTTCAGGACGTTGGCAATGGCAACCTTGACTTTCGACGACGGCATTGCGACCGTGGTTTTCTGGACGACTTGTGCGTTGCGAATGCGGGTCAGCATATCGGCGATAGGATCGCTCATACTCATTGCATATTCTCCTATTACCAGCTTGCTTTGGTCATACCCGGAATTTCGCCCTTCATGGCGAATTCGCGGAGTTTGGTACGTGCCAGACCGAATTTACGGAAAGTGCCACGTGGACGGCCAGTGATGGCGCAGCGGTTACGCTGACGGGTCGGTGCCGAGTTACGCGGCAGCGCTTGCAGCTTCAGGCGCGCTTCGTAACGTTCTTCTTCCGACTTCGACTGGTCGTCGATGATTGCTTTCAGAGCGGCACGCTTCGGGGCGAATTTCTCCACCAGGTCTGCACGCTTCTGTTCGCGGTTAATCAGTGCAAGTTTTGCCATGCTCTTAGTTCCTGAACGGGAATTTGAAGGCGGCGAGCAGCGCTTTGGCTTCTTCGTCGGTCTTAGCAGTCGTGGTGATCGAGATGTTCATGCCGCGCAGTGCATCGATCTTGTCGTAGTCGATCTCTGGGAAGATGATCTGCTCTTTGACACCGATGTTGTAGTTGCCGCGACCATCGAACGATTTACCATTGACACCGCGGAAGTCACGCACGCGCGGCAGGGCCACGGTGATGAAACGGTCCAGGAATTCGTACATGCGGGCGCCGCGCAGGGTCACCATCGTGCCGATCGGGTAGCCTTCGCGGATCTTGAAACCAGCGATTGCCTTGCGTGCCTTGGTGATCACTGGCTTCTGGCCGGCGATCTTGGTCAGGTCGCCAGTAGCGTGCTCGATGATCTTCTTGTCAGCGACTGCTTCCGACAGACCCATGTTCAGGGTGATCTTGGTCAGGCGTGGCACTTCCATCACCGATTTGTAACCGAATTTCTCGGTCAGCTCGGCGACGACTTTTTCTTTATAAATTGCTTGGAGACGGGCCATTTCTTCTTACCCTTTCACTACTTCGCCGCTCGACTTGAAGACGCGGACTTTTTTGCCGTCCTGGTCTTTGAAGCCAACGCGATCTGCCTTGCCGGTCGCTGCGTTGAACAGCGCGACGTTCGACACGTGAATCGGCATGGTCTTGTCGACGATACCACCAGTAACACCGGTCATCGGGTTAGGCTTGGTCGCTTTTTTAGCGACGTTGACGCCTTCGACGATGACGTGTTCAGCGTCTACACGCTTCTGAACGACGCCACGCTTGCCCTTGTCCTTACCGGCCAGAACGATGACTTCGTCGTTTTTACGAATCTTATCCATGTCGAATCCTTACAGAACTTCAGGTGCCAGCGACACGATCTTCATGAACTTTTCAGTGCGCAGTTCGCGCGTGACTGGTCCGAAGATACGGGTACCGATTGGCTCCAGCTTGGCGTTCAGCAGGACAGCGGCATTGCCGTCGAACTTGACCAGGGAACCATCCTGGCGGCGCACACCTTTGGCGGTACGCACAACCACGGCATTGTAAATTTCACCCTTTTTGACGCGGCCACGTGGGGCTGCGACTTTAACGGTGACCTTGATGATGTCGCCAATGCTCGCGTAACGGCGCTTCGAGCCGCCCAACACCTTGATGCACAGAACTTCCTTGGCACCGGTGTTGTCGGCTACTTCGAGCCGGCTTTCGGTTTGAATCATAGTAGTTTCTTTCCCAACTTAAGCCGTAGAAAACCCCACGGAGAACCGTGGGCCTGCGGTCAGTCTTGGTCCCGCCATGACGCCCCTGCTGGAGCCCCATGTTTGGGTGATGGACTTTCCAAAAACACTTTCGTTACAGGCCGCTGTACCGCGGGGGATAACTGCGGCAACACATGAACGAAGCCCGCTAGTATCTCAGATACCAGCGGGCCACGCAAGACAAATTTTATGGGTACTTACAGTACCTGTGCGACTTGCAACACTTTGGTCACAGTCCACGCTTTCGTCTTCGAGATCGGACGACCTTCTGCGATCTCGACGGTGTCACCGATTTTCGCTTCGTTCGCTTCGTCGTGCGCGTGATACTTGTTCGAGCGCACGATGATCTTGCCGTACAGCGGGTGCTTGACGTGACGTTCGATCAGGACGGTAACCGTCTTGTCCATTTTATCGGACACGACTTTGCCGACCAGCGTACGCTTCAGCGCCGTTTTGATGGTGGTGTCGGTCATTTGGCTTCCTTCGTGTTCATCACAGTCTTCACACGCGCGATATCGCGACGTACTTTTTTCAGCTGCGAAGTGTTACCGAGCTGCTGGGTGGCGACTTGCATGCGCAGACCGAATTGGGCCTTGAGCAGCTCGTTCAGCTCCTTCTGCAGCGCTTCCTGGTCTTTGCCGCGGAGTTCCGATGCTTTCATATTCAACTCCTGTTATTGGCCGACTTGGCGAACCACGAAAGTGGTAGCCAGTGGCAGTTTGGCAGCGGCCAGGCGGAACGCTTCGCGCGCCAGTTCTTCTGCGACGCCGTCCATCTCGTACAGGACTTTGCCTGGCTGGATTTCAGCGACGTAGTACTCTGGATTACCCTTACCGTTACCCATACGGACTTCGGCCGGCTTGTTCGAAATCGGCTTGTCCGGGAAGATACGGATCCAGATACGACCGCCACGCTTGATGTGACGGGTCATGGCGCGACGTGCCGCTTCGATCTGGCGTGCGGTGATACGGCCGCGGGCAACTGCCTTCAGACCGAATTCACCGAACGAGACCGCGGTGCCGCGGGTGTGCGAAATGCCGGTGTTACGGCCTTTCTGCTCTTTACGATACTTCCTGCGCGATGGTTGCAGCATGCTTATTCTCCTGCTTTCTCAGCGGGTGCAGCGGCAGCCGGGGTCGCCAGCTTGACAGCTGGGCGAGCGCGCACGGTTGGCGCGGCAGCTGGACGTGCACCGCCGGCTGGACGTGGACCGCGCGATGGCTTGCCGTCGTCACGACGTGGGCCGCGTGGCTTCTTCTCATCTGGCGGGGTGTCGATGACTGGTGCTTCGCCGGTGACCGAACGGTCGCCCTTGTAGACCCAGACCTTGACGCCGATGATGCCGTAGGTGGTCGATGCTTCGCTGGTGCCGTAGTCGATATCGGCGCGCAGGGTGTGCAGTGGCACACGGCCTTCGCGGTACCATTCGGTACGTGCGATTTCGATGCCGTTCAGGCGGCCCGACGACATGATCTTGATGCCGACGGCGCCCAGGCGCATTGCATTTTGCATTGCGCGCTTCATGGCGCGACGGAACATGATGCGCTTTTCGAGCTGCTGCGAGATCGAGTCGGCGATCAGCTGCGAATCGATCTCTGGCTTGCGGATCTCTTCGATGTTGACGTGCACGGGCACGCCCATGATCTTCGCCAGCGACGTTTTCAGCACTTCGATGTCTTCGCCTTTTTTACCGATCACGACACCAGGACGCGACGAGTAAATGGTGAAGCGTGCGTTCTTGGCAGGACGCTCGATGACGATACGGCCGACCGAAGCGTTCTTCAGCTTCTTTTTCAGGAAAGCGCGCGCTTCCAGGTCTTCCTGCAGCATCGAAGCGAAGTTGCCGTTACCAGCATACCAACGCGACGCCCAGTTACGGGTGACCGCCAGGCGGAAGCCGGTTGGGTGGATTTTCTGACCCATCGTATGACTCCTTAGTTACCGACAGTCACGTAAACGTGACAGGATTGTTTGGAAATGCGATCGCCGCGGCCTTTTGCACGTGCAGTAAAGCGCTTGAGGATCGGGCCCTTTTCGACATAGATCTGAACCACTTTCAGTTCGTCGATGTCGGCGCCATCGTTGTGTTCCGCGTTGGCGATAGCCGACTCGAGAACCTTCTTGATGATGGTCGCGCCTTTTTTCGGGCTGAATTGCAGAATGTTGAGTGCTGCGTCAACTTTCTTGCCACGAATCAGATCGGCGACCAGACGGCCTTTTTGTTCCGAAAGGCGTACGCCTTTGAGGATTGCTTTAGTTTCCATTATCGTTTCGCCTTCTTGTCAGCGGCGTGGCCCTTGAACGTACGGGTCAGCGCGAATTCGCCGAGCTTGTGGCCGACCATGTTCTCCGACACGTACACAGGCACGTGCACTTTGCCATTGTGGACAGCGATCGTCAGACCGATGAAGTCTGGCGAGATCGTCGAGCGGCGCGACCAGGTTTTGACTGGCTTTTTGTCTTTGGTCGCTTGCGCGGTCTCGACTTTTTTCACCAGGTGGGCGTCAATGAACGGCCCTTTTTTCAATGAACGAGTCATTTTTTATCCTTATTTCTTGCCGCGGCGCGAAACGATCATCGACGACGTACGCTTGTTCGAACGCGTACGCTTGCCCTTGGTCTGCTGGCCCCATGGCGACACTGGGTGACGACCGGCTGCAGTTTTACCTTCACCACCACCGTGCGGGTGATCGACCGGGTTCATGACCACACCGCGGACGGTAGGACGAACACCGCGCCAGCGCATCGCGCCAGCCTTACCGATCTTGCGCAGGCTGTGTTCGGCATTGCCGACTTCGCCAACGGTAGCGCGGCACTCGATGTGCACGCGACGGACTTCACCCGAACGCAGGCGAACCTGGGCGTAGGTGCCTTCACGGGCCATCAGCACGACGCCGGCGCCGGCGGTACGGGCCATCTGGGCACCCTTACCTGGCAGCATTTCGACGCAGTTCATCACGGTACCGACCGGGATGTTGCGGATTGGCAGGCAGTTACCGGCCTTGATCGGAGCTTCCGCGCCGTTCATGATCGCGTCGCCGACAGCCATGCCTTTGGTGGCGATGATGTACTGACGCTCGCCGTCCGCGTAGCACAGCAGTGCGATGTGCGCGGTACGGTTCGGGTCGTATTCAATACGCTCGACCTTGGCAGGAATGCCGTCCTTCTGGCGCTTGAAGTCGACCAGACGGTAGTGCTGCTTGTGGCCACCGCCCTTGTGACGGGTGGTGATGTGACCGTTGTTGTTACGGCCGGCAGTTTTCGATTTCTTTTCAACCAGGGCTGCGAGCGGACGACCTTTGTACAGGCCTTCGGTCACAACTTTCACCATGCCGCGACGGCCTGGGGAGGTTGGCTTCATCTTTACGAGTGCCATTATTTAGCCTCCTCGACAAAATTGATTTCCTGGCCTGGCTTCAGGCACACGAAAGCACGCTTGGTGTGGTTGCGACGGCCGGTGAAACGGCCCGAACGCTTTTGCTTGCCTTCGCGGTTCACGGTTTGCACCGATTCCACTTCGACCTTGAACAGCATCTCGACGGCAGCCTTGATTTCTGGCTTGGTCGCGTCAGGCAGGACCTTGAACACGATCTGCTCGTTCTTTTCCGCAACGAAGGTAGCCTTCTCGGAAATGATCGGAGCCAGCAGCACCTTCATCAGGCGCTCTTCGCTGAATTTGATTGCGGCGCTCATGCGTACATCTCCTCGATCTTGGCCAGAGCAGCTTTCGTGACCAGGACTTTTTTGTAGAACACCAGCGACATCGGATCAGCGTGCTTCGGCTCGACGACCAGCACGTGCGGCAGGTTGCGCGATGCCAGGTCGAGGTTCTCATCGATGGTGTCGGTGATCACCAGAACCGATTCCAGGCCCATGGTCTGCAGTTTTTGCGACAGCAGCTTGGTCTTTGGAGCTTCGATCGACAGGTTTTCGACCACGTTCAGGCGGCCTTCGCGAGCCAGTTGCGAGAAGATCGAGCAGATACCTGCACGGAACATCTTCTTGTTAACTTTGTGCGAGAAGTTCTCGTCCGGGGTGTTCGGGAAGATACGACCACCGCCGCGCCACAGAGGCGACGACGACATACCAGCACGAGCGCGGCCGGTACCTTTTTGGCGCCATGGCTTCTTGGTCGTGTGGTGGACTTCTTCACGGTCCTTCTGCTTGCGGTTGCCGCTACGTGCGTTGGCAGCGTAGGCGACGACGATCTGGTGGATCAGGGCTTCGTTGTATTCACGACCGAACACTTCGTCGGTTGCTGCAACGTTGGCGCCAGCTTGACCTTGCTCATTCAGGAGCTTCAGTTCCATGCTTACGCTCCTTTCTTGGCTTTGGTTTTGACAGCTGGCTTGACGACCACTTGGCCGTTCTTCGCGCCAGGAACGGCACCCTTGATCAGCAGCAGCTGACGTTCGGTGTCGATGCGAGCCACTTCCAGGTTCTGCGTGGTGACGGTAACGTCGCCCATGTGACCGGTCATGCGTTTGCCTGGGAACACGCGGCCTGGATCCTGGGCCATACCGATCGAGCCAGGAACGTTGTGCGAACGCGAGTTACCGTGGGTCTGACGACCCGAGGCGAAGTTGTGACGCTTGATGGTACCGGCGTAGCCCTTACCGATCGAGGTGCCTTGCACGTCGATTTTCTGGCCCACTTCGAACAGCGAAGCGGCGATGACATCACCAGCTTTGAGTTCGGCGGCTTTGGTGGAATCGATGCGGAATTCTTTCAGCATCGTACCGGCTTCGACGCCAGCTTTGGCGTAGTGACCGGCAGCAGCTTTGGTCACGCGCGAAGCGCGACGTTGGCCGTAGACGACCTGAACTGCGGTGTAGCCATCAGTTTCAGGGGTTTTGATTTGTGCGACACGGTTGTTCGACACATCCAGCACAGTGACAGGGATCGAATCGCCGTCATCCGTGAAGATACGCATCATGCCAACCTTGCGACCGAGAAGGCCCAAGCTCATTTTTTCTCCATTCCCACCTACGATTGGGCGGGGGTAGTTGAACTACTAAATAATATGGGCAATAAAAGAGGCACCCATACCGAAGCCGGCTAGTATAACGCGCAAAAGGCTTCGGCGCAACAGGAAAAATCGGAGTCGAATCCGGCCTGTTGCGCTTTTCGCAGTATCTGGAGAAAGAAGAATCCACTCTAGCTGAGTGGCACAGAAAAGACACACCGCTGTGTCTTTTCTCTACAGGCTACGACCATTGCTGGGAGCCTGCGATCTGGAAGTCTGGTGGGCGGTGCAGGATTCGAACCTGCGACCCCTTGGATGTCGACCAAGTATTCTAACCAGCTGAACTAACCGCCCGGGGAGCCGAATTATAAGTGCCCGGCTTAAAGTTTTGCAATAGCTTTTTTCGTGTGCTCGTCAATTCCCTGCCGCGCGGAGAACGGCCGCGTCCGCTTCGCCCAAGGAAATCGCGGGTTGAAGATGCCGGCGTGAAATGCTATTGTACAAATGTTTTTCGAGGGAGGGCCGTGTCGCGCGCACCTGGCGCACGTGATTCCGGCAACCATGCCGGCGCTGCCCTCCCTCCTCCGCCTGGCGGTTCCCGACGTGTCGATCGCGCATTCAACTACAAGAGAGCGCCGGTCCCTGTCCCGCCTTTCTCCGGCCCGCGCGCCTCCCCGGCGAGCATCGTGGGCCCAGACCCGGTCCGCCTCCCAACCCCTGGCTATTGGGCGGACGCATCGCTGCAAAGGATGAACAAGAATGACTGTCATTGAAACCCGCCACTGGCCGCGCCAGCTCGATCCCTCACGCCTGGTCCTGGCCACTGACCTCGACGGTACGCTGCTGGCCGGCACCCACGAGGCGCGGCGCCGCATCCGCGAACTGTTTTCCGGCGCCCTGCCTGAGGCGAAGCTGGTGTTCGTCACCGGCCGCGGCCTGGAAACCGTCATTCCCCTGCTGTCCGACCCCACGGTGCCGCGTCCCCACTACATCATCGCCGACGTCGGCGCCACCATCGTCGACGCCGACCTGCGGCCGGTCGAACCGCTGGCACACGAGATCGCGGCGCGCTGGCCGGGCAGCCAGGCGGTACTGAAAGCGCTGGCCGACTTTCCGGAGCTGGTGCGCCAGTCGGTGCCGCAGGAACGCCGGGTCTCCTTCTACGCCACCGAGGATGCCATCACGCCCGCGCTGCGCGCTGCCGTCGACGCCCTCGACTGCGACCTGCTGTTCTCGGCCGGCCGCTACCTGGACGTGCTGCCGCGCGGCGTCGGCAAGGGCGTCGCGGTGCGCCGCCTGGCGGAAGTGGCCGGCTTCGATCCGGCCCATATCGTGGTGGCGGGCGACACCCTGAACGACCTGTCGATGTTCGAGGCGGGTTTCCGCGGCGTGGTGGTCGGCGCCGCCGAACCGGCGCTGGTGCAGGCGGTGCGCAAGATGCCGCGCGTGGTGGTAGCCGACGCCGCCGGCTGCGGCGGCATTCTGCAGGCCTTCGACCGCCACGGCCTGCGCCTGGACGGCGACGCCGCGGCGCATGACGCGACATCCTACGGCGAGGCCGAGCTGGTCATGGTCTATCACCGCCTGCCGTATGACGAAGTGGTGGAAGGCGGCGTGACGTACCAGCGCCGCCCGAAAAGCCCGAACGGCATCATGCCGACCCTGCTCAGCTTTTTCGCCGGCGGCCGCAAGGGCTCGTGGGTCGCCTGGTCGCAGCAGGCCAGCCGGACGCCGGCCGATTTCATCCCGCACGTCGCCGTCGATGCGCAGCGCTACCCGCAGCTCAAGGCGGCCCGGATTCCCCTGACGGCGGACGACATCGACCAGTTCTACAAGAAGTTCTCGAAAGAGGCGTTCTGGCCGATCATCTTCTCCTTTCCCGATAAAGCCGAATTCCGCCAGGACCACTGGGAACGCTTTTTGGAGGTGAACCGCCTGTTCGCCGAACAGACCGCGCGCGAAGCGGCGCCCGGCGCCACCGCCTGGATCCACGACTACAACCTGTGGATGGTGCCGGCCTTCCTGCGCCCGCTGCGCCCTGACCTGACGATCGCCTTCTTCCACCACACCGCCTTCCCGTCTTCCGACGTATTCAACATCCTGCCATGGCGGAACGACATCATCGGCAGCCTGCTGCAGTGCGACTACGTGGGCTTCCACATCCCGCGCTATGTCGAGAACTTCGTCGACGCCGCCCGCTCCTGCGCGCCGGTCGAGGTGCTGGACGCCGTGCCGTGCGCGCCGCGCTACCTGACCTTCGGCTGCGCGCTCGGGGTCGACCGCATGCACACCGCGCTCGAAGTCGGTGGACGCCGGGTCACGCTGGGCGCCCATCCGGTGGGTACCAACGCCGGCCTGATCGCAGACCTGGTCAAGAGCGACGACGTCGGGCGCCAGATCACCGAATGGGACGAGTACCTGGATGGCCGCACCGGCATCATCTCGATCGAGCGCCTCGACTACGTGAAAGGCTCGCTGGAGAAGCTGCAAGCATATGAGCGCATGCTCGAACAGCATCCCGAGCTGCTGGGTAAGGTCATGCTGATCAACATCATCACGCCGGCGGCGTCGGGCATGGAGATCTATGACAGCCTGCGCGAGGAACTCGATCGCGTGGTCGGCCGCATCAACGGCCGCTTCTCGACCCTGGGCTGGGTGCCGGTACGCTACTTCTACCGCTCGCTGCCGTTCGAGGACGTGGTGGCCCATTACGCCGCCTGCGACGTCGCCTGGATCACGCCGCTGCGCGACGGCCTGAACCTGGTGGCGAAGGAATACGTGGCCACCCGCCATGCCGCCGGCCGTCCGGGCACGCTGGTGCTGTCCGAATTCGCCGGCGCCGCCGTCGAGCTGCACGGCGCGCTGCTGGTCAACCCATACGACAGGAACGCGATGAGCGCGACCCTGTACCACGCGCTGACCATGGGCGCCGACGAAGTGGCCTACCGCTCCGGACGCATGGCGGCGATCGTGAACGACCGCGACGTGGCGCGCTGGGGCGACGACTTCCTGGCCGCGCTGGCGGCGCTGCCGGCATCCGGCGCCGACGAGACGGCGGACGAACGCTCCGCCGCCTGAATCTTGAACGTTGATTGAAAGGGAAATACGACAGTGATGGAATACCTCATCCTGAAGAATCCGGTCGCCGACTGGCTGGTCGCGCTCGTCGTGGTGGCCGCTGTCGCGGCCGGACTCGACGCCATCAAATCGATCCTGGCGCGGCGCCTGGCCGTGCTCGCGGCAAGCACCGAGGCCAAATGGGACGATATCGCGGTGGCTGCGCTGCGCTCGACCAAGCTGCTGGTGCTGGTCATCGTCGGCATCTACGCCGGCGCCAGCTTCCTGACGCTGTCCGACAAGGCGCAGCTGTTCATTGGCCGCATCGCCATCACGGCGGTGCTGTTCCAGGTGGCGATCTGGGGCGATCACGCGTTGCGCACCTGGCTCAAGGCCAAGCGCGCCGAGCGCAGCGAAGACCCGGACCGCATCACCTCCTCGGCCGCGATCACCTTCCTGGTGCGGGTACTGCTGTGGGCGGTGGTGGCGCTGATGGTGCTGGACAACCTGGGTGTCAACATCACCACCCTGGTGGCCAGCCTGGGGATCGGCGGCATCGCCATTGCGCTGGCGGTGCAGAGCATCCTGGGCGACCTGTTTGCCTCGCTCTCGATCGTGCTCGACAAGCCGTTCGTGGTGGGCGACTTCATCATCGTCGGCACCATGCTGGGGACGGTGGAAAAGATCGGCCTGAAAACCACCCGGGTGCGCAGCCTCTCCGGCGAGCAGATCGTGTTCTCGAACAACGACCTGCTCACCAGCCGCGTCCAGAACCTGCGCCGCATGGAGTCGCGCCGCGTCGTGTTCCAGTTCGCGGTATCGCATCAGACGCCGGCGCCAGTGCTGCGCGAACTGTCGGAGATGATCAAGGAAATCGTCAGCGCCCAGCCGCAGGTGCGATTCGACCGTGCCCACCTGAACAGCATCGCCGCCCCCAGCTTCAATTACGAGACGGTCTACTACGTCGACAACACGGACTATGCCGTCTATATGACGACGCAGCAGGAGATCTACCTGGCAATCCTCGCCGGGCTCGAAGCGCGCGGGGTTTCGCTGGCGCTGCCGATGCAGACAGTGCACCTGGCCCGCGGGCCGGCGCAGGCCGAACAGCCGGTGGAACAGGCTGCGTGGACCGGCGAGGACGACGCCAAGGCCACGTAAGTTCCGTCAGGCGGTCCTGGCCAGGACTGCCAACACCCCGTCCGCGGTCAGCGCGCTGGATGCCGGATTCTGGCCGGTGACCAGCTTGCCATCGGTGATCGCGAACGGCTTCCAATCCTCGGCGCCGTGCTCATACAGCCCGCCCAGTTCGCGCATCCGCGAGGCCAGCAGCCAGGGCGCGTTCTCGGCGGTGCCGAAGGCGATTTCTTCCTCATCGCTGAAACCGGTGACCCGGCGGCCGGCAAACAGCCAGCTGCCGTCTTCCCTGACGGCGCTGAGCAGCGCCGCCGGACCGTGGCATACCGAGCCGATCACCTTGCCGCTGCGTTCGGCCTCGAACAGCACGCGCGCCATGTCGGCGTCGCGGTACAGGTCTTCGGCCGGGCCGTGGCCGCCCGGGATCACCACCGCCACATACCTTGACACATCGACGTCGGCCAGCACCAGCGGACGCGCCAGGATATCGGCGATGCCGTCCAGGTAGGCGGCGTAGCGCGGCGCTTCTTCTCCGCCATACTGGACGTCGAGGCTGCGCCAGTCGGCGGTCGGCTCGACGCCTCCCGGCGTGGCCAGGTCGACCCGGTAGCCGGCCTGCACGAATTTCTCGTGGATGACGACGAACTCCTCGGCCCAGTAGCCGGTTTCATACTTGCTGCCATCGGTGCGGGTCCAGTGATCGGCGGCCGAGAGGACGATCAGGATGGTGTCGGTGGTGTTCATGCTCAGGCTCCTCGTTGTCGGTGAAACTACAGGGTGGGTGGCGCCGCCTTTTGTGCCTGCCGCGCCGGTGAAGCCATCTTCGCGCCGCCAGCCATCCTGCCGTTACCGGAAACTCGACAATCTTTGCCCAATCCTCCAGGCGCGTTTTCAAGCGCGGCAAGCGGCGCTACTATTGGTGGCATGGACACCCAACTTCTCGACGCCGTGCTGCGCCATGCGCAAGACAATGCCGATGCCGGCGGCATTGCCCGCACGCCCATTCCCGGCCTGATCACGATCTATTCGACCGGCCGCACCGAGCTGAGTTACCAGATCCCGCGCCCCCTCGCCTGCCTGGTACTGCAGGGCAGCAAGCACGTGACGATGGGCAGCCAGTCGTTCACCTTCAATGCCGGCGATTCGCTGCTGATCATGGCCGACGTCCCGACCGTCAGCCAGATCACGCAAGCCAGTGCCGCCGTGCCTTACTGTGCGCTGGCACTGGACCTGTCGCCCGAAGTCATCGCCGACCTGATGACGGAAATCGCGGTGGTGGAAGCGGGCGACGAGGCGCCGGTGCGCATCGAGCCCACCGAGGACCAGCTCGCGGACGTCACGCTGCGCCTGATGCGCATGCTCGAGCGGCCCGCATCGATTCCGGTGCTGAAAGGGGCATTGATCAGGGAATTTCATTACTGGCTGCTGGCCGGACGCCACGGCGCCGCGATCCGGCGCCTGGGGCTGCCGGACAGCCAGGTGCGGCGCATCGCGCGCGCGGTGGCTCTGTTGCGCACCAACTATGCCCAGCGCATGCCGGTGGAGCAGCTGGCGGCGCTGGCCGGCATGAGTCCCTCGTCCTTCCACCAGCACTTCCGCGCCGTGACCTCGCTCACGCCGCTGCAATTCCAGAAGCAGCTGCGCCTGATCGAGGCGCGGCGCCTGATGCTGGCCGAAGGCAAGAATGCGAGCAATGCCGCCCATGCGGTCGGCTACGAGAGCGTGCAGCAATTTACGCGCGAATACGGGCGCATGTTCGGCATGCCCCCGGTGCGCGAAGTCACAGCCCAGGCCCGGCTGCACGCCGCGGCCTGAGCCCCTACTCGAAGCGCCGGTGCAGGCGCATCAGGGCCGTGCCCAGCGCGCTCTCGCGCATGAAGGCGGCGATGGCGGCCACCAGCAGGCACAGGCCCACGCCGCCGGCGCCGACCATGACCCGGGCCGCCGCCTCGCCCCAGCCGGGGTGGCCCGCCGCGATGAAGGCGCCGAGCAGCGCGGCAAAGGTGGTCAGCCCGAACAGGCCGACCGTCGCATACAGCAGGTTAAGGCCACCGAGCAGCAGCGCGATCCTGCGCTCAACCAGCTGCGCCGCCAGCGCGGTGTCGGCATACAGCTGCGCGAACCGGTCATCGCCGGCCGCCAGCGAGGCGCGGAATTCGCGCAGATGGGTGATCGCCAGGCTGTAGCGGATGGCGGCGCCGTTCTGCATGATGGCGCAGGCATTGGTCAGGATCGCGGGCCCGGCGATAAAGGACAGGGGCAGGAAAGGATTGTCGGGGGTCATGGCAGTCTTCTCGCGTCGTGTAATGAGCGGCCGGGGCGGGCGCCCCGGCCCGGCATTCAGATGACCTGGCCGCCCGAGACCTCGATGCGCTGGCCGGTGATCCAGCGATTGTCCTCGCCCAGCAGGCTGGCGATCATGGGGCCGATATCGTCCGGCACGCCGACCCGGCCGAGGGCGATCATGCCGGCGAAGGCGGCGTTCATGTCCGGCGTGTCGCGCACCGCGCCGCCCAGGAAATCGGTCTCGATCGCGCCCGGCGCCACCGTATTGACCGCAATGCCGCGGCTTCCCAGCTCCCGCGCCAGGTAGACGCTCAGGATCTCGACCGCCCCCTTGACCGCCGCATAGGCGCCGAATCCCGGATAGGACACGCGCGTCAGCCCGGTCGACAGGTTGACGATGCGCCCGCCGTCGGCCAGCAGCGGCAGCAGCGCCTGGGTCAGGAAGAACACGCCCTTGAAGTGGACGTCCACCAGGCGGTCGAACTGGGCCTGGGTGGTATCCTCGATCAGCGCCGCGTCGCCATGGCCGGCGTTGTTGACCAGGTGGTCGAAACTGTCGCGGCCCCAGGTCTGCCCCAGCGCGGCGCGCAGGTGTTCGACGAACAGTGGAAAGCCCGCGACGTCGCCGACGTCGAGCCGCAGCGCCAGCGCCTGGCGGCCCATGGCGCGGATCTGGTCGACCACGGCCTGGGCTTCCTGTTCCCGGCTTTGATAGGTGACGATGACGTCGCCGCCCTTCTTCGCGATGTGCAGCGCGGTGTTGCGGCCCAGGCCGCGGCTGGCGCCGGTGACGAGTGCGATCTTGTTCATGGTGTGCTCCTTCAGGTGAAGTGGAAGAGCACCCAGTATCGGGTTGGCGCATGCTCTCCCGTTGCCGGAAGCTGGTTCGTTTTTGCCTGATCCTCCAAATCCTCAAATGTGACATTCCATGGTTTGGGCTGAGCGTAAGTACGTACATCCCCCTATGAAAAATGTTGAAATTCGCGCGCCCCAGCCCCATGTACAATTGATCAATTACCGCCTATATTGGCGGATGCAATCCCGATGGCGACAGCTACATCGCCGTCCATCTCATCCCTCAACGGAAAAAGGAGTTCGCATGGCAATCAGTCTGCAAAAAGGCGGCAACGTCAACCTGAGCAAGGAAGCACCGGGCCTGACCAAGGTCATCATCGGCCTGGGCTGGGATCCACGCTCGACCGACGGTTCCGCCTTCGACCTGGACGGTAGCGCTTTCATGCTCAAGACCGACGCCAAGGTACGTGGCGATACCGACTTCATCTTCTACAACAACCTGAAATCGACCGACGGCTCGGTGACCCACGCCGGCGACAACACCGACGGCCAGGGCGATGGCGACGACGAAAAGCTGACGATCGACCTGGCGCGCGTGCCGGCCGACATCGACAAGGTCTCGTTCTGCGTCACCATCCACGACGCCGATGCGCGCCGCCAGAACTTCGGCCAGGTGGGCAAGGCCTATATCCGCTGCCTGAACGCCGCCGGCGAAGCCGAGATCGCGCGCTACGACCTGTCCGAGGACAGCTCGACCGAAACCGCGATGATCTTCGGTGAGCTGTACCGCGCCGGCAGCGAATGGAAGTTCCGTGCCGTCGGCCAGGGCTTCAAGGGCGGCCTCGGTCCGCTGGCACGCTCGTTCGGCGTCAACGTCTAAGAATCACACAGGGAGCTTCCCTTCCCTGACGGTCCGCGCCGCCCGGCGCGGACCCTGCAACGCCACGCCAGTGGCCGATCACCCATCAAGAGAGCCCACATGCGCGTCTGGTACAACAGGACGTTTTCGTCCGTGAATGCGGCGATCAAGCTGATCCGCGAGGCCGATACCGAAGGCCGTTTCACCATCGTCCACAGCAACGCCAACCGCCATGCGCCGGCCGCGCGCCTGGCCCATGAATTCCACGTCGAGCCCACCGGCCTGAAAGGCG
Source organism: Massilia arenae (assembly GCF_008014745.1). GTDB lineage: Bacteria > Pseudomonadota > Gammaproteobacteria > Burkholderiales > Burkholderiaceae_D > Telluria > Telluria arenae. The sequence continues at coordinate 79,866 of NZ_VPFD01000025.1, forward strand.
ACGCCTACGTCGACTGGTGCCTCACGTTCTGCCGCGACCAAAAAATCGACATCTTCGTGCCGGGCCGCGAAGCCACCGTGCTGGCCGCCGAACATGCGCGCTTCGATGACGTCGGCACCCGCGTGCTCAGCGCCGCCCCGCCGGCGCAACTGAAACGCATCCACGACAAGGCCGATTTCTATGCCGCGACGGTGCTGCCGGATGCGCCGGTGGCGGCCTTTTGCCCCTTCGAGACCCTGGAGCAGTTCGACACCGCCTATGCCGAACTGCGCCCGCAGCATGCGAAGCTGTGCGTCAAGCCGGCGCATGGCATCTATGGCCTTGGCTTCGCCATCATCGACGAAGAACGCAGCAGCGCCGCGCTCCTGATGAAAGGCGTCGAATACCATATCGGCTACCAGGACCTGCGCCGCGGGCTGGGCGAACTGGACTCCTTCAACACCATGCTGCTGATGGAATTCCTGGACGGCCCCGAATACAGCGTCGACTGCGTGGGCGACCATGGACGCCTGGTGGCGGCCGTGGTGCGCCGCAAGCTGCCGCAAGCCGGCAGCGGCCAGCTGATCGATATGCGCCAGGACATCCTGGATGCAACGACGCGCCTGTGCGCCGACTACCAGTTGAATGGCGTGTTCAACGCCCAGTTCCGCGAAGGCGGCGGACGACCGCGCCTGCTGGAGATCAATCCGCGCATGTCGGGTGGAATCGGCATGGCCTGCCTGGCCGGCCCCAACCTCCCGTATATCGCGCTGCGCGGCTTTGCCGAAGGCTATGAGGGTCTCGAGATCCCCGCGCCGCGCCACGGCATGCGGGTGGCCGAAGTCAGCGTCGCGACGGAGCTGGCATGAACGCGCCGCTCCCGACGCCGGTCCAGCGTATCGAGCTCCCGACAGGAACGCTCGACCTGCGCATCGACAGCGGCGCATCCGAACTCGACGCCCTGCTCGGCTTTGCCGCGCGCGCCAACGCCAAGCGCGGCTTCCTGTTCCTCAGCAAGGTGCTGGGCAAGCATTGGCCGGCGCAGCCGATCGACATGCTGATGGTGCACGAGCGCCTGGCCGCGACCGTGCCGCAGTTCAAAGGCGCGGTGCAAGGCCCGGTGGTGTTCATCGCCATGGCGGAGACCGCGATCGGGCTGGGCCAGGGCGTGTTCGAAGCCTGGCTGCGCGCCCATCCGGGCCAGCAGGCGCTGTTCCTGCACACCACCCGCTACCGGGTCGGCGACGGCCCGCTGATCGAATTCGAGGAAGCGCACAGCCATGCACCGCGCCAGTTCCTGCACACGCCGGTCGATCCCGAGCTGCACGCTCTGCTGCTGGCCGCGCGCACCCTGGTGCTGGTCGACGACGAGGCCAGCACCGGCAATACCTTCGTCAACCTGGCCGCTGCCTGCCGTCGCCTGAATCCAGGCCTGGAGCGGGTACACCTGGCCACCATCACCAATTTCATGGGCCGCGCCGCGACCGGGCTGCTGGACACCCGCTTCGGCATGCCGACCACCTGCGGCGCGCTGGTCGAGGGCGAATTCAGCTTCGCGCAAGGCCCCTTGCCGCCCGACCAGGGCGTGGCGCAGCGCTATGAAGAAGACGCCGACCGCGGCGCCAGCGCCGCCTTCGGCCGCCTCGGCACGGCGCGGGCATTGCGGGCGCCGGAGCAGCTGGCGGCGCGCCTGGCGCGTGAATTCGCCCCCGGCAGCCGGGTGCTGGTGCTGGGCACCGGTGAATTCATGCACGTCTCGACCCTGTTCGGCGCCGCCCTGCAGCGCCAGGGCGTCGACGTGGTGGTGCAGTCGACCACGCGCTCGCCGATCCTCACCTGGGGCGCGGTGGACCATGCCTTGACCTTCCCCGACAACTACGGCGAAGGCATTGCCAATTACCTGTACAACGTCGCGCCCGGCCAGTACGACCACGTGCTGGCCTGCCACGAGACCGCGTCCGGCCCCGCGCTGTTCCAGCTCGCCGGCCAGCTCAATGCGCGCCTGTTCCACTTCCAGTCCGAGGACCACGTTGAAGAAGTTCCTGTTCGCTGACCTGGACGACACACTGTTCCAGACCTTCGGCAAATGCGGCGCGCACCGGGACATCCCGGACGCTTTGGCGCCGGCCGCCTATTACAAGGACGGCAGCATCTGCTCGTACACGACGCCGGCCCAGCGCTCCTTCCTGGCCCTGCTGCAGGACGGGATGACGATGATCCCGACCACCGCGCGCGACCTCGACGGCCTGCGCCGCGTGACCCTGCCGTTCGACAGCTACGCCGTCATCAATTACGGCGGCGTGGTGCTCGAGCCGGGCGGCGCGCTCGACCAGCCCTGGCTGGACGGCATGCGCACGGCCATGCACGCCGCCCTGCCCGGCCTCTTGGCGCTGGCCGCCCACATCGACAACCATGGCGCACGCACCGGCTATGGCGGCCGCGCGCGCATGATCGAGGATTTCGGCACCCCGTTCTTTTTGGTGGTGAAGGATCCTGACAAACAGGCCGAGCGCCTGGCGCCGCTCGAGGAACACGTGGTGCGGCCCTGGATCGCCGACGGCGACCGCGACTACTTCATCCACCGCAACGGCAACAACCTGGCCATCTTGCCGAAGGCGCTGAACAAGGCCAACGCGGTGGCCCACATCACCGCGCGTCTGAAGGAAGAACACGGCGAGATCGTCACCTTCGGCATGGGCGACAGCCGCTCGGACGCGCGCTTCATGGCCGCCTGCGACTACGCCATCATCCCGCGCGGCACCCAGCTCGCCGGCATCACCGTGGGGGCGCTGTGAGCGGCTGGGAAGACTTCTCCGGCAGCTACCGCAAGGGCGAGGTCAGCTTCCTGCTGCGCCGCCTGCCGCAGGAAGGCTTCGTCGACGTCGCCGAGAAGGAGGCGCTGATCCAGAGCGGCCGGCGCCACTACAGCCAGATGCTGTCGCCCGAGTCGATGCCGTCCGAACGCTATATGCGGCTGTTCGACGAGGCCTGCCGCGCCAACAATGCGCGCATGGCGCGCGACTGCCTGCGCCTTGCCCGCCTGATCGCCGCGCGCCCGCTGCACCGGCTGGCGCTGGTGTCGCTGGCGCGCGCCGGCACCCCGGTCGGCGTGGTGGTCGCCCGCCTGCTGCGCGAGCTGTTCGGACGCGACGCCGTGCACTACTCGGTGTCGATCGTGCGCGACCGCGGCATCGACGCCGCCGCCCTGCGCCACATCCTGGCGCATGGGCACCAGCCCGATTCCATCGTCTTTCTCGACGGCTGGACCGGCAAGGGCGTGATCGCGCGCGAGCTGGCCAGCTCGGTCGAGGTGTTCAACGTGCGCCACGGCACCCATATCGACCCCGGCCTGCACGTGCTGTCCGACCTGGCCGGCGCCGCCGCCTGCGCGGCCTCGTGCGACGACTACCTGATCCCGTCGAGCATCCTCAACGCCACGGTGTCGGGCCTGGTGAGCCGCACCGTCATGAGCGAGGACATGCGCGCCGACGACTTCCACGGCTGCGTATTTTATGAGCAGTTCGCGCAGGCGGACCGCTCGCAGGTGTTCGCCGACGAGCTGGTGGGACTGGCGCTGGCGTTGGCGCAATCCGACACGCTGCCGCGCGCGGAACCGATCGACGCCGCGGCGGCGCGCGAGCGCTCCCAAACCTATATCGGCGCGGCGATGCGGCGCTACGGCGTCGCCGACGTCAACCTGGTCAAGCCCGGCATCGGCGAAGCCACGCGCGTGCTGCTGCGCCGCGTGCCGCGCCTGGTCGTGCTGCGCGACCCAGGCGCCACCGAGGTGGCGCACCTGGCCGTGCTGGCCGAAGAAAAACAGGTGCCGGTCGAGATCGACCCGCACCTTCCCTATCACGCAGTATCCCTGATCAGGAGTGCATCGGATGGCTAAATCACTGGGCGCGTCGCTGTACGTGCCGGCCAATCACAAGAACCTGACCGCGATCGCCAACGGCGATCGCCTGCCGCACGCGCGCTCGCTGATCTTCTGCACCGAGGATTCGATCGCCGACCGGGAACTCTCCTGGTCGCTGTTCAACCTGTCGGTGGTGCTGGCGAACATGCGCCTGGACGTGGCGGCCGACCGCTTCGTGCGGGTGCGCAATCCCGAAGTGCTGGCGCGCGTGCTGGCCATGCCGGGCGCCGAGAAGCTGACCGGCTTCGTGCTGCCCAAGATCACGCGCCACAATTTCGACAGCTATTACAAGCTGGTGCGCCACACCGAACACGTCTTGATGCCGACGCTGGAGACGGCCGAGGCCTTCGACGACGGCGAGATGCAAGGCCTGCGCGCCGCGCTGGAGGCGCCGGGCGTGCGCCACCGCATCCTGGCGCTGCGCATCGGCGGCAACGACCTGCTGGCCCTGCTCGGCCTGCGCCGCCCGCGCGGCATGACCTTGTACCGCACGCCGCTCGGCCCGGTGATTTCGCGCCTGGTGACGACCTTCCGTCCCTACGGCTTCATGCTGACGGCGCCGGTGTTCGAATACCTAGACCTGCCCGAACTGCTGGACCAGGAAGTGATCGAAGACCTGGCCCACGGCATGGTCGGCAAGACCGCGATCCACCCGACCCAGATCGCGGCGATCGAGCAGCACTTCAAGGTGACGCCGCAAGACCTGGCGGTGGCGCGCGCCATCCTCGACGCCTCGAGCCCGGCGGTGTTCCGCATGGACGACGCGATGCAGGAAGTCGCCACCCACCGCGCCTGGGCCGAGCGCACCCTCGAACAATCCCGCCTGTTCGGCTCGCGCGCCGAACTGGGCCACAAACCATTCCTGGAAGGAGAACCCTCATGACTACTCAATTTGGACGGGGACAGAAAGGCAAGCTGGCCGACCTCGGCACCGGCAACGTCTTCAACGTCGACGTCGAGATCGCCGCCAACGGCGCCTCGGTCGACGTCTCGTGCTTTGGCCTGGACGCCAACGACAAGCTGTCGGACGACCGCTATATGGTGTTCTACAACCAGCTGGCCAGCCCGGAAGGCGCGGTGCGCCTGGACCTGGGTGGCGGTCGCGCGCGTTTTGCGGTGAATCTCGACCTGCTGCCCAGCTCGATCGCGAAGCTCGTGTTCGTGGCCGCGATCGACGGCGCGGCCACCATGCGCACGCTGGGCGCCAGCGCCCTGTCGCTGGGCAGCGCTGTGCGCTTCCCATGGTCGGGCGCCGACTTCGGCGACGAGAAGGCCCTGATCGTGGCCGAGATCTATCGCCGCGACGGCCTGTGGCGCTTCGGCGCCGTCGGCCAGGGTTTCAATGGCGGCCTGTCGGCGCTGCTGGCCAACTTCGGCGGGACCGAAGCCGGTTCCTCGACGCCCGCGCCCGCATCCAGACCTGCTCCTGCGGCCGCGCCAGTGCCAGCACCCGCGGCACGGACGGTGTCACTGTCCAAGGTCACGCTCGACAAACGCGGCGACAAGGTGTCGCTCGACAAGCGCCCAGGCGGCGGCTACGGCCGCATCCACGTCAACCTGAACTGGAACCAGGCCGCGATCGCGCCGCCTCCTGCCTCGCCACCGCCGCCATCCTCGGCCGCGCGCGGCGGTGGGTTCCTCGACCGCCTCACCAGCATGGCGGGCGACCTCGCGAACAAGGCCGGTGAAATGGCCAACAAGGCCGGCGCGGCGCGCAAGGGCCGCAGCGGCATCGACCTCGATCTCGGCTGCATGTACGAACTGGCCGACGGCCGCCGCGGCCTGGTGCAGGCACTCGGCAACACCTTCGGCGACTACGAGCGCGAACCTTTCATCCAGCTCGATGCCGACGACCGCACCGGCGCCGCCGCCAATGGCGAGAACCTGTTCATCAATGGCGAGCGCTTCGACCAGATCAAGCGCGCGGTGATCTTCTCCTTCATCTACGAAGGCGCGGCCAACTGGGCCGTGACCAATGGCGTGGTGACGGTAACGGCGCCGGGCCAGGCGCCGGTCGAGGTGAAACTCGATGGCGGCGACCGCCAGATCATGTGCGCGATCGCGCTGATCGAGAACCGCGGCGGCAACCTGGTGATCACCAAGCTGGCCGAGTACTTCCAGCAACAGGGCATGACCAGCGCGCATGAGCTGATGGACCGCCATTACGGCTTTGGCATGCGCTGGAAGACAGGCAGTAAATAAGTATCTACCTGGCGGGGCTGCTACCAGTTGCAGCCCTTGCCGGTGATGGTGTCGATGGCGAGAGGGACCAGGAGCAGGATATTGGCCTTTTCGCCGCCGGCATACTTGGTCTGGCAATCCGGGACCTTCGCCTTTCTCACCGCACGCGCCAGCGCGCTGTCATCGCTGGCGCGTAGCGGTTCCAGTGCGACCGGACCGCGTTCGCTGTCCGCCTGACGCGCGGCCGCGCGCAATGCTTCCATATTTACCCGTCCCGGCTGCGGCGCCACGTCCGGCGCCTCGGCTGCGTGGTGTTCTTCGCTGGCCAGGACCGGCACCGCCACCAGCGCCGATTCGACGGGCGCCGTTACCGCTGGACGTCGTACCGGTGAGCGTGGCGCGACCGCCGGCCGACGGTCGGCGGCAGCGGCAGCGGCGGGAGCGGCTGCTGCGGGCACTGGCATCCTTGGCGCCGCGATGAAGGCAAGCTCGATGTAGTTGGCCGGCGCCGGTTCGGGACCGCGCGTCGGTGCGCCGACGTGCTGCAGCAAGGCGTACGCGAGCAGCATGTGGCCCAGGAGGATCAGCGCACCAGGCCCGATCCGCGGCAACGGGATCCGTTTCACGCCGCCACCCGCCGGCGCAGCTGCTGTGCCAGCAGTTCGGGACGGTCAAGGTACAGGAACACGTAACGCGGCAGGCGCTTCTTCACCTGCCAGTGCAGGATGTCGACCCGTGCATCTTCTTCGAGCACCAGCAGACAGTTGGGCTGGTCGAACGGCGTCACCAGCAGCATGTCGCGGCGCGCCACGCCGTGGCGTCGGCGCCAGGCTGGCAGCGGCGCATCGACCGTCTCCAGGCGCGCGATTTCCGCCAACGGCAGCACGCCATCGACGCGCGCGCCGACGCGCAGATGGAGCGCATCGTCGGTCATGACATGGCGCCCTACCCCGATATGCCAGCGGTCGCCCAATACCCATGCCAGCGTGTACAGCACGGCGACGGCGCCGAGGACGTGCAGCAGGGCCAGCGTGCCGGCATCCTCGACGAACAGGTTCAGCAGCAGGACGTGCACCGGCAGCTCGAGCAGCAGGCTGACGAAGACGACGGCGGTGGCGGTGCCATAGGCGCCGCGTTCCAGGTAGGTCAGTGCGACGCCTTCCGGCAGCGCACAGGCAGCGGGTTGCCGCTGCAGGCGCCTGAAGCAGCCAATCCACAGCAGCCGGTCGAGCCGGAGCATCCCCACCAGTTCGGGCGGCAGCAGCGCCGTTACCCGCGCATGCCACGGGGCCCGCGCGGCATGCGCGCTGCGCAGGCGCTGCCAGGCGTCCGGTGCGTGGGCGATGTCTTTCGCCATCAGCAGCAACAGGGGCAAGGCCAAGCCGGCATTGCGCAGGAAAGGCTTGGCGGCATCTGGAGCGAGTGCTTTGGCGATGGAAACCAGGAATATAGCGGCGAGGCCCCAGCCGGCGAGATCGCGCCAGGACGTGGTGCGCAAGATGGAAGCAAGTGAAGACGGCTGCATGAATCGACGATCGGATGGATGAATCGTTCGATTACAGCATGCGCAAGGAATATGAACAACGGCTGGCGAATGCCAAGCAGGAGATCATGCGTTTCGCATGACTAAAATGAGTCCGGCTCCCGGAATATACGCTCTGCGCGCTTGAGATTGGTGCGGAAGATGAAGCCCGGCAGGAGCAGGAAAAAAACGATCAGCGCGGGCAACGCGACGTTCATGAGAACGTGGCTTTATGCGGCCTTGGGTACGATAGTAACGCGAACTGACTGACCGTCGTCACGGCGAATCTTGAACTCGCCTGCAGCAGCCTGAGGTGCCGTTTGTGGGAGGCTTCGTTTGCTGGTCATGAACTGGCGCAACTGGTCTCGAGCTTGCGGATCAGCAAGGAGTTCCGACGCGAGCTGGCTTTTCAAGGCTTTCATGCTTTAACTATGCCACAAGTAAAAAACGATTGCATCCGACGACACGCCTTCTCGCGCATAAAAAACAAGGCCGGCTCGCTAAGCGATACCGGCCTCATGTCCATCGGCGGAAGACTCCGCCAGATGAAAAAATATTACTGCAGCTTGATTTCGACGTCGACGCCAGCTGGCAGGTCCAGCTTCATCAGTGCGTCAACGGTCTTGTCGGTTGGGTCCACGATGTCCATCAGACGCTGGTGCGTACGGATTTCGAACTGGTCGCGCGAGGTCTTGTTCACGTGTGGCGAACGCAGCACGTCGAAACGCTGGATACGGGTTGGCAGTGGGACTGGGCCCTTGACGACGGCGCCGGTACGCTTGGCGGTGTCGACGATTTCCAGAGCCGATTGGTCGATCAGCTTGTAGTCGAATGCTTTGAGGCGAATACGGATTTTCTGGTTAGCGGACATGCTATTTCCTTTAAAAGAACGTTCCGGCTTGTTGCCGGCAATGTGGTCAAGACACTTCGGTACTGCTCAAGAGGCGGGAGTATAGCATCGTTCCCGCTCAAACAGATGGGGACAGACCAAAAAGTCTGTCCCCATCGTTGTGCTGGAGAGACTCCGTGAGGAGTCCATCCAGCGATCCCGGCCTGATGAATTAGGCCAGGATTTTTGCAACAACGCCGGCGCCGACGGTACGGCCGCCTTCGCGGATTGCGAAGCGCAGACCTTCTTCCATCGCGATCGGAGCGATCAGCTTGACGGTGATCGAGACGTTATCGCCTGGCATGACC
>NZ_VPFD01000026.1 GCF_008014745.1 Massilia arenae
TGATCTATGGCGTCATTCGAACCGGCAAGCCATTTGACGCCAATTATCTTCACAAAAATCTTGCAATCCAAGACGGTATCTGACCCTAATTAATTTGGAGGCCAAAAATGGCCTGGGAATAAGGCTTTGGTGAGAATTGGCAGAAAAATTGGCAGGATGAATCGATGTTCCCGAAAGACGGGCGATTCAATAGAGCGGAGGGAATAAATAAATTAGGGTCAGAGTCGAATTAAATGACAACATCGAAAGTTGTCACTTAATTCGACTCTGACCCCAATTTTTGGGTAATAACTTGGCTGAAACAAGCTGAGGGTGAAGTCGGCGAATTGGGTGGTGTGACAATCTTTCCCAATAATTCGACTCTGACCCTCAATGGACCCTCAATAGGGTTAGCGGTCGCGGCGGGCGGCGGAGGCGGGGCGGGGGCCGTTGTTGCGCTTCGCGGCGGCGGGGGCGCCGGTGCCGGGGGTGCGCGGTTTGTTGCCGCCACCGCCACCGCCACCGCCACCACCACCGCCGTGGCCACGACCGCCGCCTGGACGACCGCCGCGGCCCGTATGGCCTGGTGCGCCGCTGCGCAGCTGGATCGGCTGCGGTTTGGCGTTCAGGTCGGGCTCGAAGCCGGGGATCACGGCGCGTGGCAGGGTTTGCTTGATCAGCTTTTCGATGTCTTTCAGCATCTGGTGCTCGTCCACGCAGACCAGCGACACCGCCTCGCCCGTCGCGCCGGCACGGCCGGTACGGCCAATGCGGTGCACATAGTCTTCAGGCACGTTCGGCAGGTCATAGTTCACCACATGCGGCAGCTGGTCGATGTCGATGCCGCGCGCCGCGATGTCGGTGGCCACCAGCACTTGCAGGCTGCCATCCTTGAACTCGGCCAGCGCCTTGGTGCGCGCCGACTGGCTCTTGTTGCCGTGGATCGCCATCGCGCCGATGCCGTCCTTGCCCAGCTGTTCCACCAGCTTGTTGGCGCCATGCTTGGTGCGCGTAAACACCAGCACCTGGGTCCAGTTGTTGGACTTGATCAGGTGCGCCAGCATCGGATGCTTCTTGTCGCGGTCCACCGGGTGGATTTTCTGCGCGATCACTTCCACCGTCGAGTTGCGACGTGCCACTTCGATCGATTGCGGATTGTCCAGCAGACGGTCGGCCAGGGCCTTGATGTCGTCCGAGAAGGTGGCCGAGAACAGCAGGTTCTGGCGCTTCGGCGGCAGCAAGGCCAGCACTTTGCGGATGTCGTGGATGAAGCCCATGTCCAGCATGCGGTCGGCTTCGTCAAGGATCAGGATTTCGACCTTCGACAGATCGATCGTGCCCTGGCCCGCGTGGTCCAGCAGGCGGCCCGGGGTGGCGACCAGGATGTCGACGCCTTGCTTGAGCAGCTTGATTTGCGGGTTGATGCCGACGCCGCCGAAGATCACGGCCGAATTCAGGTTCGTGTACTTGCCGTACAGGCGCACGCTTTCCTCGACCTGGGCCGCGAGCTCGCGGGTCGGGGTCAGCACCAGCGCGCGGATGACGCGCGGCGCGGTCTTGTTGCGCTGGGCGGCGCCCACAGCGTCGCTCGACAGGCGATGCAGGATCGGCAGGGTGAAGCCGGCGGTCTTGCCGGTGCCGGTCTGGGCGCCGGCCAGCAGGTCGCCGCCGTTCAGGACGGCCGGGATGGCCTGGCTCTGGATCGGCGTCGGGGCGGTATAACCTTGTTCGGTCACCGCGCGCACGATCGCGTCAGAGAGACCAAGTGAAGAGAATGACATAGATTTTTCAGTAAAAAACGGCCCGTCGCCACAGTGGCGGCAAGTCCTGGAATCGGGTTGATGCGGGCGCGCAATCAAGCGCTCGCCCGGACGCTGCCGCGCAAGGCGGTTAGCAGGAATTATAGTGAAGTTAGTTTCACCATAGAAAGTTTTTGCGCCATTACTATGTAATGCTTTGTAAGACGCCTGGTCAAAAGCAAGCGGGCTACCGGCAAGCGCAGCCTGCCAGTAGCCCGACCAGTACAACCGGTATTTTACGCGAAAGGCGAAAGCAGCGGGACCAGCGCGCCGAAAACCTTCGGACCGGCGGCGATCACATCGCCTTTGTTCAGGTAATCGGACTCGCCGTCGAATTCGCCGACGATGCCGCCTGCTTCGGTCACGAGCAGGGCGCCGGCCGCGATATCCCAGACCTTGAGGCCTTTTTCGAAATAGCCGTCGATGCGGCCGGCCGCGACGTTCGCCAGTTCCAGCGCCGCCGAGCCGCCGCTGCGCACGCCGTGGCTGCGCGAGGCGACCACTTCGTACATGCGCAGGTATTCGGCCAGCGCGCGTGGATCGGGACCGTGGCCGGCCGACAGCAGGGCGCGGCCGATACGCTCGGTCGGGCGCACGCGGATGCGCTTGTCGTTCAGGTAGGCGCCGGCGCCCTTGGTCGCGGTGAACAGGTCGTTGCGGACCGGGTCGTAGACCAGGCCATTGGTGATCACGCCGCGCTGCTTGAGCGCGATCGAGATGCAGTAGTTAGGATAGCCGTGCAGGAAGTTGGTGGTGCCATCGATCGGGTCGATGATCCACACGTTTTCACTCTCGTCGTTCAAGTTGCTGGACGCGCCGCTTTCTTCCGCCAGGATGGCGTGGTCGGGATAGGCCTTGAGCAGGGTCTCGACGATTGCTTGCTCCGCCGCCTGGTCGACGTCGGTGACGAAATCGTTGTGTTGCTTCTCAGAGACGACGATGCGATCGATATCGAAGGACGCACGGTTGATGACGGTGGCGGCGCGGCGGGCGGCCTTGATGGCCGTGTTGAGCATTGGGTGCATGGAGGCTTATCCGTAAAAAACGCGAACGCCCACTCACGCACCTTGGGGGCGTCGTGAACGATCAGCTATTGAAGAGTGATTAAAGAGCAGGGCAGTGTCGAAACGGCTACAATCGCGGGCTTGTCCCCGCCATCCTGAAAAACCGTCCGCAATGCGCGATGGTCGCTATTGTAAATGAACCCGACCCAAACCGACACTTCTCTTTTCAAACGCCTCCGCTTCGTCCTGGTCGAGACCAGCCGCGCCGGCAACGTCGGCTCGGTCGCGCGCGCTATGAAGACGATGGGCTTTTCCGACCTGGTGCTGGTCGCCCCCAAATGCGAGAACCCGCAGACCGACCCCGAAGCGGTAGCCTTCGCCAGTGGCGCCATCGACGTGCTCTCCAACGCGCGCATCGTCGCCGACATCAACGCGGCGCTGGATGGCTGCAACTTCGCCGCCGCGGTCTCGGCCCGCCTGCGCGAATTCTCGCCGCCGGTCTGGACCCCGCGCGCCTTCGCCGACCATGCCGGCAGCCAGCCCGACCTGCGCCCGGCCATCGTGTTCGGCAATGAGCGGGTCGGCCTGCCGAACGGGATCGTCGAAAGCTGCAACGTCCTGATCAACATCCCGGCCAACCCGGACTACTCGTCGCTCAACCTGTCGCAGGCGGCCCAGGTGCTGGCCTACGAAGCGCGCATGGCCGCGGTGGGCGACGGCATCGACGCGCGTGGCGTGGGCTTCCACGGCGAGGCGGCAAGCGTGACCCAGGTCGACGGCATGTATGCGCACCTCGAACAGGCGCTGGTTGCGATCGGCTTCCTGAATGCCGACAGTCCCAAGAAGCTGATGCCGCGCCTGAAGCGCCTGTTCGCGCGCACCGGCCTCGAGACCGAAGAAGTCAACATCCTGCGCGGCATCGCGAGCGCGATCCTAAAGGACCGGCCCCCACGCTGAGCCGTATTGCACGCTGTCCGTACAGCCGCATGGCGTACACTGAGGGCATGGCGAATTCACGCAATACACGCAACAAGTCGGGCAGCGGGTCAGGCAACACTTCGCGCCGGACCTTCCTCGCCGTCGGCGGCCTGGCCGCGCTGGCGCTGGGCGCCGGCGGCGCCTGGTACCGCGTCACGCATCGGCAAACACCGCATGGCTTCGCGCTCGACGGCGAGGCGCGCGCCGCCCTGCATGCGATCGCACCGGCCATCCTGGACGGCGCGCTGGCCCATGACCCGGGCCGCCGCCAGCGCCAGCTGGGCGCTGCCATCGACGCCGTCGAAGCCGCCATCCGCGGCCTGCCGCAAGCCACGCAGGAAGAAGTGCAGGATTTGTTCGGCCTGCTGGCCCTGCGTCCCGCGCGGCGCCTGCTCACCGGCGTGCCGACCGGCTGGGAGAGCGCCGATATCGCCCACGTCAGCGCCTTCCTGCAGGAGTGGCGCGTGCACCGCCTCAAGCTGATGCGCAGTGCCTACGGCGCATTGCACGACCTGGTGCTGGGCGCCTGGTATGCCCAGCCGGCCAGCTGGGAGGCGATCGGTTATCCCGGTCCGCCACGGGTGCCGGCATGACGGGCCGCATTCCCGATCCGATCGAGGCTGGCCTCAAACGCGGCTGGCGCACGATCGACGCCTCGACGCTCGAGCAGGACCGCACCCTGGAGGCCGATGTCGTCATCGTCGGCAGCGGCGCCGGTGGCGCCATCAGCGCCGAGATCCTGGCCCGTTCCGGCCTGTCGGTGATCGTGGTGGAAGAGGGCCCCTTGAAGTCCTCGCGCGATTTTCAGATGCGCGAGGCCGACGCCTACCCGCAGCTGTACCAGGAGTCGGCCGCGCGCAAGACGGCCGACAAGGCGATCAACATCCTGCAGGGCCGCGCCGTCGGCGGCTCGACCACGGTCAACTGGACCTCGAGCTTTCGCACGCCGCAGCCGACGCTGGACTGGTGGCGCGATCACCACGGCCTGGCATTCGCATCGAACGACGAGCTGGCGCCCTGGTTCGCCATGGCCGAGCGCCGCACCGGCGTGGTCGACTGGCTGGTGGGGCCGAACGAGAACAACGCCATCCTGCGCCGCGGCGCGGAAAAGCTCGGCATCCCGAGCGCCGCCATCCGCCGCAACGTGCAGGGCTGCTGGAACCTGGGCTATTGCGGCATGGGTTGCCCCACCAATGCCAAACAGTCGATGCTGGTCACCAGCATCCCGGCGGCGCTCGATAATGGCGCCACGCTGATTACGCGGGCGCGCGCCGAACGCCTGCGGCTGCGCGGCCAGAAGGCCGAGGAACTGGTCTGCAGCGCGCTCGGCGCCGATGGCGTGCTGCCCAGCGGGCGCGAGCTGCGCCTGCGCGCGCGCCACTTCGTGGTCGCGGGCGGCGCCATCAATACCCCGGCGCTGCTGCTGCGTTCGAAGGCGCCCGATCCCAGCGGACAGCTCGGCAAGCGCACCTTCCTGCACCCGACCCTGATCTCGGCCGGCTTCTACGAGAAGCGGGTCGAGGGCTGGGCCGGGGCGCCGCAGAGCGTGTATTCCGACCACTTCCTGTCGCGCGATCCGATCGACGGCCCGATGGGCTATATGCTCGAGACGCCGCCGGTGCATCCGCTGCTGGCGGCCACCATGATGAGCGGCTTCGGCGAACAGCATGCGGCGGCGATGCGCGACCTGGCCCACCTGGGCGGCATGCTGGCGCTGCTGCGCGACGGCTTCCATGACGAGTCGCCCGGCGGCATCGTGCGCCTGCGTAGCGACGGCAGCGGCGAGCTCGATTACGAACTGAACGACTACCTGTGGGACGGCGCGCGCCGCGCGCTGCTCTCCATGGCCGAGATCCAGTTCGCGGCCGGCGCCCGCACCGTGCAGCCGGCGCACGAGAAGGCCCAGCGCTACCGTTCCTGGGCCGAGGCGCGGCGCGAGATCGCGGCCCTGCCGCAGCGCGCCCACGTCACGCGCGTGGTCTCGGCCCATGTGATGGGCGGCTGCGCCATGGACGGCGACGAGCGCCGCGGCGTGGTCGATCCCAACGGGCGTTACCGGGGACTGGCGAACGTGTCGGTGCATGACGGCTCGCTGTTCCCGACCTCCCTCGGCGCCAATCCGCAGCTGACCATCTACGCCATCACGGCGCGCCTTGCGAGCGGCCTGACGGCCAACCTCACGGGCCGCCCGGCCGTGGCGCTGGCATGAGCTCGCGCACCCTGCTGCGATGGCTCCTGCTGGTGCAGGCGCTGGCGGCGCTCGGCATCGGCGCGGCTGGCATGCATTGGCTCGGGATGAACGGCTGGCAGGCCGCCGCGCTGGGGCTGGGCAGCGTGGCGCTGGTGCGCCTGCTTATCAATACGAACAACTTCCTGATGGCGGCGCGCGCCGCCAGCCCGACGCCGCCCGACTATCGGGTCACCCCGGGCGCCGCCCTGAAAATGCTCTGGGAAGAGTTCAGCACCAGCATGCTGATGACCTCCTGGCACATGCCGCGCGCGCGGGCGCACACCCGCATCCACCCCGGCTCGACGGCGCCGCCGGTGCTGCTGGTGCACGGCTACGGCTGCAACAGCGGCTACTGGGCGCATCTGGCGCCGCGGCTGGATGCGGCGCGCATCAGCCACGCCACGCTCGACCTGGAACCGCTGACCGGTGACATCGACGGCTATGCCGCGCGCATCGAGGAAGCGGCGCAGCAGCTGCGCGCGCAGGCCGGCGCGGCGCAGCTGATCGTGGTCGCCCACAGCATGGGCGGGCTGGCGGCGCGCGCCTGGATGCGCACCCATGGCGTGGAGCGGGTGGCGCGCCTCATCACGCTCGGCACGCCGCACCACGGCACCTGCCTGGCCGCCTTCGGCCTGGGCATTAATGCGGGCCAGATGCGGCGCATGGGCGTGGCCGGACCCGAATGCGCCTGGCTCAACGCGCTCGCGGGCGGCGAAGCGCCCGAGGTACGCGCGCGGATCGTCTCGCTCTACAGCCACCACGACAACATCATCGCGCCGCAGACCTCGAGCGAACTGCCGGGCGCGCGCAACCTGGCGCTGGGCGGCGTGGGCCATGTGGCGCTCGGCCGCAACCCGCGTGTGCTGGCCATGGTCATGGGCGAGATCGAGGCCGTGCGCAGCGACCGTGCGGCGACTGCCGCAGCGCACCATCATCACTGAGTCACGACGGCGTCGCCGCGTGGTACAGTGATGTCAACATCGCATTCCCGGAGCGCCATCGTGGCCCGTATCCTCATCATCGAAGACAACCCAGCAAATATCGAGCTGATGTCGTTCCTGCTCGGCGCCTACGGCCACTCGCCGCTGTCGGCCGCCGACGGCCCGCGTGGCGTGGCCGCCGCGCGCAGCGAGCGGCCCGACCTGATCGCCTGCGACGTCAACCTGCCCGGCATGGATGGTTTCGCGGTGCTGGCCGCGCTCAAGACCGACCCGTCGCTATCCGGCGTGCCGATCCTGGCCGTGACTGCGCTGGCGATGGCGGGCGACCGCGAGAAGGTGCTGGCCGCCGGCTTCGACGGCTACATCAGTAAACCGATCGAACCGGAGAGTTTCGTCGCCGAGCTCGAAGCCTTCCTGGCTGCCGCGCCCGCAGTTTCTCCTGCAGTTGCTCCTGCTGCCGCGAGCGCGCCTGCTGCCCGGCCCGTGCCAGCGCAAGGGCCCAGCACCGCGCCTGAAGAACGCACGCTGCTGCTGGTCGACGACGACCGTTTCATGCTGGGTGTGCTGAACGACATGCTGGTGGGCCAGCCCTACCGCATACTCAGCGCCTGCTCGGGCGAAGAGGCGCTGGATGTGCTTGACCACGAAGCGGTCGAGGTGATCCTGTGCGACCAGGCCATGCCCGGCATGCGCGGCACCGAAGTGCTGGCGCGCGCCGCCGAGCGCTATCCCAAGACCGTGCGCCTGATGCTGTCCGGCCAGCCCGACCTCTCCGAGATCGAGGCGGCGATCGCCAGCGGCGTGGCCGACGGCCACTACGTCAAGCCGCTGGGCGCGCGCACCCTGCGCGAACGGATCGACGAAGCCTTCCGCCTGCAGAGCCAGCGCGCCGCCGCCTGAACGGGGGCGATGCGATAGCGCCGATCGAAAGATTCATCGAACGACCGTTCGATGTTATCCTTGCGGTAATGCACTATTAACTTCGGCCTACATGCAACAAAAAGCCCCGCGCCGCACCCGCGAACGCATCCTCGAGCTGTCGCTCAGGCTGTTCAACGAGTTCGGTGAACCCAATATCACGACGACCGTCATTGCCGAGGAGATGAATATCTCGCCCGGCAATCTGTACTACCATTTCCGCAACAAGGACGACATCGTCAATTCGATCTTCGTCCAGTTCGAGGCGGAGATCGAGCGCGTGCTCGCGGTGCCGGCCGGGCGCCGCTCGAACATGGAAGACGTGTGGCTGTACCTGCACCATATGTTCAAGCTGATCTGGCGCTACCGCTTCTTCTACCGCGACCTGAACGACCTGCTGTCGCGCAACCGCAAGCTCGAACTGCACTTCAAGGCCATCCACGCCCACAAGATCAAGGTCGCGCGCCAGCTGTGCGAAGACCTGCGCAGCGAAGGCTCGCTCGAGGCCTCCGACCAGCAGATCGGCGCCATGGCGACCAATATGGTGGTGGTGGCGACCTACTGGCTGTCGTTCGAATACGTGCGCAACCCGCGCAAGTACAGCGAGCAGCAGGCCATCGCCGACGCGCTGGCGCGCGGCTGCTACCAGGTGCTGTCGATGGTCGGCCCTTACCTGTGCGGCGAGACCCGGGTGCTGTTCGAGAAGCTGTCCGACGACTATCTCCAAAAACTGTCGGCCGACGCCAAGCCGGGCGCCGACTTCTTCTGAGGTTTTATCCATGAAATCCCTGGCCGTCTATTGCGGCGCCGCCCACGGCGTCAATCCTGTGTACGCCGACGCCGCACGCGGCCTGGCGCGCGCCATGGTCGAGCACAATATCGCCCTGGTCTATGGCGGCGGCAAGGTCGGCCTGATGGGCGTGATCGCCGACGAAGTGCTGCGCCTGGGCGGCGAAGCCACCGGCGTGATCCCGCGCGCGCTGGTCGAGCGCGAGGTCGGCCACGCCGGCCTGACCCGCCTGTTCGTGGTCAAGGACATGCACGAGCGCAAGGCGATGATGTCGGACCTGTCGGAAGGCTTCATCGCCATGCCGGGCGGGATGGGCACGCTGGAAGAGCTGTTCGAGATGGTCACCTGGTCCCAGTTGGGCATCCACGCCAAGCCGATCGGCCTGCTCAACGTGAACGGCTTCTACGACGGCCTGCGCGCCTTCGTGCACCACCAGGTGGAAGAAGGTTTCGTGCGGCCCGAGCACGAGGGCCTGATGCTGGCCGAGAGCGACCCTGGTGAGTTGATCCGGCGCCTGCGCGCGGCGGCGCCGGCGCCGGCCGTTCAGGCGGCGGTCGAGGCCGACGCCGAAGCCAGGGGATTGCGCGGATAAGCGCCGTAGCCGGCCAGCTCGCTGAGGAAGCCCCGTTCGAGATAGCCGGGAATTTTTTCGTACTCAGCCAGCACGCGGGAGCGGAACTCGGCGTGCTCGTGCCAGCACTCCGTCGCAACGCCAAAATAGTTGACCGGGCAGCCCGACAGCGCCATTCCCGGCCAGTGGCGCTCGAGCGTCATCAGGTAGCGCCGCATGGCGCAGGCCTTGCCGATCGCCAGCACACTGCCCACCTTCGACAAGTCCATCTGCGCGGCCAGCGCGGCGCGGCCGAGGATCACGTTCTCTCCCGTATTGGTGGCCGCCGTTTCCAGCACCAGGGCCGCCGGCGGCATCCCCAGTTCGACCAGGCGCGCGCCGATCACCTCGGCCTCTGGCCGCGTGTCGCCGCGCGTGACGCCGCCCGACACCAGCAGCACGCGGAACATGCCGCGTTCCCACAGCGCGTGGGCGGCCAGGCAGAACTCTTCCACGCCGTGGCGGGTGCCGAACAGGAAGCCGACGTCGGAGGCGCGCAGCGGCAGCTCGGGCATGACGTAGGCGGCGATGACGGACAGGTCGGGGTGCATGACCCCAATTCTAGCCGGTTTTTATCGCGCTTCAGGCGACTTCGATCCGGTCGCGTCCCGACGCCTTGGCGCGGTACAGCGCCTTGTCGGCGCGGCTGATCGCCTCGGTGAACGGCTCGCCCGTGCGCCGTGCGGCCAGGCCGGCCGAAAAACTGATGCGGCGCGCGGGATCGAGCCCCTCGACCCGCAAGGCATGCACGTGGTCGGCCATGCGCTCGAGCACCTGGCGCGCGTCGTGCGGCGCCGCGTCCGGCAATAGCAGAAGGAATTCCTCGCCGCCCCAGCGCGCCAGCGTGTCGTGCGCGCGCAGTGCGCCGCGCGCGGCGTTGGCGAACTCGCGCAGCACGGCGTCACCCAGTGCGTGGCCGTGGAGGTCGTTGACCTGCTTGAAGAAGTCGATGTCGAGCAGGGCCACGCAGCTGCCCGCGCCGGGCGGCTGGCGCCGTTCCTCGGCGCAGAGGAGTTCGTTCATGTGGCGGCGATTGGCCAGGGCCGTCAGCTCGTCGATCGTGGCCAGGGTGCGAATGGTCTCGAGCGCTTTTTCCAGTTCCTGCTTCTTGCGCTTCATGCGCCGGCGCAGCTTGGTCATCTCGCTCGACAGCAGGGCGGTGGACAGCAGCGCCGCCGCCAGGTAGCCGAAGTTCATCGCTTCCACCGCCGGCGGATGGCGTAGCGGGTCGCCCGCCTGCAGCCACCACATGACGCTGCCCATGCCGCCCAGCGTGACGGCCGACAGGAACATGGTCTGGCGCGGGCGCAGGGCGACGGCGCAGAAGGCGATGATCACCACCGTCATGCACAGCAGCGCGGCGCGCACCGGTCCGGAGATCGCGTAACCCGCCATGCAGCAGCCGATCGCGAACACCGACTGCAGCATCGCCAGCACGTCCGGCGCGAGATCCAGCGCCGTGCTGAAGCGGATCAGCGCATACGAGACCAGGGTGCCGGCGGCGGCGGTCGCGCCCAGCAGCAGGGCCGGTTCGCGCGGCGTGTGGCCGGCCGCCACCTGGCAGGCCATCAGCACGATGGCGGCGAGGTACAGCAGGGCGGTGGCGATCCAGTAATTGAGCATGCGCCGCAGCGCGGGCTCGGCGCCCAGCAGGACGCTGGTGGTGTCGCGCACCGGCTTCACGCGACGACTCCGTGGCCGTCGGCCAGCAGTCGCGCCAGCGCCTGGGCCGGCAGCGGGCGGCTGAACAGATAGCCCTGCATCTCGTCGCAGTCGTTGGCGCGCAAAAAGTCGCGCTGCTGCTCGGTCTCGACGCCCTCGGCGATCACGCGCAGGTCCAGTTTGTGACCGAGCGAGATCACCGCCAGCGCGATCGCCTGGTCGTCGGCGCAGCTGGCCAGGTCGGCGACGAAGGACTTGTCGATCTTGAGGCGGGTGATCGGGAACGATTTCAGCGCCGACAGGCTGGAGTAGCCGGTGCCGAAGTCGTCGATCGAGAGCGACACGCCCATCGCCTCGAGCTCGCGCATCTTGTCGACCGAGCGGCCCAGGTCGCGCATGATCAGGCTCTCGGTCACCTCGACCTCGAGGTCTTGGGGCGGCAGGCCGCTTGCGCCCAGGGCGTCGGCGATGCGCTCGACCAGGCGCTTGTCCTCGAACTGGCGCGCCGAGACGTTGACCGACATGCTGATTGGCGGCAGGCCGGCGGCGCGCCAGGCGACGTTCTGGGCGCAGGCGGTGCGCAGCACCCATTCGCCGATCGGGACGATCAGTCCGCTCTCTTCGGCCAGGCCGATGAAGCGATCGGGCGAGACCAGGCCCTGTTCCGGATGGTGCCAGCGGATCAGTGCCTCGACGCCGAACAGGCGGCCAGAGCGCAGGTCGACCTTGGGCTGGTACAGCAGCTCGAATTGGCAGGCGCCGGCATCGTCATCCTGGCAGCTATCCAACGCCGCACGCAAGCCCTCCAGCAGGCCCAGCTTCTCGTCGATGCTGGCGTTCATCTCGCTGGCGTAGAACTGGACGTTGTCGTTGCCCAGCTCCTTGGCGCGGTACATGGCGACGTCGGCGTGCATCATGAGGGCGTTGGCGTCGATGCCGTCGCGCGGGTAGAAGGTCACGCCGATGCTGCAGCTGACCTGCACCTCCTGGCCCTCGACCAGCACCGGCTCGGTGACCGCCTCGCGCACCTGTTCAAGCAGCGGCGCGATGGCGGCCGGCTCGCCCGACAGGGCGGGCAGCAGGATCACGAACTCGTCGCCGCCGAAACGCGCCAGCGTGTCGCCCGCGCCCAGGCAGCGCGCCATGCGCGCGCCGACCACCTTCAACAGCGCGTCGCCGGCGTTGTGGCCGAGCGCATCGTTGACCAGCTTGAAGCCATCGAGGTCGATGAAGGCCAGGCCTACCGCGCTGCCGTCGCCGGCCGCAGTCGCGATCGCCCCGTCCAGGCGTTCGCGCAGCAGGCTGCGGTTAGGCAGGCCGGTCAGGTCGTCGTGGTGGGCCAGGTGGCGGATGCGGCCTTCGGCCAGCCTGCGCTCGGTGACGTCGCGCACGATCACCACCACGCCGTCCTCGACCGCGACCGCCTGGCGGTACAGCCAGCGCTCCCCCTGCGGCAGCGAACGCGCCAGCCATTCGGTTTCGTGCGTGACGCCGTCCAGGGCCACTGCGGCCAGGTCGGCGAAGATGCCGGCGCTGAAGGCCCCAGGCAGCATCACCGACATGCGCTGGCCGGCCAGCTGTTCCTTGCGCAGGCCGGTGAGCTGTTCGGCGCGGCTGTTGGTGGTGACGATGGTGAAGTCGGTCACGCGTCCCCGCTGGTTCATGATGCTGCGCAGGACGAAGAAGGCGTCGGGACTGGCTTCCGAGGCCGCGGCATAGGTTTCCTGGGCCTGGCGCTCGCGCCGGCGCGCCTTGGCCAGTTGCCAGGACCAGGCGCTGACCAGGATCACCACCGCCACCAGCAGCGTGCTGCCGGCGCCGGCGCCCAGCAGCCAGGCGCGCCGCTGCTGGCGAAATTGCGCCATCTGTTCGCTTTCCGACAGGCCGGCCACCGCCAGCAGCGGGAAGCCGCCCAACGGCCGGGTGGTGGTGTAGCGCGTCTCGCCATCGATGCGGCAGGCCCGCAGGCCGACCAGGTCGGTGGGGCCGGGCGTGTAGGACTGGCCCCATGAGACCTGTTCGCCGATGCGCATCGCGCGCACCACGCCGTCCACACCGACCAGGCCGAGCAGGCCCCGTTCGCCCTGGCGCGAGCGTTCGTACGAGCTGGTGAAATAGGCCGGGTCGACCGCCACGATCGCCACCCCGGCGAAGCGGCCGGCGGCGTCGTCGATGCGGCGCGAGAAATGAAGATGCGGCTCGGCGGCCCGCGGGTGGACGATGGCCTGGCTCACGTAGGGCAGGTCGTGCCGGATGTGGCGATGGAACTCGAAATAACTGGCGCCGGACAGGTCGCGTGGACCGGCATCCGGATTGCTGGCCACCACCCGCCCGTGGCTGTCGGTGATCTCGACCTGGAACACCAGGCCGGGCGGCAGCAGCCCCTTGGCCGCCAGCGCGGGCAGCGCGCCTTGTGCGCCGTTCTGCTCGACCGCGTATTTCAGCACGCGCAGGGTCTGGTCAATATTGCTCAGGCTGCGCGCCATCTGGGCTTCATAGGTGTCGAGCAGCTCGTGGGTGGCGTCGCGCGCCGCCGTCGCCGCGGTGCTGCGTTCCGCCTCGATCACGTGTAGGGTGGCGAACCACATGGCGCCCAGCAGGAACAGGGCGAACAGCGGCAGCGAGATGTGGGTCTCGAGCGCGAGTGCGAGCCAGCGCGCGGGCTTGCGGCGCGCCCGGCTCGGAGACGGCGCGGCCGGCGTGGCGATGGATGCGAGCGTGTTCATCGCATCCTCACGGCAGGACCAGCACGGCGCGCACCGAGGCGTCGAGCGCCTCGCGTTCGATATAGCCGATCATCGCCGGATTCCCGGCCACCAGGCGACGCACGCCGGCGTCGCCACTGGCTTCGCGCGGTGGCTGGCCGCGGCCGGTGAACACCATCTTCGACCAGTGCGCCTTGAGCAGGGCCGGCGTCTTGCCGGTGAGTCCGCGGTAGAAGCTGTCGCGCTGCGGCGCGCCGAGCTGCTGGTCGATGGCGACCGCCTGGGTGCCGTCCGGGAAGCGGCTGGCATGGCCGAGGAAGATCGCGGCCACCTGGTCGGCATTGATCGCGGCGACCTGGCTGCGGCTGGAGACCACCACCACCAGTTCGGCCGAGGCGTTGGCGGCAGCCAGGCTGAGGGCAAGGGCGGCGAACATGCGCCGAGGTGAGCGAAAGAGAGCGCGCATCAGAACACGAAGTCCAGGGCCACGCTGCCGACGTGCACCGCGCGGTCGGGACGCAGGTCGGGCTGGTTGTTGATCAACGTGCCGCGCGAGCCGTCGCGCGGACGCACCCGGTCGAGCTGCAGCTTGAGCGCGATATTGGTCGCCGCATCCCAGCGCAGGCCGGCGCTCCAGGTGGACTGCACCGGGATCGTCGCCAGGAAATCGTTGATGCCGGCGTTGATCTGGCCTGCCGCCGCGGCCAGCGGCGGCGGCAGGCCTTCCAGCGGCAGGCCGGGATCGCGGGTCGGGACGTCGGCGCGCACCTGGGCATAGCCGGCGTAGGGCGTCAGGGCGCCGCGGCGCAGGCCCGCGCCGACATACATCGACGTGCCGCCGCCCAGCAGCGAATCGGTGCGGGTGCGGCCGCACTCGCCGGTCATGAACCAGGCGCCCGGATCGACGCTCATGCCGATGCTGACCATGGAGACGTGTTTGTCCCTGATCTCGTAGCGGTCGGCCAGCGCATCGCCGGCCGGCCCGAAGCGGCGCAGCACGGTGAACAATTCCTCGCCGATGGCGGTGTTCAGGCGTCCGCTGGCGGCCGACAGGCGCGCGCTGACGGCGCCGCGTTCGATGCTGTGCGACAGGCCGACGATGTCCTCGGCCTTGATGCGCAACCCGTTGCGCAAGTCCTGGTCGGTGCGGCCGGCGAATACCTGGGTGGCATGCAGCACGGAACCCGTGCTCCAGCGCCAGGTGGCGTCGAGGCCGTCGCTGCTGGAGATCGGCAGGGAACCGTAGACCTCGACCGGCGTGCGCACCCAGGGAATCGTGTAGCCGACCTTGCGCGATTCGGCGCCGAGGAAGACGGGCAGGGCGATGCGGCCGGCGCGCACGGCCAGGTCGGGCGTGAGCTGGTACTTGATATTGGCCCATTCGAGCTGGGGCGCATAGCTGCCGTCCAGCCGCTGCTCGCTGACCACCTGCAGCACGCCCGACCAGGCGCCAAGATCGAGGTCGAGCTGGGCGCCGAGGCGGCTGTCGACGTCCGGACTCCAGGCCCGCGTATGGCCGGCGCCATCGGCGCGCAGCACCGAGGCGGTGAAGTCGGCGCTGCGCGCGTCTGCATACACCGCGCCCAGCGTGCCGAAGCCGGACAGCTTCAGGACGGGCGTGGGTGCGGCCGGCTCGCCGGGTGCGTCCGCGCCGCTGGCGTGGGAGGACAGGAAAGCGAGCGCGCACGTAGCGAACGCGGCGGACAGGCGCCTGGTATGTTGCTGAACCATGTGATGTGAGTGGCGGGAAGCGAGGGAGGTCTCGGGATGACGGCAATTCCGAGTGTGCAGACTGTAGCGGAGCCCGTTCGCGAAGTCGAGTGACCGCCGGTTAGAAATTTACTTGTACGAAACGTTCGTTGTTGGCGAGCAACGATTGCGATTGAATGCGTTCGGACATCCGCGAGCCGTGCCGTGCAAAAAGAGGCTAGGATGACAGGATGGCATGCCGCCACGTTTTCCTGAAAGGTTGGAATGAAGCGCTCAGTCTTGTCGATCATCCTCGCAACCCTGGCTGCGGCCGCGTCCGTCGCCACGCCGGCGCTGGCCGCAGATCCGGCCTTCTGCGCCTCGATGTGCGCCTCCGAACAGCGCGAATGCCGCGCTGGCGCCCAGGCGCTGCCGCTGGAGCAGCGGCTGACCGGGTCGACGCCGGAATACCGCAACCCATTGGCACGCACGGCCCAGGGCGCGGTGCCGGGCCAGGCGACCCGCGCGATCGATGCCGCCGGCGACAACGGACGCCGTATGGCACGGCTCGGCGCCTGCGACACGGCGCTCCAGCGCTGCACGCGCAGCTGCGCGGCGCAGCCGGATGGCGCCGGACGGTCGCCGCTGCACCAGCCGCCAGCGTCACCAGCTTCGGCGCCGGCGCAGTCGAGCTAGTCGCCGCTCCACAAGCGCTCGCCGGACAGGTCGAGCCAGGTCAGGTACAGGCGCACGTCGAACTCGAGCTGGTGGTACTCCGGCTCCATCCAGCAGCACAGCTTGTAGAACGCCTTGTCGTGTTCCTTTTCCTTCAGGTGCGCCAGTTCGTGCACGGCGATCATGCGCAGGAAGGGCAGCGGCGCGTCGCGAAACAGGCTGGCGATGCGGATCTCGTGCTTGGCCTTCAGGCGTGAACCCTGGACCCGCGAAATGGCGGTGTGCAGGCCCAGCGCGTGCTGGATGATCTGGATCTTGCTGTCGAAGGCGACTTTCGATACTGGCGCGGCCTGGCGCAGGTAGTCGTCCTTGAGCTCCTGCACATAGTCGTAGAGGGCGCGGTCGGTGCGGATGCCGTGCGGCTCGGGATAGCGGCGGCGCAAAGTGTCGCCAAGGCGGTTCTGTTCGATCAGCCCGCTCACCTGTGCTTGCAGGGTGTCCGGGTAGGCGGTCAGGTATTTCAGGGTGGGCATAAGCCCGGCAATGTACCACAGGGGCGATCGCGCCGCGCGGGCCGCGCCGGGACCGCCCCGTGGACAGCCAACAGCCAGGCAGCGCTAGCCGTCTTCTCCCTGGCGGTTGCCCTTCTGCGAGGCCGCGGCCGTGGCGGCTGCTGCGCGCTGCGCCGATTGCCGGCTTTCGCCACCCTTGCGGCCGATGTCGGCCATATGGGCCCGGTTGCGGCTCACGGCCTCGCCGCCTTTCTGGCCGGCGCGGCGCGCTTCTTCGGAATCGAATTCGTGCGCCGTGCCTTTCTGGTGCGCCGCCTGGCCGCCCTTGCTGGCGATTTCACGCTGCTGGTTCTGGTCCATTGCCGCGAAGCCGCGCTTGGCGGGCGGCCCGCTCTTCTGGGCGCTGCCCTGGCTGCTGCTCTTTGCTCCGTTCTCCTTGCTGGTCGCCATGTCGATCTCCTTGTGCCCTTGGGGCTGTCAGTTGTAGAGGCCGTACGTTATGCATGAACGCACTTGGAGCCATCTCAGGCTGCGCTCTTGCGTTTAGAGAAACGTGGTGAGCGTTAGTTCCGCCCCGTCGCCACACGGCGCCCTGGTCGGCTCAGGCGGGACGCTTGGCGGGCACTGGCGCCAGCGCGGCTGCGTGGCCGAGGCCGGTCTGGGCTTCGGCCATCACGCCCATCAGGCCCTGCTGCCAGGCGCGCACGTGTTCGCCCAGCGGCTGCCAGCCGCGCATCGCGGTAGGGGCCAGTTGCAGGGGATCGGTGCAGGCGGCGAGCTGGCGGCCGGTGTCGAGCGCGGTCTCGACGACGTGGCGCGCCATCTGCAGGTTCAGCTCGGTCAGGCGCGCCAGCAGCTCATGGCTGCGCTGCGACAGCGTGGCCAGCAGGTTCGCTTGCGCGCCCAGCTGGGTGGCCAGTTGCGCATTGAGCGGCGCGCCCAGTTGCGGATTGAACTGGCCTTGCAGCGCCGGGTTGGCGGAGAATTGTTCGAAAAGGGACAGCATGGCCAGCTCCATGGAGGCAGGTCGAGGCGCCCTGACCTGTACGACCATGGAGCCGGCGACAAGTTCTAGGCATCCGCCACTTTGAGCACCAGCTTGCCGAGGTTGCGGCCTTCGAACAGCATCAGCAGCGCCTGCGGGAACTGCTCGAAGCCATCGACCACGTATTCATGGCTCTGGATCGCGCCATCCTTGAGCCATTCGCCGAGCTGGGCCACGGCTTCGGGATAGCGCGCCGCATAGTCGAACACGATCATGCCTTCCATGCGCGCGCGGTTGACCAGCAGCGCCAGGTAGTTGGCCGGACCCTTGACCGGTTCGGTCACGTTGTACTGCGAGATCGCGCCGCAGATCACGATGCGCGCCTTCATATTGATACGGGTGAGGACGGTGTCGAGGATCTCGCCGCCGACGTTGTCGAAATAGACGTCGACGCCCTGCGGGCAATGCTGTTTGAGGGCGGCGCCGACGTTGCCGGCCTTGTAGTCGATGCAGGCATCGAAGCCGAGGCGGTCGACGACGAAGGCGCATTTTTCGGCCCCGCCGGCGATGCCGACCACGCGGCAGCCCATTTGCTTCGCGACCTGGCCCACGGTCATGCCGACCGCGCCGGCCGCGCCCGACACCACCACCGTCTCGCCGGCCCTGGCCTGGCCGACTTCGCGCAGGCCGAAGTATGCCGTCATGCCGGGCATGCCCAGCAGGTTGAGCCAGGCGGTCAGGTGGCCTACCTGCGGATCGATCTTGGCCAGGTTGGCGGTCTTGTCGTCGGCCGGGCCGGACCAGTAGCGCTGCACGCCGGTGCCGCCCATCACGTGCTCGCCCACGGTGAAGCGCGGCGAACGCGAAGCCACCACCACGCCGACGCCGCCGGCGCGCATGACTTCGCCGATCGCCACCGGGCGGATATACGATTTGCCCTCGTTCATCCAGCCGCGCATGGCCGGGTCGAGCGACAGGTACAGCACCTTGACCACGACCTCGCCTTCGCCGGGTTCGGGCACGGCCTGTTCGTGGAACTGCCAGTCTTCGCGCTTGGGCAGCCCGACCGGACGGGCGGCGAGCAGGAACTGCTGGTTCGGAGGAAAAGCATTGGTCATCGCGGGCTCCATATTCGGTAAGACGGCTAGTCTATACCGGCAGGGAACCCGGCAGTCGCCGCGCATGCGACAATAGCGGGTTTTCATCCACCAGCACCTACAAGCGCACGCAACAATGGCTATCAAAGCGACCATCTACAAGGCCGACCTGTCGATCGCCGACATGGACCGAAACTATTATCAGGAACACGCCCTGATCATCGCCCGGCATCCGTCCGAGACCGAAGAGCGCGTGATGATCCGTGTGCTGGCCTTCGCCCTGCACGCCGATCCGGCGCTCGCCTATGGCAAGGATTTGTTCGACGTCGAAGAACCGGCGCTGTGGCTGAAGGACCTGACCGGCGCCATCCAGACCTGGATCGAAGTCGGCCAACCGGACGAGAAGCGCCTGCTGAAGGCGGCCGGCCGCGCCGAAAAGGTGGTGGTGTACAGCTATAGCGCGACCAGCAGCATCTGGTTCAAGGGCCTGGCCAACAAGATCGAGCGCGCGAAAAACGTCAGCGTGATCAACATCCCTTCCGAGATCAGCGCGCAACTGGAAAAGATGGCGCAACGCTCGATGCAGCTGCAGTGCACGATCCAGGACGGCCAAGTGTGGCTGACCGACGGCACGGATACGGTGCAGGTCGAGCGCGAAGTGCTGCGCGGCGCCCTGTAACAGACGCCGCTACCGGATCAGTTCGGCGCGTCGCCCAGGCGGCGCGACTTGCCCGAACCGGCGACCGAGCTGCGCAGCTTCGGGTCGCCATAGTACTTGACGTCGCCGGAGCCGGCGATCGACATGCTCAATTCGTTCCTGGCCCAGACCGTCACGTCGCCCGAACCTGCCACGCTGATGCTTGCGCTGTCGGCCGCGACCTTGCCCAGGTCGACATTGCCCGAACCCCCGATCGATACCGACACGTCGCGCGCCTTGCCGCCATTGGCGCGGAAGTCGCCGCTGCCGCCGACGCTAACCGAGACTTTTTCGGCGTCCAGGCTGGCGACCCGGATCTTGCCCGAGCCGCCCAGGTTGATGCGCAGGGTCGAGGCGCGCAGTGCGTCCGTATCGATGGTGCCCGAGCCGCCCAGCGACAGGCGCTCGATCTGGCGCGCATTGACGACGATCTTCATGGTGCGCGCGCGCAGGTTCATATTGCGCTTGGTGGGACGGATGCGCAGCACGCCGTCGTCGACCTCGGTCTCGATCAGGCGCTGCAGATTGTCGTCGGTCTCGATCGTGATGCCTTCGGTATTGCCCATGCGTAGTTCGAGCTGGGCCGGCAATTCGAGCGCGATGCCGGTGAAGCGCTCGACCTGGCGCGCCTGGCGCGTCACGTTGCCGCTGCCTTCGACTTTTTCGCCGCCAAAGGGCCAGGCCATGGCGGGTGTCGGCGCGGCCACGCAGGCGAGGGTGGCGGCCAGCAGCAGGGTGCGTACAGCGAAGGATGGCTTGAAGGCTGGCATGGGTGGACTCCGTGATTCGTTGGTATGGCAGCCATCGTAGCCAGCCGGGCGTGTCCGGGAGAGCCGTTTGCGACGAATTGCAGCCTTTCGGGGATGAAATGCACGAGCACGCGACCGGGCGAGCCGACGCGCCGGCCCGGAATGCACTAGAATCGTGCGTTTTTTGCTTGGACGTACTGAGATGAACCTGATTTTATTGGCTGCGGCATTTTGCATCGGCATTGCGATGTCGGCGCAGGCCGCGGTGAACAGCCAGCTGGCCCATTCGATCGGGGCGAATTCGATCATGGCCGCGCTGATCTCATTCAGCTGCGGCACGGTGGCGCTGCTGGTGATGGCGATGGCCAAGGGCGGGGTGTCCGGCCTGGGGGCGACCCTGGCGGCGTTGCCGTCGCAGCCGGCCTGGAAATTCCTGGGCGGTTTCATGGGTGCGGCCTTCGTGCTCGGCACCGTGTTCCTGGCGCCGCGCATCGGCCTGTTGACCCTGGTGGTGCTGGTGATTGCCGGTCAGTTGCTTAGCTCGATGGCGATCGACCATTTTGGGCTGATCAATATGGCCAGGCGCGAGGTGTCGCCGGTGCGCCTGGTTGGTGCGCTGGTGGTGGCGCTGGGTGTGACGATCACGGTGTTTGGCGAACGCATTGTTGCGAGTTTGTCACGCTGACGATTTTTTTACTCTGGTGCAACATTCCAGTTCTATAATGACTGGAACTCGTTTTTACGTCAGCACCAGATGGAACATCACCAGTCCTCGCAGATCCCGACCCTCTCGTACATCGAAAACGAAGACCATCCGGTGTTCGAGACCCTGGTGCAGCAGATCCTGCACCTGCTCAACTCGAAGCTGGTGTTCTCGGACATCATCATCCATCAGAACAGCCCGCTGATGCTGCGCCAGCCGAAAGGCCTGGTGGCGGTGACCGATTCGCCGATCACGAAGGAAGAGCTGGAAGAATTCTTCGACGTGATCGAGCCGAACTGGCCGCAGCGCATCGCCTCGCGCGCCTTCGACCGTTCGATCGATTTGCACACGGCGCGCATTCGTGCCAACTGCTTCCGCTTCCAGGGCGGCAAGCGCATCGGGTGCGTGATTCGGCGCTTTCCGAAGGAACCGATTGCGCTGAGTGATCTTGGCCTGTGGGATGACGAGCGCGAGTTCGCGCGCTTGACCAGCGGGCTGGTGCTGATCATTGGCGATACCTGCCAGGGCAAGTCGACCACCATTGCCTCGATCCTCGATGAGATCAATCGCCAGCGTTCGGGGCATATCATCACCATCGAAGATCCGGTCGAGACCCTGATCCCGCAGCGCAAGTGCATCATCACGCAGCGCGAGGTGGGGGAGGATGGGGACGTCGAGAGTTACTACCTGGGGGCGCTGGACGCGCTGCGCGAGCGGCCGGATGTCATCGTGATCGGCGAGATCCGCGATGCGCAGACGGCGCAGGAGGCGTTGGCGCTGGCCGAGTCGGGACCGCTGGTGCTGGCGACCTTGCATGCGCGGTCGACCGAGCTCGGGCTGCAAAAGATGTTGCGCCTGCTGGGTAATTCGGAGGCGCAGGCGCAGGCATTGGCGCATGCCTTGCGCGGCATCTTGTGCCAGGCCTTGCTGCCGTCGGTCGAGGGCAATCGCTATTATCTGGCGACCGAGTGTCTGACGCCGAGTCCGGCGGTCGTGCGCATGCTCGAGGCGGGGGATCTGGGTGGCATTCGGGCGCAGATGAACAAGGGGATCGATGCGGGATGCCATACGATGAATTCGTCGCTTGAGGGGCTCCTGGCTTCGCACAAGGTGCGGGTTGAGGATGCGCGTAATGCGACAACCGATCGCGTGGCGTTCGCCGACATGGTTTAGCAAGTCCACTAGTTACTTGCATGACGCTTTACTCTATTGTTGTCGCAGTCGCGCTGACAAAAAATCTGCAGGCTGACTGGAGCCGCCATCTGCGCTAACTCGAGTGTGATGGCTAGCGCAGAATGTAGGCCGGCTCATATTTAATTCGATTTGATTCTAGTTAGACTCGTGTGAAAAAGATTCTCGCTATTTTGTGGCTGTTTACTCTTGCCGATTATTCGCAGGCACAGGCCGAGCGTACGTATGAAACGGCTGAGGAGCGGAGTCAGCGTATAAGCAAGACTAAGCCCATGCCTAATGAGTACTACGCAGAGCTCGTTGGAAAAATGTTCTGGTATCGTCCTGGCACTGAGCAATATCCCCGATACAGACTTCATCTTAGCGCTAGCCCGGACCGGCATGGGATAGTTTGTTACGAACAGGAAATCTTTCCGAGTTCGCTGACGAAATTCGAAATTCTGGAAGTGCTCGTTCTTGGTAAATCAAGGTCTGGGTTGCAAGACGCTTACGTCTATAAGCTAAGGCTTGAGGACGGAACGATGGCATATATGGAAGCGTCGTCGCTCGGCACTTACACTGGCCTTCCACGACGTCAACTTGTAGATAATGTCATGATCCCCGACCCAGTGACGATGGCTCGAAATTTGGATTCTGCAAGCTATGGGAATATTTATGTTTTCGCTGAGGACCCGCGCGAAATTCTTGAGCGCTATAGTCGCCAGCAACGTGAAAAAAGCGAGGAATTAGAGCGCGAGCGTCTCGCTCGGGAAGTTGAGGTAAAAAAAGCGGAGCAGGCACGTATAGCGGTTGCGAAAGCAAATGCAAAAAAAGGTGGTGTGCGTATCGGGATGACGAAAAAGCAAGTTCTGGCCTCGAATTGGGGGAGTCCAGACGATGTAAACCGTACGACCACAGTGGCAGGCAGCTTCGAGCAGTGGGTTTACGACGGCTCCTATCTATACTTTCAAAACGGAATTCTTACTACTATCCAGAACTGATCAATTTTAGAGGTTAATCGGATCTGTTGATTTGAGTAACGGTAGGTGGCTCGGACCTATTCCAATCGTCTACTGATCGCTAACGGATACACGCGATGTTTCGATTTTGTGCTTTATCTACATATACGAGTCATAAGCGCGTGGCCGTCGTTTCAGGCGAAGTTGATTCGTGGTTGCAGCCTACTTCTTTCTCCTAGGAGTCGCTCCCAACGCGCTTTGTGCAAGATGGGACTCGTCGTGGATTGAACTCTCCGGGGCGGCGATTGTCACTGCGGCGGCTGTCCGTTCGACGCCATCAACCCCGCATCCACTGGCAGATTCACGCCAGTAATCAGCCGCGCATCCTCGCTCGCCAGGAACACCATCGCCGCCGCCACGCCCTCCGGATCTTCCGGCGCGCCGAGCGGCATGCGTTCCCTGAACTTGGCGACCAGTTCCGGATCGTTCACCATATCCTCGGTCATCCCGGTTTTCGTGAAGCTCGGATTGACGGCGTTTACGCGCACGCCGTGCTTTCCCATATCCATCGCCATCGCCCGCACCATATTGCTGACGGCGCCTTTCGAGGTGTTATAGGCAAACAGATTCCAGTCGCCCCCAAGTCCGGAAACCGAGGAGGTCATGACGATCGAGCCGCGCACTTTGATCAGCTCGGGCATCGCCGCCTTGGCCATGTGATAGTAGCCGCCGACATTGACCGCCATGACGCGCTCGAAGTCTTCTTCGCTCGTCTGTGTGATGTCGCCCTCGGTGGCCATCCCGGCATTGTTGATGAGGATATGCAGGCCACCGAAGCGCTCCACCGCTGCCTTGACGGCGGCGGTCGCGGTGTCCTTGGCGGCGGTATCGCCAACCTGCACGAGGACGCGGTCCTGGGGCAGGCTGGAAGCAGCCTTCTTCAGCTTGTCGCCATCGATATCGAGCATGACGACGCGGGCGCCTTCATCGAGGAAGCGGCGGGCGACTGCCAGGCCGATGCCGGAAGCGGCACCGGTGACCAGTACGGTTTTTTCATTAAAACGGGTCATACTTATCCTTTCGGGCCGGCTCAGGGCGGCGCGACTGCGCGCAGGCCGCCAACGTGAGCCTGATCGGTTCACGGGAGTTTGGTCACGACGATAGCATGGCCATATCTGCACAGCCGTACGGTTCTGGCAGGCAAGGGCAGGGCACGGCGCCACCCGCTTCAGTCTCCCGTAATCGCCCGATACCGGTTCACCTCGACCGCGGTTACAGGCGGCGCCGCATTGCCCCAGCTGGTACGAATCCAGCTCAGCACCGCCGCCACCTGGGCATCGTCCAGCTCATGGCCGAATGGCGGCATGCCATACGGACGGGGATTGCCCTTGGTCCCGGGCGGGAAGCCACCATTGACCGTCATGCGGATCGCATTCACAGCCGGCGTCAGGGTCACGGCGCGATTGCCGGCCAGCGGAGGATAAGCCGGCAGCTTGCCGCGTCCATCGTCGCCATGGCATTGCGCGCATTTGGCTTCATAGATGCGGCGGCCTTCGCTCAACACCTGCTCGCTCGCCGGCGGCACGCGACTCGGCCGCTGCGCGGGCGTTGCCGGCAACGATTGCAGATAGCTCGCCATCGCACCCAGGTCGTCTTGTGTCAGGTGCTGCAGGCTGCGCGCCACCACTTCGGCCATCGGTCCCGTTGCCGAGCCGCGTGGCGAGATGCCGGTGCCGAGCAGCGCCACGATGTGTTCCTTGTCCCAGTCGCCAAGGCCAGCCTCGCTGCCGGACGTCAGCGACGGCGCATACCAGCCCAGCGTGGGAATCAGGCCGCCATCGAGCCCCTCCTTGTGCGCGCCGAACTGGTTGCGTGTGCTGTGACAGGCGCTGCAATGTCCCAGGCCTTCGACCAGGTAGGCGCCGCGATTCCACTCCGCGCCGCGCGCCGACTGCTCCTCATGCACGCCGGACCGGAAGTACAGCAGGCGCCAGCCGGCCAGCAGCGCCTGGCTGTCGTAGGGGAAGCCCAATTCGTGGGGCCGGTTCGGCTGGCGCTGCGGCGCGAGGCTGCGGAAATAGGCGAACAGGGCGTCCGAATCGTTGCGCGTGACCTTGGTGTAGTTCGTGTAGGGGAAGGCCGGGTAGAGCAGGCGGCCATCTTTGGCGATGCCGTTGTGCAGGGCGTTCCAGAAGTCGTCCGCGCTCCAGTCGCCAATGCCGGTCTCCCTGTCGGGCGTGAGATTCGGCCCGTAGAAACGCCCGAACGGCGTCTCGAGCGCACGGCCGCCGGCATACGCCACGCCGCCGCGCGCCGTGTGGCAGGCGATGCAGTCGCCGGCCCGCGCCAGGTAGGCGCCGCGTTCGATATTGGCCGTGTTCAAAGCATAGGCCGCCGGCGAACTCGATGGGATATGCTCGGCGCGCGGCCAGGCCAATGCCGCTGCGGCCAGCGCGACAACGATGATGACGAGGAGCGCTGCCCGTAACGTTTTCATCGCGCCTCCGGATCGCTGCCGCAGGCCAGCGGCAAGGGGCGCGCGATGGATTCGGCCGGGCGCGGGTCAGGCGGCATCGGCTGCGCTGCCAGCCAGCCCGAGACGGCTGCCACGTCCTCCAGCGACAGGCGCGCGGTGATGTCGGCCATGCAGTCCGGCGCATGCGCGCGCCGCACCTTGTTGCGCCAGGCCCCGAATTGCGCGTTGACGTAGTCGCGCGGCAGGCCGAGCAGGCCCGGGATGTTCGGCTGCACGCCGGTCAGGCGCGCGCCGTGGCAGGCGATGCAGGCCGGGATCTTGCGCGCCGCGTCGCCGTCGACCACGAGCCGGCGCCCGCGTTCGAGCACTGCGGCTGACAAGCCGGACGCCTGGGGCGGCAGCACGGTCGGCGACAGGGCCGCGAAGTGCTGGGCGATCTCGCGCAGGTAAGCGTCGGGCAGGTGGTCGACCAGGTAGGTCATCAGCGGATACTGACGCCGGCCGTCACGGAAGTTCAGCAGCTGGTGATACAGGTAGCCGGCCGGCTTGCCCTGCAAACGCGGATAGAAACTGTCGTTGACCGGATTGCCGCGCGCATCGACCCGCGCATGGCAGGTGGCGCAGGCGCGCAGGCGCTGGTCGAGCGTGTCGGGAACGGTTTGCGGGGCCGCCGTGGCTGCACAGGCCAGCATGCCAAACAGAGAGGTAAACCACAGGCGCAGGCGACGTGAAATCATGAGCTCCCACCGACATCGACGATGTGGGAATGATATCGCGAATTGTTGAGCCGGAACTCCCTCTTTTGGTGCGCAATCACCCGCCGAGGGTCAGGCCGGCGGATTCGCCTTCCAGTGGCGGTAGATCTTCAAGGCCGCATGCGCATCGTCGGCCGCATACTGCAGCTGCTTGTCCGACAGCCGGGGCAGGGCCCAGTTGGTGGTGGTGATGCGCTTCGACTTTTGCAGGCGCTGGCCGAAGAAGCGCTCGACGGCGCTCTTCGCGCCAAGCGGATTGCGTTCGCCGCGCCGGCGCAGGGCCGTCGACAGGTCGAGCACATTGCGCAGCTCGATGCCGAACTTGGATTTGAGGCGCCGCACGTCGTCGCCCAGGCCGAAGCCGACCTTCAGCACGCGCTCGTCCTCGAGCACGGGTTTCAGGACGGTGATGGCCAGCGCATTGCCGGCCGGGGTCGCGGTCTGGAACAGCCAGGCCGTTTCCAGGGTCGCGAGCTGAACCAGGTGCGGCCCGGTCGAGACTTCTCCCTTGGCGAAGGTCGGCTTGGATTCGGTGTCGAAGCCGATCGCGTCGCTGCCCAGCAGGTCGGCCAGCGCCGCCCGCGCGTCCTGCTCGCTGCGTACCAGACGCACATTGGCCAGGTCGATGCCGACGTAGGCCGGCAAGTCGTCCTCGAGGATCTCGGGCTCTGCGCTCAATTCTTGGAGAACTTGGAGGCCAGCGCCTGCAGTTTTTCCTGGCGCTTGCGGTTGTTTTCTTCTTCCTGCGCGGCGTCGCGTTCGGCCTTCTTGCGGTCGGCTTCCTTCTTGAAGCGCTGTTGCAGCTGCTCCTTGGCGTGCAGGCGGTGCGCCTCGGGCACTTCGGCGCCGGCGGTGCCGTCCAGGTCGTGACGCGTTTTTGCTTTTTCCATCGCGCGCAGGTAGCGCATCGAACCGGTGTGGATGCCGAGCGCGGCGCGCATGACCTTCTTGTCCAGGCCGGGCATGCGGGTCAGCAGCTGCTTGTCGATGCCGATCGACAGCGGCAGGCAGTCGCGGAAGGCTGGATACTCCTGCTGGAGCTGCTTGAGCAGTGCGCGCGCCGACATGCCTTGCGCCGGTGCTGGTGCGGCCGGTGCCGCTGCTTGCGGCTGCTGCGCCTCCGGCGTGGTGGCGTTGGTGTCGACGGACTCTGCAGGGGTATTGGTATTCATTGACTTCATGGTAAGAACAAGATTGCGAAGGATAGCACGGCGCTCGGGCGCGCATTGTACTAGTTCCAATTATAAATGTTGGGAAACTTACAGCGGGGGGAAGCGTCGGCGCATGAAATCGTGTATCATCCGCCTCTTGCCTTGAGACCGGCTTGCGCTGGCGCAGACCTTCCCGGAAGCTTGTCGGGAGGGCATGTCAGGACGGCGCTATGTGAATTGTGTATATCCCTTATCGGATCTATCAATTATCACCAAAACTTGCATTGGGGCATAATAGCCCCTTCCCCTATTCTTCTAGAAAAATAGATGCAAGCCCGTGTTAGCGGGCTTTTTTTCGTTCCGACATGCACAGCACGATTTTGAACATCGACCATCGCCTATCTGTCCGCAGCCCAGAATCGAGTTGGCGCGCGCAAAAACCGGTAAGTCGTGCTTGAAACCTGGCATGTCCGCCCCTAGGTAGGGCCACTTCCGTTCCCCCTTTCCCAGGACCCGTACGCGGGTCCCGCTGGAATATTGACTTCGCAGGCGCGCAACAGGCCTCGACTGGAGAGTTTTAAGTATGAAAAACACCGCCAAGACATTGACACTGACAGCGAAAAAAGCGCCGGCCAAGGCTTCGGCGCCGCTGGCAGTGCCGAAAACCGCGACCTCCTACTTCCTCGAAACGGAAGCGGCGGCCAAGGTGACGGTGGTCAAGACCCGTTCGCGCCTGGCCACGCTCAAGGCCCAGGCCGACGCCATCCTGGCCGCCGGCGGCCCGGTGGCGGCCGAGCCGGTCGCTGCGCCAGTCGTGGAGGAGGCGCCTGTTGCTGTTGCTGCGCCGGTCGTGGCCCCGATCGCCGCCGCGGTCGAAGAAGTCGTGGCCGAAGCCGCCGCCCCGGTGGTCGACGAATCTGCTCCTGACTCTGTCGCTGCCGACGTGGACGCCGGCATCGACCTGGCCGCCGAATACCTGCAGGCGCAGGCCAAGCCGGCCGTGGCGCCGGTCATCGTGCGCAAGCGCGGCAAGCTGGCCGCCCTGAAGACGGCCGAGCCGGAAGCCGCGGTCGCCGCTGTTGCTCCGACCGTGGCGCCGGTGGCCCAGGCCGTCGCCGAGGAAGCGCCGAAAGTCGTGCGCACCCGCGCCGTGCGCCGCGTCGACACGGGCGCCAGCGTCCCCGTGAGCGCCGTCGGCGCCGTCAGCAAGACCACCGACGCCGCCGCGCTGGCCGCGATCGACACCTCGGGCTACCTGCTGCCGCAGGTGAAGGTTCCGGGCCGCCGCGGGCGCAAGCCAAGCGAATTCGTGCCGGAGAACGACGAAGTCGCGGCGCTGAACGCCGTCGAGCGTGCCGAACTGAAGGCCGCCTCGAAGGCGCGCGAGCGCAAGGCCAAGGGCATCGCCATGCTGAGCGAAGCCGGCTTCTCGGAAACCGAACTCGAAAAACGCCGCCAGCAGCTGAAGAACCTGATCAATATGGGCAAGGAGCGCGGCTACCTGACCCATGCCGAGATCAACGACCACCTGCCTGAAAACATCATCGATCCGGAAGCGATCGAAGGCATCATCGCGACCTTCAACGACATGGGCATCGCCGTCTACGAGCGCGCCCCTGAAGCCGAGATGATGCTGCTGTCGGACCAGGCCGTGACCCCGACCAGCGAAGATGAAGTCGAAGCCGCCGCCGCCACCGCCTTGTCGACCGCCGACTCCGACTTTGGCCGCACCACCGACCCGGTCCGCATGTACATGCGTGAAATGGGCGCGGTGTCGCTGCTGACTCGCGAAGGCGAGATCGAGATCGCCAAGCGCATCGAGCAGGGCCTGAAGGACATGGTGCAGGCCATCTCGGCGTGCCCGATCACGATTTCGGAAATCATCGCGCTGTCGCACAAGATCGCCAGCGACGAGATGAAGATCGACGACGTGGTGGACGGCTTCGTCGACCTGAACGACACCCCGGCGCCTGCCGCTTCGGTGGCCCACGCGGCTGCCACGGCCGAAGAGGACGACGAGGAAGAAGAAGAAGTCGAGGAAGAAGAAGAGGAAGGCGACGGCGGTAACGCCGGTGGCGCCGCGGCCGGCTACTCGGCCGAGCAACTGGCCCAGCTGCGCAAGAGCGCGCTGGAGAAGTTCACCCTGATCGAGCAGCAGTTCGACCTGATGGGCCACGCATTCAAGAACGAAGGCTACGGTTCGCCGGCCTACGAAGAAGCGCAGGCCGTGATCTCGTACGAGCTGCTGGGCATCCGCTTCACCGCCAAGGTGGTCGAGAAGCTGTGCGACACCCTGCGCCGCCAGATGGACGAAGTGCGTTCGATCGAGCGCGCCGTGCTGGACATCTGCGTGAACCGCTGCGGCATGCCGCGCGCCCACTTCATCAAGGTCTTCCCGGGTAACGAGACCGACCTGCAATGGGGCGACCGCGAAGTCGACTGCGCCTATCCGTACAGCGCGGTGCTGAGCCGGAATCTGCCGGCGATCAAGGAACTGCAGCAGCGCATGATCGACCTGCAGGCGCGCGTGGCGCTGCCGCTGGCCGACCTGCGCAAGATCAACAAGCAGATGGCGGCCGGCGAGAAGCGCGCACGCCAGGCCAAGCGCGAAATGACGGTGGCCAACCTGCGCCTGGTGATCTCGATCGCGAAGAAATACATCAACCGCGGCCTGCAATTCCTGGACCTGATCCAGGAAGGCAATATTGGCCTCTTGAAGGCGGTCGACAAGTTCGAATACCGCCGCGGTTATAAATTCTCGACCTATGCGACCTGGTGGATCCGCCAGGCGATCACGCGCTCGATCGCCGACATGGCGCGCACGATCCGCGTGCCGGTGCACATGATCGAGACGATCAACAAGATGAACCGCATCTCGCGCCAGATCATGCAGGAAACCGGCAGCGAGCCGGATCTGCCGACCCTGGCCGCCAAGATGGAGATGCCGGAGAATAAGGTTCGCGAGATCATGAAGATCGCGAAGGAACCGATTTCGATGGAAACCCCGATGGGCGAGGACGGCGATTCGCAGCTGGGCGACTTCATCGAGGACAACGCGACCCTAGCCCCGCTGGACGCCGCACTGCACGCCTCGATGCGCAACGTGATCAAGGAAGTGCTGGACTCGCTGACCCCGCGCGAAGCGAAGGTGCTGCGCATGCGCTACGGCGTCGAGATGTCGAACGACCACACGCTGGAAGAAGTGGGCAAGCAGTTCGACGTGACCCGCGAGCGTATCCGCCAGATCGAAGCCAAGGCAATGAGCAAGCTGCGCCAGCCGTCGCGTTCGGACAAGCTCAAGACTTTCCTCCACAACCACTAATTCATTGGTGGTGTGGATGTAAAAAAGCCGCCCGGTTTGCGCCGGGCGGCTTTTGTTTTTTCGGACGTTACGCGTTCAACCGGTGTTGCGCAAGCCCGCCGCGACACCATTGATCGACAAATGAATCCCCCGATGCACGCGCGGATCGGCATTGTCGGCCAGCTTGCGGCGCCGATGGATCAGCTCCACCTGCAAGTGGTTCAGCGGATCGAGGTAGGCGAAGCGGTTCTGGATCGAACGGGCCAATAGCGGGTTGCCGGCCAGGCGTTCGCTGGCGCCGGTGATCGCCTCCAGGGTGCGGATCGTTTCGCCATGCTCGGCCGAGATGCGGCGGAAGATGCGTTCGCGCAGGCCCGCGTCGCTCACCAGGCCGGCATAGCGCGAGGCGATTGCCAGGTCGGTCTTGGCCAGCACCATGTCCATATTC
The DNA here is from genome assembly GCF_008014745.1 of Massilia arenae. Lineage (GTDB taxonomy): Bacteria > Pseudomonadota > Gammaproteobacteria > Burkholderiales > Burkholderiaceae_D > Telluria > Telluria arenae. The sequence continues at coordinate 30,984 of NZ_VPFD01000026.1, forward strand.
GACAGCAGGGTGGCGAAGAACGGCCAGTCGCGGTACATCGCGCGCAGCTCTTCCAGTTTCGCTTCGCGCTCGCCACCGACGCTGGCGTCGTCGAGCCAGCTGGTCACGCTCGAGGCGAACCCGAACCAGCCAGGCAGCAGCAGGCGGCACTGGCCCCACGAGAAGCCCCAGGGGATCGCGCGCAGGTCTTCGATGCGGCGGGTCGACTTGCGCGAGGCGGGACGCGAACCGAGGTTCAGTTCGGCGATCTCGGCGATCGGCGTGCCTTCGAAGAAGTAGTCGGTGAAGCCCGGCGTTTCGTACACGAGGTTGCGATAGGCCTTGTAGGCGCGGTTGGACAGCTCGGCCATCACGGACTCGAAACGCTGCAGGCGTTCGGTATCGATGCCGCCGACGTCATGCGGCGTCAGGCTCGCTTCCAGGGTCGCCGCCACCAGCAGCTCCAGGTTGCGGCGGCCGATCTCGGGGTTCGAGAATTTCGAGGCGATGATCTCGCCCTGTTCGGTCAGGCGGATCTGGCCGTTGACGGTGCCGGGCGGCTGGGCGCGGATCGCGTCGTAGCTCGGGCCGCCGCCGCGGCCGACGGTGCCGCCGCGGCCATGGAACAGGCGCAGCTTGACCTGGCGCTGCGCGAACACCTCGACCAGCTTCAGCTCGGCCTGGTACAGCTCCCAGTTCGAGGTCAGGAAGCCGCCGTCCTTGTTCGAGTCGGAGTAGCCGAGCATGACTTCCTGCAGCCGGCCCTGTTTCTCGATGATGCCGGCCACCAGCGGAATCGCCATCCACTCGTCCATGATGCCGGCGGCGCGCTGCAGGTCGGGGATCGTCTCGAACAGCGGGATCACCATCGCGTCGCTCGTGCCCGCACTGACCCGCATCAGGCCCGTCTCTTTCTGCAGCAGCAGCACTTCGAGCAGGTCGGACACGGTCTCGGTGTGCGAGATGATGTAGTTGCGGATCGCGCGCGGACCGTAGCGCAGGCGGATCTCGCGTGCGGCGCGCAGGATCGCCAGCTCCGAATTGGTCTCGTCGCCATAGCTTTCGTAGGGCGAGAACAGGGGCCGCGGTTGCTCCAGCTCGCGCAGGATCAGCGCGCGTTTTTCTTCTTCTTCCATCCCCGCATAGTCGGCTTCGACGCCGGCGCGCGCGAACAGCTCGGCCAGCACGCGCTCGTGGATGTCCGAGCTCTGGCGCATGTCGAGCGAGGCGAGGTGGAAGCCGAAGATGCGCGCGGCGCGCAGCAGGCCGGCCAGGCGCGGCTGGATCAGCATGGCGCCGTGGTTCTGGCGCAGCGAATCGGCCAGCACCTCGAGGTCGGCCGCGAACAGTTCCGGGTCGAGATAGGGCGCGGCATGGCCGACTTCCTTGCGCAGGATGTGGCCCACGCCCAGCTCGCGCGCGGTGGCGGCCAGGCGCGCGTAAATGCCGATCAGGGCGCGGCGGTAGGGTTCGTCGCTGCGGTGCGGCGAGGCGTCGGGCGAGGCGTCCGCCAGCTGTTCCAGCGCCGGCGACACCTTGACCAGCAGGGTGGAGGCCGACAGCTCGGCGCCCAGCGCGTGCACCTCGTCGAGGTAGAAGTCGAGGATGGTGGTCGACTGGCGCGTCAGCGCGTGGCGCATGGTGTCGGCGTTGACGTTCGGGTTGCCGTCGCGGTCGCCGCCGATCCAGCTGCCCATCTGCAGGAAGGAAGCGTGGGCGGCGGCAGCCGATCCATCGCCGCCATACTGTTCGGCGACTTCGAGTTCGATGTCGTCGTACAGGGCCGGCACTTCGCGCAGGAAGGTGATGCGGTAGTAGGACAGGGCGTTTTCGATCTCGTCGGCCACGGTCAGCTTGGAATAGCGCAGCATGCGCGTCTGCCACAGGGTGGCAATGCGGGCGTGCAGCAGCTGCTCGTTGCGGTGGCGTTCCTTCGGCGTCTGCGGCGCGTCGCGCTCGGCCAGCAGGCGCGCGATATCGTGCTCGGCGTCGAGGATGCTCTTGCGCTGGACTTCGGTCGGGTGGGCGGTGAGCACCGGCGAGATCAGGGCGTCGCGGAAGAATTCATCGACCGTCTCGCGCCCGATGCCGGCTTCGGCCAGCTTGCCCAGCGCGTAGCCGATGCTGCCCGAGCGCGGCGAGGACCCCTTGAGCAGGTGCGCGCGGCGGCGGCGGTTGTGGTGCTGGTCTTCGGCGATATTGGCCAGGTGCGAGAAGTACGAGAATGCGCGCACCACCGAAATCGTCTGGTCGCGGGTGAGCTTGTGCAGCAGGGTGGCCAGCTCTTCGCCGGCATCGGGATCGTCGTCGCGGCGGAAACGCACCGCGGTCTGGCGGATGGTTTCGACGATGTCGAACACCGCGTCGCCTTCCTGGTCGCGCAGCACGTCGCCCAGCAGGCGGCCGAGCAGGCGGATGTCTTCCTTGAGCGGGGCGTCCTTGTCGGCGCCGGCTTGTACTACGGGTGCAGCAGGATTGTCCATATCGACCACAAGTAATAGATTGTGCGATGGCGGTTGGCCACGATCTGCAGGATGCCCCATGATAAAATTTATGATCTTATGCAGGGAACGGCTACTGGCATCGTCCGGGTCGGCCCAATGACAGTGAAAGAACTCGAGTGTTAAACGCTATACAGCAGGTAGTTACCGTGGCGCCCCAGGCGCCAGCCAGACTGATTATCGCATCCCGCGAGAGCCGCCTCGCCATGTGGCAGGCGGAGCACGTGCGCGACCGGCTCGCCGCATTATATCCAGAATGTAGCGTCGAAATTCTCGGAATGACAACACGCGGCGACCAGATCCTCGACCGTACGCTGTCCAAGGTCGGCGGCAAGGGCCTGTTCGTCAAGGAACTCGAGGTCGCGATGGCCGAAGGCCGCGCCGACCTGGCCGTGCACTCGCTCAAGGATATGCCGATGGAGCTGCCGGAGGGCTTCGAGTTGAGCGCCGTGCTGGAAAGGGAAGACCCGCGCGACGCCTTCGTCTCGAACGACTTTGCCAGCCTGGATGAGCTCCCGGCCGGCGCCGTGGTGGGCACCAGCAGCCTGCGCCGCCAGTCGCTGATCGCGGCGCGCTACCCGCACCTGGTGATCTTGCCGCTGCGCGGCAACCTCGACACCCGGTTGGCGAAGCTCGATCGCGGCGAGTACGCGGCCATCATCCTGGCTGCCGCCGGCCTCAAGCGCCTGGGGCTCGAGCAGCGCATCCGCGCGCTGCTCGAGCCAGAACTTTCCCTGCCGGCGGCCGGCCAGGGCGCGATGGCGATCGAGATCCTGAGCGGGCAGCGCAGCGACGGCGTCGACCTGCGCGCCGTGCTGGCGCCGCTCAACCATGTCGTCACCGCCCAGGCGGTGCTGGCCGAACGCAAGGTGTCGCGTATCTTTGGCGGCAGCTGCCAGATCCCGCTGGCGGCCTATGCCACCGTGCAGGACGGCCAGATGCGCCTGCGCGCGATGGTCGCGACCCCGGACGGCAAGCGCAGCGCGCACGCCGAAGTGCTTGGCTCGGCCGAGCAGCCGGAATACCTGGGCGAACAGGTGTCCGAGCTGCTGGCGCAGCAGGATGCCAACGCGATCCTGGCCGCCTGCCGCGTCGATGCGGCCGAGGATGCCTGAGCTGGAGCCAAAGGCGAGCGAGCGCGTGGTCGTGGTCACCCGGCCGCGCGCCCAGGCCGACGGCCTGGCAGAGGCGCTGCGCGCGATCGGCCGCGCGGTCGAAGTCTTGCCGCTGCTTCAGATCGCCCCGGTCGACGATCCGGCGCCCCTGCGTGCGGCGCTGGCCGACTTGCCTGACTATGCGCTGGCGGTCTTCGTGTCGCCGAATGCGGTCGATGCGGCGTTTGCCCACCTCGATGCCTGGCCGGCGGCCGTGCCGCTGGCGGTCGTGGGCGAGGGCAGCCGCGCCGCGCTGGCGCGCCATGGCGTTGCCGAACCGGGCTATACGATCCACAGTCCGCTCGACCCCGCCCACAGCGATTCGGAACACCTGCTCCAGAACCTGGACCTGGCCGCCTTCAGTGGCCGGCGCGTGCTGATCGTGCGCGGCGATGGCGGGCGCGAGCTGCTGGCCGACGCCCTGCGCGCGGCCGGCGCCACGGTCGAGGCGGTGGCGGCCTACCGCCGCAGTACCCCTGTATTGACGCCCGGACTGGCCGCACGATTGCGCGCCTTGCTGGCGCAGCCAAACGACTGGATAATCACGAGCTCGGAAGCCCTGCGTGGCTTGGGCGGCCTGGTGGAGGCGCTGGGGCCGCAATTCGAGGCACAGTTCCGGCAGCAGCGCCTGGTCGTGCCCCACGCGCGGATCGCCGAGACGGCGCACGCTTTGGGGCTGCGCCACGTGACCCTGACGGGATCCGGAGATGCACGCCTACTAGCAGCGTTACAATCACAATAATGAACGAATTGCCGAACAATCCAGATCAGCCGCAGGCCAATGTGCCCGCACCGAGTCTCCACAAGCCCGACGGCGTCCAGGGCGGCGCGCCGTCGGGCGCGGCCGGTGGCGCTACTGGTACGCCCCCGCCGGGAGGCGTGCCGCCGGCCGGCGGAGTCCCCGTCCTGCCGCGCATGGGCGAACCGGGCGGCCCCGGCCTGTTCGACCGCCTGGCGCGCCCGCTGCCGCTGGCGGTGATCGCCCTGGCCGTGCTGCTGGCGCTGCAGACCTATTCGTCGCACAACCGCATCAATGCGCTGCGCCAGGACATGGCGCGCAGCCTCCAGAAGGGCAATGCGGTCAATGCCGAGACGGCCGCGCTGGCGCGCGACGTGGCGGACCAGTCGAAGGAGCTCCAGATCAAGGTCGGCGTGCTCGAAAGCCGCCAGAGCGAGGCCCAGAGCCAGCAGGTGGCGCTCGAGCAGCTTTATAAAGACCTGTCGCAGAACCGCGACGAATGGGCGCTGACCGAAATCGAGCAGGTGCTGTCGACCGCCAGCCAGCAGCTGCAACTGGCCGGCAACGTGCAGGGCGCCCTGATCGCGCTGCAGAACGCCGACCGCGCGGTGTCGCGCTCCGACACCCCGCAATTCCTCACCATCCGGCGCGCGATCGCGGGCGACATCGAGAAGCTCAAGGCCTTGCCGGCGGTGGACCTCGCCGGCGTCGCCGTGCGCCTTGACCACGTGATCGGGCAGGTCGATTCGCTGCCGATGCTGTCCAATGAAAAACCGCTGCTGCCGGTGGCGCCCGTGCGCACCGGCCGCAAGGGCGAGGCAGCGGTAGCGCCGGCCACGCCGGCCACGCCGGCCACCGGTCCGGCGCAGCCTCTGGGCGTGGGTCAGCGCATGCTCGACACCTGGAGCCTGTGGAGCCAGGAGATGTGGGACGACGTGCGCCAGCTGATCCGGGTGCGCAGCGTCGAGTCTCCCGAGGCGCTGATGCTGTCGCCGAGCGAATCGTTCTTCGTGCGCGAGAACCTCAAGTTGCGCCTGCTGAATGCGCGCCTGGCGCTGTTGTCGCGCAACGAGGCGACCTTCCGCGACGACCTGGCCACGGCCCAGGCCATGCTGCTCAAGTATTTCGACACGCGCGCGCGCGTGACGCAGTCGGCCCAGGCCGCGCTGCGCCAGGTCCAGGCCAATAACCTGACGATCGAGATGCCGACGCTGGCCGACAGCCTGAATGCCGTGCGCAACTACAAAGCGAAATAAGTCATGCACAGAGCGAAGCGATAATAATGCGTTTACTTCTTTGGTTAGTCGCCCTGATGGCCGCCGCCATCGGCATCGCCGTAACGGCGCGCTTCAATCCGGGCAATGTGGTGCTGTTCTATCCGCCGCACCGGATCGACATGTCCCTCAACCTGTTCGTGGTGCTGCTGGTGGTGTCCTTCCTGGCGCTGTACGCCTTGGTGCGCGCCGCCAACGCCACCCTCAAGATGCCGCAGCGCGTGGCCGCCTATCGCCAGCGCCGTGCCGAGCGCGAAGGCAACAAGGGCATGCGCGACGCGCTCAAGGCCTTGTTCGAAGGCCGCTTCGGCCACGCCGAGAAGGCCGCGATGCGCGCCGCCGAGCTGCCCGAGAACGCGGGCCTGGCGGCCCTGGTCGGCGCGCGCGCCGCGCACCGCATGCGCGAGCCGGCGCGGCGCGACGCCTGGCTGGCCGGGATCGCCCACGACAACACCCTCAAGACCGCGCGCCTGATGACGGTCACCGAATTGCTGGTCGACGACCACCAGCCCGAGGCCGCGCTCGAAGCGGTGGCCGAACTCAATGCCAGCGGCCAGCGCCACATCCACGCGCTGCAGTGGGCAATGAAGGCCAACCAACAGGCGCGCAACTGGCCCGAGGTGCTGCGCCTGGTGCGCATCCTGGATAAACGCCGCGCCCTGCATCCGGCCCTGTCGAGCCGCCTGCGCGAGCTGTCCTACGAGGCGCTGCTGGGTGGCGACGGGCACGACGCCGAATCGCTGCGCCGCATCTGGGCCACGGTGCCGCCGCAAGACCGCACCGTGCCTTATATCGCGGCGCGCGCGGCCAGCGCCTTCAATGCGCGCGGCCTGCACGACGAGGCGCGTGCGATCGCCGAAGAATCGCTCAAGGCCGGCTGGGACGAGCGCGTGGTGCGCGCCTACCGCGACGCCGCCAGTCCATTCGGCTCTCCTTCACTCCTGGCCCAGATCGAGGCCTGCGAGACCTGGAGACGCGAGCGCCCGATGGACGCCGAGCTGGCCCTGACCCTCGGTTCGCTGTGCCTGAAACAGAAATTGTGGGGCAAGGCCCAGCGCTACCTGGAGCAGGCACTGTCGGACGCCACCGAGCCGTCGATGGTGCGCGAGGCGCACCTCAAGCTGGCCCAGATGCACGAGGCGCTGGGGCAGGAGCAGGAGGCGGCAAGCCATTACCGGCAGTGTGCATTGGCCAGCATTCTTTGAGGCGCGCACGCATGGCCCGCCGCACAGGCCATGTCTGTTTCGCTATAATGACGGCCTATTATTGACTCTCCAGCAACCAAGGACCATCCATGAGCCTGAATAACGTCCCAGCCGGCAAAGACGTGCCGAACGACTTCAACGTCATCATCGAAATCCCGATGAACGCCGATCCGGTCAAATACGAAGTCGACAAGGACAGCGGCGCGATCTTCGTCGACCGTTTCATGGGTACGGCCATGCACTATCCGTGCAACTACGGCTACGTCCCGCAGACCATCGCCGACGACGGCGATCCATGCGACGTGCTGGTCATCACCCCGTTCCCGCTGCCGCCGGGCGTGGTGGTGCGCTGCCGTGCGCTGGGCGTGCTGAAGATGACCGATGATGGCGGCGGCGATGCCAAGGTGATCGCGGTGCCGGTCGAAAAAGTGCTGCCGATGTACAAGAAAATCCAGTCGCTGGAAGACCTGGAAGAGCTGCGCCTGAAGCAGATCCAGCACTTCTTCGAGCACTACAAGGATCTGGAGCCGGGCAAATGGGTCAAGATCGAAGGCTGGGCTGGCATCGATGAAGCCAAGGCCGAGCTGGTGAGCGGCGTGGAAGCGTACAAGAAGGGCGCCCAGGCCTAATCGCCCAGGCTTGACGTTGTCGCAGAGCGAGCCGGTTCCCGCGAGGGCGCCGGCTCTTTTTTTGCCGGCGGCGAGCGCGGCGCGTGAAGCCGCCGCTGCCGCCTTTTCAGCTCAGCCTACCAGCCGAGATCCCACAGCAGCGGCAGCGTCAGGTCGCGCGGCGGCATGACCGAGTAGCGCAGGTCGCTGTTGATCGACGGTTCCATCAGCAGGTTGCGCGTGGCCTCGGTGGTGAAGTGCGACACCGAGGAACCGGGTGCGTTGACGCCCGGCGTGTACATGAGCATGCGCTTGCGGCCGTCGGTGCCGGCCAGCCGCACCGGATCGGACTGCAGCCGCGCGACCACGCCGGAGCGGTCGGATGAGCGGTTCTGCAGGGCTGCCTTGAGCGCCCATCCGTCGGCGCGCGTGATGCGGGCCGAGGGAATCGCGATGCTCGCATCGAGACCCGGCATGCCCGCCACTTCGCCCGGCACGCTGTCGGCGACGATCATGCCGAGCGCGCCGGCGGCCTGCACATTGCGCGCCTTGACCACGTAGTCGCAGCCGCCGCGGTCGACCAGGGCGATATTGCCGCGCACCGCCAGCGCATTGGTGGCGCTCAGCGCAGAGCAGGCCAGGCCGTTGCCGTTCAGCTGGTCGACCACCGGCATCAGCTGCGCACTGACCGGTGCGTTGCGGATCGCCGGACCGAAGCTGGCGTCGCCCACCGCATATTCGCCCGCGGCGGCGCCGGCATTCTCTCCGCCGATCGTCAGCACCGATGCCGGGCTCAGTACGGCCGGCGTGGAGCGGGTGACATTCCAGCCATTCCAGGACAGGCCGCGCCAGGTGGTGGCGCTGGCCACCCGTTCGGCCTCCGTCATGATTACCCACGGGCGCTCCCGGCGGTTGTCGACCAGGTTGAAATCCCAGATCGAGGGGCGGCCGAGCAGGAAGGCGCCCGTTTCGTCGTCGGTAAAGGTCTGGAAGCCGAGGCCATGGGCGATCTCGTGCAGCAGGGTGGCCACCAGGTCGATCTGGCTGCCGGCCTTGCGGTCGAGCCCCAGGTAGAAGGTGAGGCCAGGAACGCAGTCTGGGAACAGGCCCAGCCGCGAATTGAAGCGCGCGATGATGTGCGGGTCGCCGGGCGCGGCGAAATCGACACCGGCCAGTTTGCTGGCCAGGGCGCTTGGATACCAGGTGCCGTTGATCTGCGCGCCCGGGAAGTTGGCGACCACCTGGTAGGCGCCGGCCGCGCCGAGCACGGCGCCGGTGGCGTTGCAGTCGAGCGGCAGGAAGGCGGCGCCGATGCGGATCGGCACGTTGCTGACGATGTGAGAGGCCCAGATGTCGGCGGCACGGCGGAAGGCGTGCAGGCGCTGCTCGCCCAGGGTGGTGCCGGGATTGCCGCCGACCGGCAGGGCCGGCGTCGGATCGTTGAAGCCGACGCCGGGAGCGTTCTCGTTGATGATCTGGATGGTGGCCGCGCGCGCGCCGCCGATGGTGGCGAAGGCGGCCACGGCCAGCAGGGCGATGGCGGCGATGCGGGCAAGATGGCCAAGACAGGCGCCGGCAAAGCCGGCATGGCGGTTAACGATGGTCATGGCGGGAGGCTCCCTGAGCGGCCGGCGCGGATTGGTCGAGGATGCGGGCGGCGGTATGGGCGCCGTCGACGCAGTGGTGGTCGAGCTTGCCATCGGCGCCGCGCTTGACGACGGCGTACACGAGGCCGCGCTCGCCCAGCACGGCGCTGCTCTCGCCACGGGTGCTGGTCACCGCCTGCGGCTGTGCCGGCGCCTCGCGCGTGGTGGTGACCGGAGAGGCGCGCAAGGCGCGCAGTTCGGTCGCGGTCGGCGCGCGCAGCTCGCCGGTCTCGGCGTCGCGGACGACGGTCAGGCCCTGGGCGGCTGGCGCCCGGGGCGCGGCGCCGGCGATGCCGCACAGCGTCATGAGCGCGACGGCAAGAGTGAGAGCAAAGGCGGGAGCAAAGGAGGAAAGTGTGGTTCGCATGGGATTCTCCGGTTTTCAATGGCGCTCGCGGCGCTGCATCAGGCCAATCACGCCAAGGCTGCTGGCCAGCACCAGCAAGCCGGCCGGCTGGGGCACGGCCGTGACCACGCGCACGGAGTCGAGGCCGATGTCACCGAGGGTGGCGGGGTCGCCCAGGTAGCGGAAGGCGAAGCGTCCTTCTTCTTCGACCGTCAGGTCGGCGCTCCATTGCCGCCATTCGGCGGGAAAGGCGTCGTCGCCGGTGGGGGTGAGCAAGGTGTCGAAGCCGGCTGCGTCGGCGCCGGGCGGGACGCTGTGATTGAGGCGGTCCCAGCCGGACGGGCCGGCCAGGTTGCCGAAGCCCTCATTGAGCACCTTGACCTTGGCTCCAGCGGCCAGGGGCGAGGATGCGGCGGCGGTGACCGCGGCTGTCGCAATCAGGTATGTGAGTCTTTTCATGGTGTATGTGCATGGGCCAGAAGGATGGGATTCCTCGCGCTGGCTGACGACGAGGCCATTTGCCTATTCATGATAAAAATGGCAACCTCGGCGTTATTGATATGCATTCAGGGTGGCGACCACGACGTGTCGTGTTCCTCAAATGCAGCAACGGAACTTGACGAAAACGCTTGCAATCTCGCAAGTCTATGCTGCGAGGCAATCGCGATAAGGAAAACGGGTGCTGGAAAAGACGGCTACCCGGCGCCGTCGGCGCCGGGTAGGAAAGAGGATTCAGAATCGCGCCGGGCGAGAACCCGGCGGCGCAAGGACGCGCCGGGCCTACAGCGGCGCAAGCAGCGGCGTATAGCTGCGCCGGTACAGTTTGTCGCCGAAGAGGCCGAAGATGGCGGCGCGCGCCAGCGCGGGCAGGGCGCGCATCTTGTCCCTGGCCGCGCACTGGCGCTGTACCCAGCGGATCCGGTGCTGGCGCCGGCGCGTGTACGACGCCAGCGCAGTGTCGAGGTCCTGTCCCGCGGCGAGGACGTCGGCCAGCACCGCGGCATCCTCGATCGCCAGGGCAGCTCCCTGCGCCATATTGGGCGAGGCGGCGTGGGCGGCATCGCCGATGAACACGACCCGTCCCTGCACCCAGTCGTCCATGACGACCTGGCCAAGGCGGCCGAAGTGGACTGGCGCCTCATCCTGGTGTCCGCGCTCGAGCAGCAGCGATACGGGCGCGGCGAATTTCTGGAACAGTTCCGGCAGGCAGGCGTGGCGGTAGGGCTCGGGATCCGCTCCCGGCGGCAAGGTCAGGTCGGCGTACACATAGACCTCGCTGCCGCTCACGGGAATCGCGAGCAGCGTGCTGCCATTGCCCAGCAAGGCGGTCCAGCCGGCGACGCCGGTGATGTTCTGGGTAATGAAACGCCAGCACACCTGGCGGCCATATTGCGGGTTGACGTCGGGGCGGACGATCCGGCGCACGCCCGAATGGATGCCGTCGGCGCCCACCACCAGGTCATAGGTGGCCGAGCGGCCGTCGGTGAAGGCGACCTCGCAGCGTCCGCTGGACTGGTCGATGGCCTCGACCGACACGTCGTGGCGCACCCTGGATTCGCCGAAGGCGGCGCCCAGGATGGCGTGCAGCCGCGCGTGCGGCAGCGACAGGCAGGGGCCGCAGCGCGACCAGACGTCGCCGGTGCGGGTCTCGGTCAGTTCCCAGCCGCGGTGGTCCAGGATCTTCTGGGTGCGCACGGCCACGGCGTTGGCGCGTACCCGGTCGAGCAGGCCCAGGCTGGCGATGGCGCGGGTGGCGTTGCCGGGCAGGTAGAGGCCGGTACCGGATGGCGATGGCGTGGCGAGGCGCTCCACGACGTCGGCCGCGATGCCGCGTTGTTCAAGGGCCAGGCCCAGCGAAAGGCCGGCGATGCCGCCGCCCACGATCAAGATTTTCCTTTGCATGATGTCTGCCGCCCGTTGATTCGTTCAGCATGAAGATACGCGGCGCGCCGCATTTCGGATGCGGCGCGCCGGAAAGGACGGGAGACGGGAACGGGTGGTGTCAGGAAGCGGGCGCGCGGCTCCGCGCCAGCCAGGCCCGCACGCGCAGCTTGCCGACGATCCCGATCGGGAAGAAGTAGATCGACAGGATGAACAGCACGCCCAGCCACAGCAGCCAGCGGTCGGGGTGCAGGGCCGCCGCCAGCAGCGGCACGCCTTCGAGCGCCGTCGAGCCGTGCGCCATCAGTTCCTTCAGGTAGTTCTGGGCCAGGATGAACAGGGTGGCGCCGATCACCGCGCCATACATGGTCCCCATGCCGCCGATGACGACGATCAGCAGGATGTCGGTCATTACTTCGAAGCCGAGCGAGGTCTTGGGCCCCACGTAGCGCAGCCACAGCGCCATCAGGGCGCCCGCCAGTGCCGCCACCAGCGCGGCCAGGCAGTTGGCCCAGATGCGGTAGACCATGGTGCGGTAGCCGAGCGCCTCGGCGCGGAACTCGTTCTCGCGGATCGCCTGCAGCACGCGGCCGAACGGCGAGTTTACCAGCCGCAGCAGGAACAGGAACAGCAGCAGGCAGCCGGCGAACACCAGGTAGTAGGTGATCACCTTGCCGTCGACGTAGCGGCCGAACACCTCGTTCTCGAACAGCAGGTAGCTGGGCGACAGCACCTCCGGCACGCCGAAGGTCACGCCATCCTCGCCGCCGGTGAGGTCGGACAGCTGCGAGGCCAGCACGGCAAAGGATGATGCAACGGCCAGCGTGATCATGGCGTAGAAGATGGCGCGCACGCGCAGCGCGAACAGGCCGACCACCAGGGCCAGGGCCAGCGCCAGCAGCAGCGCCAGCACCAGGCCCGTCACCATCACGCCCCAGGTGGGTTCGTCGACGCGGGCCAGGGCCAGGCCGACGCCATAGGCGCCGATGCCGTAGAACATGGTGTGGGCAAACGAGACGATGCCGGTATACCCCAGCAGCAGGTCGTAGGACGCCACCAGCACGATGTAGACGCAGATCGTGGCCGCCGTGTTGAGCGGACGGGCGCCGGAAAACAGGAAAGGCGCCAGCGCCAGTCCCAGCACGATCAGGAGCAGCAGCGCGGTCAGGATGCGGCTGCGCGGCAGGTCGCCGGAGAGAAGTCGGTGCAGCATAAATTCAGCTCCGCGAAGTCGAATACAGGCCGGCCGGGCGCCACAGCAGGACAGAGATCATCAGGATGATGCTCGACACCAGGGCGATCTTCGGCGCCAGGAAGCCGGCGTAGTTGGCCACCAGCGCCATCAGCAGGGCGCCGATGAAGCAGCCGCCCACCGAACCCAGGCCGCCGATGATGATCACGATGAAGATCATCACCATGATCTCGCTGCCCATCGCGGCGGTGAGCGTTTCCTTGTACAGCCCCCACATCACGCCGCCCAGGCCGGCCAGCGCCGAGCCGGCCGCGAACACGGCCACGAACAGGCGCCGGATGCGGTAGCCGAGCGCCTCGACCATCTCGCCATTCTCGACCCCGGCGCGCACCAGCAGGCCGATCTTGGTGCGATTGAGTACCAGGAACATGGCGACAAAGACCACCAGCCCGACCACCACCGCCACCAGACGATACTTCTCCACCGCCGCATCGCCCATCAGGATGGCGCCGCGCAGCGCGGTCGGCAGCGGCAAGGCGATCGTCTCGGCGCCCCAGATCACGTGGATCAGCTGTTCGGCCACGATCATGCCGCCCATCGTGATCAGGATCTGCTTGAGGTGCTGGCCGTAGACCGGCTTGACGATGATGCGCTCGAAGGCCCAGCCCAGGAGGCCCGTGACGACCATGGCCAGCGTGACGGCCAGGGCCAGCACGCCCAGGTTGATTAATAAGGAGTCCATCTCGAGCCAGCCGCGCATGGGCAGCAGGACCAGCGTGGCGGAAAACGCCCCGACGGCGACGAAGGCGCCGTGGCCGAAGTTCAGCACGCTCATCAGGCCGAACACGAGGGTCAGGCCGCTGGCCATGATGAAGATCATCATGCCCATCGCCAGGCCGGCGACGGTGAGGGTGAGCCAGGTGGGGAAGCTGCCGACCAGCGGCAGCATGGCCAGCATCAGGGCCGGCACCAGCAGCAGCGGCGCGATGTCGCGCTTCGCCGCCGGCAGCGGCGCATCGGCCTCTGCCACGGTTTTCGAAACAGGAAGGATTGCACTCATATCGTGTCCTATTGGTGGGAGTCGAGCGACAGCCCGAGCAGGCGCTGCTGCAGCGCGGCGTCGCCGGCCAGCGCCGCCATCTTGCCGGCATGGGCCACGCGGCCGTCGTCCATCACGCTGACGCTGTCGCCCAGCGAGCGCACGAAGTTGAAGTTCTGCTCGACCAGCAGGATCGTGGTCTCGCGCTCCTTGAGTTCGCGAAAGGCCGCGATCAGGCTTTGCACGATGCTCGGCGCCAGTCCCTTGGTTGGCTCGTCGACCAGCAAGAGCTTCCTTGGTTCGGCGATTGCGCGCGCGATCGCCACCATCTGCTTCTGGCCGCCCGACAGGTTCCCGGCCGGCTGGTTCCAGAACTTGCGCAGGGCCGGGAAGAAGCCGCAGATCCAGTCCACGCGGGCCGCGTCCAGCGGGCCGTTGCGGGCGGCCAGCACCATGTTTTCGCGCACGGTGAGTTCCGAGAACACGGCCATGTTCTCGGGCACGTAGGCGATGCCGGCGCGGGCGATGTCGGGGGTGGCCATTGTCGTGATGTCGCGGCCGTCGAAGTGGATGCTGCCGGCGCTGGCCTTCCACAGGCCCATGATGGTGCGCAGGGTGGTGGTCTTGCCGGCGCCGTTGCGGCCCAGCAGGACGGCCAGCTCGCCGCGCCGCACGGCCAGGTCGACGCCTTGCAGGATGTGGTACTGGCCGATGTGGGTGTGCACGCCGGACAACCGCAGCAGCGGCGCCACGTGGGACGGGTCAGGCGTGAGCATGTTCGGGTTCGGGTGTTCCAAGATAGGCTTCCTGTACGATCTTCGATTGCATCACTTCGCGCGGATCGCCGTCCGCCACCAGCGTGCCGTTGTGCAGCACGACGATGCGGTCGGCCAGCTGGCGCACCACGTCCATCTTGTGCTCGACCAGCAGCACGGTCTTGTCGCGCTCCTGCTTCACCTGGCGGATCAGGTCGAGTACCACGGGCACCTCATCCACGCTCATGCCGGCCGTGGGTTCGTCGAACATCATCACCGAGGGTTCGAGCGCCAGCAGGATCGCCACTTCGAGCTTGCGCTGGTCGCCGTGCGACAGCGCGCCCACGAACATGTCGCGCCGGGCCATCAGGGCAACGCGCTCCAGGTAGTGCTCGGCGCGCGCGACCAGCTCCTTGTGGCTCGACCAGATCGAGAAAAAGTTCAGGCCCATGCCGGCGCGGCTCTGCACCGCCAGGCGCACGTTCTCGACCACGGTCAGGTGCGGGAACAGGTTCGTGAGCTGGAAGGCGCGGCCGATGCCCAGCCGCGTGCGGCGCGCGGCGCCATCACGGGTGATGTCGCGCCCGTGCAGCGCGACCTTGCCGCTCGTGGCCGTCAACTGGCCCGAGACCAGGTTGAAATAGGTGGTCTTGCCGGCGCCGTTGGGGCCGACGATCACGGTCAGGGTGCCGGGGTAGAAGTCCGCCGTCACCGCGTTCACCGCTACGTGGCCGCCGAAACGGATGGTCAGGTCGCGGGTCGACAGCGCCGGCTGGCGCGGGTCAAGAGTAGGGGGCACCGTCATGTCAGCGTTTGTTCTTCACCGGCAGCGGCATCTCGCTGGCCGGGATTTCGCGCACCAGTTCCAGCAAGTCCCATTCGTTCTTCTGGTCCTTCTTGATGCGGAAGTGGTACATCGGCTGGATCGCCTGGTGGTCTTCCTTGCGGAACGTCATCAATCCCTTCGGGGTCTCGAAGCTCATGCCCTCCATCGCCGCCACCATCTTGTCGCCATTGCCGTCCGGGACCCTGGAGAGCGCCGCCACCACCGCGCCCGCCGCCGCCATGCCGCCGGCGGTGAACATGTCGGGTGGCGCCTTGAAGCGTTTGGTGTGTTCCGCGACGAACCAGTCGTTCATCTTGTTCTTCGGGAAGTCGTAGTAGTAATAGATCGTGCCCTGGGTGCCGGCGAAGTTCTTCCAGGTCTTCATCACCGGCAGGATGTTGCCGCCCGGGGAAAGCACGATGCCATGGCGTTCCGGCCTGAGGTCGGCGATCTTGTTCATCGGGTTGGGCCCGGCCCAGACGATCTGCAGGATGCGCGGCTGCGGCTTGTCCTTCAGTGCGTCGAACAGGCGCTGCGAGGACGCGGTGAAGTCGGTCGTCGCCAGCGGGGCGTACTCTTCATGCACCACCTTGGCGCTGCTGCCGGTCGCGGCCAGTGCCTCCTTGCCGGCCTTGATCGCATCGCGCCCGAAGGCATAGTCCTGGGTCAGGAAGCCGATGCTGCCGCCCTTCAGGGTGCTGGCGGCGGCCAATGCATCCTGCATCGAGCTGCGCGCGGTGCGGAAGATGTACTTGTTCCACTTGTCGCCGGTGATGGCGTCGGCCACCGCCGGTTCGATGATGAGGACCTTCTTGTATTCCTTGGCCACCGGCAGCATCGCCAGCGCCGAGCCGGATGACGTGGTGCCGACGGCGATGTCGACCCGGTCGTCGCCATAGGCCTCGGCCAGCAAGGTGCGACCCAGGTCTGGTTTACTTTGATCGTCCTTGACGATGACCTTGATCTTGCGGCCGTTGATGGCCATGGTGCCCTTGGTCAGGTATTCGAGGCCGAGCATGAAGCCGGCCTCGGTCTCGCGCGCATACGATTCCATGATGCCGGTCTTGCCGGCGATGAGGGCGACCTTGAAGTCTTTACCCTGGGCCAGCGCGCCAGGTGCGGCGCCGGCTGCGAAGGCGAAGGCCAGGGAGAAGGCGAGGGGTTTGATCAGATGCTGCATATATGTGTCTCCTTGTTCTATTTAAGGGATCCGCGCCAGGAAAGCGCCGATCGCCTCGAAGGCTTCCGGTTCGGTGAGCATCGGCGCATGGCCGACGTTCGGCACTTCGGTATAGGCCAGGCTGGGGGCAGCCTTGCGCATCCAGGCCGCCTGTTCGGCTTCGACCAGGTCGGACAGCTCGCCGCGGATCATCAGGGTAGGGCGATGCCGCGTCAGGCGCCGGAAGGCCATGCGCAAGGCCAGCGAGGTTGGAGGAAGTCTACCTTTTTGCAGGCTGTGGGCGATACTGGGATCGTAGCGGGCGCACAACAGACCATCGTCGCGTTGTTCGAACGCGCGCTGGGCCCACTTGTTCCATTCCGTGTCCGGATTGGCGGGGAAGGCACACGCATTGATGTCGCGTACATGGCAGACCGCCTCGTCCCAGCTGGCGAAGGTGGCCGGCTTGCCGACGTAGCCGGCGATCCGCTCCAGGCCGCGCGGGGACAGCACCGGGCCGATGTCGTTCAACACCGCGCCGGCCACCAGGTCGAGGCGCTGGGCGGCCAGGGTCATCGTGATCAGGCCGCCCATCGAGGTGCCGATGAAGACGGCGCGCGCGATGCCCAGCGCATGCATCAGGGCCACCACGTCGGCGGCGTACACCATCGGCGTGTAGTTGGCCGGGTTCGGGTCGCGCGCCGAGTGGCCGCGGCCGCGCACGTCGATCGCCAGCACGCGGCGTCCCAGGCCGGCCACTTGCGGCGCCAGTTCGTCGAAGTCGAGCGAGTTGCGGGTGAGGCCGTGGATGCAGATCACGGGCAGGCGGGCCGGGCCGCCGGCGCCGTGGTAGTCGCGTGCGTAGAGGGCGAGGCCGTCGCTGCTGGTGTAGGTGATGGCGCTGGAGTGGTGCACGCGGGGTTCCTGTTTGATGTTCGAGTTACTTGATGTCTTTGACTTCGGATGAGAACTGGGGTCCCCGCCTTCGCGGGGATGACGTGTGGTTTCGGTTGCTGCAGCGGGCCTTTCGTGTGGCTTCGCTCGCTGCAGCGGGTTTGCTCCTAGAAGCGCAGCTCCAGGGTGGCGGACACTGTGCGCGGGTTGCCGTAGAAGGCGGTGACGGTGCCTTCGTTGCCCAGGGTCGGGAACAGGTAGCCGGCGGTTTTGTAGTGCTCGTCGCCCAGGTTCTTGCCGTGCAGGCCGGCACGCACCTTGCCATCGGCGCGGGTCCAGACGATCGACGCGTCCCAGATCTTGTACGACTCCTGGTCGAGGATCGACGGCGTCTCGAACTGGGCGGTCGCGCCCTTGTACGAATAGCTGCCGATCAGCGAGATGCGGCCGTTGTGGCCCATCAGCGGTAGCGGAATGTCGTAGTTGGCGCGCAGGTTGGCCGAGTTCTTCGGCGTGTTCTGGAAGATGCGCTGGTCGGCCACGTTCACGCCCGCCACGATGTATTCCTTGTACTTGGCGTCGATGTAGCTGTACATCCCGGCGATCATGAAGTTGGGCGTGATGTTGGCGATCGCTTCCAGTTCGGCGCCCTTGATCTCGGCCTTGCCGGCATTGGTGGTCACGCCGGCGAAGCTGTCGTCGCGGCCGTCGCCGTTGGTGTCGACCGCGATCGAGCCGGGAATCTGCACGTCCTGGTAGTCGCTGTAGAACAGGGCGGCGTTGGTGGTGATGCGCCCGCCGTTGAAGGCCGACTTGAGGCCCAGCTCATAGGTCTCGATGGTCTCGGGCGCATAACCGGCGCGCGCCACGTCGAGCGGGATGCGGGTGCCGACCACGTTCAGGCGCGGATCGAAGCCGCCGCCCTTGAAACCTTCGGAATACGAGGCGTAGACGTTATGGGCGGGGTTCATCTTCCAGTTGATGGCCACGCGCGGCGTGAATTTCTTGTCTTCGCGTTCCAGCAGGCCGTTGCGCAGGTCGGTGTCGGTGCGGAACAGGATCGCGCCCGGGTTGCCCATGTCGGGCGTGCCGGCCAGGCCGAAGTAGATCTGGCGCAGCACGTCGGCTTCGCGCTTGTCGACCGTATAGCGGCCGCCCAGCGACAGGCTCACGGTATCCGTGAGGTTGTAGCTGCCGTCGAAGTAGGCGGCCCAGGCGCGGGTAGCGATGTCGCCCATGGTGTAGGTGGACGTCGGCACGGCGCCGGCCAGGATGGTGTCGAACTTGTTGAAGGCGTTGGCGTCCATATAGTAGACGCCGGCCACGCCCTGCAGGCGCGGGCCGTTGTAGCTGACCTGGAACTCCTGGCTGAACTGGCGGTTGGTGTACAGCGCCGGCACTTCCATGTCGACCACCGGCAGGGCGTCGAAGTCGATCGGCGCATACGATTTGTCGCGGCGGGCGGCGGTGATCGATTTTACGCTCCACTCGCTATTGAGCATGTATTCGATGGTGGCCGAGCCGCCGTAGGCGCGCACTTCCTGGTCGTGGCCAAGGGCCTTGGTCAGGTTGCCCTGGGTGTCGAACACGTCCGGCAGGATCGGCGCCCCGCTGGTGCGGCCGACGATCAGGCGATGGCCGTTCTTGGGATTGGAGTCGTCTTGCGTGAAGTCGCCGGCCAGGCGGATGAACAGGTCCTGGTTGGGCGTGAACTCGGCCGAGACGCGGCCGGCGGTGACGTCCTTGTCGTAGTTGCCCTTGCCGGTAAACAGGTTGTCGCCGAAGCCATCGCGCTTGAAGCGGGCGACGGTGGCGCCCACGCGGGCGGTGTCGGTCAGCGGCGTGCTGGCGGTGATCACGGCTTCTTTCTGGCCGTACTCGCCGACCGTGGCGCGCACCCGCACGTCGCGCTGCGGTCCGAGTTTGCGGGTGACGTACTTGACGGCGCCGCCGATGGTATTGCGGCCGTACAGCGTGCCTTGCGGGCCGCGCAGCACCTCGATGCGTTCGACGTCGTAGATGTCGGCCACCGCGGCTTGCGGGCGGGCGAGGTAGATGTCGTCGATATAGATGCCGACGCCGGATTCGAAGCCGGCCAGCGGGTCGGCCTGGCCGACGCCGCGGATGAAGGCGGTGAGCGTGCTGTTGGTGGCGCGCGAAGCCTTGAGGGTGGTGTTGGGCAGCGCCAGGGCCAGGGCAGTCACGTCGGGCACGGCCTGCTTGGACAGCTGGTCGGCGCTGAACGCGGTGACCGAGACCGGGACGTCCTGCAGGGTCTCTTCGCGCCGGCGCGCGGTGACGACCACCTTCGAGACGTTTTCCTCGGCAGAAGCCACCGGCGCGGCTCCGGCATCCTGGGCCTGGGCCATTCCCACCGATCCGCCGGACAGCACCAGCAGGGCGGCGGCGGACTGGTTCAGCAGCTTCATCTTCTTCCTGGTCAGACGCATTCTAGTCTCCTCATTTTTGGTATGGCATGCAATCGAGCATGCGTGCGATCGAGCGCGTGCCAAGCAGTGTGCCAAGGTCGGGTTTGGTTGAATAGTCAACAATCGCCCACCCCGTTGTGCATGAATGCACAGCCCGCTTGCCGGACTTCGTGGTGAGCTTTCCTAGGGACAGATGCCGCATCGCACCATTTCTGTGGCACTGCAGACATCGTCGGTAAATTGCTTGCAGAGGGAATGTGCACGAGTGCACAATGTGTCATCTTGATATCTGACAAGCGATCTCATGAATACGCTCCCGGAGTGGACGGACTTACGATTTTTTCTCGAACTGGCCCGCGCCGGCACCCTGTCCGGCGCCTCGCGCCGTCTCGACGTCGAGCACACGACCGTCGCGCGCCGCATCGACCGGCTCGAGACCCAGCTTGGCGCGACCCTGTTCGACCGCTCGCGCGAAGGGTATGAGCTGACCGAGGTCGGCCTGGCCCTGTTGCCGCACGCCGAGGCGATGGAAGGGGCGGCGCTGGCGGCGGCCGAGCAGATCGGCGGGGCCGAGGTGGCGGCCCACGGCGTGGTGCGGCTCGGGGTGCCCGAAGTATTCGGGGTAAAGGTCGTGGCGCCGCTGCTGGTCGGCCTGCTGGACCAGCACCCGGACCTGCAGATCGATTTGCTGGCGCTGCCGCGCTTCGCCAATCTGGCCAACCGCGAGGCCGATCTGGGCGTGATGCTCGATCCGCCCACCACTGGCCGCTACGTGGTGACGCGCCTGGCCTCGTTCCGCTTTTATTTGTACGCGTCGCCCGCCTACCTGGCGCGCCATCCGACCATCCGCACCCAGGCCGACCTGGCGCGCCACGACTTCGTCGACTACGTGCAGGACCGCCTGGCCAGCCGCGAACTGTCGTACCTGAACGAGCTGGGTTTCACGCCGCGCCGGCGCATGTGTTGCTCGGGCATGACGGCGCAGATCGAGGCGGCGTCGCTGGGCATGGGCCTCATGATGGCGCCGCCCTATGCGGTGCCGGACGATGGCCGGCTGGTGCCGGTGCTGCCGGGCTTTTCGGCCGAGCGCTCGTTCTGGCTGGCGGCGCCGACCGACCTGTATCGGCTGCGCCGCGTGAAGGTGGTGTGGGACGTGCTGCGCGAGTATGCCGACAGCTCTCCCGGCCTGTTCGTCCAGGACGACATGCAGCCTGCATTGGCGCAGGATTGAAGAGCGCGGTATCCTCGCACGGTTCAACTTTGTAAAGGCAACCATGCGCAGCCAGATCAGCGACGACATCACCTTCCGCAAGCTCGAGATCCTGCTGGCCTATATGGAGGGCGGCAACCTGAACGCCGCCGCGCGCATGCTCGACATCAGCGCGGTGAGCGTGCACCGCGCGCTGCATTCGCTCGAGGAAGGTATGAGCTGCCAGCTGTTCAGCCTGCAGGGCCGCAACCTGATCCCGAACGAGGCGGCCCAGGTGCTGGCCGAGGTGAGCCGCGAAGTGGTCAAGCTGATGGCCGACGGGATCGCCGCCACCCGCTCGGCGGCCGGCTATTCGGCCGACCACCTGAGGATCGGCTCTTTGTATTCGCTGACCACCGGAGCGATCCCCGAGGTCATCATCGGCATCAAGCTGCGCAAGCAGGAAATCGAAACCGAGCTGGTGCTGGGCTCGAACGCCGAGCTGCTGCATAAACTGAAGCAGAACGCGATCGACGCGGCGCTGATGGGCATGCCCGATCCCGACCCCGAGATCGAATCGATCCCGCTGTTCGAGGATGAGGTGTTCTTCGCCGCGCCGGCCGGCTCGCCCTACGCGAACATGAAGGAGGTAGACCTGCGCGCCTGCGCGGCCGAGAAATTCGTATGCCTGAAGGATGGCTTCGTGACCCTCACGGGCTTCCAGGAAGCCTTTCGCATCGCCGGCTATGCGCCGACCATCGTCACCCGCGTGGGCGACATCTTCTCGCTGATGAACCTGGTGGCGGCCGGCATCGGCTACACCTTGCTGCCGGGCCGGGTGCGCAATGCCTTTGGCGACAAGGTGCAGCTGATCCCCCTGAAAGCCGACTACCACATGCAGCAGACCATCGGCCTGAGCTTCTTGCGGGTGCGTGAACGCGACCCCAATCTGCTGGCGCTGGCGGCCGTGTGTCGCATGCTCAAGCACCGCACTGCCTGATACCGCAGCGCAGCATCCTGGCTCGCCTTCAGGTTGACAGTTTCGCTGACAGTAAACGTTGCCGACCGAGCGTAATTGATCTCCACTCCAATCGCGGTTAACTTGGCGTCACGAACAGCATAAAAAAGAGCATGGTCCGGCCCGCCGCAAATTCCGAGGGTGGCGCACGGCACGGGGCATGTATTGGAGACGTACCACCCGCGGTCAACCGGTTGGAGCCGGCCCGCACCTCGAAGGAGCCTTGCCGTGTCCTCTCATGTCATTGCAATCTGCGTGCTGGCGCTGATGTTCATCGTCGCCACCGCCATGCCCATCAATATGGGTGTCATCGCCTTCGTCGGCGCCTTCCTTGTCGGCACCCTTGTCGCCGGCATGGAAACCAAGACCATCATGTCCGGCTACCCGGCCGAACTATTCCTGACCCTGGTCGGCATTACATTCCTGTTCGCTCAGGCCCAGAACAACGGCACCATCGACTGGCTGGTGCGGCTCGCGGTGCGCGCCGTCGGCGGGCGCATCGCGGCCATCCCGTGGGTGATGTTCTTCATCACCGCCTTGCTCACTTCGGTGGGCGCGGTCAGCCCGGCCGCGGTGGCGATCATCGCGCCGATCGCGCTCGGCTTCGCGGCCAAGTACAAGATCAATCCTCTCATGATGGGCCTCTTGGTGATCCACGGCGCCCAGGGCGGCGGCTTCTCGCCGATCAGCATCTACGGGGGCATCACCAACAAGGTTGTGATGGAAGCGGGGCTGCCGATTTCGCCGCTGACCACCGCCTTCACCAGCCTGGGCGTCAACCTGGCGGTGTCGGTGCTGCTGTTCTTCGTGTTCGGCGGCGCCAAGCTAATGCGCCAGCAAGTGCCGAAGGCCGAGCGCTCGGGCAAGGGCCTGCCGGTTTCGCCTTTCGGTCCGCCGGTCGCGGTGGCGGCCCAGGGCCCGCAAATCTATGGCGATGCCGAGAATGAATCGGCCAGCGAAGAACGCCTGACCAAGGAACGTTCGACGGCGGCCGTCGGCGCCGTGGGCGCCACCGGCTCGGGCAGCGCCGCCGGCCACGCCGCGGTCGACCTGAACGAAGGCCCGACCTTCCACCAGATGTTCACCGTGGCCGGCCTGGTCGCATTGGCCGTGCTGACCCTGCTGTACAAGCTCGACATCGGCTTCGTTGCCATCACCATCGGCCTGTTGATCTCGATCCTGTCGCCGCAGGTGCAGAAACGCGCCATCGGCCAGGTGTCGTGGCCCGAGATCATGCTGATCGTCGGTGTCAGTACCTATGTCGGCGTGATGCAGAAGATGGGCACCATCACCTGGGTCGGCGACAGTGCCGCCAGCCTGGCTTCGCCGCTGACCGTGGCCTTGCTGCTGCTGTTCGTCGGTGCGGTTGTCTCGGCCTTCGCTTCCTCGACCGCGGTGCTGGGCTCACTGATCCCGCTGGCCGTACCATTCCTGGCCTCGGGCACCGGCGTCGACCCGATCGGCTTCATCGCCGCCATGGCGGTCGCATCGACCATCGTCGACGTCAGCCCGTTCTCGACCAACGGTGCGCTCGTGCTGGCCAGCGCCCAGGGCATCGACCGCGACGTGTTCCTGCGACAGCTGATGATCTATGGCGGTATCGTCACCCTGGTGGCGCCGGTCGTGCTGTGGGTGCTGTTCGTGGTGTTCTAAGGACAGACAAACTTTTGCAACAACGGGAAATCTCATGACTCACAGTGAAGGCCGCTGGACTACCCAGCAACGCAACCGCGGCGATCGCCTGGCACGGGTCCAGGCGGCGCTCGGCGGGGCGCTGGACGGCAAGATCGTCCAGGCCGCGCACATCGTCGACCTGCTCAATGCCGTGCTGGAGCCGGGCGACCGGGTCTGCCTGGAGGGGAACAACCAGAAGCAGGCCGATTTCCTGGGCAAGGCGCTCACGAAAGTCGACACCAGCCGCGTGCATGACCTGCACATGTTGCTGTCGGTGCTGTCGCTGCCCGAGCACCTGGACGTGTTCGACAAGGGGATCGCGTCGAAGCTGGACTTCTCGTTCTCCGGCCCGCAGGCCGGCCGCCTGGCCAAGCTGGCGCAAGCCGGCAAGCTCAATATCGGCGCGATCCACACTTACCTGGAGCTGTTCGCGCGCTACTTCATCGACCTCACGCCGCGCGTGGCGCTGGTGGCGGCCGAGATGGCCGACCGCGAGGGCAATCTGTACACCGGCCCGAACACAGAGGACACGCCGGCCATCGCCGAAGCGACCGCCTTCAAGAGCGGCATCGTGATCGCCCAGGTCAACCAGATCGTCGACAAGCTTCCGCGGGTCGACATTCCGGGCGACTGGGTCGGCTACGTGGTGCAGTCGCCGACCCCGTACTACATCGAGCCGCTGTTTACACGCGATCCGGCCCAGATCTCCGAGATCCAGGTCTTGATGGCGATGATGGCGATCAAAGGCATCTATGCCGAGTACGAGATCGAGCGCCTGAACCACGGCATCGGCTTCGACACCGCCGCCATCGAGCTGCTGCTGCCTACCTATGCGGCCAGCCTCGGGCTGAAAGGGAAGATCGCCCGTCACTGGGCCCTGAACCCGCATCCGGCCCTGATCCCGGCGATCGAAGCCGGCTTCGTGGAATCGGTGCATTCCTTCGGGTCCGAACTGGGCATGGAAAAATACATCAGTGCGCGGCCGGACGTGTTCTTCGTCGGACCGGACGGCTCGATGCGCAGCAACCGCGCGTTCTCGCAGGCGGCCGGCCACTATGCCTGCGATATGTTCATCGGCTCGACCCTGCAGATCGACTTGCAGGGCAATTCGTCGACCGCGACCCTGGGCCGCATCGCCGGTTTCGGTGGCGCGCCGAATATGGGGGCCGATGCGCGCGGCCGGCGGCATCCGAGCAAGGCCTGGCTCAAGGCCGGCGAACAGGCGCGCGCGGGCCGCAACGTGATCCCGCGCGGGCAGAAGCTGGTGGTGCAGATGGTCGAGACCTTCCGCGAGCACATGGCGCCGGCCTTCGTCGAAAAACTCGACGCCTGGCAGCTGGCCGAGCAGGCGAATATGGCGATCCCGCCGGTGATGATCTATGGCGACGACGTGACCCATATCCTGACCGAGGAGGGCATCGCCAACCTGCTGCTGTGCCGCACCGAGGAAGAACGCGAGCAGGCGATCCGCGGCGTGGCAGGCTACACGCCGGTGGGCATGGCGCGCGACAAGCGCATGGTCGAGAACCTGCGCGACCGCGGCATCGTCCAGCGCCCCGAAGACCTTGGCATCGACAAACGGATGGCGACCCGCGACCTGCTGGCCGCCAAGAACATGAAGGGCCTGGTGCGCGCGTCCGGCGGCCTGTACGATCCGCCGAAGCGCTTCAGGAACTGGTGAGGAAACAACCATGGAAACGTTGAAATACCGTTTCGAGCAGGGCAGGCGTTCGCTGGCCGGCATGCCGCAGCTGGTGGGCGTGGTCGGCTCGGGCAATCTCGAAGTATTGATCGAGCCGTCACCCTTGCAGGGTGCGTGCGAGATCGAGGTGCGCACCGCCGCCGTCGGCTTCGGCGCTACCTGGCAGGCCGTGATGGCCGATTTTCACGATCGCTGGAGTCTCGCCGACGCGCGCATCAGCATCAACGATATGGGCGCCACGCCGGCCGTGGTCAGCCTGCGGCTGGACCAGGCGGTGGAGTCGCTGACGGGCGCATTTTCAAAGGACTCGCCATGAGCAGTTATCAGGAATTGACGGCGCGCCAGCGCATTCCGGCGATGTTCGACGCCGGCAGCTTCGAGGAATTCCTGCCGCCGAGCGAACGGGTGGCGAGCCCGCACCTGGCCCAGCTCGACGCGCCGGTGTCGTTCGACGACGGCGTCGTCGTCGGCCGCGGCAAGCTCGATGGCAAGCTGGTGTTCGGCGCCGCGCAAGAGGGCGGTTTCATGGGTGGCGCGGTGGGCGAGGTCCACGGCGCCAAGCTGGTGGGCATGCTGCGCCGCGCGATCGACGAGAACGCGCACGCGGTGCTGCTGCTGCTGGAATCGGGCGGGGTGCGCCTGCACGAGGCCAACGCCGGCCTGATCGCGGTGTCGGAGGTGATGCGCGCCATGCTCGACGTGCGCGCCGCCGGCATCCCGGTGGTGGCGGTGGTGGGCGGCGCCAATGGCTGCTTCGGCGGCATGGGCATCGCGGCGCGCTGCGCCAACACCGTCATCATGTCCGAGGAGGGGCGGCTGGCGATGTCCGGCCCCGAGGTGATCGAAACCGCGAATGGGGTCGAGGAATTCGATTCGCGCGACCGCGCGCTGGTCTGGCGCACCACGGGCGGCAAGCACCGCTACCTGCTGGGCGATTGCCAGGTGCTGGTGGCGGACGAGTCGGAAGATTTTCGCAAGGCCGCCATCGCGGCGATCGCCGGGCTGCGGGGCGGCGAAGTGCGCCTGACGCTCGAGGGACTGCTGGCCGAACAGGCCATGCTGGCGCGGCGCCTGGACGACAGCGCGGGCCTGGCCGAACCGATGGACGTGTGGCAGAAACTGGGCGTGCCGGAGCCGGCCAGGGTGCCGATGCTGGAGGCCGACGCCTTCCTCGACATGGCGGCGCAATACCGCGCCAAAACCGGAGCACAATGATGGATTGGCAGCTACTGACGACCCAGCTTTTCCCCGGCGGTCACGACATCGTCGAACGCGATAATTTTTTGTCGGGCACGGCCCAGGTCGACGGCCGGCCGGTCGCCGTGATCGGCACCACCGGCCACACGCCGATCGGCATCGAGATCGCGCTGGCCCAGGCGCAGGCGATCCTCAAGACCGTGCAAGAGCATCCCGGCCGGGCGATCCTGATCCTGGTCGATACGCAAGGCCAGCGCCTGCGCCACCGCGACGAGATGTTGGGCATTAACAGCTATATGGCCCACCTGGGCAAGTGCGTCGACCTGGCGCGCCGCCAGGGCCATACCGTGATCGGCCTGGTGTACGACCAGGCCCTGTCGGGCGGCTTCATCACCAGCGGCCTGATCGCGAGCGCCTGCTATGCGCTGCCGCAGTCGACCATCCGCGTGATGGGCCTGCCGGCAATGGCGCGCATCACCAAGGTGCCCGAGGAACGCCTGACCGAGCTGGCCCGGGACAATCCGGTATTCGCGCCGGGCCCCGAAAACTATCTGCGCATGGGCGGCCTGCACGGCATCTGGGAAGACGATCTCGCCGGGCAGTTGGTACGCGCACTGGGCGATGCCAGCGATGAAGACCGGCGCATGGCGCTGGGACTGGAGCGCGGTGGGCGTCTGCTGGCGCAGCCGGTCGCCGAAGCGGTGCGGAGCGGCGGCCATGTTCGCGCGGCATGACCTGGTGTGGCTGACGCGCCGCGGCTGGCAGCGCGTGCGCGCCGGCGCGCCCGAGGCGGCGCTGGCCGCGCTCGACCGCTGGCGCGACGGCGGCTGGCCGGCCGTGGTGCGGCGCGCCGAGGCCGAGATGGCGCCAAACGAGGTGGCGATCGGCTTTCCGCTGCCGCCGCGGCCCGAGGAGGGCGGTAAACTGAAGTTCGGCTGCCGGGTCGAGCTGTCCGATATCGGCCGCCGCACGCGCGCCTTGCCGCTGGTTGCTGCCCTGGACGCGGTGCCGGAGCAGTGGCGCGAGAGCCTGGCCCTGCTCGAAAGCCAGGCCGCCGAAGCCGGAGTAGGCCTGGCGGTGTATGGCTCGGTGGCGCTGGCGGCGCTGACCGGCCAGTACTACCTGACGCCGCATTCCGACATCGACGTGCTGCTCCAGCCCACTAGCCGGCGCCAGTTGATGAAGGGGCTGGACCTGTTGGCTTGGCATGCGGGCATCCTGCCGCTCGATGGCGAAGTGGTGTTCCCGGACGGGCGCGCGGTGGCATGGAAGGAGTTGCGCGCGGCCTTTGCCGGCGCCCCTGGCACGCGCGTGCTGACCAAGGGACTGCACCGGATCGCGCTGGTGCTGCCCGAAGAACTGATCGCGACGCTGGAGGAGGAGACGTGTCCAAATTGATTGCCCTGCACACGACGCCGGCGCCGCACCGGCTGGCCGCGGCCAGCGAGCGCGCCTTTGCCCAACGCATCGCGCGCCTGGCCGTGCGCAGCCTGTACGCCGAACTGGTCTTGTATCCGAAGCCCGGCCTGGTCTCGCTGGTCGACAACGGCAGCCATACCGACATGACGGCCGCGACCTTCTTGCGCAGCATGTTCGCGCTGCGCCGCTATTTTCTGGACATCACACACGCCGGCATGCGCGACGCGCCGTTCCACGCGCTCAAGCGGCTCGGCATCGATGCCGAAGCGCGCATGTTGCGCGCCACCGCCGGCATCAATACCCATCGCGGGGCGATTTTCTGCCTCGGCATGCTGTGCGCCGCGATCGGGCGCTGCCACGCCAGTGGCGCGGCGCTGACGGCAGGCAGGGTGCACGCCATGCTCCTCGACGGCTGGGGGCGCGAACTCGGCGCGCACAGTGTCGCTCCCGAGATGCAATCGAACGGGGCCCGTGCGCGGTCGGCCTACGCGGCGAGCGGCGCACGCGAAGAGGGCGCGCGCGGCTTCCCGTCGGTCTTTCATATCGGCCTGCCGGCCCTTCGCCGCACTCTTGCCGCTGGCCACGGCATCCGGGAAGCACGCATCGATGCGCTGTTCGCCCTGATGGCCCACATCAGCGACACCAACGTCTATCATCGCGGCGGCCCTGACGGCGCCGCGACGGTGCGGCGCCAGGCGCGCGCCTTCGTCGCGCGCGGCGGCACCGCCAGCCCGGATTGGGAAGCGCGTGCGCGGGCCTGTCACCGGGACTTTGTCGCCGCACGCCTGTCGCCGGGCGGCGCGGCCGACCTGCTGGGCGCGGCATGCCTGCTGCAGGCCGTGACGGTCGATTAGCATGGCGGGACGGCTCGCCATCCTGTGCCCGGGGCAGGGCGCCCAGCATGCCGGCATGTTCGATCTGGCGCGGCTCGATCCGGGCGTCAGCCGGTTGCTGGACGCGTGGTTCGGCGACCCGCAACTGGCGCCGGTGCTGCGCGCTTCGGTGGAGAGCGAAGAGCGTTTCGCGAACCGCATCGCGCAGCCATCCATCGTCGCGGCGACCCTGGCGATGTGGACCGCCTTGCGCACCCGGCTGCCCGAACCGGCCCTGGTCGCCGGTTACAGCATCGGCGAATTGTCGGCCTATGGCGTCGCCGGCGCGCTCGATCCGGACGATGCGGTGAGGCTGGCCATCGAGCGCGCGCGGCTGATGGATGCGTGCCTGGAAGGCGGGCCGGCGCAGGCGATGGTTGCGCTGTCCGGCATGCCCGATGGGAGCGTGGAGGCACTGCTGGCGCGCTTCGGCTTTCACGCCGCCATCATCACCGGCGACGATGCGCTGGTGGCCGGTGGCCCCGCAGCCCAGGGCGAAGCGCTGGCGCAAGCGGCGCTGGCGGCCGGTGGACGCGCGACCTTGCTGCCGGTCGCCGTGGCCTCGCACACGCCGCTGCTGCAGGGCGCCGTGGCGCCGTTCGCGGCGCTGCTGGACAGCCAGCGCTGGTCGGCGCCGGCCTTCCCTGTGTTGTCCGGCATCTCGGCCGAACCGGTCACCGATGCGAAGAAGGCAATGCGCGAGCTGCCGCGCCAGATCGCCGAACCGATCCTCTGGCGCGAATGCATGGACGCCTGCATCGAAGCCGGCGTCACGGTCGCGCTCGAACTGGGGCCGGGCGCCGCCCTGGCGCGCATGTTGCAAGCGCGCCACCCGCACATCGCCTGCCGCTCCGTGTCCGAATTCCGCTCGCTCGATGGGATCCATAGCTGGCTAGGGAGGCAACTCGATTAACATTCACGAAGTTGATGTCTGATATTGCTACTCGGAATTGGAAGTTCGTCCGGGTCGCCTATATAACGGTTGCATAGTAGTCGTTATCGTAGGAGCCGCCGTTGTCGGCGGTGCAATCAAGGAGTCGCACGTGAAAAAAATCGTCAATGCTCTCGTCGCTGCCGCCGGCAGCCGCGCCAAGAGCGTCATTCGCAAGCAGGCTGAGGCCGGCAAGCCGTTCCAGGAGAATTTCCGCAGCAATGCGGGCGGCTGGAATTAAGCACGTCTGCCGCCAGATCGTGGGCGGCAATAGATAAAAAGCTGGATCCGTATCGCGGTCCAGCTTTTTTTTCGTCGGTATCGCTTATCGCGACCCAAGCGTATTTGTATAGACGAATATGCATCATAGTGGAATACTTTTGTTGTTTGATGACACAGCTAGCGCACTGCCACAGTGCGTTTTCTGCAAAAAAGCTCCGAAACGGTTTGGCACGGTTGTTGCTGTTTAGCAGGTTCCTGCTAAACAGTTCTACATCGGAGCCTTCATGAAGTTTCGCAACATCCCTCTCCTGACCGCACTCGCCATCGCAGGCATGGCCCCGCTTGCCGCATCCGCCCAAGCGGCCGATGCCGGCTTCCCCTTGCAACCGCTGGCTGACAAGCCAGGCCGCATCGTCCTTCCCGGCACCCAGCATGAGGTCTATTACGTCCCGTCGACCGTGGACACGATCCAGTGGGGCTATCTGCCGAACGCGGCCACCAAGCCAGTGCTGTCGGTTCCGTCGGGCGCCACCATCGTGTTCGACACGCTGTCGCACGAAGGCATGGTGGAAGACCAGGGCCGCGATCCGGTCAAGTACTTCGGCAGCAAGGGCATCCCGACGAATATGGTGCTCAAGGACGCCATCGCCATCACCGGCTCGAACATGGCCCACGATTTCGCCAAGGACGGCCCGCACATCGTGACCGGTCCGGTCGAGATCCAGGGCGCGGAACCGGGTGACGTGCTGAAGGTCGAGCTGCTGTCGGCGGTGCCGCGCGTGCCGTATGGCGTCGTGTCGAACCGCCACGGCAAGGGCGCGTTGCCGGGTGAATTCCCCGAAACGCCGAAACCGCTGGCGAACGCCTCCGCGGCCAACCCGGAGGCCTATCACAACGTGTCGGTGTTCACCCCGATCCGCCGCGGCAAGGACGGCAAATGGGAAGGTGTGATGAAGACCAAGGACGGCACCGAGGTGATCTTCCCGACCGCGCCGTTCATGGGCACGATGGGCGTGGCGGCGGCAACTACCGCCAAGGTCCATTCGGTCCCGCCTGGTCTGCATGGCGGCAATATGGACATCAACGACCTGGGCGTCGGCACCACCGTATATTTCCCGGTGCTGGTCAAAGGCGCCAACTTCTATACGGGCGACCCGCATATGGTGCAGGGCGACGGCGAAGTCGCGCTGACCGCGCTCGAGCATTCGATGCGCCCGACCTTCCGCATCACCTTGCTCAAGAAGGGCGACAAGGCCATCCCATCGAGCTCCGGCAGCCTTGGCCGCCCGATGGGCGAGACCCCAGACCACTGGGTGACGATCGGCCTGAATCCCGACCTCGATGAAGCGATGAAGGATGCCGTGCGCGAATCGATCCGCTTCCTGACCGAGGTGCTCGGCATGGACCGCGCCACCGCCTACGCCTACTTGAGCGCCGCCTCCGAGTTCCAGGTGAGCCAGGTCGTCGACGGCACCAAGGGCGTGCACGGGATGATCCGCAAGTCGGACTTCATCAACGTCACCAGCAAGAAACGGTAAGCGCGGCTAAGCGCTCAATCGCGCGCCATGGCGGCGACCAGGTGCGTCTCGACGTCGACGTACAGGTCGCTGCCGACGTCGAACACGACCTTGTTGATCTTGCCACCCGCGAATGCGAATTTGGGCCGGTAATCGTGCGACACGCCGTCGCCCGAGTCGTAGCCGATGCACAGGCCTTCGCCGGTAATGGCGAAGTGCCCCGTCATCGTGCGGATCTCCGCTTCGGCCACGACCCGTTCATCGACGTATAGGCGCGCCGGGCCGTACGATTCCTTGTATTCGCCCATCCTCTCCTTGGTGAATTCGACGCCGACCACGTGCTTGCCGGAGCGCGGCGCATCGCCGACCAGGCGCTGCTCGGGCGGGATGCCGAGGAAGTTGTAGACGTAGATGAGCTTACCGTTCTTGACGAACAGCGCATGGCCGCCGAAGCGGGAGCCATGGGCGAACAGGATGCCCTGGCTGTCGGCGGTGAACTCGACGTCCGCCAGCACCTTGAACGAGACGCCGTGGGTATTGGCGGCAGAATGTTCCGGCACGGTGCTGGTGCCCGGGTAATAGGCGTACTGCCGGCTCGGCGGCACGGGTGGCTTGAATTCCATCTTGAGGATGCCCATGACGATCATGGG
Source organism: Massilia arenae (assembly GCF_008014745.1). Lineage (GTDB taxonomy): Bacteria > Pseudomonadota > Gammaproteobacteria > Burkholderiales > Burkholderiaceae_D > Telluria > Telluria arenae. The sequence goes on from NZ_VPFD01000026.1 coordinate 63,002, forward strand.
CGCGAGCGCCTACTTGCGATACGCTGCGTAGCCATCGTCGAATCTGCCGTTGTACTTGTCGATGTATTCCGTTCTTTCAAACTTACGTAAAGCTAACCGTAGTTATCTTTCCTGTTGAATTCCTGCTTCACCGGAGACGGTTTCACCTAACAACGTACATGTCAGGCCAGCGCCTTCTCCTCCACAGGCAGGGACGGTGGAACTCACCGCCATCAACCTTACCGACAACTAAATACAGCCGCCAACGGTTGTAAGAGGGGCCGGGACAAGAGATAGTTCCCAAATTGTCTCGGCATAGAAGTTGTCGATTCGATCCCTCGCAGTCTAAGCGGGCAGCGCGTGCGCTGCCATTGGACCATTGCCGCACGCGGCAAGCGGCGGACGCCGTCAGCGTGCCCGGAACGGATTGCGCTCGTTCAGCTCATCCATGTAATCGTCGATCCCGCCCGCCTCGCGCTCCAGGAAGCGCTCGACCGCGTCCGCGAACGACGGATGCGCCAGCCAGTGCGCCGACCAGGTGCGGGTCGGCAGGAAGCCGCGCGCCATCTTGTGTTCGCCCTGGGCGCCGCCCTCGAAGGTGGCGATGCCCTGCTCGATGCAGAACTCCAGCGGCTGATAGTAGGCGGCCTCGAAGTGCAGGCAGGCCACGTGTTCGAGCGCGCCCCAGTAGCGGCCGTACAGCGTGTCCGCGTCGTGGATCACCAGCGAGGCCGCGATCGCCCGGCCTTCCTTCTCGGCGATCACGAGCAGGATATTGTCGGGCATCGTTTCCCCGATGCGCAGGAAGAAATCCAGGTTGAGGTAGGGCGTCGAGTGATGTTCGCGGTAGGTGTTGCGGTAGCAGCGGTTGAACAGCACCCAGTCCTCGCGCGTGGCGTCCATGCCGCGCACCCTGCGCATCGTCACGCCGGCTTCCTTCACCTTGCGCCGCTCGGCGCGGATGTTCTTGCGCTTCTTCTGCTCGAGCGTGGCCAGGAACTCGTCGAAGCTGCGGTAGCCCCCGTTGAGCCAGTGGAACTGCACGCCGCTGCGCAGCAGGAAGCCGGCATCGCGCAGTTGCTGCGCCTCTTCCTCGGGCGGGAACAGCACGTGGGTCGACGACACCTCGGTCGCCCGCTGGGTGGCGCACAGCACGTCGACCAGGGCTGCCCGCGCCGCGGCATCGCGCGCCATCAGGCGTGCGCCGGCCACCGGCGTGAATGGGATCGCGCTCAGGAGCTTGGGGTAATACTCGAGCCCATGGCGCTGATAAGCGTCGGCCCAGGCCCAGTCGAACACGTATTCGCCATACGAGTGGCCCTTGACGTACAGGGGCAGGGCGGCGGCCAGCACGTCCTGTTCGTCGTACAGCAGCAGGAATTGCGGCTGCCAGCCGGTCTCGGGCGAGGCGCTGCCCGAGGCGTGCAGCGCATGCAGGAAGGTGTAGGAGAGAAACGGCGTCGGCGCCGCCTGGGCCTGGACCAGTGCGTCCCAGGAGGCCTGGCCGACTTCGGACAGATCGGAAACGATATGCGTGCGATAATTCAAAATTGCTTCCATTGACGAGGTGAGTGACGACAGGCAGCGATGCAACCTCGACCTGTCTCACTGCGAAGATCATTTTATGAACAGCCCATTCTTCAATCTCTATTCGCACCATTTCGCCCGCGTCGCGGTGGCCATCCCGCGCGTGCGGATCGCCGACCCGGCGTACAACGCCCTGCAGACCATCGTGCTCGCGCGCCAGGCTGCAGAGCAGGGCGCGGCCCTGGTCGCATTCCCCGAACTGGGCCTGTCCGCCTACACCTGCGACGACCTGTTCCACCAGCGCGCGCTGCTCGACGCCACCCTCGAGGGCCTGGCGGCCATCGTCGATGAGTCAAAAACGCTGCCGTTGGCCATGGTCATCGGCATGCCGCTGCGGGTCAACCACATGCTGTTCAATTGCGGCGTGGTGGTCGCGGGTGGCAAAGTGCTGGGCGTGGTGCCAAAGAGTTTCTTGCCTAATTATGGCGAGTTTTACGAATCCCGGCAGTTCACCCCCGCAGATTGCGCGGCGGTGGACCAGATCGACCTGTTCGGCGTGCCCGTGCCCTTCGGCGCCAACCTGCTGTTCGAGGTCGCCAACCTGCCGCTGCTGCGCTTCCACGTCGAGATCTGCGAGGACGTCTGGGTGCCGGTGCCGCCATCCTCGTTCGCGGCGCTGGCCGGCGCCACGGTGCTGGTCAACCTGTCGGCGTCGAACGTCGTGGTGGGCAAGAGCGGCTACCGCCACCAGCTCGTCGGCCAGCAGTCGGCGCGCTGCATGGCGGCCTATCTGTACACCTCGGCCGGCCGCGGCGAATCGACCACCGACATGGCCTGGGACGGCCAGTCGCTGATCTACGAGAAGGGCGAGCTGCTGGCCGAGTCCGAGCGCTTTGCCGACGATTCGCACATCATCTATGCCGACGTCGACCTGGACCGTCTGTCGACCGAGCGCATGAAGGCGACCACCTTCGCCCAATCGGTGCGGCGCCATGCCGGTGAGGTGTCGAATTTCCGCGTGATCGGTTTCGAGCTGGATTTACCGTTGGCGCGCACCCTGCCGCTCCAGCGGAAGATCGAGCGGTTCCCCTACGTGCCGGCCGACGCCGCGCGCCGCGACGAGCGCTGCCTTGAAGTCTATAACATCCAGGTGCAGGCGCTGATCCAGCGCCTGTCGTCGAGCGGCATCGAGAAAGTGGTGATCGGCGTGTCGGGCGGGCTGGACTCGACCCATGCGCTGCTGGTGTGCGCGAAAGTCATGGACCGTCTCGGCCTGCCGCGCACCAACATCCTGGCCTATACGATGCCGGGCTTCGCCACCAGCGGTCGCACGCTCAGGCAGGCGCGCGATCTGATGGCGGCGGTCGGCTGCAGCGCGCAAGAGATCGACATCCGCCCGAGTTGTATCCAGATGCTCAAGGACCTGGGCCACCCCTACATTGAGGGCAAGGCCGAATACGACATCACCTTCGAAAACGTGCAGGCGGGCGAGCGCACCAACCACCTGTTCCGCCTGGCGAACTTCCACAACGGGATCGTGATCGGCACCGGCGACCTGTCCGAGCTGGCGCTGGGCTGGTGCACCTACGGTGTGGGCGACCATATGTCGCACTACAATGTGAACGCCAGCGTGCCCAAGACCCTGATCTCCTACCTGGTGCGCTGGGTGGCCGAGACCGGCGCCGTGGTCGGCGGCGACGCCCAGGTGCTGCTCGACATCCTCGACACCGAGATCAGTCCCGAGCTGGTGCCAGGCGGCGAGAATGATGACAAACCAGCCCAGAGCACGCAGGACCGGATCGGCCCCTACGAGCTGCAGGACTTCAACCTGTTCTACACGCTGCGCTACGGCTACAAGCCGAGCAAGACGGCCTTCCTCGCGTATTCTGCCTGGCAGGATCGCGAACTTGGCCGCTGGCCCGAGGAACTGGGCACGCGCAACCAGTATGACCTTGGCGCCATCAAGCGCAACCTGTCGATCTTCCTGTTCCGCTTCTTCAAGACCAGCCAGTTCAAGCGCTCCTGCGTGCCCAACGGACCGAAGGTCGGCAATGGCGGCTCGCTGTCCCCGCGCGGCGACTGGCGCGCGCCGTCCGATTCCGAAGCCACCGTGTGGCTGGACGACCTGGCGAACATCCCCGATTAACTTTGGTACATGAAAGGACCAACACCATGAAACAGATTACCTGCGTGATCAAGCCGTTCAAGCTCGACGAAGTGCGCGAAGCGCTGGCCGAGGTGAACGTGACCGGCCTGACCGTGACCGAAGTGAAGGGCTTCGGCCGCCAGAAGGGCCATACCGAGCTGTATCGCGGCGCCGAATATGTGGTCGACTTCCTGCCGAAGGTGAAGATTGAGGTGGTAGTGGACGATCCGATGGCCGAGCAGGTGGTCGACGCCATCATCAAGGCCGCGCGCACCGGCAAGATCGGCGACGGCAAGATCTTCGTGCAGAACGTGGAGCAGGTGATTCGTATTCGTACCGGCGAGACTGGCGCGGACGCAGTTTAGACTGAAGATTTAGTTAATACGGTAAATTCGAGGCTAACTAAATAGTTAGCCTCAACGATTTCTACGGAATATCATTTCGCATATATTTCTTTAGATACACGAGATTTTCCAGCTCATTTTTGAATGTCCTCATAAGCTCGATCACCGTGTCGACCAAAGTATCTAGCTCATCTATCGATACTAATGCTTCGTCCCCGTGTGCGATAGAATTACGTCGCTTGAGCAAGATAACATCAATAAATGTTTCTTTGTTGATGAAGATGTTGTAGTCAATGCCACATATCTTGCAGATGTCTCTTAATACACTGGATTTCAAATTGGACCCTGTGCTTATGAGATCTGGGTTGATGTAAGAGAATCTTTTATCTTGGGAATCAATAATCTCAGAAATAAGTCGTATCCGCTCATCAATATTCGGTCGTGTGTTGCTCAGAGAGGCAAGTCGAGTTAAGAATGAGTTTATATATATCTGATTCGATAGCTTATCAAATGATAGTCTGCGCATTGTCAAAAAGTCGAAATATTTTTGAGCGCTGAATTTCACGTAACCTTCCCAATTTGCATACGCCAAGGCGACCATTGCCTTTAATAAGACCGTACGGTTTAGGTCGTTTGCATCAAGTATCGCCCTTTTTAAATCTTATAGCTCTCGAATGCGAAATGTGAGGTTGCCATCTAATGCATTGGATAGCTCTTCCTCGCTTCTCGGTTTGCTCATGGTTTGAACCAATTTGAACCGAACGGTACCGTCCTTTGAATTCGAGTGGTGCCACGTTGACCAGCAACTACAAAAAATTTCTCAATCTCAGGGGATTTCCAGAATCCTGAAATTCGATCTTCAATAAATTCTTTAGGATTTGGAAGCTTCTGGATTGCCTCTAAATTACGTGCAATTCCTACTGCGATACTTTCAAATGCAGCAAGGCCAAACTTTTGAGACTTATCCATGTCACGACGTAGCGCGTTAGGCCCGTATAATTCGGAAAGATAAGTGAAAGTAGTCTTAAATCGATGGCTGGCGTCTGCAGTTTCGCCTATCTGTGCTAATTCGATCATTCCCTCATCAATATATTCCTCAACATCCAATTTCCCGTCATAGTTTACATACGTATGAGTTAGGAAGCGACAAACATATTCAAGATATTTTTGACGATCAGCTTGCTCTTCGGATACTGGAACAACCGTTCGGAAGTCTACGAAGTTGGCTAAATCCTTCAGCGTTCGGTGATAATCGCCATTGATCATGATGATCACGCAGTTTCTTAATTCCTGTGCGTTGGCCGGAGTGCCGGCTGCATTTAGGCGCTGAAACAAATCAAACTTTGTGTTGTTATCGCTCGGCCTTTTTAAAATCTCGACACCTATGCGAGCGCGCCGAATCGCTAGCTGATAAGCTTTGTCTAGAGGGATCTGTTGATCAAGTGGAAGATCCTCTATAAGATCGTTCTTTTCCCACACTACATTATTAAGTGATGGCAGGTATTTAGTTGCTTGAAGCGATGATGGAATCGCAACGCCAGTCGCTGGATCTTTCAAAAGACCCATAAACTCAAGAATAGTGGAAATTCTTTGTAATCCGTCAATAAGCTCCCACTTCGTATTTTCTGCTTCAAAAACAAATATTGGTGGCAGCGGGATTCCAAGCAAGATTGACTCTATTAATCGGGATTTTTGAACTGACTCCCATCGAAACAGACGCTGGAACTCTGGATCAATTTGAAGCTCGTCATCTTTGTACATATTTACAACTTCACCGATTGACATTTGATAAGCATCGGTGCGTACTAGTCGCTGCGATTTTGTGATTTCATCATCAAGCATTTTTGTTTTCCTTTAGGCGAATTGATTAATCAGTTTTGATGGGAGAAATTCTTTATGAAACATTGAGTCCGTCAACTAAATTTGATCGCATAATCGAGTTTTGGTTCTGTTGATTAATATTTTCAACATTGGCTTATTAACGCCCCATCCGCATATCGAACTTCCACGTCAGCAGCCTTAGCCCGCTGATGAACAGGCAGCTCGACCACAACGCGAAGTCGTGCGACACGCCGTATTTACCCATCAACAGGAACAGCCAGTTGCCGAGGAAGGCGCAGATCGCATACGGTTTGCCGTCCCGGAACACCATCGGCACCTCGTTGCAGACGATGTCGCGCAGTACCCCGCCGAAGATCCCGGTGATCACGCCCATCATCGAGGCGATGAAGATCGGCATCTCGGCCGCCAGCGCGGCCGACGTCCCGGCGATCGAGAACAATCCCAGTCCCACCGCATCGGCCACCACGATCAGGCGTTCCGACACGATCTGGCGCAGCGTGCGGATCAGGGGCGACGCCACCAGCGCCAGCACGAAGATCGCGATCGCGTATTCCTGATGGGTGACCCAGAACAGGGGACGCTTGTCGAGCAGGATGTCGCGCAGGGTGCCGCCGCCAAAGGCGGTGATGAAGGCGACTGTGAAGACCCCGACCAGATCCATGCGCTTGCGCCGCGCCTCGATGAAGCCGGAAAACGCGCCGACCAGGATCGCCATGATTTCGATGAACTTGATGAGGGTCATGCAGCAGCAGGAAGCGGGAAGTGTTGTTAGACTACCATGCGCCTGCAGACTTACGTTAGGTAAATCTGCGGCGCCCTTACCGACGAAAGAAAGCCCGCCCGCGCATGCGTATCGCCACCTTATTCCTGGCCTCCCTGGCCGCCGCCAACCCCGCCAATCCACTGTGGGCCACCGAGTTTCCCAAGCTGTCTTTCCAGCACCACGACTGGGAACTCGCCTGCGACAACACCCGTACCTGCCGCGCCGCCGGTTACCATGCCGAGGAAGGCCGCAACCGGCCGCTGTCGGTCCTGCTGGAACGCCGGGCAGGGCCGGGCCAGGCTTTCGATATGAAGCTGCGGCTGGGCGACGCCGACGACGGCATCGACTTGCCCGCGACGCTCGCGATGCAGGTCGACGGCCGCGCGCTTGGCAGCGTCAAGCTGACAGGCGAGGAGTCGATCGGCAACCTGAGCGCTTCCCAGGCCCAGGCGCTGCTGCGTGCGGTGGCCGGCTCCGGCAAGGTGAGTTGGCGTGCCGGAGGCCTGACCTGGTCCCTGTCGGGCAAGGGCGCCTCTGCCGTCCTGCTCAAGATGGACGAGTTCCAGGGCCGCCTGGGAACGCCGAGCGCCGCCATGCGCAAGGAATCGAGGTCGGAGCAGGACGTGTTGCCGCCGCTGCCGGCGCCGCTCGTCACGGCGGCGCCGGTTCCGGCTGGCGAACTGGCGCCGATGGGCAAGGAAGAAGAACGGATCCTGCTGGCGACCCTGCGCAAGACCGCCGGCAATGAGGACTGCGGCGACCTGGAGGCGATCGCCACCGGCGAGAGCAAATTCGCCTATGCGCCGCTCACGTCAACGACGATGCTGGTCTCGGCGCGCTGCTGGCGCGGCGCGTACAACGAGGGGTACGGTTATTGGGTCGCCAACCGCAAGCCGCCATTCGGGCCGGTCGCGGTGACGCAGTCGGGCACCGACTACGACAAGGGTGTCATCGGCGCATCTCACAAGGGCCGTGGCATCGGCGACTGCTGGGGGCACGACGAATGGGTGTGGGACGGCCGGCGCTTCGTGCACACGGCGTCCAGCACGACCGGCATGTGCCGCGGCATCGCGGCGGGCGGCGGCTGGACGCTGCCGACGCTGGTCAGCCGCCGACCAGCGGCAGGCGCAAGGTAAACACCACCCGCTCGTTCTCGTAGCGGTAGGCGATCTCGCCGCTGTGCTCGCGCACGATCTGCTGCGTGATGTACAACCCCAGGCCCATGCCGGTGCGGTTGCGCGGATTGTTGAGCGAAGCCCGTTTGAAGGGATTGAACAGGGTCGCCACTGTCTCCGGCGGGATCGGCGCGCCCGCATTCGACACCGCGACCGAGGCCTCGCCGTCCCGCGCACGCAGGCAGACCGTGATCGGCTGGCCCGGCTCGCCGTGGTGGCGCGCATTGCTCAGAAGGTTGGACAGCACCTGGGCCAGTCGGCTGCTGTCGGCCTTCACCGTGGCCGGGTCGTCGCATATCAGTTCCAGCGGGATCGACGGATAGGCCATGCGCGCCTCGTCCATCAGGTCGACCAGCAATGCCTTGAGGTCGACCTCTTCGAGCGCCACGCCCAGGCCCATGCCGCGGTCGATGCGGCTCATGTCCAGCACCTGGCTGATCATGCGCTGCATGCGGTTGGTGGAGGACTGGATACGCTTGCCGATGGTCGGCTGGCTGCTGCCGCCGCTAGCGCCGCCGGTGCGTTCCAGCACCATGCCGGCCATATTGATCGAGTGCAGCGGGTCGCGCAGGTCGTGGCCGAGCATCGCCAGCAGCTGGGCGCGGGTGGCCTCGGTCTGCGAGCGGTGCGCGTTCATGGCGCGCACCAGTTCGGCAAGGGTCAAGCGCGAATTGGCCAGCACGCTGTGCTCCCATGGGTGGGCGCAGCCGCGCACCGTTTCGTGCCAGGCGTCGAACGAGCCGCGCGGCGTCAGGCGCGCGCCCAGCGGGCCGATGGCTTCGGTCTTGTCCGGGCGGCCGCCCCAGGCCACGGTCTCGATCTGCTCGACGCGCAGCAGGATGCACCAGCCGTGGCCGAGCGGGTCGAAGGGCAGGGCCAGCAGGCCGACCCACTTTCCCAGTAGTTCGCGCAGGGCTTCCGGCCAGTCGGCGCGCATCTCGCGCACCACCAGGTCGTGCTGATTGTCGGGCAGCGAGGCGACAATCGCCTCGGCCAGGCCGGTAGGCAGGTCGCCATGGGCGCCGATCTTGCCGTGCTGGGTCGCCACCATCGCCTGCGTGCCGCTGGCCGCCATCAGCGCCCGCGCGTGTTCGCCCAGCGCGTCGAGGGGGTCGTCGTCGAGCAGCAGCGATTCGACCAGCGCGGTGCGCACGCGCGCCGACTGCTCGGCCAGCGACGCTTCGTGGCGCGCTTCGATGCTGTGGATGGTCGAGGCCATCACCTGGGCCAGCACGTCGACCGCCATGCGGACCGCATGCGGCACCAGCTTGGGCGCCATGTGATGGCAGGCGATCAAGCCCCACAGGCGGCCATTGATCACGATCGACACGCTCATCGAGGCGTACACGTGCATGTTCTTGAGGTATTCGACGTGCACCGGCGAGACGCTGCGCAGCACCGCGAAGCTCATGTCCAGCGGCGCCGCACCCGGCGCGCCATACAGCGGCACCGCCTCGTAGTCCATGTCGGCGATCATGCGCAGGGTATTGAGCGTGTACAGGCGGCGCGCCTGGGTCGGGATGTCTCCGGCAGGGTATCTTTGTCCGAGGTAGGGCACCAGGTCGTCGCGGCGGCTCTCGGCCACCACGTCGCCGCTGTCGTCGGCGCGGAAGCAATAGGCCATCACGCGGTCGAAACCGGTGAACTCGCGCACCTGTTGCACCGCCGAGGCCAGCAGGGCCTCGATGGTCTTCTGGCGCCGCAAACGGTCGATCGAGCCGTGGGCCTTGATCGCGAAGCGCGACACTTCCTCGCTCGACGTCTCGCGCAACTCGAACTCGGCGACGATGCGTCCGGCTTCGGCGTGCACTACGCAGTCGTAATCGATGTCGCCGACGCGCAGGCTGGCCACCAGCGGCGCGGCATCGTCGTCGTCGCGCACGGCGATGCAGTCGGCGATGGCATCGGCGGCGTCAGCCGGCAAGCCGAGATCGGAATAAGGCAGGCCGAGCGCGGGCACGATGCCGAGCATCGCCGGCGCGTTCATGCTCCAGCCTTCCAGCTGGCCGTCCTCATGGAAGAACAGCAGGGCGCCGTGCGGCTGGATCGAGCCCGGGACGTGGATCGGTTCGTCGGCGCAGGATTGCAGGTCGACCTGCCGTCCGTGTTCCATTGGAACTGCTTGCGTCGCGTTCAATTCACACATCCCCTTTGCGGTCAATCCGGAAGCGTCCGGGTACGAAGCATTCTACAGTTAACAGACAATTTCCGGCGAAATTGCCAGTTTGAAATGAGTGATTGTCACACGAGAACGAGCATACCGTCCAACGCGCGCAACATCAATCGTGCAGGGCGGGGCGCAACAGGGCGATGAGGGCGCCATGGCCACCGTCGCTCCGACCGGCGGCGCAGAAAGCGATGACTTCGTTTTTTTGCACCAGCCAGCTGTGCACGATGCTGCGCAGCACCGGCTCGCCCTTGGGCGAACCATAGCCGATGCCGTGGATGATGCGCACGCAGCGCATCCCGCGCCGGTTGGCGCGGTGCAGGAAATCGGTGAGGGCGTCGCGCGCGCCGTCGCGGGTCAGGCCGTGCAGGTCGAGTTCGTCCTGGATCGGCCAGTGGCGCTTGCGCAGCTTCTTCACGACATCGGGGCCGACGCCGTCGCGGGCATAGCTCATGGACGGGTCTTCGTCGAGCATGCCCTCGACGTCGAACAGGTCGGACAGTTCATCCGACATCGAGGCGCGCAGCACGTCCGCCGTTTCGTCCTCGGGGCTCAGCTGCGCGCGCGCTTGCGCGGCGCGGTTGGGCGCCACGTACACGGGACGGTGCACGTAGCGGTCCGATTCGGGCATCTTGGTGATGCCTTCCATCGAGGTGCGGAATTCCACCGCCCGTTCGCGCGCGATGCGCTCGCGCTTTTCGCGTTCGGCCTGTTCGATGGCGCGCACGCGCTCGTCTTCCTTGAGCTGGTCGCGCAAGCCTTTCAGCTGCGCGAAGTCTTTCATGCCCGCCATCGCTTGCTACCTTTTTAGTGCGTTGATTACTTTGGATCGCTTATTTAGGATCGTCTTCCAGCGCTTCCAGGTAGCGCTGGGCGTCGAGCGCGGCCATGCAACCGGTACCCGAGCTGGTGATCGCCTGGCGATAGATGTGGTCTTGCACGTCGCCGGCGGCGAACACGCCCGGCACGCTGGTGGCGGTCGCCATGCCTTCCAGGCCCGACTTGGTCACCAGGTAGCCGCCGCTGTGCATTTCGAGCTGGCCTTCGAAGATGCCGGTGTTCGGCTTGTGGCCGATCGCCACGAACAGGCCGTGCACGGTCAGTTCCTTGGTTTCGTCGCTGTTGGCCGATTTCAGGCGCAGCGAGGTCACGCCGCTCTGGTCGCCCAGGACTTCGTCCAGGGTCTGGTTCAGCTCGAGCACAATCTTGCCTTCGCTGACCTTGTGCATCAGGCGGTCGACCAGGATCGGCTCGGCGCGGAACTTGTCGCGGCGGTGGATCAGGGTGACTTTCGAGGCGATGCCGGCCAGGTACAGCGCTTCCTCGACCGCGGTATTGCCGCCGCCGATGACCGCGACTTCCTGGTTGCGGTAGAAGAAGCCGTCGCAGGTGGCGCAGGCCGACACGCCGCGGCCCATGAAGGCCTGTTCCGACGGCAGGCCCAGGTACTGGGCCGAGGCGCCGGTGGCGATGATCAGGGCGTCGCAGGTGAAGGTGTGGCTGTCGCCCACCAGACGGATCGGTTTTTCGTTCAGGTAGGTCGTGTGAATGTGGTCGAACACGATCTCGGTGTTGAAGCGCTCGGCATGCTGCAACAGGCGCTGCATCAGTTCCGGACCCTGCACGCCCAGCGGATCGCCCGGCCAGTTCTCGACGTCGGTGGTGGTCATCAGCTGGCCGCCCTGCTCGACGCCGGTCACCAGCATCGGCTTCAGGTTGGCGCGGGCGGCGTACACCGCGGCGCTGTAGCCGGCTGGCCCGGAACCGAGGATGAGGACTTTGGCGTGTTTGGTAGTAGTCATGGCGGCGCTCTTTGCTTCACGTGGTTGTTATGTGGACACACGGCAATTGGGGGCGGCCTGACAGGAATCAAGGGCCACCGAAGCCAGCCAGAGGGGTGTCCAGAGAGCGCCGATTATAGTCGATGATGCAGATGTGCATGAATCGTGGGGGCAACGCGGCCGTATATCGCTTAGAATGGGCGGATCGTCGATAGTACTTACTTCCGCAGTACCTGTAATGAGCAAGAATAGCCAAGCCAGCACCTCCGGATACACCCGCACCCAGGCCAGCGCCGCCGCCCGTCGTCCGCTGCCGGGCCGCCTCGCGCGCCTGCTGTCCGAGGCGCGCTGGATCGCCGGCGCCGTCGCCTTCCTGTATTTCGTCCTGATCCTGCTCAGCTACAGCAAGCTCGATCCGGGCTGGTCGCACGCCAACGTCGTGCCGCGCATCGCCAACCTGGGCGGGCGCGCCGGTGCCTGGCTGTCCGACCTGCTGCTGTTCATCTTCGGTTTCTCGGCCTGGTGGTGGGGCGTGATCTTCCTGCGCCAGGTCTGGCGCGGCTGGCGCCGGCTCACCGACAAGCTCGGCACCAAGGTAGAGGAACCGCACCACGGCGAGATGTACGTGCGCTGGATCGGCTTCGCCCTGATGTTCGCCGGCAGCGTCGGCCTGGAATACCTGCGCATGTGGTCGTGGGACGTCGAGCTGCCGCGCGCCCCGGGCGGGGTGCTGGGCCAGCTGATCGGCCATGCGAGCCACGTTGCTTTCGGCTCGACCGGCGCGACCCTGCTCCTGCTGCTGCTGTTCTTCCTGGGCTTTTCGCTGTTCTTCCAGGTGTCGTGGCTGGCCGTGGCCGAGCGCATCGGCGCCGTGGTCGACGGCACCTTCGACTGGTTCCGCCTGCGCATGGAAGACATCGAGGACCGCCGCCATGGCGAGGCCGCCGCCGTCAAGCGCGATGAAGTGGTGGTCCACGAGCGCGCTAAGTTCACCGAAAAGCATGCGGACAAGCCGATCCCGGTGGTGAAGGCCGAGCCGTCGCTGGAGTTGGCGCAGCCGGCGCCGAAAGCCGCCGCCGCCCCATCGTCGGCGTCCTTGCCGTCAGCCCAGGCAGTCGCCCCCACGATCAAGATCGAGCCGCAGATGGTCAGCGTGCCAAAGTCAGAGCGCGCCGAGAAGGAGCGCCAGTCGCCGCTGTTCCAGGACTTGAACGGCGACTCCGGCCTGCCGCCGCTGGGCTTGCTGGACGATGCGCCGGCCGCCCAGGAAACGGTGTCCATCGAAACGCTGGAATTCACCAGCCGCCTGATCGAGAAGAAGCTGTCCGACTTCGGCGTCGAAGCCAAGGTCGTGGCCGCCTATCCGGGCCCGGTCGTCACCCGCTACGAAATCGAGCCGGCCACCGGCGTCAAGGGCAGCCAGATCGTCAACCTGGCGCGCGACCTGGCGCGTTCGTTGTCGCTGACCTCGATCCGCGTGGTCGAGACCATCCCCGGCAAGAACTATATGGCGCTGGAGTTGCCGAATCCGAAGCGGCAAATCGTGCGCCTGACCGAGATCGTCGGGTCCAAGGTGTATGGCGACAGCCCGTCCAGCCTGACCGTGGCGCTGGGCAAGGACATCGCGGGCAAGCCGGTGGTGGCCGACCTGGCCAAGATGCCGCACCTGCTGGTGGCGGGCACCACCGGCTCGGGCAAATCGGTCGGCATCAACGCCACCATCCTGTCGCTGCTGTACAAATCCGACCCGGCCGACGTGCGCCTGATCCTGATCGATCCGAAGATGCTGGAGATGTCGGTCTACGAAGGCATTCCGCACCTGCTGGCGCCGGTCGTGACCGATATGCGCCAGGCCGGCCACGCGCTGAACTGGGCGGTCAACGAGATGGAGCGCCGCTACAAGCTCATGAGCAAGCTGGGCGTGCGCAACCTGGCCGGCTACAACGCCAAGATCCTCGAGGCCGCCAAGCGCGAGGAACACATCCCGAACCCGTTCTCGATCACGCCGGACGCACCCGAGCCGCTGGAAAAACTGCCGACCATCGTCATCATCATCGACGAATTGGCCGACCTGATGATGGTCGTCGGCAAGAAGGTGGAAGAGCTGATCGCGCGTATTGCCCAGAAGGCGCGCGCGGCCGGGATCCACCTGATTCTTGCTACCCAGCGGCCGTCGGTCGACGTGATCACCGGCCTGATCAAGGCCAATATCCCGACCCGGATCGCGTTCCAGGTTTCTTCGAAAATCGACTCGCGCACGATTCTCGACCAGATGGGCGCCGAGACCCTGCTGGGCATGGGCGACATGCTCTACATGCCGCCCGGCACCGGCCTGCCGGTGCGGGTCCACGGCGCTTTCGTGTCGGACGAGGAAGTGCATCGAGTTGTAAAACATCTGCAAGAGCAGGGCGCGCCCAATTATATTGAGGGCATCCTCGAAGGCGGCACCCTGGAAGAAGGTGGCGCCGACGGTGCGGTGGCGGGCGAGGGCGGCGGTGAATCCGACGCCATGTACGACCAGGCGGTACAGGTCGTGCTCAAGAACCGCAAGGCCTCGATCTCGCTGGTGCAGCGTCACCTGCGCATCGGCTACAACCGGGCCGCCCGCCTGATCGAGCAAATGGAGCAGAACGGCATGGTGTCGCCGATGCAATCGAACGGCAACCGCGACATCCTGGTGCCGACTGCAAGCGCCGAATAACAATAAAGGAACCTTCGATGCAAGCAATGACCAAATTCAGTTTTGCCGCGCTGGTGGCCGCGAGCGCCTTCGCCTTTTCGGGCATGGCGAGCGCCGCCGCCCTCGACCAGTTCAAATCCTTCGTCGCCTCGACCCAGTCGGCCAAGGGCGAATTCACCCAGCAGCAACTGGGCAAGTCGAAAAGCGGCAAGGCCACGCCAGCCTCGAGCGGCAGCTTCGTGTTCGCCCGCCCCGGCAAGTTCATCTGGACCTACCAGAAGCCCTATGAACAGGTGCTGCAGGCCGACGGCGAAACCCTGTACATCTACGACAAGGACCTGAACCAGGTCACCACTCGCAAGCTGGGTAACGCGCTGGGCAGCTCGCCGGCCGCGATCCTGTTCGGCAGCAACAAGCTGGAAGAGAACTTCACGCTGAGCGAAGCCGGCGCGCGGGACGGCATGGAATGGCTGAACGCCACGCCAAAGGCCAAGGACACCTCGTTCGAGCAGATCAGCATCGGCCTGAAGGATGGCGTGCCGATGGCAATGGAATTGAAGGACACCTTCGGCCAGACCTCGCGCCTGACCTTCACCAACTTCCAGCGCAACCCGCAACTGGGCGCGCAGCAGTTCAAGTTCACGGTGCCGCAGGGCGCCGATGTCGTGAACCAGTAAGTCATCAACGGGGCGCGCGCGCCGCGCGGCCCCGTCGTGCATCGGCTACACTACGCCCATGCACAACCATTCGCCTTTCCGCATTCATGTCCACGGATGACCTGTTCAAGACCGCGCCGGCCGCGCCGCTGGCCGAAGCCCTGCGTCCGCGCACCATCGACGAGGTGGTCGGCCAGAGCCATTTGCTGGGGCCCGGCAAGCCGCTGAATCTGGTCTTCAAATCCGGCAAGCCGCATTCGATGATCCTGTGGGGGCCGCCGGGGGTGGGCAAGACCACGCTGGCGCGCCTGACTGCGTACGCCTTCGACTGTGAGTTCATCGCGCTGTCGGCGGTGTTGTCGGGCGTCAAGGATATTCGCGCATCGATCGAGCAGGCCGAGCAGTACCTGGCGCGGGGCAAGCACACGATCCTGTTCATCGACGAGATCCACCGCTTCAATAAATCGCAGCAGGACGCCTTGCTGCCGTTCGTCGAAAGCGGCCTGGTGACGCTGATCGGCGCCACCACCGAGAACCCGTCGTTCGAAGTCAATTCGGCGCTGCTGTCGCGCTCGCAGGTGTATGTGCTGAAGGCATTAAGCGACGTCGAGATGCGCCAGCTCCTGGAACGCGCCCGCAAGGAGGCGCTGCAGCACCTGGAGTTCGAGGAGCTGGCGATCGACACCCTGGTCGGCTATGCCGACGGCGATGCGCGCCGCTTCCTGAACCTGCTCGAGCAGACCAGCACCTCGGCCAATACCGCCGCGACCAATCGCATCACTGCCGAGTTCGTCGAGAACGCGCTTACGCTCAATGCGCGCCGCTTCGACAAGGGCGGCGACAATTTCTATGACCAGATCTCGGCCCTGCACAAGTCGGTGCGCGGCTCGCACCCCGATGCCGCTCTGTACTGGCTGTGCCGCATGCTCGACGGCGGCGCCGACGCCAAGTACCTGTCGCGCCGCATCGTGCGCATGGCGTGGGAAGACATCGGCATCGCCGATCCGCGCGCGATCCAGTTGGCCAACGACGCCGCCGCGACCTACGAGCGGCTCGGTTCGCCCGAAGGCGAGCTGGCGCTGGGGCAGGCCGTGATCTACCTGGCGATCGCGTCCAAGAGCAATGCCGGTTACAACGCCTTCAATGCGGCGATGGCCTTCGTGCGCAAGGACAAGTCGCGCGAGGTGCCGGTTCACCTGCGCAATGCGCCGACCAAGCTCATGAAAGAGCTGGGCTACGGCCACGAATACCGTTATGCCCACGACGAGCCGAACGCGTATGCGGCCGGCGAGACCTATCTGCCGGATGGGATGCCCGAGCCCGGCTGGTACCAGCCGGTGCCGCGCGGGATCGAATCCAAGATCGCCGAGAAGCTGGCGTGGTTGCGCAGCCTGGACGACGAGGCGCGCGGTAACGGAGACGGGTCGTAATCCAACACGCCGGCTGCACGCAGTCGGCCCGGCGTTTCTGCATTCTGCGCCGCGTTTCATGCGCTTCGTCGCAAGTCGATGGCAGTCCAGGGGGCTGGTGGCTAAAGTACCACCATCGCAAAGCAATTCGCGAATCACCCTAACCCCTGAAGGAGCCATCATGAACATCCGTAAAAACTTCGAAGCCCTGTTCCTCGCCGTCGCCGCCCTGGGCCTGGTCGCCAGTTTCGCTACCGCCAACGAGCGTCCGATCGAGATCGCCGCATCGACCGTCCCGGCCATCGACATGGCCAGCATCCAGACCGTGATCGTCAGCGCACCGCGCCTGGCAGTCCGCTAAAACCGGCGCAAGCCGGTTTTAGGGGCAGCTTGACGAGGCCCCGGCAGCAAGGTTGCCGAATCTCGCAAATAATGTCGGTCGGCTTGGTACAATTGTGTTTTCGATATACAGCCCAGTCCAACCAGACATGATTGACATCCAACTTCTCCGCAAAGACATCGACAACGTCGCCGCCCGCCTGGCGACCCGCAAGTACCAGCTCGATGTGGCCAGTTTCAACGCGCTGGAGGCCGAACGCAAGGCGAACCAGACGCGCACCGAAGAACTGCAAGGCAAGCGCAATTCGCTGTCGAAGCAGATCGGCATGCTGAAGGGCAAAGGCGAAGACACGACGGCCGTGATGGCTGAAGTCGCCGGACTGGGCGACGAGCTCAAGGCCAACGAAGTGGCGCTGGCCGACGTCCAGGCCAAGCTGACGAGCTTCATCGCCGCACTGCCTAACCTGCCGCACGAGAGCACGCCCGAAGGCAAGGACGAAAGCGCCAACGTCGAAGTGCGCAAGGTCGGTACGCCAGCCGCGTTCGACTTCGAGGTGCGCGACCACGTCGACATCGGCGAGCGCCTGGGCCTGGATTTCGAAACCGCGACCAAGGTCACGGGCTCGCGCTTCTCGATGATGAAAGGCGGCATGGCGCGCCTGCACCGCGCGCTGGCGCAGTTCATGCTCGATACCCACACCGGCCAGCACGGCTATACCGAGTGCTACACCCCGTACCTGGTCAACGCCGATTCGCTGCGCGGCACCGGCCAACTGCCGAAGTTCGAGGCCGACCTGTTCTCGGTGAAGAAGGGCGGCGCCGAAGGCGAGGGCGAGACTTTCTACCTGATCCCGACCTCGGAAGTCTCGCTGACCAATGTGGTGCGCGACGAGATCGTGGCGCTGGACGAACTGCCGATCAAGATGACCGCGCATACCCCGTGCTTCCGCTCCGAAGCCGGCAGCTATGGCCGCGACACCCGCGGCATGATCCGACAGCACCAGTTCGACAAGGTCGAGCTGGTCCAGGTGGTGCATCCGGAGCAGTCGTACGCGGCGCTGGAAGAGATGGTCAGCCAGGCCGAATTCATCCTGACCTCGCTCGGCCTGCCATACCGCGTGATGCAGCTGTGCACCGGCGACATGGGCTTTTCCGCCGCCAAGACCTATGACCTCGAGGTATGGCTGCCGGCGCAGAACACCTACCGCGAGATCTCGTCGCTGTCGAACTGCGAGGCCTTCCAGGCGCGCCGCATGCAGGCCCGCTTCCGCAATGCCGCCGGCAAGCCGGAGCTGGTGCACACCCTGAACGGCTCGGGACTGGCCGTGGGCCGCACCCTGGTGGCGGTGCTGGAGAATTACCAGCAGGCCGACGGCAGCGTGATCGTGCCGGAAGTGCTGCGTCCGTATATGGGCGGGCTGGAGCGTCTGGCGCCGGCTGCCTGAGTGGTGGTGTAGGGGGATCGTGCTTACATGCACATTTTCCCCTTCCATTTTTCTCGAATGCGTCTATAATGGCGGTCTCTTGCAGCTCACTGCAAGGATCGACCAAAGCCGGAGAGGTGGCAGAGTGGTCGAATGTACCTGACTCGAAATCAGGCGTACGGGCGACCGTACCGTGGGTTCGAATCCCACCCTCTCCGCCAAGTATCATGAAAAAAGCCACCGCAAGGTGGCTTTTTTCATATGCAGGCGAATCCCGCACTCCGCAAGCATTACGAAAGAAGCCACCGCAAGGTGGTTTTCTTTGTGCAACACTGTTTTCGTCGACATGGGCGCGATCGGCACTCTTGCTTGCCTGGCGCCGGCTCAACCATTATGCTTGTGTGATATTTCTATTGAGCAAGTAAATATGGAGACACGACCATGAAGATGGAGGACGCGATCCAGCGTGCCGTTACGCTCTTATCGTTGGATGAAATTGCGTGTTGGCAGGTGGCAGAATTGCCGGGTGCGCTGCAACGAGGTGCGTCGTTGGGTGCTGCGCTGCCAGCGCTGCAACGCGGCGCGGTGTGGCGGCCCGTCCAGACCGAGGCCCTTTGGGACTCGATCATACGAGGGTTCCCCATCGGCTCCATCATGCTGATGCCATTTGAAAGCGCCCTGGGACAGCAAGACATGCTCCTGGCCTCAGCGCGGACTGCCGATCCGACCCATATGCTGCTCGATGGACAGCAGCGGGCGACTGCTGTTGCGCTAGGCTTCTACGCGCCATGGAATGCCCAGGCAGCAGGTGGCGCGCCCGCATCACTCTGGCTGGACCTTGGCGCCGCGCCCTCAAGCGAGCGTGACTTTAGTTTCCGCTTGGTCACCCGTGCCCACCCGTGGGGCTACCCTGCCAGCGGTGAGCGGCAGCGTCTTGCGCTGAACCAGATGCGTGAGGCTGATCGGGCGTTTCGCGAGGCTCAGTCTGCCGCCGTCTGGCACCGCCGTCCTCCAGTCGAGGCAGGGTGGCCGTGGGATAGCGTGGCACCGGTGCCGGTGGCTGCCCTGCTCGAAGCCTCTGTCGGGGGCGGCGATGGCGCGGCACTGGCAGCTGTGCTTGATCGCATGTTGCCGCACTGGCGTCTGATCCGGACCCACGTATCCGGCACTGGGGTACTCGAAGAGCTGGTGCAATCGACTTCGGTTACCGACCTGTTGGCGCGCGTGCGCCAAACGCGCGAGCGCTATTGCGTGCCCGCCCAGACCATTCCAAGCCTGCTGCAGCACGGCCCAGTGGCGGCCGACGACGACGCGATGCGGCCAGATCCAACTGAGACTCTGTTCGTCAGGCTGAACTCGGGCGGTACGCCGTTGCAGGGCGAGGACCTGATCTATTCCATTGCCAAGGCCATCTGGCCGTCAGCGCCCGACCTGATCAAGCGAATCCGTAATCGGTTCTTCAGCGAAGCACGGGCGACACTGCTGATTGCCCGTCTCGCAACGGTGGAGGCTGGACAGAAGGAGGCCCCGGCAGCTCCTGACGTGGGCCGCTTCCGACGGCTGGTGCATGGCGTGGGCAGTGCGCTATTCCGTGAACGAATGGAGCAGTACCTTCAGCATCAGGCGGCGCCCTTGTTTGAGCAGGCTCATGCGCTGCTGACCGGGCGCGATTTCGGACTGCCTACGGTCCTGGCCGCGGAGCTGGCGCGTGGGGATTCGGGCCGCGATATCATGTTTCTCTTGCTACGCTGGATCGAACGACTCAATGCAGCCGGATTCTTGATCGATGGTTTGAAGGCCACACAGCGAGCTCGTGCGATCGGGGCACTGACGGCGATTTCTTGGTTTGCGCGAAAGCCGGATCGCTGCGTACGCGTATTGTGGGAACGCCTGGCGGCCACTGCGCCCGACGACTTGCCTGAGTTCTTCTGTCGTAAGAATCTCGGCCATTGCCTGCGGCCGATACGTAACGAAGCACCATTGCTGTGCCTGCCGCCGCCGTCGGCAATCAGGGCACAGTTCAGCGCCCGCATTACGCAGCCGCGCGGTAGTGGCGATGGAGCGTTCAGCAATCCAGCATCTGGCTTCTGGACCAATTGGAGCTGGGAGCGCTTTGTAAACCAGATTCACGGCGACCTTGGTGATTGGTATGCACAAGCCTTGCCGCATCCGCAAGAAGATAGCGGCGAACTTCAACCTATCGAAACGCGTACGATCGAAGATTGGCGCGATCTGGCCAATACCTTGTATTACGCACGCAGCCTAGTGCTGTTCGCCCAGCGTAAATCCTTGTCGGAATGGTTCACCGATTTCGATCCGACCGATCCCGATTCCATGGACGAGATGAACCGGCCGTGGGACATGGATCACATCCTGCCGAGTTATTACTTGGAGAAGCGCCACGGTATTCCTCAGATCATCCGTGAGTGGCACGGCAGCATCGGAAACCTGCGTGCCTGGCCGCTCGACGCTAATCGTTCTGACGCTGAGATGGTTCCAATGCGAAAATTGAGCGATGTGGGCGAGACTACCCAGGCTTATGGCATGGCAACCGGCGAAGCATTACGCGAGGCCAGCTTCATTGCGGAGGTCGATTGGAAGTACTGGGAAACATGCACGCCGGATCCTAGTAGCTCGTTCTCAGGACGTTATCTGGCGTTGCCAAGGGAGCATGGGGAATGTCGCAAGGCAATGATCAAGGCGGTCACGAACAGGGTGCTGGCGCTCTATGAGGAATGGTACGGGCAGCTCAAGATCGCGCAATTGATGCCCACCTGCTCAGTACGGGGCCGATGATTGCAGCGACTGCAACCCTGAATGGGCAAGGAAAGGTGGAAGAGCTATGTTGTCCGGCCACTGGAGAGAACATCGCATCGGCGGCAGCGTCAGCAGTCTCGCTTCTAGCGTGGCATACTCAGCATCTCGTTGTTGTCGAAGTGAAAGATGCCGACGCGGAGATTTACGCAAAACTTGGTCGGCCTAGTTGTTATTTCTTTCCATTTCGCTTGCAGCGGCGTTCACGCCCGGGCCTGGCGTGCTGATGGCCGTTACGACTGCCAGCGCGCAGGGACCGACCAGGCCCGTGTACAGCTCGGCCGGCAACGCGCTGGGCGTGTTCATCGTCGCCGCCACTGCGGTGGCCGGACTCGGCCTCGTGCTCAAGACATCGGCGCTGGCCTTCGGCCTGGTCAAGGTTGCCGGCGCTGCATATCTGATTTATCTCGGCATCCAGACCTGGCGCCGCGCGGCGCGACGCCGCACCGGCATCCATGGCCGGCCCGGTGGTCGTCCAGGCGACCTTCCGTGCCGACCTGCTGATCGCGGTCAGTAATCCGAAAGCCATCTTGTTCTTCACCGCCATGCTCCCGCAATTCATGCCGCCGGATCGCATCGACGTCGTGCGCTTCCTGATGCTCGCCGCGGTGTTCAACGCCTGTACGCTGCTGTCGCACCTGTTCTACGTGACCGGTGCGGCGTAGGTGAAGCGTCGCGCGAAGCAGAGCGTCGCGCGGGCGCGCCTGGCCAAACGCGGCGTCGGCCTGCTGTTCATGAGCATGGGTGGCGCCCTTCTGACCGTGAAGTAGGCGCTGCGCAGCGGTTGAAGCACGCTGCCCGATTCGGTACAATCGTGGCATGGCGTGTGCTGCGTGCGCCCGGGGCTGTCCCCGAATACGGAGAACGACAAATCGTTTTCCGTATAAGGAGAAGTCCCATGAGCGTCAACGCGTCCAATCTTTCCGCTTTCCAGCGCTTCCTCGCCAGCGAATCCGCCGGCGGCATCCTGCTGATGTTCGCCGCCGTCGCCGCGCTGCTGGTGGCAAACAGCCCCCTCGCCGACAGTTACCACCACCTGCTGCACCTGCCCACCGGCCCCATACTGAGCGACAAGCTGGGTCCGATGACGCCGCACCTGTGGATCAACGATGGCCTGATGGCCCTGTTCTTCCTGCTGGTGGGCCTGGAGATCCGGCGCGAGCTGGTCGACGGGCGCCTGGCCACCTGGAAGGCGCGCCGCCTGCCGGCCTTGCCGGCCTTGATGGGCATGGCGGTGCCGGCCGTGATCTATACGGTGCTGACCCGTAGCGACCCGCTGCTGGCCAATGGCTGGGCGATCCCGTCGGCGACCGACATCGCCTTCGCCATGGGCGCGCTGGCCCTGCTCGGGCGCCATGCGCCGCTGTCCCTCAAGCTGCTGCTGGTGGCGATCGCCATCCTCGACGACATGGGCGCGGTCGTGATCATCGCCATCTTCTATACCTCGAGTATCGACGGCGGCGCACTGGCGGCGGCCGGCGCTATTGTCGCGATCCTGGTTGCGCTGAACCGGCTGCGGGTGATGTCGCTATGGCCTTACCTGATCGGCCTGGCCCTGCTGTGGTACGCGACCCTGCTGTCCGGCGTGCACGCCACCATCGCGGGGGTCGTCGGCGCCTTCCTGATTCCATATATCCCCTCCACCGGCGAGCAGGATGCGTCGGATTCGCCCGACTCTCCGCTGCACCGGCTCGAGCACGCGCTGGCGCCATGGGTGGGCTTCCTGATCGTGCCGCTGTTCGGTTTCGTGAATGCCGGCGTGTCGTTCGCCGGGCTGTCGCTGTCGAGCGTCCTGGCGCCGCTCCCGCTGGGCATCGCGGCGGGTCTGTTCGTTGGCAAGCAGCTGGGCGTGTTCGGCGGCGTGCTGATCGCGGTGAAGACCGGGCTGGCGGCAAAGCCGGCCGGCGCCAGCTGGCTGCAGATCTATGCGATGGCGATGCTGTGCGGGATCGGCTTCACCATGAGCCTGTTTATCAGCGGGCTGGCTTTCCCGGGGCACCCCGAATTCGTCGAGGAAGCCAAGATCGGCATCCTGCTTGGATCGCTGGTGTCGGCGGCGATCGCCTGCCTGATCCTGCGTTTCGCGCCGAAGGCCGGAGAGCAGGCCTCCTAGCCTGACGTGACACCAGGCTGCGGCGCCAGCAGCAACTGCCAGTAGCCGACGTCCACCCGGCGCCCGAACTTCACGCCCACTTCGGCGAAGTGGGCGACCTTGCGAAAGCCCAGCCGCTCGTGCAGCGCGACGCTGCGCTCGTTGGGCTGGGCGATGCCGCCGATGACCGTATGCAGCCCGCGGCTGCGCAGTTCGTCGAGCAGACGCGCGTAGATGCGCTGGCCATGCCCGCGGCCCGCCAGCTCGGGATCGAGATAGACGCTGCTCTCCACCGCATGCCGGTAAGCCGGCCGGGCGCGCCATTTGGTGGCATACGCGTAGCCGGCCACCACGTCATCGATTTCCAGCACCAGCCACGGTAAGCCGCCGTCGGTGACGTCCGCGATGCGCCCGGCCATGTCGGCTTCAGGCACTGGCGCTTCCTCGAACGAGATCGTGGTGGTGGCGACGTAGTGATTGTAGATGGCGCAGAAGCGCGCGGCGTCCAGGCTGGAGGCGGGGCGGATGTCGGTCATGGCTTCATGGTAGCAGCTGATGGACTGGCAGCTCACAGCTGCGCGATCTGGCGGTCGATCGCCCGGTTCGCGCGCTCGCTGCGTTCGCTGTACCGGTCCGTCAGGTAGGCGCTGCTGCCGCGCATCAGGAGCGTGATCTTGACCAGTTCCTCCATGACGTCGACCACGCGCTCGTAGTAGGCAGACGGGCGCATGCGGTCATCGTCGCCGAATTCCTTGTAGGCCATCGGCACCGACGACTGGTTCGGAATCGTGAACATGCGCATCCAGCGGCCCAGCAGGCGCAGGGCATTGACCACATTGAACGACTGCGAGCCGCCGCAGACCTGCATCACGGCCAGCGTCTTGCCCTGGCTCGGTCGCACCGAACCCTGTTCGAGCGGAATCCAGTCGATCTGGTTCTTGAAGACCGAGGTGACGGCGCCGTGACGTTCCGGGCTGCACCATACCTGACCCTCGGACCAGATGCACAGCTCGCGCAGCTCGACCACCTTCGGATGGGTCTCCGGCACGCTGCCAACCATCGGCAGCCCGGTGGGATCGAAGATCTTCACGTCGGCGCCGAAGTGGCGCAGGATGCGCGCCGCTTCTTCGGTCAGCAGGCGGCTGAACGCACGCTCGCGCAGCGAGCCATACAGCATCAGGATGCGCGGCGGATGATCGACGCCGTCGGCGGGTGCGAGCCGTTCGGCGGCAGGCAGGTCGAGGCGCGCCGGATCGAGGTTCGGAAGGTCGGGAATCTGGTCCATGGTCGTTCTCGAAAAAGGTTCAGCCCAGGCGCAGCGCGAGCGCGCACAGCGTGAGCAGGAGGATCGGCAAGGTCAGCACCAGGCCGACGCTGAAATAGTAGCCCCACGATATGCGGATGCCCTTGGCCGCCAGCACGTGCAGCCAGAGCAGGGTGGCGAGGCTGCCGATCGGCGTGATCTTCGGCCCCAAATCGCTGCCGATCACGTTCGCATAGATCATCGCCTCGCGCACCGCGCCGGTCGTGGCGGTGGCGTCGATCGCCAGCGCGCCGACCAGTACCGTCGGCATATTGTTCATGATGGACGACAGGGCCGCGGCGATGAAGCCGGTGCCCAGCGCCGCGCCCCAGACGCCGTAGGCGGCGCAGCGCTCGAGCAGGGCGCTCAGGCCCTCGGTCAGGCCGGCATTGCGCAGGCCGTACACCACCAGGTACATCCCGAGCGAGAACACCACCACCTGCCACGGCGCGCCGCGCAGCACCGCGCGCGTCGGGATGTGGTGGCCGCGCGCGGCGACGGCGAGCAGGATGATGGCGCCGCCGGCTGCGACGGCGCTGATCGGCACGCCGGCATCGTCCAGCCAGAAGAAGCCGGCCAGCAGCAGCGCCAGCACCCACCAGCCGGCGATGAAGGTCGCGCGGTCGTGAATCGCATCGGCCGGGCGGCGCAGTTGGGCGAGGTCGTAGTGGCGCGGGATGTCCTTGCGGAAGAAAAGATAGAGGATGGCCAGGGTCGCCGCCACCGAGACCAGGTTGACCGGCACCATGACCGCCGCGTAGCGGGCGAAGCCGATGCCGAAGTAGTCGGCCGAGACGATATTGACCAGGTTCGACACCACCAGCGGCAGGCTTGCAGTGTCGGCGACGAAGCCGGCCGCCATCACGAAGGCCAGCGTTGCGCGCGGCGGGAAGCGCAGCGCGGCCAGCATGGCGATCACGATCGGGGTCAGGATCAGCGCCGCGCCGTCGTTGGCGAACAGCGCCGCGACGACGGCGCCGAGCAGCACCAGCAGGACGAACAGGCGCCGGCCGTCGCCTTTGCCCCAGCGCGCCACGTGCAGCGCGGCCCACTCGAAGAAGCCGGCGCGGTCGAGCAGCAGGCTGATGACGATTACCGCGACGAAGGCGCCGGTGGCGTTCCAGACGATGTCCCAGACCACCGGGATGTCGGACGGCTGGACCACGCCGAGGAGCAGGGCGGCGACGGCGCCGCCGGCGGCGCTCCAGCCGATGCCCAGGCCGCGCGGCTGCCAGATCACCAGCGCCAGCGTGGCGATGAAGATGAGCGAGGCGGTCAGCATGCGCCGATGCGGTCCAGCGCTGCCTTCAGTGCTGCGCGGTCGCCCGCCAGTTCGGCCAGCGGCAACGCGAACAGCGCCCCGATGCGGGCCAGCACGATTGCGTAGGTCGCCTCGAAGGCTGCCGCGACTTCCGCGGGCGTTCCCTGAACCTCGCTCGGGTCAGTCAGTCCCCAGTGCGTGCGCACCACGTCGCCCAGGTAGGCCGGGCAGGTCTCGCCGGCGGCATTGCCGCATACCGTCACCACCACGTCCGGCGTGAGCGGCAGGTCGTGCCAGGATTTGCTCGTATAGCCGTCGACCGCGATGCCGTGACGGCGCAGCAGGCCGAGCGCATCCGGGTTGAGTCGGCCGGTCGGGTGGCTGCCGGCGCTGATGGCCTTGAAGCCGTGCGGGGCGAGGTGGTTGAACACGGCTTCGCTCATGATCGAGCGGCAGGAGTTGCCGGTGCAGAGGAACAGGAAGTTCATGGGACGAAAAGGTATCGGGTTAATCTCAATATTTCAATAGATATTGAGACGATGGGCCGACTATAATCGAGGCACTGAAATTCTTCAACTGGAACATCGAGGATGGAAACCAAACAGGTACTGGCGGCGCTTGCCGCCCTGGCCCAGGAATCGCGGCTGGCGATCTTCCGCCTGCTGATCCAGGCCGGCCCAGCGGGACTGCCGGCCGGGAAGGTCGGCGAGGAACTGGGAATCTCCTCGTCGGCGCTGTCCTTCCACCTGAAGGAACTGGTTCACGCCGGCCTGGTGACGGCGCGCCAGGAAGGGCGCTTCGTCATCTACACGGCGCAGTTCGACACCATGAGCGCACTGGTCGGCTTCCTCACTGAAAATTGCTGCGCCGGCGTCCCCTGCGGAATCGACACGTCGGGCAGCGCTTGCTCACCGCCGACCGCCAAATGCTGAGAGCGCCTGCGCCGTTCCCGACCATCGCGGTCAACAATTGATGCATCGCAACATTCCTCTGCTAACATATTAACCAGTTGTCGTCATCTGGTTGTACTGTTAGGAAGGAATCGTCATGCTGTCGCAATTGCAGGCCATGTTTCGCTACTTTAACCAGGTAGTGCCGTTCCGCCTGGTTCCCGCCCTCATCACCACCGCCGTCCTCGTCACGCTGCTCGCGCTGCCCCATCCCGAGGGTTTGAACCCCGATTCCTGGGGTCTGGTCGCCATCTTCCTCACCACCATCGTCGCCATCATCCTGAAGGTGATGCCGATCGGCGTCATGGCCCTGATGGCCATCGTCATCGTCTCGCTGTCGCAGGTGACGTCCGGTTCGTCCAAGGGCGCCATGGCCGACGCCCTCGGCAGTTTTTCGAGCCCGCTCATCTGGCTTATCGTGGTCGCCGTGCTGATCTCGCGCGGTCTCAAGAAAACCGGCCTGGGCAACCGCATCGGCCTGCAGTTCATCGCGCTGCTGGGCAAGCGCACGGTCGGCATCGGCTACGGCTTGGCCGTGTGCGAGCTGGTGCTGGCGCCGTTCACGCCCAGTAATACCGCGCGCGGCGGCGGCATCGTGCACCCGATCATGAAGTCGATCGCCAGCGCCTTCGATTCCGATCCGGCCAAGGGCACGCAGGGCAAGGTGGGCACCTATCTGGCGCTGGTCAACTACCACGCCAACCCGATCACCTCGGCGATGTTCCTGACCGCCACCGCGCCCAATCCGCTGGTGGTCGACTTCGTCGCCCGCGCCAGCGGCCAGAGTTTTCATTTGAGCTGGACCACCTGGGCCTTGTGCATGGTGTTGCCGGGCCTCGTCTGCCTGTTCCTGATGCCGCTCGTGGTCTACCTGCTGGCGCCGCCCGAACTCAAGAAGACGCCGGATGCGGTGCACTTTGCGCGCAGCGAACTGGTGCGCATGGGGCCCTTGTCGGCCAAGGAGAAAGTCATGCTCGGCACCTTCGGCCTGCTGCTGGTGCTGTGGGCGAACGTGCCGGCCATGCTGTTCGGGCCGGCGTTCACGCTCGATCCCACCATGGTCGCCTTCCTCGGCCTGTTCACGCTGATCATCACCGGCACCCTCGACTGGGACGACGTGCTGTCCGAGAAAAGCGCCTGGGATACCCTGATCTGGTTCGGTGCGCTCGTGATGCTGGCCGAGCAGCTCAATAAACTGGGCGTCATCGCCTGGGCCTCGAACGGCATGCGCGACGCCATCGCCGCCAGCGGCATGGGGTGGGGCGCGGCGGCGACCGTGCTGGTGCTGGCCTTCGTGTTCTCGCACTACCTGTTCGCCAGCACCACGGCCCACATCAGCGCCATGATGTTCGCCTTCCTGTCGGTGGGCGCTGCGCTGGTGCCGGGCGAGTACCTGGTGCTGTTCCTGCTCATGATGACCGCCGCCTCGGCCATCATGATGACGCTCACCCACTACGCCACCGGCACCTCGCCGATCATCTTCGGCAGCGGCTACGTGACGATGGGGGCGTGGTGGCGCATCGGATTGATCATGTGCGTGTTCGAGCTGGCGGTGTTCGCCATCGTCGGTGGCGCCTGGTGGAAGGTTCTCGGCTACTGGTGAGCGTTCACGGGCTCTGATTTAACCAGCGCCAGCACCTCGCGAAAGCGTGGATGGCGGCAATCGTGCAGCCACTCGAACAGCACCATCTCGTGGCTCACGATCGTCGCGCCGGCATGCTGCAGGCGGCGCATGGCGGCAACGTGGTCCGCCGCGCGGCGCGAGCCGCTCGCGTTCTCCACCACGAACACCTCACGGCCGGCGCGCAACAGGCCGAGCGCTGTCTGCAGTAGGCAGACGTGGGCTTCGCAGCCGGCGATCACCACTTGCCGGCGGCCCGGGGCTTGCGCGTCGAGCGCCGCCAGCAGGCCATCTTCGCAGGCGTCGAAGTGCGTCTTCGTCACTGTCTGCACGCACAGCCGCGCCAGCGCGTCGGTATTCGGGCCGAGCCGTTCGTGGTTCTGCACCGTGCCAAGGACTGGCACCTCGAGCAATGCGGCGGCGCGGGCCAGCACCAGCGCCTTGGCGATGACATCGTGCGCGCCGTGGATCGCCGGCATCATCCGGGCCTGGTAGTCGACCAGCACCAGGCTGCTGGCCCCGGCATCGATTGCTTTCATCGTCATTCAGTCTCGATTTTTCTTAAACCAGATTAAGTTTTGTTGCGACGCAGCATGAAATCGTTGCTTTGGTACCATCTAATGCTACCATCTTGCGGTCACAGCACGAGGAGACAGGAATGGAACCGGTGAACACGACGCATCCCTATTATGACCGGCTGATCGCCGCCGCGCGCACGCAGGGGCCAGTCACGGTGGCGGTGGCGCACGCCTGCGACCGCTATGCGATCGAAGCGGCGCTCGACGCCGCCCGGATCGGCCTGATCGAGCCGCTGCTGGTCGGTCCGCAAGCGCGCATCCACGCCGCGGCCGACGCGGCCGGCCTCGACATCGGCGCGCTGGCGCTGTTCGACACGGAGCACAGCCACGCCTCGGCCGCGCGCGCGGTGGAACTGGTGCGCGAGGGAAGGGCGTCGGTCCTGATGAAGGGCAGCCTGCATACCGACGAGTTGATGGGGGCCGTGGTGTCGGGCGCCACCGGCCTGCGCACGGCGCGGCGCCTCTCCCACTGCTTCGTGATGGATGTGCCGGGCCGCGGCGAACCGCTGATCATCACCGACGCCGCCATCAACATCATTCCCGATCTGGCGGCCAAGCGCGACATCGTGCAGAACGCGATCGACCTGGCCCGGGTGCTCGGCTTCGACGGCGTGCGGGTGGCGATCCTGGCAGCGGTGGAAACCGTGAGCGCCAAGATGCCGTCGACGATCGACGCCGCGGCCCTGTGCAAGATGGCCGACCGCGGCCAGATCACGGACGCGGTGCTCGACGGCCCGCTGGCGATGGACAATGCAATCGACCTGCAGGCCGCGGCCATCAAGGGCCTGGTGTCGCCGGTGGCGGGGCGCGCCAACGTGCTGGTGGCGCCGGACCTCGAAGCCGGCAATATGCTGGCCAAGAGCCTGAGCTTCATGGCCGGCGCGGCGGCGGCCGGCATCGTGCTCGGCGCCCGCGTGCCGCTGATTCTAACCAGCCGCGCCGATACGGTCGCGGCGCGCCTGGCCTCGTGCGCGGTGGCGGTGCTGCTGGCGCGCCACCAACTGGCCAGCGCCAGGCTGGCGGGGCGCTGAGATGGGAGCCAGCGACTGCGTCGCCATCATCAACGCCGGCTCGTCCAGCATCAAGTTCTCGGTGCATCGCCTGCCCGACCTGGCGCTGGCCTTCAAGGGCCGGATCGAGAACCTGTATCGCGGGGCGACCCGCTTCATCGCCCAGGATGCCGACGGCGCCACGGTCGGCGAGCACAGTTGGCCGGACGCGCTCGACCACCATGCCGGCATGGCCTTCCTGATCGGTTTCGCCGAGCGCGAACTCGATGGCTACCGGGTGCGCGCGGTGGGCCACCGCATCGTGCACGGCGGCGTCGATTACAGCGGCCCCCAACGCCTGGACGAGACCGTGCTCGAACGCCTTGAGAGACTGGTGCCGCTCGCGCCGCTGCACCTGCCGCACAACCTGGCGCCGGTGCACGCCCTGATGGCGCTGGCGCCCGGCCTGATGCAGGTCGGCTGCTTCGACACCGCCTTCCATACGGCGCAGCCGGCGCTGGCCCAGGCCTTCGCGCTGCCGCCGGAGATCACCGATCTCGGTATCCGGCGCTATGGTTTCCATGGCCTTTCCTACGAATACATCGCGGCCACCTTGCCGCAGCATGACCCCGCGCTGGCCGGGGCGCGGGTGGTCGCTGCCCACCTCGGCAACGGCGCCAGCATGTGCGCCATGCACGGCGGGCGCAGCGTGGCCAGCACCATGGGCTTCACCGCCGTCGACGGCCTGCCGATGGGCACGCGCTGCGGCGCCCTCGATCCGGGCGTGGTGATCTACCTGATCGAGGAACTGGGCATGAAGGTGTCGAGCGTGCAGCGCCTGATGTACCAGGAGTCGGGGCTGCTGGGCGTGTCCGGCCTGTCGTCCGATATGCGCACGCTGGAGGCCAGCAGCGATCCGCGCGCGCAACTGGCGATCGATTTGATGGTTTACCGGATCGGCCGCGAACTCGGTTCGCTGGCGGCGTCGCTGGGCGGCCTGGATGCGCTGGTGTTCTCGGGCGGGATCGGCGAGAACAGCGCGCGCCTGCGCGCCGCCGTCTGCCGCGACGCCGCCTGGCTCGGCGCCGAACTCGATGAAGCCCTGAACGCCGCGCCGCCGCCCGGCGTCGCGCGCATCAGCACGCCCGCAAGCCGGGTCTGCGTGTGGCTGGTGCCGGCCAATGAAGAGCTCATGATCGCCCGTCATACCCTCGATCTGCTGGAGACCGCATGAAACACCATCATCCCATCCTGGAAGGCAAGCGCGCGCTGGTGGTTGGCGTCGCCAACGAGCATTCGATCGCCTGGGGCTGCGCCAAAGCCTTCCATGCGCTGGGCGCCGAACTGGTGCTCACTTACCTGAACGACAAGGCGCGCCCGCACGTCGAACCGCTGGCCGCGCAGATCGGCGCGCGCCTGCTGCCGCTCGACGTGCGCGAACCGGGACAGCTTGAAGCGCTGTTCGCCGAACTCACGCAACTGGGGCAGCTCGACATCCTCGTGCATTCGATCGCCTTCGCGCCGAAGGCCGACCTGCAGGGTGGCCTGCTCGACTGTTCGCTGGATGGCTTCCTGCAGGCGATGGACGTGTCGTGCCACTCCTTCGTGCGCATGGCGAAGCTGGCTGCGCCCTTGATGACGCAGGGCGGCAGCATGTTCGCGATGAGCTACCACGGCGCCGACAAGGTGGTGCCGAACTATAACGTGATGGGACCGGTGAAGGCGGCGCTGGAATCGAGCTGCCGCTACCTGGCCCATGAACTGGGACCGCGCGACATCCGCGTACATGCCATCTCGCCGGGGCCGCTCAAGACGCGCGCCGCCTCGGGACTGAAGGATTTCGACCTGCTGCTGAGCGATGCTGTGGCGCGTGCGCCGCTGGGAGAACTGGTCGACATCGACGACGTCGGCCAGGTGTGCGCCTATCTCGCCTCGGACTTCGCGCGCCGCCTGACCGGCAGCACCGTCTATGTGGACGGTGGCCTGAACATCATCGCCTGAACTCTGGAGCAACCATGAAAGTCATCCTGTCCGGCCTGCACGGCGACGCCTGCGAAACCGCCATCATCGAAAGCTTTGCACCCTTCTTCCACATCCGCCACGTCGAGATGATCCGCGAAGGCTCGCCCGACAGCCCGTGGGCCGTGCTGCACATCGCCGATTCCTACGAGCGCGCCTGGGAAGCGTGCAATACGCTGCGCGGCGTCTTCCACCGCGGCAAACGCCTGCACATGTACATCCCGCTGCACCAGCCCGACATCTACCACGAGTTCGAGCCGCACCAGCGGGTCGATATCCGCTAGGCCTGCACGTGCGCGAGGTCCGAGTGCGGCGCGACCGGCAGCACCTTGGTCCCGATGACGAGGCTGGGCAATTCAGTCACGCCGCGTTCCTTCGCCTGCGGCGCCAGCCCCGGATGCAGGCATAGATCCACGACCCGCAGGCTCGGGATGGCGGCGCCGAGGGTGAGCGCGATGTCCAGGCACAGGCGGCAACCGTCGTGATAGAGGATGGGCGCGTCGGTGGATGGAGAGGGGAGTTGGGTCATGATTGCCTCGATATGATTAGGATTCCTAATGATAATTCAATGGCGCTCTCTGTCAAGCATCGTCCGGCGCCGCATCGCGCGCGAGCAGGGTATCCAGCTGCGCGAACAGCTGGGCGAACTGGCGCGAGGCCACCTGGCAGGCGGCGCAGCCGGCCAGGTGCGCGGCCAGCTGGCGCGCCTGCTGCGGCGTGAGCGGCTGGTCGCGCGCGCTGGAGACGAGCCAGGTGGTGTCGCGGCAGGTGATCGCGGGGGTAGTGTCGGTGGTGATGTTGTCAGTCATTCGGGTTCTCCCCAGCTGCGCACCGTGCATTCGCGCAGGCGCATGCGCGCGCGGTACAGCACCACGCGCAGGTTGGCATTGGTGAGCATGCAGTGCTCTTCGATTTCCTTCAGTTCCATGCCCAGGTATTCGCGCATCAGGAACAGGCGCGCCGTGTCCTCGGGCAGGCGGCGCATGCACAGCTCGACGATGTCGAGCAGCTGGCGCTGGGCGGCGAGGGTGGCGCCGCACATGGTGTCGACGAAGGTGTCGGGATGCCAGGCGCCGTCGGGCGTGAACAGGCCGTCGAATTCGGCCTCGCCGTCTGGGACGAGCACGGGTGCATCCTGCGCGGGACGTCGGCTGCGAATCAGGTCGACGATCTTGTGACGCAGGATCCCGGTCAGCCAGCTGCGCAGGGTGGCGCGGCCGGCGTAGCCGTTCCAGCCGCGCGCCGCGCCGACCAGCGTGTCCTGGACGGCGTCTTCGGCATCGGCCTGGCTGCCCAGTTGCAGGCGCGCCAGGCGCAGCAGGAAAGGGCGTTCGCCGGCCAGGGCCTGCCACGGGTCGCGCGCCACGTCCATCATTGCTTGAGGCGGCGCGACAGCGAGACCGCGTAGGCGGCGCCGCGCGCGTGCAGGATCGGATCGTCGCTGGCCGCGATTCCCGTCGGCAGCGCCAGCGGCATATAGACCACGCCGTTGCAGGCATCCTGCGGCGCCTGCCCCTTGACCAGCAGGCGGCCCAGCTCGACCTTGCCGGCGCCCTGCCACACGGTGCTCGGATCGAGCAGCGAATCGCCGGCGGCCGGCAACTGGGCATACAGCGTGAAGCCGACGGGGCCTGCGCCCAGCCGCTTGGCCAGTTCGTCCTGCAGGAACAGGTCGGGCAGGGTCTTTTCTTCGTCGGCAGTCAGGTACTGCACCGCGCCGAACGGTTCGGCAATGATGCGCGCATGTTGCGTCTTCTTGCCGCGGCCGCCGAACACGAAGGCGTTGTTCGAGAAGTAGGGCGTGCTGGCATACGAGCTTGGCGCCGCATGCGCGGCCAGCAGCGCCGGCTGGCGCGTGCCGTCCGGGTGGACGGCGTTGTGGGCGGCGACCTTCGCCGGGTCGGGCTTGCCGGTGGCAGGATCCGGCACCCGCGCCTGCAGGAAGCTGACGAAGGATTCCGGCGTGGCGGCGAAGAAGGCCGGCTCCGAGATCAGGAGCAGGTCCCAGGTCTCGCCGCCGGCTGCCACGCGCATAGACAGGCCGCGCACGCTGCGGCTCTTGTCCGACGCCTTCGGATTGCCGCCGCCGACCGAGAAACGGACATTGGCCGGTACGCTTTTTTGCCCGAACAGCCGGCCGTCGGCGAGGTCGCGCGCGCTCTTCGCGGGCTGGAATTGGCCGGCCGCGCAGAAGCCCTTTGCGTGCGAGGCGCGCATGCCTGCGTGCGATCCGAATGTGCCGTTGAGGGCGTCGACCAGGCCGGCGGGGCTGGTGTCCTGGGCTTGTGCGAGAGGGGCGCCGGCGGCGCCGATTGCCAGCACGGCTGCGGCGAGTGTGTTGTTCATGATGGACTCCTGTTCGAATGGTAGGTAGCGATAAGTCGGCGCAGCCGGCGTTTCGTTACAGTGTCGCGCCGTTTTTTTCGCAAGCCTGTGCCTATTGCGCCGGCCGATCGATATTCCCAATCACGTCCAGAGGAAATTCCAATTTCTCATTTTAAGTTAGGTGTCCTAACATTCGTCTCGGCTTACCGCAACATGAACAAGACGCATACCCCACTACCACTGAAGGAGACAGCGATGAACAAGCTGACCACCGCCGCAGGCGCACCCGTCGTCGACAACCAGAACACCATGAGCGCCGGGCCGCGCGGCCCGCTGCTGCTGCAGGACGTCTGGTTCCTTGAAAAACTGGCCCACTTCGACCGCGAAGTGATCCCCGAGCGCCGCATGCACGCCAAGGGCGCCGGCGCCTATGGCAGCTTCACCGTGACCCACGACATCACGCGTTATACCAAGGCGCGGCTGTTCTCGGAAATCGGCAAGAAGACAGAGCTGTTCATGCGCTTTTCGACGGTGGCGGGCGAGCGCGGCGCCGCCGACGCCGAACGCGACATCCGCGGCTTCGCCATGAAGTTCTATACGGAGCAGGGCAACTGGGACTTGGTCGGCAATAACACGCCGATCTTCTTCCTGCGCGACCCGCTCAAGTTCCCCGACCTGAACCACGCGGTAAAACGCGACCCGCGCACCGGCATGCGCAGCGCCGACAACAACTGGGATTTCTGGACCAACCTGCCCGAGGCACTGCACCAGGTCACCATCATCATGAGCGAGCGCGGCATCCCCAAGAGCTACCGCCACATGCACGGCTTCGGCAGCCATGCCTTCAGCTTCATCAACGCTGACAACGAGCGCTTCTGGGTCAAGTTCACCTTCAAGACGCAGCAGGGCATCGCCAACCTGGACGATGCGCACGCCGCGGCGCTGATCGGCCGTGATCGCGAAAGCCATCTGCGCGACCTGTACGACAGCATCGAGGCGGGCGACTTCCCGCGCTGGACCATGTACGTGCAAATCATGCCGGAGAAAGAGGCGGCCACGTATCGCTACAACCCGTTCGACCTGACCAAGGTCTGGCTGCACGAAGACTACCCTTTGACCGAGGTCGGCGTGCTGGAATTGAACCGCAACCCCGAGAACCACTTCGCCGAAGTGGAGCAGGCCGCATTCAGCCCGGCCCACGTGGTGCCGGGCATCGGCTTCTCGCCCGACAAGATGCTGCAGGGCCGCCTGTTCTCGTATGGCGACGCCCAGCGCTACCGCCTTGGCGTGAACCACCACCAGATCCCGGTGAACGCGCCGCGCTGTCCGGTGTACAGCTACCACCGCGACGGCGCGATGCGGGTCGACGGCAATCGTGGCGGCACGCCGGCGTATGAGCCGAACCGCCATGGACAGTGGCAGGAGCAGCCGGACTTTCGCGAGCCGCCGCTGTCGATCGAAGGCGCGGCCGATCACTGGAACCATCGCGTCGACGACGACTATTATTCGCAGCCGGCGCTGCTGTTCAGGAAGATGTCGCCGGCCCAGCAAGACCTGCTGTTCGAGAACACGGCTCGCGCTATCGCGGGCGCCTCGAGCGAGGTCAAGGCGCGCCATATCGCCAACTGCACGCTGTGCGATCCGGCCTATGGCGAAGGCGTGGCCCTGGCCATCGCCCTCCACGATGAAGGCATCTGAAGATTTTTAATTAGGAGTCCTTGACATTAATCCGGCAGCTGCTATCCTGTGTTCTCGGGCAGTCAGGCAGCCGACATCGCAGCATCCAGGCAGTAGAGAAGCAAGACGTCCCACGCATGCCGCCGCATGCCGGGCGTCGCGATATCGGCAGCATGACTGCCTCTTTTTTCAAGGTTCATAGTTAGGAGTCCTTTGTAAATGGGTGATGTGGCCGCACCCTTCGACCCGGCCACTCGACTGAAAGGAAACATCATGTCCCGTATCGAACTCGTCAACCCGACCACCGCCCAAGGCACCAGCGGCGAACTGCTGCAACAGATCAAAGGCGCCTTCGGCGTCGTGCCGAATATGTTCCGCGGCGTGGCCAACTCGCCGGCAGCGCTGACCAGCATGTGGGGCTCGTTCGGCGCCCTCGGCGGCGGCACCATCGGCGCCCGCCTGGGCGAGCAGATCGCCGTCGCGATCGCCGACCGCAACGAGTGCCACTACTGCCTCGCGGCCCACACCGCCCTCGGCCAGAAAGCCGGCGCCAGCGCCGACGAGATGGCGCAAGCCCAGGCCGGCCAGTCTAGCGACCCGCAGACCGCCGCCGCCCTGCGCTTCGCACTGGCCGTGGTCGAGAAGCGCGGCCACGTCGATGCGACCGAGGTGCAGGCCCTGCGCAACGCCGGTTTCGACGACGGTGCGATCGTCGAGATCATGGCCCACGTGGCGCTGAACCTGTTCACCAACTACGTGAACGTGGCCTTCGACGTGCCGGTCGACTTCCCCGGCGTGAAGCTGCGCGCAAAATGAACGCGCCTCTCTACCACGCCCCCGCGCCCGAGTTCGAGGTCAGCGGCTGGCTGAACGCCACGCAGGCGCCGACCCTGGCGTCCCTGCGCGGCAGGGTCGTGGCGGTGTATGCCTTCCAGATGCTGTGCCCGGGCTGCGTCTCGCATGGCATCCCGCAGGCCAAGGGCATCGGCCAGCTGTTCGGACAGGACGAGGTCGCGGTGCTGGGTCTGCACACGGTGTTCGAACACCACGACGCCATGAACGAGGGCGCTTTGAAAGCCTTCGTCCATGAGTACCGCATCGGCTTCCCGGTCGGTATCGACCGCGCCAGCGACACCGGCCCGGTGCCGCGCACGATGGAGCGCTATGGCTTGCGCGGCACGCCGACCTTGCTGCTGTTCGACCGCCAGGGCGTGCTGCGTCACAACCTGTTCGGCCGGGCCGAGGACATGCAGGTCGGCTCGCTGATCGGCCGGCTGCTGGCCGAACCCGTCGAGGCCATGGGTTGCGACGGCGACGCTTGCAGCGTGCGTTAGCAATAGCAACTGCGCCGGCGCGGCGCGCCCCTGGGAGCGGGGGCGCCGCCGGCCACCACCGAACGATTCGATTCACTCGCAGAACAAGAAAGAGAACCTGATATGAAACTGATCCAGACCACCCTTGCCGCAGCCCTGTCGCTGACCATGCTCGGCGCCTTCGCCCACCAGGGTGAGCACAAAGGCGGCATCAAGAGTGCCCCGACCAAAGGCGTGAAAGCGCCATTCGACATCCACCACACCAAGATCACGACCGAGGGCAATATCGCGACCTTCCACGTGTCGGTGTCGGGCAAGGCCGGCGCATCGAAGCCAGCCAAGACCGGCAAGCTGGCCGGCAGCAAGGTGTTTTCGTATGTGTGGCCGACCACGATGGATCCGTCGACCGTGGGCTTCGAGCGCGGCGCCGGCATCCTGGCCTTCGCGGTAACGTCGCACCCGGATTTCGACGACACCCCGCTGTACGACGAGAACGGCGACGGCAAGCTCGATAACGACGGCGACCTGTGGCACTCGCACTGGGTGGTGCTGACCAAGGATGCGGCCTGCGGCAAGGACGCGCTCAAGATCGTCGACATCCCGGAAGGCGCCAAGCCGAAGCTGCCCAAGACCTGGCCCGGCCTGCCGATCCTGATCGACAGCCCGGCCTACAGCCCGGTCTTCAAGGGCGACACGCTCGAAGTGAAGGTGCCGTTCGACGACATCACGGTGCTCAACAACGCCGGCTTCGACGGCGTGACCGCAGCCCTGCGCATCAACGAGAGCGTGCACAATCCGCTGGTCTGCGTGGCCGACGTGTTCAAGGTCGCCTCCGGCAACCTGAGCCTGCCGGGCAAGGTCAACCAGTAAGGTCGCTGGCAGGGATCCGCGGCGCCAGCGGCTTTTGCAGGCGCAGCGCATCCATGCCGTCGTGGTAGTAGGCGGCGTGGCGGCCGAATTCCCGGTAGCCGCGTCCGCGGAACAGCGCCAGCGAAGCCGCATTGTCGGCGCGGATCTCGAGCCGCAGGCAGGTGTAGCCGTGGGCGCGCGCCTGGCGTTCGGCGGCATCGACCAGCCCCGCGCCGACGCCCCGGCCCAGGTGTTCGGGGTGGGTTGCGATCGAATACAAGCGCGCGATCGTCGAGTTCGCGCGGAACAGCAGCAGGACGTAGCCGCGCAGGGAGTCTTCGTCGGCGGCATCGACCAGCAGGGCGCCGTGCGCACTGGCGAGCAGGTAGCGAAAGCGCCGCCGGTCGAGCCGGTTGCCGGGAAAGCTGGCGTCTTCGATGCCGACCAGCGCCGCGACGTCGTCCAGGGTGGCGCGCCGGACAGGGTTGGCCTTCATCCCCATAATGCATGCGCCGCGCCCAGCTGCGCCGCCGGCAAGGTCGACAGCTTCGGCAAGGTGGCGTACACCTCGTCGTACAGCGCGTGCATCTCGCCGGCGGACTCGGGGTCGCAGGTTTCGGCGTCGCTCACGCAGCGTCCGGGGCCGTAGTCGTGCGCCGCCGGCTGGTGCAGGACGACGTTGGCCAGGCTGGCGTCCTGCACGCGCGCCACGTGGGCCAGCACGGCCGCGCGCTCTTCCATGCGGGGACCGTCGGCGCCGCAGACCGCGACGAACAGCACCCGCATGCCGGGATTGAAAACGCGCGCCGCGTTCAGGCGCGCCAGCAGCCGGTACTGGCAATCGAGATCGATCTCGGCGCCGCGCACCGGCACCACCACCAGCCGCGCCGAGGCCAGCACGCAGCGGCACTCCTCGGTGTCGCGCGCGCCGGCGTCGATCAGGATGTCGTTGAACAGCGGGCGCAGGGCGGCCAGCCGCGTCTTGACCGCGCGGCTGCCCACCTGGCGCGTGTCGATCCAGGGCCGCAGCGCCGCGGCGCCGCGTTCGGCGCCCCAGCCATCGTCGCGCGCGGTGTTCATCAGGCATATCCGGCGCCCGCTGCGTGCGCGCAGCACCGCGAGATTGCGCGCGATGACGCTGCGGTCGGGATTGCCGTGCTGGTTGACGATGGCGATGATCATGATGGCCTCCAGTGCAGGTTCGATGGTGACAAGCGTAGCGGGACAGCCGTAAAAACCGGGAAAAAGACAGGGCTGGACAGATCAATGCCGTGTAAACGCGCGCTACCGCGATCGGCCATCCCGGGATAAGGTGCCGGTCCCCGATCAATCCTGGAGCTGCCATGCCCGACCTTCATTTTCCTGACCTGTCCACCGAGCGCCTTCGCCTGCGCGCATTGCGCCCAGGCGATGCGACGGAGCTACTGGCGCTGTACGCCGATGCCGAAGTGATGCGCCACTGGATCCACCCACCCTGGTCCTTGCTGGCGCAGGCGCAGGCGGCGATCGATGAGGCGCAGCGTGATTTAACGAGTGGCCGGGCGCTCCACCTGGCGATCGAGGCGCGGCTCGATGGCCGCCTGGTCGGCAGCTGCGCGCTGTACGATTTCGCGCCCGAACACCGGCGCGCCACGCTCGGCTACCTGCTGGCCGCGCCATACTGGGGGAAGGGGATGGCGCGCGAGACGCTGCAGGCCCTGCTGGGATATGGCATCGGGACCCTCGGACTGGAACGCATCGAGGCCGAGGTCACGCCGCACAACGTCGCGTCGCAGTCGCTGCTGGCGCGCCTCGGCTTTCTCCGCGAAAGACGCCTGCACGCGCGCTGGCACGTCGGCGGCGCGACTCGCGACGTCGACCTGTGGGCGTTTACACTCGCTTGCCATGAGTAGGGCGGTTCTTTATACGGTTTTTATGGCTGCGCCGCTAGAGTGGCGGGCAACCCAACTCCGGCATCGCCACCATGACCACGCACTCCACGAATTCTTCCGAGTCTGATCCCGACAGCGAAATGCGAACGCGCCGCCTGGTGGTCGTCGACCAGGCGCGGGACTGGCGCACGCCCGATGGCGATTGCACCGTGATCGAGGCCGACGACTTCCTGGCGGGATGTGCGTCCGACGAGGGCGCACTGGTGATCAACCTGTGCGGCAGCTACAAATACCTGTCGGTCGGCTACTACTGCTCGCTGATGGCGCAGGCCAGGGGGCAGCAGGTGCTGCCGTCGGTGAAGACCATCAACGACCTGTCGCGCAAGGCGATCTATACCCTCGACACGGTTGAACTCGACCGTGCGCTGAACGAGGCGCTCGGCGGCGCCGGCGGCGTGCCGATGCCGGTCGCGTTCTCGCTCGATATCCGTTTCGGCACGACCGACTACACGCCGCTGGCCGGCCTGGCGCGCAGCATCTTCGACACCTTCCCGGCGCCGCTGCTGCGGGTCGACTTCGCACGCGGCGACGCATGGCATATCGTGGCGATCCGGATGCAGGGCCCGGGCGCGCTGGGCGGCACGGAACGCAGCGCCTGCGAGGCATTGGCAGCCGCCTGGGAAGGCTTGCCGCGGCGCGCGCCGGCCGCACGCCGCTACCGCTATCGCATCGCCATGCTGCATGACGCGCACGAGGAGCTGGCGCCGAGCAATCCAGGCGCGCTGGCGCGCTTCGCCGCCGTGGGGCGCGAACTGGGCCTCGAGGTCGCGCCGGTGTCACGGCTGGATTTCTCGCGCCTGGCCGAATTCGACGCCCTGTTCATCCGCGAGACCACCGCCATCAATTACCACACCTATCTGTTCGCGAAAAAGGCCGAAAGCGAGGGACTGGTGGTGATCGACGACCCGTCCTCGATCCTGCGCTGCACCAACAAAGTGTATCTTGCCGACCTGCTGCGCCGGCACGATATACCCACGCCGCTGACCTTGACCCTGCAAAAGGCCGATGCCGGCGCGCTGGCCGCCATCGAGGCCAACATCGCCTATCCGATGGTGCTCAAAATCCCGGACGGCGCCTTTTCGCGCGGCGTCGTGAAGGTGCGCGATGCGGATGAATTCAGGAGCGTGGCGCAGGAACTGCTGCGGCAGTCGGCCCTGATCCTGGTGCAGGAATACCTGTACACCGATTTCGACTGGCGCATCGGGGTGCTGAACCGGCAAGCCATCTTCGCCAGCAAGTACTTCATGTCGAAAGGCCACTGGCAGGTCGCCAAGCGCGACGCCAGCGGCAAGGCCGAATTCGGCATGGCGGCCGCGGTGCCGCTGGGCGAGGCGCCGCCCAAGCTGCTCGACTACGCGCTGCGGGCGGCCAACCTGATCGGTGACGGCCTGTATGGCGTGGACATGAAGATGACGCCGCGCGGGCCGGTGGTGATCGAGGTGAACGACAATCCGAACATCGATGCCGGCGCCGAGGACAGCGTGCTGGGCGACGAACTGTACCGGATCGTGCTGCGCGACTTCGTGCGCCGCCTGGATCTGCTGCACGGGGTGAATCCCTAATTAGGACTCCTTGACAAACCCGCG
The DNA here is from genome assembly GCF_008014745.1 of Massilia arenae. GTDB lineage: Bacteria > Pseudomonadota > Gammaproteobacteria > Burkholderiales > Burkholderiaceae_D > Telluria > Telluria arenae. Next base: position 104,542 of record NZ_VPFD01000026.1, read on the forward strand.
TGCTTTGCTATCCTGAAGCACATGGACATCCAACCCGAAACCCCATGGGACAGCACGCCCGACGTCTCCGCCCGCATCGTCACTGCCATCGGCCGCATCGCGACCGTGCTGCGCGCGGGCATGTGGGAAGTCTCGACCAGCGAAGGCCTCAATCCGGCCCAGGCCGAGATCCTGCACCTGCTGCAGCACCGCACGCGCGGCGTGCGCCTGTCGTGGCTGGCCAAGCAGCTGTCGATCTCGGCGGCCAGCGCCAGCGATTCGGTGGCCGCGCTGGTGGGCAAGGGCCTGGTGCGCAAGGCGCGCGCCGAGGACGACGGCCGTGCCACCGCGCTGCATCTCACGCCCGACGGCGAGCGGGTGGCAGAGCGCCTTGGCCATGCGCTCTCGTTCGCCGACAATGCGGCGTCGCGGCTGGCGTCAAGCCAGCAGGTGCAGATGCTCACAGGCCTGTTCAAGCTGATCGCTGAACTGCAGAAGACCGACCGCTTCCCCGAGCTGCGCGCCTGCCTGTCGTGCCGCCACTTCGAGGCCAATAAATACCCGGGCGCCGAGGTGCCGCACCACTGCGCACTGGTGGGGGCGCCGCTGCCGATTTCCTTCCTGCGCATCGATTGCGCCGAGCACGAGCCGACCGATCCTGTCACCCAGCAGCGCAACTGGGCCATCTTCGCCTGAGGGGGGACACCATGAGTTCATTTCAGGCGCGCCCGATCGAGGCGCTCTTGAGTGGCCGCGCGCGCATGATCGGCACGCCCGGCACGCTCGAGGTCCTGAGCGGTATCGGCAAACAGGCGCGCCATGGCGCCCTGTGGCTGGCGCTCGATGGCCTCGAGGGTGACGAGCAGGGCGACCGGGTCTACCACGGCGGTCCCGAGAAGGCGCTGCACCACTACGCGTTCGAGCATTACCCGCATTGGCGCGCCTGGTATCCGGACAGCCCGGTGCCTTATCTTGCCGGGGCGTTCGGCGAAAACGTGTCGACCGTCGGCATGAGCGAGCGCGAGGTGCACGTGGGCGACGTGTTCCGGGTCGGAGAGACGCTGGTGCAGGTGTCGCAAGGGCGCCAGCCTTGCTTTCGCGTCAACCTGCGCTTCGCCCGGCCGGATGCGGCGCTGGCGCTGCAGGCCAGCGGCCGCACGGGCTGGTACTACCGCGTGCTGCGCGAGGGCTGGCTGGCGGCGGGCGACGCGTTCGAGCTGGTCGATCGGCCGTGTCCCGACTGGCCGCTGGCGCGCGCGATCGCGGCCATGTTCCCGGACGATGCCCGGGCGCCCGGCCTGCGTGAGGAATGGATCGAGGCGTCCCGGCTGGCGCCGCTGGCAGAGCGCTGGCGCACGACCTTCGAGCGGCGCCAGGCGAGCGGGAAGGTCGAGGACTGGAGCCTGCGGCTGAACGGCCCACCGACGTAAAAATTACCTGGCGCGCATGCCTTGCAGTTTTCGCCAGACGTCCGCTATAATGCGGCCTCGCTTACGCGACCACGCAACACCGATTCAGGAGAGGTGGCAGAGTGGTCGAATGTACCTGACTCGAAATCAGGCGTACGGGCGACCGTACCGTGGGTTCGAATCCCACCCTCTCCGCCAAGTAGCATGAAAAAGCCACCGCAAGGTGGCTTTTTTCATTCCGGAACGTCACAGAGGAGTAGGGCGCCTGCGCGCCCTACGTGTGGGGATTCGAAGGGCATCGCGTACTCGCGATGCCGCGGCCTGCAGGATGTAGGCGAATCCCACCCTCTCCGCCAGGCAGCATGAAAAAAGCCACCGCAAGGTGTAATGCCGTTCAGTTAAGACTGAGCGGCATTTTTCTTTTCAGGTGTTGTAAACGCTAGCTGAGGCTGTTAACCTGCGTCACCATGTTTG
>NZ_VPFD01000027.1 GCF_008014745.1 Massilia arenae
AGGCCCCATCACGATGCGGCACGGACTCGAACGCTTCGGAAGCATAACGCAAGGCTGGAAGCTTGCACAGATGTGGGCTTAGCCTAGCGCGAAGGCGGGAACCCAAGGCTTGAGCGCTGCCACTGACGTTTGAGGTGGACGGTCGGTTGAATACTTGGATTCCCGCCAAGGCGCCCGGCGAGGGCGGGAATGACGTTACAAGTTGCGTGACGTATGGCCGGCGGATCAGATCCGGTAAGCAGTCGTCGTCATGACTTTCGCCATCGCCCGCATCGCCACCTTGACCGGCAAGGGCAGCGAGGCCGCGCCCGCGGCCTGCGCCGCATCGGCGTGCGCGATCTCGTCGATGCGCATCTGGTCGACGATGGCGCGCGACTTGGTGTCCTGCGCCGGCAGCAGTTCCAGATGGCTGTTCAGGTGCGCCTCGACCTGGCGCTCGGTCTCGACCACGAAGCCCAGGCTGATTGGGTCGCCGATCCGGGCCGCCACGCTGCCCATCACGTAGGCGCCCGCATACCACAGGGGATTCAATACGCTCGGTTGCGATCCGAGCTCGCTCAGGCGCTGCGCGCACCAGGCCAGGTGGTCTTCTTCCTCGCGCGCGGCATGCTCGAACTGGACGCGCACCTCTTGCGTATGGGCGAAGTTGGCCTGCGAATCGTAGAGCGCCTGCGCGCAGACCTCGCCCACGTGGTTCACCCGCATCAGGCCCGCGCTGTGGCGGCGCTCGGCGTCGCTCAACTCGCCGTCGATGGCGTGCGCGCCCGGGTTCGGGCGCGACATCGCCGCCACGCCGCCGACGACGCGCAAGGCCTTGTCGACGCCGACGATCAGGTGGTCCAGGGGGCTGATGAAACGGTTCGCAATCATGGTGTGCTCGATGTTCTGGTCGCTGAAGCCCTCATTATAAATCTTCGGCATGCGGTCCAGAGCCCGCCTCTGCCTTTGGCGCCTCCTGCTCCTTCTTTTTACGCGCGATCCACCCGGCCAGCGGGCCCTCGGGCTCCAGTCCCGAGATATTCTTGGCCACGCCCAGGTTCAGCTCCATCAGGAACGGCACCGACACCAGCGGCACGCCCGGGCAATGGCGCTTGAAGGCGTCCAGGAAGCGCGCCGACTCCACCGTCGACATCACCTTCGCGCCGCTCATGAACTGCAGCACGCTGGTGATGGTGTGACCCTTGCCCAGCGTGTGATAGATGAAGCGGTTGAACTCGCGGTCGACCGTCTTGAAGTCGATCGCCTCCTTGGTCATCAGGCCGGCCAGGTAGACCAGGCCCAGCGCGACGCGGAACCAGTCGGTGGATTCGGCCCGGCTGCGCCCTTCGCGCATCAGGATCAAGAGCTTTTCTTGGGTGATGGAGTCCATGCTTCCATTATCCATGCTTTGCCCCAGCTTGCGCCGCACACCGTCCTCCATTGCAAGAAATTTATCAAAAGAAAACCATCGTGCGTCCTGTCACCGGATAATGCGGTCTGGGTCCCTGTTTGGACCGTGTGTCGCACCGGGTCCGCCACGGTCGTGCCGATTGAATACAATGCCAGTGTGAAAAAGTGTTTGGTCCTGCGTAAAGACGCGCGGGGCAGTAGCCAGGAGTCGTCATGCAACTGAAAATCCGCAATTTGTCCAAGACCTACGCCAACGGCGTGGTCGCGCTGGACCGTGTCACGCTCAACATCCCGGCCGGGATGTTCGGGCTGCTCGGCCCGAACGGCGCGGGCAAATCGACGCTGATGCGGATCCTGGCGACCCTGCAGGAATGCGATTCCGGTTCGGTATTTTTGGACGATATCGACGTGCTCGACGAAAAGGATGCGGTGCGCCGCATGCTGGGCTACCTGCCGCAGGATTTCGGCGTCTACCCGAAAGTGACCGCTTACGAACTGCTGGACCATTTCGCGCAACTCAAAGGCCTGTCGCACAAGGCGCGCCGGCGCGAGGTGGTCGACGGCCTGCTGCAGCAAACGAATCTGTGGGAAGTGCGCGACCAGCGCCTGGGCACCTTCTCGGGCGGCATGCGCCAGCGCTTCGGCATCGCCCAGGCCCTGCTGGGCGACCCGCGCCTGATCATCGTCGACGAACCCACCGCCGGCCTCGATCCACAGGAACGGGTGCGCTTCCACAACCTGCTGTCGGACATCGGTGAAGAACGAACCGTGCTGCTGTCGACCCACATCGTGTCCGATGTGGCCGACCTGTGCGCCAATATGGCGATCATCAACAAAGGCCAGGTGCTGCTGTGCGGCGAGCCGCAAGAGCTGATCTATGGGATCGAAGACTTCATCTGGGCCCGTTTCGTCACCAAGGCCGAGCTGCCCGCTTTCCAGTCGCGCTACAGCGTGATCTCGACCCGCCTGCTCAGCGGCCGCACCCTGATCCATGTGTATTCCGAGGACGATCCGGGCGATGGCTTCGAGCCGGCGCGCGCCAGCCTGGAAGACGTGTATTTCGCCACCATCGCCGGCCGCCACAACCCGGCCGCGGGGAACTGCTGACCGTGCGCGCCCTGTTCGTCATCGCCCGCTTCGAAGCAGGCCAGCGCCTGCGGCGGCTCTCGACCTGGGTTTATTTTGCCGTCTTCGTGGCGCTCGGGATGCTGTGGATGGCCGCTTCGGGCGGCGCGTTCCGCGACCTGATCGTCTCCTTCGGCACCCGCGTCCTGGTCGACGCGCCGCGCCAGATCGCGATCGCGACGGCGCTGCTGGGCAGCCTGGGCACGGTGGTCGCGGCGGCGGTGATGGGGCGCGCGGTGCAGCAGGACTTCGAGCACGAGATGCACCACTTCTTCTTCAGCGCGCCGCTCAGCAAGGCCGACTACGTGTTCGGCCGCTTCCTCGGCGCGTTCGCGACCCTGGCGGTGATCTTTTCCGGCATCCTGGTCGGGCTGTGGCTCGGCACCTTCATTCCCGGCATCGCGCCCGACCGCCTGGGCGGATCGACGGCGTCGGCCTGGATCAAACCCTACCTGTTCACGCTGCTGCCCAACCTGTTCATCTTTGGCGCGATCTTCTTCGTGCTCGCCGCCCTCACCCGGCGCATGTTGCCGGTCTACGTGGCCGCCGTGGTCATGACCATCGGCTATACCGTCGCGCCGTCGCTGGCGCGCGACCTCGACTTCAAGACCCTGGCCGCGCTGATCGACCCGTTCGGCACCACCTCCCTGTTCCTGCTGACCGAGTACTGGCCGCTGGCCGAGCGCAACCTCAATCCGATCGACCTGCAGGACGTGTACCTGGTCAACCGCCTGCTGTGGTGCGGCTTCGCGCTGCTGGCGCTGTTGCTCGGCTACTGGCGCTTCCACTTCATCGGCGAGGCCGACGGGCAGGCGCACGCGCGCGGGCGCGGCCAGGCCCAGCCCGACCTGCCGGTCGAACTGTCGCAGGCGGCGCGCGACACCACCGCGCAACCCGATTTCGCGACGCGCAGCATGGCGCTGCTGCTGTTCAAGTCGGCGCGCGGCGAACTGCGCGAGATGACCCGCAACGTCTACTTCGCGGCGCTGGCCATCGCCGGCGTGCTGGCCCTGGTCGCCGGCGGGATCGACCTCGACGCCCTCTACGGCATCGCCACCTATCCGGCGACCTATATGGTGCTGGAGCTGATCCGCGCGGTGTTCGGCCTGTTCGTGCTGGCCACCACGATCTTCTACGCCGGTGAACTGGTCTGGCGCGAACGCGAGACGCGCGTGGCCCAGATGTTCGACGCGCTGCCGGTGCCGAGCTGGCTGCCGCTGGCCGGCAAGACCCTGGCCCTGGTCGGCCTGCAGGCGCTGCTGCTGTTGCTGGCCATGGCCACCGGCATGCTGCTCCAGCTGTTCAAGGGCTACTTCCAGCTTGAGCCGGGGCTTTACCTGCACGCCCTGTTCACCATCCTGCTGCCGAACTACGCGCTGGTCGCGGTGCTGGCGATCGCGGTGCAGGTCATCGTCAACCACAAATACCTGGCCAACTTCCTGATGATCGCGTGGCTCGCGGCGGCACTCCTGCTGAGCGGCACCGGCCAGAACCATCCGCTGCTGCTGTACGGGGTCTGGCCCGAGCTGACCTATTCACCGATGAACGGCTTCGGCCACCAGTTGCTGCGCGAGCGCCTGTATCTGCTGTACTGGAGCGGCGCGGCGCTGATGCTGCTGGCGCTGGCGCGCGCGCTGTGGCCGCGCGGCGTCGACGACGCCTGGCGCGAGCGCCTGCGCCTGGCGCGCCGCAACCTGACGCCAAAGGTGTTGACCTGCTTCGGCCTTGGGTTGGCCGTGTTCGCGGGCGCCGGCGGTTTCCTGGCTTGGGAACTCTCGAGCGGCGGCTACCTGACCACCTGGCGCAACGAGCTGCTGCGCGCCGAATACGAGAAGCGCTACCACGGCTTCGCCCGGCTGCCGCAGCCGCGCATCGTCGACGTCAGGCTCGACGCCGATATCGATCCCGCGCAACGCGCCCTGCACGTCAAGGGCAGCTACCGGCTCGAGAACCGCAGCGGCGCGCCGATCCGCGACCTGGTGCTGTACCAGCAGCGTGGCGCGCAGCTGAAAGCAAGCTTCGGCCAGCCGGCCACCAGCGTGACGAGCGAACCCGATCTGGGTTTCTACCACTATCGCCTGGCCACCGCGCTGGCCCCGGGCGCGCGCCTGGACTTCGATTTCGAACTCGACTACGCGCCGCGCGGCCTGCTGGGCCTGGGCAGCGACACGCCGGTGGCCGCCAACGGCACCTACTTCACCAACGAGGCCATGCCGCGTATCGGCTATCAATCCTCGGTCGAACTGGGTGACGCGCGCGACCGGCGCCGCCACGGACTGGCCGCGCGCGCGCCCATGCCGGCGCGCGACGACCCGGCCGGCCGCACCAGGCACCGCACCGGCGTCGACGCCGACTGGATCGGCTTCGACGCCACCGTCAGCACGAGCGCGGATCAGATCGCGATCGCGCCCGGCACTCTGGTGCGCGAATGGAACGAAGGCGGACGGCGCCACTTCCGCTACAAGATGGACCGTCCGATGCTCAACGCCTATGCCTTCCAGTCGGCGCGCTACGAAGTGCGCCACGACCGCTGGCAGGACGTGACGATCGACGTCTATTACCAGCCGGGGCACGACGTCAACGTCGAGCGCCTGACCCGCGGCGCCCAGGCCGGCCTGGACTACGGCGCGCGCCATTTCGGCCGCTATCCGCTGCGCGAGCTGCGCATCGCCGAATACCCGCGCACCGTCCGCAATACCCAGGCTTTCCCGGGCCTGATCCCGCTCTCGGAAAGCGCCGCCTTCATCGCGCGCGTCGATCCCGGCTCGCCCAAGGACCTCGATTACCCGTTCTACGTCAGCGCCCGCGAGACCGCGCGCCAGTGGTGGGGCCAGCAACTGGTCGGCGCCGATACGCGTGGCGCCACCGTGCTGACCGAGAGCCTGGCCGAGTACACGGCGCTGATGGTCATGCGGCGTGCCTACGGCGCGGACAAGATGCGGCGCTTCCTGCGCCATGACCAGGAAGCCTACCTGGTGGGCCGCGCCCAGGAGCAGGAAAAGGAACTGCCGCTGGCGCACAACGAAAACCAGCGCTACATCCACCAGCGCAAGGGCGGCCTGGCGCTGTACCTGTTGCAGGACATGCTGGGCGAGGACGTGGTCAACGGCGTGCTGCGCGGCCTGCTGCGGCAATACGCCTATCGCGGCGCGCCCTATCCGACCGCCTCCAGCCTGGTCGAGGGCTTGCGCGCGGTGACGCCGAAGGACAAGGCCTACCTGATCGACGACCTGTTCGAATCGATCGTGTTCTACGAGAACCGCGCCGCCAGCGCCGTCGCCCGCCGCCGCCCGGACGGCAAGGTCGAGGTCACGATCGATGCCCACGCCGGCAAGCTCTCGATGACGGACGGGGGCGAGGAACGGCCGATGCCGCTGAACGACTATATCGAGTTCGGCGTGGACGATCGCAATGGCAACCCTCTGGTACGCGAACGGCGGCTGGTGACCCAGGCCACGCAGCAGCTGACCCTGGTGGTCGATGGCGTACCCGGCCGCGCCGGCATTGATCCTGACAACAAATTGATCGATCGCAAACCGAATGACAATATGCTGCCAGTCGACAATCAATAGTTCTCGCGCTATGATCGATGCAAAATTATAGGAGAGAGCATCATGTCCAACGCCGTCGCCGAAATCGCCGAACGACTCAAGCTGCTGAGCCCGGCCGAGAAACAGGAAGTCATGCAGCTATTGCTACAGGATATCGACGGCCCCGACCAGGACGCCGATGAAGCATGGCGTAACGAAGTGGTGCGGCGCGTGAAAGCGATCCGCAACGGCGAGGCGGCGATCCTCGCGTTGAAGGAGTGGCAAGAATAAACATCGCGCATAGCTGATGCTGGAATAAAAAAACCGCGGCAAGCCGCGGTTTTTTACGTCCGGACGGGGCGGGCTAAGCCCGCCACCGATCCGCTTACTTTTTCGCGGCGGCCGCGGTCGCCTTCTTGGCTGGCGCTTTCTTGGCCGCTGCCTTCTTTGCCGCCGGCTTGGCGGCCGGCTTGCGCGCCGCCTTCACCGGCGCTGCCGCGCCATCGGCGCCCGTGGCAGCATCAGCCGCGTCAGCAGCGGCTGCCTTGCCCTTGGCGGCCGCGCCAGGCTTGGCCTTGCGCTCCTCGAACTCGAAGCTGATCTTGTTGTCCTTGCCGCGCACCAGGAAGGCCTTGAATGCACGCCGGGTACGCTGGGACACGAAGCCCGGCAACAGGTCGGTCTTGCCGTCGTTGAGCAGCTTGGCCATCTGTTCCGGCAAGATTTCCTGCTGCAGGATGATGCGTCCGCTGCGGAAATCGCAAGTCTTCGGCTTGGCCACGCTATGCTCGCAAACATAGGCCAGCGGCATTTCATACACCCCGCCGTTGCACTTCGGGCAAGGGCCGACCGGAGTCTGGCCGCTGAAGTCCACGCCCTCGCCTTCTTCGCCTTCGTCGTCCTGGCCAAAGTCGAACTCAAGCTTGAAGTTCTTGATCTCTTCGTCGCGCACGATACGCAGGATGGCGGCGAACGGGCGGCCCATCTTGGAGCGGAAGCCCTGCAGCGGACCGATGGTGCGGTTCTTCAGCAGTTCTTCGACTTCCTCGATCTCGAACTGGCGGCTGCCCGGCGTCTTGCTCATCGAGAATTCGCACTTGGTGCAGGCGAAGCGGCGGTAGTTTTCCTTGACCACGCCGCTGCAATTCGGGCATGGATTGACCAGGGTCGCGTACTCGCCGGGAATCGTGTCGTTGTCGTATTCCTTGGCGCGCTTGACGATGATCTGGGTCATCTGGGCGATTTCACGCATGAACTCTTCGCGTGAGATCTTGCCCTTCTCCATTTGCGACAGCTTGAATTCCCATTCGCCGGTCAGCTCGGGCGCCGTGAGTTCGTTCACGCCCAGGCCGCGCAGCAAGGTCATCAGCTGGAACGCTTTCGCGGTCGGCATCAGCTCGCGGCCTTCGCGCAGCAGGTATTTCTCGGTCAGCAAGCCCTCGATGATGGCCGCGCGCGTGGCCGGCGTGCCCAGGCCCTTGCCGGCCATCGCATCGCGCAGCTCGTCGGAATCGACCAGCTTGCCCGCGCCTTCCATCGCCGACAGCAAGGTCGCTTCGTTGTAGCGCGCCGGCGGCTTGGTGACCAGGCCGTTGGCCGTGATCTTGTCGGTCAGTACCTTCTCATCCTTGGCCACCGGCACCAGGTTGGCGCCGTCCTTGTCGTCGCCCAGGTCTTTACCATACACGGCCATCCAGCCGGGGTTGGTCATGACCTTGCCCTCGGTCTTGAACTGGTGGCCCGAGACTTCGGTGTAGCGGGTCGTGACCAGGAACTCGGCGGCCGGGTAGAACACGGCCAGGAAGCGGCGCGTGACCAGGTCGTACAGCTTCTGTTCAGGTTCCGAAAGGTTCTTGGGCACGACGCCGGTCGGGATGATGGCGAAGTGATCCGAGATCTTGGTGTTGTCGAAGATGCGCTTGTTCGGCTTGACCCAGCCGTTCTTGCTGATCTGCTTGGCGAACTGGTTGTAGTTATTGGTCTCGGCCAGCGAACCCAGCGTCTCCTTGACGGTCGCGATGTAATCTTCCGGCAGGTGGCGCGAATCGGTACGCGGGTAAGTCAGCACCTTGTGCTTTTCGTACAGCGCCTGTGCCAGGCCCAGCGTGTTCTTGGCCGAGAAGCCGAAGCGGCCGTTGGCCTCGCGCTGCAGCGACGTCAGGTCGAACAGGCCCGGCGCCATCGAGGTCGTCGGCTTGCTTTCTTCGGTGACGTTGCCCTGCTTGCCGCGGCAGGCGGCCGCGATCGAATCGGCGGCGGCGCGGCTCCACAGGCGCTCGGCGCGCTTCTCGGGATCGTTCTCGTCCTTCTTGAACTTCTGGTCGAGCCAGCGGCCTTCGTAGACGCCCGCGGCGCACACGAACTCGGCGCGCACTTCCCAGTAGTCGCGCGGCACGAACTTCTTGATCTTCTCTTCGCGCTCGACCACGATCGACAGGGTCGGGGTCTGCACCCGGCCCACGGTCGTCAGGTAGAAGCCGCCCTCTTTCGAGTTGAAGGCGGTCATGGCGCGGGTGCCGTTGATGCCGATCAACCAATCGGCTTCGGAGCGGCAGCGCGCGGCGTCGGCCAGCGGCAGCATTTCTTCGTCGGTGCGCAGGTTGTTGAAGCCTTCGCGGATCGCGTTGGCCGTCATCGACTGCAGCCACAGGCGCTTGACCGGTTGCTTGGCTTTCGCGTTCTGGGCGATCAGGCGGAAGATGAGTTCTCCTTCGCGGCCCGCGTCACATGCGTTGATGAGGGTGGTGACGTCCTTGCGCTTGATCAGCTTATTGAGCACCTTGAGACGCGACTCGGTCTTGGCGATCGGGTTCAGCGCAAAATAAGGCGGGATCATCGGCAGGTGGGTGAAGCTCCACTTGCCGCGCTTGACGTCGTGTTCTTCGGGCACCGCGATCTCGAGCAGGTGGCCGACGGCTGACGAGAGGACGTATTCGTCCGATTCGAAGTACTCATCGTGCTTGGTGAAGCCGCCCAGCGTCTTCGCGATATCGTTCGCGACCGACGGTTTCTCGGCGATGATGAGGGATTTGGTCATAGTGATTCTCGTCGTGCTATCTATATAGTGTGGGCTTGCGCATCATACATGCTCGCAGCCGGGCCGGTGAAATTCCGGCCATAGTGTCTGATTGGTAACTGTCAAGATGAAGCGGCCAATGATAAGCGCGTTATCGCGCTCCCTGCAAGTACACCTTGCGCTACAGGACGGTGCGATGCGCACCGCATGGTGCCTCTTCGCTGCCCAGAAATGGGGCGCAAGAAAAGCAAAACGGGGCCTCAGCCCCGTTCGATGGATGTTGCGATGTAGTACGCCGTTCAGTGCAGCAGACGCGGTTCCTGCTCGTCGTCGTCGCTGAACAGGTCGTCGAACATCAGCGCGTCCGGCTCCTTGCCCTGGCTCCAGAGCACCATCAACACGATGATCTTGAGCTTGCTCAAGGCGATGGGAGACTCATCGCAGGCCAGTGCGCGCTCGATGACGATCTCGCGCTGGATAGGGCCGAGCACCTTCGCGCTTTCGAGGAAGGCGATGAAGCCGATCGCGGCGCTGCCCAGCTCGATATATTCCTCGTCCACGTAGTAACGCATGCCGGTGGAGGCATCGATCGTTTCGGGCAACGGCGCATCGGTCAGCCCCGTCAGCCAGTCCAGCGCTTCCGAGATTTCGATGTCGTCGAAGCCGACGGCGGACAGTTTGCGAGCCAGGGCTGCCGGCTCGGGGCAGGCGTCGGGACGGTAGTACGTCTCGTAGAGATAGACCAGGATGTCGAACATAGTGACGCTACTGTAGCAGCTAAACTTCGTGCGGCACAAGTAGAGCGCGCCTGCCGGGCTGCCTCGCGGAAAAAACGTTGTATCGAAGCCTTGTCCGATCAGCCAGCTTACCAAAAACGATTAAAAACAAGAACATACAATTCGCAAACTTCGTGATGCGAAGCATAGGTAATCTATTAAATGTGCATCCGAACGGCCTGATTTGACGTAGGCCTAATGCCAGATGCGCTGCACCCTTCCACCCGGCAATTGCGCCACTAAACCCGCGAGTTCGAGGCCCAGCAATCGTCCGCCGAGCTCGCCCGCATCGGCCCCAAGACGCTCCAGCAAATCGTCGAGGGCCACCGGTTCGTGGCCCAGCGCGGCCAGCAGATCGGCGTCTTCTTCCGCCGTTAAGTCGGGCCCGGCATCCCGCTTCTGGCTGCATTCTTGTCCGATGGCCGCCAGCGGCGAGACCTTCATCGCCAGCAACACCTCGTCCACCGTCTCGACCAGTTGCGCGCCATCGCGGATCAGGCGGTGGCAACCCTTGGCCAGCGCGGAGTGGATCGAGCCGGGCAAGGCGAACACTTCCCGGCCCTGCTCCGCCGCCATCTGGGCCGTGATCAGCGAGCCGGACTGGGCCGCGGCCTCGATCACCAGCACGCCGGCCGCCAGGCCGCTGATCACGCGGTTGCGGCGAGGGAAATTGGCGGCCAGCGGCGGTGTGCCCAGCGCGTACTCGCTGAGCAGGCAACCGTGTTCGGCAATGCGGTGGGCAAGCAGCCGGTTGCGCGCCGGGTAGACGCGGTCGAGGCCTGTGCCGACCACGGCAATGGTTGCGCCTGGCCCGCGCAGCGCGCCTTCATGGGCGGCGGTGTCGATGCCCAGCGCCAGCCCCGAGACCACGCACAGGCCGGCTCCCGACAGGGCTGCAGAAAACGATTCGGCGTCGAGCTTGCCCTGCACGCTGGCATTGCGGCTGCCGACCACGGCGACCAGGGGCCGCGCCAACATCTCGATGCGGCCGGCGGCGTACAGCAGCAGCGGCGGATCGGGGATCTCGGCCAACGAAGCCGGGTAAAGGGGATCGTGGAAAGTGAGCAGGTGGTGGCCAGCTTGCGCCAGCCAGGCCAGGGTGGCCTCGGCCAGGGCCGTCAGGGCGGGCGTGACCGGCGCGCACAAGGCGCGTGCCTGGCTGGCCGACACGTGGGCCGCCAGCGCGCCCGGTGCGGCCCTGAAGATGGCGGCGGGAGACCCGAAGGCGGACAACAGCGCGTGCGCGCTGCGGCAACCCACCCCGTCCGCCTGCTCCAGGCGCAGCCAGTCGGCGATCAGGGCGGCGCCCTCGGCAATGGGGTGGGTTTCCGTGTCTTGCACGGTGCTATTTACTCCGGTGATTTGGCGACGTCGCCCACCTGCACCGGCGCCGTCACCTGCATGACCAAGCCGTACGAGACGTTCTTGAACACGCGGAAGATGAACAGGCTGCCGTATTGCTCGTCGGGCAGTTTCAACCCCTGCCGGCCCAGGCCCAGGAACCCCCGACTCGCTGGATCGGCCACAGTCTTACCAAGATGATAGAGCTGCAGCACGGCGCCGACATCGAGTCCGTCAACCGTGCCCCGATTGACAGTGACGACCTGGCTCTGTCCGGCGTAGGTCACGCCCGAGTAGATCGACATGATGCGGCCATCGAGCGCTTGCAGCGGCGCATGCGGCACGTAGTTGCGCACCGGCGTCGGCGGCGCCGGCACCAGGAGGTCGCCCACGCCCATCTCCTGCACGGTATCGACCACCTGGAAGGTGTGCACGTCGACGCCGGGTGCGGCCGGCTTGAGCAGCTTGACGGTGCCCAGGAAGGCGGCTTCATGCGCCAGCACCTGGCCGGTCTGCGGGTCCCGCAGCGCGGTGCCCGGACGGAACACCTGGAACACGCTCTCGCCCCCGATCTGCCCGTGCACGTAGACGCGGTCGCCTTCGCCCAGGTAGACGCGGCCTTCCTGCGAAGCGGCGATGCGCGGCGCGCCCGCCAGCTCGTCGGCCTCGACCACCAGCGGCTGGGTCAGATAGGGTTCGATGGCGCCTGCGGGAATCGCCGGCACGGCGTCGCGCGCCAGGCCTTCGCTGCGCACCTGCGGCGACAGGCGGGTCAGTGGCGGCGCATCGCGGCCGTCGCCACTGTCCAGCCCGCTGCCGGGCTGCTGCAGGCTCAGGCGGCCACGGGCGCGGTCGAACCAGATGGTCTGGCCCGGATAGATCCAGTGCGGGTTGCGAATTTCGTCACGGTTCATGCCCCAGACCTGGGGCCAGCACCATGGGTTGCGCAAGAAGGCGCCAGAAATATCCCATAAGGTATCGCCCTTGACCACGACGTGCTTGTCCGGTGCGTCCGGGCGGAAGCTGCAGGCAGCAGTGGTGGGCGTTGCAGTCTGGGCCGAGGCAGCAGCTGCGCATGCGAGCAACGCCGCCGCAGCAGCATGGGCCACGACTGTGCTAAAATTTTTCATTGAAGACGTCCGTTTAATGCGGCGTAAGATTAAATGATGCCGCCAGATTGCAGCTGCATCCAATGCAGGTCATGATGCTGAACAGGCCGCGCCGTCATCCGGCCCGACCGCAGCCAGAGATAGCACGACGTACTGCTCCCCGCTCACGGAAGGGTTGCTGTATAGAATCAAATTCTGCACACAAATCCCTGAACTAGCAAGCAAACCGAGGTCTGCGCGCCAGGGCGTGTGGCGGGATTGCGTCCTGTCTTGCCTGCCAGCCAAGTACCCGTTCAACCTAGACAACTCCACCGACATCCGATCCGATATGGCACTTCTCGACATCCTCCGCTACCCCGACCCGCGCCTGCACAAGGTCGCCAAGCCGGTCACCGAATTCGGTACCGATCGCCTGCGCAAGCTGGTGGCCGACATGGCGGAAACCATGTACGACGCACCCGGCGTCGGCCTGGCCGCTACCCAGGTGGACGTGCATGAATGCGTGGTCACCATCGACGTGACCGAAGCGCAAGAACAGCTGATGGTCTTCATCAACCCCGAGATCACCTGGGCCAGCGAAGAGCGGCAGGTCTATGACGAAGGCTGCCTGTCGGTGCCCGGCGTCTACGACGGCGTCGAGCGCCCGTCACGGGTCAAGGTGCGCGCATTCGACGTCGACGGCAAGCCGTTCGAGGTCGACGCCGATGGCCTGCTGGCCGTGTGCATCCAGCACGAGATGGACCACCTGATGGGCAAGGTGTTCGTCGAATACCTGTCGCCGCTCAAGCGCAACCGCATCAAGGCCAAGCTGCAGAAGGAAGAACGCGGCCTGCAGCGCGACGCCGCCCAGCGCGCCGCCCGTCGTTGAGCGCGATGAAAGTCGTCTTCGCCGGCACGCCCGAGTTCGCCGCCGTCGCCCTGCGTGCCCTGCACGAGGCCGGCTTCCAGATCCCGCTGGTCCTGACCCAGCCCGACCGCCCGGCCGGGCGCGGCATGCAGCTGCAAGCCTCCGCGGTCAAGCAGTACGCGCTGGCCCATGGCATGCCGGTGGCGCAGCCGTTGTCGCTGCGCATGGATGCCAAGGACCCGGAGCGCGCCGCGCAGGCCCGCGCCGCGCATGAACAATTGCAGTCGATCGACTACGACGTGATGGTGGTCGCGGCCTATGGCCTGATCCTGCCGCGCAGCACGCTCGACATCCGTCCCTGCATCAATATCCACGGTTCGCTGCTGCCGCGCTGGCGCGGCGCCGCGCCGATCCACCGCGCGATCGAATCGGGCGACCTGGAAACCGGCGTGACCATCATGGAGATGGAAGAAGGTCTCGATACCGGACCGATGCTGACCATGGAGCGCTTGCCGATCGAGGCTTCCGACACCACCGGCAGCCTGCACGACAAGCTGGCCGCGCTGGGCGGACGCATGATCGTCGACGCGCTGCGCAAGCTGCAGGCCGGCGAGCTGACCGCCGTGGCGCAGCCGGAAGAAGGCGTGACCTACGCGGCCAAGATCGGCAAGGAAGAAGCGAAGCTCGATTTTTCACTGCCGGCCGACGTGTTGGCGCGCAAGGTGCGGGCCTTCAATCCCTTCCCCGGCGCAAACGGCGTGGTCGATGGCGTGGCGGTGAAGTTCTGGTCTGCCGAAGCCGTTGACGGCAGCGGCGCACCTGGCGCGGTCTTGCAGGCCGACGCGGGCGGCATCGTGGTCGCTTGCGGCGAAGGCGCGCTGCGTCTGAACGAATTGCAGAAGCCTGGCGGCAAGCGCCTGAAGGCGGCGGAATTCCTGAAAGGGTTTTCGCTGGCGGGGTTGACGTTCAACTGAAGCGCCCGCGGCGCTCCTGAAGTCGATTTCATGAAGCGTCGTCCCTTTCTAAGGCGCCCGGCGAGGGCGGGGACGACGTTGTAGAGCTGACGAAAAAATGGCGTCACGAAGACGCCATTCCATCAAATTTACTCGGCCTGCGACGTACGCTGGGCGTCCATGTGTTCACGCAGGACCTGGTTGATACGGGTCTGGTAGCCGGGACCTGCGCCCTTGAACCATTCAAGCATATCCACATCCAGGCGGATCGTGACGATCTGTTTCACACCGTTGCTGGCGACTTGTGGCTTCGACGACATTGCTGGTTCCGGGTTGCGGTCCATAGCTTGATCCCAATCCGGTTGGTATTCTTTGTTCATGCGGTTATCCCATCTATACGTGCGCCACTCGTGGAGGCGGACCTTGATTGTCGTCTCGCCATGTATCGTAAAGATTGCAGCCACCCCATCAAATGTAACGCCATGTAACGCATGACGGTTTGAATACATAACGATACATACACGCCCCTGCCGCCGGGCCAAACAAGCGGCATGACGTATAATCGTAGACCGCCCAATGTCAATCGGCCTGTCAAGCCGCATCCTGGAAAACCACCATCATGAACGCCGTTACGTCCGCCATCTCCCCGATCGAAACCCAGCTGCGCGATATCCTCAAGCGCCGCATCATGATCCTGGATGGCGCGATGGGCACCATCATCCAGCAGTACAAGCTCGATGAAGCGGCCTATCGCGGCGAGCGTTTCGCGACCTTCGCGGCGCCCGAGGGCGCCGGCCAGCGCGAGCTGTTCGTGAAGGGGAATAACGAGCTGCTGACGCTCACCCAGCCGCAGGTGATCCAGGAGATCCACGAACGCTATCTCGCCGCCGGCGCCGACCTGCTCGAGACCAATACCTTCGGCGCAACCAGCGTGGCGCAGGACGATTACCACATGGCGCACCTGGCCTACGAGATGAACGTCGAAGCGGCGAAGCTCGCGCGCGCCGCCTGCGCCAAATACTCCACGCCAGATAAACCGCGCTTCGTCGCCGGCGCCCTGGGACCGACCCCGAAGACCGCCTCGATCTCGCCCGACGTGAACGACCCGGCGGCGCGCAACATCACCTTCGACCAGCTGGTCGCCTCCTACCATGAACAGGTGCGCGGCCTGGTCGACGGCGGCGCCGACCTGCTGCTGGTCGAGACCATCTTCGACACCCTGAACTGCAAGGCGGCGCTGTTCGCGATCGACCAGTATTTCGACGAGCATCCCGAGACGCCGCGCCTGCCCCTGATGATCTCGGGCACCGTCACCGACGCCTCGGGCCGCATCCTGTCGGGCCAGACCGTGCCCGCCTTCTGGAACTCGGTGCGGCATGCGAAGCCGCTGACGATCGGCCTCAATTGCGCGCTCGGCGCGGCGCTGATGCGCCCCTATGCGCAGGAGCTGTCGCAGATCGCCGATACCTTCGTGTGCATCTACCCGAATGCCGGCCTGCCCAACCCGATGAGCGATACCGGCTTCGACGAGCTGCCGGCCGACACCTCGGCCCTGTTGCGCGAATTCGCCGACGCCGGCTTCATCAACATCGCCGGCGGCTGCTGCGGCACCACGCCCGAGCACATCGCGGCGATCGCCAAAATCCTCGAAACGCAGACGCCGCGCCAAGTACCGGATGTGCCGGTCGCGATGCGCCTGTCGGGCCTGGAGCCCTTCACGGTCGACGAATCGTCGCTGTTCGTGAACGTCGGCGAGCGCACCAATGTGACGGGCTCGAAGGCGTTTGCGCGCATGATCCTGAACGAGCAGTTCGACGAGGCGCTGTCGGTGGCGCGCCAGCAGGTCGAGAACGGCGCCCAGGTCATCGACATCAATATGGACGAGGCGATGCTCGATTCGCAGGCGGCCATGACGCGCTTCCTGAACCTGATCGCCTCGGAACCCGACATCTCGCGCGTGCCGGTGATGATCGACTCTTCCAAGTGGTCGGTGATCGAGGCAGGCCTGAAGTGCGTGCAGGGCAAGGCCATCGTCAACTCGATCTCGATGAAGGAAGGCCTGGAGGAATTCATCCGCCAGGCGCGCCTGTGCCGCCGCTATGGCGCCGCCGTGATCGTGATGGCGTTCGACGAAAAAGGCCAGGCCGACACCTTCGCGCGCAAGATCGAGATCTGCGAACGCGCCTACAAGGTGCTGACCGAACAGGTGGGCTTCCCGCCCGAAGACATCATCTTCGACCCGAACATCTTCGCCATCGCCACCGGCATCGAAGAGCACGACAACTACGCCAACGACTTCATCGAAGCCTGCGCCTGGATCCGCGAAAACCTGCCGCACGCGAAGATCTCGGGCGGCGTGTCGAATGTCTCGTTCAGCTTCCGCGGCAACGACCCGGCGCGCGAGGCGATCCACACCGTGTTCCTGTACCACGCGATCAAGGCCGGCCTGACCATGGGCATCGTCAACGCCGGCATGGTCGGCGTCTATGACGACCTCGATCCCGAGCTGCGCGAGCGCGTGGAAGACGTGGTGCTCAATCGCCGCAAGGACGCCACCGAGCGCATGATCGAATTCGCCGGCACGCTCAAGGCCGGCGGCGCCAGGCAGGAACAGAACCTCGAGTGGAGGAACAGCCCGGTCGAGAAGCGCCTGGCGCATGCGCTGGTGCACGGCATCACGCAATGGATCGTCGAAGACACCGAAGAGATGCGCCAGCAGGTGCTGGCGGCCAAGGGCCGTCCGATCCACGTGATCGAAGGCCCGCTGATGGACGGCATGAATATCGTCGGCGACCTGTTCGGCCAGGGCAAGATGTTCCTGCCGCAGGTGGTCAAGTCGGCGCGCGTGATGAAGCAGGCCGTGGCGCACCTGGTGCCGTACATCGAAGAAGAAAAGGCGGCGGAAGAAGCGCGTACCGGCATCGTCGCCAAGCCGAAGGGCAAGATGGTGATCGCCACCGTCAAGGGCGACGTGCACGACATCGGCAAGAACATCGTCTCGGTGGTCCTGCAATGTAATAACTTCGAGATCGTGAACATGGGCGTGATGGTCCCTTGCGCCGACATCCTGGCCCGCGCCAAGGAAGAAAACGCCGACATGGTCGGCCTGTCGGGCCTGATCACGCCGTCGCTCGAAGAAATGGCCCACGTCGCGCGCGAGATGCAGCGCGACCCGTGGTTCCGCGAGCGCCAGGTGCCGCTGCTGATCGGCGGCGCCACCACCAGCCGCGCCCACACCGCAGTCAAGATCGCGCCGCACTACGACGGCCCGGTGGTCTACGTGCCGGACGCGTCGCGCTCGGTCTCGGTCGGCCAGGCGCTCGTCACCGACGACACGCGCGACGCCTACATCATCGAACTGGCCCAGGACTACGAACGCATCCGCATCCAGCACGCCGGCAAGAAGGCGCTGCCGATGGTGACGCTCGAACAGGCGCGCGCCAACAAGGCGCAGCTGGAGTTCGCGCCGGTCAAGCCGAAGTTCATCGGGCGCCGCGTGTTCAAGAACGTCGACCTGGGACTGATCGCGCGCTACATCGACTGGGGCCCGTTCTTCCAGACCTGGGACCTGGCCGGCCCCTTCCCTGCCATCCTCAGCGACGAGGTGGTGGGCGAGGCCGCCACCAAGGTCTACGCCGAAGGCCAGGCCATGCTCAAGAAGATCATCGAAGGCCGCTGGCTCACCGCCAACGGCGCGATCGCCCTGCTGCCGGCCAATACCGTGAACGACGACGACATCGAGGTGTACACCGACGAATCGCGCGAGCAGGTGGCCTTCACCTATTACGGCCTGCGCCAGCAAGGCGTCCGGCCGGTCGTCGACGGCGTGCAGCGCCCCAACCAGTGCCTGGCCGACTTCATCGCACCGAAGGACAGCGGCATCGCGGACTATATCGGCATGTTCGCCGTCACCGCGGGCCTCGGCATCGAGAAGCACGAGCAACGCTTCGAGGCGGCGCATGACGACTACTCGTCGATCATGCTCAAGTCGCTGGCCGACCGCCTGGCCGAAGCCTTCGCCGAGTACATGCACGAGCGCGTGCGCACCGACCTGTGGGGCTACGTCGCGAACGAAGACCTGTCGAACGAGGCGCTGATCGACGAGCAATACCAGGGCATCCGCCCGGCGCCGGGCTATCCGGCCTGCCCCGAGCACACGGTCAAGGCCGATATGTTCCGCACGCTGCAGGCCGGGGAAGTCGGCATGGAGCTGACCGAGTCGTACGCGATGTATCCGGGTGCGGCGGTGTCGGGCTTCTACTTCGCGCACCCGGCGTCGAAGTATTTCGTGGTCGGGAAGATCGGCAACGACCAGGTCGAGGACATGGCGCAGCGGCGCGGGATGGACAAGGCCGAGGTGGAACGTCACCTGGCCCCCAATCTCTGATCGACGTCGTTCCCGCGCAGGCGGGAACCCAAGTTGGTTTGAGCTGACGATAAGCGTGCAAGCTTAGGTTCCCGCCTGCGCGGGAACGACGGTTTCAAGCTAACTCAAATCGCGTAGCGCACCACCTTGTCGCTCCACTCGAACGCCGACACCTCGAGCTCGGCCAGGTCGTCGCCGTCCATCGACAGGCTCTTGAGGCCCGCCAGCATGTCGTCGCCCTCGTCGTCCATGCGCTCGATCGATTCGGCCAGCTTCAACAGCTCGCCGAAGAAGCCGCTGCGCTGCAACAGCGCGGCGCGCACTTCGTCGATCACGGGAATCTGCTCCACGATATCCATCATCGGGATGCAGAACAGCGTGTCCATCAGCGACATCATGCCGACCGTGAAGGCGACGTCGGCGACGTTCTTCTGGCCGGGACGCAGGCGCTGGGCCAGCAGCTCCATCAGGCGCGCGCGCGTGGTGGCCAGCAGCAGGAGCGGGCTCTGGCTGTGGCCGCGCACGTCCGGCTCGGCGTACAGCAGGATCTGCAGCCAGCGCTGCAGCTGGCGCCGACCCAGCAGGGTCAGCGCCTGGCTGATCGATTCGATGCGCCGGCCCGCCCCCACCGCCGGCGTGTTCACCAGGCGCAGCAGGTTCAGGCCGATCGTCACCTCGCGCTTGACCACGCGTTCGATCTCGGCATTGTCGGCATCGGAGGCCACCAGGTTCACCAGGTCGAGCACCGTCGTCTGCGACGGCGACAGCTTGCGGCTGGAAAGCACCGACGGCTTGGCGAAATAATAGCCCTGGAAGTAATCGAAGCCGATGTCCAGGCAGGTGCGGTATTCGCTGTGGTTCTCGACCTTCTCCGCCACCAGGCGCTTGCCCGTGGTGCGCAGGCGCGGCGCCAGCGACAGCAGGGTCACGGCCGGCAGCGCGCGCAGGTCCATCTTGACGAAGTCGATCACCGGCAGCAGGCGCGACAGCGCCGGGCCGTGGGCCGCTGCCTCGGCCGCGAAGCGGAAGCCATGTGCGCCCAGGGCGCGCATGCGTTCGATGACAGCGTCGTCCGGCTCGACCGAAGCGACGATCTCCAGCACCGTGCGCTCGCGCGGCAGGAGGGCGAACATATCGCTCATCAGGACGTCCTTGTCGACGTTGATGAAGGCATTGGCGTCGCCGATCGCGCGCGGCAGGCCGAGCTGGGATGCATGGTGGATGACGCTGGCGCTGGCCGACAGGCCCGAATCGAAATGGGCAGGTCCCTGGGCGCTGCCGCGGAACAGCAGTTCATAGCCGAACAGCGCCTGGTTGCGATCCAGCACCGGCTGGCGCGCGAGGTAGAAATGGCGCATGCGTAGCGGCTGGGAGGCCTCGTCGAGGCTGGCGGTATCGGTCATCTCGTTCTCGTTTTCGTTCTCGCGTCAATCGGACTACTTTACCGCATCCTCCCCGGCGTGTGTCTTCTTGGCACTAATTTATTGACAGAACGTTGCCCGACAACCATTCAAGTTGTCACCAAGCAAATGCGCTTACTGAGGCAGTCCGTCGACGAATACCTTCAGCTCGCCCGGCGCAAAATGCGTCCATTCCTCGTTCGTCGTCAGCGGCTCGGTGACGATGATCGCGACCCGGTCGTCGGGCGTGGTCACCTGCGAGAAGTCGACCGACAGGTCTTCGTCGGACAGGCAGGCCGTCACGAACGGATACTTGCGCACCACGTAGCACAGCTTGGTCGAGCAATGGGTGAACAGCGCGGTGCCGTCGGACAGCATCATATTGAAGGTGCCATGCGCGGCGATGCCGGGAATGATGCGTTCGAGCAGGCCGCGCAAGGCTTCGCGGCTTGGCGCCGTGTCGCCGAATTCGCGGCGCATGCTTTGCAGCAGGTAGCAGAAGGCCAGTTCGCTGTCGGTGGTGCCGACCGGACGGAAGGCGCCGTCGAGCACGGGCGCGAAATCCTTGAGGTCGCCGTTATGGGCAAACACCCAGTAGCGGCCCCACAATTCGCGCACGAAGGGATGGCAGTTTTCCAGCGCCACGTGGCCGACGGTGGCCTTGCGGATGTGGGCGATGACGTTGGTCGACTTGATCGGATAACGCTTGATCAGCTCGGCGATCGGCGAGGCGATGGCAGCCTGGTGATCGACGAAGTGGCGTACGCCGCTGCCTTCGAAGAAGGCGATTCCCCAGCCGTCGTGGTGGGTGTCGGTACGGCCGCCGCGGTGGGCGAAGCCGGTAAAAGAGAAGACAATGTCGGTGGGGACATTGCAGTTCATTCCGAGGAGCTGGCACATGGGCGCAGCTTACCATGCCGGATAAAAAAAGCGCCATCGCCCGCTGGTGGCAATGGCGCTCGGGGACTTCAGCGCAGCAGACCGGTATGAAGGCTCAATACACGCGATCAATGAAGAACGACCGGCTGGCTCATCAGGGTGTCATACGAGCCCAGGAAGTCGTCGATTTCTTCCATGGTGGGTTCGCTGGCAATCAGGTTGTTGACGTCGCGCCGGAACGATTGCGCGAGGCGGCCGCCGATGAAGGCCTCGCGACGGCCGGCCTTGTCGACGATCTCGAAGCCGCCAAATCGCAGCGCTTCGAGTTCACGGTCGACGCCGAACTCGACGACGCTGTACTGTTCGCTGTTATAGATCATGTTCATGATGACTCCTTCGATCAGAAATTAGTGCAACCCTGCCGCGTGGCGGCGTACGGCAGGCTGTTCACTTCGCTTCAGAGGTGGGGCTGTCCGAACCGATTTCAAGACCGTCAAATGCCTTCAGGCGTGGACGGTGGGGTTCAGGGCCAACAGCTGATCGTATGGCGGCGCTGCAAGCCACGATCGCAACTGATCAAGGTGTTCGCTGCTCGCCAGGCCGAGGAACAGGCGTCCCGGGCGTTGGCGTAGCAGTCGATTCAATGTTACACGCAAAACGAGATTGCCGTCGCAGCACAGGCAACCCGGGGCGATGCGCACCACCTGCAGGCCGGGACCCGTTTCCAGCGGCGCGGCGGCCACGCCCATGCCTTCGAGGATGACGGCGCTGAACGCCTGGGACGTGTCTGTACCGACGCCGGCAGCGCCAGCATCAGCGGAAGTAACGGAGGAAGGAATGGCCAGCAACGCCGCGATCGCCTGTTCGCGTGCGGCGGCGCTGGCGCCGATGACGAGGACGGTGGCCGCGCGGGCCATCATCCCCCTTTCTTGGCGAGCTTGCCCGGTTCGACGCCCAGCTGCTTGAGCTTGCGGTACAGGTGGGTGCGCTCGAGGCCGGTCTTCTCGGCCACGCGTGTCATGCTGCCGCCTTCGCGCCCCAGGTGGTGCTCGAAATACATGCGCTCGAAGGCGTCGCGCGCCTCGCGCAGCGGCAGGTCGAACGACAGCGTATAGCCGGTGCCCTCGCCCTGCGACACCGCATGCACCATGCGTGAACCGTTGCCCATGCCGACGCCGGGGCCCGGCTGCACGCCCGGCGGCGCGAACATCGGCGCGCTGGGGGCGGCGATGGCGGCGTCGCTTGCCACCGGCGGCGCGCTCGGCGCGATCGGGCGCGGCGGCGCCATC
Source organism: Massilia arenae (assembly GCF_008014745.1). GTDB lineage: Bacteria > Pseudomonadota > Gammaproteobacteria > Burkholderiales > Burkholderiaceae_D > Telluria > Telluria arenae. Next base: position 22,021 of record NZ_VPFD01000027.1, read on the forward strand.
GGTGCGCGCGCCACCTCTTGCGCGCGGGTCAGGCCCTGCTGTACCGCCTTGAGCAGCTTTTGCAGGGCAATCGGCTTTTCGAGGAAATTCAGGGCGCCGATACGGGTCGCCTCGACCGCCGTATCGATGGTCGCATGGCCCGACATCATGATGACCGGCATCGTGAGCAGGCCGTCGCGCTGCCATTCCTTGAGCAGGGTCACGCCATCGGTGTCCGGCATCCAGATATCGAGCAACACCAGGTCTGGCGTCGCGGCCGCACGCGCCTCGCGCGCCTGCTGCGCGTTCTCGGCCAGGGTGATGGCATGGCCTTCGTCACCGAGAATCTCCGACAGGAGTTCCCGTATGCCCATTTCATCGTCAACTACGAGTATGTTCGCCATCGTTTCTACCTTCCTGATCTTCTACCCGTCACGTGTGCAATTTTATAAGTTTTTTTGCACTTAAGCCAAGTTTGCTGATGGGGCTGGGTCTTGGGATAACTTTAACAGCAAAATCGACACTGCCGCGCCAGTTCCATCTGTACGGTTGCCGACGTCGATCCGGCCGCCGTGTTCGTCCACGATCTTCTTGACCATGGGCAGGCCCAGGCCGGTGCCGCGGGCCTTGGTGGTGATATACGGTTCGAAGGCGCGCGCCAGGATTCGCGGGGCGAAACCGGGGCCGTTGTCGACGATCGCCAGGCGCACCGCGACGCCCTGCAGGCCGTCGGCGCCGGTGTAGTGGATCGCCTCGGTGCTCACGTCCACGCGCGGCGGCGGGGCATCGGGGCCGCGCTCGACCAGCGCATCCTGGGCGTTCTGCACCAGGTTGTGGATCACCTGGCGCAGCTGGGTGGCGTCGCCCATCACGCGCGGCAGGTCGGGCGCCAGGCTGGCGTGGATGATGTCGTGACCATCCTCGGCCAGGTACAGGTTCAGGATCTCGCCGATCAGGCTGTTCAGGTCGAGCTGGTCGAGCGTTGCCGGCGGCGTGCGCGCGTAGTCGCGGAAATCGTCGACCATGCGCTTCATGGCGTCGACCTGGTTGACGATGGTGGTGGTGCCGCGCTTGAGCAGCTCGGCCTCTTTCGGCGGCAGGCTGCCCTCGAGCTTCATCTGCATGCGCTCGGCCGCCAGCTGGATCGGCGTGAGCGGGTTCTTGATCTCGTGCGCCAGGCGCCGCGCGACTTCGCCCCAGGCCACCGAGCGCTGGGCCGTGATCACGTCCGAGATATCGTCGAACACGACGATGAAGCCGCTGTCGGCGCCCACCGGCAGGCGCGAGCCGCGCGCCAGCAGCACCAGGTCGTGGTCGTGTTCGTCGCCGCTGCCGCGGCGCGGGATCTCGATCTGCTGCTGCCAGTGGGCGCGCTTGCGCCGCTCGGCCGCCGAGTGCGCGCTCTGGGCCGAGAAGGCGCGCGTGATGCAGTTCGAGAAGTGTTCCAGGCCCGGAATCCGGGCCAGCGGCCCGGCCATCGCGCCCGGTTCCACCTGCAGGATGCGGTAGGCGGCGTCGTTCGAGTTCACCACCAGGCCTTCGGCGTCGAGCACGATCACGCCGGCCGACATATTGGCCAGCACCGATTCCAGGTGGGCCTTGGCGCTTTGCAGCGCGGCGCGGTTGCGCTCGACCGCGCTCCTGGCCTCGAACAGCTGGCCGGTCATGGCATTGAACGATTGCGTCAGCGTGCCCAGTTCGTCCTTGGTCTGGACGATCGGCCTGGGCGACAGGTCGCCCTCGGCCACCGCCTGCGTGCCCTCGGCCAGCACCAAGAGCGGCTGCGCCAGGTTGCCGGCGATGAGGAAGGCGCTGCCGACGGCGCCGAAGATCGCCAGCAGCAGGGTCAATGTCAGCATCCCGATGTACATCTTGCGCAGGCCCGTGCGCGCCTCCAGGCGCAGGCGGTATTCGCTGTAGGCCGAACGCAGCACCTCGGCGTTCGAGGCCAGGTTGACCGGCACCGACTGCAGCAGCTGCAGGTAGCGCTGCGGCGCGCCGGGCGGCTCGGGCACGGCCAGCACCACGCGCAGGCGCAGGCCCGTGACGGCGTCGAGCGCGCTCGAGACGCCGTCGAGCCCCTCTTCGCTCAGGTCGCGATCGACCCCGCCTTCGGCCAGCGCATACCCGCCCGGCATCGCGGCGCTGCGCAGCATGCGTTCGTTGGGCGCGTCGGCCGCGAGGTTGGCGCCGCGGTCTTCCAGCGCGGCGGCCAGCACCGCGCCCTTCTCGTCGACCAGCATCGCGCTTTGCAGGCCGCTGGTGTCGGCCAGCAGGCGCGCCAGCACCGGCTGCGCGCTCATGTCGCCCTGGCCCGCCAGGGTCGCGGCGGCGGTCTGCGCGGTCGCGCCCAGTTCGGCCAGCGATTCGTCGAGCGCGGCGCGGCCCAGGTTCAGGCCCGACTCGATCGCCGATTCGATCTTGACGTCGAACCAGGAGTCGATCGAATGGGAGACAAAATTCACCGACACCATGAAGATGACGACGCCGGGCAGGATGCCGATGCCGGCGAACAGCAGCACCAGTCTCGCCATCAGGCGCGAGCCGAACTTGCCGGCCTTGTGGCGCGAGTACAGGCGGCCAAGGGCGACCGCGACGAAGGCCAGCAGCACGAAGGCCACTGCGCCGATCAGTCCGATCAGCCAGCCATAGTAACGGCCGAGGAATTCGGAATTGGCCGAGGCCGATGCGAGCAGGAACAGCAGGATGCACACCACGGCGCAGCCCACGACGAGGGCGTAGCGCAAGACCTGGTTGACCGGTCTACTCTGCACGATAGGTAAAGGTCTTCCGGCTGGACGTCAGGCGCCAGTCGGAATCGTTGAAGGCGTTGACCTGCAGGGGTTTTTGCAGGTATTCGCGGTCCATGTACATGCGCAGCGAGACCTCATACTCCTCACCTGGCTTGAGCTTGCCCTTGGGTGCGATCAGCCAGCGGGTCGGCCGGCGCACCATGAACATCGCATCCTCGAAGGTCTGGAAGCGTTCCTGGAAGGAGCCGACCACCGTCACGTAATACTGGCGCGTCAGCACGTCATAGGAAATGCGGATGGTGCGCTTGGCGGATACCGCCCGCTCGTCGCGCCACCACCAGCGTGGCCGCACCAGCTCGATCTCGGTGGTGAAATGCAGTTGCACGCCGTGCTGGAGCGCATCCCTCAGGCCGCTGTTGAGCTCGAAATCGTAGACCGTGTTGAGCCGGTAGCCGTCGTCGCTCGCTTCGATCGCCGCGCGGCTGATCTCGATCCCGTCGGCCGCCTGCGCCGGTACCCACGCACCAACGCACGCAAGCGCCAGCAGCAGCTGGCAGGCGAGGAGGCGTAAAAGTCGTAACGTCACGGGTGAGCCGGGGCCTTAAAAAATGCGCGTAGTGTAAAAGAACTTACGCCGCTTTCTTCTGGAACAGGGCGTAGAACAAACCGTCATGATCCTGTCCGGCGCCGCCGAGCGGCAGGAGTTGGCCCGGCGCGTCGAGGCGGACCGCGTCATGGCGAGCCGCGAAAGCGGCTGCCTGCGCCTCCGATTCCTGGGGCCAGAGCGAACATGTCACGAACAGCAATTTACCATCGGGCAGCAACATCTGCCAAAGATTGTCGAGTATTTTGGAAGAAAGTGTTGCAAGTTGGGATGTATCCGACTTGCGGCGCAGCCAGCGGATATCCGGGTGGCGGCGCACGATGCCCGAGGCGGTGCACGGCACGTCGGCCAGGATACGATCGTATTGACGGCCATCCCACCAATCGCGGCTGCCGGCGTCGGCGGCCAGCAGGGTCGCGTCCAGGCCCAGGCGGCCCAGGTTGTCGCCCACGCGCGCCAGGCGCGCCGCGTCGGTATCGACCGACGTCAGCTGCACGTCGGCCGTCTCGAGAATGTGGCCGCTCTTGCCGCCGGGGGCGGCGCAGGCATCCAGCACCCGCATGCCGTCCCTGAGGTCGAGCAGCGGCGCGGCCAGCTGGGCGCCGGCGTCCTGCACCGACACCACGCCATCGGCGAAGCCCGGGATCTGGGCCACGTTGACGGCGTGGGCCAGGCGCACCGCGGTCAAGCCCACCTGTTCGGCCTGCAGGCCGGCGTCGTTCAGGGTGTCCAGATAGGCGGCGACGTCAGTCTTGCGGCGATTCACGCGCAGGGTCAGCGGCGGATGGACGTTGCCGGCCGCGAGCACCGCTTCCCACTCGTGCGGATAGGCCGCGCGCATGGTGTCGATCCACCACTGCGGATAATTGAAGCGCGCCAGCGGCTCGCGCAGGGCTTGCTCGACCAGCGCCTCGCGCTCGCGCAGGAAGCGCCGCAGCACGGCATTGACCATGGCCTTGGCATGGGCGAAATCGGGATGGGCCGCGGCCGCGCTGACGGCCTGGTCGACCACGGTGAAGGCCTCATAGGGGGCGGCCTGGCCCTCGGGCGTATCGAGCAGGGAGAGGGCCGCGCACAGCAGGCCGCCCAGCATTGGCGGCTCGGGCGCCTTGCTCGTCATCAGGCCCAGCAGGGTCTCGCTGCGGCCCAGCTGGCGCATGGTGCGATAGGCGATGTCCTGGATCGCGCCGCGCGCCTGCGGCGTGGCGTCGTAGGCGCCGAATACGGCAGACAGGGCCTGCGGCAGCGCACTGCCGCCGCGCACGCGCGCCACGGCGCTGGCGGCGCCCAGCAGCGCCAGGGCCAGCGAGTCGGATTTGAGGTCGGGACGGAAGTCGCGCTGCGGCGCGACTTTCACTTCGTGGCTCTCGCGCAGCCGGGGTTCCTCGCGCGCCGGACGCGACTGGCCCGGGAAGTCGCCTCCCTGCACCCGCGGCGGCTTGCCGACCGGACGACTTTCGGGGTTGCCCGGACGCGGCTGGCCGGACGCGGCCGGCCCTGGTTTGCCGCTGCCACGACCCGCGGCGCCCTGGCCGCCCTGCCCCGGATTGCGGCCGACCGCGCCCGCGGTGCGCCGGTCGGCGGCGGGCCTGGCCTTGGGTTTCAGGGTGAGCGTTGGACGCTTGTCAGTCATGGCGAATAAAATGTTGCGAAAATGGGCTCCCATTGTAACGGTTATGCCTTTGGCGACGCTTAATATGGTTGTTGAACCGCCAATCGCGAACGCCGTGGCCAGCCAAAGCGTGGCATCAAACTAGTATAATGTGCACTGTTTGCCTGCTCATCTTCCCGATAAGAGGCGCCGCCCATACGTAGTACCTAATTTTTCGACCATTCCCATGCTCGCCCAACAAAAACAACAAATCGTTGCCCTGTTCCAGGCAGCCCTCGCCCCGATCGTCGCCGGCACCGACCTGGCCCCCAACGTGGTGCTGGAGCGTCCGCGCGATCCTTCGCACGGCGACATCGCCTGCAATATCGCCATGCAGCTGGCCAAGCAGCTCAAGACCAATCCGCGCGAACTGGCCACCCGCCTGGTCGCCGCGCTGCAGGCCGAGCCGGGCGCGCAGGGCCTGATCGAATCGGCCGACATCGCCGGCCCCGGCTTCATCAACCTGCGCGTGGCCGCCGCCGCCAAGCAGGCGGTGGTGCGCGACGTGCTCGAGCAGGGTGAGGCCTTCGGCCGCGCCGGCGCCGCCAGCGGCCACCATGCGATCATCGAATTCGTCTCGGCCAACCCGACCGGCCCGCTGCACGTCGGCCACGGCCGCCAGGCCGCGCTGGGCGATGCGCTGTCGTCGCTGTTCGAATCGCAGGGCATCGAAGTGACCCGCGAGTTCTACTACAACGACGCCGGCGTCCAGATCGCCACCCTGGCCACCTCGGTGCAGGCGCGCGCACGCGGCTTCAAGCCGGGCGACGCCGAATGGCCCGAGTCGGCCTATAACGGCGACTACATCGCCGACATCGCGGCCGACTTCCTGGCCAAAAAAACCGTGTCGGCCAGCGACGGCGCACCGGCCACCGCCAGCGGCGACGTGGAAGACATCGAATCGATCCGCCGCTTCGCGGTCACCTACCTGCGCAACGAGCAGGACCAGGACCTGCAGGCCTTCGGCGTCAAGTTCGACAACTACTACCTCGAATCGTCGCTGTACGCCGACGGCAAGGTCGAGACGGCGGTGCAGGCCCTGGTCGATGCCGGCAAGACCTACGAAGACGGCGGCGCCCTGTGGCTCAAGACCACCGACTACGGCGACGACAAGGACCGCGTGATGCGCAAGTCCGACGGCACCTATACCTATTTCGTGCCCGACGTCGCCTACCACATCCAGAAATTCCGCCGCGGCTTCGACCAGGCGATCAATATCCAGGGCAGCGACCACCACGGCACCATCGCGCGCGTGCGCGCCGGCCTGCAGGCGGTGAACATCGGCATCCCGCAGGGCTACCCCGACTACGTGCTGCACAAGATGGTCACCGTGATGAAGAACGGCGAAGAGGTCAAGATCTCCAAGCGCGCCGGCTCCTACGTCACCGTGCGCGACCTGATCGAATGGTCGGGCAATGGCGACGTCACGCGCGGCCGCGACGCGGTGCGTTTCTTCCTGATTTCGCGCAAGGCCGACACCGAGTTCGTGTTCGACGTCGACGTCGCCCTCGCGACCAATGACGAGAATCCGGTCTACTACGTGCAGTACGCCCACGCGCGCATCTGCTCGGCGCTGGCCAACTGGGGCGGCGACGTCGCCAGCCTGGCCAAGGTCGATCTGTCGCCGCTGACCGAATCGCACGAGTCGCAACTGCTGGCCAAGCTGGCCGCCTACCCCGAGATGCTGCAGCGCGCGCAGGCCGAACTCGGCCCGCACCAGGTCGCGTTCTACCTGCGCGAACTGGCCGGCGAGCTGCACAGCTACTACTTCGCGCACAAGTGGCTGCTCGACGACAGCGAAGCCCTCAAGCTGGCCCGCCTGGCGCTGGCCGCCGCCACCCGCCAGGTGCTGCGCAACGGCCTGGCCCTGATCGGCGTCTCGGCGCCGGACAAGATGTAAGGCGCAGGTAGTACAAGCCCAACGTTTCATCACCAGAAAGCGTCATGACCGACATCCGTACCGTATCGAAGCTTAGCCAACGCTACCAACGCGGCAGCACCCTGACCGGCATCATCATCGGCCTGATCGTCGGCCTGGGTATCGCGGTGGCGGTCGCGCTCGTGATCACCAAGGGCGCCTCGCCGTTCACCGACCGCTCCAACAAGATGGGCCGCCCGGCCGACCTCGAGCCGAGCCAGGCGTCCGATCCCAACAAGCCGATGTACGGCAACCGGGCGCCGGTCCCGGTGCCGCAGGCGCCGGCCCAGCCGAGCGCACCGGCGACCGTGCCGAAGGCGCCGCAACAACAGCCCGATTCCGACCCGCTGGGCGCCGCCATCGCCGGCATGCAGGAGCCGCGCCCGAGCGCGCCGCCACCGCCGCCGGCCCCGGTAAACACCGCCGCTCCCGCCCCTGGCGCCGCGGCCGTGACCGACGGCTATATCTATTACCTGCAGGCCGGCGCCTTCCGCGAAATGTCGGATGCCGAGAACACCCGCGCCAAGCTGGCCCTGCTCGGCTTCGAGGCTGCGATCAGCGACCGCACCACCGACAGCGGCGTGCTGCACCGGGTGCGGGTCGGTCCTTATTCGCAAGTCGAAGCCGTCAACAAGGCGCGCGCCAAGCTGCTCGACAGCGGCATCGACGTCGCCATCGTGCGCAACCAGCGCTGATCCCACGATGACGCGGACGGAGCGCGTCTTCATCACCGGCGCCTCGAGCGGCATCGGCGCCGCCCTGGCGCGCGAATACGCCGCGCGCGGCGCCACGCTCGGCCTGCTGGCGCGGCGGCGCGACCACCTGGTCGCGCTTGCCGCCTCGCTGCCCCACCCCGAACGGCATCACATCTACGCGGTCGACGTGCTCGATCGCGATGGCCTGGCCGCCGCCGCGCATGACTTCCTCGCCACCAATGGCGGCGCCGACGTCGTCATCGCCAGCGCCGGCATCTCGCACGGCACGCTCACCGACCGCGCGGCCGACCTGGCCGTGTTCGACGCGGTGTTCGCCACCAATGTAAATGCCACGGTCGCCACCTTCGCTCCTTTCATCCCCGCCATGCGGCGGCAGGCGACGCCGTGCCGCCTGGTGGGCATCGGCAGCGTAGCGGGCGTGCGCGGCATGCGCGGCGCCGGCGCCTACTGCGCCAGCAAGGCCGCCGTGCATAGCTATTGCGAAGCGCTGCGGCTCGAGCTGCGCGCCACCAACATCCGGGTGGTGACGATCGCCCCCGGTTATATCGATACGCCCATGACCAGCAAGAACCGTTTTCCCATGCCATTCCTGATGCCCGCCGACCGCTTCGCGGCGCACGCCGCCGCCGTGATCGCGCACGGCGACAGCTACCGTGTATTGCCCTGGCAGATGGGCGTCGTGGCCAAGCTGCTGCGCCTGCTGCCAAACTTTGTGTTCGACCGCCTGTTCGCGCGCGCGCCGACCAAACAGCGCCAGGGGGAAGCATGAACGCCGAAGGCATCCGCGCGCTGTCGAAGGCCGGCGTGGCGGTCGAAGTCGTGGCGCAGACCGGCTCCACCAATGCCGACCTGCTGGCGCGCGCCGCGCTGCTGCCCGCGCCGCTGCTGCTGGTGGCCGAACACCAGACCGCCGGCCGCGGCCGCGCCGGCCGCAGCTGGCTGTCTTCGCCTGAAGGTTCGCTGACTTTTTCGCTGGCCTGGAAATTCGACGGCGGCCCGCAGGCGCTGGTCGGCCTGCCGCTGGCAATCGGCGTGGCGCTGGCCGAGACGCTCGGCGCGCTGGGTCAGCAAGTTCAATTGAAATGGCCGAACGACCTGCTCAAGGATGGCGACAAGCTGGCCGGCATCCTGGTCGAAACCCAGTCCGCGCCGGGCGGCGGCACCTGGACCGTGATCGGCATCGGCCTGAACCTCCTGATGCCGGACGAGATGGAGGCGCAGCTAGGCCGCAGCGCCGCCGGCGTGCCCTGGCTGGCGCGCATGGAGCGCGACGTCCTGATGGCGGCCCTGCTCGACGGCCTGGCCGCCTGCTTGAGCGAATTTTCCGCACGCGGCTTCGCGGCCTTCGCCGCGCGCTGGAACCTGCGCCACGCCTGGCAGGGCGAGACCGTGGTCTTGCTCGACCAGGGCACGGTGCGGCACGAGGGCCGCGCCGCCGGCGTCGACGACAGCGGCCGCCTGCTGCTCGACACGGCGGAGGGCCGGATCACGGTGATGGCCGGCGACGTCTCGCTGCGGGTGAAGACATGATGCTGCTGGTCGACGCGGGCAATACCCGCGTCAAGTGGGCGCTGGCCGACGATGCGAGCGCCCTCGGCATGTGGCGCTTTCACGGCGCCGTGCTGCACGCCGGGCTCGATGAAGCGGCAGCCGAATGGGCGCTGGCCGGCGTGACTCGCGCGCTGGTGTCGAACGTGGCCGGTCCGCAGCTGGCCACGCGCATCGCGGCCCTGCTGCCGGCGGGGATCGAGGTCGAATGGTTCGCCTCCACTTTTGAGCGCGCCGGCCTGCGCAACGGCTACCGCGAGCCGGGCCGGCTGGGCTGCGACCGCTTCGCCGCCGCCATCGGCGCGCGCGCCCTGGCGCCCGGCCGGGACCTGGTCGTCGCCACCTGCGGCACCGCGACCACGGTCGACGCGGTCACGGCGGACGGCTTGTTCGTGGGCGGCATGATCCTGCCCGGCCTGGCGCTGATGGCGTCCAGCCTGGCCAGCAATACGGCACAACTGCCGCAGGTGGCGCCGGGCGCCCTGCCGGCGCTGTTCGGCGACAACACGAATGACGCGATTCTCTCCGGCGTGCTGTCGGCCCAGGCCGGCGCCATCGAGCGCGCCGTGGCCGGACACGGCGCCTCGGCCTGCATCGTCTCGGGCGGCGCGGCGCCATATATCGCGCCGGCGCTCAAGGTCGCGCACCAGGTGGTCGATAATATCGTGCTGGTCGGCCTGCAGGCGGCGGCCGCATCGACGAAAGGGGAAACGCCTTGCTGAAATTCGTATTCTGGGCGCTGCTGGCCGCGAACGCGGCGCTGCTGGCCTATGGCCAGGGCATCCTCGGCCAGCCAGGGGCCGGCGAACGCGAACCGGCGCGGCTGAAGAACCAGCTGGCGCCCGAACGTATCTCGCAGCTGACGGCGGTCGAGGCCAAGCGCGCGTTGGACGAGGCGGAAGCCGAGGAAGCCAGCGATACCGAAGCGCCTGCCGAGCCGTCCGCCGCCGCACCATCGCCGGCGCCGGTCGCCGTTGCGCCAGACCTGATCGCCTGCGTGCAGGCCGGCCCCTTCAGCGTCGCCGATGCCCGCCGCTTCGAGGCGCGGGTTGCCTCTCTCGACCTGGCCGCGCGCCAGACGCGGGTCGAGGTGCCGTTCCAGGAAGTGACCAGCCGCCTAGTCTACCTGCCGCCGAACGGTGGCCGCGAAGGCGCCCAGCGCAGCTCCGCTGAGCTCAAGGAACGTGGTGTCGAGAATTTTTACACCATGCAGGGCGATTCGCCGCTGCGCTGGGCGATTTCACTCGGTGTGTTCAAGACCGATAGCGCGGCCCAGAAACTGGTGGGCCAGCTGCAGCGCCAGGGCGTGCGCGGTGTGCGGGTGCTGCCGCGTGGCCCGCAGGTCATGCGCGCCGCCTACCAATACAGGGCGATCGACGCCGGGACACGCATTCGCCTGACCACGGTTGTCGGTAACTTTCCCAATGCGGGCCTGGGCACCTGCAGCTGACGTCCCGGCCACTCGTCGAGCCATGAAAGCGCGCCATCCGGTGCGCTTTTTTTATATGTGGCGCGTGCGGATGAGCATCTGGAGTGTCGAATATCTTTACACTTAGTTTTTCTCAAGAAAAAATTATTAACGAAAACAAATACTTATATCTTTGGCACACTACTTGCTATATATCAAATCAAGTTGTTTCAATATAATTTCACTTTCCAAGGGGATAACATGAACCGAATCGCTACTGCCTTGCTGCTTGCTGCCGCCACGCTGTCGACCACTGCTTTCGCTGCACCTATCGCGCTGGACGGCTCGCTGTCGAATGGAATGCTGGACCAGGGCCACTACAAGGCTGTCTTCACCAACAACACCGCGCCGCCAGAGAAATACACTTTCAATAGCCTGTCGTATTCGTTCTCGTTCAAGGACGATGGCGAGGTGATGAAGCTGGTGTCGACCAGCGACCGCAAGGAAGGCGCGTATGGCAGTGTCAAGCATGGCGAATCCCACCGTGATGTGACGGTCGCCACCACCAATACCTACACCGGTGAACAGGAAAGCGTTGCCCTGTGGTTCGGCAATTTCCTGCTCGGCAGCGGCAGCACGCAGCTCGTCCACTCGAGCGAAACCAGCGCACCGAGCTTCCAAGAAATTTATGACGGCAAAAAGTGCACGGTCTGGTTCATCGCCTGCTTCGCTTCGCACGACCAATACTCGAACACCACGACTACGACCACCACTGTGAAAAATGCCTACACTGGTGAATTCACCATCAGCGGCACCGTGACGAACCAGTCCATCATCGATGCCCTGCTGAACGATGGCCAAATGACGTTCAAGCTGAAAGTCCTGGGCGACCTGATGCTCACCAACTCCCAGTTCCTGCTCGACTACACCAAAGTGGAAGATCAGGTCGAACAGCCGGGCGAAGTGCCTGAGCCGTCGAGCGTCCTGCTGGCAGGCGCCGGCCTGGCCGCGATCGGCTTCCTGCGCCGCCGTCGCAGCGCTGCACAGGCATAAGCGGTTCCTTTCCGCTCGCAAAAATGGCCGGTTCGCCGGCCATTTTTCATGGGCGTGGCGGCACCAGCCCGAACAAGTGCGAGAAGATCAGCGTTGGACCACGATCGGCTTGAAGCCCAGGCTGGAGGGCAACGCGCGCATCGCTTCCATCGCTTCGGCGCGGCTGGCATAGGGACCGCCATACAGGCGGTTCAGCGAACCTACTTTCACCACCTCGAGCTTGCCCAACTCGACGCCGGCATTGGTGATCTTCTGGCCCATCGCCTCGGCGGTGCCGGCCCGGCCATAGGCGCCGAACTGGATGAAATAGCGGCCGGCGCTGGCCGGCGCCGGCTCCGGCTCGTCAGCAGCCGGCTCGGCCTGCCTCACCAGCGCCGCGCTATCGGAATGGATCCGGTCTTCCAGCATCAGTGCCTCGATCTCGGGCGGCGCCGATTGCGCGATCGATGCGACTTCGCGCCGCACGGCGGCGATCTGCGCCGGCGGGACGATCGGATCGCCCGGGAACAGGCGCTCGATCTCGACTTCGTGGCTCCCCTTGCCCAGCAGGCCGAGCTTGAGCGCCGCCGTGTACGAAACGTCGATGATGCGGCTGGCGTGGAAGGGGCCGCGGTCGTTGATGCGCACCACGACCGAATTGCCGGTATCGAGGCTGGTCACCCGCACATAGGACGGAATCGGCAGGGTCGGATGCGCGGCCGTCATCTTGTACATATCGTACAGTTCGCCGGACGCCGTGCGCTGGCCGTGGAATTTGACGCCATACCAGGTGCTGACGCCGCGCGCGCTATACGGCACGTCATTCCCCAGCGGCGTATAGGTCTTGCCCAGCACCGTGTAGGGACGGCTGGTCCACTTGTTGAAAGGCTCGGCCTTGACCACGGCGTCCGGCACGTCAAGCAGGCCGTCGGGGATGTTGTCGCCGGGGCCGTCATCCTTGTAATAGCCGCCGCGGCCCGACTTGGCGGCCGGTAGCTGGGGCGCCTTGCCATGCTTGGCGGTCGGTTTATGTGGCCAGGGGAAAGGATTGAGCCGTTTGTGTTCTCCGGTGCTGCTGCAGGCCGATACCAGGATGGCAACCGGTATGACCGCCAGGAAGCTTGTACGAACGCCCATTGGCTGTCCTTTATGAAATCTAAGTCTGCACCAGTTTACGATGTCTTTGAATACTCATCAATATGCCGGCGCCAAGGCCGAGTGTGATAAATGCCGTGCCGCCGTAACTCATGAAGGGTAGCGGCACCCCCACGACAGGCAATATCCCTGAGACCATGCCCATATTGACGAAGGCATAAGTAAAGAAAATCATCGCAATCGAGCCGGCCAGCAGGCGGCCGAAGGTGTTCGGCGCATTGGCCGCGATCATCAGGCCGCGTCCGATCAGGAGCAGGTAGACGAACAGCAGGAACAGGTTGCCAATCAGGCCGAATTCCTCGGAATACACGGAGAACACGAAGTCGGTAGTGCGTTCCGGCACGAATTCCAGGTAGCCCTGGGTGCCCTGCATATAGCCCTTGCCGTTCAGGCCACCGGAGCCGATCGCGATGATCGACTGGATGATGTGGAAGCCCTTGCCCAGCGGGTCGGAGGTCGGGTCGATCAGGGTCATCACCCGCTGGCGCTGGTAGTCGTGCATCATCGACCAGCCGATCGGCAGGAAGGCCAGCACGCTCACCGTCACCGCGGCGATCGCCTTCCACGACAGGCCGGCCAGGAAGATCACGTACAGGCCCGACGACGCGACCAGCAGCGAGGTGCCCAGGTCGGGCTGCTCCATGATGAGGGCGACCGGGATCATCAGGATCACGGCGGCCACGATGTAATGCCGCCAGCCGGCCACCTGGGCCCGGGTCTGGAAGTACCAGGCCAGCATCAGCGGCAGGCCGATCTTCATGATCTCGGATGGCTGGATGTCGATGACGCCGATGTGCAGCCAGCGCTGCGCGCCCTTCTTGATCAGGCCGAACATCGCGACCGCGACCAGCAGGGACACGCCGATCGCGTAGACCGGCACCGCCAGCCGCATCAGGTTTTGCGGCGCGATGTTCGCGGCCACCCACATCACCGCGAACGACAACAGGAAGTTGCGGATCTGGTGCTCGACCCGGTCCGGGAAATCGGCGCCGGCCGACATCATGGTGACCATGCTGATCGTCACCAGCATGGCCAGGATCAGGGTCAGCGGCAGGTCGAACACCGTGAAATACGGGCGCAGGCGGCGGCGCAGCGAGCGCCGTTCTGGAATATGGGCCATGGCTTACTCGGTTCGGGTGGCGATGACGGGGGCCGCAGCCGGCGCCGCCTTCTTGACGGTGACGGGACGAGCGCCTTCCTTCGGTTCCGGCGGTGGCGCCGGACGCTTGCCGAGGATGGCGTAATCGAGCACCTTGCGCGCGATTGGCGCCGCCACGACGCCGCCGAAGCCGGCATTCTCGACCACCATCGCCAGCGCGATACGCGGTTGCTCGACCGGCGCGAAGGCGGTGAACAGCGCGTTGTCGCGATGGCGTTCGTCGATCGCATTGGCATCGTACTTCTTGCCGCGCAGGCCGATCACCTGCGCAGTGCCGGTCTTGCCGGCCGAGGAATACGTGGCGGTGGAGAAGGCGCGTTGCCCGGTGCCTTCGCGCATCACGCCGGCCATCGCATCCTTGATGAAGTCGAGGTGCTCCTGCTTCATCGCCAGGCGCCGGGTTTCCTTGGGCACCGTCAGGGTGCGCTCGCGGGTGATGCCGTCCTCGATCATCTTGACCAGGTGCGGCTTCATCACCACGCCGTCATTGGCCAGGATCGCGGTCGCATGCGCCAGCTGCAGCATGGTGTAGTGGTTGAAGCCCTGCCCGATCGAGATCGAGATGGTGTCGCCGCCCACCCATTTCTGGGCCGCGCGGTTGCGCTTGAAGCGCTCGGCCTTCCATTCCTTCGACGGCAGCACGCCGACTTTTTCATGATCGAGATCGATCCCGGTCGGCTGGCCGAAACCGAATTCGCGCATGAATTTGGAGATGTTGTCGATCCCCATCTCGTTGCCCAGCTGGTAGTAATAGGTGTCGCAGGAGTGGGCGATCGAGTGGTACATATTGACGATGCCGTGGCCGCCCGGCTTGTCGTCGTTAAAGCGGTGCCCGCCCAGCATGAAGAAGCCGGGGTCGCGGATCGCGTCCTGCGGACGGCGGTAGCCCATCTCGAGCGCCGCCAGCGACATGAAGGGCTTGAAGGTCGAACCAGGCGGATAGGTGCCCGACAGCGGACGGTTCATCAGTGGCCGGTCGAGCGAGGTGTTCAACTCGTTCCAGCTCTGGTAATCGATGCCGTCGACGAACAGGTTCGGATCGAAGCCGGGCCGCGAGACGTAGGCCAGCACGTCGCCGGTTGACGGTTCGATCGCCACCAGCGCGCCGCGGTGGTCGCCGAAGGCTTCCTCGGCGACCTTCTGCAGCTCGATGTCGATCGACAGGATCAGGTTGCTGCCCGGGACCGGCGCCGTGCGCTTGAGCGTGCGGATCGCGCGGCCGCCGGCCGAGCGCTCCACCTGCTCGTAGCCCGTGACGCCGTGCAGCTGGCGCTCGTAGCGCTTCTCGACGCCTTCCTTGCCGATATGGTCGGTGCCGTTGTAGTTGGCGGCGTCGTCACCCTCCTCGATCGCGGCGGCTTCCTTGGCGTTGATGCGGCCGATGTAGCCGATCACGTGCGAGGCCACCTCGCCCATCGGGTACTGGCGGAACAGGCGCGCCTGCACCTCGACGCCGGGAAAACGGAAACGCTGGGCGGTGAAGCGCGCCACCTCGTCATCGGTCAGGCGGGTGCGCAGCGGCACGCTGGCGAAGCTGCGCGACTCTTCGCGCAGGCGCTTGAAGCGGCGCCGGTCGCGCGCATCGATCGCCACCAGCTTGGCCAGCTCGTCGATCACCGATTCCATGTCGGCCTGCAGCTTGGACGGCGTGATCTCGAGCGTATAGGCGGAATAGTTGCGCGCCAGGACCACGCCGTTGCGGTCCACGATCAGGCCCCGGTTGGGCACGATCGGCACCAGCGCGATGCGGTTGTCCTCGGCCTGCGCCGCGTACTGGTCGTGGTGCAGCACCTGCAGCCAGACCACGCGCGCGACCAGCAGGCCGAAGCAGATGAAGACGAGCGCCACCAGCGCCGTGAGGCGCATCCGGAACTGGTGGATCTCGCGGTCGCTGTCCTTGAACTCGGTCATTCTCGAAAAAACCTCGTCAGATCGGGCGGGTATGGTCGCGGTCGACGGCGCGCCGCTGCGGCGCCAGCAGCAGCCAGGTGATCACCGGCCACATGGCCACCGCCACCACGCTCTCGACGAACGGCAGCAGGCCGGGGAAGCGGCCGGAAACGATCATGTGCACGACCAGCTGGATGGCCTGGGCCAGCAGCAGCAGCGGGAACACGTGCATGGCCTGGGTCAGCAGCGGGAACCACAGCACGCGGCGGTGGATCATGATGGCCAGGTAGGACAGCACGGTGTAGGCGAGCGCGTTCTCACCCAGCAGGCTGGCGTCGTGCACGTCCATCAACAGGCCCATGCAGAAGGCGACGCCGATGCCGACCTTGCGCGGCTGGTGGATGCCCCAGAACACCAGCACCAGCGCGACGAAGTCGGGCGCCCCGACCCAGCGGCCCCAGGGCATCAGGTTGAGCATGAAGGCGCACACCAGGCTGAAGGCGATGAACAGCGGGCTGACGGGCAGCAGGATGTAATGCGGACGGCGACCGGGCATGGCGGCTTACTCCGTTCGGGCGGCCGGCGCAGGCGCGGTCGCAGTCGTTGCAGGTGGCGTGGCGGCCGCCGGACGTGGCGTGGCCGGTGGAGTCGCCGCAGGCTGGCTGGCCGGCGTCGGCGCGCCATTGGTGGGGGCCGGGGCGGCGGGCCCGCCGGCCGCCGGCAGCGGCGAGGCCGGCAGCGGCAGCGGCGGCACCGGCGCCATCTTCGGCATATTGCGTCGGCTGGCGGCAGGCGGCGCCTCCGGACCCGGGCGCGGCGGCAAGGCATTGTGCGACATGATCACCAGCACCTGGCGATTGCGGTCGATGCCGGCCAGCGGCTGGCCGACCACGCGGCCGAACGAGCCGGCGGCCTTCTCGACCTGGGTCACGCGCGCCACCGCCAGGCCGGCCGGGTATATCCCGTCCAGGCCCGAGGTCACCAGCACGTCGCCCACCTGGATGTCGGCGTCCTGGGCCACGAAGCGCAGGTCGAGCAGGCCCGTATTGCCGCGGCCATAGACGATGCTGCGCAAGCCGCTGCGCAGCACCTGCACCGGAATGGCCTGGTCCTTGTCCGTCAGCAGCGTGACTTCGGAGGTGAACGGGAACACGCGGGTGACCTGGCCGACCACGCCGGCGTGGTCGATCACCGGCAGGCCGAGCGACACGTCGTCGCGCGAACCGCGGTTGATCACGATGCGGCGGGTGGACGGGTCGCGTGCGTCATACAGGATCTCGGCCATCTGCGACTGCACCGGCAACTGCTGCTTGCCTTCCATCAGGCGTCGCAGATGCGCGTTCTCGGCCATCTGGAACTGGGCCTGCTGCAGCAACTGGGCGCGCGCCAGCTCCTGGTGCTTGAGGGCCTGGACTTCCTTCTGCAAGGTCGACAGCGACGAGAAATAATCGCCCATATTGGCCAGCGCCTCGCGTGGCATCAGGGCCGCCATCTGCATCGGATAGAGCACGGTGGCCGCGACCTGGCGCACGCCGGACAGCAATCCCATGCGGGCGTCGACGAACAGCAATACGATGGCGATCAGTGCGCAGACCATCGCCTTGACTCGTGCTGGGGCGCCTTGTTTGAACAGCGGCGGAGGACTGTATTCCATGACGTCCGTTGGTGATAACGCGGGCGATCAATACCAAGGCGGGCAGATGCGCGCAGCTTGTGACCGCACGCCCTGCCCGCCCCCGTCGATCATGTGCGTCTTATTCGTACGAGAAGATCGAACCAAGCTTGTCCATGCGCTCGAGGGCCATGCCCGAGCCGCGCACCACGCAGGTGAGCGGATCTTCGGCGGCCAGCACCGGCAGGCCGGTTTCTTCCATCAGGAGGCGATCCAGGTCGCGCAGCAGCGCGCCGCCGCCGGTCAGCATCATGCCTTTTTCGGCGATGTCGGCGCCCAGTTCCGGCGGCGCCTGTTCCAGCGCGTTCTTCACGGCCGACACGATCTGGTTCAGCGGATCGGTGAGGGCTTCCAGGATCTCGTTGCTCGAAATGGTGAACGAGCGCGGGATGCCTTCGGACAGGTTGCGGCCCTTGACTTCCATTTCCTTGACTTCGGAACCCGGGAACGCCGAGCCGATCGCCTTCTTGATCGCTTCGGCGGTCTGTTCGCCGATCAGCATGCCGTAGTTGCGGCGGATGTAGTTGACGATGGCTTCGTCGAACTTGTCGCCGCCCACGCGCACCGAGCCTTTATAGACCATGCCGCCCAGCGAGATGATGCCCACTTCGGTGGTGCCGCCGCCGATGTCGACCACCATCGAGCCGGTCGCTTCCGAGACCGGCAGGCCGGCGCCGATCGCGGCCGCCATCGGCTCTTCGATCAGGTAGACCTGCGAGGCGCCGGCGCCGAGCGCCGATTCGCGGATCGCGCGGCGCTCGACCTGGGTCGAGCCGCACGGCACGCAGATGATGATGCGCGGCGACGGACGGAAGAATTTCGAGTCGTGCACCATGCGGATGAACTGCTTGAGCATCTGTTCGGTGACGGTGAAGTCGGCGATCACGCCATCCTTCATCGGGCGGATCGCTTCGATATTGCCGGGTACCTTGCCGAGCATCTGCTTGGCTTCCTTGCCGACTGCCTGGATGGTCTTCTTGCCGTTCGGGCCACCTTCCTGGCGGATCGCGACCACCGACGGCTCGTCCAGGACGATGCCCAGGCCGCGGACGTAGATCAGCGTGTTGGCGGTGCCGAGGTCGATCGCCAGGTCATTCGAGAAGTAGCTGCGTAAAAAACCAAACATGGGTGTCCTGATGCGCATCAATGTGCGCCTAAACATTGATCGGGGATTCTGTGCCGCACCTGCCAAGCAATGGGCACCGCGGACTTCGCATGCGCGGGTGCCGGGCTTTCGGCACGACAACGCATTAGCCCGCCATTCTACCTTATAATTTGTCGTTTACATGCTGAATACAGGTGGTTTTCCCCACCGAATTGCAAGCGATTTGGACGGTGTTTGCAGGGTTTTATCGCCTTTAAGAAGCCGTTCGCTGACAACTTGCTAACATTCATTATTCGCCGAATCACTTTTTGCGCGCTGATGGCGTGCCATATAGCCATGTCCCTGACCCTTTCCGACGTAAAACGCATCGCCAATCTGGCCCAGCTCGACATGGACGAAGCCCATGCCGAGACCGCGCTGGCCGAGCTGAACGGCATCTTCGCGCTGGCCGAGCAGATGCAGGCGGTCGATACCACCGGCGTGGCGCCGCTGGCCCAGCCGCTGTCGGCCATCCTGGCCCTGCCGCTGCGCCTGCGCGACGATGCGGTGACCGAAGAGAACCGCCGCGAGGACTACCAGGCGCCGGCGCCGAAGGCGCAGGATGGCCTGTACCTGGTGCCGAAGGTCATCGAGTAAACCGCCGCTTTCACGAATCGCTTAAAGATCGAACCGCACATGCATAACAAGACCATCAAGGAGCTGTCCGCGCTCCTGCACTCGAAACAGGTGTCCGCGACCGAGCTGGCGCGCCACTACCTCGGCCGCATCGACGCGAGCGGGCACAACGCCTTCCTGCACGTGGACCACGAACTGACCTTGGCCCAGGCCGCGGCGGCCGACGACCGCCTGGCGCAGGGTACGGCCGGCCCGCTGACCGGCGTGCCGATCGCGCACAAGGACATTTTCGTCACCCGCGGCTGGCGCACCACGGCCGGCTCGAAGATGCTCGACGGTTACGTCAGCCCCTTCGATGCGACCGTCGTCGACCGCTTCAAGGCGGCCGGCATGGTCACCCTGGGCAAGGTCAACCTGGACGAATTCGCGATGGGTTCGGCCAACGAGAACTCGGCCTATGGCGCGGTGAAGAACCCGTGGGATGCCAGCGCCGTGCCGGGCGGTTCGTCGGGCGGCTCGGCCGCGGCGATCGCCGCGCGCCTGGCGCCGGCCGCCACCGCGACCGACACCGGCGGCTCGATCCGCCAGCCGGCCGCCTTCTGCGGCGTCACCGGCATCAAGCCGACCTATGGCCGCGTGTCGCGTTTCGGCATGATCGCCTTCGCCTCGTCGCTGGACCAGGGCGGCCCGATCGCCCAGACCGCCGAGGATTGCGCGCTGCTGCTCAACGAAATGATCGGCTTCGACGAACGCGATTCGACCAGCCTCACGGTCGAGCAGGGCAATCTGCGCGAAGACTATACGCGCGACTTGAACAAACCTTTGGACGGCCTGCGCATCGGCGTGCCGTCTGAATACTTCGGCGAAGGCCTGGCTAGCGACGTCGAAGGCGCGGTGCGCGCGGCGCTCGAGCAGTTCGTGAAACTGGGCGCTGTCCTGGTCGACATCTCGCTGCCGAAGACGGCGCTGTCGATTCCGACCTATTACATCATCGCGCCGGCCGAAGCCTCGTCGAACCTGTCGCGCTTCGACGGCGTGCGCTACGGCCACCGCGCTGCGGAGTACAAGGATTTGCAGGACATGTACCGCAAAACCCGCGCCGAAGGCTTCGGCAGCGAGGTCAAACGCCGCATCCTGGTCGGCACCTATGTGCTGTGCCACGGCTACTACGACGCCTATTACGTGCAGGCGCAAAAGATCCGGCGCCTGATCGCCGACGACTTCCAGGCCGCCTTCGCCGACAAATGCGACGTGATCATGGGACCGGTGGCGCCGACGGTGGCATGGGACCTGGGCTCCAAGGCCAATGACCCGGTGGCGAACTACCTGGCCGACATCTTCACGCTGTCGACCAGCCTGGCCGGCCTGCCCGGCATGTCGATCCCCTGCGGTTTCGGCACCGGCGACAAGAACGGCAAGCGCCCGGTGGGCCTGCAAATCATCGGCAACTACTTCGCCGAGGCGAAGCTGCTGAACATCGCGCACCAGTACCAGCAGGCGACCGACTGGCACCAGCGTACGCCCGAAGGCGTGTGATCCGCGACGCTACTGAACAAAGAGAGAACACTATGCAATGGGAAGTCGTCATCGGTCTTGAGAATCACGTCCAGCTCACGACCCAATCGAAAATCTTCAGCGGCAGCTCGATCCGTTTCGGCGCCGAGCCGAACACGCAGGCCAGCCCCGTCGACCTGGCGCTGCCGGGCGTGCTGCCGGTGCTGAACCGCGGCGCGGTCGAGCGCGCGATCCGTTTCGGCCTGGCGGTCGGCGCGAAGATCGCGCCGCAGTCGGTCTTCGCGCGCAAGAATTATTTTTATCCCGACCTGCCTAAGGGTTACCAGATCAGCCAGTTCGAGGATCCGGTGGTCCAGGGCGGCACCGTCAGCTTCGCTTATGAAAAAGACGGCAAGCTCGAGACCAAGACCGTCAACCTGACCCGCGCCCACCTCGAGGAAGACGCCGGTAAATCGCTGCATGAAGACTATGCCGGCATGAGCGGCATCGACCTGAATCGCGCCGGCACGCCGCTGCTGGAGATCGTGTCCGAGCCCGAGATGCGCAGCGCGAACGAGGCCGTGGCGTATGCGAAAGCGCTGCACTCGCTGGTGATGTGGCTGGGCGTCTGCGACGGCAATATGCAGGAGGGGTCGTTCCGCTGCGACGTCAACGTCTCGGTGCGTCCGGTCGGCCAGAAGGAATTCGGCACCCGCTGCGAGATCAAGAACCTGAACTCGTTCCGCTTCATGGAAGAGGCGATCCACTATGAAGTGCGGCGCCAGATCGAGCTGATCGAGGACGGCGGCAAGGTGATCCAGGCGACGCGCCTGTGGGACCCGGACCGTAAAGAGACGCGCTCGATGCGCACCAAGGAAGACGCGCAGGATTACCGCTACTTCCCAGACCCCGACCTGCCGCCGCTGGTGATCGGCCAGGACTGGATCGACCGCGTAAAGGCCGAGATGCCCGAACTGCCAGGCGCCCTGCGCGCGCGCTTTACGGGCGAGTACGGCCTGCCGGAGTACGACAGCCTGGTCCTGACCTCGTCGAAGGCGATGGCTGGCTACTACGAAGCCGTGGTGGCGAAGGCCGGCAAGGAAAACGCCAAGGCGGCTGCCAACTGGATGATGGGCGACGTCTCGTCGACCCTGAACCGCGAAGGCGTGGACATCGGCGACGCACCGGTGAACGCGGCGCAACTGGCGCTGCTGCTCAAGCGCATCGCCGACGGCACGATCTCGAACAAGGCCGGCAAGGAAGTCTTCGCCGCGATGTGGGAAGCCAAATCGGACGACGAGAACTTGGCCGACACCGTGATCGACCAGAAAGGCCTGAAGCAGATCTCCGACACGGGCGCGCTGGAAGCGATCGTCGACGAAGTCCTGGCCGCCAACGCCAAATCGGTCGAACAATACCGCGCCGGCAAAGAAGCCGCCATCAACGCCCTGATCGGCCAAGCGATGAAGGCCTCGAAAGGCAAGGCCAATCCCGCCCAAGTCACCGAACTGCTAAAACAAAAACTCGCCGGCTAACTCCCTAGCCCATCGACAATGAGGGTCAGAGTAGAATTATTGAGCAATTTCCCAAAATTGCCGGTAATTCGACTCTGACCCTCATTGTTTTCAAGCGCAAGCAATTGCCCAAGTCTCGCACTCTGTCCCCACTTATTGAGCTCAAGCGAAAAATTGCTCAATAATTCGACTCTGACCCTCATTACTCAGACGGTTCGAATTCCCCTGGAACCAACGATTTTTAGGCGCAATCCCCAAGCGCTCAGACGACTCCCGCCTTTTGTATAACCAGGAAATTAAATCGAGCCCGCAGAGCAACAAAATAAATAGGGTCAGAGTCGAATTGTTTGACAACTTTGAGGAATTGCCCAATAAATCTACTCTGACCCTAATTGTTGGGTAATTGTTTTAGATGCCGTAGCGGGTGCGGTAGGCGGCGACGGCGTCTTTGTGCTGGGACAGGCTCGCGTCCTGGGTGTGGGTGTTGAGGTAGGTGAACAGGTCTTCGAGGTTGGCGATCGAGATCACGGGGATGTTGAATTCGCGCGAGACTTCTTGTACCGCGGACAGTTCGGATAATTCGTCGTCCTTGCCGGAGCGCTCCATGCGGTCCAGGGCGATCAGGACGGCGGCCGGTTCGGCGCCGGCGGCGCGGATCATCGTTACCGATTCGCGCACCGAGGTGCCGGCCGAGATCACGTCGTCGATGATCACGACCTTGCCCTGCAGTTTGGCGCCGACGATGGTGCCGCCCTCGCCGTGGTCCTTCGCTTCCTTGCGGTTGTAGGCGAACGAGGTGTCGCGGCCCTTCGCCGCCAGGGCCACGGCCGTGGCGCTGGCCAGGGTGATGCCCTTGTAGGCCGGGCCGAAGAGCATGTCGAATTCGACGCCGGAGTCGAGCAGGGTCTGGGCGTAGAACTGGGACAGCTTGCCCAGCGTGGCGCCGTCATGGAACAGGCCGGCGTTGAAGAAGTACGGCGACAGACGGCCGGCCTTGGTCGTGAATTGGCCGAACCTCAATACTTCGGCCTCGACCGAAAAACCGATGAATTGCTGGCGCAGGTCGCTCCGCAGTTCGCTCATATACTTCTCCCCTGAATGTCGAAAGCGGCTATTTTAATCCGTCGCGGCGTCGGCCGCGACCACCCGCGCCAGCTCGTCCGGATTGACCGGCTTGACCAGGTGACGCTCGAAGCCGGCCGCTTCGCTGCGCGCATGGTCGGCCGCAAGCCCGTAACCGCTCAGCGCCACCAGGCGGCAGCCCTGTCCGCCAGGCAGGGAGCGGATGCGCGCGGCGAGCTGGTAGCCGTCCAGCACCGGCAGGCCGATATCGAGCAAGGCCACGTCTGGCCGGAAGCGCTCGACCGCCGCCAGCGCGCCGACCGGTTCGTGGTACACCTCGACCGTGTGGCCATGCGCGCGCAGCAGGCGGCCCAGCGTGTCGGCGCCGTCGGCATTGTCGTCCACCAGCAGCACGCGCTGCGGCGCAACGTCCGGCAGCGCCGCCGGTGCCGATGGCGCCGGCACGATGGCCGCGCTGCATAGCGGCAGACGCACCACGAACTCGCTGCCCAAGCCGCGCCCCTCGCTGTGCGCATGGACGCTGCCGCCATGCAGCTCGACGATGTTCTTCACCAGCGCCAGCCCGATCCCAAGCCCGCCTTCGGCGCGATCGATGCTGCGTTTGCCCTGGAAGAACAGCTCGAACACCTGCTCGCGCACCTCGGGCGCGAGGCCGATGCCGGTGTCGCGCACGCTGATCTCGACCGCATCGGGACCGTCGCGCAGTACGCGCAGCCACAGCCGGCCACCCGGCTCGGTATAGCGCGCCGCATTGGTCAGCAGGTTCGACACCACCTGCGCCAGCCGCACCGGATCGCCTTCCCACACCAGGCCGGGCTCGATCTCGACCTGCAATTGATGGCGGCGCTGCTCGATCAGCAGGCTCGCCATCTCGACCGCCTTGTCGATCACCCGCGCCAGCTCGACCCGCTCGATCTTGAGCTCGATCTTGCCGCGCGTGACGCGCGAGACGTCGAGCAGGTCGTCCACCAGCCGCACCAGGTGGTCCACCTGGCGCTGGATGATCTCGCCCTCGCGACCGTGCGCGCCATCGCCACGCATGCGCATCAGCTGCAGCGCGGTGACGATCGGCGACAGCGGATTGCGCAGCTCGTGGCCCAGCATCGCCAGGAACTCGTCCTTGGCCTGGCTGGCCGCGCCCAGGTCCACCAGCAACTGCTCGCGCTCGCGGTGGGCGCGCTCGATCGCCTGGCGGCTGCGCACGTGTTCCGTCACCTCGACCGCGACCACGATCACGCCGTCCGGCCGGGCGTCGGCGCCCGCCAGCGGCTCCAGGCTGAACTTGAAATAGCGTTCTTCCAACCGTCCATGGGGATCGAGGCGGCTCAGCGCCAGTTCTTCCGCGTGATACGGCTCGCCGGTGGCGAACACGCGCGCGATCCGCTCCGTCACGCCGCTGCCGGCCAGGCGCGGAAACGCTTCACCGAAGGTGTGGCCGACCGGATTGTCGCAGTCGAACAGCTCCAGATAGCGGCGATTGACCAGGTGAAAACGCAGCTCGGGCCCCATGAGCAGGGCCGCCGCCACCGGCGCGTTCAGCAGCATCGCGTCGCGCTGGGCCAGCGCCACGTCGCGCTCGTGCCGCTCGGTCGCGTCGCGCGTGAAGCAGCGGGTGTAGCGCAGCCGGCCGTCCTCGAAATGCCCGTTCGAGTGGATCAACACGTGCTTGATCGAGCCGTCCTTGCAGCGCAGCCGCGCCGGCTGGTCGTACAGCGCCCCACCCGACAGCAGGGTGGTCAGGATGTAGTCGATCGTGGCCGGATCGGCGTGGAAGTCGGCGATGTGGTGGCCGACGTACTCGTCCCATGCATAGCCGAGCAGCTGCAGTTCGGCGCGGTTGGCCCACAGGATGGTGCCGTCCGGGCCCACCCGGTGCAGACCTTCGACGGCATTTTCCACGAAGTCGGCCAGCTCGGCGTTCGATGCGGCGGGCAGGCAGGCGCCGGAATCGACGATGCCCGCGAGTAGCGGTTTGTCAGTGTTCATGGACTTGGGAAGGTGGCAATCCGGCGTCAGGAATGACGCGGTGTGTGATGCAGGAGAATGCCTAGTGTAACAGATCGTTGCCCCTCATCACGGCCGCTACTGCATATACGCAACAGTCCTCAGGCATGACGACCGGCTCGAAAACGCGCTACACTGTCCAGCTAGTTGCCGGATGTCTATTGAAGTCCGCTGATCCATGACAGTCTTATCATCACCATGCCACGAATTATTTCCGCGAACCTGAACGGCATCCGTTCCGCCCACAAGAAGGGCTTCTTCGAGTGGCTCGCCACGCAAGATGCCGACTATATCTGCGTCCAGGAGCTCAAGGCCCAGGAAGCCGACATGACCGAGGATTTCCTGCGCCCGCACGGCTACCACGGCCACTTCCACTACGCCGAGAAGAAGGGCTATTCGGGCACCGGCGTCTACAGTCGCACCGCCCCGGACAAGCACCGCATCGGCTTCGGCTGCGTCGAGTTCGATGCCGAAGGCCGCTATACGCGCTGCGACTTCGGCGACCTGACCGTGATCTCGCTGTATGCGCCGTCGGGCTCCTCGTCGCCCGAGCGCCAGCTGGCCAAGTTCCGCTTCATGGAAGTCTTCCTGCCGCACCTGCAGGAGCTGCAGGCCGAGGGCCGCGAAATCGTGATCTGCGGCGACTGGAACATCGCCCACCAGGAGATCGACCTCAAGAACTGGAAGGGCAACCTGAAGAACTCGGGCTTCCTGCCCGAGGAGCGCGCCTGGATGACGCGCATCTTCGACGAACTGGGCCTGGTCGACGTGCACCGCGGCCTGGATCCGCGCCCCGAGCAATACACCTGGTGGAGCAATCGCGGCCAGGCCTATGCCAAGAACGTGGGCTGGCGCATCGACTACCACGTCGCCACCCCGGGCATCGCCAAGTGCGCCAAGACCGTCTCGGTCTACAAGGACGTCAAGTTCTCCGACCACGCGCCGCTGATCATCGATTACGAGCGCTAGTCAAGGCCAGTCCAGGCTGAACTGGCTGTCGAAGCTGCGCGGCTGGCCGCTCAAGGGATCGTCGAAGGCGATCGAGCGTGCCAGCAGCTGCAGCGGCGATCGAAAATCGTCGCCCTTGCACGGCAGCGCCACCGGATAGAAGGTGTCGTTCACGATCGGCGCGCCGAGCTGCGACAGGTGCAGCCGCAGCTGGTGCTTGCGGCCCGTGTGCGGATGCAGGCGATAGCGCGCAAGGTCTCCGCGCTGCTCGATCACCTCGATCAGCGTCTCCGAATTCGGCTCGCCCTCCACCTCTTCGCTGACGAAGAACTGCTCCGCATCCTGCATACGGCTGCGGTAGGTAAAGGGAAACTCGCGTCCCGGCATCGTCGGCGCCAGCGCCTCGTAGGTCTTGCTCACCACCCGCTTCTGGAACATCGACTGATACGCCCCGCGCGAATCGGGATTGTGCGAGAAGATCACCACGCCGGCCGTCTCGCGGTCGAGCCGGTGGATCGGCACCAGGTGCGGCAGATCGTGGGCGCGCTTCAGGCGCACCAGCAGCGTCTCTTTCAGAAAGCGCCCGGTCGGGATGGTCGGCAAAAAGTGGGGTTTGTCGGCCACCAGGATGTGCTCATCCTGGAACAGCACTTTTTCATTGAACGGAATCGGCGTCTCGGCCTGTTCCAGCTCGCGGTAATACCAGATGCGCATGCCCTGGCGCACCTGGCTGTCAGGGCCCAAGGCAGCGCCTTTGGCATCGACGATCTCGCCGCGCGCCAGCCGCGCGGCCCAGGCCTCGCGGCTCACATCCGGAAACCGCTCGCACAGGAAGCGCAGCATGCCCCCGGCGAGGGTCTCGGTCAGCCACAGGTAGCTGGGCGAGACGCCGTCGCGGACCGGCAGCGGCACATGGGCATTGGCTTCGGCCTGCCGGCCCTTGACGACGACACGGCCCATCAAACCATCACTTCAGCGCGGTGCTCTGGTAAGCCGGCAGCCTGGCGACGCTGGTATTTTTCGCGCGCGCATACAGCGGCAGCAGCACATTCATGTGCGCTTCCATGTCCTTGATGCGGGTCTCGCCGCCCGGGTGGGTCGAGAAGATCTCGAGCGGCGCGCTCTGGTTCAGCGCCGCCATCTTGCGCCACAGCGCGATGCCGGCGCGCGGGTCGTAACCGGCGCGCGACGAGATGTCCAGGCCCACCAGGTCGGCCTCGCGCTCTTCGTCGCGCGAGAATTTCAGCACCAGGAACTGGCCGGCATAGTTGGCGGCGGTGCCCGTCAGGTTGGGGTCGACGCCGAAGATCCCCGACAGCAGCGCGCCGCCGACGCGGGCGCCGAGCGCGGTGACATTGGTCTTGGCCAGGCGCTCGCGCCCGTGTTCGCGCAGCGCGTGCGCGATCTCGTGGCCCATCACGGCCGCCACTTCGTCGTCGTTCAGGTTCAGCTGCTCGATGATGCCGGTATAGAAGCCGATGCGGCCGCCCGGCATGCAGAAAGCATTCACCTGGTCGGACTTGAACAGGTTGACCTGCCATTCCCACTTGCTCGCGGCCGGATTCCAGCGCGTGGTCTGCGGGATGATGCGCTGGGCGATCGTGCGCAGGCGCTTGAGCTGCGGGTCGCCTTCCGGCGCCAGCACACCCTTCTGCTTGGCCTCGCCCACCATTTCGGTGTATTGCTGGCGTGCGGCCTCGTTGACCTGTTCTTCGGGAGCCAGCACGCGCATGCGCGACAGCGGCTTGACCGCAATGCCGTCCTGGACTACCTGCTTGCCATCCTGGGCAAGACCCAGGCCGGTGGCGCTCATCAGGGTAAGGCAAAGGGCAAGGCGTTTCAGTTTTATCATCTCGTCACCGACAGGCTGTTGTTAGCAGCGCCATCCTCTCAGAAATTATTCAAAATGGGCAACACGCCCGCGCAGGATTGCCGAGGATCATGGCCCATTTGCCGCCCCCGCTCAAGCCGCGAACGCACATAAGCGTCATTACAGTGCTGGCGTCGCCTTCTTGCGCAGGCGGAATACCGCGAGGCTGCCGCGCAGGTTTGGCAAGAATTTAATGACCTCGCCATCGGCCAGCGCCACGCATTCCAGCACTTCGAGGCCGCACGACACCGCCAGTTCCTGGAAGTCGTAGATCGTGGCATACCGCACATTGGGCGTGTCATACCATTTATAAGGCAGCGAACGCGACATCGGCATGCGGCCCTTGAGCAGCGCCAGCCGGTGCGGCCAGTGGGCGAAGTTGGGGAAGGAGACGATCGCCTCGCTGCCCACCCGCACGATGTCGCGCAACAGCGCCTCGACGTGCTGCATCATCTGCAGCGAATTCAGGCACAGCACGGTGTCGAAGGTATTGTCGCCGAAGAGCGCGAGGCCTTTTTCCATGTCGTGCTGGATCACATTGATGCCACGCGCGGTGCTTTCCAAGACCTTGTCGTCGGCGATCTCGATGCCGTAGCCGCTGCAGCGCTTGCCCGATTCCAGGTAGCGCAGCATGGCGCCGTCGCCGCAGCCGACGTCCAGCACGTGGGCGCCCTCGCCCACCCAGTGGGCGATGAAGGCCAGGTCGGGCCGCAAGGTATTCAGGTCGTCGAAGTTCATGCGACCTCCAGCGCAATGCGGTTGTAATAGGCGCGCACCACGTTCATATAGCGCGCGTCTTCGAGCAGGAAGGCGTCGTGGCCGTGCGGCGCGTCGATCTCGGCATAGCTCACGCGGCGCCGATTCGAAATCAATGCTTCGACGATCTCGCGGCTGCGCTCGGGCGAGAAGCGCCAGTCGGTGCTGAACGAGGCGACCAGGAACTGGGCTTTGGTGCCGGCCAGTGCCTTCGTCAGGTCGCCGCCATGCTCGCGCGCCGGATCGAAGTAGTCGAGCGCCTTGGTAATCAACAAATAGGTGTTGGCGTCGAAGTATTCCGAAAACTTGTCGCCCTGGTAGCGCAGATAGGATTCGATCTCGAAGTCGATGCCGAAGTCGAAGTTGTAGTCATTGGTCTCGGCCGCGTTGCGCAGCTTGCGCCCGAATTTTTCCGCCATGTCGTCGTTCGACAAATACGTGATGTGGCCGATCATGCGCGCCACCTTGAGGCCGTTCTTCGGCACCACATCGTGTTCGTAGAAGTCGCCGCCGTGGTAGTCCGGGTCGGTCAGGATCGCCTGGCGCGCGACGTCGTTGAAGGCGATGTTCTGGGCCGACAGCTTGGGCGTCGAGGCGATCACGATGCAGTGGCGCAGGCGGTCCGGGTACATGATGGCCCACGACAGCGCCTGCATGCCGCCCAGCGAACCGCCCATCACGGCGGCGAACTGTTCGATGCCGAGGCGGTCGGCCAGGCGCGCCTGGGCCGCCACCCAGTCCTCGACCGTCACCAGCGGGAAGGCGGCGCCATACGGCTTGCCGGTGGCGGGGTTCACATGCATCGGGCCGGTCGAGCCGAAGCAGGAGCCGAGGTTGTTGATGCCGATGACGAAGAAACGGTCGGTGTCGACCGGTTTGCCCGGCCCCACCATATTGTCCCACCAGCCCGCGCTCTTGGGCGTGGCGTAGTGGCCGGCCACGTGGTGCGAGGCGTTGAGCGCGTGGCAGATCAGCACCGCGTTCGACTTGTCGGCGTTGAGCGTGCCATAGGTTTCATACATCAGCGTGTAGTCGCCGAGCTGGGCGCCGCTCTGCAACAGCAAGGGCTCGGCGAAATGCATCGCCTGCGGTGTGACTAGTCCAAGAGATCCCATGGAGGTATTCAAAAGTGTTGGGTGGTGCGGTGGTGTTACTTGCGACGGCCGGGGACGGGCCGTCGCCAAACTATCAGAGGGCTTGCAGCTGCTCGACCGCGCTGGCGATCTCGCCCGGCTCCATCGCGCGCAGGATGCGCCGGGTACGGGTGGTGACCACGCCCAGGTCGGTATTCAATATTTCTTGTTTCACCGCCAGCAGCTGCGCCGGATGCATCGAGAATTCGCGCAAGCCCATGCCCAGCAACAGGCGGGTGAGCTTGACGTCGCCGGCCATCTCGCCGCACACCGCCACGTCCAGGCCGGCCTTGTGGCCGGTGGCGATGGTCGAGGCGATCAGCTGCAATACGGCCGGGTGCAGCGGATTATACAGGTGCGCCACCTCGTAATCGACCCGGTCGATCGCCAGCAGATACTGGATGAGGTCATTGGTGCCGATCGACAGGAAATCCATGCGCCGCACGAACAGCGGCAGCGCCAGCGCGGCGGCCGGGATCTCGATCATGGCGCCGACCTCGATGCCCTCGTCGTACTTGATGTCCTCGGCGCGCAGCTGGGCCTTGGCCTGCTCGATCATGTTCAGCGTCTGGTCGATCTCGAAGGCATGCGCCAGCATCGGGATCAGTATTCTCACCTTGCCGAAGGCGGATGCGCGCAGGATGGCCCGCAACTGGGTCAGGAACAACTGCGGCTCGGCCAGGCAGTAGCGGATCGCGCGCAGGCCCAGCGCCGGGTTGAGCGCGGTCTGGTCGGTCTGGTCGAGCGGCTTGTCGGCGCCGACGTCGAGCGTGCGGATCGTCACCGGGCGGCCCTTCATCGCCAGCACCGCCTTGCGGTACTGCTCGAACTGCTCGTCTTCGCCGGGAATCCTGAGGCCCTCGGCGCCGCGGCCCATGAACAGGAATTCGGAGCGGAACAGGCCGACTCCATGGGCGCCTGCCTCCAGCGCGGCTGGACAATCGTCGGGCAGCTCGATATTGGCCAGCAGCGTGATGGCGGTGCCGTCCTGGGTGACGGCCGGCGTCTTCTTGAGCTTGAGCAGGCGCTTTCTCGCCTTGGCCAGCGCCGCCTGGCGCTCGCGGTACTGCTCCAGCACCAGCTGGCTCGGATTGCAGATCACCACGCCGGCGTCGCCGTCGACGATCACCCAGTCATCCTGTTCGACCAGGCGCGAGGCCTGGTCCATGCCTACCACGGCCGGGATGTCGAGGCTGCGCGCGACGATCGCGGTGTGCGAGTTCTGGCCGCCGACGTCGGTGACGAAGCCGATGAAGGTGCGCGGTCCACCATCGCGGTCGCGGAAGGCCAGCATGTCGGCCGGCGAGATATCGTGGGCCACCACGATCATCTGCGGCGGCGGCTGGTCTTCGTCAAGCACGATTGGCGGCACGTTCAGCGCGGTGCCGGTCAGGACTTTCAATACCCGCTCGGCCACCTGCTGGATGTCGTACTTGCGCTCGCGCAGGTATTCGTCTTCGATCTCGTCGAACTGGGCCGACAGGTCGTCGATCTGGGTCACCAGCGCCCATTCGGCGTTGTAGTGGCGCGCGCGGATGATGTCGAGCGGCGCTTCCGACACCATCGGATCGGACAGGATCAGGGCGTGGACGTCGATGAAGGCGCCCAGCTCGGTGGGGGCGTCCTTGGGCAGGTCGGTCCACAGTTCCTGCAGGTTGCGATGCACGGCGGCGATCGCGTCCTGCAGGCGGCGCACTTCGTTTTCTACCTGGTCGTCGGCGACCAGGTAGTGCTTGACGTCGAGCGCGGCGGGGGTGAGCAGATGGGCGCGGCCGATCGCGATCCCGCGCGAGACCGGTATGCCATGGAGAAGGAAGGAGGCCATGCTGACGTCTCCTGAACGAGATGCCGCTTCACGCGGCATTACTCGCCTTCGCCGAACTTGTCGTTGACCAGGGCGGACAGGGCTGCGACCGCGGCTTCCTCGTCCTTGCCGTCGGCTTCCAGGGTCACCTTGGCGCCCTTGCCGGCCGCCAGCATCATGACGCCCATGATCGACTTGGCGTTGATGCGGCGACCGTTGCGGGTCAGCCAGACGTCGCTCTGGTACTTGGCGGCCAGCTGCGTGAACTTGGCGGATGCGCGGGCATGCAGGCCCAGCTTGTTGATGATCTCGAGTTCTTGTTGAATCATATTCGCTTTATCGTTGTACTTGTCGAATCGCGCCCCTCGGCGCCTGCACCGCTACCGCTACCGCAACGGCAGTCCCTACCCTACCCTGATCCGGTTATCCACCCGCACCGCGCCGTTCTGGGCGCCCGCCAGCGCCATCTCGACCACCACGTCGAGCGTGTCGCGCCGGTACGTGATCGCCCGCAGCAGCATCGGCAGGCTGATGCCGGCGATGACTTCCACGTGGCCAGCGTCGGCCAGCGAGTTGCAGCAGTTGGACGGCGTGCCGCCCTTGACGTCGGTGATCACCAGCACACCATCGCCTTCATCGAGGCGCGCGATCGCCTGTCGCGCGAGGCCATTGACCTCGCCGATATCCTGGTCGGCGGCCACGTCGATCGCCTCGAAGCGCTCGGTCGGACCGCGGAACACGTGCGCCACTGCCGCGATGAATGCCTGGCCCAGCGGCGCGTGGGTCAGGAGCAGGATGCCTACCATGATGTTATTTGTTTACCTTTTGTTCGACCGCGTCGATGAACATCGCGGCCACGTCGAAGCCGGTCTGGTCCTGGATTTCCTGGAAACAGGTCGGGCTGGTCACATTGACTTCGGTGAGGAAGTCGCCGATCACATCTAATCCTACCAGCAACAGGCCGCGCTCGGCCAGCACCGGGCCCAGGGCCTCGGCGATCTCGCGCTCGCGCGGGCTGATCGGCTGGGCCACGCCCAGGCCGCCGGCGGCCAGGTTGCCGCGCACTTCGCCTCCTTGCGGGATGCGCGCCAGCACGAAGGGCACCGGCTTGCCGCCGATGACCAGCACCCGCTTGTCGCCCTTCTCGATGGCCGGAATGAACTTTTGGGCCATGATGGTATTGCGGCCGTTGTCGGTGAGGGTCTCGATGATCGCCCCCAGGTTCAGGCCATCGCTTTTCACGCGGAAGATGCCGGCGCCGCCCATGCCGTCCAGTGGCTTGAAGATCACGTCGGTGTGCTTGGCGTGGAAGGCGCGCAGGCGCGCCGCGTCGGACGTGACCAGGGTCGGCGAGGTGTGTTCGCTGAACTGGCCGATGGCCATCTTCTCGTTGTGGTCGCGGATCGCGCGCGGGCTGTTGATCACGCACGCGCCCTGGCGCTCGGCCAGTTCCAGCAGATAGGTGCCGTAGACATATTCCATGTCGAACGGCGGATCCTTGCGCTCGAGGATGGCGTCGAATTCGCCCAGGTTCACGTCGACGGCAGGATCCGCGCGGTACCACGCGTCGGCGTCGCCGGTGAGGTGGATCTGCGCCACGCGCGCGCTGACGACGCCTTCCTCGAGCACCATATCGCGCTGCTCGAAGTGGTAGATGGCATGGCCGCGCCGCGCCGCCTCGCGCATCATGGCGAAGGTCGAATCCTTGTAGATCTTGAATCCGGACAGAGGGTCGGCGAGAAAGGCGATTTTCATGGGACGTCCATTCGAAGTAATGCCTGATTTTAGCCCGAATTGTAGAAACTCGCGGACCGGACCCTCATCCACTCACACCCGGAAACACACTGCAGCAATTTGTCAGGTATCACGCAACGCGACTGAGACAGCTCAATCGTGTCAATACAATCGCGCGAGAACATGAGGGCATGGATACCCAACCAAGCCAACAGGCCGAGCAGGAGCGCATCGAAGACGTCTACCGCAACTGGCATGGCGGGGCGGCGCTGGCGCGCTATGCCTGGCACCGGCCCGAGATCCTGCAGCAGGTGGCGGCGCGCGCGCGCGGCTTCGCCGACCTGCTGTCCTGCACGGTCGGCCCGGATTTATCAAGCGTGCAGGTGCTGGACGTCGGCTGCGGCACCGGCGGCTTCCTGCGCCAGATGATCGACTGGGGCGCCTCCCCGGCCAATCTCACCGGCACCGAACTGCAAAAAGACCGGCTCGACCATGCGCGCCGATATACGGCGCACGGCGTGCGCTGGCACCTGGGCACGCTGGACGCGCTGCCACCGGCGAGCTACGACCTGGTCACGGCATTGACGGTATTTTCCTCGGTGCTCGATCCGGCCCTGCGGCACGAGCTGGCCACCCAGATGTGGCGCGCGCTGCGCCCGGGGGGCTGGTGCCTGGTGTTTGATTTTCGCTACGACAACCCGCGCAACCGCAACGTGCGCAAGGTCACCCGGGGCGAGCTGCAGGAATGGTGGCCGGGAAGCGGGCAGCGCTACCGCAGCCTGGTGCTGGCGCCGCCAATCCACCGCCTGCTGGCCGTCGCGCCGTATATGGTGTCCGAATTGCTGACGGCGCTGGCGCCCGTGCTGCGCTCGCACTTCATGTACGTGGTGCGCAAGGAAGAATAAGGGATCAGGAGCGGGCAAGGCCGACAGTAGCCGCCCTCCCCGCCACGATCAATAGACTTCAGGATTCGGATCCGTACGTTCCATTTCCAGCGATGCAGCCAGCATGCCCAGCCGCGCCACCAC
Organism: Massilia arenae; assembly: GCF_008014745.1. Lineage (GTDB taxonomy): Bacteria > Pseudomonadota > Gammaproteobacteria > Burkholderiales > Burkholderiaceae_D > Telluria > Telluria arenae. The sequence continues at coordinate 56,594 of NZ_VPFD01000027.1, forward strand.
GCCATACACATAGAAGCGGTTCGGCGCCGCCGTGCCCGGCTTGGCCTTCAGGTCCGGCACCGCATGCTGCTGGGCGAAGGCCAGCGGCACGTATTGCGAGCCCGGCGAATTCAGGTTCTGGTCGATGCCGCGCTCGGCGTGCACGCGGTAGAAGCCGCCCACCACGTAGCGGTCGATCATGTACACCACCGGCTCGGCCACGGCGTCGTCGATCGATTCAAACGTGGGCACGCCTTCCTGGATGATCAGGTCGGTCACCGCCACGCCATCCTTGATCACCGACATGCGGGCGCGCTGGGCCGGGGTCAGGTCGCGCACTTCGCTCGCATCCTTGATCGTCATCACGCCCATGCCGTAGGTGCCGGCGTCGGGCTTCAGGATCACGAAGGGCTTGCGCTCCTTCATGCCGTATTCCTTGTATTTCTTCTTGATCTTCGAGAACAGCGCCGAGACGTTGTCGGCCAGCTCCTCGGTGCCGACATTCTCGCGCAGGTCCACGTCGCCGCACTTGCTGTGCAGCGGATTGACCAGCCACGGATCGATGTCGATCAGCTTGCCGAACTTCTTGGCCACCTCGTCGAAGGCCTTCAGGTGGTTGCTCTTGCGGCGCAGCGCCCAGCCGGCGTGCAGCGGCGGCAGCAGCGATTGCTCGTGCACATTCTCGAGGATGGCCGGGATCCCGGCCGACAGGTCGTTGTTGAGCAGGATGGTGCAGGGATCGAAATCGGCCAGGCCGACGCGGCGCCCGTTGGCCGAGCGCACCAGCGGCTCGACCACCAGCATATTGCCGTCAGGCAGGGCCAGCGGCGTCGGTTCGGTGACGTCCGGCGAGAACGAACCCAGGCGCACGTGCAGGCCGGTCTGGCGGAAGATCTGCATCAGGCGCGCCACGTTCTGCAGGTACATCGGGTTGCGCGTATGCGTTTCGGGCACCAGGATCAGGTTGCGCGCATCCGGGCAATACTTGTCGATCGCGGCCATGGCGGCCTGCACCGTCAGCGGCAGCATTTCGGTCGGCAGGTTGTTGAAGCCGCCCGGGAACAGGTTGGTGTCGACCGGCGCCAGCTTGTAACCCGCGTTGCGCAGGTCGACCGAGCAATAGAACGGCGGCGTGTGCTCCTGCCACTCGAGCCGGAACCAGCGCTCGATGGCGGGGGTGGCTTCGAGGATTTTCTTTTCCAGGTCGAGCAAAGGACCGGTCTGGGCGGTGGCGAGGTGCGGAACCATGTATGTGGCTTTCCCTGTTATGCGCGACTTCTTGCGCCGTTTGTTATTTGTTAAGTTGGATCTGTCATATGGGGTGCACCTACCCTTTTTAAAGAGGTGTTGCCAGAAAAGCAAAACGTCATCCCCGCGCAGGCGGGGACCCAAGGTTATTTGCACTGGCACTACGTTATAACGTAGCTGCCATGCTGGCAACTTGGGTCCCCGCCTGCGCGGGGACGACATGCTTGCTACTAACGTGCTAGTGCTGCTGGGCTATATCAGTAACGGTACGCCGATTCGCCGTGGCTGGTGATGTCCAGGCCTTCGCGCTCTTCGTCTTCAGGTACGCGCAGGCCGATCACGATGTCGACCAGCTTGAAGGCGATGAAGGCGACGATGCCCGACCAGACAACGGTCACGACCACGCCGTGCGCCTGCACCAGCACCTGGCTGCCGATCGAGTAGCCGGTGGCCATGGCATTGGTGGTGTAGTCCCACACGCCCTGGCCGCCCAGCGACGGCGCCGCGAACACGCCGGTCAGCAGCGCACCCAGGATACCGCCCACGCCGTGCACGCCGAACACGTCGAGCGAATCGTCGGCGCGCAGCATGCGCTTCAGGCCGGTCACGCCCCACAGGCAGATGATACCAGCCAGCAGGCCCATGACCAAGGCACCCATCGGACCGACGAAACCGGCGCCCGGGGTGATCGCCACCAAGCCCGAGATGGCGCCCGAGGCGGCGCCCAGCATCGATGGCTTGCGCTTGAACAGCCATTCGCCGGCCGCCCACGAGACGGTGGCGGCGGCGGTCGCCAGCAGGGTGTTGATGAAGGCCAGCGCCGCGACGTCGCCCGCTTCGAGCGCCGAACCGGCGTTGAAGCCGAACCAGCCGACCCACAGCAGCGAGGCACCGACCATGGTCATCGGCAGCGAGTGCGGGGCCATCGATTCCTTGCCGTAGCCGACACGCTTGCCGATCACGTAGGCGCCAACCAGGCCGGCAACCGCGGAGTTGATGTGGACCACGGTGCCGCCCGCGAAGTCGAGCGCGCCCTGCTGCCACAGGTAGCCGGCGCCGGCGCTGACGGTGGCCAGCGAAGCGGCGTCGGTGATCGCATCAGGACCGGCCCAGAACCAGACCATGTGCGCCATCGGCAGGTAGGCGAAGGTGAACCAGATCACGACGAAGGCCAGCACCGCCGCGAAGCGTGCGCGCTCGGCGAACGAGCCGACGATCAGCGCGCAGGTGATGGCGGCGAAGGTACCCTGGAAGGCGACGAAGATGAACTCGGGGATCATCACCTCTTTAGTGAAGGTGGCGCCCATCGAGAAGGTGCCTGCGACCGGGTCCCAGATGCCTTGCAGGAAGGCGCGGTCGAAGCCGCCGATGAAGGCATTACCCGAGGTGAAAGCCAGCGAGTAGCCGTACAGGCACCACAGCACGATGATCAGCGAAAACACCATCATGACCTGCATCAGCACCGACAGCATGTTCTTGGCGCGCACCATACCGCCGTAGAACAGCGCCAGGCCCGGGATCACCATCATGATGACCAGCAGGGTGGCAACGAACATCCAGGCGGTATCCCCTTTGTTGATGGACGGCGCCGCCATGGCCGGGAGGGCCAGGCCCAGGCCCAGCATGGCGGTCAGGATTTTTGTCGTTATATGCTTCATGAACACTTTCCTTCTTACAGTGCGTCGTTGCCGGTCTCGCCGGTACGGATACGGATGACCTGGGTCAGGTCGGCCACGAAGATCTTGCCGTCACCGATCTTGCCGGTGCGGGCGGCGCCCTGGATCGCATCGATCACCTGGTCGACGATGGCATCGTCGACGGCGGCTTCGATCTTGATCTTGGGCAGGAAATCGACAACGTACTCGGCGCCACGGTACAGCTCGGTGTGACCCTTCTGGCGACCGAAACCCTTCACTTCGGTCACCGTCATGCCTTGCACGTTGATTTCCGACAGCGCTTCACGCACTTCGTCGAGCTTGAAGGGCTTGATGATGGCGGTAATCATTTTCATGGTATTGCCTCTTTTGCTATCAAAAAGTTTTTGACACGGACAGCACGGCGGCTGACTTGCCCAGGTTCTTGCCTTCCGGACTCAGGTAGGCGTCGGTATTCGCCTTGTGCCAGGCCAGGGCCACGGTGGCGACCCCAAAGTCCTTCGTCACGCCGATCTTGTAGTGCGTGTAGGACGCCGGGCTGTTGTTCTTCACGCGCTGGCGGCCGACTTGCAGGTTCAGCAAGAAGCCGTTGCTGACGTCGATATCGGCGCCCAAGTCCAGGTAACCGCTGCGCTTGCTGTCGGCGGTGCCGAACAGATTGGTCGTCGAGTGCGAATACTTGATATACGCAGGGCCAAAGCCGAGCTTGCCGTAAAGTTCAAAAGTATTTGCATTCGGATCCAGGCTGTTATCCGGATACCAGTAATACAGGCCGCCAACGTCGTAGCTGATCTCGTCGGTCAACTGGCCACGCTTGCCGGCATACACATCCCATTCAATATTGCCGTCGCCACCCAGATCCTTCGTCCACTTGATGGTGGAGAGCCAGGTGCCTACGTAAAAGCCGGTTGGGCTGTGTACGTAGTCGACGCCGCCGGACAGGGCGGGGTCGGAATCGGTTTGCGACAGGCCGCGGTAACGGTAGTCGCTGGTGAGTGCCACGTTGTAACTCACCTGGTGTTCGGCGGGTTGTTCCTGTGCCATGGCCGGGATGCTGGTGAAAGCCAGAATCGCCAGGCTAATTGCGTTGATTTTTGCATTGCACTTCATGACAAACCCCCTTGGACAGTTACTGCGTTTGGAATCCTTTTTTCGTGCGTTATCTCCCCCTTCATTTAGCAGGATGTGTGCCAGCTCATAAAAGCGATGAAAATGGCCTTGTTTTTTTGGTAAACGTGCCCCAGATACGACTTGCTTCAATACAATCGACCGCGAACGGCGTCCGCCGTGTAGCGCGACGCACCAAATCAGGCTGTATTGCACCTACTTGGTGCATACAACCCCGGCAGAAAGGGATAGAGACCATGAACAACAGCAACTTCTTCAGCGATTTGCAAGGCAAGATCAACCAGGCACTGGAAAGTGGCCCGGCCAAGGACATCGAGCGCAACGTCAAGGCGGCGATGACCTCGGGCTTCGCCAAGCTCGACCTGGTCACCCGCGAGGAATTCGACATCCAGGCCCAGGTGCTGGCCAAGACCCGCGCCAAGCTGGAAGCGCTCGAGCTGCGCGTGATCGAACTCGAAACCCGCCTGGGGTCCGGCGCATCGTCCACCTCGTCGGCATCTGCCACCCCGCCAGCGGGCGCGGCGCCGTCGGCCACCGCGCCCTTCCCGGCCCAGCCCGAAGATCCGACCATCGTGCTGCCGCCGAGTCTCGACAAATCGGGCGACACGCCGATCAACAAACCCTGATGACGGATGCATTCATGGACAGGGCAACCGGCATGAATGCACCAGAATCAGCGGCCGGCGCCCTGCCCGCGCAGGAAGTGTCGCTGGACGTGCTGCGCGAAAAATACGCGCGCGGCGACGAGCGCACGATCGGGGACGTGCAGAGGCGCATCGCCCGCGCCCTGGCCGCCCTTGAGCCGCTGCCGCAGCGCGCCGAATGGGAGCGCCGCTTCCTCTGGGCCCAGCAACAGGGCTTCGTTACCGCCGGCCGGATTGCATCCGCCGCCGGTCTTGGCCTCTCGGCCACCCTCATCAACTGTTTCGTCCAGCCGGTCGGCGACTCGATCTCCGGCACCAGCGGCGGCCTGCCCGGCATCTATACCGCGCTCAGCGAAGCCGCCGAGACCATGCGCCGCGGGGGCGGGGTGGGCTACGATTTTTCCGCGATCCGCCCGCTGGGCAGCAAGGTCGCCGGCACCGCCTCGCGCGCTTCCGGTCCGGTGTCGTACATGGAAGTGTTCGATGCCTCCTGCCGCACGGTGGAATCGGCCGGCGCCCGGCGCGGCGCCCAGATGGGCGTGCTGCGCATCGACCATCCCGACATCGAACGCTTCATTGCGGCCAAGGACACGGGCCGTCTCACCAATTTCAATATCTCGGTCGGCGTGACCGATGGCTTCATGCGCGCCGTCGAGGCGGATGAGTCGTTCGCGCTGGTGCACGCGGCCGAACCGGGCGACGAGGACCAGGCCGCCGGCGGCCACCGCAGGGACGACGGTCTGTGGGTCTACCGCAGCCTGCGCGCGCGCTCTCTCTGGGAGCGTATCATGGTCTCGACCTACAACCATGCCGAACCGGGCGTGCTGTTCATCGACCGCATGAATGCCGAGAACAACCTCTGGTACGCCGAAGAGCTGCGCGCCACCAATCCCTGCGGCGAGCAGCCGCTGCCGCCGTATGGCTGCTGCGACCTCGGCTCGCTCAACCTCACCGCCTTCGTCGATGCGCCGTTCACCCCGGACGCGCGGCTCGACTTCGAACGCCTGCGCGCGGTGGCCACGGTAGCGGTGCGCATGCTCGACCTGGTGCTGGACGCCACCCAATGGCCGCTGCCGCAGCAGGCCGAAGAGGCGCGCGCCAAGCGCCGCGTCGGGCTGGGCTTCCTGGGCCTGGGCAGCGCGCTGGCGATGTTGGGCCTGCGCTACGACGCCGATGAAGGACGGGCCATGGCGACGCGCATCGCGGCCGAGCTGCGCGACGCGGCCTATGCGGCCTCGATCGAGCTGGCGCGCGAAAAAAGCGCCTTCCCGCTGTTCGACGCCGACAAATACCTGCGCGGACAGTTCGTCGAGCGCCTGCCGCAGCCGCTGCGCGACGGCATCCGCGAGCATGGCCTGCGCAACTCGCACCTGCTGTCGATCGCGCCGACCGGCACCATCTCGCTGGCCTTCGCCGACAATGCCTCGAACGGCATCGAGCCGCCCTATTCCTGGGCCTACCAGCGCAGGAAGCGCACGGCCGACGGCGGCACGCGCAGCTACGAGGTATGCGACCACGCCTGGCGCCTGTACCGCCAGCTACATGGCGACGCCCCCTTGCCGCCAGCATTCGTCACCGCGCTCGAGATGCGCGCGCTGGACCACCTGCGCATGGTGGAGGCGGTCCAGCCCTTCATCGACACCGCGATTTCGAAGACCGTCAACGTGCCCGAGGATTATCCCTACGAGGATTTCCGCGACCTGTACCTGGAGGCCTGGCGCGCCGGCCTCAAGGGACTGGCGACCTATCGGCCGAACGCGGTGCTGGGGAGCGTTTTGTCAGTCGCGCCAGTGGAGGACGTGGCATCCGCCGCGCCTCTGGTGGCGGACGACGACCCGCTGCGCAAGCGTTTCGAACACCGTCCGCTAGGCGAACTGGAATCGGTGACGTCGAAGATCGAGTACTCGACCCAGGAAGGCCGCAAGACCGCCTACCTGACCGTGAGCTTCCTGCGCGCTGAAGGAACATGGGAAGGCCGCCAGGTGACGGTCGAGCGTCCCTTCGAATTCTTCATGCCGGCCAACCAGCGCACCGGCGGCCACCAGTGGATCACGGCCTCGATGCGGCTGCTGTCGATGGTGGCGCGGGCCGGCGGCCCGATCGCGCGCGCCCTGGCCGACATGCGCGAGGTGGTATGGGAGAAAGGCCCGGTACGCTGCGGCCACATCGTGCGCGACGATGGCGTGCAGGTGCCGGTGTATCACGACTCCGAAGTCGCGGCGATCGCCTTCATGCTGCAGCGGATGCTGATCCGGCGCGGCTTCCTCGACGAACAGGGCAACCAGGTGCCGGTGGACGCGCTCGCGCGCAACTTCGAACAGCGCATGCACGACGCCATGCCAAGGCCAGGACCGCGCTTGCAGGCCGAGACGCCAGCCGAGCCCCTGCCCGTGCTGAACGGCGCCAAATGCCCGGAATGCGGCGCGCTGGCGCTGCGCAAGGTCGATGGCTGCTCGCGCTGCGCCTCGTGCCACTACGTCGGCGAGTGCGGCTGACCGGGCCTTTTGAAAAGAGTCGTTCGCGGGGCCGGCTCAGGCATACTGCCGGGGTCGCAACCAATACCGACCCAACGATGAGTTACTACGCCCTCAAGCACATCCACATGACCTTCGCCGTGTTGAGCGGCGCCCTGTTCCTCGTCCGCGGCCTGTGGATGCTGGCCGAATCGAAGCGCCTGGAGCAACGCTGGGTCAGGATCGCGCCGCACGTGATCGACACCCTGCTGCTGGGCAGCGCCATCGGCCTTGCGGTCTGGAGCAGCCAGTACCCGGGCCAGGCGCCGTGGCTGACCGCCAAGCTGGTGGCCCTGGTCGCCTATATCGGCCTGGGTACGGTGGCGCTCAAGCGCGGCCGCACGCGCCAGGTGCGCGCGCTGGCCTTCGTCGGCGCATTGGCCTGCTTCGCCTACATCCTGGCGGTGGCGGTCACCAAGAATCCGCTGATCGCGGCCTGACACGCCGCTCCCGGCCCGGCATCAACGCCGCTTCAACTGCGACAGGTGCGCCGTCACCTGCTTGCGCTCGCGCCGCGCGAGCGGCGGAACGCCCGCCAGCGCCGCCTGGTAGGCCGCGATCGCGCGCGGCCGGTCGTGGCGCGCTTCATGGACTTCGCCCAGCGTCTTGTAGACATAGGGCCTGGGGGCGATCGCCGCCGCCTTCTCCAGCTGCAATGCGGCTTCGTCCAGGCGTCCCTGGGCGCGCGCCACCTGCGCCAGTCCGTAGGGTCCATGCTCGCTGGACGGCAGCCGGCGGCTCAGTTCCTCGAACAGCCGGCCGCTCTGCGCATAGCGGCCGGCGTCGAGGTGGGCGCTGGCCAGGGTCAGCAGCAACTCGCGCTGGCTGCCCTGCACCAGTTCATACTGCGTCAGGTCGGCCGCCAGGATGTGCTGCTCGGCCTCGTCCAGTTTCCCCTCGTCGAAAGCGCACAGGGCGCGCATCAGGCGGGTCAGGTCGGGGTCGAGGCGCCGCGCTTCGGTTGCCAGTTCGCGCGCGCGCACCTCGCTGCCCCCCAGGAAGAACGGCGCGTCCAGATAAAAGCCCATCAAGGTCACGCGGGCGCGGTAATTCATCGGATCGAAGCGGATCGCGCGCTCGAGAGTGTCGCGCGTGGCATGCGCATTGCGCACGAACGCGAACAGGCCGCTGGCGCGCGACTGCGCCAGCATGACGTTACCCAGCGCTTCGGCGCAGGCACTGCTGTCCGGATTGGCCTGGACGCAGCGTTCGGCCGCGGCGCGCGCCTGCGGCAAGTCGTCCGGCTCGTCCCGGGCGATGCGCACGTCGACCGACGCGGCCAGTGCCGTCGGATCGGTGGCATTGCGCGCCAGCCTGGCCTCGATCGCACCGCTCGCCTCTCCAAAGCGCGCCTGGTGCACCAGCTGTGCAATCGGGTCGATCTGGACAGCATGGGCAGCGCCGTCCCATACGCTCAATAGCAACACCGGCACCCACCATGCCAAGCTCTTAGCCAGCATTGCATTCCCTCTCGTCGGGACCCGGCCTTTTCCGTGGCGGCCAGTCCCGCTTCCGCGGTCAGATATTATTGTTATTTAATATAGAGCAAATCCTCACACGGAAGCCATGCACGAGTCAATGCAGAGGGAATACCTACGACGGGAATTGCGCTACCGGATGCGCAAACTCAGCGCGATGGACGCGCGCTGCGATACTTCGCCAGCTCGGCCTTGAGCCAGGCGGCGCTGGCGACCGGCGCATTTCCGCCGCAGCGGACCTGATAGGGTTTGCCGCTGAGGCTGCTTTCGGTGGCGGCGCGCGCGATGAAATCCTCGCTCGATGCGACCAGGTCGCGCTTGAGCAGGTAGTCGTACTTGCGCTGGAGGTGTTTTGCCGCTTGCGCGGCGTCGTGCCAGCTGCCGTTGCGCTGGAAGCTGCAGCCGGATGCGGTCAGGTAGCCGATCAGGTGGGCGATTTCCTGACGCGCGGCGGGGGCCGGCGCAGCCAGGGACAGCAGCGGCAGGATGGCGAGCACGGAGGCAGCGACAGCAAGTTTCATCATGAGCGGCGAAGGACGAAGAAGCGCCAGTATGCCGCGTTTGGCGCCTGCGTGTCGCCCCACCCCGCCATGCCCGCCGCGGATCACTCGATAGCGACCTCCTTGCGGTTGTCGCGCGACACGCGGTCGATCATCTTGTTGTAGGGATCGACGCCCACCTCGAACGGCTGCTCCTTCACCGTGACCGTCACCACCGGATTGTCGCCGGACAGCACCCGCTTTTCCAGGAGCAGCACTTTTTCGTCGGCTTCCTTGGCCCCCGCGGCGCGGGCGAACACGCCGATCTCCACCGGCTCGTCGTAGGCGCGCGCGGTTTCCTTGCCCTTGCCGTCGGCTTCCATCTTGGCCAGGTGCAGCTTCATCGTCACGTCCCACTGGCCGTCCGGGCGCTTCTTCGCTGACGCTTCCATCACCCGGTTATCGTAGAACACGATTTTCTCGAACATGTCGGAGATCAGGGCGTGCTTGTCGGCCGGCGCCTCCGCGCGGATGTAGTCGAGCAGCTCCTTCGAGGTGGTGAACGGCGACTCTTGATAACCCTTGTCTTCGAGGAAGCGCTTGAGCGCGCGGTTCAGCGCCTGTTCGCCGATCTCGTCGCGCAGCCGATAGAAAATCAGGCTGCCCTTGCGGTAGTGGATGTAATCCTGGTTTTCCACGCGATTCAAAGGCAGCTCTTCGATCATCTCGCCGCCGCGCGAACGCAGGTAGCGATCGAGCTCGTAGCGCAGGAAGCGGCGCATCTGGTGGCGTCCGTATTCCTTCTCCATCACCATCAGCGCCGAGTACTGCGACAGCGATTCGATCAGCATGCTCGCGCCCTGCACGTTGGCGGCGGTGACCTGGTGGCCCCACCACTGGTGCGCCATCTCATGGGCCGTCACGTAGAACACGTAGTCGATGTCTTCCTTGTCGCGCAGGTCGGCGATGAAGCCGATCGACTCCGAGAACGGGATCGTATTGGCGAACGACTGGGCGAAGGCCTGGTAGTTGGGGAACTCCAGGATGCGCACCTGCTTGTGCTGGTAAGGCGTGAACTCGGTGGTGAAGTAGTCCAGCGACTTGCGGGTGGCCTCGATCATCCGGTCCACGTTGTAGCCGTGCTTGGCGTCGTAGTAGATCTCGATCGGGATGCCGTTCCAGTCGCCCTTCCTGACTTGCCAGCGGGCCGACAGGTAGGCGAAGAACGGCATCATCTTCTGGTCCATCTTGTAGTGGTAGTAGTTGCGGCCGTTCTCCTTCCACGACCGTTGCAGGTAGCCCGGCGCCAGCGCGATCTGGTCGCCGCTGGTCGACACCGTGGTCTCGAAGCCGATCCAGTCCGCACCGCCCCCGAACATCGAATCGGCGCGCGCCGCCTCGTTCTCGAGCTTGGCCATGCGCTCAGGCTCGCCCAGCCCGCGCTTGCGGCGCTCGTTGCGGTCCTTCAGCTCGTAGTCGGCCTGGTAGCCGAGCAGCGGGAAGAACTCCTGGTTGTTGAAGAAGGTGCCGTTCAGGTTGAAGGTGTCGGCCTTGCCCGAATTCGAGAAGCCCTGGCGATGCGCATCGATCGTGAAGTCGAGCGGCAGGCGCGCGCCCGGCGCCAGGGGCTCGGCCAGTTTCAGGATCCTGAAACCGGTGTCCGTATCGTCCAGCACCACCTGGTGCGGCGGCAGCTTGCCCAGGGTGGTGACGACGTGGGTGTTGAATTGCAGGCGCAGGGTATCGAGCGGCTTGTCGGTCTTGTTCTCGAGGACATAGCTGCCCTTGACGGTCACGCGGCGCTGTTCCGGATAGATGTCGACCGCGGCGCGCACGTCGATGACCTTCGGATGCGGCAGGTCCTTGTACTGGCGGTAGTCCTTCTCGTACCGGGCCTGCCTGTCCATGCTGACGTTCTTGGCTTCGTAGCGGTCCAGGGTCACGGTGTTATGGAAGATCCAGCCGCCGACCAGGGCGAAGGCGATCGTGCACAGCGCCAGCGCCACGCCCGCGCCGCCCCGCAGGCGACGGCCCGCTTCGCGCACGCGCGCACGCCACTCGACCGACTGGCCGCGCACCCAGAAGGCCTGGGCCACGATCAGCGCCGCCAGGCAGAACAGGGTCCAGTACAGCGCGAACCAGGACCAGCCCGTGACGAAGTGGCCGAAGCCGTTCATGTCCGAATACGGCGTCTCGGGCAGCAGCGCGATGTTGTACAGGTTGTGATCGAAGTGCATCACGGACAGGACGATCTGCGCGATCATCAGGACGATCACCAGCAGGTAGCCGATGAACTTGTTGTTGGTGACGACCTGCAGCACGATGGCGATCAGCGCCATGAGCACGAACGGCAGGCCGGCCATGAACACGCCCTCGACATACACCCCGAATTCGACCGGCGCCCCGCCCCGGAACAACTGGATGGCGATCGCGGTCAGGATCCCGGCGAACAGGAAGACCAGCACCACGCCCACCAGCGCCAGGCTCTTGGCGACCAGCGGCGCCCAGTTCGGCATCGGCATGGCGTCGCTCACGTCGGCGATCCTGGCCTGGCGTTCCTTGAAGATCAACTCGCCCGCGTAGAAGGTGACGATGATAATCAGGAGGAAGTTGAACGAGCCTTTCAGCAGGTCGATCATCAGGTGCGTGCGCGGGTAGACGTCGGTACCGAACATCTCGTCCAGCACGCTCGCACTGCCGACCATGTTCAGCACCCCGAACAGCAGCATGACGAGGAAGGGCACGCTCTTGAACACCGCGACGGCGTCGAAGGCAAAGATGTGCCAGCACTGGGCCCAGCGCGTGGCGCCCGTGAAGCGTGGCTGCACGCGTGGCAGCGCGACCTGCACCGGCACGTAGGCCGGCGCGGCCTGCGCCTTGGCCTTGCCGAACAGGCGCTTGCCGGTGCCGGCGCGCTGCGGCTTGAACAGGGCCAGGGTCAGGCCGACCAGCACCAGCGCGATGGCGCTCCACAGCAGGCGGTTGGCCAGCATGTAGCCCTTGAAGTCAGGCAGGCCGGCATTCGCTTCGGCGGTCGAGAAGTAGCGCGTGGCGCGGCCAAGGGCGCGCAGGCCGAAGGGATCGGCCAGCACGGCGATCCATTCATTGTCGATGTTCGAAGTAAAGCTGCCGGCGACGATCCACAGCACGAAGAAGGCCATCACGCCGACGTACACCATCATGATCGAGCGCGTGGTGGCGGCCAGCAGCATCAGCAGGGCGCCGATGAAGAACAGGTTGGGCAGGACCAGCACGCCCAGCGCCCACAGGTAGGCCGCGCCGGGGAAAGGACCCACGCGCTGGGCATCGACCCAGGGCATCACGGGACCGAGCATCGTGCCGAGCACGATCATGGCGAAGATGAGCAGGCAGGCGACCAGGCCGGCGGCAAAGCGGCCGATCAGGTAGTCGTGCTTTTTCATCGGCGTGGCGAACAGCATGTCGGAAATGCCCACTTCGCCGTCGCGCAGCACGCCGCCGGCGATGAAGATGGTGACGACGAACATCGACATCAGGCTGAAGATACCGAGCATCTGCGCGACCACAGTCGGCGCATTGCGGTTGACGTTGCCGATGCTGCCGCCGACCTGGATCGCATCGCTGGTGGTGGCGCCGAAGGCCAGCGCGCCGAAGATCAGCGCGCACACCCACAGCAGGGGCTGGCGCAGCTGGAAGTCCAGCTCGAACTTGAAGAATTCTCTCAGCATGCCGCCCTCCTTACGCAGTCACCGGCGCTGCCTGGGCGGACGCCGCCTGGCCGGCCGCGCGGCCGGCATTGCGGATCTGCAGGAAATAGACGTCTTCCAGGTCCGGCTCGACGCTCACGAAACCATCGTCCGGCTGCGACTCGGCATACACATTGATCTGCGGCCGGCCCGCCACCAGGCGGGTGGACAGCACGTTGAAGCGCTCCTGGTATTCGGGCAGGGCTTCCTGGCTGACGGTGCGGCGCCACACGCGGCTTTTCAGGGTGTCGATCGCGGCCTGCGGCTCGCCCTGCAGCAGCACCGTGCCCTTGGCGATCATGGCCATGCGCGGGCACAGGTCGGTCACGTCCTCGACGATGTGGGTCGACAGGATGACGACCACCTGCTCGCCGATCTTGGCCAGCAGGTTCAGGAAGCGGTTGCGCTCATCGGGATCGAGGCCGGCGGTCGGCTCGTCGACGATCACCAGGCGCGGTGCGCCGAGCAGCGCCTGGGCGATGCCGAAGCGCTGGCGCATGCCGCCCGAGTATGTGCCCAGGCCGCGCTTCCTCGCTTCCCACAGATTGGTCTGGTGCAGCAGGGCTTCGACGATCTCCTTGCGTTCACCCTTGGCGGTCAGGCCTTTCAGGACCGCGAAGTGGTTCAGCAGCTTTTCGGCGCTGACCTTCGGATAGACGCCGAAGTCCTGCGGCAGGTAGCCGAGCTGGCGGCGCAGGCTCTCCTTATCGGTCAAGACGTCGAGGCCGTGGAAGTGGATGCTGCCGCTGTCCGGGTCCTGCAGGGTGGCGATGGTGCGCATCAAGGAGGACTTGCCGGCGCCGTTCGGGCCGAGCAGGCCGAACATGCCGTTCGGGATCTCGAGGCTGACATCGTTGATGGCTTTGACGCCGTTGGCATACGTCTTGTTGAGCTGCTTGATCGATAACATCGGCGGTGACTCCTGGCCTGTGAATGGTGACGGATATTTCCTTGCAGATAATGTAGCGTTAGTAGATTCCACTGTCAGGTTTTTGTGACAGGCGGTAGAAAAGCCGGAATGGACGACGAATTCGGGGGCATATGCGTACGTCATGCAGTTCGAATACTCAGGCCTGTCCGCACGCAACAGATGGCGCCGCGCGCGCCGTACGATAGGGCCTTCCCAGCGTTCATGCGGAAGGAATACTATGAGTCTGGCCGTCCTCAGAAGCCGTGCCCTGGCCGGCATGGAAGCGCCCGCAGTCAATGTCGAAGTCCACTTGGCCAATGGTCTCCCCGGCATCGCGATCGTCGGCCTGCCAGATACCGAGGTACGCGAAGCGAAAGACCGCGTGCGCGCGGCGCTGCAGAATTCCGGCTTCGACCTCCCGGCGCGCCGCATCACGATCAACCTGGCGCCGGCCGACCTGCCGAAAGAGTCCGGCCGCTTCGACCTGCCCATCGCGCTGGGCATCCTTGCCGCCTCGCGCCAGATTCGCGACGATGCGCTGCACCGCTACGAATTCGCGGGCGAGCTGTCGCTGTCGGGAGAGTTGCGGCCGGTACGCGGCGCGCTGGCGATGGCATTCGCGATGGCGCGTGACGGAGACGATGAGATGCGCGCCTTCATCCTGCCGCTGGCCAATGCCGACGAAGCGGCGCTGGTCGAGGCGGCCGCGATCCTTCCCGCGCGTACCCTGCTCGAAGTCTGCGCCCACTTCGCCAACGCGCCCGACGCGCCGAAGCTGGCGCGCCATCATGGCCCCGGCATGTCGCATGCGCCGCGTTACCCCGACTTCGCCGAGGTCAAGGGCCAGCAGCATGCCAAGCGCGCGCTCGAGGTGGCGGCGGCCGGGGCGCACTCCGTCCTGCTGGTCGGCCCGCCAGGCGCCGGCAAGAGCATGCTGGCGGCGCGCCTGCCAGGCCTGCTGCCGCCGATGAGCGAGGGCGAGGCGCTCGAATCGGCCGCCGTGCAGTCGCTGGCCGGCGGCTTCGCGCCCGAACGCTGGCGCCAGCGGCCATTTCGCAGTCCGCACCACACGACGTCCGGCGTGGCCCTGGTCGGCGGCGGCAACCTGCCGCGGCCGGGAGAAGTATCGCTGGCCCATCACGGGGTGCTGTTCCTCGACGAGCTGCCCGAGTTCGAGCGCCGCGTACTGGAAGTGCTGCGTGAGCCGCTGGAATCGGGATCGATCACGATCTCGCGCGCGGCCCACCAGGCCGACTTCCCGGCGCGCTTCCAGCTGATCGCGGCGATGAATCCCTGTCCCTGCGGCTGGCTGGGCCATGCCAGCGGCAAGTGCCGCTGCACGCCGGACGCCGTGCTGCGCTATCAGGGACGCATATCGGGGCCGCTGCTCGACCGCATCGACATCCAGCTGCCGGTGGCGGCCATGGCGCCCGACGGCATGGGCGCGCAAGCCGACGGCGAGCCGAGCGCCGTGATCGCGCAGCGGGTGGCGCGGGCCCATGCGCGCCAGCTCGCGCGCCAGGGACGGCCCAATAGCCAGCTGGGGCCGGGCGAGATCGACCGCCATTGCGCGCCGGACGAGGCCGGGCGCCGGCTGCTGCACGACGCGGCCCGGCACCTGCACTGGTCGGCGCGGGCCTACCACCGCGTGCTCAAGGTGGCGCGCACGATCGCCGACCTGGCGGACGTGGACGAGGTGCGGTCGAAGCAGGTGGCAGAGGCGATCGGGTATCGGCGCGCGCTGCGTGACGACTGAAGTCACTTGCGCGCAACCGCGCGGCCGCCGGCGGCCAGCGCCAGCAGCAGGGCGAGCACTTCGAAGCCGCTGCCGACCCAGCCCACCTGCCCGGCCGACCAGCGCACCACGGCCAGGCCGCCGAGCATGGCGCCCAGCGCGAAGCCGGCGTACTGCACCGATGCGTTCAGCGACAGCACCACCGGCGCCAGGCCCACGCCGCTGCGCGCCACCAGGCTGCTCTGCTGGGCGGGAAAGAAACCCCAGGTGCTCATGCCCCACATGACGATGCCGGGCGCCACCGCCGCCATGCCCCAGTGGCCGAGCCCGGCCAGCATGCCGAGGTAGGCGAAGGACAGCGCCAGCAGCGCCAGCGAGAACAGCACCACCCGCCGCGCGCCGAAGCGATCGCTGGCGCGTCCGCCCAGGGCCAGGCCGATCGCGGCCGAGACGCCCCACAGCAGCATGACGGCGCTCATGCGCTCGGGCGGCAGATGGCTCACCTGTTCCAGGTAGGGAGCAAGATAGGTCAAGGTGGCGTAGGTCCCGGTACCCCAGGCCAGCGTCACCAGCAGGGTTGGCAGCACACCGGGCAGGCGCGCCGCTTCAATGCGCGCGCGCAGGTCGGGCGGCGCCGTGCCCGCGCCGAGGAACCGCGGCAGCCCAATGGCCAGCCCGGCCGTCGCCGCCAGCGACAGCAGCGCCACGGCGCCGAAGGTCGCGCGCCAGCTCATGGCATTGCCGAGCAGCGTACCGAGCGGCACGCCGAGCACGATCGCCACCGTCATCCCGCCGCTCACCATGGCCAGTGCACGCCCTCGCTGTTCCGGCGCGGCCAGCGTGCCGGCCAGCGCCATTGCGGCCGGCGCATACAGGCCGGCCGTCAGCGCCAGCAGGATGCGCGCGCTCATCAGGCCTGCGTAGCCGTGACTGGCCCAGGCCAGCGCGTTCCCGAGCGCGAATGCCGCCATCGCAATCACCAGCAGCGCGCGGCGTGGCAGGTTGGCGGTGACGATCGCCAGCACCGGACCACCCAGCGCATAGGTCAGGGCGAACGCCGTCACCAGTTGGCCGGCCGAGGCCTCGCCGACGCCCAGGTCGCTGGCGATGCCCGGCAGCAGGCCGGCGATCATGAAGCTTTCGGTGCCGATGGCGAACATGCCCAGCGCCAGCAGATAAAGTGTGGCCGTCGGTAGTGGGCGCTGTGGATGGTCCATGCGTGCTCCTGCGATGTCTGCGCCATTGGCGCGATAAGACATCTTTGCAGAAGCATCGCCGCGTCGTGGGACGGGGATCCCTCGATTACGGACAGCCGTGACGGCCGGGCAGACTGCTAGGCCAACGCCTGCTCGCGCGCCGCGCGCTTGATCGCCTGCGGTGGCTGGCCGAAGGCGCGCAGGAAGGCGCGCCGCATGCGCTCGGGGTCGGCGAAGCCGGTCTCGCGCGCGACCACGTCGATCGAGTGGTTGCTGGTCTCGATCATGGCGCGCGCCGCCTCGACCCGCAGCACCTCGATCGCGCGCGCCGGCGATTGCCCGGTCTCGAGGCGGAAGCTGCGGCTGAACTGGCGCGTGCTCAGGTTGGCCGCTTCGGCCAGCTCGTCGACCGACAGCGGCCGCCGCAGGTGGCTCTTGGCGTAGGTGAGGGCCTGCTGGATGCGGTCCGATTTCGGCTCCAGCTCGAGCAGGGCCGAGAACTGCGACTGGCCGCCGCTGCGGCGGTGGTAAACCACCATCTGGCGCGCGATGTGCTTCGACGCGTCCTTGCCAAGATCTTCTTCCACCATCGCCAGGCACAGGTCGATGCAGGCGGTCATGCCGGCCGAGGTCCACACGCGGCCGTCGTTGATGTAGATGCGGTCTTCCTCGATGCGCGACTTCGGATAGGCGCGCTGCAGGTCGCGCGCCAGCGCCCAGTGGGTGGTCGCGCGGCGGCCGTCGATCAGGCCGGCCTCGGCCAGGATGAAGGCGCCGGTGCAGATGCTGGCGGTGCGGCGCGAGGCATCGCTGGCTTCGCGCAGGAAGCCCAGGAAGGGCGCGCTCGACTTGAAGCCCACCGGGGTCATGATGCCGGCCACGATCAGGGTGTCGTAGTCGCGCCGGTCGAAGGCTTCGGTGAACACGCCGACGCCGGACGAGCTGGCGAGCACGCCGCCGTGCTCCGACAGCATGGTCATGTCATAGAAAGGCCCGCCGTCGAGACCGTTGGCGATCTCGAATACTGTGGTGGCCATGAGGTCGAGCGCCTGGAAGCCGGGCGGGAACAGGAATCCGATTCTGCGTTTCATGATGGTCCTAGAATGCGCAACAAGGAAAATAATACGCCAAGAAGCGCCGGGCGGGCCGAAGTCCTCCATCTTTCGAAGGAGACTGGCCCGCCCGGCGCGACCGTCCCGTTGCGGCTGGGCTCAGGCGGTGCTCAGGTGGTTACTCACGCTTCCTGCAGCTGCTCGGGCCCGATCGGCAGCGTGCGCACGCGCTTGCCGGTGGCCGCGAACACGGCATTGGCGAGCGACGGGAACAGCGCGGCGGTGCCCGGCTCGCCGATGCCGCCCGGCGCTTCGCGGCTGGCCACGATATGGGTCTCGATCGCGGGCGCCTCGTTGATGCGCAAGACCCGCACGTCGTGGAAGTTCGACTGCTGGATGCGGCCTCCCGCCACGGTCGCCTTGCCCCACAGCGCGGCCGAGATGCCGAAGTTGATGCCGCTCTCGAGCTGGGCACGGATGGTGTCCGGGTTGATCGCGACGCCGGTATCGACCGCCGCGACCACGCGCTTGACCGCCACCTCGCCTTCCTTGCTCACCGCGACGTCGGTCACCAGCGCCAGATAGGTGCCGAACACGTGCTGCAGCGAGACGCCGCGGCCCTGCCCTTCTGGAAGCGGCTTGCCCCAGCCGGCCTTGTCGGCGGCCAGGCGCAGCACCGCCAGCGCACGCGGATTGTCCTTCACGAGCGCGCTGCGATAGGCGACCGGATCCTTGCCGGCGGCGGCCGCCAGCTCG
Source organism: Massilia arenae (assembly GCF_008014745.1). GTDB lineage: Bacteria > Pseudomonadota > Gammaproteobacteria > Burkholderiales > Burkholderiaceae_D > Telluria > Telluria arenae. Next base: position 75,092 of record NZ_VPFD01000027.1, read on the forward strand.
TCGATGAAGCTCTCGACCACGAACAGGTTGTGCGCCGGACCCACGCCGCGCCAGAAGCCGGTCGGCACCGGCGGCTCGTGGTTCACGTACTCGACCAGCATGCTGGGGAAGACATAGGGCGGATGCATGGCGCCCTCGACCACCTCTTCGTCGAAGCCGTTGACGTAGCCGGTCGGGAAGAAGCGCTTGATGGTCGACGGGCCGGTGATGCGGTGGCTCCAGGCCAGCGGCATACCCTCGCCGTCGACGCGCGCCTCGATCCGGTCGTAAAAGCCCCCGCGGTAGATGTCGTGCTGGGTATCTTCCTCGCGGCTCCAGGTGACCTTCACCGGGCCCTTCACGTGGCGTGCGATCTGCACCGCGCGCGTGACCATGTCGACCTCCAGGCGGCGGCCGAAGCCACCGCCCAGGTAGTGGTTGTGCACCGTCACTTGGTCCGGTTCGAGCCCCGCCGCCTTGGCCGCCGCCGCCCGGCTGAGGGTCATCACCTGGGTGCCGAGCCACAGCTCGCAACTGCCGTCCTTCACGTGCACGGTGCAGTTGAGCGGCTCCATGGCGGCGTGGATCAGGTAGGGCTGCTCGTACATGGCCGCGATGCGCTTGCCGCCCGCTTTGGCCGGCTCGCCCTCCTGCCGCACCTTCGCCGCCGGACCTTCGGACGCCCTGGCCAGCGCGGTCGACAAGGCCGCGCTGTCGACCCTGGCGTTGGGGCCGTCGTCCCAGACGATCTCCAGCGCCGCCAGTCCCTTGCGCGCGGCGCCGGTGTGGTCGGCGATCACGGCCAGGCAGTCGTCGAGCTTGACCACCTGGCGCACGCCCTTCACCGCCAGCGCCTTGCGCTCGTCGACGCTTTTGAGGCTGCCGCCAAAGGCGGGCGACTGCGCCAGCGCTGCGAATTTCATGCCCGGCACCATCGCGTCGATGCCGTATTTGGCGCTGCCGTTGACCTTCAGAGGGGTGTCGAGGCGCTTGCCCGGCTTGCCGATCAGGACGAAGTCGGCCTCCTTGAGCTTGACGTCGGCCGGCGCCGGGACCGGCAAGGCGGCCGCCTGCGCCGCCAGGGCGCCATACTTCAGGCGCCGGCCGCTGGGGCGGTGCACGACTTCACCGTTGCGGGCCTGGCACTCGGACGGGCTGACCTTCCACTGGCTGGCCGCGGCCTGCACCAGCATCATGCGCGCGGCGGCGCCGGCCTGGCGCATCGGCAGCCAGGCGGCGCGCATGGACGTCGAGCCGCCCGTGATCTGCAGGCCAAGCAACGGGTTGCCATACAGCTTGTCGTCGGCGCCGGCGTGCCTGACCCGCACCTGGTCCAGGCCCACCTCGAGCTCTTCGGCCACCAGCATCGGGATCGAGGTATAGGTGCCCTGGCCCATCTCGATATAGGGCATGGTGATGGTGACCAGGCCATCGGCGCCGATCAGCACGAAGGCGTTCGGCTCGAACGTGCGGGCGGTCGCGGCCATCGCCGGATGGCTGGCGCCATCGAGGACGACGCCCAGCAGCAGGCCGCCACCGGCGGCGGCGCCGGCCACCAGGAAAGCGCGGCGCGGCAGGTTGGGCAGATCGTTACGCATGGCGGCCTCCTGCCAGCGTGAGCGCGGCGGCCTTGATGCCGGCGCGGATGCGCGGATAGGTGCCGCAGCGGCAGATATTGCCGCTCATGGCGGCGTCGATGTCTTCGTCGGTGGGCTTGGCGTTGGACTTGAGCAGGGCCGCGGCCGACATCAGCTGGCCCGATTGACAGTAGCCGCACTGGACCACCTCCTGGTCGAGCCAGGCCTTCTGCAGCGCGGCGCCGATGCGCGAGGCGCCGAGCGTCTCGATGGTCGCGACGTCGGCCCTGCCCACCGCCTCGACGCTGGTGAGGCAGGAGCGGGTCGGCACGCCATCCACGTGTACCGTGCAGGCGCCGCACAAGCCCATGCCGCAGCCGAATTTCGTCCCCGTCATGCCCAGCACGTCGCGCAGCACCCACAACACCGGCGTGTCGCCGTCGACGTCCACCTCATGGTTCTTTCCGTTGACCTTCATGCCATCCCCCTGGACTTGGTTTGTTTGGCGAATGGTCGCAGAACTGGCCCGCCTGGAGCGGACGTAAACCCCACGATTCAGGACATCTGGCCATGCCGCCATGTCCAAAGAATACCGTTGCCGCCCTCCCCCAAAAAACGGCAAAGGAGATAGACACTGCTGCTACTATCGCGCTATGCACCCGACAATGCGACCAACCAATCCGCTCCGAATGCGCTTGCGCATCCTCGTCCCGGCCCTGCTGGCGGCAAGCCTCCTGGCCGCCTGCAATCCCACCTATAACTGGCGCGAACACACGAGCCAGGAGGGCCACTACAAGATCCTGTTCCCGGCCAAGCCGGCCACCTTCACGCGCGCGGTGGACCTGGACGGCCTGCGGGTGCAGATGACCATGACGGCGGCCGAAATCGACGGCGCCACCTTCGCCGTCGGCGCCGCCACGGCGCCGGACGCCGCCCACGCACGCGCCGCGCTGCCGGCGATGCGCCAGGCCCTGCTGCGCAATATCGGCGCCGCTGACGATGCGGCGCCAGCGGTACAGGACGGCCTGCGCGTGGAGGCGACGGGCGCCGCCAACGGCAAGCCGATGCACCTGCATGGCCGCTTCGAGGCGCGCGGCGAGCGCTTCTACCAGGTCATCGTGCTCGGACCGGCGAACGCGGCGCCGCCCGAGCAGGTCGACCAGTTCCTGTCCTCGTTCGCGCCCCAGTGAGACCGTCATGATTGAACATCCACCCGCCCTGCGCCTGGCCGGCCTGCGCAAGGATTTCGGCCGCCCCGCCGTCGATGGCCTCGACCTGGTCGTGCGGCGCGGCGAGTTCTATGCCCTCCTCGGCCCCAACGGCGCCGGCAAGACCACCACGCTGCGGCTGGTCAGCGGCCTGCTGGCGCCGGACGCCGGCAGCATCGAGGTGCTCGGCATCGACCTGGCCAGCGCACCGGCGGCGGCCAAGGCCAGGATGGCCTACCTGCCGGACGAGCCGATGTTGTACGGGAAGCTCAAGCCCTTCGAGTACCTGGAATTCGTGGCCGGGCTGTGGGGCGTGCGCGCGCAAGATGCCGAACCGCGCGCGCGTGAACTGCTCGACTGGCTCGACCTGAGCCGGCATGCGCACGAGCTGACCGAAGGATTCTCGCGCGGGATGAAGCAGAAGCTGGCCCTGGCCGGGGCCCTGATCCACGAACCAGAATTATTAATCCTCGACGAACCGCTCACCGGCCTGGATGCGGTCGCGGCGCGCCAGGTGAAAGACCTGCTGCTGGCCCACGTCGCCAAGGGCGGCACGGTGATCCTGACCACGCACATCCTCGAAGTGGCGGAGCGGCTGGCGCAGCGCATCGGAATCATCCGCCAGGGCCGCCTGATCGCCGAAGGCACGCTGGACGAACTGCGCGCCCGCACCCGGGGCGGCAGTCTGGAAGACGTGTTCCTGCAGCTCACGGCCGCGCCATGATGACCGCGCCGGGCAGCGTCGGCTGGCTGCTGCGGCACGAGCTGCGGCTGGCCTGGTTTAATGCCTCGGGCGGCAAGGAAGGCGGCGGCAAGCGGCGGCCGGGCAATGCGGCGATCGGCTTGGCGCTGGTCGGCTGGGCCGCCCTGCACCTGCTGGCATGGGTGGCCGTGCGCGACCTGGTCGGCTTGGCGGGCGACGATCCGCGCATCCTGCTCGCCATCTCGGCCGTGCTGGCGGGCGGCGCGACCTTCATGTTGTCGTCGGCGATCAAGTCGAGCGTGCTGGTGCTGTTCGAGCGCAGCGACCTCGATCTGCTGCTGTCCTCGCCCCTGCCCTCGCACAGCATTTTTACCGTGCGCCTGGCCGGCGTGGCGGCCAGCACCGCCGCTGTGTACCTGTTCTTCCTGGCGCCGTTCGCCCATGCCGGCCTGCTGCAGGGGCAGTGGCGCTGGCTCGGCATCTATCCGGGCGTGATCTCGCTCGCGGTGCTGTGCAGCTGCCTTGCGATGCTGCTCACGCTCGGCCTGGTGCGCGTGCTCGGTGCACGTCGTACCCGCGTGGTGGCGCAGGTGATCGGGGCGCTGGCTGGCGCCCTGCTGGTTATCGCATCCCAGCTGCATGCGCTGTCGTCCAGGGATACGCAAGGCCGCGTGCGCGAGATGCTGGACGGGCTGCTGCGCCAGGATGGCGTGGGCGATCTCCCTTTGCTGCTGCCGGCGCGCGCCATGCTGGGTGAACCGCTGCCGATGCTGCTGCTGGCGGTGCTGGCTGCCGCGATATTCGTGCTAACGGCGCGGCGTACCCACCGCTTCTTCGCACACGGCCTGCAGTTGGCGGCATCGGCGGCGCGTACGGGGACGGCGCGCGCCACGCCGCTGACTTTGCGCTTCGGCCGCAGCCTGTTCCATACCGTCGTCATCAAGGAGTGGCGCCTGATCGTGCGCGATCCGCATCTGCTGTCGCAGGTGCTGCTGCAGCTGCTGTTCCTGCTGCCCTTGTTCTTCCTTGTCTTCCAGCGCGCCGACGTGCAGGTGCAGGCGCTGGGCGCCGGGCTGACGCTGCTGTGCGGATCGCTGACCGGCGCGCTGGCCTGGGTCGCCTTGTCGGCCGAGGACGCGCCGGACCTGCTGCTGGTGTCGCCCGCGTCACAGCGCACGGTGCGGCGCGCCAAGCTGGCTGCAGCCATCATGCCGGTGCTGGCGCTGGTGGCTGTCCCGCTGCTGTGGCTGACTGTTCGTACGCCGGCAGCGGGGCTGATCGTCTGTTTCGCCGTATGTGGCGCAGTGCTGGGCGCCGGGTTGATCGTGTTCTGGTGCGGCCGGCCTGGCGTGCGCAGCAATTTCAAGGGCCGCGGCAAGGGCGGCTTCGTGATGAATATGCTCGAGTTACTTAACAGCCTGGCCTGGGGAGCGCTGGGCTGGTTCCTGGCCGGGGCGACGCGCACGCCCTTGTCGGATGCGGGCGCGCTGGCGGTGGTAGGGAGCAGTGCGCTGGCGGTCGTCGTGCTTGGGGCCGCCTGGCTCCTGCGGGTAAAACGTACCTGAGTTGTGCGAGCGCGCGCACTGTGAGCTTGCGTCAGTCGTGCTATCGTTTAGACACTAACAAAACCAAGAGATAGCCATGTTGATTACCTTTAAATGCAGATCCTACCCAGAGGTCTTGATGTACCAGGAGCATGCCAAGCGCATCCTCGACCTGTTGCACAAGGAACCGGAACGCGGTGTCATCACCGCAGCAGAAGCGGAACAAGTGATCCCGCGCCTAGAGGCCGAGATCGAAGAGAGCCGCAAGCATCAGGCGACCGAACAGGTGGCGCAAGATGTCCAGGCGCATCATCGCGATGAAGATGACCATGAACATCAACCGATCGAGGTGGTCACGTTCTCGGCACGGATGTATCCGCTGCTGGAAATGATGCGCTCGGCGCGGGATAACAAGACCGATATCTTGTGGGGTGTTTGACGTTCCCACGACTCGACGCTGGCCAAGGCCGATCCGATACCTGATCGCGCCGTAGGGTGGATGGCTCTGCCATCCACGCGTTCAACCGTCCGATGAGTAATCCAGCTGCGTGGATCCACGACGATTTTCCGAGTCAGAAAGCAAAAAACCCCACCAGGATCACCTGGTGGGGTTTTTCTATATAACTAGCCTGACGATAACCTACTTTCACACTGGTTGCAGCACTATCATCGGCGCAAAGTCGTTTCACGGTCCTGTTCGGGATGGGAAGGGGTGGGACCGACTTGCTATGGTCATCAGGCATAACTTGTACGAGCAGTCGCGACAATTCGCGCCTGCTCTGAATCTGGAAGAAGTAATGTTGGGTTGTAGCTTGTATTCAAGCAGTTGTACTCGTCACAACCTTGACTACCAAGGTTATAGGGACAAGCCTTACGGGCAATTAGTATCAGTTAGCTTAATGCATTACTGCACTTCCACACCTGACCTATCAACGTCCTGGTCTCGAANCACACTGGTTGCAGCACTATCATCGGCGCAAAGTCGTTTCACGGTCCTGTTCGGGATGGGAAGGGGTGGGACCGACTTGCTATGGTCATCAGGCATGACTTGTACGAGCAGTCGCGATAGTTCGCGCATGCTCTGAATCTGGAAGAAGTAATGTTGGGTTGTAGCTTGTATTCAAGCGAGTTGTACTCGTCACAACCTTGACTACCAAGGTTATAGGGACAAGCCTTACGGGCAATTAGTATCAGTTAGCTTAATGCATTACTGCACTTCCACACCTGACCTATCAACGTCCTGGTCTCNCACACTGGTTGCAGCACTATCATCGGCGCAAAGTCGTTTCACGGTCCTGTTCGGGATGGGAAGGGGTGGGACCGACTTGCTATGGTCATCAGGCATGACTTGTACGAGCAGTCGCGACAGTGCGCGCATGCTCTGAATCTGGAAGAAGTAATGTTGGGTTGTAGCTTGTATTCAAGCAAGCTGTACTCGTCACAACCTTGACTACCAAGGTTATAGGGACAAGCCTTACGGGCAATTAGTATCAGTTAGCTTAATGCATTACTGCACTTCCACACCTGACCTATCAACGTCCTGGTCTCGAACGACCCTTCAAGGAGCTCAAGGCTCCGGGAAATCTCATCTCAAGGCAAGTTTCCCGCTTAGATGCTTTCAGCGGTTATCTCTTCCGAACTTAGCTACCCGGCAATGCCACTGGCGTGACAACCNTGCTCTGAATCTGGAAGAAGTAATGTTGGGTTGTAGCTTGTATTCAAGCAGTTGTACTCGTCACAACCTTGACTACCAAGGTTATAGGGACAAGCCTTACGGGCAATTAGTACTGGTTAGCTTAATGCATTACTGCACTTCCACACCCAGCCTATCAACGTCCTGGTCTCGAACGACCCTTCAAGGAGCTCAAGGCTCCGGGAAATCTCATCTCAAGGCAAGTTTCCCGCTTAGATGCTTTCAGCGGTTATCTCTTCCGAACTTAGCTACCCGGCAATGCCACTGGCGTGACAACCGGTACACCAGAGGTTCGTCCACTCCGGTCCTCTCGTACTAGGAGCAGCCCCCTTCAAATTTCCAACGCCCACGGCAGATAGGGACCAAACTGTCTCACGACGTTTTAAACCCAGCTCACGTACCACTTTAAATGGCGAACAGCCATACCCTTGGGACCGGCTACAGCCCCAGGATGTGATGAGCCGACATCGAGGTGCCAAACTCCCCCGTCGATATGAACTCTTGGGAGGAATCAGCCTGTTATCCCCAGAGTACCTTTTATCCGTTGAGCGATGGCCCTTCCATACAGAACCACCGGATCACTATGTCCTACTTTCGTACCTGCTCGACTTGTCGGTCTCGCAGTTAAGCACGCTTATGCCATTGCACTATTAGCACGATGTCCGACCGTACCTAGCGTACCTTCGAACTCCTCCGTTACACTTTAGGAGGAGACCGCCCCAGTCAAACTGCCTACCATGCACTGTCCCCGATCCGGATAACGGACCAAGGTTAGAACCTCAAATGAACCAGGGTGGTATTTCAAGGATGGCTCCATAGAGACTGGCGTCCCTACTTCAAAGCCTCCCACCTATCCTACACAGATTGATTCAAAGTCCAATGCAAAGCTACAGTAAAGGTTCATGGGGTCTTTCCGTCTAGCCGCGGGTAGATTGCATCATCACAAACATTTCAACTTCGCTGAGTCTCGGGAGGAGACAGTGTGGCCATCGTTACGCCATTCGTGCAGGTCGGAACTTACCCGACAAGGAATTTCGCTACCTTAGGACCGTTATAGTTACGGCCGCCGTTTACTGGGACTTCAATCAAGAGCTTGCACCCCATCATTTAATCTTCCAGCACCGGGCAGGCGTCACACCCTATACGTCCACTTTCGTGTTTGCAGAGTGCTGTGTTTTTATTAAACAGTCGCAGCCACCATTTTATTGCAACCCGTTCATCCTTCCACAGTAAAGTGGTCAAACTACTAGGGCGTACCTTATCCCGAAGTTACGGTACCAATTTGCCGAGTTCCTTCTCCCGAGTTCTCTCAAGCGCCTTAGAATACTCATCTCGCCCACCTGTGTCGGTTTGCGGTACGGTCTCGTATGACTGAAGCTTAGAGGCTTTTCTTGGAACCACTTCCGATTGCTTCATCGCACATGGCGACTCGTCTCAACCCCTTGAATTACGTACCCGGATTTGCCTAAGTACCTTCTATGAGTNTATGAGTCAAAAACTGACTATTCCAACAGTCAGACAACCTTCCGCGATCCGTCCCCCCATCGCATCATACGACGGTGCAGGAATATTAACCTGCTTCCCATCAGCTACGCATCTCTGCCTCGCCTTAGGGGCCGACTCACCCTGCTCCGATGAACGTTGAACAGGAAACCTTGGGCTTACGGCGTGCGGGCTTTTCACCCGCATTATCGCTACTCATGTCAGCATTCGCACTTCTGATACCTCCAGCATCCTTTACAAGACACCTTCGCAGGCTTACAGAACGCTCTCCTACCATATAGATCAAGTGATAAATCACGAGAAATATATCCGCAGCTTCGGTGACTGGCTTAGCCCCGTTACATCTTCCGCGCAGGACGACTCGATCAGTGAGCTATTACGCTTTCTTTAAATGGTGGCTGCTTCTAAGCCAACATCCTGACTGTTTTAGCCTTCCCACTTCGTTTTCCACTTAGCCAATCTTTGGGACCTTAGCTGGCGGTCTGGGTTGTTTCCCTCTTGACACCGGACGTTAGCACCCGATGTCTGTCTCCCAAGCTCGCACTCATCGGTATTCGGAGTTTGCAATGGGTTGGTAAGTCGCAATGACCCCCTAGCCATAACAGTGCTCTACCCCCGATGGTGATACTTGAGGCACTACCTAAATAGTTTTCGGAGAGAACCAGCTATTTCCAAGTTTGTTTAGCCTTTCACCCCTACCCACAGCTCATCCCCTAATTTTTCAACATTAGTGGGTTCGGACCTCCAGGGCGTGTTACCGCACCTTCATCCTGGCCATGGGTAGATCACTTGGTTTCGGGTCTACACCCAGCGACTGTCGCCCTATTCGGACTCGATTTCTCTACGGCTCCCCTATTCGGTTAACCTTGCCACTGAATGTAAGTCGCTGACCCATTATACAAAAGGTACGCAGTCACCCC
>NZ_VPFD01000028.1 GCF_008014745.1 Massilia arenae
TAAGTAGGCCTCAACGGCTGAAAATTTAAACTGCTCGTCGTACTTCATAAGACCCCTTGAAGTGGAGTCTCACTTCAAGGGGTCACATCAAAGGCGGGAACCCAAGTCCTTCGCGCACCGAACACCCAAAAAGAAAAGGGATCTACAACGGATCCCTTTTTCATTACGCGGCCTTCGCCTCGTCCTTCCTTCGCTGCAGCACGAAGATCGGCTGCGCCCACTGCATGTCCTTCTTCTTCTTGCTCGTGATGAGCGTGAGTTCCGAAGGATCGTAGACGTCGGTGTTGTGCGTCAGCGGCGTCGTCATCAGGTACTGGGCGTCGGTGTTCTTCAGGAACTCGCCGACCAGCTGGATGTTGCGAATGTCCAGGTGGGCGAACGGTTCGTCGATGAACACGAAGCCGCCCGAGCCCTCTTCCGATTTCAACAGGCCGATCAGCAGCACCAGCGACTTCATCACCTGCTGGCCGCCCGAGGCTTCGCCGTCGTTCATCCCGATCTGGTCCTTGCCGTCGAACTTGAAGCGCACGTGCAGGCCGGCCTGGGACAGTTGCACATCGTCGTTCTCCAGCCGCACCGGGTCGGCCTGGACGTCGATGCCGGCCAGCGCACCCAGTTCGCGGATGTTCTTGGTATAGGTCTTGATCGTGTAGCGCAGGCGCTCGATATAGGCCCCGCGCGCATTGCCGGTGGCCTCGATCGCGCGGTTGTTCTGGTAGCGGCGCTCCTCGGTCTCGCTCTGGCGCGCCTCGAGCTGCTCGTGCAGGCGCGCATACTGGTCGATCACGGTCGGATCCAGTTCCCAGTCCTCGCGCGCCAGCGAATGCTCGAGCGAACCGAGACGCAGGTTGACCTGGTGCGCATTCTGGTGCTTGGCCACCAGGTCGCCGCGCCAGTTGGGATTCTTCCAGGCGTCCGGCACCGCGCGCCAGCCGCGGCGCATCTCCAGCAGCGCCTTGGCGTGCTCGCTGCGCTGCTCGATCTGGCGGCGATGGTTCAGGCGCATGCCGGCTTCGGCCTCCGACAGCGCCATCCGCGCGTTCTGCCATACGGTGTCGGCACGGGTGCGGTTCACCGTCGCGTTCTTGCTCAGGGTCTGCAGCTCGCCCAGGCGCGCGCCGACCTCCAGGCGCTCGGCCTTGAGCGGCGCGATGGTGCGCAGCGCTTCCTCGAATTCTTCCTGGCGCGCCGACAATTCTTTGGCGGCGTCGACGCCGGCGATGCGCGCCTTCAGGCCGCCCACTTCGGCGGCCAGCTTCGAGATCGCGAGGGTCAGCTCGTCTTCGCGCTTTTCCAGCGCCGGCATCAGCTTCTGGATGGCTTCCAGGCGCTGGGTCTTGCCCGCTGCGCCGAAGCGGTAACGCGAAGCCTCGACGAACAGCGAGCGGCCGCCGCGGCGTTCGCGGTGGTAGGCGTCCGGCGTGATCCATTCGTCGGAACGGCTCTTGAAGCCTTCGTCGACCGAGTCGACGCGTTCGATGCGTTCCAGCTGGTCGATCAGCCAGCCCGGCGCCTTGCCCGAGAAGCGCACCACCGACAGCAGGCTGTCGTCCTTGACCACCGGCGCATTGACGCAATCCGGCACGATGAAGTGGCGATAGCGTTCCTTCTCGGCCAGGCGGTAGGCCGCCGGCGCATCTTTCGCATTCTCCAGCAGCACCACCGAGGCATAGCCGCCCAGCACACCCTCGACCGCACCCTGCCACTTCGGATCGGTCACCTCGACGATGTCCGACAGCATGGCGTGGGCGATGCCCTCGTCGCGCAAGGCGCGGCGCATCAGGCGCTGCGCTTCCGGCTCCGGCATCGAGGTCTTGCCCTGCAGCGCCGAGATGGTCGCCATCTCGCCCGCGATCTTGCTCGACACCGCTTCGCGTGCGCTCTTCTGGCGCGCCAGCTCGGCTTCTTTTTCGTCGAGCTGCTTGGCCACTTCGGCGATGTCGGCGCCGGCGTCCGCCGACAGCTTTTGCAGGCGGTCGCGCTGTTCCAGCAGGCTTTCCAGGGGCTTCAGGCGCGTGTTCACCTCGGACAGGCGCTTGGCCAGTTCGCCGCCCTCGGCTTCGAGTTCGGTTTCCTGTTTCTGCGCGTCGGTGAGCGCGCGCTGCTGCGCCGCCAGCTGGCTGCGTTTCTCGGCCAGTTGGCCGTCGGCCTGGACCAGTGGCTTCTTCGCCTCGCGCAGCATGCGGCTGTTGTTGGCGGCCTTTTCGCGCGCCTCGTGGTATTGCAGCGCCGGCAGCACTTCTTCGTGCAGCTCGCGCCTTTCCTTGTTCAGGTCGGACCACTGGTGGTGGTTGGCCACGCGCAGGCGCAAGCCCTCGAGGTTGGTGCGCGAGGTCTCGAGTTCGGTCTCGAAGCGTTTCAGCTCGACCTCGGTGTCGCGCTGGTGGCGCTTGGCTTCGTCGTAGGCGTCCAGCACTTCCTTGTCGCCGAAGACCTGGAACACCAGGTCCAGCAACTGGCGCGGCGCGTATTCGCACAGTTTATCGGTCTCGCCCTGCTCCAGCGCCAGCACCTTCGACATTGCCGGCGACAGGCCGGCCGAGGCCAGGCGCTTGCGATAGTTTTCGACGCCCAGCCAGTCGGTGGCTTCGGTCACCTCCTCGATCTCGACATTCCCCGGACGCATCAGGTACTGGCGCTTCCAGTCGCCGCCGTTCTTCTGCACCTGACAGAACAGCGTCACCTCGTCGTCCGCGAAGAAGCCCGAATGGCGGAACGGCCGGTTCGACAGCTGGCGTCCGATCGGCTTGTTGTCGACCACGGCGCGCAGCCAGGCGCTTTGCTGGCCCGAGTGGCGCGCATAGTGTTTATAGGTGCGGCCCATCGAGCAATCGAGGCCGAACAGGGTGCGCATCGCGTCGAGCAGCGTGGTCTTGCCCGAGCCGTTCTGGCCGGCGATCGTGATGATCTTGGCGTCCAGCGGGATGTTCTTGATCCGCTGCCAGTAATCCCAGTGGACCAGTTCGAGTGATTTAATGTGGAACATCGGCTATCTCAGTTCGGGGTATCGGTTGCATCGTCGGCTGCGTCGGGAGACTCGACCGCGAGCGCATCGTTGGCGGCTTCTGCGTCGACCGCCACCTTGCGCGGAGCGGCCGCCAGCGGCGCGCGCTTGAAGACTTCGGACAGCGCGCCGTTGATGATGCGCTCCTTGAGCACGTCGGTGTCCATCATCAGGTCCAGCAGCGGGCCTTCCAGGATCACGTCGCCGCGCCGTTCGATGAAGCCCAGCTTGGACAGCACGCCTAGGTTCATATCCATGCGGGTCTTCTTGCCGAGTTTATCGCCGAAGTCCGACAGCAGCGCGGTGTACGAGATGCCGATCGAGGCGTCTTCGGCGCGCGGGATCGGCGTGTCCTTCTCGAACATATCGTTCTGGTCATCGTCCACCGAGGTGTGGGTTTCCTGGCGCTCGCGCTTGGGCAGGATGATCTGGGCCCACAGCACCACCAGCAGGGCCACGCCGTCGCGGGTCAGGCCGAAGTTATTGTTCTGCCAGATGTCCTTGGCGCCGAAGATCTTCGGCTCGACGTTGCGGTGCAGGGCCACGGTCACGTGGTCGGCATAGACGTTGTCGAGCAGTTTGAGGCCGGATTCGAGCAGGCGCTTGTCGACTTCGGCGCGGAACTGGTCGTCCGACAGCGCGCGCTTGACCATCTTGTCGTCGCGGCGCAGGGTCTGGTGCGTCAGCAGGCGCGCGATCAGGATTTGTGCATCGTCATTCATGTGGGCGTGCCGTCCGAAGGGAGATCTAGATTGATGGAGAGGGTCGCGATCGACATGGCCGCCACTTCGGGGTCGTCGAGTTCGATCAACTGGTCCTGGGCCTCGAAGGAGAGCGGTAGGCGCGCCAGGTCGGCGGTCGCGCCCTGCAGGCTGGCCTCGGACGCGTCGCCCAGCAGCGGCAGCAGCGAGGCGCGGTAGGACGCCAGCGCGAAGCTGGCCGGCAGCAGCGATTCATGCAGCTGGACCCGACGGGGGCCGACTTCCGAGAATTCAGGGAAGTTGCCCAGGTTGGCGAAGTCGGCCAGCTTGTTGATCCAGTCGTTCAGCTCGACCATCATGGCCGGGTTGTCGTTGATCGTCAGCGGCGCATCTTGGCCGCTCGGCAGGCCTCTCGGCCCGGTCGAGATCACGCGCTCGGCCAGGAGCTCGGTCTCGGCCACGTCGATCATCTCGGCCGGGGTACCGAACAGCGGCGTCACCGGGCGGTCGATCGCGCCCGAGGCCAGGCTGGCCAGGTCTTCATGGGCCAGCAGCCAGCGCTTGACGTCGGTGGTCGACAGGCCGGACTGGCCCAGGTGCACGCGCTGGCGCTCGATCTGGTTCAGCGCGCGCGAGAACATACCCTGCATATTGAGCAGCGCGCTCTGGGCTCGGCCGATGGCCTGGGCCGCGCGGTGCGTGGCGGAATCCGCCCGCTCGTCCGAAGTGATGGCGCGCAGGATGACGGAGCCCTTCTCCACCCAGTCGCAGGCCATATGCCACTTGGCCTGCGAGGTGCGCAGGCGGAATTCGGAGCCGGAGGCGATCGCGTCGCGGAATTCCTCGGTCAGCTCGATCAGGCGGCCCAGCAGGTGCTTCAGCTGGTCGACGGTGACGCCGCCGACCGCCTGGGCGCCGGCCACCTGCGACAGCAGGAAGCCCATCTCGGCGTCGTCGTCTTCTGGCTTGCCCAGCGCCAGCAGGGTCTCGAGCGCGGACAGGACGTTGCGCGCCAGCGGCGTGATGCGGTACACCGCGGCCGGGGCGTCCCAGGCCAGCAGGCCGTGGCCGCGCAGGCGGTTGAGCACCGTCTCCAGGCTCTCGGGAATCAGATAGGCCAGCTTCTGGTTGATGTCGGCGCGCGAGAACGCCGAGCTGGCGGTGTCGCCGGCCAGTTCGCGCAAGACGAGCAGGCGCACCAGCACGCCATCCTGGGTGCCGTGGAACAGGGCCGTGAAGGCCGACAGCATCGGCTGGGCACGCTTGAGGTGGAAGACCTGCTCGATTTCGTCGGGAGCGACGCCTTCCTGGAAGTGTGCCTGCAGCGGATCAAGTTCCGGCGCTATGGCCGGGGAGTCGGCAGCGAGGGCCGCGCCGGCAAGGGGATCGATCATCGTTGTTACCAGTCTCTCGTGCGCGGTCGAGACGGGCCTGGATTGTCATTGTTTCTACAACCGTGTACAGGCCCGACCGGCGTCGCGGGGGCGTCAGTATAACAGTTTAGATTTGGAAATCCCCGATCGGGTGACCCAGGGGCAACAGTCGAAACGTCGTTCCCGCGCAGGCGGGAACCCAAGTCGTTAGCGTTTCGATAATGCTAGCAAACTTAGGTTCCCGCCTGCGCGGGAACGACGTGGCAGGCTTAGTTTGATGGCTTCCCAATACTCTTGAGCGTTTGTTCGATGGTTTCCTTGTCGCCTTCCGTGAACCGGATCTTGACCGGATACCATTCGTGCTCCGGCGCCAGCCACACCTCGATGCTCTGGTCGCGGCTGCCCGGCAGGGCTTCGCGGCTGACCAGCACGGCGTCGACCTGGCCCAGCCCCGTCTTGACCTTCTCGCGCTTGACCACCTTGAAGGTCCAGGCCTCGGCGCTGCTGCGGCCTGCCACGAAGAATGGCCATTCCGAACCCGGCTTGAACTTGTCGCCGGCGGCGCGCGCGACGGCCGCGAGCTGCCAGGTGATCGACACGCGGTCCTGCTCGCCGCCCTTGAGCGGGTAGGTCTTCTCGCCTTCCGAGAAACTCATGACTTTTTCGCCACGGTCGAAGGTGATCGAGGTCGGATCCTTGCGCATGCGCTTTTCGGAAAATTCCGCCGGGGCCAGGCCGAACTCGTCGATGGCGCCCTGGCTGCGGTTGTCGAGCAGGGTGCCGAGGATGGCCACGCGCGATTCGACCTGCAGCTCGTATTTACCGTCGCCGGCGCGCCAGACGACGGTGGCGTCGCCCTTGAGCGACAGGCCGCGCTGGCGCGCGCTCAGGTCATAGTGCAGGTCGGCCGATGGCGGCAATTCGAAGGCGCGCTTGACGGCTGGATGCGCCGCAGCCGTTGGATTTGCGGCCTGGACGGCGGTGCTGCCCAGGGCGAGTGCCAGCGTGCATGCGATGCCAGCTGTTCGAATGTTGTCTAGAAGCATATCAAAATCCTGAATGGTTCAAGACGATATTATTCACTGTTTGCGTGGTTACTGCTCCATTGGCCTCCGAATTGCGAATCCGCACTGGATACCAACCATGTTGCGGGGCCAGCCAGATGTCGAGCGTCGACTTGTAGGAACCGGGCAACGGCGGGCGGGTCAGGTGCCAGGTCTGCAGCTTGCCGAGCCTGGAGTCGATCTCTTCCTGCCCCACCACCTTGAACCGGTAAACGCTGGCGTCGCGGTCTTCGCCGACAAAGATGTCGATATCGCCGCTTAATTGTTTGGCGTCGCCGCGTGCGATCGCCGACAGCTGCAGCGGGACGCTGGCCTTGTCCTGGGCTCCGGCCACCAGCGGATAGGCCGCCTGCGATGCCGAGAAGGTCAATTTGTTCTCGCCCCAGTTGAAATGGGTTGCCGTAAGCGAACGGCCGCGCCGTTTTTCCGTCATCTTGATCGGCGCGAAGCCGGTCGCGGCCACCGCGCCCTCGCTGTGCAAGACCACCAGGTTGACGCGCGTAAATACCACCCGGATGCCGGCCTCGACCTGGATCTTGTAGGTGTCGTCGTTCAGTTGCCAGGCCAGCAAGGCCTCGCCCGACCATTCGGTGCCGTCCTTGTCGGTACGGGCGACGTCCAGCGTGATCGAGGCCGGGGGTGGCATGTCGACCTTGTAGCGGCGTATTTCGGGAACGGCGGGGGCGGCCGGCTCGGCGGGCGCCGGGGCTTCTGGTGCTGGGGGCGGAGGCGGCGGCGCTGGCGCCGGCGCGGTGGCAGCCGGCGCCGGCTCCACGCCGCTTCCCCCGGGCACGCCATCGGCCGCCCCGGGCTCCATCCCGACGGTGAAGCCGCCCGCCTGGGCCGGCATGCCGAATTCGACCGGCGGAATCACGGGCAAGGGCAGCGGCGCCGCATCCGGCACCGGCAGGAGCGCGGGCGGCGGCGGTGGCGGCGGCAAGGCGGCCGGCAAGACTTGCGCCAGGATCGTCGCCGCCCCGCCTTCGCCATGATCCTGGCGCGGTAGCTCCAGATTGACGTCGAGCAGCACGCTCAGCACGATCCAGTGCAGCAATACGACCAGCGCGACCGGCAGCAGCCGGCGGCGACGCGGAAGAAAAATCGGTGCGGATGGCATATCCGCTAGTGTAGCGCGGGCGAGGCCGGCGCTGCACGGCGCCGGAATCTTCCTTTAGAACGTCAGGTGGTCGCCCCGCCATCGACGTTGAGCACGGCGCCGGTGATCTGGCGCGCCGCCGGGCTGGCCAGGAAGGCGACCGCCGCCGCCACGTCGCGCGGTGCGCCGAAGCGTCCCAGCGGCGTGATCGACTTCTGGAATTCGGCGAAGTCGCCATTGGCCGGATTCATCTCCGTGTCGGTCGAGCCCGGCTGCACCAGGTTGACCGTGATGTCGCGCGCACCCAGTTCGCGCGCCAGGCCGCTGGTGAAGGTCTTGAGCGCGGCCTTGGTCAGGAAATACACGGTAGCGCCGTCGCCGACGATGCGGTCGGCGCCGGCCGAGCCGATATTGACGATGCGACCGCCCTGGCCCAGGTGCGGGATGGCCGCCTGCGCCGCCAGGATCGGACCGCGCACGTTCACGTCCAGCAGGGCGTCGATATCGTCCACGGCGATGTCGGCGATCGGCGCATAGCGGGCGATGGCGGCGTTATTGACCAGGATGTCCAGGCCGCCCAGCGCCTGCGCCGCCGCGTCGACCGCGCGCCGGATCTCGGCCGGATCGGCGCTGTCGGCCTGGATCGCGACCGCCTTGCGGCCGTGGCCCTCGATGGTGCGCACGACTTCCTGGGCGCGCTCGGCCGAACGCTCGTAGGTGATCGCCACGTCGGCGCCCTGCTCCGCCAGTTCGATGGCGATCGCGGCGCCGATGCCGCGCGACGCGCCGGTGACGATGGCGCGTTTTCCTTGCAGGTTACTCATGACATTTCCTTTATGTGTTGATCGATACAGAAATGATAGATCGACACGCGGAGCGCTGTCAATTGATTTTTTAGTGATCGACACATATATTATGAAACGGCGTGCGGCGTTGTCCCGACCCGCAGCCGGACATATACTGTGCGCGATGCAAACGCCCGACCAAGCTCTCCACGACGAAGCAGCCTCCCCAGCGCCGGCGACCCGCGCCCGCGGCCGGCCGCGCGCCTTCGACCGCGAGGCCGCCTTATCGAAGGCCATGCGCCTGTTCTGGCAAAAGGGTTACGAAGCCACGTCGCTGGCCGACCTCACTGCCGCGATGGGCATCGCCTCGCCGAGCCTGTACGCGGCCTTCGGCTCCAAGGAGGCGCTGTTCGTCGAGGCCCTGAACCATTACGGCGCCACCTATGCCTGGGGCTGGAAGAACTTCCTCGACGCCCCGACCGCGCGCGATGCGGTGAAGGCCTGGCTGATGGATTCGGCCGCCTTCCTGACCGGCGGCGTCGAAGACGTTCCGCTCGGCTGCATGGCGACCCTGTCGGTGATCGGCGCCGCCGGCCACCAGGAACTGTGCGAGCAGACGCGCACTGCGCGCGCCGCGCCGCGGGCGGTCGTCAGGAAACGCCTCGAACAGGGCGCCGCGAACGGCGAGATTCCGGCCTCGGTCGACCTGGACGCACTCGCCCGTTTCGTACAGATCGTCCAGAACGGGATGTCGCTCCACGCGCGCGACGGCGCCACTCGCGCCGAACTGGAGGCGGCGGTCCAGGTGGCCATGCGCAGCTGGGACGCCCTGGTCGAAGGCTAGGCAAGCGCGGTCAACGCAGCCGATTCAGCGCAATGCTGTCAAATGGCTGCCGAGACGATGGCCCAGCGCGCAGATAGTCAACGATGGATTGACGCTGCCGGCGGTCGGGAACACCGAGCCGTCGCTCACCCACACGTTCTCGAAACCGAATACCTTCAGGTCGGTGTCGACGACGCCGTGTCGCGGGGTCGTCGCCATGCGCGCAGTGCCGAGGTGATGGGCGGCGGAGGCGCAGGTATCGCGCCAGCCCGTCATCGGGTCGGCCCGGCAGCCGCTCACGTCGCCGTGCCCGCGAAAGCCGTCCATCAGCAGCTCGTGGTACTGCGTGAACATTTCGATGTCCTGCTTGCAGAGCTGCCAGTGCACGCGCGCGATCGGCATGCCGTAGCGGTCGCGCTCGTGCCCGGACAGGCTGACCTGGCTGTCCGGGTTGGGCAGCTGTTCCGTCATGAAGAACAGGTCGCCATGGTGCGAGCGCAGGCCCAGCGGCAGCTTCTGGTGCGCGATGCGCCACAGGATGTAGGGATGGCGCACCAGCGAGGCCACGTGCGACAGGCCGATGTCGCGCGGCCCGCGCACGCCGAGGAAGGACATCACCGCCTTGTTCGGCACCGGGCGCCGGTTGATGCCCTTGCGGATGAACACGGCGTGGTTGGGCAGGCGGTGCGTCTGCTGGAATTCGCGCTTGAGCATCAGCCCGGGGAAGACCTGGACGTCTTCCTTGCCCGCGCTGGCGTGCGCCTTCGGCTTGGCCGCAAGCGGCTGGCGGAACGTGACTTGCGACAGGTAGCCGGCGGGATGGTCGATCAGGTTGCGTCCGAGCCACCAGGACGGCGGCTGCGCCATGCCATGCTGGCCCAGCGAATTGAGCAACAGGCGCGGCGTCTCGAGCGCGCCCGCCGCGATCACGAAGCGCTTCGCGCGCACTTCGAAACGCTGGGCACCGCTGCCCACCACCAGCGCATGTGTACGTCCATGCCGTTGCCGCAACTGCAGCGCGGTGCTGTTGTACACGCAGCGCGCCTTGCCGTTGCGGCACCATTCGCGCAAGACCGGCTTGCCCCTGAACGGCGGCGAGCGGTAGCGATACGCCTTGGAGGCCAGCATATTGCCCATGCCGAGCGCCATGCCGCCGTGGTGGCCCGCCGTGTCCTGTGGCATGTCCTGGCCGCCGCACAGGAAGTCCAGCGCGACCGCATACCAGGGGTCGAGATCGCCGCGCGTAATGGCCCAGCCGCTGTGGGCGATCCAGGGGCGCGCGAGAAAATGCTCGTCGTCGAGCGGCGCACACACGCCATGCCAGAAGGCGGTGCCGCCGCCCACCTCCAGCCCGCGGCTGGTGGCAATGCCGAAGGGACGGCCGCTGCTTTCGATGCGCAGCGAAGGCGGATCGCGGCGCGACGCCGTCATCGGCCCGGTCTCGATGAACAGTACGTCGAGTCCGGCGCGCACCAGGGGATGGGCGGTGGAAATCGCCCCCATGCCGGTGCCGACGATGCAGATGTCGGCCTCGAGTGTCGTGTCTGCTGCCAACTGCCTGCCATCGATGAGCATTGGATTCACCACGAAAGGTTAATTGCCAAAATACAATTTTGTGCAGTTCAACTTTTTCATCGTAACGTAAAGACGATGCTTGTTCAATAGACAATATTCCTGATAGTTCACCCTGTCTTGGGTCCAGCGCAAACCATGCGTTTCCCGGCCCATGCCCCGCATGGCCCATCCGGGCGTTATCTGCTAACCTTGCCGCACAACCACTGGAGACCAACCATGCTGAACCAGCCCATGCCAGGAATGAGCGACACGCTCGAATTCGTCAAGAACCTGTGGGGCGGCATGAACATCCCCGGCGCCATGCCCGGGATGGGCAGCATGCACATGCCGGGCGCCGCCCTGTCGGTGGAAGACCTGGACAAGAAGATCGCCGACCTGAAGGCGGTCGAGTCCTGGCTGAACCTCAACCTGAGCATGCTGCGCGGCTCGATCCAGGCGCTGGAAATCCAGCGCGGCACCCTGGCCACGCTCAAGGCGATGGGCGACAGCATGGCCCAGGCCATGAGCCAGACCGGCGCCGCCAGCGACGCCGCCATGGCGCCGTTTGCGCAATTCTTCACCCAGGCGGCCCAGGCCGCCTCGCCCGCCGCCGCCGCCAAACCCTCGGACAGCGCCGCGCCACCGCCGCCGGCGCCATCCGCGGCGGCGCCCGACACCCCGTCCCCGCCCTCAGAGGCCGAGGCATCGGGTGCGGCCATGCCGGCCGCGGTCGCCTGGTGGAATCTATTGCAGGACCAGTTCCGCCAGGCCGTGGCCAGCGCCATGCCGCCAGACAACGCCAATCCCGACAAGGCCGGCGGTGCGCCGTCCGATGGCGACAGCGTCCCCGCAGCCGGCGCCGCTGCTGCCGCCAAACCATCCGCCGCAGACCAATCCGCCAACGCCCAGAACGCCAACGGCAATCCGGCCCCGGCCCGGCGCAGCACGCGCGGCAAGACCGACAAGACCTGAACGCTTGATCCAGACGGTGGCGTTCGCCTCCAAACCGTGCTGAACTGACACGGCGGCCCGGCCTGCCCGGCCCGGCCGCTTCCCCGTCCAGCCGGAGCGAGCGCCATGTTGCCGAGCGACCTGACCCACCTGACGCCGTCGCAGGTCGACGACCTGCAGCGCAAGCTCGCCGCCGCCGGCTGCGATCCGCCACCCGGCGCGCGCACCGTCGCCGAACTGCAAGTCGCCTTCGCCCTGCTGCGCAAGCGCCACGGCCTGGCGCCGTCGGACAAGATCGACGCGGCGCTGCTGCGCTGCCTCGACGCCGCCGCCGGCCACCTGTTCGGCGAGGTGCTGCGCGACGAACTCGACATGCTGCGCCCCGCGACGACCGAAGAAGGCGGCGCCGCGCTTGACGCCGCGCTGCCGCCCGACCGCGAGCGCCTATTGCAGCGCGCCCACGGCGGCATGCTGGCCGGCCTGGCCCTGTCCGGCGGCGGCGTGCGCAGCGCCACCTTCAGCCTGGGCGCCCTGCAGGCGCTGGCGCGCTGCGGCCTGCTGCGCCACATCGACTACCTGTCCACCGTGTCCGGCGGCGGCTTCGTCGGCGGCTGGCTGTCCAAATGCCTGCATGCCAACGGCGGCGACATCGGCAAGGTGGAAGCCATGCTGGCGCCGCAGGCCGGCAGCGGCGAAGCCCCGGAACTGCGCTTCCTGCGCCAGTACAGCAACTACCTGTCGCCGCAGGGCGGCATGTTCAGCGCCGACACCTGGACCCTGGTCGGCACCTATGTGCGCAACACGGGCCTGAACCTGGCCATGCTGGTGGCCTGGATGTGCGCCCTGCTGCTGCTGCCGCGCTTTGCCGTCTGGGCCGTGCACCGCGTGGTCGCGCCGGGCGGGCCATGGACGCACCTGGCCGACATCGCCTGGATCGTCGGCGTGCTGCTGTTCCTGTTCGCCGTGTTCTGCATCGCGCTGTCGATCTCGAGCAAGCCCGAAAGCTCGCGCGGGATGCGCCGCTTTCCGCTGTCGCAGGGCGCGGTTCTGTGGTGCATCAACCTGCCGCTGCTGCTGGCGGGCTTCCTCGGCAGCCTGGGCCTGTGGCGCCACGGCGGCGCGGCGCCGTCAAGCATCCTGCCCACCCAGCTCGAAGGCCGCTGGCACTGGCTGCTGGCCCCGGGCCTGGTGTATTTCATCGTCTGGGCCTGCGGCTGGTACCTGGCCCACGACCGCTCCAGCCCCTACCGCCGCACCGGCTACACCGTGTGCGCCGCAGGCAGCACCAGCGTGCTGCTGGTGCTGCTCGAAGCCGGGCGCGCCTTCGCCCCCGGGATCCTGGCGCTGCTGCGGGTCGATGCCGCCCGGCTGTCGCTGCTGCTGTGCGCGACGGTCGGCCTGCTGCTGGTGCTGGCCGGCTGGCTGGCCATCTACACGCGGCTGCACGCCGACCCGCCGCTGCGCGACCTCACCCGCGCCGAACTGGGAGAAGGCCTGTCGCACTTCCTGTGCGCGATGGGCGCGCTCACCCTCGGCACCCTGCTGCTGCTGGGCGGAATGGCGGTGCTGCCCGATCCCGCCGGCCAGCGCGTGCTGAACGACGCGATCGCCCTCGCCACCTTCGGCATGCCGCTCATGATGGTGCTGTTCGCCGCCACCATGACCCTCATGATCGGCCTGGTCGGCCGCTGTACAGCGACGCCAGCCGCGAATGGTGGAGCCGGCAAGGCGCCTGGACCGCGATCTTCGCCCTCCTGTGGTTGACCGTGTACGCCACTTGCTTCTACATTCCTCCCTTGCTGCACTGGGCCTGGCTGACCTACGAGCCCTGGTCGAACCTGGGCACCCTGCTCGGCTGGCTGGCGATGACCGCCTTCGGACTCAAGGCCGGCAGCAGCATGTCGACCGGCGCGCGCGGCGCCCCGGACCCGAAGCTCGAACTGGTCGCGCGGCTGGCGCCCTATGTGTTCACGGTCGGGATCTTCGCCCTGTTGAGCAGCCTGGTGCAGGCCACGGTGGCGCTGCCGAAGGTCGCCTGCCCCAGGTCCGAGCTGACCTGCGTGCTGCGCGCCCATGCCGACGCCACCCTGGCCACGAACGGCGCGACCCTGCTGCTGGCCTTCGGCGCCTTCCTGGGCGCCGCCCTGCTGCTCGGCTGGCGGGTCGACATCAATAAGTTTTCCCTCTATATGCTGTACCGCAACCGGGTGGTGCGGGCCTGGTTCGGCGCCGGCAACCGCGCGCGCCAGCCGCATCCCTTCACCGGTTTCGACCCCAACGACGACATGCTGCTGGCCGAGCTGCGCTACGGACGACCGTACCCGATCGTGAACACCGCGCTGAACCTGGTCAGCGGCGCCGAGCTGGCCTGGCAGACACGGCGCACCGCCTCGTTCGCCTTCACGCCGCGCTGGTGCGGTTATGAGCAAGCCAGCGCGGTGCCTGGCAGCGCTGGCGCGCCAGCGGGCTGCTACCGGCCGACCGACGGATATGCCTCGCGCTCCGGCGTCGGCCTGGACGACGATGCCGGCGTGCGGCTCGGGATGGCGGTGGCCCTGTCCGGCGCCGCGGCCAGCCCGAATATGGGCGCGCACTCGTCGCCGCCCCTGAACTTCCTGATGACGATGTTCAACGTGCGCCTGGGGCGCTGGTGCCCGAATCCCGCGCGCCGCGCCTGGACCAGCGCCTCGCCGCCGATCGGCCTGTTCAGCCTTTTGTCCGAGCTGTTCGGCCAGCTCGATGCCGACGCCGCCTACGTCCACCTGACCGACGGCGGCCACTTCGACAACCTCGGCATCTACGAACTGGTGCGGCGCCGCTGCCGGCTGGTGATCGCGGTCGACGTCGGCAGCGACCGCTATCTCGCCTTCGAAGACCTGGGCAATGCGATCCGGCGCTGCGGCACCGATCTGCACGTGCGCATCGACCTCGACGTTTCGCGCCTGGCAACGGACGGCGACAAGGGCATGTGCGGCGCAAGCTGCGCGGCCGGCAGCATCCGCTACAGCCTGGCCGACCGCGGCGCGGCCGACGGCGTGCTCCTGTACGTGAAACCGGCCATCGTCGGCAGCGAGAACGCCGACCTGCTCAACTACCGAAAGCTCCATCCCGACTACCCGCACGAGAGCATCGCCGACCAGTGGTTCGACGAAGCCCAGTTCGAGAGCTACCGCGCGCTGGGCGACCACATCGTCGACTGCGCGCTGCACGAAGCGGCGCGCGCCACCGTGGGCGCCAACGGCGAACAGGATATCGGGGCGCTGTGCGCGCAGCTGCTGCAGCGGCATGGGCCGGCGGCGCAGAATCGCACGGGCGCGTGAGTCAGCCCGCCGGTAGTGGTGAGCGTGCTGGTACGCTGTGCGCCGCCAGCAACCGTCCCAGGCAGGCCAGCGCCAGCAGCGAAAACAGCACCGCGCTGCCCAGCGTCAGGCGGTAATCGTGGCCCGAATGGTCGAGCAGGGGTCCGATGCAGCTGGCCACCAGGATGTTGGCGAAGGCGACCAGGATGTCCTTGCTCGCGTTGTAGCGAACGAACTCTTCGCGCGGGAACAGCGCCAGCGGCATCGCCGCCGCCGCGGTGAAATAGGCGCCGGAGCAGATCACATGGGCGACGTAGAACGGGCGGAAACTGGCCGCGCCGTCGACCAGCAACCAGCCACCCAGCGCGATCGCGAAGTACAGCGCCATCATGGCGGCGGCCACGCGCACCGCGCCGCGCCGGTCGACCAGCCAGCCGATGACGAAGGCGCTGGCGATCGACACCGCATAGGCCATTGCGGTCAGCTCGCCCAGTTCCGCCTTCGACAGCCCCAGGTCGAGCGCATAGTGCAGCGAAAAGGTATTGAAGGGGACGAAGGTGACGGCGGCCAGCATGAAGGCGCCGAAGATCCACAGGTAGCGGCGCTGGGCGCAGCACAGGCGCAACTGGGTGCGCGCCAGCGCCAGCCGTCCGCCAGCCGCTGCGGCGGCAGCGTCGTCATGCGCGACAGGCGCCGGCGGCGGGTAGCCGCCCTCGCGCACCATCAGGCACATCAGCGGTATCGTCAGGCCGAAGATCAGGGCGATCGCCACCAGGATCTCGGCCAGCCAGGCTTCGCTCAGGGCGAACAGCGTCATGTTGAAACCGATCGCCACGCCCAGGCCGACGACGCGCACGGCGGCATAGAAGCGGCCGGCCAGCCCGAACGGAATGACGTCGGCCACCAGCCCGGCGAACAGCGCCATCGTGGTCATGGCGGCGGCGTCGAACACGGTCCAGAACAGGCAGAACAAGCCCAGTTCGAGCGGGCGCAGGCCGGGCGACCAGGCACCCAGCAGCGCGTGCGCGCCGGCCGCGAACGCGGGCGCCAGGGCCACGCACAGCATCGCGACGGCGGCCAGCGGCGCGCTGACCAGCAAGAAGGGGCGGCGCCGTCCCCAGCGGCTGCGGCTGCGGTCGGATCTCAGCCCGATGGCCGGCACCACCAGCAGGCTGATAAGCGCCGGCACGGTCGACAGCAGCATGGCGACGGCGGTGTCCGAGGCGCCGTGGTTGCGCAGCACGACCAGCCCGATCGGGCCGGCCCAGCGCTCGCGCACCGCGATCCCGAGTGCGCCGACCAGCAGCCAGCCGACCAGTACGCACAAGCCCCAGGCGCCATAGCGCAGCGTGCCGGCCTGCCAGCTTGCGTTCGCGAGGGCGGCGCGCCGCATCCTGGATCTACGCCGGCGCGGGGCCGGTCGAGTCGCGCACCACCAGCTCGGTCTCGAAGGCGATGCGGGCGGCGGCTGGCGGGCGGCCTTCGATCATCTCGACCACCTCCCGCACCGCGCGTTCCGCCAGCGCCTCGTAGGGCTGGTGCATCGTGGTCAGGCGCGGGAACACGTGGCTGGCGGTCGAGATGTCGTCGAAGCCGACCACCGAGACATCGGCCGGCACCTTCAGGCCGCGGCTGGCGACGGCGTCGATGGCGCCGAAGGCCATCTCGTCGTTGGCGGCGAAGATCGCGGTGGGCGGCGCCTCCAGCTCGAGCAGGCGGCGGGTGGCGGCGAAGCCACCCGGCTGGTTGAAGGCGCCGTCGACCACCAGGGCCGGGTCGACGGCGATGCCGGCCGCCGCCAGCGCTTCGGTGTAACCGCGTTCGCGTTCGGCACTCTGGCCGGTGCGCTTGGTGCCGGCGATGAAGGCGATGCGGCGGTGCCCGAGGCCGATCAGGTGTTCTACCGCACGCCGCGCGCCGATGCGGTTTTCCAGCACGATGGTGGGCAGCGCCAGCTGGCGCGCATCGAAGAACACCAGCGCGCAACTGAGCTGCTGGCGCTCGACCAAGTCCAGGAAGCGGTCGTCGGCGGTCGGCATCAGCAGCAGCAGGCCGTCGCACAGCTTGCTGAGCGTGGCGCAGGTGGTCATCCGGTCCGGGCTGTCGAAGCGATCGGCGTTGAACAGCAGCAGGTCGTAGTCGCGCTTGCGCGCCTGCTCGCCGATGGCGCGCACCAGCTCGTGCAGCACCACCGGGCCGTAGTTGTTCATGAACACGCCGATCAGCTTGCTCTTGTCGCCGCGCATGCGGCGCGCGAGCATGTCCGGCGTGTAGTTCAGCTGAGCCGCGGCCGCCATGATGCGCTCGCGCGCCGCGTCCGACACATAGCCGGTGCCGCGGATCGCGCGCGAAGCGGTGATGGGCGCGACGCCGGCCAGGCGGGCGACCTCGCTCAGTTTGCTGGCTTTGGCCATTGGTCTCCTTCAATCGATCATGTTGTTGAGCGTTTGCAGTAACTCAACACCAACCTGTGGTTACGATACCACGTCGAGCTCGGCCGATTCCAGGGTTTTTTCAGCAAAATCAGGCGCTTATCCTACTGGTACGGCAGCTACCCCATCCTTGTTGAGTATTTACGAGGCACATGGTAACGTAACCATACGGTTGTCATATAAGCAGCGATGGTCGGCGACCGGTGCTTCATCTTCAACCGCACGTGCACAGCACGGCGGTCCGACATTACAAGCGAACCTCGAAGTTCGCGGTCAGGAGACACTATGCAGAAGAAGATTTTGGCCGCGGCGCTGCCGCTGGCTTTGGCCGCCGCATACATGACACCCGCGCTGGCCCAGCAGGCGCCCACCGCGCCCGACGCCACCACCCCGGACACCCCCGCTACCGCGGAACCACCAGCGGCCGACAGCACGGCCGCGCCCACCACCGTGGTGGTCACGGGCTTCCGTTCCAGCCTGCAGAAGGCGCTGAACCTCAAGCAGCAGGCGATCGGCGTACGCGATTCGATCGTCGCCGAGGACATCGGCAAATTCCCCGAGGCGAACGTGGCCGAATCGCTGCAGCGCGTGCCCGGCGTGATCCTGAACCGCGACGACAGTTCGGGCGAAGGCCAGCGCATCTCGATCCGCGGCCTGCCCACCGAGTATTCGGTGACGACCCTGAACGGCGCGCCGGTCAACACCACATCCACCAGCACCATCGGCAGCGCCGCGCGCGGCTTCAACTACGACGTATTCGCGTCCGAACTGTTCGGACGGGTCGACTTTTACAAGTCGCCATTGGCCGAACTGACCGAGGGCGGCATGGGCGGCATCGTCGACCTGCAGACCCCGCGCCCCTTCGACAGTCCCAAGCGCACCATCCGCTACGCGGTCTCCGGCGCCTACAACACCAGCGCCAAGGAGGCCGATCCGACCGGCTTCGCGCTGTATTCGAACACCTGGGGCCCATGGGGCTTCCTGGCCGGCGTGGCCCATTCGAAGGCGGTCAACAACCGCTCCGGCTTCGAAGCCACCGGCGGCTACAACAGCTCGGCCAACGGCAGCCGCAATCCGGTGCTGGGCAACTTCGCCCTCGCCCTCGACTACGACGACCCGCGCGCCAACCTGTCGGGCTACTCGCGCGAGCAGATCGACAACGCCCTGCTGCCGCGCATCTACCGCTACTACGGCTCGCAGAACCGGCGCAGCCGCGACGGCCTGGTGAGCTCCCTGCAGTTCAAGCAGGGTGGCCTGAACCTGAGCCTGGACGGCCTGTACTCGCGCCTGGAGAACAGCCGCGACGAGCTGTACTACGGCCTCCTGATCCGCAACACCCGCACCACCAACCGCAACGCGCCGCCGGGAACCAACGGCCACAACGGCCTGGTGCCGATCGACGTGAAGATCGATCCCGGCTCGAACCTCCTGACCGGCACCTTCGGCAATACCTCGTACAGCAGCGGCGTGACCTATGGCGAAGACAAGACCGAGTTCGGCTACCTGGCGCTCAACGGCCGCTGGGAGGCGCGCCCGGGACTGGTGGTGACCGGCCAGGTGAGCGCCAACAACAGCAAGGCCACCAGCTATTCGGATACCCTGTCGGGCCAGATCTTCGGCGTCGACACGACCATCGACTACGGCGCCGACCATGTCTACCCGTCGATGTCCTCGCCGATCGACTACACCGACCCCGCTAATTTCAGCGGCTTCGACGTCACCACCGGCTGGACCCGCGAGCGCGACAAGGGCCGCCAGGCGCGCCTGGTGGTGGACTACGACTACGACCTGTTTGGCGGCTGGACCGGGCGCCTCAAGACCGGCCTGGTCTACGTCGACACCAGCAAGGACGTCGAAAAACGCAATGCCGGCGCCGCCATGAAGGCCAAGATGGTCGGCCTGGGCGACGCCAGCGTGCGCGCCAATATGGTCTCGGTGTTGCCGATCCCCGACCTGGACATGGGCCCCGGCTGGCCGAACCGCTTCGGCACCTTCACCCGCGACTATGCGTTCTCGACCTACGATCCGGTCGCCTTCAACACGAGCGAAGCGTTCACGCCGGCGCAGAGCTTCGGCGCGGTCGAAAAGGTCAGCACCGGCTTCGTGCAGTCCGATTTCAAGGGCGACGTGCTGGGACGCGAGCTGCGCCTGAACGCCGGCGTGCGCTGGTCGCAGACGAAGCTCGACATCGACAACTTCAAGAGGAGCGGCAGCGGCAACGCCTACCAGCCGAACAGCGAACAGGGCAAGTACACCAATGTGCTGCCGGCCGTCAGCGCGGCCTGGGACCTGAACGACGAGCTGATCTTCCGCACCTCGTGGGGCAAGACCATCAGCCGCGCCTCGCTGTCGATCATCGCGGCCCAGACCGTGATCCCGAACGCCTTCGACAACACCGCGACCGCCGGCAACCCGAACCTCAAGCCCCAGCAGTCGAAGAACTTCGACACCAGCCTGGAATGGTATTTCAAGCCGGGCAGCCTGCTGTCGGCGGCCTACTTCAAGAAGAAGCTGACCGACGCCACGGTGTCGACCACCACCAATACCACCTTCGGCGCACTCGGCCTGCCCGACACCGCGCTCGGGGCGATCTTCCAGGACCCGAGCGGCCGGGTCGACCCGAACCTGCCGATGGTGCTGCGCACCTACAGCAACGCCGGCGAACAGACGCTCAAGGGCTACGAGCTGGCCTACCAGCAGGACTTCACCTTCCTGCCGGACCCGTTCAAGGGCTTCGGCGCGCTGGCCAGCTATACCCACATCGATCCCTTCAATAGCATGCGCTGGATCACCAAGGCCGGCAAGGAGATCGAGGTCAACTCGGTGCCCAAGTACGCCTACAGCGTCACGACCTATTACGAGCGCGGCCCGCTGGCGATGCGCCTGTCCTACAACTACAAGGACCGCTCGCTGCATGGCGACAACCCTCGGAATAACGGCGACGACCTGATACGCTGGCGCGCCGCGCGCGGCTACCTGGACGGCACCATCAGCTACAAGCTGTCCGAGAACCTGGAGCTGCGCCTGGATGCGCTGAACCTGACCGACACCCTGAATTACGACTACTTCGAGGACGCCAACGGCCAGTACGGCAGCGGCAAGCACACGCGGATGGACTACGCGAAGTACGACGGGCGCACGTTCAAGATCGGCATCCGCGGCAAGCTGTGATGCGGATGACCGGCTTTATTTATCGCTGCAGCGGGATCGTGGTCGGCGCTGTCCTGCTGCACGGCTGCGCCACTGGTCCCGCAGTTGGTCCAACCTTGAGCCAGGTCGGCCCAGGCTGGGCCGGCAACTCGGTCAATGCCGTGGTGTTTCGCAAGAACGCCCTGGCCAGCGACGGCGCGCACCAGTACATCGCCTACTACGATGGCGCCGGCCAGGTCGTGCTGGGCAAGCGCCGCCTCGGCGGCGACGCCTGGGAACTGCGCCAGACCGTCTGGCGCGGCAATGTGCGTGACGCCCACAATGCGATCAGCATCATGGTCGACGGCGAAGGCGTGCTGCACATGGCCTGGGACCAGCACAACAGCCCGCTGAACTATGCGCGCGGCGTCGCCCCCGGCAGCCTCGAACTGCGGACGGCGCCGATGCTGGGGCGCGACGAAGCGTCGCTGTCCTATCCGGAGTTCTTCCGCATGCCGGATGGCGGCCTGCTGTTCCTGTACCGCGACGGCGGTTCGGGCCGCGGCAACCTGGTCGCCAACCGCTACGATCCGGCCACCGGCTGGCGCCGCGTGGCCGACAACTTGATCAGCGGAGAAGGTCAGCGCAACGCCTACTGGCAGGCCGGCGTGGATGGCCTCGGGGTCATCCACCTGTCCTGGGTCTGGCGCGAATCGCCCGACGTCGCCAGCAACCACGACATGGCCTATGCGCGCTCGCGCGACGGCGGTGCGAGCTGGGAAGACAGCAACGGCAAGCCTTACCGTCTGCCGATCACCGCTGCCAGCGCCGAATACGCGGCGCGCATCCCACAGAACAGCGACTTGATCAACCAGACCTCGATGGCCTTCGACACCCGCGGCCGGCCCTATATCGCCAGCTACTGGAGGACAAAGGACAGCGCCGTGCCCCAGTACCGCGTGCTGTACCGGCGCGACGAAGGCTGGCGCCGGCTCGACCTGGACTTTCGCAAGACCGCCTTTTCGCTCGCCGGCATGGGCACCAAGGCGATCCCGATCGCGCGGCCGCAGTTGCTGATCGATGGGAATGCGGGCGAGCCGTCGGGCCTTCTCGTGTTTCGCGACAGCGAGCGCGGCGAGCGGGTGTCGGTGGTGCGCATCCCTGGCTTCGACGCGCCGCGCTGGTCGGTGCACGACCTGACTGACAGCTCCGTCGGCGCCTGGGAGCCGAGCTACGACACCGAGTTATGGCGGCGCCACGGAGAACTGCACCTGTACCTGCAGGCGGTGCGGCAAGTCGATGGCGAAGGACTGGCCGACGTGCCGCCGTCCACCGTGCAGGTCTTGCAGTGGCGACCCGCAAGCGACACTCACATTCAATGAAAGACGACATGACGAGACGACTCTACCTCAAGCTTGCCCTGGCCACGCTAGTCACCCTCGCCGGGGGCTGCGCCAGCACCAGTGGTCAAGCGCCTACACGGGCCGACGTCCTGGCCGACCTGACCCGCGCCAACGATTACTGGCAACGCAACCACGCCCCGCAGCAGTGGGCGTTCTGGGACGTCGCCGCCTACCACACCGGCAATATGGCGGCCTATGCCCTCACCCGCAACGAGGCTTACCGCGACTACTCGACCGCCTGGGCCGAGCATAATCGCTGGCGCGGTGCGGACTCGGACAAGCGGGCCGACTGGAAGTACAGCTATGGCGAGACCCAGGAATATGTGCTGTTCGGCGACTGGCAGACCTGCTTCCAGACCTATGTCGACCTGTATGAACTCGATGGCCGCAAGGACCCGCGCCGCATCGCCCGTGCGCGCGAGGTCATGGAATACCAGATGAGCACTTCCAATCGCGATTACTGGTGGTGGGCCGACGGCATCTATATGGTGATGCCCGCGATGACGAAGCTGTACAAGGCCACGGGCGAGCAGCGCTACCTCGACAAGCTGCACGAATACTTCACGTATGCCGACCAGCTGATGTACGACCCGGATGCGGGCCTGTACTACCGCGACGCCAAGTACATCTACCCCAAGCACAAGTCGGCCAATGGCGGCAAGGACTTCTGGGCGCGCGGCGATGGCTGGGTGTTCGCCGCCCTGGCCAAGACGCTGGCTGACCTGCCGCCCGACAATCCGAGCCGGCCCCTGCTGACCGAGCGCTTCCGCCGCATGGCAGCGGCCCTCAAGCCACTGCAGCAGGACGATGGCTACTGGACCCGCAGCCTGCTCGACCCTGGCCATGCGCCGGGGCCGGAAAGCAGCGGCACCGCCTTCTTCACCTATGCCTACGCCTGGGGCATCAACAACGGCTACCTGGACCGCGCCGCGTATGCGCCGACCGCCCTGCGCGGCTGGCATTTCCTCAGCCGGGTCGCGCTGCAGTCCGATGGGCGAGTCGGCTATGTGCAGCCGATCGGCGAGCGCGCGATCCCTGGCCAGGTCGTGAACCAGGACTCGACCGCGCCCTTCGGCGTCGGCGCCTTCCTGCTGGCGGCGAGCGAGATGGCGGGCCTGGTCGATAACGCGGGAGGTGAGCGATGACGCCTACGCTGCCTCGCCGGCGCCTGCTGCAGGGCGCCGCGGCCAGTTCCGCGCTGGCGCTCTTGCCAGCTCAGATCCAGGCTGCTGCCTCGCACCGTTTCGCGATCGGCCGCGAAGACTTTCTGCTGGACGGCAAGCCGCTGCAGATCCGCTGCGGCGAGATGCATTTTTCGCGCGTGCCGCGCGAGTACTGGACGCACCGCCTCAAGACCATCAAGGCGATGGGCCTGAACAGCGTGTGCGCCTACCTGTTCTGGAACTACCACGAGTGGCGTGAAGGAAAATTCGACTGGGCCGGCCAGCGCGATGCCGCCGAATTCTGCCGGCTAGCGCAGCAGGAAGGCCTGTGGGTGATTCTGCGCCCCGGTCCGTATGCCTGCGCCGAATGGGAGATGGGTGGCCTGCCCTGGTGGCTGCTCAAGCAACCGGGCGACGCCTTCCTGCGTTCCACGAGCGAAGCCTTCCTGGCGCCGTCGCGGCGCTGGCTGCGCGAGGTCGGCCGCGTGCTCGGCTCGCAGCAGGTGACGCGCGGCGGCCCGATCCTGATGGTGCAGGTCGAGAACGAATACGGCTTCTATGGCGAAGACCTGGACTATATGCGCGCGCTGCGCCAGGCCGTGCTGGACGCCGGCTTCGACGTCCCGCTATTCCAGTGCAACCCGACCAATGCGGTGGCCAAGACCCACATCCCCGAGCTGTATTCGGTGGCGAACTTCGGCAGCAACCCCGAGGCCGGTTTCAAGGCGCTGACCGAGGTGCAGCAAGGACCGCTGATGTGCGGCGAGTACTATTCCGGCTGGTTCGACACCTGGGGCGCGCCGCACCGCCGCGGCGGCGTCGAGAACGCCGTAGCCGACATCAAGACGATGCTGGCAGCGAACGGCTCGTTCAGCCTCTACATGGCGCACGGCGGCACCACCTTCGGCCTGTGGGGCGGCTGCGACCGGCCGTTCCGGCCCGACACCACCAGCTACGACTACGACGCCCCGATCAGCGAGGCCGGCTGGATCGGCGCCAAGTTCGAGGCCTATCGCACCGCGATGACGCCCTTCCTGGCACCAGGTGAGACCTTGCCGCAGCCGCCGGCGCCGATGCCGGTGATGACGATCCCCGCCTTCGCCCTGAACGAGACCGCGCCATTGAGCGCCAGTCTGCCGGCGCGCACGATCCGGGATGCGTCGCCGCGCCCGATCGAGGAATACGACATCAGCCGCGGCATCGTCGCCTACCGCGTCACCTTGCCGGCCGGTCCCGCCGGGGTGCTGGCGGCGGCCAAGGTGCGCGACCTGGCCTGGGTGCGGGTCGACGGCAAGCTGGTGGGCACGATGGACACGCGCTACCGCCGCTTCAAGGTGACGATCCCCGCGCGCAGCAAGCCCGTAACCGTCGAGGTCTTGCTGTACACGATCGCGCGCGTGAACTTCGGCGTCGAGATCCACGACCGCAAGGGTATGCATGGTCCGGTCACCTTCACGCCAAACGGCGGCGAGGCCCAGGCGCTGGAAAACTGGGAGATCCGCGCCATCGATTTCGATGCCGAAGGCGTGCTGCCGCCGCTGGCGTTCAAACGCGGCCGCAGCAAGGACGCGGCGTTCTGGCGCGGCAGCTTCGACACGAGCGCCACCCACGACACCTTCCTCGACATGTCGGGCTGGGGCCAGGGCATCGTCTGGATCAACGGCCGCTGCCTGGGCCGCTACTGGAGCATCGGACCGACCCAGACCATGTACCTGCCGGGGCCGTGGATCAAGCGCGGCCGCAACGAGGTAGTCGTGCTCGACCTGACCGGCCCGCGCGAGGCGCGCATCGTGGGCCTCGCCAAACCGATCCTCGACCAGCTGCACCGCGAGCGCGACCTCGAACGCCCGCCCAGCACCGTCAGGCTGCAGCTCGACGGCGTGCAGCCCGCGCACGAAGGCGCGTTCGCGCCCGGCTCCGCGACCCAGGACGTGCGCTTCGCGGCGCCGCTGCGCGCGCGCCAGTTCTGCCTCGAGTCGCTCGACGCCTTCGACGGCAAGCCCTACGCCGCCGTGGCCGAGCTGGCGTTGCTGGACAAGAACGGCAAGACGATCGAGCAATCCGCCTGGACCATCGCCTGGGTCGACAGCGAAGAAGCGCACAAGGAAGATGGCGGTGCGCTCAATGCGATCAATGGCCAGAACAGCGATTACTGGCACACGGCCTACAGCGGCCCGGGCGCCGGCACGGCGCACCCGCACCGCCTGGTGATCGACCTCGGCAAGGACGTCGAGGTGGCCGGCCTGCGCTACGTGCCGCGCCAGGGCAAGGACGACGTTACGGGCCGCATCCGCAGGTATCGCGCCTATGCCGGCGAACGGCTGGCCGGCGAGCCCTGAATCAATCACGACAAGGAGACGCAATGCAGAGACGAGATTTCATCGGCAGCCTGGCGGCAGGCGCCGCACTGGGCGGCTTGGCTGCGCCCGCGATGGCCGCGCCACCATCCGCTGCGACCGGCGGCGACCGCGCGTACATGGCCGGCCTGCTGCAGAAGATGGCCGAACCGGTGCTGTCGAATATGGCGCGCGGCGAGCTGAAAAAGAACTTCAAGCTGGAGGTGAGCCCGAGCTCGGATGGACGCGACAACAACGTGGCCTACCTGGAAGCCTTCGGCCGGCTGATCGCCGGCGCGGCGCCGTGGCTGGCCTTGCCCGACGACGCCAGCGCTGAAGGCAAGACCCGTGCGCGCCTGCGCCAGATGGCCTTGCAGAGCTATGTGCATTCGGTCGATCCGAAAAGCCCCGATTACCTGACCTGGCGCGGCCACGGCCAGGCGCTGGTCGACTCGGCCTATTTCACCAATGCGCTGATGCGCGCGCCGAAAGCGCTGTGGGAGCCGCTCGACACCACCACCAAGCAGCGCATCGTCGCCGAGATCAAGGGCCTGCGCCGGATCGAGCCTCCCTTCATCAACTGGCTGCTGTTCGCGGCGATGAACGAGGCCTGGCTGCTGTCGATCGGCGAAGAGGCCGATCCGCTGCGCACCAATGTCGCGATCCGCAAGGTCAACGAGTGGTATGTGGGCGACGGCTGGATCAAGGACGGCGAATCGTTCCACTTCGATTACTACAGTTCTTTCGTGATGTACCCGATGCTGCTCGAGATCCTCGAGGTGCTCGAACAGCATAAAGCGCCGTTCTGGAACGGCAAGCCGGCCGAGCTGCGCGCCCAGGCCCTGAAACGCACCCAGCGCTATTGCGAGCACCTGGAACGCTTCATCTCGCCGCAGGGAACCTTCCCGCCGATCGGCCGCTCGCTCACCTACCGCAGCGCCGCCTTCCAGCCGCTGGCCCTGCTGGCCTGGCGCAAGCAGTTGCCGCAGACCCTGCCCGAGGGCCAGGTGCGGGCGGCGATGCAGGCGATGCACAAGGCCTTGTACACCGCGCCGGACAACTTCACCAGGGAGGGCTATCTCACCATCGGCTTCGCCGGCCACCAGCCGGAGCTGGGCGACTGGTATTCCAACAGCGGCAGCATGTACATCGCCTCGGCCAGCTTCCTGGCCCTGGGCCTGCCGGCCGACGATTCCTACTGGACCAGCCCGGCCCAGGACTGGACCCAGAAAAAGGCCTTCAGCGGCGCCAGATTCCGCAAGGACTACCCGGTCGATTATTGAGGAAAAACGCAGCGTCCTCCCGCCGATGGTAGAAGGCGCAGCGCTTGACCGCCTGGCGGCTTCGGCGGATAACATCGATATGAACGTCCACGGGAAATGCCATGTCGATCGTCAGCCGAGAGGAGATCGCCGGCGCGCTGCGCCGGCGCGAATTCGTCCTGTACTACCAGCCCAAGGTATCGCTGACCAGCAACCGCATCGTCGGCGCCGAAGCCCTGGTGCGCTGGCAGCGCCCCGACGGCACACTGCTGCCGGCATCGGCCTTCATCGGCGCCATCGAGCGCGCCGGCCTGCTCAAGAGCCTGACCCGGCGGCTGCTGCCACAGCTCGTGCATGACTTGGTCGACGGCGGCCTGGCGGAACAGTTCCAGGTGTCGTTCAATGTCTGCTCCTGCGACCTCGAAAACAGCACGCTGACAAGCATGATCCTCGACGCCATCGTGCGCGGCGGGCTGCCGCCGGCGGCGCTCGAACTCGAGATCACCGAAACGCAAGCGCTGCAGGCCGCGCCCTGCGTGCTGTACAACGTGCAGGCGCTGACCGAGGCCGGGATCGGCCTGGCGATGGACGACTACGGCATCGGCTACTCGAGCATCGATACGTTGAGCCAGTGGCCATTCACGACCATCAAGCTGGACCAGGGCATCGTGGTGCGCATGCTCGACTCGCCCAAGAACGCGACCATCGTGCGTTCCTCGATCCGCCTCGGCCACGAACTCGGCCTGGAAGTGGTCGCGGAAGGCGTCGAAACGCTTGCGCAGCACGATTTTCTGGTGGAAGCCGGCTGCGGCGTGGCCCAGGGCTTCCTGATCAGCCGCGCCCTCCCCCTGGAGGGCTTCAAGGCCTTCTGCGCCGCCGCCGGCAAGTGCCGCGGCCTGCCTGTCGGCCTGGTCCACATGGCGATCGTCGACCACGTGCAGTGGCGGCGCCAATTGGCCAGCTTCGCGATCCGGCGTGCCGCCCTGCCTCCCGATGCGCCGCTACGCCAGTCGGCCGGCCACCCGACCCTGTGCGTCACCAAGTGCTCCCTCGGCCGCTGGTACCTGAACGAGGGCCGCTATTTCGCGGGCACGCCGACTTACCACGCGCTCGATGCGCCGCACCGCAGGCTGCACGAGATTGGCGCCCGCATCGTCGAGCGCATTCGGGCCGGCGCCGGCCAGGCCGACATCGCACCCCTGATGCGCGAGCTCAAGCAGGTGTCGCTAGTCCTGATCGGGCTGCTGGAAGACATCGAGGATGACGGCTTCGAAAGCCTGTTCACGCCGGCGGCAGCCATTCATGCCAGCAGGCCGCTAGCCGCTCCCCTAGCGCCGGCGGTAATGCCCGCGATGCTGCACGAAAGGTCGTGACGTCGGGCACCCGAACATGCCCTTGCTGCGTAATGGCAGCGTCCCACTGCACGCCGTAGCGCGCGAACAGCGCGGCGACCGCCGCATGTTCGAAACCGCGCTGCTCCACCATCCGGTCGAGCGTGCGAAATGCATCCTCCACCGTTCCCGGCCAGAGCGCCACGCCGACCACGGCTGGCCGGTCGCCATGCTGGGCGATGCGGTGGGCGGTATCGGGCGGCACCAGCGCCGCCTGGCCCGCCCGCAGGACGGCATGCGCCCGGGCGCCGGCGCGCAAGGTCAGTTCTCCCGCCAGCGCAACCACCAGCTTGGATTCACGTGCATGCGACAAAGGGAAGTTCACTGCCCGCAGCGGCAAGGCGAAACGCAGCGCCGTTCCAGCGCCGCCGATCTGCCGCTGCGGCACGTCGATGAAAACCGGATAACCGCCCGGGTACAGCAGTAACTGGTCTGCGGCCTTGGTCATCATGATCTCGCCTCGTGGAATGGTCAGGCCATTCTAGGCGCGATCGGCGCATGCGAAAACGCCGCCGCCGTCAACGCACCATTGCGCCGCGCGGCATGTCAGGCCCTGGACGGTTCGGCTTCGTCCTCGGGAGCCTGCTCCGGCGCCGGCTGGGCGGGCTCCGGAGCAGGCTTCGGCTGCAGTGCACTCAGCTGCTCCATCAGCTGCGCGAAGCGCTGCTGGCCAGGCTGCAAGCGGTCGACGTGCTCCAGCACCTGCCGGGCTTCGAGCTCGAGCTCGGGCTCGTAGCCGCGCTGCTGCATGTGCGAGATCAGTATCTGCACGGCGTTGAACAGCACCCGGACGTTGTCCGGTAACCGCTCGCACGCCTTGCGCATCCATTTGACGGCGTCGGGCAGCTTGCCGGTCTTCCACAGCACCACTCCCTGGTTCATCAGGTCCACCGCCTCCTTGCGCGCGGTGCGGATGATGAGCGCGCCCTCGTCGGGCAGGCGCGCGCGGTCGAAGATCTTCTGCACCTCATCCTGCAGCAGCGTGTTGTCGTGGTTGTTGCGGATGACGTGGGCCAGCACCTCGTTGGGCGTACCCTTGACGCCGACCGCGAACAGCAGGGTCGCCATCTCGATGCAGATCGCGGTGCCGGGCCGCTTGGGATCGGCCTGCAGCATCCCATCGAGCTCGTCGCCGGCGCGGCGCGCGTTGAGGTAGTCGCCGCTCTCGTGGTAGACGTGGCCTTCGGTGATCTTCGCGCGCAGCACGATGTGTTCGTGCTCGCTGCCGAACTCGCGCTGGGCCAGCAGCAGCAGCTGCAGCGCATCCTTGGTATTGCCCTTCAGGCCGCACACGCGCGCCAGGCCGAGGTAGTCGTCGGGCGCCTTGCGGATCGAGTACTCGCCGATCACCAGGCATTTGCGGAAGGCCTTCTCGGCCATCGGCACATTCCCCAGGCGCAGCGCGGCCTGGCCCAGGTGGCGCTGGCGCGGCACCGAGTTAGGCGACAGCTTGGCCGCGCGCTCGAGCACCGCGGCCGCCTCTTCGTGCTGGCCCATGCCCTGGTAGGCGCGGGCCAGCTGGTCGTAGGCGTCGATGTAGTGGCGGTTCTCGGCGATCACGGTCTGGAACATCTGGCGCGCCTGCTCGAAGTCGCCGTCGGCCATGCGGATCTTGCCCAGGCCCGCGCGCGCCCAGTGGTATTCGCGCTGGGCCAGCACTTGCTCGTACACTTCGCGCGCGCGCGCCGGCTGGCCGCTTCGCTCCAGCATGCGCGCCTTCATGCGCAGCAGCTCGATCACGTGCACCCGGTTGGCGGCGATCTGCTCGTCGCACAGGCGCGCCGCGCGCAGGTAATCCTTTTCGATGAAGGCCTGGTCGATCAGGCGGAAGATCTGCTTGCGGCGCCACACGCGGTTCAGGCGCGTAAGCAGCACGCCCTCGGTGATCGGTTTCACCAGATAGGCGTCCGGCTGGTGTTCGGCCGCGCCCATCACCGATTCCACGCTCTTTTCGGCCGATACCATCACGAACACCGAGGACGGCATCAAGAGATGGCGCAGGCGCGCTTCTTCCAGCACCTGCTGGCCATTCTTGCCCTCGCCAAGGTTGTAATCGCACAGCACCACGTCGTAGCGCAGCTTGTTGAGCAAGGCCATGGCCTCGCCGCCGCTGGACGCCTGGTCGATATTCCTGGCCCCCAGGCTGCGCAGGCTCTCGCGCAGCAGCTGGCGGATGCCGACGAAGTCGTCGACGATCAGGTAGTGCTTGCTGGCCCAGTCGATCTCTTCCAGCACCTTGGGCTTGGACACGGCCGGCGCGGCCGGCTTCGCATCTGGCTTGGCGTCCGGCTTTGCATCCGGTTTTGCAGGGGCTGCGGGCGTGTTCATGGCAGGGTCAGGATGAAGCAGCCACCGCCAAGCGGGCCGCCGTTTTCGAGCCGCACCGCGCCGGACCGCTCGCGGTGGCGGTGCATGCGCGCCACCTCGCCCGAGAAGTACAGGCCCAGGCCGGCGCTATTGGTCAAAAAATTGACGCCGCTGTCGCCGCTGCCCGGCGTACCGGCCGCCAGCAGCGCGGGCGGAAAGCCGGCGCCGTTGTCTTCGACCCGTATCTCGAGATCGCCATTGCGCGAGCGCGCCGACAGGCGAATGCGGTCGCGCGTGTAGTGCAGCGCGTTGTTGACGGCGTGCGACACCACGCCCACGATCAGGTCTTCGTCGACGTGGGCGATCAGTTCGGGATCGACGTCCAGTTCCAGGACCACGCCGCGCGACTCGAGCAGCACGCGCTCGAGCGCCACCACCTGCTCGACCAGCTGGCCTACTTCGATCGGCTGGACGTCGAACGGATAGCCGGGCTTGCCGACCTGCTTGTACAGCGCCAGCAGCTGCATCAGGTTGTCGTTCAGGCGGCGCGTCTGGTACAGCATCTGCGCCATCTGGGCGTATGCCTTCTCGGTCTCGGGCGAGGCGCCGTCGAGCAGGCGTTCGAGCGTGCCGGACAGGACGCTGATCGAGTTCTTCATGTCGTGCGCAGTGGACGCCAGGAACAGGAACAGCTCGGGCGAGTGGTGTGAATCTTCCATCCGGACAGGCCCTTTCGGCCAAAAAGTTGCTACCAGTAAATTATACCCGCAGGCATTCCAGAGTTTGGCCGCACACGCCGATTCCGCGCGCACGTTTGCGGCGGCGCAACGGTCAGGGGCTGATATCCGTGGCGTTTGGCGCAGTTTCAGGGCTATGGCGGCTGTTGCGCCGTGCCCGCAGCACGAAACGGGCGGGATCGAGCGCATCGACCAGGGCCATCTCAAGCGGCAATGGCTCGCCTTCCAGCTGGGCGGCCAGCAGCTCGGCCGCCAGCGGCGCCCAGATCAGGCCGCGCGAGGCATAGCCCAGCAAGCCGTAAAGGCCCGGATGGCGCGGCACGTCGCGTAACCTTTCGGTGGCGCCAACGGCGGCGAAGTCCGGCAGGCGGCCGACCAGCGGCAGGCGGTCCGGCGCCACGCAGCGAAACCCCACCCTGCCCGCCAGCGGCGCGCCCTCGGCGGCCTGCGGATCGGACACCAGGCCGCGCAGCCGCGCCACGTTCTCTTCCTGACTGGCGGCGCGCAGTTGCGGATCGTCGTCCAGGTCATAGGTCGCGCCGGCGCAGGTGACGCCATGGGCGGACGGCGTCAGGTAGGCTTCGCGGCACAGCACCAGCGGCAGTTGCGGCGCGTGTTCGGGCGCCAGGTGCGTTACCTGCCCGCGCAGCGCCTGCAGCGGCAACTCACGGGTCTGCACCATCTTGCGCGCGCCGGCGCCGCTGGCCAGCACCACGGTCGGCGCCTGGCCGATGACACTGCCATCGCCGCTGCGCGCCTGCCATTCGTCGTCGCCCCGCTCCAGTTGCACATCGCCTGCGCCGAAGCGCCGCGTCAACAGGTCGCCGCAAGACGCCAGTAGCGCTTCGCACACGCTGCCCGGCCGCGCCCAGCCGCCTTGCGGGAACAGCCAGCCGCCATCCGGTGCGGGCAGGCCGAGCAGCGCTTCGGCCTCCATGGGTTCGAGCCAGCGGGCGAAATCGGGCGGCAGCTTGCCGTCGCCGGCGATCGCGCGCGACACGGCCGCATGGCCGGCATCGCGCGCCAGCTGCAGCACGCCGCACCCGGCGCCGTCGAAGG
Source organism: Massilia arenae (assembly GCF_008014745.1). GTDB lineage: Bacteria > Pseudomonadota > Gammaproteobacteria > Burkholderiales > Burkholderiaceae_D > Telluria > Telluria arenae. The sequence continues at coordinate 31,870 of NZ_VPFD01000028.1, forward strand.
CGCGGCCAACGCCGCCCAGTTGCTCCCACAGGCGCAGCGCGTACAGGTAGGCGGCGCGCGTCAGGCGGGTCGGGATATTGTCGTCGCGCGAGAGCAGCGGCATGAAGATGCCGGCCAGATTGCCCGACGCCTCCATCGCCACTTGCGGATGACGTTCGATCAGCGTGACCTGCCAGCCGCGCGCGCACAGCCGCGCGGCCGCGGCGCAGCCGGCCACGCCGCCGCCCAGCACCAGCGCGCGCCGGTCCGGTTCTGGCGTCGACGGCAGGCGCGGCTTGCGGGTCGAGAAGGTCGCATCGTCGCCATCGAAGGCGAATCCCTGGGCGCTCAGGGCCGCGCGCTGTTCGCTATCGAGGCCATGCGACTCCAGCCGTGCGCCGAGCGCCGCCAGGCGCGCCAGCGGACGGACGAAGGCCGTGCCCTGCGCGCCGTGCAGGCGGATGAAATCGGGGTGCGCATTCAGTTCGGCCAGCGCGGTCTCGAGCGACGCGGATACCAGGTCGAGCGTGACGTTATTGTCGTCCTGCGGGACGCGGTGAAAGCCCGGCTGCAAGCTGCCGGTGAGCGCCACCACGTGCAGGTGCGCGGGCCGCTGCGGGTCGGCATACCAGGCCGCGACCAGGGAAGCAAAGCGGCTGCCGTCGCCATGCTCGCTGTCGAAGACGGTGTAGCGCGCGCGGCCGCGCCAGTGGTCCTGCACATGCATGTCAGCGGCGCTTGCTGCGGCAGTGGCACTCGCGGTCATGATCGTCCACCAGGCCGATGCCCTGCATATACGCATAGACGATGGTCGAGCCGACGAACTTGAAGCCGCGCTTGGCGAGATCCTTCGAGATGCGGTCGGACAGCTCGGTGCGCGCCGGGCGGGCGCGATCCGGCCAGTCGTTGACGATCGGCTTGCCGTCGACGAAAGCCCACAGATAGTCGTCGAGCGTCAGGCCCTGTTCGCGCAGCGCGAGGTAGGCCCTGGCGTTAGTGATCGCGGCGGCGACCTTCAGCCGGTTGCGCACGATGCCGGGGTTGAGCAGCAACTCGGCCTTCTTGTCGTCATCGTAGGCGGCGATCTTTTCCGCATCCCAGCCGTCGAAGGCGGCGCGGTAGGTGTCGCGCTTGTTCAGGATGGTTTCCCACGACAGGCCGGCCTGCGCGCCTTCGAGGTTGAGCATCTCGAACAGCGTGTTCTCGTCGTGGCAGGGCACGCCCCACTCGTTGTCGTGGTAGGCGATGTAGCGCGGATTGGCCATATTGGCCCAGGAGCAGCGCTTGACCGTCATCGCGGCGCTCCCTGTTGTGCGCCGCGCAGGCTGGCCAGGACGTCGTCGGTGCGGCCGTCCGCGACCAGCTCGGCTGGCGTGCGGTCGTCCAGCGCCGGCTGGGGCGCCTTCATCCAGGCATCGGCGGCATCGTCATTCCCGAGCACCTTGCGCGCCTCGTGCATGACGGCGTAATAGGCCTGCGCCTTGCGCGAATGGCCGTCGAAGCGCGCCTGGAGCGCGGCGATGGAGTCGGGAGAGAGGCGTTCAGGATCGGTCATGGCGTTGGCTTGCTGATGAAGACCTCATCATACCCCGCCTCGGCCGGGCGATCGAGGAACGCCGCGCCGGCACTGTCCTCGCCAAGCTTGTCGGCCGGGTTGCGCAGCGGGCAATCGGCGAGGGAAAGGCAGCCGCAGCCGATACAGGTATCGAGTTCGTCGCGCAGCCGCTGCAGGCGCGCGATGCGCTCGTCGAGTTCCGCGCGCCAGCCGGCGCCAAGCACCCGCCACTCGTTTGCGCTGATCGTGCGCCCTTCCGGCAGCCCGGCCAGGTTTTCCCGGATCGTCTCGAGCGGGATCCCGGTGCGCTGCGCCACCTTGATGATGGCGATATGGCGCAGCACCTCGCGCGCATACCGGCGCTGGTTGCCGTCGGTGCGCCAGCCCTTGATCAGGCCTTTCGATTCATAGAAATGGATGGTGGAGACCGCCACACCGCTGCGGCGCGCCACCTCGCCCACCGTGAGGGCTTTCTTGTCGGGATCGATCGTCGTCATTGCGCTTGACCTCAAGTTAAGTTGAGATTTTATACTTTTTCTCGATCCCCTCACAAGCCAGGAAAAAGTATGAGCACGCAGGTCGACGACATACTCACGAGCCGGACGTCATCCACTCGCGATCGGAAGGATTCGGCCGCGCGCCGACAGGATGTCATGCACGCGATTTACTTTAGATGGAAAGTGGCTTCTGGTCATGAGCGAGAGTTCGAGCAAGCCTGGCTGGAACTTACCGAACTTGTACGCGATGAGCGTGGCGGTCTTGGGTCGCGTTTGCATCGGTGCACCGACGGCCACTATTTTGCGTATGCCCAATGGCCGTCCGAACTCGTCTGGGCTGCACAAGCCGAGCCGACTGCACGCATGGTCGAGCTGCGAAACCGGATGCGTGAATTCGCTGAGCTTGTGGATGGGCCACTTCGGGGTGACGTCGTTGCCGACCGCCTGATATCGGTAGCTCCCGACTTAAATCACCCTTAGTGTCTTTCCCAGCTCAATGCCCGCGCAACTCCGCATCGATCTTCGAATGCGCCGCCGTATCGCGCATGAACCAGCACACGACCAGCGTGCAGGCGATGACGCCGGTGACATACCAGTAGAAGCCAGACTCCATGTCGACCGACTTGAACCACAACCCGACGTACTCGGCCGTTCCACCAAAGATCGACACCGCGAACGCATACGGCACACCGACGCCGGTGGCGCGGATCGAGGCCGGGAACATCTCGGCCTTTACCAGCGCATTGATCGAGGTGTAGCCCGAGACGATGATCCAGGCGCAGGCGATCAGGCCGAAGGCTTCCCACGGGCCGCTGGCGTGGCGGATGGCCGTCAACAAGGGCACGGTGAAGATCGTGCCGAGCAGCGCGAAACCCACCAGCAGCGGGCGGCGGCCGATGCGGTCCGACAGCGCGCCGTACAGCGGCTGCAGGCACATGGCGAACAGCAGCGAGGCGGCCGAGACGGCCGTGGTCTGCGAGTCGGTCAGGCCGACCGACAGGCGCAGGAATTTCTGCATGTAGACGGTATAGACGTAGAACGCCAGGGTACCGCCCATGGTCAGGCCGACCACCAGCAGCACTTCCCTCGGGTGCTGGGCCAGCTGCCTCAGGCCGCCCATCGGCTTGGCCTTCTTGCGCGCCTTCTCGAACGAGTCGGTCTCTGGCATATCGTGGCGCATCATCAGCGCGATCAGGGCCAGCAGCGCGCCGCAGACGAAGGGAATGCGCCAGCCCCATTCACGCAGCTGGGCATCGGTGAGCAGGAAATGCTGCAGCACCAGCAGCAGCACCAGGGCCAGCAGCTGGCCGCCGATCAGGGTTACGTACTGGAAGCTGGCGTAGAAGCCGCGCCGCTTCGAGTCCGCCATCTCCGACAGGTAGGTCGCGCTGGCGCCGTATTCGCCGCCCAGGCTCAGGCCTTGCAGCAGGCGCGCCAGCAGCAGGATGCAGGGCGACAGGATGCCGGCGGTGGCATAGGTCGGCGCGCAGGCGATCAGCAGCGAGCCGGCGCACATCAGCAGCACCGACGCCATCAGGGCCACCTTGCGGCCGTGGCGGTCGCCCAGGTGGCCGAACAGGATGCCGCCGATCGGGCGCACGAAAAAGCCCAGGGCGAAGATGCCGGCGGTCGACATCATCTGGGCCGTGGGGTCCTGGGCCGGGAAGAAGGAATTGGCAAAGTACAGGGCGAAGGCCGCGTAGCAGTAGAAGTCGAACCACTCGACCAGGTTGCCGGCCGAGCCGACGAAGATGGCGCGCAGGCGCGCGCCGGAAATGGGTTCGGCGGCCTGCGGCTGTGCGCCGGCGACCGGATTGCTGATGGTTGTTGTCATGAAGGTGTCTCCTCTTCTGGAAACCCCATTGTCGGCACCGGTAGAGGCCGGCACATCCGCAATATTGGCGCGGCCTCCTCCGTAAAAATACGGAGGAGGCCGCGCGAAGCCTGTACAGCTGCTATTGTTGGCTATTTTGGCCAGGGACTATTCGATGTCATCCTTGTTCAAACGACATCTCTGGCGCAAGCTGCTCGCCGTGGCGGGAGCGCTGGCCCTGATCTTCGCCGCCGGCTGGTTCGCCGAGCAGCGCGAACTGCAGGCCAAGATGGAGGCGCTGCACCAGGCGACGGCGGCGCACGTACTCGGCCTGCGCGGCCTGGTAGAAAAGCACGACTTTTTGCCGCATGCGGCGGCGCGCCATCCCGACGTGCATCACTTGCTGCAGGCACCCCATGACGCCGCGCTGCAGTCGCGCGTAAATGCCTATTTTGCCGACCTGCAGACGACCACCGGCGCCACCGCGCTGTTCCTGATCGATCGCGCGGGCCTGACCATCGCCTCCAGCAACTGGAACCTGCCATCGAGCTTCGTCGGCGAGTCCTACCGCCAGCGTCCCTATTTCGAGGATGCGGTGGAAGGCCGCCGCGGGCTGTTCTTCGGCCTGGGCCTGACCACCGGCCAGGCCGGCCTGTTCATCGCGGAGCCCGTGCGCGAGGGGAACGACGTGACCGGCGTCATGGTCGTCAAGATCAGCCTCGATCCGCTGGAGCAGACATGGCGCGATGGCGCCAACCCGGTAGTCCTCAGGGACAGCCGCGGCGTCGTGTTCCTGAGCGGCGTGCCCGAGTGGCTATTCAAGAGCCTCGGCCCGGTGTCGGCACTGGACGCGGCCTGGATCGCGGACCACGGCCAGTACGGCGCGCGGCGCCGCTTCGACGTCCTGCCGTGGACGATCCGGGTGCGCGACGACGTGCCGGGCTTCGTCCTGAGGACCAGCACCGGCGGAAAGGCGCGCGACTATCTTGCGCTGGATACGCCGCTGCCCGGCCTGGGCTGGACCCTGACGGTCCTCGAGGACATGCGCGAGGTGCGCGAGGCGCGGCGCCTGGCGCTCGCGCTGGGCACGCTGGCGATGGCCCTGCTGCTGCTGGGCGTGCTGTACTGGCGCCTGCGCGAGCGACGCTATGCCGAGCAGCAGTCGGCCCGGCTCGAGCTCGAGCACCGGGTCGAAGAGCGCACCCGCGACCTCCAGCAGGAATACGCCTTCCGCAAGGCGATGGAGGACTCCCTGCTGGTCGGCATGCGCGCGCGCGACCCGGAGGGCAAGATCATCTACGTCAACCCCGCCTTCTGCGCCATGGTCGGCTACAGTCCGGACGAATTGCTCGGCTGCCGGCCGCCCTACCCCTACTGGCATCCGGACGACCTGGAAAAGCAGGCCAGGGATAGTGACGACGCCCTGCAGGGACGCGCCGCGCCGCACGGCTTCGAATCGCGCATCCGCCACAAGGACGGACACGACGTACTCACCATGATATATACCGCGCCCCTGATCGACGCCGACGGCGTGCACCGGGGGTGGATGAGTTCGATCGTGGACATCACCGCGCAAAAGCAGGCGGAGGCGCGCCAGCGCGACCAGGAACTGCGCCTGCAGCGCAGCGCGCGCCTGGCCAGCGCCGGCGAGATGGCATCCACCCTGGCCCACGAGCTCAATCAACCCCTGATGGCGCTGTCCAACTTCGCGATCGCCTCGCGCGCCCTCGCCGCCAGGGGCGAAGCCGCCATGCTGACCGGCGCGCTCGACGACATCGTCGAGCAATCGCGGCGCGCCAGCGAGATCGTCAAGCGGGTGCGCGCCATGATCAACCCGCAGCGAGCCGACTACGCCACCCTCGTCATCGGCGCCGTGATCGACCATGTCGAAGCGCTGCTCAGGCCAGAGCTGAACGGCCAGGGAGTGCTGCTGCGCGTGATGCTGGAAGACCCCGCCGTGAAGGTGCGCGGCGACCAGGTCCTGCTCGAGCAGGTGCTGGTCAACCTGATCCACAACGCGGCGCAGGCCATGCACGACCAGCCGCGCCATCGGCGCCGCATCGTGCTGGCCACGTGCCGGGTCGCGCAGGGTGTGCGGATCGCGGTCAGCGACCAGGGGCCGGGCATCCCGCCCGACCAGCTCGACCAGATCTTCGCCCCCTTCTTCACCACCAAGCGCGACGGCCTTGGCCTGGGCCTGAACATCTGCCGCACCATTGTCGAGGCCCATGGTGGGTCGATGACGGTGGTGAATGAGGCCGAGGGCGGCGCCACCTTCTCGTTCATCCTGCCTATCGCTCACTGAAAACAGTACCATGAAAGATTCACCACTAACCCTATACGTCGTCGACGACGACGAAGCCCTGCGCCGCTCGATGCTGCTCCTGCTGTTCTCGCAGGGGCTGGCGGTGCAGGCCTTCGACTCCGGCGAAGCCTTCCTCGATGCCGTCGACCTGAGCCAGCCGGGATGCGTGATCCTCGACTTGCGCATGGGCGGCATGAGCGGCCTGGCCGTGTTCGAGCGCCTGCGCGCCGAACATAGTCCTCTTGTGACGGTGTTCCTGTCCGGGCACGGCGACATCCCCATGGCCCTCGAAGCGGTGCGCAGTGGCGCCTGGGACTGGGTGGCCAAGCCGGACACCCAGCAATTGCTGGACAAGCTGCCTGACGCCATCACGGAGGCCCGCGCGCGCGGCCACGCGAGCCGACTGTGGGAAGAATTGACGCCGCGCGAGCGCGAAGTCGCGCGCCTGGTCGGCCTGGGGCAGCCCAACAAGGAGATCGCGCGGGTGCTGGTGCCGCCCTGCGGTCCGCGCTCGGTCGAGACGCACCGCGCCAACATCTTTCATAAGCTGGGGTGCGCCAACGACAACGAACTCGGAAGGTGGCTGGCGGCCTACCCCTGGCTTCGATAGAAGCTTATTTGCGCGGCCACTGGCCCTCGATCACCAGCGCCAGCGCCTCGACGCCCTGCCGGATCGCTTCCGGCTTCACCGCCGAAAAGCCGAGCAGCAGGCCGGGATCTACCGCGCAGGCAGGCGTGGCGGCGGCGTTCGCGTAATACCCCAGCGGCCTCAATTCGATGCCGGCCTCCAGCGCCGCCTGCGCAACCCTCGCTTCATCCGGGATGCGCCCCTTGCGGTCGGGCCTGAAATGCATGCACAGGTCGAGCCCCACGTCGGCCGGCCCGCAGGCGAGGCGCTCACCGAGCCGGTGTTCCAGCGCCGCCATCAAGACCGAGCGCCGTTCGGCATAGGCGTCGCGCGTGCGCCGGATATGGCGCATGAAGTGTCCTTCGGCGATAAAGTCCGCCAACACGGCCTGCGGCAGCATGGCGTGGTGCATGTCGACCACCGCCTTGGCGCGCGCCAGCGGCTCGGCCAGCGCCGGCGGCGCCACCACATAACCCAGGCGCAGCGCCGGGAACAGCACCTTCGACAGGGTGCCGACGTAGACCACGCAGCCGGCGCGGTCCAGGCTCTGCATCGAAGCCAGCGGCGGGCCGGTGTAGCGGTATTCGCTGTCGTAGTCGTCCTCGATCACCCAGGCGCGTTTGGCCGCGGCCCAGCGCAGCAGCTCCAGCCGGCGCGCCAGGCTCATGGTCGCGCCCAGCGGCAGCTGGTGCGATGGCGTCGCGAACACCAGGCGCGCATCGGGATAGTGGCGCGCGCCATAGGCCACGTCCATGCCCTCGCTCGTCACCGGCACGGTGCGGATGCGCGCACCGGCCACCAGCATCGGCGCACAGGCGCCCTGGTAGCCGGGCGACTCGACCCAGACTTCGTCGCCCGGCGCCAGCAGCAGCTGCGTCAGCAGATACAGCGCCTGCTGCGAGCCCGAGGTAATGACGATCTGCTCCGGCGTGCAGACCACGCCGCGCGAGGCGCGCAGGTAGGCGCACAGCAGCTCGCGCAGCGGGGCGTAGCCATTGGCGGGACCGTAGCCGAGATAGGGTCCCCGCTGTGCATGGCGCAGGTGGCGCGCTTCGAGCTTGCGCCACAGGTCGAAGGGGAACAGGTCCAGGCCCGGCATGCTGGGGCGGAAGGCGCGCACCGCGCCCTCGTAGAGACGGCGCGTGCCCATGGCTTCCGCCAGCACCGCGCCGCGTTCCGGCAGCGCGCGCAGCAGCCCCGGCGCAGCCGGCGCCTGGCGCGCCAGCGGCAAGGCTTCGTCGACGAAGGTGCCTTGCCCCACGCCGCCGCGCAGATAGCCTTCGCTGGTGAGCTGGTCATAGGCCGCCAGCACGGTCTGGCGCGACACGCCGAGCTGCCGGCACAAGTCGCGCGTGGCCGGCAGGCGCGCACCCGGCGCCAGCGCGCCGTGCAGGATCGCCTCTTTCAGGCGGGCGTACAACTGGCGAAACAGCGGCACGTCGCTGCTGCGATCGAGCGAGACGCCGGCGATCAGGTCATGGACGTGCATGGCGGATGGCGAAGAATTGGTACGCCCATCTTCCATGGAATTGGCTATTTCAGCAAGCCAAAGCAGGGCCTACGATAAGGGCCTTGATCGTCATCCTGGAGAACATCTCGATGTACTGCCCTGCCCGCTTCACGCAATCCGAGTCAGCCCCGATGCACGCCCTGGTCGCCGACCATCCGCTGGGGATGCTGGTCACGCAGCGCGACGGCATGCCGGATGCCGACCACCTGCCGTTCGAACTGCTGCCAGATGAAGGCGTGCTGCGCGGCCACGTGGCGCGCGGTAATCCGGTGTGGCAGCGCGCCGGGCAGCGGGTGCTGGTGGTGTTTCGCGGGCCGTCCGGCTATGCGACGCCGGACCGGATCGAAAAAGCCGAAAATGGCGGCCGGGTGGTGCCGACCTGGACCTACAACGTGGTGCACGTGCACGGCACGCTGCGCGCGATCGACGACCGGGACTGGCTACGCGCGCTGGTCGAGCGCCAGACCGACCGCCAGGAAGCGGCGCTGCCGGATCCGTGGTCGGTCGACGATGCCCCGGCCGACTACACGGCCAAGCTGCTGGCCGCCATCGTCGGCATCGAGATCGCGATCGACCGCATCGAGGGGAAGTGGAAAAGCGAGCCGCCGCCGCGGGTGGCAACGGCACAGCTCGCTTGAGAACTGCTCAGTGAGAACTGCTTAGTGAGAACTGTTTAGTGGCTGGAACCGGTATGGCCAGCAGCGCCGGTGCTGCCGGTGCTGCTTGACTTGCCCTGCGCCAGTTGCTCGGCATGCTTGAGGTGCTCCTGGACGACCGGGATCGTCTTGTCGACCTGGCCCTTGACGTCAGCATCCTTGGCGCCTTTCGACGCCTTTTGCAGCTTGGCCAGGGTTTCCTTGTGCGCACCGACGCCGCCCTGCTTGACATAGGCCTTGTCGAAGGCGTCGCCCGACAGTTTCTCGAGCTTGGCCGACATGGCCTTGTGCTTGGCGTCGAGCTCGGTCGGCAGGGTCACGCTCTTGGACTGGGCCAGGGTCTGCACCTCGGTCAGCGCCTTGCCGTGATCGTCGACCATTTTTTGCGCGAAGGCTTTCACTTCGGCGTTCTGGCTCTTGCTTTGCGCCAGCTTGCCCATTTCGACTTCGGCCATATTGGACATTGCCATGTCGGTGATGGCCTTGCGGTCAGCGCTGGTCAGCTTGGCGCTGCCGCTGGCGGTGGCCGACGTCGCGCTGCTGCCCGACTGCTGGCCGGCCTGGGTGGATTCGCCGGTCTGCGCCTGCGCGCCGACCGCACCGAACATGGCGGCGGCAACCGATACCGCCAGCATGCGCTTGATCATGGGATTTTTAGACATTTCGCTCTCCGTTGAGATTTTGGATGAGCCGAGTGTAGTCCTGCCTGCTCAAAACTAGCGCCCGTTAGCCGACAAGCAATTTCATAAGAAAAAAGCCAGCCTGGACAGGCTGGCTTTCGAGCAGAGCAGCGGGATCAGCGGAAGCTGAGCGCCGCCGTCAGGTCGCCCGGCGGGCGCGCGCCGCGCGCTTCGAAAGCGGCGTTGCGGGTAGTCAGGCCCTCGAGCAGCGGCAGGCCGTGTAGGCGCGTGATGAAGCGCAGGATCGAGGTCGTGTCGTAGAAATTGTGGTCGACCGCGCCGCGCTTGGCGTGCGGCGACACCACGATCGCCGGGATGCGCGAACCCGGGCCCCAGCGGTCGCCCTGCGGCGGCGCCACGTGATCCCACCAGCCGCCGTTTTCGTCGAAAGTGATCACCACCACCATGTCCTTCCATTGCGGTGATTTCTTCAGGTGCTCGATGATATTGGCGACGTGGGCGTCGCCCGACTCGATGTCCGAGTAGCCGGCGTGCAGGTTCAGGTTGCCCTGCGGCTTGTAGAAGGCCACCGCCGGCAGCTTGCCGGCGACGATGTCGGCGATGAACTTGTTGGAGATCGGACTGTCGCCCAGGCCGCCGTCGCGCAGGTGTTCCGCGCGTTCTTTCGTGCCCGGCGCAAACTGCTTGAAGTAATTGAACGGTTGGTGGTGATACTGGAAGTTCGGCCGCTCGCCGGCGCCGCGGCCGTCGAGCGCCGCCTGCATGCCGCCGCCATACCAGGCCCAGCTCACGCCCTTCTTCGACAGCAGGTCGCCGATCGTGTCATACGTCTGCGGCGGCAGGGTCGACCCATCGGCAGGATCGGCGTGCAGCGGGTCGCCGTCGAAGGCCGGACGCACCCAGCTCGGTTGATAGGGCGGCGCCATCGTGTTGACGGCGTAGCCGTCGGGCGTCATCGCGCCGTTGCGCACGAACTTCGGCTTGCCTTCCAGCGCCGAGGCCGGCGAATCGGGGGCCAGCGTCAGGCGCACGCCCTGCGGGCCGTCGTCCAGCACCGCGATCTTGTTCTTCGCGGCGGTTTCGGACGCATTGAAGTATTCGGGCACGCGGCCGCTGATCAGGAACTGGTGGTTCAGGTAGGAGCCGCCGAAAGCCGCCATGAAGAAGTTGTCGCACAGGGTGAACTCGCGCGCGATCTGGTACAGGCCCAGGTTCTTCGCCGTCTCGCCGTAATAACCCATCACCATGCCGCCGGCATCGGACCAGGCGGCAAAGCCGTCGTTACGGCCGCCATTGATCTGCATCTGGTTGTGATAGAACTGGTGCACCAGGTCGCGCGTGATGACGCCTTCCGGCAGTGGCTTGCCCTCCGCATCGGTCAGCTTGTACGGCGCGTTTGGCATGTTGGCCGACTGGGCTTCGGTGGTGATGTAGTCCTTGCCGCCGATATTCTGGCGGCCCGGCACCACGCCGCCCCAGGCCTTGGGCAAGGTTGGCAGGATCGAACCATCGCGGTCGCGCTGCTGGACGGCGGCTGCCGGCACGCTCGCCAGTGGCACGGCCAGGCCGGGGAAGTCGGCGAACAGGTTGTTGAAGCTGCGGTTTTCCAGGTAGATCACGACCACGTTCTTGACGCGGGCGCGCAGCTTGGCGTCGAGCGAGCCCTTGGCGGCGGGCTTGGCCACGGCTGCCTGGCTCACACCGGGCAAGGTGGCGGCGGCGCCGACCGCGGCGGCGGCGTGGAAGATGCGCCTGCGCGCGGGATTGTCTGGCTGGATGGACGCCTCGGGTCCGCAGTGTTGCTCTCGCTCTTGATCTTGCACGTATCACTCCTCTTGCTGTCGGCCCAGACGGCCGCAAAGGAAGTATTATCCGCGCAATTTACAATTGGAAACAATCAGAAACAAATAAAGTGTGGTGCGTCAAAGAGGCGTCACATTTCTACGGCACAATGCAAGTGCTCCTAGGGAAGGGCACTCGGCGGTGCAAACCGCCCTACCGGCGCCGGCGGTCGGGAAACATACCGGCACCAATTCCTCTAATGCAGGCCCATACGTGGGCCTGCATTTTTTCTTTCCGCTTCAGCCGTACAACGGAATCAGGATGTCGTAGGCATTGTCTGGCCGCGTGTCGTCATCGACCGTCGGCGTATAGCGGCGGTCGTAGCGCTGCAGGCGGATGCCGTCCTCGTCTTCTTCCATGCCCAGTTGCTCCATGGTCGCAATGCCGGTCACGGTGCTGGCCTGGGCGTGCACCATGGGGCCGCGATGGGTCATCAGGGCGTAGCGGCGTTCCGGGATCCGGATGGCGATCATGCCGGGTGGGAGGTTGTTGAGGTCCGAGACTTCAACGGCGATGCATTCGAGTTTCATGCCGCCGTATTGCGGCATGCGCACGCCATAGTGCAGGCCATCGGTCTCGCCCAATTCGGCCTCGCGGGCAAGGAAGGATCTCCAGATCTCTGGCAACTCCGTTTCCAGCACCGAGGCGGGCCCTGCGACAGGCAGCCCGGCGAGCTTCATTTCAGGTAGTGTAACGGTTGAGATGTGCATGATAGTGGCTTGCTGATGGACGAAAAGATTATAGCCTTATCTCTTCGACAAGATTAGCATCGACGCAATCGTGCGGATCGATTTCTCGTGTCAAAAGGAGAACAATGTTGCCTACCTCACTCAAAGCACTGCTGAAAGAGCTCGAAACCTTCGGCATCAACCATGACGCGGCGCCCGATAACCGCACGCGCCGCCTGCTCAACATCACCCACGATACCGGCGAATTCCTGGCAGTGCTGGTGCGCGCCATGGGCGCCCGCCGCGTCCTCGAGATCGGCACCTCGAACGGCTATTCCACCTTGTGGCTGGCCGAGGCCGCGCAAGGCATCAACGGCAGCGTCACCACGGTCGAGGTGTCGGCCGAAAAGGTCGCGCTGGCGCGCGAGAATTTTGTGCGCGCGTCTTTACAGGATCGGATCGTGCAGGTTGAAGGCCAGGCGGCCGACTTCCTGGCCAGCAGCGCCGACGAATCGTTCGACCTGATTTTCCTGGACTCCGAACGCAGCGCCTATCTCGGCTGGCTGCCGCACATCGAACGCCTCCTGCGTCCGGGCGGGCTGGTGGTAGTCGACAACGCCACTTCGCACGCCCAGGAACTGGCGCCGTTCATGCAGGCGCTGCGCTGCGCATCCGGCTGGAGCACCAGCCTGGTCCCGGTCGGCAAGGGCGAGTTCCTGGCGACCAAGCATTGATATCGCTTAGTTCCGGCCCCTGTGCAGCTCAGGCACGGTTTTGTGCAGTCCATCGCACGGGGCGCGCAAGGCAAGGACGCGCTCCCTAGAATGGTTTCATCAACTTACCGGAGACCACCATGAAACGCGCCGCCATCGCTGCCCTTCTCGCCTTTGCTTCCCTGTCGGCCCAGGCTGCCGACCAGGTGCGCAACGTCGCGCCGTTCAAGACCATCGATGCGCGCGGCCCGGTCAGCCTGGTGGTCGAGGTGGGCAAGGCCCATTCGGTGCGGGTCGAGGGCAACCAGAAATTCATCGACCGCGTCACGACCGAAGTCGTGAACGGCGAGCTGCGCCTGGGCTTCGAAGACAAAAACAGGAACAACGTCAATATCAAGGACGGCGAGCGGGTCGTCGTCACGATGCCGGAACTGGCCAGCTTCCGCGGTGAAGGCGCCGGCCTGATGGTGCTGAATAACGTTCGCGGCGATAACTTCGACGTCAACTACCGCGGCGCAGGCAGCCTGCAGATGAATGGCCGCGTGGGCCACCTGCGCCTGAACGCCGAGGGCGTGGGCGAGGTCTTGGCCAAGGATCTGGTGGCGCAGGATGCCGACGTCACCTTCCGCGGCATCGGCGAAGTGTCGGTGCACGCCAAAAACCGGCTCAACGCCAGCGTGCAGGGCCTGGGTAACCTGACCTATTACGGCCAGCCGCGGTCAGTCAGCCGCTCGGTGTCGGGCATCGGCAACGTCACCGCCGCCAAATAACGCCAACCCTACCGATTGACCAGGTCGAGCAAGACCTGCGCATGACAAGGCCCGTCGAGCCGGCACCAGCAAGCCAGATGATGCCCGCGCAGGATGCTCTGCGCTTCTTGCGCCCGCTGGCGGCCGTCGGGATCGTCGTGCAGCCAGCGGCGATAGGCGGCAACCGCTTCTTCCACCGTCGGCATCGCCACGTAGCGCCCGACCGGCGTGCCCGGCGCCACGTCTGGCAGCACCGAGAATGGATTACCCCAGCGGCCCGGACGCGCCACCGAAATCGTGTTCGGCGGCATGCGCCAGCCCTTCTTGCGACTCAATTGCACGCGGTGTGGCGTCATCGGTTTTCCTCATGATTGGCGGTGCGCCGGCGCATCCGGCACGAAGCCATCATACCGGGGCCAGGCGCTCCTGCATCGACTGCGCGCCAGCGCTGCCGCAAGTGGACGCGAGGAACTCCATCAAGCGCTGCAGTGTCTCCAGGCGCGCCGCATAGATGATGTAGCGGCCCTGCTGGCGTGGCGACACCAGGCCGGCGTGAGTCAACTCCTTGAGGTGGAAGGACAGCGACGACGCGGGCATTTCGAGGGCGGCGGCGATATTGCTGGCGGACTGGCCCTGGGGACCGGCCTGCACCAGCAGGCGGAAGGCGGCGAAGCGCGATTCCTGGGCGAGCGCGGAAAGTGCCGCGATGGCGAGATTGGTTTGCATGCGAACAGTATTCTTTCGATTCAAGGGCCAGCGCATCGATGCTGAAGCCACGGTTCGAATACTGTCGAAAGACTTTGACATGGTGATGACAAAACGCGCGCCGGAGCCAATGACCCGGCGCGCGCCAGCCGTCAGGCGCGTTTGCGCAGCGATTCCTGCGCCGGCAGTTCCTTCTGTTTTGCTGCATCGTCCATCAGCTCATACCACATCGCGTTCAGCACGCCGAACGCCGCTGCCAGCGGCAGTCCCAACAACCAGGCGAAATACCACATGATGGTGTCCTTTCTTTCTTCGATTAGTAGGCGTGGCCCTTGCCATCGCGGATTTCCGTCGGATTCACCTTGCCCCACAAGACCTTGTAAACCCAGCTGGTGTACATGATGATCAGCGGCAGGAAGATGCAGGTGCAGACCAGCATGATGAACAGGGTCAGGTGGCTCGATGACGAATCCCACACCGTCAGGCTGGCCTGCGGCTGGATCGACGACGGCAGGATGAAGGGGAACATCGAGGCGCCCACGGAGAGCACGATGCCGGCGACCGACAGGCTCGAGGTCAGCATCGCCACGCCCTCCTTGCGCTTGATCAGCGCCATCCAGGTCAGCAGCGCGCCGACGATGCCGGCGCTTGGGGCCAGTTGGGTCCAGGGATGGGCCGCATAGTTGGCGAACCAGGTGCCGGCAACGCCGGCCTGCACGGTCTTGAACAGCGGGTTCGAGGGACCGGTCGTCACGAGCTCGCTGCTGATGCGGTAGCCATCGACCACGTTCCACAGCAGCACGCCGGCCACGGCGTACAGCGCCACGGTGGCGAGCGCCGCGCGGATGCCCCAGGTACGGGCGCGGCTGGCCACCAGGCCGTCGGTCTTGAGCACCAGCCAGGCCGCGCCATGCATCACCAGCATCGCCACCGACACCAGGCCGCACAGCAGCGCGAACGGATTCAACAGCCCGAAGAAGCCGCCTTCATAAAAAATCTGCATGTCGGGCTGGATGCGGAACGGCACGCCCTGCAGCACATTGCCCATCGCGACGCCGAAGATCAGCGCCGGCACGAAGCCGCCGACGAACAGGGCCCAGTCCCAGGCCGTGCGCCACTGCGTGCTGTCACGCTTGCTGCGGTATTTGAAACCGACCGGGCGCAGGATCAGCGCCAGCAGCACGGCCGCCATGGCGAGATAAAAGCCCGAGAACGAGACCGCGTACAGCTGCGGCCAGGCGGCGAAGATGGCGCCGCCGCCCAGCACCAGCCAGACCTGATTGCCCTCCCAGACTGGGCCAACGGTGTTGATGACGACGCGCCGTTCGAGGTCGGTCTTGGCCACGAAAGGCAGCAGGGTGCCGGTGCCGAGGTCGAAGCCGTCGGTCACGGCAAACGCTACCAGCAGGACGCCCAGCAGCGCCCACCAGATGACACGCAGGGTGTCGTAGTCGAGAAGCATATGAAGAACCATGTCGTTACTCCGCAGTGATCATTGGCGCAGTGCGCATTGCCGGCGTGGTGCCGACCAGGGGGCTGTGGGTGCCAGGCGAGTGCTCGACTTCCTCCTCGGGCCCCTTGCGGATCGCCTTGAGCATCAGCTTCATCTCGACCACGATCAGGATCGAGTACAGCACCACGAAGCCGATCAGGGTGGCCAGCACGGTCTGGATGCCGATGTTCGACACCGCGACCGCGGTGGGCAGGACGCCTTCGACGGCCCATGGCTGGCGACCCAGTTCGGCCACGATCCAGCCGGCTTCGGCGGCGACCCACGGCAGCGGGATCGACCACACGGCCACTTTCAACAGCCATGGATGGGCGTCCAGGCGACGGCGCGCCGACAGCCAGAAGAACACCGCGGTG
Source organism: Massilia arenae (assembly GCF_008014745.1). Taxonomy (GTDB): domain Bacteria; phylum Pseudomonadota; class Gammaproteobacteria; order Burkholderiales; family Burkholderiaceae_D; genus Telluria; species Telluria arenae. The sequence continues at coordinate 47,997 of NZ_VPFD01000028.1, forward strand.
AGCACGATGAAGTACAGCCCCAGGCCGACCATGATGCGGAACGACCAGAACAGCGGCGCCACCTGCGGCACGGTGTCGTTGGCGGCCTGCTTGATCTGCGCCTCGGTGGCCTGGCGCGGATCGTCGACGTAGCGCTTGAGCAGCAGTGCATAGCCCAGCACCTTGCTGTTCTCTTCGAACCTGGCCTGCAGCTCGGCCGGCACGGGGCCCTTGCCGCCGAGGGCGCGGATCTGCTCCAGCGCGTCATAGGCCAGGATGCCCTGGCGCACACGCACTTCGGCCAGCTTGACCAGGTCGTTGATGCCCGGGATCTCGCTGGAGATCGAACGGGTGCCGATCAGGCCCATCACCCAGGGGATGTGGATCGCGTAATGGGTTTCGCGCGCCGCCTGGTCAGGAAAGCCCACCGCGGTGAAGGCTGCCGGCGCCGGCTGGGTGTCCCACATGGCTTCGACCGCGGCCAGCTTCATGTGCTGGTGCTCGGTGGCCAGGTAGCCGCTTTCGTCGCCCAGCACCACCACCGACAGCGAGGCGGCCAGGCCGAACGAGGCGGCCACCGTCATGGAGCGCTTGGCCAGTTCGATGTGACGGCCCTTAAGCAAATACCAGGCCGAGATGCCGAGCACGAACAGCGCCGCGATCACGTAGCCGGCCGACACGGTGTGCACGAACTTGGCCTGCGCCACCGGATTGGCCAGCACCGCGCCGAAGTCCGACACCTCCATGCGCATGGTCTGCGGATTGAGCGACGCGCCGACCGGGTTCTGCATCCAGCCGTTGGCGATCAGGATCCACAGCGCCGAGAAGTTGGTGCCGATGGCGGTCAGCCAGGTCACCATCAGGTGCTGGCGCTTCGACAGCCTGTCCCAGCCGAAGAAGAACAGACCCACGAAGGTCGCTTCGAGGAAGAACGCCATCAGGCCTTCGATGGCCAGCGGCGCGCCGAACACGTCGCCGACGTAGTGGCTGTAGTAGCTCCAGTTCATCCCGAATTGGAACTCCATCACCAGGCCGGTCGAGACGCCGATGGCGAAGTTAATCCCGAACAGCACGCCCCAGAACTTGGTCATCTGGCGCCAGATCGGGCGGCCGGTCATCACATACACGGTTTCCATGATGGCGATGACCATCGACAGCCCCAGTGTCAGGGGAACGAACAAAAAGTGGTACAGCGCCGTGAGGGCGAACTGTAGTCGGGAGAGCCCGACGACGTCGAGATCCATGGTGAATCCTTTCTTATTGGTGAATCGATGGTGGTGTTCTAGTCGTGACGCAGCGCCAGCAGCGCCGCATCGAATCCTCGTGTCCCGCGCCGGTGGTCGGCGACCAGACGGCCTGCCCGCATCACCAGCAGGCGATCGGCCAGCCGGGCCTCGCGTGCCAGGTGCGTGGCCAGCAGCACGGTGCGGCCGTGGGCATGACGGGCCAGGCGCGCCAGCACGTCGGCGGCGGTGGCGGCGTCGAGCGCCTCGGTCGGCTCGTCCAGCAGCCAGAAGTCGGCCCGGCGCAGCAGCAGCCGCGCCAGCGCCAGGCGCCGCGACTGCCCGCCCGACAGGCCCAGGCCGCCCTCGCCCAGCGGCGTATCCAGGCCGCGCGTCAGCATCTGCACATCGACCTCGAGGCCGGCGGCGCGCAGCGCGTCCCACAGCTGCTCGTCACTGGCCTGCGGATCGGCCAGGCGCAGGTTGTCGCGCAGGCTGTCCTGGAACAGTTCGGTGCGCTGGGTCAGCCAGGTGGCGGGGAGCGCCCTCACCTGCCCCGCATGCGGCGCCAGTTCGCCGGCGACCAGGCCGAGCAAGGTCGACTTGCCGGCGCCGCTGCCGCCGACCACGGCGACCCGCTCGCCGCGCGCGATGCGCAGGCTGACCTCGTGCAGCGCGGCGCCCTCCCGGCCCGGATGCACGACGCTGGCGTCGCACAGCAGCAGCGTCTCGTCCTCGCCCGGCGCGCCGACGGCGATGGCGTCATCCGCTTCCTGTTGCAAGCGGGGGCCGACGCGGCGCGCCGCCAGCCAGCTGCGGCCGGCCTCGATGGCGCCGCGGCGCATCGCGGCGAACGGCTCCAGCGCGGCCAGGGCGATCAGCAGGGCCAATGCCGCCGCCGGTGCATTCAATCCCAGCGCAGCCACTGCCAGCAAGGTCGCCGCCACCGTCAAGTGGCCGCCGACCGCATACGTCCAGCCGGCACCGGTCTCGAGCCGGTGCAGCGCATTGTCGGCGCGCGCCAGCTTGTCGTCGGTCTGCGCCAGGCGCGCGCACTGGGCCGGCAGGCGACCGGCCATGGCGAGGTCGGTCTGGCCGGCGACCAGGTCGATGGCCTGGGCCCGCAGCCGTTCCAGCGCACGGGTGCGGCGCAGCGCCAGCGGGCGGGCAAGGCGGGAGACGACGAGCGCCGCGCCCCAGCCGAAGGCCAGCAGCCAGGCGAACATCGCCAGACCGAGGCGCCAGTCGAGGTTGGCCAGCACCACGCCGGCCAGCAGCGCCGCGCCGAGGGCGGCGATGGCCGGCACGATCAGGCGCAGGTAGATCGATTCGAGTGCGTCGATGTCGCCGGTCAGGCGGAAAAGCAGGCGCGCGGGACGGCGCAACAAGGCGCGCGCCGCCTGCGGACCGGCCCAGCCGCGAAACAGCCGCTCGCGCAGCGCGGCCAGCACGCCGAGCGTCGCGTCGTGGGTCACCATGCGCTCGGCGTAGCGGCCGAAGGTGCGGCCCAGGGCCAGCAGGCGGATCGCGGCGCTCGGCACGAAGACGTTGAACATCACCATGCCGCCCGCCAGGCCGGCCAGCGCGGTGGCGGTGATGAACCAGCCCGAGGTGCCCAGCAGCGCCATCCCGGCCAGCACCACCAGGGTGGAGAGGAAGGCGCCCAGCGCCATGCGGCGCCCGCCTGTTTTCAGGAACAGGGCCAGCACCGGTTGCAGGTCGTGACGGGATTTCATGCCGCGCTCCGTTTGGTGAGAGGTTCGCCGATGCGCACCACGCGTTTCATGCGCGCGGCCAGGGTCAGGTCGTGGGTGGCGACGATCAACGTGCGGCCCTGGGCCAGCTCCACCAGTGCGTCGATCACGCCGGCGGCGGTGTCGCGGTCGAGGTGGGCGGTGGGTTCGTCGGCCAGCAGCAGGCCGGCATGCGGCGCGCACACCGCGCGCGCCAGCGCCAGGCGCACCAGCTCGCCGCCCGACAGGCCGAGACCGCCCTCGCCCAGGCTGTCGCCCGGCGTCGCGTGGCCCACGTGACCCAGTCCCGCGCGGCGCACGGCAGCGCCGACCGCCGCGCTGTCGATGCCGTCGCGCTCGATCGACACATTGCCGCGCACCGAGCCGGAAAACACGTGCGGCTTCTGGCCAATCCAGGCCATATGCGCGCGCAGGTCGGCAGCCGACTGTGCATCGAGCGGCACGCCGCCGATGCGCACCACGCCGCCGCTGGCCGGCGCGAGGCCCGCGATGACCGAAAGCAGCGTGGTCTTGCCACTGCCGCTGGGGCCGACCAGCGCCACGTGCTCGCCGGCGCGGACGGTCAAGTCCTCGCCATCGAATAGCGGCGCTTCGCCGGGATGCTGGAACACCAGGCTCTCGATATCGACCGATGGCGCCACCGGCGCGCGACCGGTGCGCAGATTCTGCTGCGACGCCAGCGCACCCGGCAGCGCCAGGCCGGCATGCTGCAGCTGCTCGAGTTCCTTCAGCGCCGCCTCGCCCGATGCCTTGTCGTGCCACACGGCCGCAAGCTCGCGCAGCGGCTCGAAGAAGGCCGGCGCGAGCAGCAGGATGAACAGGCCTTCGGCCAGCGTCAGGCGCGCGCCCCAGCTGCCGGGGCCGATCTCGCCCAACAAGTGAAAGCCCACATAGACGGCGACCAGCGCCACGCCCAGCGCCGAGAACAGTTCCAGCGCGGTGGATGACAGGAAGGCAATTCGCAGCACGCGCATAGTGCTGGCGCGCACGCTTTCGGCGCTGGCGCGCACCCGCTGCGCGGTAGTGTCCACGGCGCCAAGGGCGCGCAGGGTCGACAGGCCGCGCAGGCGGTCGAGCAGGAAGCCGCTCATGCCGCCGATGACCTGCAATTGCGCTTCGCTGGCCGCCTTGGCGCGCCAGCCGATGACGGCCATGAAGACCGGGATCAGGGGCGCGGCCACGACCAGGATCAGGGCGGCGGTCCATGAGAAATAGAGAACGACGAGCGCGATCGCAGGCGGCACCAGCATCGAGCGCATGCGTGCCGGCTGGTAGCGCAACAGCCAGGGCAGCACGGCTTCGGCCTGCTCGGCCAATGCGCTGGCGGCGCGGCCGCTGGCCAGGCGCTCGCGGTCGAGCGGCGAGCGCGATGCCAGGGCCTGCGCCGCGTCGCCGCGCAACTGGGCCAGGTGCAGGCGCGAGGCCGCGAACAGGCGGCGCGCACCCCAGGCTTCGCTGCTGGCGCGCAGCACGCCCAGCGCCAGGAAGGCGCAGGCCGGCGCCAGCATGTCCGCCAGGCCGGCGCCATTGGCCAGCCGCTGCACGGCATGGGCCAGCAGGGCTGCCTGGGGAATCCACAGCAGCGCTGCCGCGCTCATCACGAAGGTGGCGCTGCGGGTGGATGGGACGTGCGTGGCCGGGCCACGGCCTTGGCGGCGAAGCATGGTGGTTCTCCAGACGATTGAGGATGCGGCGGCTGGCCGCGGGTTGACACCGGTCAGGCGATGGGTGGCGGCGCCCTGCTGCGGTGGTCGGTGCGGAAGGTCGAGGCGGGCCGCAGCGCCGGTCCGTGGGGGCGCTGGATAGCTTCGAGCGGGGTGTCCAGCAGCACCAGGCTGCCCGGAGGGTGAGCGACGATGGCCAGGTCGTATTGCAGGTTGTACTTGGATACGCAGGCCGGGCAATGCATGCCGGAGTGGACGGCCTTGTCGCTGCCAGCACCGCCGGTATCGAGGTCGAGCGCCACCAGCCTGGTGCCGGCCGACATGCAGACTTCGATCCAGGTCTTACCCTGGCTCGCCGGGTTCGACGCCAATGAGGGAGCAAGCATGCCCCACAGGATCGCCAGGGCGGCGAGCCAGAGGATGATGGAGCGGTTGCGTTGCGCGTTCATGGTGTTCAGTCCAGCGGTGAAGCCGATGCCTTGATCTACGTTATCTTTAGCTTATGCCAAACTTTCTAAAGATTTTGAATTTTCAGAAAACAGTGAAATTATGCACTGAAACTTCAAGTTTGTCTGAAAAGGAGAGTGACTTGGTCGGGAATTACTCATGTATTAACAGCTTGCTGCACCACGATGGTGAGCCGGTCCGTGTGCGTGTCGTGGGACCGTGGGATAATCCACCTTTCAAAAGCATCGAAAAGTTCTCAACATGACGCCACTCGTCCAAACCTTTGTCAGTCACTTCGGTGAAATGGGCAGCCGCTGGGGCATCAACCGCACGGTGGGGCAGATCTACGCCCTGCTCTTCGTCACCGAGGAACAGCTGCACGCCGACGACATCGGCGAAAAGCTCGGCATTTCACGCTCCAACGTCAGCATCGGCCTCAAGGAATTGCAGTCCTGGGGCCTGGTGCGCCTGTCGCGCATTCCCGGCGACCGGCGCGAGTATTTCACCTCGCTCGGCGACGTCTGGGAAATCTTCCGCGTGGTGGCCGCCGAACGCCGCCGCCGCGAAGTGGCGCCGACCCTGTCGGTGCTGCGCGAGTCGCTGATGGCCACCGCCAAGAGTCCCGAAGACCAGTTCGCGCAAGAGCGCATGCGCGAGATGCACGAGCTGGTCGACCTGGCCAACAACTGGTTCGACGACCTGCAGCGCCTGTCGCCCGAATCGATGTCGCAGCTGATGAAGATGGGTTCCAAGGTGCAGAAGCTGCTGTCGGCCAAGGACCGCCTGTTCGGCGCCGCGGCCAGCAAGGACATCAGGGAAGACTGATGCCGTGAGCGCGGCTTCATAGCCGTGCTCGCCGCTTTCGCATGACGGGCTAGACTGGGCTTTTGATTGCCAGGCTATCCATCCATGAACATCGTCTGTATCGCCTGGGGCTCGCTGTTGTGGAAGCCCCAGGGTCTCAAGCTGGCCTCTGGCTGGCATCCCGGCGGTCCGCCGCTTCCCCTTGAATTCGCGCGCCAGAGCGACGACAGTCCCGAACTGGCGCTGGTGATGTGCGAAGGCGCACGCCTGGCGCCGACCTACTGGGCCTATGTCGCCACCGGCGACCTCGATGAAGCGCGCGCCATGGTGCGCGAGCGCGAAAAGATCACGCTTGAGCGGCCCGAATGGATCGGCAGCATCCCTGCCCGCGACGGCGCGCAGGAGGATCCCCGCATTGCGGCCTGGCTGCGCGCCAGGCGCATCGACGCGGCGGTGTGGACCGCCGTGCCGCCCAAGTTCGACGGCGAGAATGGCCGCGTGCCGACGGCCGACGAAGCCGTTCGATGGCTGGATAGCCGCAACCGCGAACAGCGCGCGGCCGCCGAAGACTATATCCGCCGCACGCCGGCCCATATCGACACCTGCAATCGGCGCGCCATCCAGGCACGGCTGGGCTGGACGCCGCTACGCGAGGCGCACGTCACGCAGGCGCGCTGACGTGGTTGTGGTGCGGGGCCGCGCAGCGCCGCCAGGGGCCAGGGCAGCGCCGATGCCAGCGCGATGACCGCGACGCCCACCCCGGTTGGCAGCGACATCACGATGATCGAGCAGAGCAGGCCTCGCAGCACGGCGGGAGCGTTTTTCGTATCCATGGTTGCCTCCTTGACGATGAAGACATACTGATGCAAGCTGGATCAATTGAAAATTGCATGAAATGCGCTAGCGGCTATGCAGATTTGAATACCACGGGGGTGCCGGCTTGATCGAATGGGAACTGTATCGGAGCTTCTCTCACGTCCTGCGCGAAGGGTCGCTGTCCGGCGCTGCCCGCGTGCTGGGCATGGCCCAGCCGACGGTCGGGCGCCATATCGCGGCGCTCGAAGACGCCCTGGGACTGGTGCTGTTCACGCGGTCGCCGACCGGTTTTCTGCCGACCGAAGCCGCGCTCGCACTACAAGCGCACGCCTACGCAATGGAGAGCATGGCCGCCACGCTGGAGCGGACGGCCAGCGGTTTCGGTCACGGCGTGAGGGGCACCGTCAGGGTCAGCGTGAGCGAGGTGATCGGCGTCGAGGTGATGCCGGCCGCTATCGCGACATTACGCGAACGTTATCCCGAATTGAAGATCGAACTCGTCGTAGTCAACCAGGTACAGAATCTGCTGCATCGCGAGGCCGATATCGCCGTGCGCGTCTCGCGCCCCACGCAAGAGCAGCTCATCGCGCGTCGTACCGGCATCATAGAGTGGGGCCTGCATGCAGGCCGTGGCTACCTGGCGCGCTGCGGTGAACCCGCCAGCCTTGCCGACCTGGCCAGCCATACGCTGATCGGCTATGACTGCGGCACGCCGTTCATCCGCGAAGCGCTGCGGCATTGGCCACAGTTCCAGCATGCCAATCTCGCACTACGCACCGACAACGACCTGGCGCAACTGGCCCTGATCCGCGCCGATGCCGGCATCGGCATCTGCCAGGTCGCGCTGGCGCGAAGCGAGCCGCGCCTGGTGCGCATCCTACCCGGCGAATTGTCGATAGCCCTCGAGACCTGGGTGACGATGCACGAGGACCTGCGCCAGAATACCGGTTGCCGCGTGACGTTCGACGCGATCGCCAGCGCGATGTCGTCTTTCGCATACCAGGGAGAGGAGGAGCAAACATGAGCCAGGCCGCCGCCACTACACGTTTTGACGCCGTGTTGTCTCGTCCCGCCGACCTGCATGGAGAGGAAGGCTGGGCGTCCGTCGTCTTGCCGAAATCGGTCAGTGACCTCTTTCCACGACGCGGAAGAACCAGCATGCATGGCAAGATCGGTGGCCACCCCTTCCATGCGACGCTCGAGCCTGACGGCCAATTGAGCCATTGGTTCAAGGTTCCGGAGACGCTGATGGAAAGCGCGGGCGTCTCTATCGGAACCACGGTCGAATTCGAGATTGCGCCGGCGCCGGACGAGATGGAGCCGCCTGTGCCGCCCGAACTCGAAAAGGTGCTCGACGCGTCACCGCCAGCCAGGGCGACCTGGGACGCCACCACCACCATCGCCCGCATCGACTGGGTCCATTGGATCGAGTCGGCCAAGCAGGCCAGGACCCGTGCCAGCCGGGTCGCCGACGCCGGCGATATGCTGGCGGCCGGCAAGAAGCGGGTCTGTTGTTTCGACCCGTCGGGTTTTTACAGCAAGAGCCTCAAGCCACCGCGTGAAGCCACTTAGTCAGTCGGGATGCCGTCCTTCTGCCATTGATCGAAGCCGGCCTGCACCGCAGCCAGGGTTTTCTGGCTGATCTCGGGCAAGCTGCCCCCCAACATGTCCTGCGCTTGCTGGAAGCCTTTTTCGACCGCGGCGCGAATGGTGTCCATTTTGGATGGATCGGCGCCGATCATGGCCTTGGCGAAGCTCAGGATGCGTTCGGAAGTCTTTTCCACGCTGAATTCGCCGCCCTCCGCGATGGCCGCCCTGGCGGCTTCAATGGCTTCGGGATCCGCCTGCAGTTGCTGCTCTCCGCTCACCACCTTGGCGAAGTTGAGACCCTGCTGCTCGACCAGGGGGCGGATCAGGTCCATGACTTGCTGGGCCTTGCGATCGGATTCCTCGATCATGCCGGCAAGCTCGGACTGGGTCACCTTGCCGCCTTTGCTGCCATAGGTCAGCGGCTCGGCTGGTCGTCCGCCCAGGGTCACTTTGTCCTCGGCCGGGGCTTCCGTTTCTTGTCGTGCTTCGGCAACCGCGGGTTTTACCCTGGCCACAGGGAGCGTCGCTCCCTGCGGGCCCACGCTGGAGATACTCAAGCTCATGTCGGCCTCCCTATTCATTGATCATATCGACGATATCGGAAGGCCTGGCCAAAACTTAAGCAGATACTGCTTGAGGCAGCGCACGCGGCGAGATACTCAATCGAATTTGCTGAAGTCGGGCTTCCTCTTCTCGAAGAATGCGGTGAACGCCTCCTTCGCCTCGGCACCCGTCAGCATCGCGCTGAAACGCTCGTTCTCGGCCGCGATGGTCTCTTTCACCAGCGCGCCACGTGCACGCTTCATCAGCGCCTTGGTAGTGCGGATCGATGCGGGCGGCAGCTTGGCCAGCTTGGCGGCCTGGCCTTGCGCGAAGAACAGCAGTTCGGCATCCGGCAGCACGCGCGCCACGATGCCCATCTCCAGCGCTTCCTGAGCCAGGAACGGCTCGCCCAGCAGCAGCTTCTCGGCGGCGCGGGTGTAGCCCGCCGATTGGGCCACCAGCAGCGACGAGGCGAACTCCGGACACAGCCCGAGCTGGGTAAACGGCATCGAGAACTTGGCGTTGTCGGCGGCGTAGACCAGGTCGCAGTGCATCAAGAGCGTGGTGCCGATGCCGACCGCGGCGCCGGCCACGGCCGCCACCACCGGTTTCGTTGCGCCTTCCAGCGCCGTCATGAACTGGAATACGGGACGCTCGGCCGTCATCGCGCCTTCGCCGACGTTGTTCAGGAAGTCGTCGAGGTCGTTCCCGGCGGTGAAGATCTCGGGCTGGCCGGTGATCAGGATGACGCGCACCGCGGCGTCCTGTTCGGCTTCGCGCAGCGCGTCGGCCATGGCCTGGTACATCGCGCCGGTGATCGCGTTCTTGCGTTCGACGCGGTTGAATTCGATGGTGAGGATGCCGTCGGCTTTGGTGAGGCGGATGCTCATGGTGTTGTCTCCAGAATTGTTCATGGGCCGATTGGACGCGTGGGCGGGAGACCCGCCCACCCCACGTCACGCTCGCGGCATTGACGTACGGTGCTTGGATTTCCCGCCCACGCTTGAAATGCGGCGGCTGCGAACAGCCGCCATGTCTTTTAGACGCGCTCGATGATGCCCGCGGCGCCCATGCCGGCGCCGACGCACATCGTCACCATGCCGTACTTCAGGTTGTTACGGCGCAGCGCATGCACGACGGTCGCGGCGCGGATCGCGCCGGTGGCGCCCAGCGGGTGGCCCAGGGCGATCGCGCCGCCCATCGGGTTGACCTTGCTGGTGTCCAGGCCCAGGTCGCGGATCACGGCCAGCGCCTGGGCGGCGAAGGCTTCGTTCAGCTCGATCCAGTCCAGCTGGTCTTGCGTGATGCCGGCGGCGGCCAGCGCGGCGGGGATCGCCACCTTCGGGCCGATGCCCATGATCTCCGGCGGCACGCCGCGCACGGCGAACGAGGAGAACTTGGCCAGCGGGGTCAGGTTGTGCTCCTTCAGGATTTTTTCGCTGACGACGATCAGCGCGCCGGCGCCGTCCGACATCTGCGACGAGGTCGCGGCGGTGACCGAACCCTTGGCCGCGAACACGGGCTTGAGCTTGGCCATGCCTTCAGGGCTGGCGTCCGCGCGCGGGCCTTCGTCGCTGTCCACGGTGCGTTTCTTGACGCTGATTTCGCCAGTGGCCAGGTTCGGCGTGCGGGTGATGATCTCGACCGGGGTGATCTCGTCCTTGAAGTAGCCGGCCTGCTGGGCGGCGATGGCGCGGCGGTGCGATTCCAGGCCGAAGGCATCCTGGTCTTCGCGCGAGATCTTCCACTGGTTGGCGACGTTCTCGGCGGTCAGGCCCATGCCGTAGGCCAGGCCCACGTTCTCGTCCCTGAACGTTTCCATGTTAATGGAGGGATGGTGGCCCATCATCGGCACCATCGACATCGATTCGACGCCGCCGGCGATCATCACGTCGGCTTCGCCCACGCGGATGCGGTCGGCCGCCATCGCCAGGGCGGTGATGCCCGAGGCGCAGTAGCGGTTGACGGTGACGCCGCCCACGGTGTTCGGCAGGCCGGCCAGCACCACGGCGTTACGCGCCACGTTGAAGCCTTGCTCGGCTTCCGGGAACGAGCAGCCGATGATGGCGTCGACGATCAGCGCCGGATCCAGGTTCGGCACGGCGGCCATGGCGCCGCGGATGGCGTGCACCAGCAGGTCGTCCGGGCGGGTCTTGTTGAACATGCCGCGCGGCGCCTTGCCGATCGGGGTGCGGGTCGCTGCGACGATGTATGCGTCTTGAAGTTGTTTGCTCATGTCAGTAGTCCTGTTCAGTCGTCAGCGTTAGTTACGCACGGGCTTACCGGTCTGCATCATGCCCATGATGCGTTCCTGGGTCTTCGGATTGTTCAGCAGGGCCACGAAGGCCTTGCGTTCCAGGTCGAGGATCCACTGTTCGCTCACCACGCTGCCCTGGTCGATGTCGCCACCGGTCACGATTTCGGCGATGGTGTCGCCCAGGTGGTAGTCATAGGCCGAGATGAAGCCGCCGTCGCGCATATTGACCATCTGGCCGCGGATGGTGCCCCAGCCGTAACGGCCGGTGACCGGGAAGGTACGGCGCGCCGGGGCGCGATAACCGGCGTCGAACATGGCGCGCGCGGTGGTCTTCGCCACGTGCAGCAGCTCGTACGCGTTGAACACGATCACGTCGTCTTCCTTCAGGTAACCCATGGCCTTGGCTTCCAGCGCCGACTTCGACACTTGCGCGGTGGCCGCGTTCATGAAACCGTTCTTGAGGAATTGCAGGATGTCGTTGCCCTTGGCTTCATTGGCCGCGCGCAGCGCCGCTTCCTTCAGGCCGCCGCCGGCCGGCACCAGGCCCACGCCCACTTCGACCAGGCCGATGTACGACTCGATCGAGGCCACGCGCTTGCTTGCATGCAGCGCCAGCTCGCAGCCGCCGCCCAGCGCCAGGCCGGCCACGGCCGCCACGACCGGGATGTTCGAATACTTCATCGCCATGAAGGTGTCCTGCAGCTCGCGCACGATCGGCTCCATCGCCTTCGCGCCGCCGGCCATGAAGGCTGGCAGGGCCGATTGCAGGTCGGCGCCGGCCGAGAACGCGCCGCCTTCGGCTGCGTCGGTATTCCAGATCACGATGCCCTTGAAGCCTTGCTCGGCTTCCTTCAGTGCGCGCTGGATGCCCTTGATGACGCCATCGCCGATGACGTGCATCTTGGTCTTGAGCGAGATGACCAGGATCTCGTCGTCCGAGTGCCACAGGCGCACGGAGTCGTCTTCGAACACGGTGGTGCCGGCCGTCTTGGCGTCCAGCGTGGTCGAACCGACCACCGGTGCGCGGAACTGCTGGCGCTTGTAGACCGGCAGGTCCGACACAGGAACATAGGCGTTCTTGGTGGCCGAGTACGAGCCTTCAGGGGTATGCACGCCCTTCTCTGCCACGGTGCCTTCGAACACCCAGGCTGGCAGCGGCGCGTCGGACAGCGCCTTGCCCGCTTCGATGTCTTCCTTCACCCACTGGGCGATCTGGGTCCAGCCGGCGGCTTGCCAGGTCTCGAACGGACCGACGCTCCAGCCGAAGCCCCAGCGCATCGCGAAGTCGATGTCGCGCGCATTGTCGGCAATCGTATCCAAGTGGAACGCGATGTAGTGGAAGGCGTCGCGGAAGATCGCCCACAGGAACTGCGCCTGCGGGTTGGTCGAGTCGCGCATGGCCTTGAATTTCTTGACCGGGTCTTTTTCTTTGAGGATGCGACCGACGATGTCGGCGGCTTTCGCGCCGCCGGCGACGTATTCACCGGTGGCGAAGTCCAGGCGCTGGATCTCCTTGCCGACCTTCTTGTAGAAGCCGGCGCCGGTCTTCTGGCCCAGCGCGCCCTTCTCGATCAGCTTGGCCAGGATGTCCGGCGTCTTGTAGACATTGAAGAACGGATCGTCCTTCAGGTTGTCCTGCATGGTCTTGATCACATGGCCCATGGTGTCCAGGCCAACCACGTCCGCGGTGCGGAAGGTGCCCGACTTGGCGCGACCGAGCTTGGCGCCGGTGAGGTCGTCGACCACGTCCACCGACAGGCCGAACTTCTCGGCTTCGACGATGGTGGCCAGCATGCCGAAGATGCCGACGCGGTTGGCGATGAAGTTCGGCGTGTCTTTGGCGCGCACGACGCCCTTGCCCAGGGTCGAGGTCAGGAAGGTCTCGAGCTGGTCCAGGATTTCAGGACGGGTGCCTTCGGTCGGGATCAGTTCCACCAGGTGCATATAGCGCGGCGGGTTGAAGAAGTGCACGCCGCAGAAGCGCGCCTTCAGTTCGCTGTCGAAGCCTTCGGCCAGCTTGTTGATCGACAGGCCCGAGGTGTTCGAGGCGAAGATTGCGTGTGGTGCGATGTGCGGCGCGACCTTGGCGTACAGGTCGTGTTTCCAGTCCATGCGCTCGGCGATGGCTTCGATGATCAGGTCGCAGCCGGCCAGCACGTCGAGGTTGTCCTCGTAGTTGGCCACTTCGATCAGGGCCGCGTCATCCTTGTTGCCCAGCGGGGCCGGCGACAGTTTCTTGAGGTTCTCGATGGCGCGCAGGACGATGCCGTTCTTTGGGCCTTCCTTGGCCGGCAGGTCGAACAGCACGACCGGCACCTTGGCGTTCACGCAGTGCGCAGCGATCTGCGCACCCATCACGCCGGCGCCCAGCACGGCGACTTTCTTGACGATGAAATTGGACATGTAAGTTATTCCTTGGTTAGCGTCGTTAACACTAAATTGTTAGCACTGCACCAGCGCTTATCAACGTCGTTCCCGCGCAGGCGGGAACCTAAGTTTCGTCGTGCAGTGTTAACGCTTGCAAACTTGGGTCCCCGCCTACGCGGGGACGACGGTTCAGCGTGACGTGGTGTTAGAACAGCTCAGCATCCAGCGCCGTCAGATTCGCGGCGCCCGAACGTGCCTGGCGGATCAGCATCGCGGTTTCCGGATACAGGCGGGCGAAGTAGAAGCGGATCGTCGCCAGCTTGGCTTCGTAGAACTTGTCGCCCGAGTCGAGCTTGGCCAGCGCGATCTTGGCCTGTTGCGCGAACAGGTAGCTGTACACCAGATGGCCGGCCACGCGCAGGTAAGGCACGGCGGCGGCGCCCACTTCGTCCGGATTCTGGAATGCCTTCATGCCGATTTCCATGGTCAGCTTGGTGACCTTGTCACCCAGTTCGCCCAGCGGGGTCACGAACTCGGACAGTTGCTCGTCCAGGCCGTTGTCTTCAACAAAAGTCTTGATCTTCTCGCCGAACTTGCGCAGTTTGGCACCGTTGTCCATCAGGATCTTGCGGCCCAACAGATCCAGCGACTGGATGGTGTTGGTGCCTTCGTAGATCATATTGATGCGGGCGTCGCGCACGTACTGCTCCATGCCCCACTCGGCGATGTAGCCGTGGCCGCCGTACACCTGCATCGCTTCCGAGGTCGCGATCCAGCCGTTGTCGGTGATGAAGGCCTTGATGATCGGGGTCAGGAGCGCCACTTCGTCGGCCGCTTCCTTGCGCACGTCTTCGTCGGTGTGGTTCAGTTCACGGTCGATCTGCAGCGCGACATAGGACGAGAACGCGCGCGCGCCTTCGGCGTACGCTTTAGCCGTCAATAACATGCGCCGCACGTCCGGGTGCACGATGATCGGGTCGGCTGGTTTATCCGGTGCTTTCGGGCCCGACAGGCTGCGCATCTGGATGCGGTCTTTCGCATAGGCCAGCGCGTTCTGGTAGGCGACTTCGGTCAGGCCTAGCGACTGCATGCCCACGCCCAGGCGGGCCGCGTTCATGAACACGAACATCGCCTGCAGGCCTTTATGGGGCTGGCCGATCAGGGTGCCGCGCGCGCTGTCCAGGTTCATCTGGCAGGTGGAGTTGCCGTGGATGCCCATCTTTTCTTCGATGGCGCCGCAGGCGATGCCGTTGCGCTCGCCCAGCGAGCCGTCTTCCTGAGGCAGGAACTTCGGCACCAGGAACAGCGAGATGCCCTTCGAGCCTTCCGGCGCGTCCGGCAGGCGCGCCAGCACCAGGTGGATGATGTTCTCGGAGATGTCATGCTCGCCGGCCGAGATGAAGATCTTGGAGCCGGTGATCAGGTAGGTGCCGTCGGCCTGCGGTTCGGCCTTCGAGCGCAAGAGGCCCAGGTCGGTGCCGCAGTGCGCTTCGGTCAGGCACATGGTGCCGGTCCACTCGCCCGAGACCAGTTTTGGCAGGTACAGGCGTTTCTGGTCGTCGGTGCCGTGCTCCAGCAGGCACTCGTAGGCGCCGTGCGACAGGCCGGGATACATCGACCAGGCCTGGTTCGACGAGTTCAGCATCTCGTAGAACGAGTTGTTCAGGGTGATCGGCAGGCCCTGGCCGCCGTATTCAGGGTCGCACGCCAGCGCCGCCCAGCCGCCTTCGACGTACTGCTTATACGCTTCCTTGAAACCCTTCGGGGTCGTGACGGTTTTATCCGCGGCGTTGAAATGGCAGCCTTCGCGGTCGCCCGAGTGGTTCAGCGGGAACAGCACCTCTTGCGTGAACTTCGCGCCTTCTTCGAGCACCTGGTTGATGATGTCGGCATCGATCTCCGAGTACTTCGGCAGACTCTTGAATTCTTCGGTGACGTTGAGGAATTCATGCAGAACGAACTGCATATCCCGGATTGGCGCGACGTACTGACCCATGGTTATCTCCTGAACAAGGGTAAAGATGTTGGACGTGGCAGGCGGCTTTACGCCGCCTGATGGTCTTGCGGTAGTTGGGGATTGCGGTAATTCTCGACCAGGCGCTCGAAGGCGGCCCGCGCGCGTTCGACCGCGCCCGGGTTGCGCAGGAAGCGGGCGTCGTGGTGCAGGGCCAGGATCAGGCCGTGCATCTCGAACACCAGCTGGGCGGCATCGACATCGGAGCGCAGGTGCTTGGCGTCGACCGCCTGCTGCACGCTGCGCAGCAAGGCTTCCTGCCAGGCGCGCACCATCGACACCAGCTGCTCGCGGATCGGGCCCTCGCGGTCGTCGTATTCGACTGCCCCGCTGATATAGATGCAGCCCGACGCGATCTCGACCGAGACGCGCTTGACCCAGCGCGTGTACATCGCCACCAGGCGCGGCAGGCCGCGCGCTTCGGTGATGCTCGGGAAAAAGACCTCTTGCTCGAAGCGGTGGTGATAGAGCTTGACCACCTCGAGCTGCAGGTCTTCGCGCGAGCCGAAGTGGGCGAACACGCCCGATTTGCTCATGCTCATCCGGTCGGCCAGCAGGCCGATGGTCAAGCCTTCGAGGCCGTTGCGGCTGGCGAGCTCGAGCGCGACGTCGAGGATTGCGGCTCGCGTCTGTTCGCCCTTGCGCATGAATTTTGCTGAAGTACTGATGGCTGCCCCTGAATCGAAAAAAATCCGAACGCTCGTACTATTATCTATCAGCCGAAGAATGTCAAACGGGAACTTAGAGGTGGCGTTCTATTGATGCAAGACAACGATCGGTACTGGGAGAGAGCACCTAGAGCATGGCAATGCTGTCTATGTGAGCAAGGGATATCTTCACCCGCCACACGTTAAAGGTACAGCATTTTTTGAGGTTCCGGCATTCAACTGATTCAACCTCAAATCCAATTCACGTAAATAGTGTGAAGGAACCGAGCTTCACATTCCTTGACGCAACCTTGATAGGCATATAATGTTTTTTGTTTAACAAGCGCTTCCCTTATGGAACTTCTGAACGCTGTCTTCAACTTTGCCGCAGATAACGGACTATGGTTTTTTGTAAACCTGGGCATACCGGTACTCCTGCCCTACCTCGTGGTAGGTATTATTGCAGTCGATGAGGCATCAAGTGGTACGCCCGGAGTCGCAAAAACGCTGATGCGCAAGTCCGTCGAAACCGGACAGCTCTTCTGGACCGCGATCGCACTGCTGGCAGCAACTAGTTATGAGGCGATTTCGGCTTGGGAAAGACATCCAGACCATCATCGTGCCATCGGCTGGACAATTGGCCTGTGTGGTTTTCTCGCGCTCATTTGCACATTGTTTGTAGGATTCAGCACTGCCCGGACTGTACGTAGCGGCGTGACGAATAACTATGTGATCGCGATTTCCATCGGGGTCACCGTTGCGATGTGCGTCCTCTACCCGCTAGTCCACTTCAAGCTGTCGTGACATGTGCTACACTGAATGCTAACGCAAGGAGGACATGAAATGATGCAAGTGATGCAATCTATCGCTCGCGATGACGCGAAATTTGGCAAAGCGATGCTGGCCTTGTCGACTGCTTTTGCGAGTGCGCTTGCTGTCATCATTGCCATTGTCGCGCATCTCTGACTAATACTAATGCCTCACCTGAAGGCAATAAAAAATGGCTGCTGACGCAGCCATTTTTTATTGCTGCAGGTTTTAGCAGCGGGGCAAGGCAAAGTGCACAGACGCTTGCACAGTGTGGCACATGTTCGTCCGTTTCACTCGATACTACTCTTCGCCAACGCGCTCCATCGCACGCCGGTCGCGCTTGGTCGGCCGGCCCTTGATCTCCATGCTCGGCTCGGGATACAGGCGGCGCGCCGTCTTGTCGTTCTCGCGCCGGGCGATGCTCTCGTCGGTCTCGAAATACAGGGTGCGCGCCACCGGCGCCGGGCCGCGCGAGCCCGAGATCGCGGCCACGATCACTTCCCAGCGATCTGAACCGTTGTCGATGAGGATCTTGTCATTCATCTTGACGGCGCGCGCCGGCTTGACTGGTTCGCCGCCGATGCGCACCCGGCCGCGTTCCACCGCGTCCTGGGCCAGCGAGCGGGTCTTGAAGAAGCGCGCCGCCCACAGCCATTTATCGATTCGTACGTTCTCTTTTTCCATTTTCTCTTTCCAAATTCCCTAGGTGTAGCCGAACGTGACCACCCGCATCACCAGCTTGTAGGCCATATACGCCATGCCGTAGGTGGCGCGGCGCAGCCAGCCAGTGTGGGCGAACTCCTGTGGGCAGACCTCCTTGCCATCAGCAATGCCGCGCTCGATATGCTCGCGCATGGTGGCGGCGAACACCGGATCGCTCACCACCACATTGGCCTCCTGGTTCAGGAACAGCGACAGGCCATCGCAATTGCTGGAACCGACCGTGGCCCAGTCGTCGTCGACCACCGCCACCTTGGCATGCAGCTGGGTCTTGCGGTATTCGACCACCCGCACGCCGTCGGCCAGCAGCTTGGGATAGAAGGAATGCGCGACCGCATCCTGGATCTTGAACTCCCCCACCCCGATCAAGAGCGTCACCTGCACGCCGCGCCGCGCGGCATGCGCCAGCGCCTTGCGGAACTTGCGGCCCGGCGCGAAGTACGGCGTCGCCAGCAGCACGCTGTGGCGCGCATGTCCCAGCGCTTGCAGATAGGCTTTCTGGATCGTGCTGCGATTACGCAGGTTGTCACGCACCACAAATGCGGCCCGTGCCGGGCTTTCGCAAGAGGGAATGGGTTGATTGCGCATCTCGCGGAACAACTGGAGGCGCTTGCGCAGCCGCAGGCGGCCGCTGCGGGCCCACTGGACTTGCGCCTCGTGGTGGATCTGGGCCACCAGCGGCCCGCGCACGCGCACCGCGAAATCCCAGCGCGGCGCCGGCAGGCGGTGGCCGTCGGCGTGGTCGCACAGCCAGTCGTCGTTGACGTTGATCCCGCCCACGAAAGCGACTTCGCGGTCGATCACGGCGATCTTGCGGTGCGAACGGGCGATGCCGCGCCGGCACCAGGGATTGAAGACACGGTACTGGGCGCCGGCTTCCAGAAGAGTGGGCCCAAGCCGGCCGCAGCAGCGGTGGCCCGTGCCGAACCAGTCGACCAGCACCCTTACCTTCACGCCGCGCAGGGCGGCGCGCGCGAGGGCGTCACGCACGGCGGCGCCGGTCTCGTCCTCGGCAAAGATATACGTCTCGAACAAGACCTCGTGCTGGGCGGCGTCGAGCGCTTCGATCAGCGCCGGGAAAAAAGCAATGCCACTCTGCAGCAGCGCGATGTCATTGTTGTCGACAAAGGTCAGACTGCGCATGGCCCTTGTGTAAGTTCGAGCTCAGCCACGATCGGCGCGTGATCGGACAGCTTGGCCCACAAGGGACCATGCATCACCCTGGCGTTATTGACCTTGAAGCCGCGCACATAGATGCGATCGAGCCTGAACCACGGCAGCATGGCCGGGAAGGTGCGGGCCGGCGCCAGGCGCGGCTGGCGGCCAGCCCAGCTACGTACCATATCGCCCATCGGCGAGCGCGGCCCCAGTTCGTCGAACACTTCCTTGACGCCCAGGGCGTTGCGCAGCTTGTCGCTGAGGGTGTTGCGCCAGTCGTTGAAGTCGCCCGCGATGATCACCGGCTCATCGGGTTTCGCGGAAGCATTGACGGCCTCGATCAACGAAGCGGTCTGGCGGCCGCGGCTGCCCTCGAACAGGCCCAGGTGAACCACATAGCAATGCACCCGGCATTCGGGTGCGCCCAGGATGCAGTGCAGGATGCCGCGCTGCTCGTAGGCATGGTCGGAAACGTCGTGGTTGTGCGAATTCTCGATCGGCCAGCAGCTCAGCAGCGCATTGCCGTGGTGGCCGTGGTCATAGACCGCGTTCATCCCGTAGGCAGTGTGGTGGGCGTCCGGCGCGAAGTAATCGTACTGGGCCGTCTCTGGCCAGTGACGATGGCCGCGGTCTTCCTTGCCGAAGCGCGCCTGGAAGCGGTCGTGCCGCCCTTGCACCTCTTGCAGGAAGACGACGTTGGCGTCGAATTCGGCGATGGCTTTCTTGAGCGCGATCACGCGTGGCGTGCTGCGCAGGGACGAAACGCCCTTATGAATGTTGTAGGTGGCTACACGGATTTTCATGGGAACATTCTACCCGGATCGGACCGCCGTTCTCGTGAAACGGGCCCAATCGTGCGCCTCACAGCCTGGCGGCTAGCGCGGAGCGCGGCGGCCGGCTTGGTACCGTCGCGCCCTTACTGAATCTGAATCTGAATCTGACATTCAGGCAAGCACCAGCCCCGTGTCGTAGACCGCTTCATGCCCCGACACGATCATGCGGCGCGGACGACGTTCTTGCGCACCCTGCTTTTCCTGGCGCGGCGCCAGCGGACCGCTCAGGCGCAGGCCGTCGAAGAGGTCGATATAGATACAGTCGTCCCCCAAGGTAATTGCCTTAACTTTCTTGTCGCTATTCAGTTCGAGGTTATCCATTTTATCTCCCAGAATCATCCACTTAAAAGTTGCCCACCCAAAATTCACCGTGGGTGAACTGTTGACCTTAGTCTACGCATTTACACCTGTCAAACATGGAATATCTCGTGCACATGCCATTCGACAAAATTTCCCATGGTTATGAAAAAGACAGGTGAACTGTATTCAAATGTATTTTCATAGGAGAGAGTGCGTTTGAGCGAGCGCATATGCGCGATCACGCACAGACCATTTTTTGAAAAAAGTACCCACGTACTTTTGTTAAAAAACGTCATTTTATTGCGTAGACATGCCACATTTCAATGCTGATTTTCGGCAAATAAACTGCTTTAAGGCAATTTTATTTACTGTTCGCAATTTTTAAGCGATTTTACGGGGCAGTTGCAGAATGGCTTCCGCGTTGGATGATGAAAAGCAGCGGTCCGCCGCTTCCAGATGCGGCAGCCAGGCATGGCGCAGGTGTTCGCGCGGGCTGAGGAGGATGGGGATGTCGCGCGGCACACAGACCGAGAACACGTGCTCGGTATTGTGGGTCACGCCGGGGGCGTAGCGGTGACGCCAGACGGGATAGATTTCGTAGATGTTCGAGAGCTGCCAGTCGCGCAGGCGGATGCGTTCGCCGTCGGCCACGATGCCGGTCTCTTCGAACAGTTCGCGCGCGGCGGTCGTCATCAACGGCTCGTCGAGCGCGTCGAGCGAGCCGGTGACCGACTGCCAGAAGCCTGGGCGGTCGGCGCGTTCGAGCACCAGCACTTCCATATCGGAAGTGTGGATCACGACCAGGACCGATTCCGGGATCTTGTAGGGCTTCATGGCTTGGGATGGCGCGGCGGCCATCCACGCGTCGCTTGGACGCGTGGACGGCGCAGCCGTCCACCCTACGCGCTCTTAGGCGACTTTGGGCTCGTTACGCAGACGGATATGCAGCTCCTTGAGCTGCTTCTCGTCGACTTCCGACGGCGCGTTGGTCAGCAGGCACTGCGCACGCTGGGTTTTCGGGAAGGCGATCACGTCGCGGATCGACTCGGAGCCGGTCATCAGCGTGATCAGGCGATCCAGGCCGAAGGCCAGGCCACCGTGCGGCGGCGCGCCGTACTGCAGCGCGTCGAGCAGGAAGCCGAACTTCAGTTGCGCTTCTTCGGCATCGATCTTCAGTGCGCGGAACACCTTGCTCTGCACTTCTTCGCGGTGGATACGGATCGAACCGCCGCCCAGTTCCCAGCCGTTCAGGACCATGTCGTAGGCCTTGGCGATGCAGGCGCCAGGGTTGGTCTCGAGCATGTCTTCGTGGCCATCCTTCGGTGCGGTGAACGGGTGGTGGGTTGCGGTCCAGCGGTCGCCGTCTTCGTCGTATTCGAACATCGGGAAGTCGATCACCCACAGCGGCGACCAGACCTCGTCGAACAGGCCGGCCTTCTTGCCGAATTCCGAGTGGCCGATCTTGACGCGCAGTGCGCCGATGGCGTCGTTGACGACTTTCGCCTTGTCGGCGCCGAAGAAGATCAGGTCGCCGTCTTGCGCGCCCGTCAGTTCCAGGATCTGGGCCAGGACTTCGTCCGACAGGTTCTTGACGATTGGCGACTGCAGGCCGTCACGGCCTTTCGCCTTCTCGTTGACCTTGATGTAGGCCAGGCCCTTGGCGCCGTAGATCGCGACGAACTGGGTGTAGGCGTCGATTTCCGAACGCGGCATCGAACCGCCCTGCGGCACGCGCATGCCGACCACGCGGCCGTTCGGCATGTTTGCCGCGCTGTTGAACACCTTGAACTCGACCGATTTCATCAGTTCGGTCAGTTCGGTGAACTGCAGCTTGACGCGCATGTCCGGCTTGTCCGAACCGTAGGTGCCCATGGCGGTGGCGAAGTCCATCACCGGGAACGGGTTCGGCAACTCGATGCCGGTGGTGTTGCGGAACACCACGCGCATCATTTCTTCGAACAGGTCGCGGATTTCCTGTTCGGTCAGGAACGAGGTCTCGCAGTCGATCTGGGTGAATTCAGGCTGGCGGTCGGCGCGCAGGTCTTCGTCGCGGAAGCACTTGGTGATCTGGTAGTAGCGGTCGAAGTTGGCGACCATCAGCAGCTGCTTGAACAGCTGCGGCGACTGCGGCAGCGCGAAGAAGTTGCCGGCGTTGACGCGCGACGGCACCAGGTAGTCGCGCGCGCCTTCCGGGGTCGACTTGGTCAGCATCGGGGTTTCGATGTCGATGAAGCCCAGGTTGTCCAGGTACTTGCGCACTTCCATCGAGACTTTATAACGCAGCTTCAGGTTGTGCTGCATCTGGCCGCGGCGCAGGTCGAGCACGCGGTGCGTCAGGCGGGTGGTTTCCGACAGGTTGTCGTCGTCCAGCTGGAACGGCACCGGCACCGAGGCGTTCAGCACTTCGACTTCGCTGGCGTTGATTTCGATCTTGCCCGACTTCAGGTTGTTGTTGACCGTGCCTTCGAGGCGGTTGGTCACGGTGCCGACGATGCGCAGGCAGTACTCGTTGCGCACGTGTTCGGCGGCCTTGAAGACGGCGGCGTTGTCCGGATGGCAGACCACCTGCACCAGGCCTTCGCGGTCGCGCAGGTCGATGAAGATCACACCGCCGTGGTCACGGCGGCGGTGCACCCAGCCGCACAGGCTGACGGTTTGGCCCAGCAGTTCCTCGGTCACGAGGCCGCAGTAGTTGGTACGCATGGTGGACATAGTTTTCGTTCCAGGTTGGTTGATTGCTCGCGCCGCCATCGAAGGCGGCCACTATTCGTTGATTCGGTATTACTTGATCGCCGTGGGCGATGCGCTGGACGGCACTTCAGCCGGCGCGACCACGCCCATCGAGACGATGTACTTCAATGCCGCATCGACCGTCATGTCCAGCTCTTTCACGCGGCTGCGTTCCATCATCAGGAAGAAGCCGGAGGTCGGATTCGGGGTGGTCGGTACATAGACGCTGACGAAGTCGCCGCCCAGGTGTCGCGCCACTTCGCCGCCCGGCGCGCCGGTGAGGAAAGCGATGGTGTACGAATCGGCATGCGGATACGGCACCAGCACCGCCTGGCGGAAGGCATTGCCCGACGGCGAGAACAGCGTGTCCGACACCTGCTTGACGCTGCCGTACAGCGAGCTGACCACCGGCACCCGCTTGAGCAGGCGTTCGCCCAGGCGCACGATGTACTTGCCGACCAGGTTATTGGTGAGCAGGCCGGTCAGGAACACGATCGCCAGGGTCAGCACCGCGCCGAAGCCCGGCACGTCCATGCCGAACATGCTGCGTGGTTGCCAGGCGTCGGGCACGAACAGCAGCGACTGGTCCAGCGTGCTGATGATCAGGTTCAAGACCCAGGCCGTGATCACCAGGGGCACCAGGACCAGCAGGCCGGTGATGAAATATTTGCGCATCGGATTCCCGTTATTCTTGTTGGCGTGCGGCGTCAAAGCCGCGCCCGGATCAGGTGCCGCCCTTGTCGCCGCCGGACGTGCCTGGCGTGGCCGGGGCCGCTGGGGCCGCTGCCGGGGTACTGGCCTCGGTCGACGCGGCCGGCGTGGCTGGGGCCGCACCATTGCCATTATTGGCCGTGCCGGTAGCGGGCGGCGTGCCGCCGCGGAAATCGGTCACGTACCAGCCGCTGCCCTTGAGCTGGAAGCCGGCAGCAGTCACCTGTTTCTTGAAGGACGGCTTGGCGCAGGACGGGCACACGGTCAGGACCGGATCCGAAATCTTTTGCAGTACATCTTTGGTAAAACCGCATTCTTCGCAGCGGTAGGCGTAAATCGGCATGCTGTGTGCTCCGCAAAAATCTTCAAAACCCTGAATTATAAAGCTTTTACAGGGGAATTAACCGTTTGCGGCCTACCACGGCTGGCACAGACACGGCAGATGGGCAAGCGCGCACGATACGATGTTGTTTTTCACCATCGTCAACAGGTGTTTCGTTTGCTCAAGGATGGCGCAGATGTTTTAATACGGCCTGCTTCACCGAATGTTGGTAGCAGGAAACTCCTGCCACCCGCCGTACAGAAGAAACAGAAGACTGCGAGATGCT
Source organism: Massilia arenae (assembly GCF_008014745.1). Taxonomy (GTDB): domain Bacteria; phylum Pseudomonadota; class Gammaproteobacteria; order Burkholderiales; family Burkholderiaceae_D; genus Telluria; species Telluria arenae. The sequence goes on from NZ_VPFD01000028.1 coordinate 71,972, forward strand.
TGCATCAGCGCGGTCCGTACAAGAACACTAGCTTGCCAAGCCCGCGTCTGCGGGCTTTTTCTTTTGGCGCGCCTTACAGCAAATACAGCGCGACCAGCCCCAGACCGAAGCCCGCCGCCATGCAGGTCAGGAAGGCCAGCATGCGGTTGGTACGGCGCTGCTCGAGCAGCACCATGGCCAGCATGTCGCTACTGCCGCCATGCGGGTGCGTCATCTGCCCTTTCGATTCGCGCTCCAGAACCTGGAATACCAGGCGCGGCAGCTGCGGGAATATCTGGGCGTAGCGCGGCGCTTCGGCGCGCAGGCGCTCGGTCAGGCCTTTCCAGCCGACCTGTTCCGTCATCCAGCGCTCGAGGTGCGGCCTGGCGGTCTTCCACAGGTCCAGGTCGGGATCGAGCTGGCGTCCCAGCCCTTCGATATTGAGCAGGGTCTTTTGCAGCAGCACGAGCTGCGGCTGCACCTCGACATTGAAGCGGCGCGAGGTCTGGAACAGGCGCAGCAGCACCTGGCCGAACGAAATATCTTTCAGCGGGCGGTCGAAGATCGGTTCGCAGCAGGCGCGCACCGCGGCCTCGAGCTCGTCCACGCGGGTGGTCGAGGGCGCCCAGCCCGATTCGATGTGGGCCTCGGCCACGCGCTTGTAGTCGCGGCGGAAGAAGGCCAGGAAGTTCTGCGACAGGTAATCCTTGTCGAAATCGTTCAGCGTGCCGACGATGCCGAAGTCCAGCGCGATATAGCGTCCCAGGGTTTCCGGCGCGGTCGAGACCAGGATGTTCCCCGGGTGCATATCGGCATGGAAGAAGCCGTCACGGAACACCTGGGTGAAGAAGATCTCCACGCCATCGCTCGACAGCTTCTTGAGGTCGACGCCGGCGGCGGCCAGGCGGTCGATCTGCGAGATTGGGATGCCGTACATGCGCTCCATCACGATCACGCTGCTCGAGCAATAGTCCCAGTACATCTCGGGCACCATCAACAAGTCGGAACCGGCGAAGTTGCGGCGCAGCTGGCTGGCATTGGCGGCCTCGCGCATCAGGTCCAGCTCGTCGTGCAGGTATTTGTCGAATTCGGCCACGACCTCGCGCGGCTTCAGGCGCCGCGCCTCTGCCCACACGCGCTCGATCAGGCTGGCCGCCAGGCGCATCAGGGCCATGTCTTCGTCGATCAGCTTCTTCATGCCGGGACGCAGCACCTTGACCGCGACCTCCTTGCCATCCTTCAGCTGGGCAAAGTGGACCTGGGCGATCGAGGCCGAGGCCACCGGCTCGCGGTCGAAGCGGGCAAACAATTGGTCGGGATGGGCGCCCAGCGAGCGCGTGATCTGGGCCACCGCCAGGTCGGAACCGAACGGCGGCACGCGGTCTTGCAGCAGCGCCAGCTCGTCGGCGATATCGGGCGGCACCAGGTCGCGCCGGGTCGACAGCACCTGGCCGAACTTCACGAAGATCGGGCCCAGCTCTTCCAGCGCCTGGCGCAGGCGGATCGCGCGCGGCGAGGTGATCGTGCGCCAGAAGAAGAAGGTGTTCATCAGGCGCGCGGTGCGCGGGGCATTGATGCTGGTAACGGCAATCTCGTCCAGGCCGTACCTGGTGAAGACGGTGAGGATGCGCAGCAGGCGCAGGAATTTCAATATCATCGACGATCCGGGTGGTGGTCTGCGCGGGTAGAAATGATGGAGGGTGTGACGGCGTCCAGCTGGGCCAGCTTTTGCTCGAGTCTTGCTATGCGCTTGGCGGTGCGCTCGACGTCGTCGCGCAGGCGCACCACGTCGGCGGCGAACGCTTCGCGCTGCACCGGCCGCACCAGCACCGGCCTTTCCTCGGCCAGGAACTCGGCCAGGTTCTCGGCCAGGCGCCGTCCCGCCTCGGTCGCGCCGCCGGCGGTGCGGCGCGCGGTCTTGACCAGGCGATGGGCGCCCAGCGGCCCCACTACCCGCTCGAGGTCGTGCTCGGCGTCCCAGCGCAGGCCGTTGGCCAGCTGCGAGATCACGTTGGCGAACTCCGCGTCGCCCTCGATCTTGACGTACGACAGCGCGCGCGTGCGGTCCTGGGCGATCAGCGGCAGGTCGGCCGGCTTCACGCGGATCGTGACGCTGGCCGCGGCATCCCCCTGACTGGCTTCGAGCAGGCCATCGCGCCCGACCAGCATGCGCAGACGGGCCAGGCCGGCGTCGATGCAGGCATCCTTGCCGGCATGGCGCATGAGCAAGGCCCTGGCCCAGGCTTCCTGGGCCAGCAAGTGGTTGATCGCGGCGACCGCGGGCAGCGTGAGAGCGTGCTGAGGCGACAGTGAGGAAAGACTAGGAAACATGAAAGGACAACCCTCAAAAAACAAAACCGCCCGGGTTGATGCGGGCGGTTTTGATCTTACCAGTTTGCCGGGCGCAAACCCGGTGACACGGAATGTTTATCGAAAAATAATTCCGCCAAAACTAAAGGCTTAGTTCGTCTGCTGGATACCGGCCAGCACCCAGCCGCCCGAGCCCGACAGCGGCTTCGACATATTCCAGACTTCGACGAACGGTTCCGGCAGCGCGTCCTTGGCGCTGCGGATCATGGCGTTGAACTGCACGCTCGCCAGGTAGTCGGTCGCGGTCTTCTCGATGCCCAGCAGCTGGGCGTCGATGTTGACGACGTCGGTGTAGTCGGCCACGCCGCCGCGTTCCTGGATCTGCATCTTCAGTTCGGCGAACACTTCGGGCGCGGTGAATTCGCGCAGGTCGTCGGTGTCGCCGCGATCCCAGGCCGCCTGCATGCGGATGAAGGACGATTTCGCATGGCGCAGGAAGCTTTCGCTGTCGAAGTCGCCCGGCACGCCCCATTGCTGGTAATTGGTTGCGGCGGCAGCGCCACCGAAGCCGGCTGCGGTGCCTTTATCCAGGCCTACATTGCCCTGGAAAGCGGCCGGCCCATTGCGCAGGCCGGAACCGATCTCTGGCGTGGCGTTCGAACCGGCGGCGGGCGGCTGGAAGCCACCGAAGCCGCCCGCGGTCGCCGCGGCCGGATTGGCCGGCGTGTCCTTGCGGCGCACCATGCGCACGATGAACATGATCACCAGGCCGACCAGCGCGACCATCAGGATGGTCGAGATGATGCTGGCCAGTGCGCCGCCGATGCCCAGGTGCGACAGCAGCGCGCCCAGGCCCAGGCCCAGCAGTGCGCCGCCAAGGATATTGCGCATCATGCTAGGTTTTTTGGCGGCAGCAGCGGCGCCCGCGGCGCCTGCGCCGGCAGCAGCCGGTGCCGGCGAATTAGGCGTCTGGCGCTGCATGCTCTGGGCTGGCGCCGGGGCCGGGCCCTGCTGCTGCACGGACTGCGATTGCCGTCCGATCGAGCGCTTGCCGCCCATTGGTCGGGCGAAGGCGTCCGCCACCATCGCGAACGCGGTGACTGCCAACATCGTCGTGACCAGGAATTTTTTCATCGTCTCCGTCCTTAGAGTGAAACTACAGTTTGATACCGGTGTGCAATGCGGCCACACCCGCCGTCAGGTTGAAATACTGGACCCGCTCCAGTCCTGCGTCTTGCATCATCCCCTTCAGGGTGTCCTGGTCGGGATGCATGCGGATCGATTCGGCCAGGTAACGATAGCTCTCGGCATCGCCGGCGATCTTCTGGCCCAGCCACGGCAGCACCGAGAACGAATACACGTCGTACGGTTTCTGCAGCGGCGCGATCACTTTCGAGAATTCCAGCACCAGCAGCTTGCCGCCCGGCTTGAGCACCCGGCGCATCTCGGCCAGGGCCTGGTCTTTATGGGTCATATTGCGCAGCCCGAAGGCGACGCTGACCCGGTCAAAATAATTGTCCGGGAACGGCAATTTTTCGGCGTCACACAACATGGTTGGGGTGACAAGCCCTTTATTCAAGAGACGATCGCGCCCCACGCGCAGCATCGACTCGTTGATGTCGGTGAGCCAGACCTCGCCGGTCTTGCCCGCCTGCTTCGCGAACGCCTTGGCCAGGTCGCCGGTGCCGCCGGCGATGTCGAGCACCTTGAAGCCGGGACGCACCCCGGCCTGGGCGATCGTGAACATCTTCCAGGCGCGGTGCAGGCCGGCCGACATCAAGTCGTTCATGACGTCGTACTTCGAGGCGACCGAGTGGAAAACCTTGGCGACTTCCTGGACCTTCTGGTCCTCGGCGACAGTCTTGTAGCCGAAGTGAGTGGTATTGGTCATATGTGCGAAACGGTTGGGTGTTGCCGCATTATACAAGCAGGCCGACAGCGGGCCGCGTCATTGGCGGCTGGGCCGCCGCCGAAGCCTTTTTGCTGCGCCATGGCATCGTTCAGGCGCCCTTGTTGGACGGGCACAACGCCTGCAGCGCTAACAAGCCACTCAGCAGCGGCACATTGTCGCAGGCACTCTTCCCGACCACCGTTGGGGCCGGTAAGATCAATAGCAGGCCACCAACAAAATTGCTGACTTTGTTATGAGCAAAAATAAACATTACATTCAATTTTGCACATGTCATTAAATTTCTATTAATGTTTGTGCGCCATGTAGATGGCATTTGAGGTTTAATGGAACAATACTTTTCGCATCAGCAATCTGCAGCGAGGGATTAGTTGCCGCACGGATGCGTGAGGCGCGACGCGCCCAAACTCATAACAACGAACTGGCCAAGCTCCAGTGATAACGAGGGCAACGGTGTCTGTAAAACGTCTCTTATGCATTTCGGGTGAAGGCAACGCGCACGCGCGCGCCTGCCACGGCGAGCTGCCCGGTTGGGATGTGTGCGTGGTCGAGAACATCGCCGCGGCGCGCAAGGTCCTGTCGCAGCAGCACTACGGCGTTGGCCTCCTGCTCGACCGCAGCGACGGCGCGGCCGACGCCGAGATCGAACGCTTCGTGCGCCAGCACCATCACACGCGCTGGATCGGCGTGTTCGATGCGCCACGCCTCGACCAGCCGGCGCTGCGCGAGCTGATCGCGGCCCACCTGGTCGATTTCCACACGCGTCCGGTCGACGCGCTGCGCCTGCAGCACTCGCTCGGCCACGCCCACGGCATGGCGACGCTGGCCAAGACCACACCGCCGCACCGGCGCCAGGCGTCGGAGCGGGCCAGCCACATCGACGGCGCCTCAAGCGCGATCGTGCGCCTGCGCGCCCATATCGACAAGATCGCCGCGATCGACGCGCCGGTGCTGATTTCGGGCGAGAGCGGCAGCGGCAAGGAACTCGCGGCCCAGGAAGTCCACCTGCGCTCGCAGCGCGCCAGCGGTCCCTTCATCGCCATCAATTGCGCGGCGGTGTCGCCGGCCCTGATCCACTCCGAGCTGTTCGGCCACGAGCGCGGTTCCTTCACCGGCGCCACCCGCGACAAGCAGGGCCTGCTCGAGGCGGCGTCCGGCGGCAGTATCTTTTTGGACGAGATCGGCGACCTGCCGCTCGACCTGCAGGCCAGCCTGCTCCGCTTCTTGCAGGAACGCGTGATCTATCGCGTAGGCGGTACCCGCACCATCGCGGTCGATGCGCGCGTGATCACCGCCACCCACGTCAACCTGCCGCAGGCCGTGGCCGAGGGGCGCTTCCGCGAAGACTTGTACTACCGTCTCAGCGTGTTCCCGATCCGGGTGCCGCCGCTGCGCGAACGCAAGGAAGACTTGCCGCTGCTGACCGACCTCATCTTCAACAAGTACGCGGCCGAACGCAGCCCGCAACTGAAGGGCGTGAGCCGCGAAGCGCTGCTGGCGATGGCGCGCTACGAGTGGCCGGGCAATGTGCGCGAACTCATCAACCGGGTGCGGCGCGCCATGGTGCTCGCAGAACAACGGCTGGTCATGCCGGAAGACCTCGACCTGCCCAGCGCCGGACCGATCTGCCCGGTCAAGGAAGGCCTCGGTAGTTCGCGCCTGTCGGCCGAGCGCACCGCCATCGGCGAGAGCCTGGCGCGCAGCGGCAACAACATCAGCCAGGCCGCGCGCGAGCTGGGTGTCTCGCGCATGACACTGTATCGCCTGATGGCCAAGCACGCGATTTCTCCGTAAGTCCCCGCCCTTCCCTGCCGTCGGCCTGTTCCTACGGCTACTTCCCTTGATTTGACAGGTTTTTCTCACCAGCGCGCTTGCCATACGGCAGCGCGCTGCAGAACGCCGTTCACTCTGCACAACCCGCATATAGTGACATTTCGATACAGTTTCATGGACTTTTTGTTCAGATTGTCACGGGTCTGAGACACTTTGTTCTTTAGCTATTGTTCCGCTTCATTTCCCCCTTTAATCCCGCCAGAACTCATCAAAATAGTCCTACATAATCAAGGACTTGAAAAAACGACATGCCCCTGGCATGGGAACTGCTAATAGAAGGTTGGACCGGGCGTCATGGGACCTCGGGAATTCAACTCAGTGACAATTAGGGGAGCAACAATGAAGCGCACTATCCTGGCAACCGCGATCGCCCTGGCATTCAGCATGGCTCACGCACAAGAAAATTCCGTCAACGACGTCCGCGGCGGCAACACCCAGACTTCGTCGATGACGACGAACACCGATAACAGCACCGTCACTGATACCCGTAACAGCGGCAATACCTCGACCAACTCGTCGACCAACACCGACAGCTCGAACAGCAACAACCAGGCGACGAACACGAACACGAACACCAACACGAATACCTCGACCAGCACCAACAACAGCCAGGCCAACAGCAACAACCAGGCTACCAACACGAATACGAACACCAGCACCAACACCGACAACAGCCAGGCCAACAACAGCAGCACCAACACCTCGGACAGCAACAACCAGTCGACCAGCACCAACACGTCGACCAACACCAACAACAGCCAGGCCAATAACAACAGCCAGCAAAACAACAACAGCCAGCAGAACGACAACAGCACGACCAACAACAACAACCAGGTGGACCGTTCGGACAACCGTACCGCGACCAACACCAACACCAACACGCAGTCGGACACCCGCACCAACACCACCACGATCGACAGCAACGACACGATCACCTCGACCACTACCAACGACAGCAGCCAGGACAGCTCGGGCCAGAACAACAGCTCGGGTGACTCGCGCGCGGCAGCCGCCGGCGCCGCAGCCGCCAACAACGGCGGCAGCGCCAACTCGTCGGTCGCCAACTCGTTCAACACCTCGTCGGCCAACGCGAACAGCTCGCTGACCGGCACCGTGTCGGGCAATAACATCAGCAACATCGGCAACACCGCTGCGAACACCGGCGGCGCCAACGGCGCAGCCGGCACCGGCTCGACCGGCGGCGTGGGCAACGGCGGCTCGACCTCGGCCACCGGCGCAGCCGGCGGTTCGGCTTCGGGCGCGGCTGGCGCGGCTGGCGGCGCAGGCGGCTACGCTGCTGCCGGCACCGCATCGACCGGCGCATCGACCGTCGGCAACGCAGCTGGCGGCGCAGGCGGCGCGAGCGGCGCGGCTGACTCGGCCGGCGGCGCGGGCGCTGCAGGCGCAACCGGCGGCTATGCTGCCGGCGGCAACGGCGCGGCTGGCGGCGTGGGCACCGGCGGCG
>NZ_VPFD01000029.1 GCF_008014745.1 Massilia arenae
CCAGCCTGTATCAAGGGCTTTGGACTGGGCGAAAACATCCGCAACAAGAACGACGAAATCGACGCTGGTCTTATCGCGCGCTACTGCGCGGCGATGAGCCCAGATCCTTGGACTCCGCCTCCGCTTGAGCAGCGCCAGCTGCGTGCATGGACCTTGCGCGTCCAGTCCCTGAAGGACATTCGGCAGCAGGAAGAGAACCGCATAGAGGCGCACATGGTGGCTGGGCTGAGAGACGTTGCAGCCAACGTTGCCGAGCACATCAAGTGGCTCGATGCCGAGATTCGAAAGCTCCAGGATGANGCGATCGCCACGACGCTCCACGCTGAGGGCTTCAATGTCAGCGTGGTCAATCCAGCCTGTATCAAGGGCTTTGGACTGGGCGAGAACATCCGCAACAAGAACGACGAAATCGACGCTGGTCTTATCGCGCGCTACTGCGCGGCGATGAGCCCAGATACTTGGACTCCACCTCCGCTTGAGCAGCGCCAGCTGCGTGCATGGACCTTGCGCGTCCAGTCCCTGAAGGACATTCGGCAGCAGGAAGAGAATCGCATAGAGGCGCACATGGTGGCTGGGCTGAGAGACGTTGCAGCCAACGTTGCCGAGCACATCAAGTGGCTCGATGCCGAGATTCGAAAGCTCCAGGATGAGATCGACGACCACATCGACAGGCATCCTGGATTGAAGAACGATGCGGCACTCATCGCCAGCATCCCTGGCCTGGGGGCGACGACGGTCGCCCGAGTACTGGGCCACCTTGGCGACATCCGACGCTTCAAGAATGCGAAAGCCTTCGCCGCTTTTCTGGGCCTTACCCCAAAACAGAGAGCATCAGGCACGTCGCTCAAAGGCCGAACGATGGTGAGCAAAACAGGCAATAGCTCACTACGGGCCGCGCTCTTCATGCCGAGCATGGTCGCACGCCGCCACAACCCTATCCTTCGTCAATTTGCCGAACGCCTTCTAGCGAACGGCATGGCCAAGCGAGCGGTGATCAGCGCCGTNACGACGGTCGCCCGAGTACTGGGCCACCTTGGTGACATCCGACGCTTCAAGAATGCGAAAGCCTTCGCCGCTTTTCTGGGGCTTACCCCAAAACAGAGAACATCAGGCACGTCGCTCAAAGGCCGAACGATGGTGAGCAAAACGGGCAACACATCGCTACGGGCAGCGCTATTCATGCCGAGCATGGTCGCACGCCGCCACAACCCTATCCTTCGTCAATTTGCCGAACGCCTTCTAGCGAACGGCATGGCCAAGCGAGCGGTGATCAGCGCCGTCACACATAAGCTGGCACACCTGATCTATGGCGTCATCCGAACCGGCAAGCCGTTTGACGCCAATTACCTTCACAAAAATCTTGCAATCCAAGACGGTATCTGACCCTAATTGGAGGGGGGTTAGGCGGGGAGTGAGGTGTTGGGGAGCGAGGCGGAGAAGGTGCTGCCTTTGCCGGGATGCGAGGTGATTGTCAGCTTGCCGCCGTGGCGCAGCAGGACGTGCTTGACGATCGCCAGGCCGAGGCCGGTGCCCTGGGTTTCGCGCGAGCGGCTCTTGTCGACGCGGTAGAAACGCTCGGTCAGGCGCGGGATGTGTTCGGGGTCGATGCCGATGCCGCAATCCGTTACCGCGAAACTCAGCGCATCCGCGCCGCGGGTCCAGGCCAGGCGGATCGTACCGCCGTTGGGCGAGTAGCGCACCGCGTTCGAGGCCAGGTTGGCGAAGGCGCTGCGCAGTTCTTCCATGCTGCCCATCACGTCGGGGCCGTCAACCGCCACGTCGATCGTGTGCCGGCCGCCCGAGAGCGCGCGCGCCTCGGCGGCGATCGAGTCGATCAGGCTGCGTATGTCCACCCGCTCGCGCTTCATGGGATATTCGTCGGACTCCAGCCGCGACAGGGTCAGCATGTCCTGGATCAGGCGCTGCATGCGGTGCGCCTGCTCCGTCATCAGGTTCAGGTGCGACATCCGCGTGGCGACGTCGATGCCCGGATCGGACAGCGCGATCTCGAGGAAGCCCACGATCACCGTCAGCGGCGTGCGCAGCTCGTGCGAGGCGTTGGCGATGAAGTCGCGCCGCATCGCTTCGATGCGCTCGGTGTCGGTGGCGTCGTGCGTCACCAGGATCTGGCGCCGGTTCTCGAACGGGATGATGCGGCATTCCAGCTTGCGGCCGCGGAACGATAGCGTCAACGGCTGCTCGTAGCGCCCCAGCACGATGTAGTCGATGAAGTCCGGATGGCGCACCAGGTTCGTGACGCGCAGGCCCTTGTCGCGCTCCATCGTCAGGCCCAGGTGACGCTCGACCGCCGGATTGCACCACTCCAGGAACAGCACGTCGTCCATGATGGCAACGCCTTCCGGCAGCAGGTGCATCGCCTGGCGGAAGCGCGCCAGCCATTCGGTCAGTTCGGCCTGGTGGCGCTCGTCGTCGCGCCGCAGGCGGTACAGACGGGCAAACGCATCGGTCCAGGCGCCCCAGCCGTCCGGCAGGCGCGTGCTGTGCGGCTCTTCCAGCCACTCGCCCAGCTTGTACAGGTACGACAATTGCGTGAACACGGCGACCGCCATCCCGGCCAGCGCCAGCGCCAGCGCGGCCACGAGACCGAACCACCACCACACCACGCCGGACACGGCGAACAGCAGCGCCGTGCGCAGCAGCGCCGGCACCCAGAACAACAGCTTGGGATTCATCGCTTCCTTCGACACCGCTTATTTCTCGGACAGCATGTAGCCGACGCTGCGCACCGTGCGGATCAAGCCATCGGCGCTTTTCAATGCCTTGCGCAGGCGCAGCACGTGCACGTCGACCGTGCGCTCCTCGATCACGGCATGGTCGCCCCACACCTTGTCGAGCAGCTGGGCGCGCGAGAACACGCGCTCCCGATGCGCCATCAGGTACTTCAAGAGCTTGTACTCGGCATTGCCGATGTCGATCTGCTGGTTCTCCACCGTGACGGTGCAGCTGTTCGGATCGAGCGTCACCGTGCCGGCACGCAGCGGCGCCTCGGCCAGGTGCGGCGATTTGCGGCGCAGCAGCGCGCGTGAACGCGCCAGCAGTTCGCGCGGCGAGAACGGCTTGGTGATGTAGTCGTCGGCGCCGTTGTTCAGGCCCGCCAGCTTGTCCTCTTCCATGCTCTTTGCCGTCAGCATGATCACCGGCAGGTCCTGGAAGTCGCGGTCGGCGCGCAGGCGCGACAGCAAACGCAGGCCGCTCTGGTCGGGCAGCATCCAGTCGAGCAGCAGCAGGTCGGGCTTGCCCCGGCTGATGCTCTCCCAGGCGCCGGCGGTGGTGTCGGCGGTGCGGATGTCCCAGCCAGCCTCGCGCAGAGAATACGTCACCAGCTCGACGATCGCCGGCTCGTCTTCAACGACCAGGACCGAGGTGTTGTCTGCCATCGTGTTATTCCGCCACCTGGTCGAGCACTACCTTGCTGTGACGGATGTCGCGGCCTTCGACCACGTAGATCACGTACTCGGCGATGTTCTTGGCGTGGTCGCCGATGCGCTCGATCGCCTTCGCCACCCACAGCGTGTCCAGCGCCGACGAGATCGTGCGCGGGTCTTCCATCATATAGGTAACCATGCTGCGCAGGATGGTGCGGAACTCGTGGTCAATCACCTCGTCGCCGGCGATGATCTGCAAGGCCTGCTTGCCGTCCAGGCGCGCAAACGCATCCAGCGAATCGTGCAACAGTTCCGAGGTCGCCTTGGCGATGGTGCGGATCATGTCGTAGTGGGCGAAGCCCGTAACGCCGCGCTCGTGCAAGCTCTTGGCGGTGCGCGCGACCTTGGTCGCCTCGTCGCCGATGCGCTCCAGGTCGGTGATGACCTTGATGGTGGCCATCACGGTGCGCAGGTCATTGGCGGTCGGCTGGCGCTTGACGATCAGGTGGCTGCAGGCGTCGTCGAGCGAGACTTCGAGCTGGTTGACGGCCTGGTCTTCGGCCATCACGCGCTCGGCGCGCGGGATGTCGCCGATGCGGAAGCACTCGAGCGCTTCCTCGAACTGGGTTTCCACCATGCCGCCCATCAGCAAGACCTGGGAACGGATGCCCTCGAGTTCCTGGTCGTACTGCTTGGATGAATGCTCGCCTGTCATAACTTCTCCGTCAAATTTTCTTGTGAAGCCGGCGGGGGCCGGCAAAATGAGCAACCGGTAGAATCAGCCGAAGCGGCCGGTAATATAGTCTTGCGTTTCCTTGCGCGCCGGATTCATGAAGATCTGGTCGGTCTCGCCGAATTCGACCAGCTCGCCAAGATACATGTAGGCAGTGTAATCCGAGCAACGCGCGGCTTGTTGCATATTATGGGTCACGATGGTGATCGTGTAATCCTGCTTCAGCTCGCTGATCAGTTCTTCGATCTTGGCGGTCGAGATCGGGTCCAGCGCCGAGGTCGGTTCGTCGAGCAGCAGGACGTCTGGCTTGACCGCCACGCCGCGCGCGATGCACAGGCGCTGCTGCTGGCCGCCCGACAGCGACAGGCCGCTCTTGTTCAATTTGTCCTTGGCTTCTTCCCACAGGGCCGCCTTTTTCAGGGCCCACTCGACGCGCTCGTCCATCTCGCCCTTCGACAGGTTTTCGTACAGGCGCACGCCGAAGGCGATGTTGTCGTAGATCGACATCGGGAATGGGGTCGGCTTCTGGAACACCATGCCGACCTTGGCGCGCAGCATGTTGACGTCGACACCCGGCTCCAGGATGTTGCGGCCGCGGTACATGATCGAGCCTTCGGCGCGCTGGCCCGGGTACAGGTCGTACATCCGGTTCAGCGTGCGCAGCAGGGTCGACTTGCCGCAGCCCGACGGGCCGATAAAGGCCGTCACCTGCTTGGCGTGGATGTCGAGCGAGACATCCTTGAGGCTCTGCGTCTTACCGTAAAAAAAGTTCAGGCCTTCGATTTCGATCGTCTTGGCTTTTGCAGCGGCCGGGGTCGGAGTCGTATTGAGCATGGCTTGGTTCATCACTTTGTCTTTTATCAGGGTAGATTAACGCGGAGTTTTTTGGCTAAACAGGGTCCGCGACAGGATGTTCAGCAACAGCACGGTAGCAGTCACCAGCAGTGCGCCGGCCCAGGCCAGCGAGCGCCAGTCGTCATACGGGCTCATGGCGTAGGTGTAGATCACCACCGGCAGGTTGGCCAGCGGCGCGTTCATGTCGTTGCTGTAGAACTGGTTGTTCAGCGCGGTGAACAGCAGCGGCGCGGTCTCACCGGTGACGCGGGCAATCGCCAGCAGCACGCCGGTCACGACGCCGGCCTTGACGGCGCGCAGGCGCACCGTGATCGCCACCTTCCAGTGCGGCGCACCGAGGGCGTAGGCGGCTTCAAGCAGGCTGGCTGGCACCAGGCGCAGCATATTGTCGGTCGTACGCACCACCACCGGCACCGCGATCAGGGACAGCGCGATGGCGCCGGCGTAGCCCGAGAAGTGCTGCACATTGGCCACGTAGATCGCGTACACGAACAGGCCGATCACGATCGATGGCGCCGAAAGCATGATGTCGGTCACGAAGCGCGTGATCTGTGCGAACTTGTTGTTCTCGCCGTACTCTGCCAGATAGATGCCGGCCAGGATGCCGATCGGGGTCGAGACCAGGGTCGACAGGCCGACCATCATCACGCTACCGACAATGGCGTTGCGCAAGCCGCCACCCGGGGTGCCCGGGGCTGGCGTATCGGCCGTCAGCAGGGTCGAGCTCAAGCCGCCCAGGCCGTTGTACAGCAGGGTCCACAAGATCCAGGCCAGGAAGGCCAGGCCGATGCCCATGGCGCACACCGACAGGGTAATGCCGATGCGGTGCGCCAGCAGGCGCTTGCGATAAACAGGGTTCTTGACAGCGTTATTCATTATTTGGTGCCTTCGTTACGCGACATACCCACCAGCATCAGCTTGGCGGCCGACAGCACGATGAAGGTGATGCCGAACAGGATCAGGGCCAGCGCAAACAGCGACGACGAATGCAGCGCGGTAGCTGCTTCGGCAAACTCGTTGGCCAGGGTCGACGAAATCGAATTACCCGGCGAGAACAGCGACGCCGACAGCGAGTGGGCATTACCGATCACGAAGGTGACTGCCATGGTCTCGCCCAGCGCGCGGCCCAGGCCCAGCATCACGCCGCCCACCACACCGTTGCGGGTGTACGGCAGCACGACCTTGCGCACCACTTCCCACCGGGTGCAGCCCAGGCCATACGCCGATTCCTTGAGCACGGTCGGCACGATCTCGAACACGTCGCGCATCACCGAAGCGATGAAGGGAATGATCATGATCGCCAGGATCAGGCCGGCGGTCATGATGCCGATGCCCATGGTCGGTCCCTGGAAGATGGCCCCGATGATCGGCAGCTGGCCGATGGTTTCCTTCAGCGCCGGCTGCACGTACTCCGCGAACAAGGGCGCAAACACGAACAGGCCCCACATGCCGTAGATGATCGACGGCACGCCGGCCAGCAGCTCGACCGCGGTGCCCAGCGGGCGGCGCAGCCAGGCCGGGCAAATCTCGGTGAGGAACAGGGCGATCCCGAAACTGATCGGGAACGCGACCGCCAGCGCGATGATCGAGGTGGCCAGCGTGCCCCAGATCGCGATCATGGCGCCGAATTCGTCGTTCACCGGATCCCATTCGACGCGGGTGATGAAGCCCGGCCCGAACTGGCTGAATGCCGGCGCGGCGCCGATCGCCAGCGAGATGATGATTCCGACCAGCACCAGCAGCACCGAAGCGGCGAACAGCAAGGTGATCTTGTGGAAGAAGAAGTCCTGGATACGCTGGTTGCGCATGGTGCCGCGCAAGGCTTCGTAGTGGCGGGCGTCTTCGGCTGCGGCCTTGTCGGACAGGTCGTTTACGGTGACGGATGGGTGGGCGCTCATGGTCTTATGGACTCGTTATCAATATCGTTTTGTCAATATCGCTGGCATGCGGAAAGACCGGTCGCGCCGGCCCTTCCGGGTTGAGGAAATGTGGATTACCAGAGCGCCTTGCCGGACGCGTCCTTCAGGTTGGCGCGCCAGGCATCCTGCACCAGCTTGGCGACTTCGGCCGGCATCGGCACGTAGTCCAGTTCGGCGGCCGACGGCGCGCCGTTCTTGTACGCCCAGTCGAAGAACTTCAGCACTTGCTGGCCCTTGGCGGCAGCCTGGGTCTTGTGGACCAGGATGTAGGAGGCGCCGGTCACGGGCCATGCGCCCTTGCCAGCCTGGTTGGTCAGGACCACCGCGAAGCCCGGGGTGCCCTTCCAGTCGGCGCCGGCGGCGGCGGCCTTGAAGGCGTCGTCCGAAGGCTGCAGCCAGCTGCCGTCAGCGCCTTGCAGCTGGGTGTGCGACATCTTGTTCTTCTTGGCGTAGGCCCACTCGACGTAGCCGATGCCGCCCTTGATGCGTTGCACGTTGGCGGCCACGCCTTCATTGCCCTTGCCGCCCACGCCCACTGCCCACTTGACGGTGGTGCCGGCGCCGATGGTCGATTTCCAGGTCGGGCTGACCTTGCTCAGGTAGTCGGTCCACAGGAACGAGGTGCCCGAGCTGTCGGCGCGGCGCACGACGGTGATGTCGGTGGCCGGCAGCTTGACGCCCGGGTTCAGCGCGGCGATCTGCGGCGCGTTCCACTTGACGATCTTGCCCATGTAGATGTCGGCGATGACGGCGCCGCTCAGTTTCATCTGGCCCGGGGCGATGCCGTCCAGGTTCACGATCGGCACCACGCCGCCCATGATGGCCGGGAACTGGAACAGGCCCGCGGCATTCAGTTCATTCGCTGCCAGCGGCATGTCGGACGCGCCGAAGTCGACGGTCTTGGCCTTGATCTGCTTGATGCCGGCGCCCGAACCCACCGACTGGTAGTTCAGGCCGACGCCGGACGCCGCCTTGTACAGCTCGGCCCACTTGGCATAGATCGGGTATGGGAAGGTCGCGCCGGCGCCGGTGATGTTGACGTTCTGGGCGCTGGCGGAAAATGCCGTTGCAGCCAGGGCGATCGAGACGAAGAAGTGCTTCATGCGCATATCGGATCCTTTGGAAGTGACACCACGGGACGGTCCCGCTGACGATGAGCCGCAGTCTAACGGGCGAATGTGACAGGTTCATGACATATTTGGCCAATGTGACATGAACATGACACGCGCGCAAGGATGTCATCCCCGGGCGCGACGCGGCGCGCGGATGGAAATCGGCGTCAGCCGAATATAGTCATGTTCCGCATTGTGGGCACTTGTAAATACACCATTGCCTGCTAACCTGAGATGGTAGTCATGACATGGAGGGGATGCCGACAGGCGTTTTGTTTTATATGTTAGATCTGATGGTGATGGGGATACTGAGCGGACTGGCCGCCCTCGTGGCGTTCGAGATTTACCAGGAAGTGCGCGGCAGTTCCTCCGATTTACACGACCGCTATCACGAATAGCGCATGGCCCGCTCAGTGGGCCAATACAGCAGACGGCGAGGCCGATGGCGCTCGCCGCTTGTCGTATACAAGGCGCTATTGTCGAACTGCCGCCTTCATGACATTTATCGCATGAAGCGCGCCAGCGCCGTCACCGCGGCCAGGTCGGGCTGCAGGAACTGGAAGCCGACCTTGAATTCGCCGCTGCTGAAAATGCAATACGACACCTTGACCCGCGTATTGATGGTGAAGAAGCTGCCCTCGACCAGCAGGTCGAAGGCCAGTTGTCCGCCCTGCCCGACCGCCAGCGGATCGGCCAGGTTGATGCTCACGCCGTTGGCGCCGACGTCGGTGGTCTTGCCGCCGACGGGCGGCTGGCCGTCGATGGCGATCATCGCCTTGGTGCGGTACACCTTGCGTGGAGATTTCCTTTGGTCTTGATACACGTGTTTAGCCGAATACAGTGAACAAGACACAATTATAGAATCTTTCGAGAAATCCGACAGACAATAGCCCAGCCCGCTGGGCAGGTATTGACGATCAGTCGACCTCGCGCAATTTATTAAACGCCTCCTCGATGCGTTCGACGGTAATGATGCGCATACCCTCGATCTTGCCCTTCGGCGCATTCGATTTCGGGATCACAGCCAGCGAGAAGCCCAGCTTGGCCGCCTCGCGCAGGCGTTCCTGGCCGCGCGGCGCCGGCCGGATCTCGCCGGCCAGGCCGACCTCGCCGAACACCACCAGCCCGCGCGGCAGCGGCTTGTTGCGCATCGACGAGTTGATCGCCAGGAGCACGGCAAGATCGGCCGCCGGTTCGGTGATCTTGACGCCGCCGACCGCATTGATGAACACGTCCTGGTCGAAAGCCGCGATGCCGGCGTGCCGGTGCAGCACCGCCAGCAGCATCGCCAGGCGATTCTGTTCCAACCCAACGGACAGGCGGCGCGCGTTGGGCAGGTGGCTGGTGTCGACCAGTGCCTGGATCTCCACCAGCAGCGGCCTCGTGCCCTCCTGCGTCACCATCACGCAGGAACCCGGCACCTGGCTGTCGTGCTGCGACAGGAACAGGGCGGACGGATTCGACACGCCCTTCAGGCCTTTCTCGGTCATCGCGAACACGCCCAGCTCGTTCACCGCGCCGAAGCGGTTCTTGATCGCCCGCACCAGGCGATAGCTCGACTGCGTATCGCCTTCGAAGTACAGCACGGTATCGACGATGTGTTCCAGCACGCGCGGGCCGGCCAGCGCGCCCTCCTTGGTGACGTGGCCGACCAGGATGATGGTGACGCCGGTCTGCTTGGCCACCCGCGTGAGCTGGGCCGCGCACTCGCGCACCTGGGCCACCGAGCCGGGGGCCGACGTGAGCGCATCCGAATACATGGTCTGGATCGAGTCGATCACCACCACGTCGGGCTTCAAGTCGGCGATGGTGCCGAGGATTTTCTCGAGCTGGATCTCGGCCTGCAATTTCAGGTCTTTCGCATCCACCGCCAGGCGCTTGGCGCGCAGCGCGATCTGGGCGCCGGATTCTTCGCCGCTGACGTAGAGGGTGCTGCGGACGGTGGAAAGGCTCGACAGCGCCTGCAGCAGCAGGGTCGACTTGCCGATGCCGGGGTCGCCGCCGATCAGGACCACGCCGCCGGCCACCAGGCCGCCGCCCAGCACGCGGTCGAATTCCTCGATGCCGGTGCCGAAGCGCGGCACGTCGATCGCCTCGATGTCGGCCAGGGACAGCACCGGCGCGGTCTGCGCCAGGCTGCGGTGCGGGGTCTGCGACATGCGATTGACGCCCGGCGTGTCGACCACCGTCTCGACCATGGTGTTCCAGGCCTTGCAGTCGGCGCACTGGCCGGTCCAGCGGGTGGAGATCGCGCCGCACTCGCTGCAGGTGTAATTGGTTTTTGCTTTTGCCATCGTATCTATATGGGGATTGTCGGGCCGCGGTTCAACCGTCGGTGCCGAGACGGCCTTCGGTCACGCGCACGCGCGGCGCCAGTGCGCACATCAGCTCATAGCCGATGGTGCCGGCGGCCTGGGCCACGTCGTCGATCGGCAATCCATCGCCCCACAGGGTGACCTTGCTGCCGATGCGGGCGTTGGGGATGGGCGTCAGGTCGACGGTCATCATGTCCATCGAGACCCGGCCGACCAGGGTGGTGCGCACGCCGTCGACGATCACCGGCGTGCCGTGCGGCGCGCTGCGCGGGTAGCCGTCGGCATAGCCGCAGGCCACCACGCCGATCGTCATCGGGCCTTCAGCCTCGAAGCGGCTGCCGTAGCCGACCGTGTCGCCCGGCCCGATATGCTGGATGCCGATCACTTCCGAGCGCAGGGTCATGGTAGGACGCAGGCCGAACTCCTGGGCGCTGCGGCCGCCCGGCGTGCCGCCGTACAGCATGATGCCGGGCCGGACCCAGTCGTTCGACAGCTGGTCGGCGAGTTCGGCCTGGTGCAGCACGCCGCCCGAATTCGACAGGCTGCGCTCGCCGGCCAGGTCGGCCGCCCCCAGCTGGAAGCGCCGCACCTGCTCGGCGATCGTCAGGCGCGGATGTTCCAGTTCGTCGGCATTGGCGAAATGGGTCATGTGGGTGATCGAGCGCACGTCGCGGATCGCGTGCAGGCGCTGCCAGGCGGCGGCATATTCAGCGGGCGGAAAGCCCAGGCGGTTCATCCCGGTGTTCATCTTGAGGTAGACGTCGATCGGGCGGTACAGCTGGGTGTACTCGAGCAGCTTGACCTGCTCGATGCTGTGCACGGCGGTGGCGATATTGTGCTCGGCCAGCAGGGGCACGTCGGCCGCTTCGAAGAATCCCTCTAATAAAAGAATCGGCTTGATCCAGCCGAGTTGGCGCAGGCGGATCGCGCTTTCCAGCTCGACCAGCGCCAGGCCGTCGGCGCTGGCGAAGCCGCGCAGCGCGCGTTCCAGGCCGTGGCCGTAGGCATCGGCTTTCACGACGGCCCAGATCTTCGCCAGCGGCGCGCAAGTGCGCGCCTGGGCGAGGTTGTGTTGCATGGAATCGAGGTGGATGGTGGCAAAGAGCGGGCGCGACATGGCAATCTTTTAAGAAAAACGGAAGGAATCCGGTATAAAACGTCAAGTGCCTATTTTACCGGAGCGGGCCGCGCGGCGGCGGCGTCGCACCGTTTCCCGTTTCGCCTGTCTATGCATTCATGGTATAAAGCAACCCGGACCAGATTTGTGAATTCTCGAATGAACCGTGGTTTCTATACCATCATGGCGGCGCAGTTCTTCTCGTCGCTGGCGGATAACGCGCTCCTGTTTGTCGCGATCAGCCTGCTCGTCGCCATGGATGCGCCGGCATCGCTGACTCCGTTGCTGAAGCTGTCGTTCGTGCTGTTCTACGTCTTGCTCGCCGCTTTCGTGGGCGCCTTCGCCGATGCGCTGCCCAAGGGGCGCGTGATGTTCATCGCGAACATCATCAAGGTCTTCGGCTGTGCGCTGATGTTCTTCACCATCCATCCCCTGATCTCGTATGCCGTGGTCGGCTTCGGCGCGGCCGTGTATTCGCCTGCCAAGTACGGCATCCTGACCGAACTGCTGCCGCCCGAAAAACTCGTGCCCGCCAATGGCTGGATCGAGGGGCTGACCGTGATGTCGATCATTCTCGGCACCGTGCTCGGCGGCACCCTGGTGAGCGAGCGCGGCACGGCCTTCCTGCTGTCGTTCGATACCTTCGCGAGCCTGGGCCTCACGACCGGCGCCGAAGCCGCGATGGCGGTGGTGGTCGGCATCTATCTCCTGGCCGCCCTGTTCAACCTGCGCATTCCGGACACCGGCGCCCGCTACGAGCACCAGGAACGCAATCCAGCCAAGCTGATCGCCGACTTCGCCAACTGCTCGGCCACCTTGTGGCGCGACAAGCTGGGCCAGATTTCGCTGGCAGTGACGACGCTGTTCTGGGGCGCTGGCGCCACCCTGCAATTCATCGTGCTGAAATGGGCCGAGCGCTCGCTCGGCATGCCGCTGGACAAGGCCACCAACCTGATCGGCGTGGTCGCGATCGGCGTGGCGCTGGGCGCGGCGATGGCGGCGCGCATGATCCCGCTGCGCAAGTCGCTGACGGTGATCCCGATGGGCATCATCATGGGCCTGGTCGTGACCAGCATGGTATTCGTGCACTCGGTGACGGTGGCCTACCCGCTGCTGGCCCTGATCGGCTTCCTGTCGGGCTTCTTCGTGGTGCCGATGAACGCGCTGCTGCAGCACCGCGGCCATGTGTTGATGAGCGCGGGCCACTCGATCGCGGTGCAGAACTTCAACGAGAACCTGTCGATCCTGGTGATGCTGGCCGCCTACGCGGTGATGATCACCCTGAACCTGGACCTGGACATCATCATCGTCATCTTCGGCCTGTCGGTCGCCGGCATCATGCTCCTGATCCAACGCCGCCACACCCTCAACCAGCGCGAACACGACTCGCTCGGCCTGATCGGCGAAGGCAAACACTAACCCCCCAGAACCCCAATGAGGGTCAGTGTCGAATTGTTTGACAACGTTTCGCGTCAGCCATTGCTCGGCGCGCGAACAAAAGCGCTGGTTACCACCAGCACTTGCTCGGGCAGCACACTCTGTCCCCGATTACTCGCTGACGCGGAAAATTGCTCAACAAATCGACTCTGACCCTAATTATTTTGCAACGAAATTGGGGAGCGTTAGGCAATGTACTTTCAGCGCATTCCGCTGCGGCTCAGCATCCTCCTCATTCATTGCCACACCTCAACTTAAACAGATCCAGCCAGCAAAAAAATAATTAGGGTCAGTGTCGATTTATTGGGCAATTCCTCAAAGTTGTCAAACAATTCGACTCTGACCCTCATTGCTTACTGTCGAGTCGGCCACCTGTAAAGGGAGGACTCGGGGGCGAATTACCGGGGGAGGCGGAAAGTTGTCAAACAATTTGACACTGACCCTCATTGGAGGGTCAGGCTGGCTTGGTCAGCTGCATTTGTGCGGCGCGGGAGCGCCAGTCGGTGGGGACGATAAAGCCGCGGTCGACTTCTTCGATGAAATCGTCGTGGCGGCGCATGGTGGCGATCAGTACTGGTGTGCCGGAGGATGTGAATTGGTCCGTCAGGGCGGCGTGCAGTTCGGGACGGTTCATCAGTGGCGTTGCGGGATCTGTGCGCAATGGGGCGAGCCACTGGAGCTTGGGCAGGAGCAAGAATTCCTCGCCAGCGATGTCATCGATCTCGTCCAGGGCGCACCAGAAGCCGCGGCAGTGGGCGGCCGTGATGCCTCGCATCGCGGGCCAGTTGCCGGATGGGTAGAACAGCCAGCCCTTGACCAGGGCTTGCGCCTGGGTCACGGGGAGCGGCAGCAGCGCCTGTGCCGCCGGATGATCGCCCAGCGCCAGCTGGCGCTCGAAGACCTTGCGCATCTTGAGGCCCAGGGTGTCGGCCAGGTTGGGGCCGACCAGGGCGTCGAACTCGTTCGATCCGCCGCCATCGAGCAGGTAGAACTTGGTGGCGATTTCGATGTGCGTTAGCGCCCCCGGCCCGTTCTCGAGCAGGAAGTCGAACTCACCCACCGTGTCGTTGCGGCTGGCGCGCACCTGCAGGCCGTGGCGCACCAGTCGGCCCTGCTCTGCGAAATAAAAGGCCATCAGTTTTTCGGCGTACAGGCCAAGCCGGGTGTAGGTCTTGTCGCCCAAGGCCGCGTCGAGCCTGGCGGGGTCCAGGTCGAGTCGGGCCAGCCAGTCGGCCGCGTCTTGCGTGACGGGGCCCAGTGTAGCGATGCGGCCGGCCCACTCAGGCGCGGCCGCGTCGAGCAGGTCGGGCGAGTCGAGCAGCCAGGCCAGTGCGCGCACCCGGTCCTGCCGCAGGTGCCCCCAGCGGCGGTGAAAGCCGGCCTGGTAACTAGCCGCGCGGTCCAAGGGATCGCGCCCGGCACAGGTCGGCCCAGGCCTGGGCCTTGTTTTCGCCGCGCAGCAGCAGCTCGCCCGGATGCAGGGTCGCCACCAGCGGCACCTCGCCCAGGCGATGGACCTCGCCGCGGGCGCCGGCCAGCGGCTCTTGCAGCGCGCGGCCCAGCAGGCCGTTGGTCGCGACCTGGCCCAGGGTCAGCACGGTCGTGGCCCCTGTGAGCGCCAGCTCGCGTTCGACGAAGGGACGGCAGGCGGCAATCTCGCCCGGCGTCGGCGCGCGGTCGCCGCCTTTCGCGTTCAGCGGCCGGCATTTGACCAGCGGGGTGACATAGACATCGCGCTCGCGCGCCAGCCCGACCGCGTGCAGCATATTGTCGAGCAGCTTGCCGGCGTCGCCCGTGAGCGGCTGACCGGCCTCTTCGTCGAGCGCGCTCGGGGTGCCGGCCGCGATCAGCCAGCGCGCCTGGCGCGGACCGGCGCCGTACACCGGCTTGCGGCCTTCGCCGCAGGCGCAATCCTTGCAAGCGACGATCGCCTGGCGCAGCCCGGCCCAGTCCAGATTGGCGACGTCGGGCGCCGCCGGTTCGGGCGCGGCGCTGTCGTCCCAGGCCGAGTCGTCGGCAACCGGCGGCGGATTGCGGTAAGGCGGCGCGGACAGCGGCGTGTGGGCGCGCGCGGCCGGTGCTGGCTCAGGTGCCGGTGCGGACACAGGCGCAGGTGCAGCAACAGGTGCCACTGCAGGCGCTGCTGCAGGCGCAACGGCTTCCGGCGCTGCCTCGACGACAGCCATTTCGGCCACCGGATCCGCCTCGGACTGCGGCATATCGCGCAGCTGCCACAGCGGGCCGATGCCCATCTCGGCCAGGAACAGCGCATCGCGCTGGCTCGTGTTCTTCATAAATCCAGTCTCATCACGATCGCATCCTCGCGGCTCGCCGGGCCGGCCGGATAATAGCCCTTGCGGCGGCCGATATGGACATAGCCATGGCGCCGATACACGTCCAGCGCCCGTTCGTTCGACGGCCGCACCTCGAGCAGGATCGAGGTCATGCCCTGGCTGCGCGCGCGCGCCGCGACCTCGTCGAGCAGGCGCCGGCCCAGGCCCTGGCGCTGGCGCTTGCCGGCCACGGCGACGTCGAGCAGGTGCGCCTCGTCGAGCGCGTACATCAGCAGATAGTAGCCGGCCAGCTCGCCGGCCGCATCGCGCACGGTCCAGCAGTCGTAGCCGCTGACCATGGAATCGACGAAGTTACCACGGCTCCAGGGATAGGGAAAGACGCCGCATTCGAGCGCCCATACCTCGTCCACGTCGGCCGCCGTCATCGGGGCCAGACGCAAGCCGGTGCCTTCCAGCTCCCTCATGCGCCAGCCTTGGCCTGATTGATTGCCTGACGCTCGGCGCTCGTATACGCGACCTTGTTGCGCAGGTAGATCGGCTGGGCCTGGGCCGCAGGCACGCCCTGCTCCGCCGCCAGCGCGGCGCGCGCCAGCAGCGCCAGCTCGCGCGCATGCGGCACGATCTCGGGCAAGGCGGCTTGCGCGAACGGCTTGCCGGCGAAGGCGTCGGCATACTCTGCGAAGCCATTACCGCAAGCTTGCAGGCCCTCTGCCGCGAGCGGCGCCACGTCCTGCGGCGCCGACAGGGTCGGCGCCACCACCTCGCTCCAGCCACCATCGAGGAACCGGTACTGGGCCCAATACACCTCGCCCATGCGCGCATCCAGCACCGCCAGCACTTCGCCAGCGCCGGTGGCGGCGCGGCAGGCTTCGGCCATCGCCTCCAGCGTCACCAGCGGCAGCACAGGTAGTTTGGCGCCATAGGCCAGGCCCTGGGCCACGCCGCAGGCGGTGCGCACGCCGGTGAAGGAGCCGGGACCGGCGCCGAAAGCGACGGCGTCGCAATCGGCCAGCGCGATGCCGGCCTCGTTCAACAACTCCTGCACCATGGGCAGGACCGATTGCGAGTGGCTGCGCACGCCGGGAGTCGAGCGCACGATGACGTTGTCCCCGACCAGCAGCGCGCAGGACGCCAGCTCGGCCGAGGTTTCGATAGCAAGGATGGTAGACATGCCGCTATTTTAACCTCTCGGCACGGCGCCTTCCATGGTGGCGCCGCGAATCGCCATCGCAGTGCAACACGATTAAAAAGTCGCTGTACAATGCCGCACATGCAGAGCCTGACCCTCGACTCCACCACCCGCGACGTCGTCGCCGCCGCCGTCCATGGCGACGGCTGGACCGTCGCCTGCCTGTGCGCCGCTTGGTGCGGCACCTGCGCCACCTACCGCGCCACCTTCGAAGAGCTGGCGCTGCGCCACCCGGACAAGCAGTTCGTCTGGATCGACATCGAAGACCAGGCCGACCTGGTGGGCGACCTCGACGTCGATAACTTCCCGACCCTGCTGCTGCAGCGCGGCGACACGGTCGCCTTCTTCGGCACCATGGTGCCGGACGGCGGCGTGGCCGATCGGCTGATCCAGGCCCAGGCCGAGCAGAGCGACGAAGAACTGGCGCGCCTGGGGCAGTCGAGCGAAGAACGCCGCACCTGGCAGGAAGAATGCAATCTGCGCATCCTTCTCGGCGCGCACGACTGAACCGCTGTCTACGCCGCCGTCCTTCAGGCCTGTGCCACGCGCGACGAAAGACCATCCGCACCGACGAAGGAGGCTGTGCCCCTGATCGATCCGATCAAGCCAGCGTCAGCGGCAGCGCCCGCAACCGCTTGCCGGTCAGCTTGAACACCGCCGCCGCCACCGCCGGCGCCACCGGCGGCACGGCCGGTTCGCCCACGCCTTCCGGATGCGCGCTGCTGGCCATCACGATGGTCTCCACATGCGGCACCTGCCCCATGCGCGGCAGCGGATAGTCGCCGAAGTTCGACTGCTGGATCTTGCCTGCCTCGATCGTGATCTCACCCGCCAGCGCCGCCGATAGCCCGAACACCACGCCCGACTCTACCTGCTGGGCCACGATATTCGGGTTGACCACCAGGCCGCAATCGATCGCGCACACCACGCGGTGCACGCGGATCTCGCCATCCTCGACCGCGACCTCGGCCACCTGGGCCACCGTGCTGCCGAACGAGCGGTGCAGCGCCACGCCGTGCGCGCGTCCTTCCGGCGCCTGGCCGGCGGCAGCCACCGCCGCATCGAGCACCGCCAGCGCGCGCGGCTGGCCCGCCAGCAGGGTGCGCCGCAAGGCCACCGGATCCTGTCCGCCGGCGTGCGCCACCTCGTCCAGGAACGACTCCTTGAAGAAGGCATTGTGCGAATGCCCGACCGAGCGCCAGTAGCCGATCGGCACCTGGCTGTCCACGATCACGTGCGCGACGCGCTGGTTCGGAATCGCATATTGATGGTCGTATTCTCCCTCGGCCGTGGTCTTGTCCGGCCCCACGCCCGGCAGGCCCAGGCTGCGTTCCACGTACTGATGGCCAATGGAGCCGCTCGCCGATTTATTATCCCAGGCCAGGATGGCGCCGCCCTCGTCCAGCTGCGCGCTGAAGCGCGCCAGCGCCGCCGGACGGTAGACGTCGTGCATCGTGTCCTGTTCGCGGGTCCAGATCAGCTGCACCGGCTGGCCGTCGAGAGCCCTGGCGACGGCCACCGCCTGCGCCACCATGTCCACTTCGAGCCGGCGCCCGAAGCCGCCGCCCAGCAGCATGACCTCGATCGCCACGTCCTCGCGCGCCACCCCGGCTACGCGCGCGGCGCAGTCGACCGCGATGCTCGGCACCTGGGTCGAGGCCCACAGCCGCACCTTGCCATGCGCCACCTGGGCCGTGCAATTCACCGGTTCCAATGCCGCATGGGCCAGGAACGGCGCGCGGTATTCGGCGCGCAGCGTGCGCACGGCGCCCTTGACCTCTTGCGCACCGGTCTCGTGATAGACGTAGCCGCGTTCCTCATCGAGCGCGCGCGCCAGGCCGGCCAGGACGGCGGCGCTCGACAGCGCCGCACCCTCGCCCGGCTGCCAGGTGACCGGCAAGGCCTGGGCCGCCTGGCGCGCCTGCCACCAGGTCGACGCCACCACCGCCACGCCGGCCCCGGCGCCGGTGCGGCCCTCGAGCGCGGACGAGACGTCGACCACGGCCAGCACGCCCGGCATCCGGCGCACGGCGTCGGCGTCGAATGCCGCGAGCGTGGCGCCGATCGTCGGCGCCATCGTCAAGGCCGCGTACACCATCCCGGCCGGCCGCGCATCGATGCCGAAGCGCGCGCTGCCGTCGGACTTGGCGCGGCTGTCCAGGCGCGGCAAAGGCTTGCCGATCAGGCGGAAGTGTTTCGGTTCCTTCAGGCGCACATCGCGCGCGGTGAGTCCGGCGCCAGCCTGTGCCGCCAGCCCGGCCAGCGCGCCATAACCGGCGCTGCGGCCGTCGGCGTGGATCACGAAGCCATCCCCGGTGCGGCAGTCCTCCACCCGCGCGCCCCACTCCTGCGCGGCCGCCTTCACCAGCATCGCGCGCGCCACCGCGCCCGCTTCGCGCATCGGCAGCCAGGCATCGCGCACGCTGCTCGAGCCGCCGGTAAACATGATGCCCAGCTCGCGGCCGATCTTCGCCATCAGCCACTGTGCGCCCTGGGCCGTATGGCCGCCGTCGTCCGGGTGGAACGGCAGGTTTTCGCGCAGCACCGTGACGTTGGCATAGATCTTGTCGATCGGCGGTGCGATGACGCGCACCGCGTCCAGGCCGATGTCGAGTTCCTCGGCCACCAGCATCGGCAGCGCCGTGTGCACGCCCTGCCCCATTTCGCTGCGCGGCACCACCACCGACACCGTGCCGTCGGGCGCGAGCGCGACCCAGCCGTTGAGCGCGACCTCGTCGTCGGCCAGCGCCAGCGGGCGCGAAGGATGCAGGCGCTGGCGCGGCGGCTGCGCGCCCCAGCCGATCAGCAGCGCGCCGCCGGCGGCCAGGCCGGCCAGCAGGAAGTTGCGGCGGGTTAGCTTATGCATTTTGCTCAACTCCCCAGCGCGCCAGGATCTCGCCGTGCGCGAGCGGCTTGCCGTACAAATAGCCCTGGGCCAGGTTGCAGCCATGGCGCAGCAAAAAGGCCGCCTGGTCCTCGCGCTCGACGCCTTCCGCGATCACCGACAGGTTCATGCTCTTGCCGAGCTGGATGATGGCGATCGCGATCGCCTCGTCGTCCGGATCCTGCGGGATGTCCTTGATGAAGCTGCGGTCGATCTTGAGGGTCTGCACCGGCAGCTGCTTCAGGTAGGCCAGCGACGAATAACCGGTGCCGAAGTCGTCGATCGCAAGGCACACGCCGACCGCATGCAGGTCGTTCACATACTGCAGCGCGTCGCCCGTGTTCATGATCACCGATTCCGTCACCTCGAGCTGCAGGCGCTGCGGCGCCAGGCCGGTGTCCTGCAAGACCCCGGCCACGGCCGCCGCCATGCCGCCGCGCTCGAACTGGCGCACCGACAGGTTGACGGCGATCTTCGGCACCGCCAGGCCGCGCGCCTCCCACGCCACCATCTGGCGGCAGGCTTCCTGCAGCACCCACTGGCCCAGCTGGCCGATGAAGCCGGTGTCCTCGGCCAGCGGGATGAAGCTGCTGGGCGCGACCTGCCCCAGTTCGGGACTGTTCCAGCGCAGCAGGGCCTCGACCCCGATCAGGCGGCCACTGTCGATCTCGACCTGCGGCTGGTAGGCCAGATGGATCTCGTCCTTGTCGATCGCGCGCCGCAGCAGGGCCTCCATGCGCAGGCGCAGCTCGCCGTCGCCGCTCATCGCCGGCGCGTAGAACCGGTAGCCGTTGCGGCCGCGCGCCTTGGCCTGGTACATCGCCACGTCGGCATTGCGGATCAGGATGTGCATGTCGCGCCCGTCCTGCGGATACAGGCTGATGCCGACGCTGCCGGTGACGAACAGCTCGTAGCCCGAGACATTGAAGGGCTGCTCGAACATCGCCATCAGCTTGTCGGCCACGCGCGTGGCGCCGTGCATGCCGTCGACGTCTTCCAGCAGCACGATGAATTCGTCGCCGCCCAGGCGGGCCAAGGTATCGCCTTCGCGCAGGCAGCGCGACAGCGCCAGCGCCGCCTGCTTGAGCAACTCGTCGCCCACATGGTGGCCCAGCGTGTCGTTGACGTTCTTGAAGCGGTCGAGGTCGATGAACATCACCGCCAGCTGATCGCCGTCGCGTTCGGCGCGCGCCATCGCATGGCGCAGGCGGTCGTGGTACAGCAGGCGGTTGGGCAGCGCGGTCAGCGCATCGTGATGGGCCAGGTGGTCGAGCTGGTTCTGTGATTCGCGCTCGCGCGTGATGTCGCTGAACACGCACACATAGTGGGTGGTGGCGCCGTCGTCGTCGCGCACCGCCGACACCGTGAGCGCTTCCAGGTAGGCTTCGCCGCCCTTGCGCGTGTCCCAGATCTCGCCGCGCCAGAAGCCAGATGCGTCGAGCTCGCGCCACAGTTCCTGGTACAGGGCGGGATCGTTGCGGGTGCCTGATCCGTCGTGCGAAGACAGGCTCGAAGTGCGCCCCAAGGCTTCATGCTCGGCATAGCCGGTGATGCGGGTAAACGCGGGATTGGTGGCCGCGATCCGCCCGTGCACGTCGAGCACCATCACGCCGTCGGCGATGTGTTCCAGCACATTGGCCGACAGGCGCAGCTTTTCCTCGGCCAGCTTGCGCTCCGTGATGTCGGCGAACACCCAGATGCTGCCCTCGTTGGCGCGGTTCGGCTCCAGCGCACAGCCGCTCATCAGGCACCAGAACAGGCTGCCGTCGCGGTGGCGCAGCTGGCGCTCCTCGCCCAGGTCCATGCCTTTCTCGAGCAGCGGATACTGTTCGACGCCGATGCGTTCATAGTCCTCGTGGTTGGGATACAGGACCGCGGTCGACTGCCCCACCATCTCGCCTTCGGCGTAGCCGAACAGCTCTTCGCAGCGGCGGTTGCTCGAGACGATGCGGCGCTGGCGCACGAACAGCACGCCGAACATGACGTTATCGAGGATCGCGCCCTGTTCGGCCAGCAGCGCCTCGATGCGCATCTCGTCGTGGCGGCGCTCGCTGATGTCCGAGATGATGCCGTCCACCCGCACGCCATCCGGGCCGTGCAGCGCCGGATCCCAGGCGGCCTGCGGCTGGCCGTGTTCCTGCACCCAGCGCTCGATGCCGTGGGCGTCGACGATCCGGTATTCCATCTCGAAGGCGGCGCCCGACAGCGCCGCATCGCGCACGGTGCGGTGGTAGACGCGCCGGTCTTCCGGATGGACGATGGCGGCCCAGTCCTCGGTGGTGGCGCACATGAAGCGCGCCGACGGGTAGCCGGTGATCTTCTCGATCTCGTCGCTGACGAATTCGATCGCCCCGCCCGCGCGCGCGCGATAGACGGCGCCCGGGACCTGGGTCACGATGGTGCGGAACTGTTCCTCGCGGCGCGCGACGTCGGCGAACAGGTCGCGGATCGCCAGGCGCATGCGCTCCATCTGCTCGCCCAGCCGTCCCAGCTCGTCGTGGGCCGACAGCGCCAGCGGCGTCTCGAAGTCGCCGCGCGCCAGGCGGTCCGAAAAACGCATCAGCTGGCGCAGGGGCGACACCAGGCGCCGCCGCAGCAGCAGCGCGATCAGGAGCAGCGACACCGCCAATTGCAGTGCCAGCACCAGCGCGTAATTGCCCTGCAGCGTGTCGTTCAGGCTGGCGCCTGCGCGCTGCTGCAGGCCGACCAGCAGGTAGCCGCCGACCACGGCGGGGGCCAGCAGGCCGGCGAACACCACCAGCAGCAGCGCACCGTATAGCGAACGGCCGTACAGCGAACGCAGGCGGGACGGATTGCGGGCAACGGGACTCGACATGGACGCGGAACGGGGTCGGGCGAGCCCGATGCATAAAGGATGGCCAGATTATGCACAGTTGCTTGCCGGGAGTCACTAACTATAGGGGCAACACCGTCAACGGCGCGCGACAGGACTTGCTATGATGGGACGATTCTGACAATAGGAGAACCAGATGAGCCATTCCCTGTATTCCGCTTCGGTGCCGGTATTGCGCCAGTTGCTGGGCAGCCTGGCCGCGGTGCTGGAAAAAGCCGAGGCCCACGCCCAGGAACGCCGCATCGAGCCGGACGCCCTGCTGCAGGCGCGCCTCTATCCCGACATGTTCCCGCTGGCCAAACAAATCCAGATCGCCACCGACTTCGCCAAGGGCGCCAGCGCGCGCCTGGCCGGGGTCGAGCCGCCGCGCTACGAAGATGGCGAACGCAGCTTCGCCGAGCTGCAGCAGCGCATCAGCAAAACGCTGGGCTTCATCGACGGACTAAAAGAAGCGGACGTGGAAGCCGGCGCCACCCGCGCCATCACCCATGGCAGCGGCGAGCGGGCGCGCCATTTCGACGACGGCGCGCACTACCTGACCCACTTCGCGCTGCCGCAGTTCTTCTTCCACGTGACGACGGCGTACGCGATCCTGCGCCACAACGGCGTCCCGATCGGCAAGAAGGATTTCATCGGGGCCTATTGAGCAGGCCCCACAGTCAAGTATTCCGGCGCGGATAACCCTGCGCCAGGATGCGCTGCCACACGACCTCCTTCGCGGCAGCGTCCATCGACACCCAGTGGGCGACTTCGGCGACCGTGCGGCCGCAGCCGCGGCACACCTCGTCGAAGGTGGTCGAGCACACCGCCACGCACGGGGTATCGGGACGTTCGGCCGCCGCCGCCGCCACGGCGGCGCGGTCTTCAGGCCGGGCCGACATCGAGCTTGTCCCAGCCTTCGTGGCCGAGCTTTTCCATGGTCGCGATATTCTTTTCGAAGATCTCTTCCGCTTCCGGGAAGGCCTCGACCGCGCGCGCGATGCTGTCCTCGCGCAGCAGGTGCAGGATCGGGTACGGGGCGCGGTTGGTGTAGTTCGCGATGTCGTTGGCGTCGCTGTCGGCGAACTGGTAATCCGGGTGGAAGGAAGCCACCTGCAACTCGCCATCGAGCTGCATGTCCTCGACCGCGACATCGGCCACGTCCAGGAATTCGTTGTAGTCCTCGAAATCGTTCAGCACGAATGGGTGGATCAGCAAGGTCGTGTCGATCTGCTCGGGGCTGGTATCGGACAGGCGTTGCAACTCGTCCATCAAGGTCTCAAGCAATTGCTCGGGCGTGGTGGCGTTCGAAACGACGTAGCGCACCTGCTCCTTGACATAGACCGACTTGGCGAAGGGGCAGAGATTGAGGCCGATGACGGCGCGCTCCAGCCACTTGCGGGTGGCGGCGACGATGGCATCGTCGTCGGCGTTCAGATTGGGGGTGCTCATGGTGAAACTTTCGAAAGCAAGGCGAACGGCAAAGCCTGGATTGTACGCACTCTTTGCGCCCACTCATAGTTCGACCCCGCCACAGCGCTAAGGTTTGCCAGACACGGCCGTTATCCGGGATGGGTCGGACAAACAGCGCACTGCTCGGCAATATCCGTGATATGTGCGGCATCTTCCGTTTTCATGATGCCAATGGATGACATTTATCGTTCGATTTCAATTGTAACGACAGCGACTTAATTCTTGACTGACTCGACAATTGATACGTACACTGCCCTTCTGTCCTGCCCGTTCGTTCCTGGACGCAACATTGGAAACGCCTCACATGAAGCCCATGCACGATACGAAACGCTCCATCTTCACCCTGGCTGCGCTGGCCCTCCTGGCGGCAGCACCGCTCTGCCAGGCGATGGACGCGGCCCCGGCTTCTGGCGCCCACGCCGCCGCCAGCTACGAGCGCCCGGCACTGTCGTCGTCGACGATGAAACTGGATGCCGACGAATTCCGTGAGACCGATGTCTGGGGCCGCATCCGCAGCGGCTATGCGATTCCCGACCTGAACAATGCCCTGGTGACGCGCCACGCCCAGGCCTATGCGGCGCATCCGGGTAACCTGTCGCGCATCTCCGGACGCGCCTCGCCTTATCTGTACCACGTGGTGTCGGAACTGGAAAAACGCGGCATGCCGACCGAGCTGGCGCTACTGCCGGTGATCGAATCGGCCTTCAACCCGCAAGCCATGTCGAGCGCCAATGCCGCCGGCCTGTGGCAATTCGTGCCGGGCACCGGCAAGGATTTCGACCTGCGCCAGAATATGTTCAAGGACGAGCGGCGCGGCGTGGTCGCCTCGACCGACGCCGCCCTCTCCTATCTGCAGCGCCTGTACACGATGTTCGGCGACTGGCCGCTGGCCCTGGCGGCATATAACTGGGGCGAAGGTAATGTCCAGCGCGCCATCAAGAAAAACCAGGAACTGGGCAAGCCGACCGACTTCGACAGCCTCGCCGAGCTGATGCCGGCCGAGACCCGCAACTACGTGCCTAAATTGCAGGCGGTCAAGAACGTGGTGGCCAATCCTTCGCAGTACGGCGTCACCCTGCCGGCGATCGACAACCAGCCCTACTTCACCACGGTCGACAAGACCAGCGACATCGACCTGGCCATCGCGGCCCAGCTGGCCGAAATGTCGCTCGACGAATTCAAGGCGCTCAATCCGCAATTCAAGAAGCCGGTGATCATCGGCGGCGAGCGCACCAAGATCCTGCTGCCGACCGAGAACGCCGAAAAATTCCACATCAACCTGGCGCAGTGGGGCCATGCGCTGTCGACCTGGACCACGCACAGGATCACCGGCGCCCGCGTGACCATCGCCCAGCTGGCTTCGAAGTTCGGCACCACGCCCGATGTCATCCGCCAGGCCAACAATATCCCGCCGCAGTCGCGCCTGAAAGCCGGCTCGACCATTCTGGTACCGAAGACCTCGGCCTCGAGCCATGGCGACATCGCCGAGAACATCATCGAGAACGCGGTGGTGGCCTTTGAAGCCGACCGCGGCAAGGCCAAGCGCAATGCCTCACGCTTCAAGGCCAAGGCGAGCACCAGCAAGAACAGCAAGCGCCTCGCCCGCAATACTTCTTCCAAGCGCAAGCAGCGCTGATGTTGCCGTGCAGCATTAGCTGCACGGTTTTACGCGCTGTCGTGCAAACAAACGGAAAAACCTGTATAGTTCTGTTTGTGCGCTGCGACATCGCGCCCGCTCGATACGATCTCCAGGAGATTCGATGAGCCGGCAGCAACAGCGTTAGCAGTACAACCAGCAGCTACGCAAACCCCAGGCAGCTCGACATAGAGCGCCTTTCCAAAGCCTCCCGCCTTGTGTGTCGTTTCCAGACACCGTCCCGGCGCAAAGCTTTTGTGCCGAAATTTCTTTCACTACTAAGTCATTTCGTTTGTCGGTTCGCGTTGCATTTTTACGTTCGCGCCACATGTGCGAACGCATGATTTATTTCGAAAGTAAGCACACATGAGTTTTGAAGCACTTGGCCTGCACGCGTCCATCGTCCAGGCAGTCGTCGACAGCGGCTACACCACCCCGACCCCGGTCCAGTTGCAAGCCGTCCCTGCAGCCATCGCCGGCCGCGACCTGCTGGTGTCCTCGCAAACCGGTTCGGGCAAGACCGCGGCCTTCATGCTGCCGGCCCTGCACCGCCTGGCCAACGCCGAGCCTACCCCGGTCGGCAAGACCCCTGCACAAGAAGCGCAGGCTGCCAAGGCACGCGGCGAGCGCGTCCGTTTCAAGCCAGCCCAGCCGAAGATGCTGGTCCTGACCCCGACCCGCGAACTGGCCCTGCAAGTGACCAGCAACACCGACAAGTACACGGCCCACATGCGCCGCGTGCGCTGCGTCTCGATCCTGGGCGGCATGCCGTACCCGAAGCAGATGCAACTGCTGGCCAAGAATCCTGAGATCCTGGTCGCCACCCCTGGCCGCCTGATCGACCATATGGAC
Source organism: Massilia arenae (assembly GCF_008014745.1). Lineage (GTDB taxonomy): Bacteria > Pseudomonadota > Gammaproteobacteria > Burkholderiales > Burkholderiaceae_D > Telluria > Telluria arenae. Next base: position 26,036 of record NZ_VPFD01000029.1, read on the forward strand.
TCGGGCAAGATCGACTTCTCGCAGCTCGAAATCCTGGTGCTGGACGAAGCCGACCGCATGCTCGACATGGGCTTTATCGACGACATCGAGAAGATCGTCGCCGCTACCCCGTCGACCCGCCAGACCATGCTGTTCTCGGCAACCCTGGACGGCGTCGTGGGCAATATGGCCCGTCGCATCACCACCGATCCGATGACGATCCAGATCGCCAGCGCCGGTAACCGTCACGAGAACATCGTGCAGCGCGTTCACTTTGTCGACGACCTGTCGCACAAGAACCGCCTGCTCGACCACCTGCTGCGCGACGAGTCGATGGACCAGGCCGTGGTGTTCACCGCCACCAAGCGTGACGCCGACATGATCGCCGACCGCCTGAACATCGCCGGCTTCGCCGCCGCCGCACTGCATGGCGACATGCACCAGGGCGCCCGTAACCGCACGCTCGACGGCATGCGCCGCGGCAGCGTGCGCGTGCTGGTGGCCACCGACGTCGCCGCGCGCGGCATCGACGTGCCGACCATCACCCACGTGGTGAACTACGACCTGCCGAAGTTCCCCGAGGACTACGTGCACCGTATCGGCCGTACCGGCCGCGCCGGCCGCAACGGCACCGCGATCTCGCTGGTCAACCACGCCGAGAACATGAACATCCGCCGCATCGAACGCTTCACCCGCCAGCCGATCCCGGTCAACGTGGTCGAAGGTTTCGAGCCGAAGCGCAGCGCAGCACCGGCCCGCGCGGCAGCCCGTCCAGGCTGGAAGCCCGGCGACGGCCGCAATGCCGGTGCCGGCAAGCCGGCCCAGCGCGGCTTCGGCAAGCCGGCCGGCCCGCGTGAAGGCGGTTACGCCGACCGCACGCCACGCGAAGGCTTCGCGGCGCGTCCGCAGGGCGACCGCCCTGCCGGCGAGAGCCGTTACGCCGACCGTGGCCCGCGCGAGGGTTACGCGCCGCGTCCACAAGGCGACCGTCCGGCCGCCGACCGTGCGCCACGCGACGGCAACCGCTTCGGCGGCCCGCGCGAAGGCCAGGGCCAGCGCCGCGAAGGCGGCTACAAGGGCGCCCACCCGCGCTCGATGGACGGCGCCCGCCGTTCGTTCGGCGAGTAATCTCCGAACGCTAAACAGCAAACTGCAGTAACCCGTCGTCCCCGCGCAGGCGGGGATCCAAGTTTCTCAGCACGCCACTACGAATACCGAAGTGGCTGTGCAGGCAACCTTGGGTCCCCGCCTGCGCGGGGACGACGCTTTTGGGCCAACGAAAAAAGTACCTCGCAGGCTCGCCGCCAAGCGCCGGCGTCCGACTTGCGCGATAATTCCACGATCAACGATAACCGGATATCCCATGAGTACCAGCGACCAACCCATCAAACTCACCTCGTTCTCGCACGGCGGCGGCTGCGGCTGCAAGATCGCGCCCGGCGTGCTGGCCGAGATCCTCAAGTCGTCCGGCGGCTTTCCGCTGCCGAAGGAGCTGATGGTCGGCATCGAGACCTCGGACGACGCCGCGGTCTACCTGCTCAATGACGAGCAGGCGCTGGTCGCCACCACCGATTTCTTCATGCCGATCGTCGACGACCCGTTCGACTTCGGCCGCATCGCCGCCACCAATGCGATCTCGGACGTGTATGCGATGGGCGGCACCCCGATCATGGCCCTGGCCCTGGTCGGCATGCCGATCAACAAGCTGCCGCTCGAGACCATCGGCCAGATCCTGGAAGGCGGCGCATCGATCTGCCGCGAAGCCGGCATCCCGATCGCCGGCGGCCACACGATCGATTCGGTCGAGCCGATCTACGGCCTGGTGGTGATGGGCCTGGTGCACCCGTCGAAGGTCAAGAAGAACAGCGCCGCCGGCGCCGGCGACGTGCTGGTGCTGGGCAAACCGCTGGGCGTGGGCGTGCTGTCGGCCGCGCTCAAGAAGGGCGTGCTGGGCGAGGACGGTTATGCGGCCATGATCGCCAATACCACCAAATTGAACAAGCCGGGCCGCCTGCTGGCCGACATGCCCGGCGTGCACGCCATGACCGACGTCACCGGCTTTGGCCTCTTGGGCCACCTGCTCGAACTCGCGCGTGGCGCCCAGATGCACGCGACACTTGATATGCCGGCGATCCCCCTGCTGCCCGGCGTGCTGCAACTGGCGCATGACGGCTTCTTCACCGGCGCCTCGGGACGCAACTGGGATGCCTATGGCAAGGACGTGCAGCTCGACGATGCCCTCACCCCGGCCCAGCGCGCGCTGCTGACCGATCCGCAAACCTCGGGCGGCCTGCTGGTGGCCTGCGATCCGGCCTCGGTCGACGAGGTGCTGGCCCTGTTCGCGCGCGAAGGGTTCGCGGATGCGGCGGTGGTCGGCCGCATCGAAGCCGGCGCCGCCGGCGTCACCGTTCGCGCCTGACGTTTTACCGACCCGGGCGCCGCGCGGCGCCCGTCAGTCGCCACCTCGCCCCTCGCCCGCGCTCTCACCGCGGCCATCGCCGCGCGCGAACAGCTTGTCGCGCGCCAGCCTGCTGATCGCCACGGTGGCCGGATGGCTCATGCGGCGCTCGGTGGTAATCGCATACACCTGCTCGACCACCGACTCGACCTCGCCCAGCGCGACCAGGCCGTACTGGCTGCTGACCTGGGCCGCGATCACGCTTGGTGCGAAGAACACGCCAGCGCCCGAGCGGCCGAAGGCCTGGATCATGGCGCTGTCGTCGAACTCTCCCACCACACGCGGATGCACGTCGCAGCGTTCGAGCCAGCGCAGCAGGCGCTGGTGGATCGCGAAATCCTCGCCCGGCAGCAGCATCGGGGCATTGTGCAGGCAGGCCGGGAATGGTTGGTCAAAGGTGGCCGCCAGCGTCTCGGTGCAAAAGGCCGTCATCGGGCTCTCGCCCAGCAAGTGGTTATAGGCGCGCACGCTGAAGTGGCCCGGGATCGGGCGGTCGGCGACCACCAGGTCGAGCCGGTGCACGGCCAGGTCGGCGATCAGGCTGTCCAGCCGCCCTTCACGGCAGATCAGCTTGACGGGGTCTTTCAGCCTGAGGGCCGGCTCGACCAGATCGACGGCAATCAGCTTGGAGACCGAATCGGCGCAACCGACGCGATAGGACGTGGTCGCGAAGGCCTGGTCACGCACCAGCTCCAGCAGCTCGTCGCCGGTATTGAAGATGGCTTCGGCGTAGCTCACGATGCGGCGCCCGGTGTCGGTCAGTTCGAGCTTGCGCCCCACCCGGCGAAACAGCTCGACGCCCAGGCTGTTGGCGAATTCGGACAGCTGGCCGGAGATCGAGTGGGGCGTCAGGTGCAGCTGTTCGGCTGCGCGCGCAATGCTGCCGGTTTTCGCTACCATCCAGAAGTAACGCAGGTGTTTATAGTTGAGTGTCGACACGGCGCTCTCGCGTAAAGATCGAAAAACTCGATCTTACATCAAACAATATTCGATTTGTACGATGTATTGGTGCAACCTATAGTGTGGTTTTTACCCATTGGAGGACTGTCATGCCCCCTCGTCCCGTTGTAAGTACAAGGAGTACCCGATGAACGGATTGGAAACCATCGCAAGTCCCATGATGTGGGCCGGCTTCGTCGGCTTCGTGCTGGTCATGCTCGCACTCGACCTGTTCGTCTTCGGCGGCAACAAGGCGCACAAAGTCAGCGTCAAGGAAGCCGGCATCTGGTCGCTGGTCTGGGTCAGCCTGGCGCTGATCTTCAACGCCTGTCTGTATTTCTACCTGAAGGACACCGCCGGCCCCGAGATCGCGAGCCAGAAGTCGCTCGAATTCTTCTCCGGCTACCTGATCGAGAAAGCGCTGTCGGTCGACAACGTGTTCGTGTTCCTGCTGATCTTCACCGCCTTCCAGGTGCCGCAGCAATACCAGCGCCGCGTCCTGATCTATGGCGTGCTGGGTGCGATCATCATGCGCGCCATCATGATCAGCGCGGGCGCCTGGGTCGTGAGCGAATTCAGCTGGGTCCTGTACCTGTTCGGCGCCTTCCTGCTGTTCACCGGTATCCGCATGCTGGTGGCGGTCGACGAAGAACCGGACGTGGCCAACAACCCGATCCTGAAGCTGGCGCGCAAGCACCTGCGCGTGGCCGACGGCGACCATGGCGAGAAGTTCTTCGTCCAGAAGGATGGCCTGCGTTATGTGACGCCGCTGTTCCTGGTGCTGATCCTGATCGAAGTGACCGACCTGATCTTCGCGGTGGACTCGATCCCGGCGATCTTCGCGATCACGACCGACCCGTTCATCGTGTTCACGTCGAACATGTTCGCGATTTTAGGTTTGCGTGCACTGTACTTCCTGCTGGTCGACGTGGCTGACCGCTTCCACCTGCTCAAGTATGGCCTGGCGATGGTCCTGACCTTCATCGGCGTCAAGATGCTGATCATGCCGTGGTATCACATCCCGGTGCAGGCTTCGCTGACTGTCGTGGCAGTCCTGATCGCTGGTAGCTGCATCGCCAGCCTGATGATCAAGCCGAAAGACGAAGCGAAGTAATACATCGGAAATAATGCATCGGAAGTAATACATAGGGTGGAAGGCTGTGCCGTCCACCCTGTTTTTTCAACCTCTCGCCAGCGGCGGAATATCGCACGTTGGCTTGTCCGGCGGCTCCCCGCCGCCGGCCTGCCCCACCCGCTCGTACTCGGCGATCACCTGGGCACCCAGCAGCAGCAGGGTGGCCGCAATCTCCAGCGAGAACATCACCACGATCGCGGTCGTCATCGAGCCATACACCAGGTTCACCTGCGACAGGGTCGAGAAATACCAGACCAGCACGTGGCGCGCGACTTCCCACAACAGCGCCGCCGTCGCGCCGCCGATGAAGGCGTGCCAGATCGACAGCCGGCCCACCGGCATCACCAGGTAGATCGAGGTCAGCACCAGGATCTCGCCCGCCAGTCCCAACAAATACAGCAACACCCCCGACACCCCGCCCAGCGACCACTTGTAGTTGAACAGCCACACGCTCTCGGACCCCATCACCTGCAGCGCGCCGGCGACCAGGGTCACCACCATGATGCCGATGCCCAGCGCCAGGATGTAGCAATACGGCAGCACCGCCGAGACCATGAAATGGCGGCGTCGAATCGCGACCCGGTGCACGAAGATCACGCTCATCGCATTTTCCAACACCGTGAACGCGAGTGAGCTGAAGAACAGCATGGTCAGCGCCAGCACCCAGGTCAGCAACTGGCGGTCCTGCAGGAAGTTGGCGACCTCGGTCACGATTGGGCGCGACTGCCCCGGCACCAGCAGTTCGAGGTAGCGCCGCAAGGTGTCGAGCAATTCGTGCGGGTCGATGAAGTGCGACAGCACCACCACCACCAGCATCAGGAAGGGCACGATCGACAGCAGTGCGTAATAGGCGACGGCGCCGGCCAGCAGCAGGCCCTGGTTGGCGCGGAAGCCCTTGAGCACCTGCAGGGTGAACTTGAGGGGATGCGACAGGATGTAGATATTGGCGCGCTGGTCCTTCAGGCGCGCGCGCCAGTCACGCCGCCGGCTCATCTTGCCAGCCGGATGCCGGTGAACTGCCAGCGCGCGCCGGACGGGAAGAAATTGCGGTAGCTGGCGCGCGCATGGCCTTCGGGCGTGGCGCAGGACGAGCCGCGCAGCACGTACTGGTTGATCATGAACTTGCCGTTGTATTCGCCGATGGCGCCCGGCGCTGGCGCATAGCCGGGATATGGCGCGTAGCTACTGCTGGTCCACTGCCAGCAGGCGCCGAACAGTTGCTGCAGGCCGGCGCCGCTGGCAGCCGCCGGATGATGGGTCGGCAGCCCGCCCAGACTTGTCTGGCGCGCCGCGAACTCCCACTCTGCCTCGGTCGGCAAGCGTGCACCGCGCCAGCGCGCATAGGCGTCGGCTTCGTACAGCGAGACGTGGGTGACGGGACGCTCGGGATCGAGCGGCTGCACACCGTGCAGCGTGAACTCGTGCCAGCCATCGTCCTGCTCGATCCAGTACAGCGGCCGGGCGATCTCGCCCGAGCAGACCCGGTCCCAGCCCTCGGCCAGCCACAGGGCCGGGTCGCGGTAGCCGCCGGCCTCAATGAAGGCGCGGTATTCGCCATTGGTGACGAGGCGCGAGGCCAGCGCGAACGGCGCCACATAGGTGCGATGGCGCGGCAGTTCGTTGTCGAAGCAAAAGCCGCTGCCCTTGTGGCCGATCTCGGCCAGTCCACCTTCGAACCGCAGCCACTCCAGCTGCGGCGCCGGTGTCGATGGCGCCAGGGGCTCGGCCGCATAGGCCGGATACAGGGGGCTCTGCGCCAGCAGGTGCTTGACGTCGGTGAGCATCAATTCCTGGTGCTGCTGCTCGTGCTGCAGGCCCAGTTCGACCAGACTCGCCAGCGCGTCGTCAATACCGCGCGCCAGCAAGGCGTCCATGCGGCGGTCGACGTCATGGCGGTAGGCCTTCACCTCGCCCAGTGCCGGCCGCGTGAGCAGGCCGCGCTGCGGACGCGGATGCTTGTCGCCGACGCCGTTGTAGTAGGAGTTGAAAATGACGCGGAACGCCGGGTGGAACGGCGCGAAGCCCGGCTCGCGCGGTTCGAGGATGAAGGTCTCGAAGAACCAGGTGGTGTGCGCCAGGTGCCACTTGATCGGGCTGGCGTCGGGCATCGACTGCGCGCAGCAGTCCTCGTCGGACAACCTTTCTGCCAGGTGCAGCGAACGGCCGCGCACCCGGGCAAAAGTGCGTGGCAGGCCCTCGTCGCGCAGCATATTCATACGGGTATGGCCTGTGCGTGGATCACGGCAAACCAGCGCTGGGGATCGGTCCAGACGCGGGTCGCCTCGAAACCGGAACGCTCCAGCAGCTTGATGGCGTCGGCCTGCTGGTATTTATAGCTGTTCTCGGTGTGGATGCAGTCGCCCGCCTCGAAGCGGCGCGCGCCGCCGCGCCAGTGCACGTCTTGCGCCGTGCGCGCCTCGAGGTGCATCTCGATGCGTCCGCGCGCGGCATTGTAGAAACCGTGGTGGCGCCACTGGCGGATGTCGAAGTCGGCGTCGACCAGCTGGTTTACATGGCGCAGGATGTTCAGGTTGAAGGCGGCGGTCACGCCCAGCGCGTCGTCATAGGCGGCGTCGAGCGTGGCTTTGTCCTTGGCCAGGTCGATGCCGATCAGGATGCCGCCGTCCGGCCCGCATTGCGCACGCAGGCGCATGAGGAACTCGTGCGCGAGCTCGGGCGTGAAATTGCCGAGCGACGAGCCGGGATAAAAGAACAGGCGGCGCTCGGCGCGCACCAGCTCGGGCAATTCGAAGCGATTCGAGAAATCCATGCCCAGCGCTTCCATCGCGATCTGCGGGAAACGCTGGCGCAGGCGCGCCAGGGCGTCATGCGTGAATTCGCTGGAGATGTCGACCGCCACATATTGCGCCGGCTGCAGCAGCGGGAACAGCTTGGCGGCCTTGGCGCAATTGCCGGCGCCGAGGTCGATCATGGTGGCGCCGGTGCCGGCCACGCGCGCGATCTCGGCGCCGTGACGCTCGAAGATCGCCGCCTCGGTACGGGTTGGATAATACTCGGGCAATTCGCAGATCGCCTCGAACAGCTTGGATCCGAGCGCGTCATACAGGAATTTGGGCGAAATGCAGGGTTCAGCCGCGCCGAGGCCCACGTGCAGCTCTTCTGCATCGTGGGCATTGGCGATTGCGGAGCTGGAGGCAGCCATGGGCTTGTCCGATGTGCAGGATGTCAGCATAAGGTTTATCATTCGTGCCGCCACGCCGCACCATGCGAGATGGCATATGAGTTTAACGTCTATGTATTGCTGTTTTATCCATCATAGCGGATTCTCTATTTTTGCTGTGCGCGCCACAATTCTAGCGTGCAGGTAAATACCCGCCGTCCCATAGTGGGAAAAACAGTGGTCTTTTGCCACGTGGAATACCCATCCCGCACTGTCGGGCATTTATAATTCGTTTCCACGTTTCATTAACCAGTACTTTCACCAGTACTTCGTCACCGATAAGAGCTCCCATGACCATGTCCATTCGCCGTCACGTCCTGAAAACCCTGTGCGCAGCCGTTGCCGGCACGATGCTGATCGCAGGCGCCGCCAACGCCCAGAGCAATGGCGTGCTGCGCGTCTCGGCCATCCCCGACGAATCGCCGACCGAACTGCAGCGCAAGTTCAAGCCGCTGGGCGAATACCTGGCCAAGGCCACCGGCCTGAAGGTCGAATTCACCCCGGTGACCGACTACGCCGCCTCGGTCGAAGGCCTGATCAACCGCAAGATCGACATGGTCTGGTTCGGCGGCTTCACCTTCGTGCAAGCCAATGTGCGCAGCAAGGGTCAGGTCACCCCGCTGGTGCAGCGCGAGGAAGACGAGAAATTCCGCTCGGTCTTCATCACCACCGTGCCAGGCATCACCAAGCTGGAAGACCTGAAGGGCAAGACCCTGGCCTTCGGTTCGGAATCGTCGACTTCGGGCCACCTGATGCCACGCTCGTTCCTACTGCAAGCCAAGGTCAACCCGGACACCGACCTGAAGCGCATCGCCTTCTCGGGCGCGCATGACGCGACCGTGGCGGCCGTGGCCGGCGGCAAGGTCGATGCCGGCGCGCTGAACATCTCGGTCTGGGAAAAGCTGGTCGAGACCAAGAAGGTCGATCCGAAACAGGTGCGCGTGTTCTACACCACCCCGGGCTACTTCGACTACAACTGGACCGTGCGTACCGATATGGACCCGGCACTGAAGAAAAAAATCACCGACGCCTTCCTGGCGCTGGACGGCTCGACCGCCGAAGGTAAGCAGATCCTCGACCTGCAGCGCGCCACCAAGTTCGTGCCGACCAAGACCGCCAACTATGGCGCGATCGAAGCCGCCGCACGCAATGCGGGCCTGCTGAAGTAATACCGGAAGGCGATTCACCATGGCGACCTACCGCCTGCGCGGCCTGACCGTGCGCCACCTGGCCGGCAGCCGCGCGCCGGCCCTGCACGCGCTCGACCTCACGATCCGCGCCGGCGAGCAGGTCGCCCTGATCGGTCCTTCCGGGGCCGGCAAGACCACCCTCTTGTCCACCCTCGCCTGCGCCCACCGGCCGGCCGAGGGCACGCTTGAAATCTTCGGCCAGGATCCCTGGCAGTTGACCGGCGCAGAGCGCCACCACCTGCGCGCGCGCCTGTTCCTGGCGCCGCAGGCGCCGCCACTGCCGCCGCGCCAGCGCGTGGTGACGGCGGTGCTGGCCGCGCGCCTGCCGCACTGGTCGCTGTGGCAGGCCCTGACCTCGCTGGTGCGCCCGCAGGATCCCGCCGCCGCCCACGCCGCGCTGACGCGCTTTTCACTGGGCGACAAGCTGTATGCACGGGTCGACCGCCTGTCGGGCGGCGAACGCCAGCGCTGCGGCCTGGCGCGCCTGCTGCTCTCGAATGCCGAAGCGCTGCTGGTCGACGAGCCGATCTCGGCGCTCGACCCGGCGCTGGCGCGCCACACCCTGGCCACCTTGCGTCAGGAAGCGCAGCAACGTGGCGCGACCCTGGTCTGCAGCCTGCACCAGGTCGACCTGGCGCGCGAGCAGTTCGCTCGCCTGATCGGCCTGCGCTACGGGCGTATCGTGTTCGATGCGGCGCGCGACGACGTCAGCGACGCCATGATCGCCGAGCTGTACGCCAACGAGCAGGTCGACATGCCGCCCGAGACACCGCACGACACACCCGGCCAGATCGCCGTCGGCGCCTGCTTCTGATGAGCGCCGCTGCAGTTCTTCACCGCGATCCCGCGTGGCGCACGCGCGTCACCTGGGCCGCGATCTTCATCGTCCTGCTATACCCGCTGCTGGCAGGCGCCGAATTCAAGCCCTGGCTGCTGTTCGACGCGCAAAGCCTGCGCGCGGCCGGGATGTTCCTGTCCGATTTCCTGATGCCGGCGCATGACCCCGAATTCCTGGCCATGGTGCTGCGCGAGACCTGGCAGACGGTGGCGATCGCCACCGCCGGCCTCACGCTGGCCTTGCTGGTGGCGATTCCCGCCACCTTCGTCATCACCGAACGCCTGTCGATCTCGCGCCTGGGCACCGGCCGCGTGCATCCGTTCGCGGCGCTCGTGCGCCAGGGCCTGCGCTGGATCCTGATGATCCTGCGTTCGGTGCCCGAACTCGTGTGGGCGCTGCTGTTCGTGCGCATCGTCGGCCTGGGGCCGACCGCCGGCGTGCTGGCGATTGCCCTGTCGTACAGCGGCATGCTGGCCAAGGTGTATGCCGAGATCCTCGAGTCGAGCGACGCCCATGCCACCGACGTCCTGCTCGCCAATGGCGCCGGCCGCCTGCCCGCCCTGCTGTACGGCGCCCTGCCCGATTCGAGCGCCGAACTGGTGTCGTACACGGTGTACCGCTGGGAGTGCGCGATCCGCGGCTCGGCGGTGATGGGCTTCGTCGGCGCCGGCGGCCTGGGCCAGCGCCTGGACGAATCGACCAAGATGATGGCCGGCGGCGAAGTCGCCACCATGCTGATCATGTTCGTGCTGCTGGTGGCGGCGGCCGACCTGGTGTCGAAACTGCTGCGCCGGAGGCTCGGATGAAGCAGCCGACCCTGCCGCCGGCGCCGGCGCGCGATCTCACGAGCTGGCTGATCCTGCTTGGCCTCTTGGCCCTGGTCGTGGCCAGCTTCGCCTCGCTGCCACTGCAGTGGAGCGCCTTCTTCACCGCCGAGGCGGTCAGCTCGGCGCGCGAATTCCTGGCCGGCTTCGCGCCGCCCGAGACCAGCACGCCTTTCCTCATGAAGACGCTGGTTGCACTATGGGAGACGCTGGCCATGTCGGCGATCGGCACCCTGCTCGCCGCCATCGTCGGCCTGCCGCTGGCGCTGGCCGGCGCGGGACGCCTGGGCCGCGCGGCGCGCGCCGTCACACGACTGGTGCTCAATATCCTGCGCTCGATTCCCGAACTGGTATGGGCCGCGGTGCTGCTGGTGCTGGCCGGCCTGGGGCCGATGGCCGGCACCATGGCGCTGGCCGCGCACACCGCTGGGGTGCTGGGACGGCTGTTCGCCGACGCCCTGGAAAACGTCGAACCGCATGCCGAGCAGACCCTGCGCACCAATGGCGCGCGGCCGCTGGCGGCCTTCCTGTACGCTACGCTGCCCCAGGCGCTGCCGCAGATGCTGTCGTACACGCTGTACCGCTGGGAGAACAATATTCGCGCGGCGGCGGTGCTGGGCGTGGTCGGGGCCGGCGGCCTGGGCCAGATGCTCAAGTACCACCTGTCGCTGTTCCAGATGCCCAGCGCGGCCACCGTGGTGATCGCGATGCTGGTGCTGGTGGCCCTGGTCGATGCGGCCAGCTATGCGCTGCGGCGCGCCCTGACCCGTTAGCTTCCATATCGCCTGCATGCTCGAACTCGACCAGCTCACCAAATCCTACGGCGGCCGCACGGTGCTGGCGCAGCTGTCGCATGTGTTCCAGGCCGGCGAGTTCGTGGCGATCATGGGTGAATCCGGGGTCGGCAAGTCGACCCTGCTCAATCTCATCGCGGGCCTCGACACGCCCGACGCCGGCCAGGTGATCGTGGATGGCGCGCCGATGTCCAGCCTCGACGACGATGCCGCCACCCGCCTGCGGCGCACCCGCATGGGCTTCATCTTCCAGGCCTTTCATGTGCTGCCACACCTGACCCTGCGCCAGAACGTGGCGCTGCCGCTGCTGCTCAACAAGGAGCCCGCCGGGCGGGCCGACCTGATGCTGGAAGCCGTCGGCCTGGGAGGGCGGGGCGACGATTTCCCGCGCCAGCTCTCGGGCGGCGAACTGCAGCGGGTGGCGATCGCGCGCGCCCTGGTGCACCGTCCGGCCCTGCTGCTGGCGGACGAACCGACCGGCAACCTCGATCCGGAAACGGCCGACGTCATCCTACAGCTATTACGCCACGAGACCCGCGCCCACGGCGCCGGCGCCATCATGGTCACCCACTCCCACGCCGCGGCCGCCATGGCCGACAAGGTGCTGCTGCTGACACATTCCGGACTGAAATTAGCATAAGTTCCTGGAAGAAACGCGCAATTGCGGCATTTTTAGTTAAATTTCGCGAATCGTGCGCAACATAATCGTAGTAATATCACAACGACCCGCCGCGATAAAGCGAATACAACAGGCGTGGATCGTTTTCCAGAACAGTCGCTCTGTCTTGAATCATGTTTTCATATTGGAGAATCGACATGACCGTACGACAGAAAAAACAGGAAATGCTCGATGCCATGCATCGAGCGCGGGCGCTTGAGCCCTCGAGTTTCGTACCCAACAAACTGCTCGACACCCTGATCGAGCGCCTGCAGCTGAAGAACGACGCGGAGCTGTGCCGCGTGCTTGAAGTGCAGCCGCCGATCATCAGCAAGATCCGCCACCGCAAACTCAATGTCGGTGCGACGATCCTGCTGCGCATGCACGAAAAATCGAATATCCCGATCCGCGAACTCAAGGAATTGACGAGCGCGTCGGCGATCCACTAGCGCGGGTTTACTCCTGCGCTGGCGGACGCCCGGTCTTGAGCTGGGGCAGCGCCGCCAGCACGCCCTGCAAGGTGGCCACGTCGAGCTGGCCCAGCAGGGCCACGCCAATGCGCAGCAGTTCGCTCTTCTTGACGTCGATGCCGGCCCGCAGGCAGGCCTGCTTGACTTCAAGCAGCACCGCGTATTCCCCCTCGGGCATGGTGAAGCTGTCGCGCACCAGCACCGGACGCGCATCCTGGACGGGAGCACGTTCCACGGCCTTCGCCGCTGGCCTGGCTGCCGCCTTCCTGGCCGGCGGATTCGCGAGCGTCCTGGCGGCCGACTTGACCGCCGTCTTGAGTCCACCCTTCGCCGTCGCGGCCCTGGTGGCCTTGGCGGCCGGCCTGGCTGCAGGCTTGGTCGCGGGCTTGGTCACCGCCTTGCTCACCGCCTTGGCCGCCGGTTTAAGACTGGCGCTCTTCGCCCTGGCGCGCGACGCGCGCGTTGCTGCTGGTTCGGGCGCGGTCGCCGGCTTGCGTGGCATGGTGCTGCTCCTTCGTTGCGAGGGCAAATAGTATAAACGATTTAGCCGCTTCCCGCCGAATAGCGTACATACCGCGCGCTTGCTGCCGCCGGCGCCGATCGGTGTCACAATACCATCTCCATAGGAGCGGCATTCTGTTTTTCAGAAGTATTCATTCTGTAAACTCCGCTTTTATGGGAAGGCATCCTGTATTATTCTTTCGAGCGGACAACTCTGCTGTAAACTCCGCGCGACGTAGAAACTTTTTGAGGAAAACGTGATTCAATCCGGGCCAGTATGCGCAACAAAGCTCATTTGATCCTGCCGGTGCTGTTCGCCATCGCCCTGGCCTTCCTGTTGCAACATTTTGTTGGCTCGATCGCCTGGGCCGGCCTGCTGGCCGTGATCACCTGGCCGTTGCACCAGCGCCTGCTGCGCCGCGGCTGGGCGCCGCTGGCCAGCGCAAGCTTCATGCTGCTGCTCCTGATCGTCAGCTTCGTCGGGCCGTCGGTGCTGCTGTTCCACACGCTCACCTACGAGCTGGCGAGCCTGCAGCGCATGCTCATCAGCTTCAACCAGACCGGGGTGCCGGTGCCGGACTGGCTGGCCAACCTGCCGCTGGTGGCCGAACCCGCCGTCAAGTGGTGGCTCGAGCACCTTGCCGTGCCGGGCGGACTCAACGCGCTGGTGCGCACCACGGTGGGCGACTTCATGCCGCACCTGACCGACACCGCACGCGTCTGGGGCTCCACGATCCTGGCCAACGCCCTGTACCTGTTCCTTACCCTGCTCACGCTGTTCGTGCTCTACGTGCACGGCTCGGCCGTCATGCACTACATCGACCGCGCCGGCGCGCGCCTGCTGCCCGACCAGTACACCAAGCTGCGGCGCGTGCTGCCGCTGTCGGTACGCGGCACCGCGCTGGGACTCGGTTCGATCGCGATCCTGGAAGGCATCGTGCTGGGCGTGGCCTACTGGGTGGCCGGCGCGCCGGCCCCGGTGCTGCTGGGCGTGATCACCGGCTACCTGGCCCTGATCCCGGGCGGCGCCCCGCTGTCGTTCACGATGGTGTCGCTGCTGCTGTTCGGCCAGGGCCATTCGGCCGAGGCGCTGGGCCTGTTCACCTGGGGCGCGGTCGAGCTGTTCCTGGTCGATAAATTCATCCGCCCGAAACTGATCGGGCAACGCGTCAACCTGCCCTTCCTGGCGGTGCTGTTCGGCCTGCTGGGCGGCGTCTCGACGCTGGGCGTGATCGGCCTGTTCGTCGGCCCGCTGATGATGGCGATCCTGTTCGGCTGGCTGCGTGACGAACCGCCGGGCACCGCGCTGCTGACGGTGCCGCCGCCGCAGGCGCCGGCCACCGAGGCGTCAGGCGACGCCGAGCGGATGCGCTAGCGAGTCGACCAGCGCGGCGGTTCCCACTGCCGCCGCGCGCTGGTGCAAGTCCCATAGTGCGCCCACGCGCAGGCCGGCCTGCACTGGCGCCAGCTCGGCAATGTCGAGTTCTTCCATCAAACCGATCAAAATCGCCAGCCCGCCCGGCAGGTGCGAGGCCCGCTCGGCCGCCGGATAGGCCAGGCGCACGCCGGCCACGTGGCCGATCCGGATGAAGTCCGCGCGCAGACGTTCGAGGCCGGCGCGACTCAACACCCCTTGCTCGCCGTGTAGTTGTGCGATCTCGGCCAGTGCGCGCACCGTGCCGCAGGCGCCATACGCCTGCTGCCAGCGCTGGGCGCCCAGCCTGGCCTCGGCGAAGCGGCTGCGGCTCGAACGCACCGCGGCGTCGAAACCGGCCGCGTCCAGGCGCCCATCCGGGAAAAAGGTCAGGCTCTGGCGCACGGCACCGACGGCGAACGATTCGATGCGCCGGATCGTGGCGCCCTGCCCCAGCACCAGCTCGGTCGAGCCGCTGCCGATATCCACCACCAGCCGCGCCGCGGTGTCCTGCGCGCCGAGCGTGGTCGCCACGCCCAGGTAGACCAGGCGCCCGGCTTCGTCGCCCGCGATCAGTTCGATCGGCCGGCCCAGCGCCTTGCCGGCGGCGGGCAGGAACAGCGCCGCATTGCGCGCCATGCGCAGGGCCGAGGTGGCCACCACGCGCACCGCCTGCGGGCGCCATGCATCGAGCGCACTGCGGAAGGCATCGAGGCAGTCCAGCGCGCGCCGCATGGCGGCCGTGCACAGCATGCCGTCCTCGTCGAGCGTCGCGGCCAGCCGGACCGGCTCGGCCATGGTGGCGACCAGGCGCAGCACGCCGTCCTCGACATGCCCGACGTGCAGGCGGAAACTGTCCGAGCCCAGCTCGACGGCGGCATAGATTGGTGATTCGCTATGTGAGGCTTGCATGGCATGTCCAGTTGAACAGGCCGCAGGATAAGCCGTGTCCGTGACATGCGCGTGACGGCGCGGCGCGAACTCTTTCTTAAGCGAGGCCGCTCAAACCTCGGCCAGCGTCTCGCTGGCCAGCTCCACCCGGTTGCGCCCCGCCTGGCGGGCCTGCTGCAAGGCCTCGTCGGCGCGCTGGAACAGGGTCGTGGTGCTGTCCTCGGGGCGGATGGTGGTCACGCCGAAGCTGGCGGTCAGCTTGATCATCGCGCGCTCGCCCTTGAACGGGGTCGACTCGATCGCGGCGCGGATGCGCTCGGCCACCAGCGCGGCCTCGGTGAGATTGGTGCGCGGCAGCAGGAGCGCGAACTCCACGCCGACCACGCGCCCCAGCTGGTCGCTGTCGCGCAGCTGGCGTCGGCACAGCTCGACCATCTGGCGGAGCACGACGTCGCCGGCCGGATGGCCGTAGCTGTCGTTGACGCGCTTGAAACCGTCCGGATCGAACACCACCAGCGAGGTCGGCTGGCCAGGACGGCGCGCCAGCGCCATCCACGGCCCCAGGAGCTGGAAGAAGCCGCGCCGGTTCGGCGCATCGGTCAGCGGATCGATCACCTCGGCGCGCTCGAGCGCGTCCTGCAGGCGTTCGCGCGTCAGCAGCAGCACGCCGAAGGCATTGCCGAGCATGAGCAGGTACAGGGCGCCGCTGGACAGCTGGCCCAGCAGCTCGCTCGTCAGCCAGCCCCAGCCACCCGGAAGCAGCAGCACCGACAGGCCGCGCGAGGCCACCACCAGGGCCAGCGCCATGCTGGCCAGCGCCAGGAAGCGCTGCAGCAGGCTGACGTCGCGCCAGCGCCAGGCCAGGGCCAGCGCGCCCGAGAAATAGAAGCCGCCCAGCAGCAGCGAGGCCGCCACGGCGCGCAAGGCTTCCTCGTCGATCAGGTAGCACAGGAAGAAACCGAGGATGGCGAGGCCGCCGACGATGATGGTCGGGGTGCGCCAGCCGCGTCGGCGCGCCGCTTCCCACGAGGCGCCGCCTTCGACCGCCACGCCGGCGAACAGCAAGGCATAGCCGCCCGGCACCGCGATCGGGGCCGGCACCACGCCGGCATCGCCCAGGGCCAGCAGCAGCCAGGCGCCGCCCTGGATCTGTTTCGACAGGCTCCACAGCACCAGCGCCGGCGAGCGGGTCGGTCCGTGATTGAAGAAGGTCAGCAGCGCGCACAGGGCCAGGTTGCCCAATGCCAGTACCAGGACCATGGTCGACGCGTCCAGCATCATTGTGTCAGTACTCATGTTCGACGTTCAAGGTGCCGTCGCCGACCTTGCTGGCCCAGGCGCGGGTGAAATAGTCCCGCTCCGCGTCCAGGGGCGGTTCGTGCCAGAACACGATCAGGGTGCCCTTGTGATCGTGCAACTGGGTGACTTTATCGACGAAACCGCCATCTCCAAAGCCGTCCGCCAGCGCTGCCGCGTAACCGTACACGCGCTGCAGCCGCTCCAGGCGGTCCGGCTCGGCCACGGCATTGGTCGCGGTCATGGTGGGATGGTCCAGGAACATGGGCTCTCCGTCGAAGCGGCCAGCTTATCAGAAGAAGATGCTTTGCAACAAGCCAACTCTTCCGCCTCGACGTTGCTCCTGGACATCAACGCCTTTGCCGGGTTCAGCCGGCGAAGCGGTTGAACACCTCGCGGATGGCCAATCCGCCGCCGCCGATCAGGACGGCGAAATACAGGATCGTCACGACATTGCTGACGTGGCCCAGCAGGATGCACAGGCCGTCGCGCTGCAACAGGCCGATCGCCAGGAACAGGATCGCCACCGCCGGAAAGGTATTGCTGAATGGAATCAGACCGAAGGGCATCATCAGCAACACGGCGCCCAGGATCAGGGCCAGGTTGTTGATGACCGCCATGGTGCCGCTCGCCACCAGCCACTGGATGCGGTTCGGGCGGCTGACCCGCTCGAGCTTTTTCAGCCACGACAAGGCCTTGCGCAGCAATGGGCGCAACTTACGGGTGCCGATGATGCGGTGCTCGATCTTCGACGGGATCCACAGGTTGCGGCCGAACAGGCGGCTGACGCTGATGAGCAGGATGGCGGCGCCGAACACGGTGCTCACGCCCGGGATCGACACCGGGATCAGGAACACCAGCGTCAGCAGGGTGACCAGGATCAGCAGGCCATCGTTGCCGACACGCTGTATCAGTTCGCTGAGGGTAATGCCGGTGCGCGGCAGGGAGCGGACCAGCGAGCGAAGCGTCTGGGAAATCGGGGCACTGTTCATTGCGTTTCTATTCCTGGAGTCAATGACGGAGCGACAGTATACGCGTTAGCGGGGATCGGCACTGTCGATTGCCGGGCAACCGTCATTGTGCACCGCGCCACCCCTCACACCGCATACGAATCCGCATCCATTTGCGCGGGGGCGACGTTGTTGTCAATACATGCCAAATCCCGGCATTGTGTTTACTGAACTGCAACTCCCCCAACCCGAAAGGATCGCCATGAAACACGCTTTTGCACTGGTCGTACTTGCCTGTACCTTACTTACACCCGCCCAAGCCGCTGTCGTCCATACCTCGTCCGCCGCCTTCCTGCCGCAAGTGGGGGGAGGCGCCTACACCGAAACTTTTGACACCGCCCTCTCGAACGCGCCACGCGCGCTCGACTACGCGCAAGGCGATTTCGCCTATACGGTCTTTGCCGGACGAGGCCTGTTCGGGAACGGCGACTTCCTGGGCACCTCGACTACCGCCAGTTCGCTGACCATCTCGTTCACGGGCGCCGACGTCACCGCCTTCGGCGCCAATTTCTACAACACCGGTGTCGACCTGGCCTTCCGTGCGGCCGAGATCATCATCGCGCTCAGCGACGGCACGATCACGCGCTTCACACCCAGCTCGGTCGAGGACAGTTACCGCGGCTTCACCTCGGACGTCGCCATTGCCTCCGTCACCCTCAGCAGCACGGACCTGCTCGATTTCGCCAGCCTCGACAACCTGACGGTCGGCGCCTGGATCGGCGAAGCCCCGGGCGAAGTGCCCGAGCCGGCCAGCCTGGGTCTGATCGGAATCGGCCTGGCCGGTCTGCTGGGCCAACGCCGCCGCGCATCGTCGGCCAATTAGACGGAAATAACCTGGCGCAAGTTACACGGGCCCCGCTTCCGGCAGAAGCGCGGTCCAAGACAGGCGTCGGGAAATCTTACATTGTCGAGAAAACGGCGAGGCGACGGCCAGGCAGGTCGTCTATCTTGATCTAAATCATTGTTCTTTAACAAATCTCGCGATCGGGCACAGGGCTTGCTTAGCAATATCCGTCGCAAACACATAACCACGATAACGAAGGGATTTGTCATGAAACAGCTACTCGCACTGCTCACCGTCTCCGCCTCGATGTTCGCCGCCCCTAGCCACGCCGCAGTGGTCTACACCTCAGCCGCCGACTTCCTGCCGCAAGTCGCCGCCGGCGCCTATACTGAAACCTTCAGCTCCCCTGATTTCAGCATCCCACCGACGATAAATTTTGCAGGCGGCGCTTATTCATACACCGCCTCCGCCCCTGACGGCGTATGGCTGAGCGGGAGTTTCCTGGGCACTTACAGATCCACCAACGCACTCGCCATCACGTTTACCGGTGCAACCGTGACTGCCATCGGCGGCAATTTCTTCAACTCCAGCAACGCCGATGAGTTCCTCAGCACCATGATCACCATCGCCCTTAGCGACGGCACCAACACCTCGTTGTCACCACTGTCGCTGGCGGACAGCTACCGCGGCTTCACGAGCCTGGTCGGCATCGCCTCGATCACCCTGACCGCCGCAACCGGCCTCAATTTCGCCTCGGTCGACAATCTGACGATCGGCACCGCCATCGACGAGCTTCCTGTCGACGTGCCGGAACCGGCCAGCATCGCCCTGCTGGGTGCGGGCCTGCTGGGTGTCGGCGCCCTGCGTCGTCGTCGCCAGTCTTGAACTAGCGCTCGCGCAAGAGCTTGAACTGCCGGGCCTGGCGGTGATGGCCGGCGACCGACTGCTTGATGTAGCGGGTGAGCGCGTCGCCGGTGAGCGAAAACGGATACAGGCCGGCCCGGGCCCGCTTTTCGGCGAATTCCGGGCTGGCCTCCATATTGTCGAAAGCCTGCACCCAGCGCCGGTAGTCGGCCTCGCGCACGTCCGGCCCCATCCACACGCCGCGGATCACG
Source organism: Massilia arenae (assembly GCF_008014745.1). Lineage (GTDB taxonomy): Bacteria > Pseudomonadota > Gammaproteobacteria > Burkholderiales > Burkholderiaceae_D > Telluria > Telluria arenae. Next base: position 45,513 of record NZ_VPFD01000029.1, read on the forward strand.
GGCCAGACCACGTCGTAGCCCTGTTCGCGCGCGGTCTTCACATTTGCCAGCGCACCCGGTAGCCGCTGTTCGGACAGTACCGCCAGCACCCTCACCTTGCCACCACCCGTGTACAGCAAGGCTTCGGAGGTGTCGCCCGACACCGCCTGCACATGGTTTTCCTGCATCGCGATGAACTGCTCGCCGCCGCCCTCGAGGGCGACGAAGCGCATCTTGCGCGGGTCGATGCCGGCCATTTGCGCCAGCAGCGCCATCTTGATCCAGTCCTGGCTGCCGACCGTGCCCGACATGCCGATCAAGACTTTTTTAGGATCGCGCTTCAGGGCGTTCAACAGATCGTCGAGCGACTGCCAGGGCGAATCGGCGCGCACCGCGATCATGCCGTAGTCGGCGCCGAAGGCCGCCACCCAGCGCACGTCGTCGACGTCGGCGTCGCCGAATTTGCCCAGCGCGAGATTCAGTACCGAACCGCCGGAAAACGTGACCAGGGTATTGGCTTCGGCGCGGCGCTGCGACACGATGGTGTGCCAGGCCACCGCGCCCACCCCGCCCGGCAGGTAGCTCAGTTGCAGCTCGGGCGCGCCTGGCTGCCCGTGCAGGGCTTTCTGGGCCAGCTTGCAGGTCAGGTCCATGCCGCCGCCGGGCTTGGACGGGATCAGGCATTCCGCCCCGCGCGGCTGGGCGCCGCCGGGCGCGGCCAGCGCCAGGCCCAGGATGGCGAGGAAGGTGTGCACGAATCTCATGGGACGCATGATAGCGCCATGCCGGCCGCGGTGCCGGTCCGGCTCAGAAACGATGCTGCATGCCGGCGCTGACGCCGCTCTGGGTCGTGCCGAATCCGGGGTCGTCGCGCGACAGGCCGACGAGCTGGCCATGGTCGGCTTTCGCGTGCGCCACCGACAGATAAAGGTCGGTGCGCTTGGACAGCGCCAGCATGCCGCGCACGACGAACATCGTCGGGTCGGCATCCTCGAGGGCTGGCACGTCCTTCGTGTTCACGTGATAGACGGCGCCGGTCAGGGTCACGCTGTCGATCGTGCGCGAGATGCCACCCCAATACGTGTCGGCGCGCAGGTCGGCGCCGGCGCGGGCCGCGTCGAGCTTATAGCCGCGCATGCCGGCGGTGTAGCGCCACTTGCCTGTTCGATAATCCGCGCCAAGGTGGTAGGCGCGGGTTTCGTCGCGCGCCGGCAGGCCGGCTACCGCATTGCCGTTGATCTGCTCATACGAGGCCATCAGCCCGAGGCCGCTATCGCCGAACCACGAGCCGCCCACCGCCAGCTTGCGGCCCTCGGCCAGGCTCCCCGAGCGCTCGCCCAGGCCGACCGTGGCCCCATAGGTGAAGCCGCCGCTTTTTCCCGTGTACTTGACCAGGTTGTCGAACTGGGTCGTCATGCCGTACTTCGACGGCCCGGTGGCGCTGGCGCCGGTGGCCCAGGAATAATTGGGGGCGAAGCCCAGCGGATCGAACTTGATCACCAGCTCGTAGGTGGTGGTGAACGAGCGGCCGATGACGATGCGCCCGAGCGAACCGTCCAGGCCGACCCAGGCCTGGCGCTTGAACACGGCGCCGTCGCTTTCGCCGGTATCCATCAGGATGCCGCCTTCGAGCTGCCAGATCGCCTTCAGGCCGCCGCCCAGGTCTTCGCTGCCGCGAAAGCCCCAGCGCGAGGTGTTCTTGCCACCCGAGATGACGCGCACCATGTTTCCGCTGTTTTCGCTGGGATGGTTGACGTACTCGACGCCGGCATCGATCAGGCCATAGACCTGTACATTGCTCTGGGCGTGGACGGAATGGTTCAGGGAAAGCGCTGCCAGGACGGCGAGCGCGAGGGCCGACTGCTTCATGGTGTCTCCGAATCTTGTTATGGTTGTGCTGCTTTATCGCTCGACTATATGCGGCGCCAGCTTTCAGTTTGCTTTCAACAGCTGCCCTTTCCACGGCCCCGCCATTGCGCTTACACTGACGCGATGAGAATCCTGCTAGTTGAAGACCACGTCGAGCTGTCGCACTGGGTGTCGAAGGCGCTGCGCGACGCCCATCTGACCGTCGAATGCGCGAGCACCGGCGCCGATGCCGACGCCCTGCTGCACACCCAGGACTACGCGCTGGTGATCCTGGACCTGACCCTGCCGCGCATGGATGGCCTGGACGTGCTGCGCCGCCTGCGCGCCCGCGGCGGTGCACGCGGCGGCACGCCGGTGCTGATCCTGACCGCGCGCGGCGGCCTGGAAGACAAGGTGCAGGGCCTGAACCTGGGCGCCGACGACTACCTGGCCAAACCGTTCGAACTGGCCGAACTCGAAGCGCGCGTCAAAGCGCTGCTGCGCCGGCGCAGCGGCAACGAGGCGCTGGTGCACCGCTGCGGCCAGCTCGCCTTCGACACGGTCTCGCGCATGTTTTCCTATTGCGGCGAGCCATTGGCGCTGACGCCGCGCGAGCACGCGGTGCTCGAAGCGCTGATCGCCAGGCCAGGCCGCGCGCTGTCGAAGGAAAAGCTGTTCCAGGAAGTGTTCGCCCTGAGCGACGACGCCAACCTCGACGCCATCGAGCTGTACATCCACCGCATTCGCAAGAAGCTCGAGCGCCCGGGGGGCGACGCCGCCATCGTCACCCTGCGCGGCATCGGCTACCTGATGCAAGAAAAGCCCGCCTGAGGCCATGGCTCAGCGCATCTCCCTGCTGCAACGCGCCGCGGCCCGGCCGCTCGGCAGCCTGCGCCAGCAGCTGCTGCGCTGGCTGATCCTGCCGCTGGTGGCGCTGGTCGCACTGAATGCCGTGTCGCTGTACCGCGACGCGCTGGAGGCGGCCGACGTGGCCTATGACCGTTCGCTGCTGTCGTCCACGCGTGCACTGGCCGAGCGCGTCACGGTCAGGGACGGCAAGGTGGTCGCCAACGTGCCTTATGTGGCGCTGGACAGTTTCGAGACCGATACCCTGGGCCGCATCTACTACAAGGTCACCGGCCTGGATGGCGAGACCGTCAGCGGCTACGGCGACCTGCCGCCGGTGCCGTCCGACGTGCCGCGCAGCGACCTGTATCCGGCCCTCGTGCGCTTCTACCACGCCAGCTATAACGGCGAGCCGGTACGCATCGCGGCCCTGCTGCAGCCGGTCTACGACGATTCGATGCGCGGCATCGCCCTGATCCAGGTTGGCGAGACGCTCGACGCGAGGAATGCCCTGTCGCGCGACATCCTGCTCAACACCCTGTGGCGCCAGGCACTGCTGGTGCTGGCGGTGGCGGCGCTGGTGTGGTTTGCGGTGCGCCTGGTGCTGCGGCCGCTGATGCGGCTCAAGAACGAGGTCGAGACGCGCCCGCTGTCCGACCTGTCGACCATCGACCAGGCCCTGGTGCACAAGGAGGTGCGGCCGCTGGTGGCGGCCATGAACGGCACCATGGCGCGCATGCAGGACCTGATCGCCAGCCAGCGCCGCTTCATCGCCGACGCCTCGCATCAACTGCGCACCCCGCTCGCGGTGCTCAAGACCCAGGCCGCGCTGGCCCTTCGCGAAAACGATCCGGCGGCGATGCGCGCCATCGTGAGTTCGATCGCCGGCACCACCGACTCGGCCATCCACCTGGCCAACCGCCTGCTGGTGCTGGCGCGCATCGAGCATGGCGGCGGCGGAGAGCAAGTGCAGCCGGTAGCGCTAGCGGCCATTGCGCGCCAGGTGGGCCTGGAGCTGGCCCTGCCGGCGGTGCAGAAGAGCCTCGACCTGGCGCTCGAAGCACAGGCCGACGCCGACACCATGGTCGTCGGCCGGGAACTGCTGCTGCACGAACTGGTGGCGAACCTGGTCGACAACGCGATCCGCTACACGCCGGCTGGCGGCAGCGTGCTGCTGTGGGTTGGGCGGCGCGACGACCGAGTCGTGCTGGCGGTGAGCGACAGCGGCCCGGGCATCGTCGAGGCCGAGATCGACAAGGTGGTGATGCCCTTCTACCGCGCCCAGTCCACGCTGGAAGCCAATCCCGGCGGCACCGGCCTCGGATTGGCGATCGTGCGCGACGTCGCCAGCCTGCACGGCGCCACCCTGGCGCTCGGACGCTCGGACGCTGGCGGCCTGAAAGTCGAGGTGATCTTCGATGTGCCGCGCGCTGAAAGCTGATTGAAAGCTTGCGCGGCCTATAGTTGGCGAAAACGGGGCAGAGCCCCATTACGACAACGATCGGAGACATCATGAAGCAGCCTGCTTTCGCGCGCGCCGTCCTGGCCACGCCATCCCTTATCCCCCGCGGAGCATGACATGCTGACCATCCTCGCCTATTCGATGATCATCGTCTTCATGTTCCTGATCATGACCAAGCGCCTGCCAGCGCTGGTCGCGCTGATCGTCGTGCCGATCGCCTTCGGCCTGATCGGCGGCTTCGGCGCCGGCCTCGGCCCGATGATGCTGGACGGGATCCGCTCGCTGGCCCCCACTGGCGTCATGCTGATGTTCGCCATCCTGTATTTCGGCGTCATGATCGACGCCGGCCTGTTCGATCCGGTCGTGCGCATCATCCTGAAACTGGTGCAGGGCGACCCGATGAAGATCGTGGTCGGCACCGCGGCGCTGGCGATGTTCATCTCGCTCGACGGCGACGGCGCCACCACCTATATGATCACGGTGTCGGCCATGCTGCCGCTGTACATGCGCCTGGGGATGAGCCGCCTGGTGATGGCCTGCGTCATCATGCTGGCCGGCGGCGTCTTCAATATCCTGCCGTGGGGCGGCCCGACGGCGCGCGCCGCCACCGCGCTGGGCGTGGACGTGAGCGACATCTTCGTGCCGATGATCCCGGCGATGGCCGTGACCGCCGTGTGGGTGTTGTTCGTCGCCTATATGCTGGGCATGAAGGAGCGCAAGCGCCTGGGCACCGTAAGCCTGCCGGGCCAGGCCAGGGCCGAGGTCAGGAAAGCGGCGCCAGCGCCCGTCCTGCAGCCGGCTTTCAATGAACTTGCCGTCGCCGGCAGCATGAACGGCACCACCGGCCAATGGAGCGCCGCCCCGGCCGCCGCCGCGCGCGAAGGCAATGTGCATGCATTCGCCGCTGGCCGCATCGAGGCCGATGCCGGCGCAGTGGGTGGCTCGGGCGGCTCGGGCAATTCGGGCGGTGGCGACGAGCCGCCGGTCGGCGTGTCCTCGCCCGACACCGCACGTCCCAAGCTGATCTGGGTGAATTTCCTGTTGACCGTGGCGCTGCTGGTGCTGCTGGTGCTGGGCGCCCTGCCGCTGCCGGTGCTGTTCATGATCTTCTTCGCGATCGCCATCACCGTGAACTATCCGGGCCTGGAGGCGCAGAAGGCGCGCATCGAGGCGCATGCGGCCAATGTGCTGCCGGTGGTGTCGCTGATCTTCGCTGCCGGCATCTTCGTCGGCATCCTGCAGGGCACGAAAATGGTCGACGCCATCGCCCTGAGCGTAATCGCAGCGGTGCCGGACTGGATGGGGCCTTATATGGCGATCGTCACCGGCCTGCTGAGCATCCCGTTCACCTTCTTCATCTCGAACGACGCCTTCTATTTCGGCGTGGTGCCGGTGCTGGCCAAGGCGGCCGAGGTGTATGGCATCACGGCGGCTGAGATCGGCCGCGCCTCGGTGATCGGCCAGCCGGTCCACCTGCTCAGCCCGCTGGTCGCTTCGACTTACCTGCTGGTCGGCATGTGCAAGGTCGAATTCGGCGACCATCAGCGCTACACCCTGATCTGGTCGATCTCGGCCTCACTGGTGATGCTGGTGGCCGCTGTCATCTTTGGCGTGGTGCCGCTGATGGGATCAGGAGCCTGATGTCATTTTCTGAAATGGATGCGATGGCGACTGTGCCCGGCCAGGTTATAGCCATTGCAGCCTCGAAACAGGGGCGAAGCTCTTGCACGCATTAGTTGCGATATAGTTAGCGAAATGAATCCCCTACTCTCAATCTAGTACGTGCGCGTTCCGCGTTGAGCAAGGGCCTGATACAAAGCATCCTTGTGCACTTTCGGGACGATCCAGTTTTTGTAGGTCCAGTTGAAAGTTGTTCCCGCGAAAGACGAACAAACGGCTTTCACGCTGTTGTTGACCGTGATTTGGCAGGTCACAGCCACATCACCGCTGGGAAGGTCGGAGGTTTGTACTGCGCCTTCCTTCTCGCCCTCACGCAAGATAAAAATGGCCATTTCGTTTTCCTTATTCGACAATGGCCCGCAACCGGGCAAGTGCGTCCTCGACCACAAATTCAGGTGCAGTCTCAATTTTCTTTGCCCCTCGAGCTGCCAAGTCCATCGTCCGAATCATGTTTACCAGCGCGACGCCTTGAGTCTCCGTACCGGATCCGCTCAATGGCACTGCAAAGCCTGCATAGCGCGCCAAATCGCCACCTTGGGTAATTGGGGCCACCAACGCCACCCCCATGAGATTGAACGCGGCCGGCGAAAGGACAAGGGCGGGACGAAAGTCGCCTTGCTGCTCTCGTCCAACAGTTGGGTTGAGGCATACGCGGACGATATCCCCACGGTTGAACGTGGTACGCCTCACCATACTTCGTGACCTACCGGTTTGCTACGCTCCCAGGCCTCAGCGTCCACAGGAGGCGCCGCCTTCAAATCACATTGCGCCATTAGATCAGCGAGAGAATAGGATTTGCGGGCAGGCCGCAACACCAGCCCTTCCGGTTTCATATCAGCGCTCAGCCTGTCGCCAAGTGCAACGCCTAATTGGCTCAACAAAGTTGACGGCAGTCGGACAGCCGCGCTATTACCCCATTTTTGAATCGCGAGTTCCATGATTACACCTCCAATGTAGATACATTGTATTACCGAAAATCTGCTGCGACAAGAGAATTCTACAATGTAGATACGTCTCACAATATCGTCTGGCACATCCCCTCGGACCTCCCTTGTCACACTCGAAGGTACGGGCAGACGCGATACGAGCGACGCCGACCGGCCGCGCAGCTCGCATATACTCCCCCCATGCCCGCCCCCCTCGACCGCCCCGCCACCGACCACACCCACCCGCCCCTGGTCCGCACCGACGGCGACCGCCGCACCCTCGAATTCAAGCCCGGCGACGTCCAGAGCGAGATGCTGGTCTCGCGGCCCGACGCGCTGGTGCTGGAATACACGCGCGCCATGATGTGCTTTGCGCTGTTCGTGCCCGATCCGCATCACATCGTGATGGTCGGCCTGGGCGGCGGCTCGCTGGCCAAGTTCTGCCACCGCCATTTTCCGCGCGCCCGCATCACCGTTCTCGAGATTCGCGACGACGTGATCGCCCTGCGCGACCAGTTCTGCCTGCCGCCCGACGACGCCCGCTTGCGTGTCCTGCACTGCGATGCGGCCGACTACCTGGCGCGCATGCCAGGCTGCTGCGACGTGCTGCTGGTCGACGGCTTCGACAGCCAGGGCCTGCCATCCGTGCTGGCAGGCAGCGCCTTCTACGCCGCCTGCCGGCGCGCCCTGCACCCGGGCGGCGTGCTGGTGGCGAACGTGTTTACCTACGATCCCCAATATGCGGGCGTGTTGCAGCGATTGCGCGCCGCCTTCGACGGCCGCCTGGCCTGGTTTACCCGCATCGCCGGCAATAACCGCATCCTGTACGCGATCCGCCCCGCCCACCCGGGCACCATACCGGGCCGCGGCGAACGCCTGCTTACCCGCATGGCATGCAAGGAAGGCCGCGGCCTGGGCTGGAGCAACCGCCTGCTGGCACGCCTTCTCGTCGCCTGGCTGGCGCGACGCCGGGTGTGAACGTGTGGACGAAATGTCTCGCACGATAGGATTCGTTTGCGAGCCGATCGCGTTTATGACACACTTGCGCGGATTAATGCCTACCGGCAAGCAGTTTTCTGTCAACACACCCACACAGTCAGACGATAGTCCAGGAACACAACCCGATGCCGCGCCGACCGATCCGTTCACTGACACTCGCGGCGGCCCTCACATTGGGCGGCGGCCTGGCCGCTTCCTTCGGCCTGTTCGTGGGCGTCAGCCACCTCGAGTACGACAATATGGCGCTGGCTTTCGGCCAGCGCGCCGACGAGCGGGTGGCGGCGGTGCGCCAGGGGATGGACGGGGCGATCGAGGTGCTGGCGGTGACCAACCAGCTGTTCTCGAACGGCGAGCCGGTCAGCCGCGAGCGCTTCGCAGACTTCACCTCGCGCCTGCTGGATCGGCACCGTTTCATACAAGCCTTCCATTACCACCGGGTGGTGCCGGCCCACGAGCGCGCGGCGGTCGAGGCCGAGTTGCAGCGCGTGCGGCCCGGCGCCGTCCTGACGGAAATGACACCAAACGGTCTGGCGCCGGCGCCGGCGCGCGGCCGCTACCACGTGATCGAGTACGTCGAGCCGATGGTCGGCAACGAAGGCGCCTTCGGCCTGGACCTGGGCCGCGATGCATCGCTCATGACCGCGCTCGACGAAGCGAAGAACAGCCGCCAGCCCACCGCGACCAGCCTGTTCACGCTGAGGCGGACGGGGGCCACGGTCTTCGACCTGGTCATGCCGGTGTTCGGTAAGCGCGGCGAACTGCTCGGCAATACGGCGGCCGTCGTCCGCGGCAAGGAACTGGTGCACCAGTCGCTGCTCGAGACCGGCCTGCTGGACCGCACCGACATCTTCGTGTCGGTGTATGCCGGCGAGCACGCCGATCCGGCGGCCTTGCTGATGTCGACCGGCCCTACCGCGCCCCGGGCGCGCCCGGCGCTCATCAGTTGGCTGCGGCCGGACCATGGCGCCCGCGCCACCGTGCTGAAGGCCGGCGGACGCCCATGGCGGGTCGAGGTCGCCGCCGCGCCGCGTCCCTTCCTGGCCGACCACATGGCCTCGGTGGCGCTGCTGGTGGGCGGCATCCTGGTGACCCTGCTCGGCACCGCCTTCGTCCAGTCGGCGGGGATGCGCGCGCGCAAGGTCCAGCAACTGGTGCGCCAGCGCACCTCGGACCTGCGCCGCAGCAACCGCCGCCTGATCGAGGACATGGCCGCGCGCGAGCGCGCCGAGAAGGCACTGCTGCAAAGCGAGCAGCGCTTCCGCCAGCTGGTCGCGATGTCGTCCGACTGGTATTGGGAGCAGGACCGGGATTTCCGCTTCACGATGATCACCGGCGGCTTCACCGAGAAGTCTGGCGTGGCGGTCCAGGGGCTGATCGGCAAGACGCGCTGGGAATACGTGCCAGGCCTGCTCGACAACGAGAGCGGGCGCGAGCACCTGGCCAAGATGCAGGCCCACGAAGCCTTCGCCAACCTGGAATATCAAGTGGTCGACGACCATGGCGACACCCGCTGGTTCTGCGTGAACGGCCAGCCCGTGTTCGATGACGATGACGTGCTGCAGGGCTACCGCGGGACCGGCAGCGACATCACCGAGCGCAAGCTGACCGAGCAGCGCGTGCACCACGTGGCCCAGCACGACGTGCTGACCGGCCTGCCCAACCGCTCGCTGCTGCAGGATCGCCTGGGCCAGGCGATCGCCTACGCCAACCGCGGCGGCCGTCCGGTATGGGTGATGCTGATCGACCTCGACCGCTTCAAGTTCGTCAACGACAGCATGGGCCACAAGGCCGGCGACGTGCTGCTGGTGACGGTGGCGGCGCGCCTGCGCTCGTCGCTGCGCGATGCCGACACCGTGGCGCGCCTGTCGGGCGACGAATTCGTGGTGATCCTCAACGAGCATGCCGACGAGCCGCTCGCTCCGGCCATCGTGCAGCGGGTGATGGATGCGGTGGCGCAGCCGGTCATGCTCGGCAACAAGGAATTCTTCGTCACCTGCTCGATCGGCGTGGCGGTGTATCCGAGCGAAGGCACGTCGAGCGACAACCTGATCGAACATGCCGACATCGCCATGTACCGCGCCAAGAAACTGGGCCGCAATAACTTCCAGTTCTATACCCCGGCCATGAACGAGGAATCGCTGGAGCGGGTACGCATCGAAAGCGCGTTGCGCAATGCCTTGGAGCGCAATGAATTCGTGCTGCACTATCAGCCGCAGGTCGACCTCAAGAGCGGCCAGATCGTGGGCATGGAAGCGCTGATCCGCTGGAACCATCCGGAGCTGGGCATGGTGCCGCCGGGCCGCTTCGTCGGCGTGGCCGAGGAGACCGGCCTGATCGTCCCGATCGGGGCCTGGGTGATGCGCACCGCCTGCGCCCAGAACAAGGCCTGGCAGGATGCCGGCTACCAGCGCCTGCGGGTGGCGGTGAACCTGTCGGCGCGCCAGTTCGGCGCCCCCGACCTGCTGCAAAGCCTGGAATCGGCGCTGAACGACACCGGCCTGGATCCGGCCTGCCTCGAGATCGAGCTGACCGAAAGCCTGTTCATGAGCGACGTCACGCCGGCGGTGGAGCTGCTGCACCGGATGAAAGCGCTGGGGGTGAACCTGTCGATCGACGATTTCGGCACCGGCTACTCGAGCTTTTCCTACCTGTCGCGCTTCCCGATCGATGTGCTCAAGATCGACCGCTCCTTCGTGGCCGACATCACGCATGACGCCAACGACGCCGCGATCGTGACCTCGATCATCGCCCTGGCCCACAACCTGAAGCTGGCGGTGATCGCCGAGGGAGTCGAAACAGCGGAACAGCTCGACTACCTGCGCAGACGCGGCTGCGACGAGATGCAGGGCTATTACTTCAGCAAGCCGCTGGCGGCCGACGATTTCGAGCAGCTGCTGCGCCAGCGCCGTGCGCTGCCGGCGCAGATCGTCGAGCAGGAAGCGTCGCTGCCCGTTTAAATCGTCGCTGAGGCGGCGCCGCAACGCCCCTATCCGGGAAGCATGAGAATTGCCTTCTCGAAAACATTTCCATAGCCACTTGATTATCGGTGGACGTACAATACTCGTGCCTATATTGCACTGACGGAGTACGAACCATGATGATCAACGAGACGCCCGACGCGGCAAGCGTGTCCGGCGTGCAGGCGGGCCACAGGCAGCGCGTGGACGGTCGCACGCGCGACCTGGTGAACCAGGCGATAGCGTCGATCCCGACGCTCGGCCTGGCGCGCGCGGCGGAATTCCTGGCCACGATGAACGTGCCGGCCGAGGTGGCGGTGCGGGCGCTGGTCTATCCGAAGCTGCGGCGCGCCAGCTAGTCACCGGCGTCGCCGCGGAAAATCAGCGGCGTTCTTCCTGCTGGTCGATGTCGGCCAGCGATTCGCGACCGCGCTCGCTCAGCGCATGACCACCCGCCTCGAGCGGCAGGATATGCGATTTGCGGCCCAGGAAACGCAGCACGTCGTCGTCGACCGCCGCCATCGGATCGGCCGCGAGCGCACGCAGGCCCACCACACAGCGGCGCAGGAACAGCACTTCTTCGCCCTTTTCGGTGAGCGTCAGCCGCTTGTCGCGGCCAAAGGACATCAGCTTGATGCCGCACAGGCGCTTGGTGTTGCGCCCGACGCAGGCCGTCGCCAGATCCTGCTTGCCACCACGGCGCACCAGTTCCAGCGCGTCGTATTCGTCCGTCGTCAGCTTTTCGTTTTTCATTACCGCATTCAGTTAAGCAAAGGGCGCATGGTACGCGCCCCGGCCCATCGCGGCAACCTTCAGCGCAGCGAACGCAGCGCGTACCAGCCGATCCCGGCGCCGGCAATCACCCCGAGCACCAGCGCCAGCCGGCCGTGGGCGGAACCCAACAGCGGTCGGCGGCCCAGGTAAATCTTGTTGTACAAGGTCGAACCCATCATCTCCTCCTGTTTTTTTATTGTTACAAGCTCATTATAGAAACCGCATTGTTGCCGCTATGTGACAGCGAGCACACGCGCGTCGCGCACGACGAAAAAGCAACACCATGGGCGGCTTCCTGCCGCGCGCCGGGCCTGCGGGTGGCCTGTTAGGATCGTACGACATTGACAACTTTAGCGGAGCACAGCATGAACGACCCAACGCCCAGTATCGATCCCAAGAACAAGGGACGCGCGATGTACGACGAGGCGGACATCGGTAGCGGCGAACGCTCTCCGGGGCAGCATGAAACCGATGAAATGATTCGCGGAATTCCTCCATTGCCATCCAACCGGCAGGCCGACGAAGGCGCGCCGAACAGTGGCAAGGAGGACAATGAAGGCGGCGGTACGCCGGAGGGCAACCGCCAGGGGACGCCCGGCGTCTGATCCGGGGCGCCCAGGTTTCTAGTTCGCCCGGATCGGCGGTTCGGGCAGGCGTGGCTCCTCGACCGGAGCATTGACTGGGTCGGGGACGTCGTCCGGCACCGGTGGTGGCGCCGTCGGCGCCGGCGGTTCGCCCGGATACTCCGGATCGGGCGTGGAATGGAAGTGCTGGCCGACGCGCTCGTGCCGGCGCTCTTGCCTGGAATCGTACGACTGTAGTTCGCTCATATGGGCCTCTCAGGTTGGACGCGCGCCGCGGCGATGCCGGCGGGCGCGCGATGACATGGAAGGCAACGCCGTTGCCTGTGGTGCATTCGTGCGCAGACTAGCACGGATCAAGCAGCCCGGTTTTTCGATTGATCCATCACCAATGCAATGTTCTTCAGCAAGAACAACTCGGCTATAGTGGCGTTTTATCCAATTAGGCAATATCTCCCATGCGCTTGGCCAGCCTGCTTCCTGCCCTCCTGCTCGGCGCGCTCCTGAACGCCCACGCCGCCGCTCCGATGAAACTCGACGACTACCTGGCCCTGACCGGCCCTGCCCCCAGCGCCAAGCTCGCCTATGGCCCCGCTCCCTCGCAATACGCCGAACTGTTCGTGCCGCAGGGAGCGGGACCGTTCCCGGTGGCGGTGCTGGTGCATGGCGGCTGCTGGACCAGCAAGTTCGGCGGCATCGCCCAGTTCCGCAATATGGCCGGCGCCCTGGCCGCGCGCGGCATCGCCGTCTGGAATGTCGAATACCGGCGCGTGGACGAGGAAGGCGGCGGCTATCCCGGCATGTACCTCGACATGCATGCGGCGCTCGACCTGCTCGCCGCCAATGCATCGGCGCACAAGCTCGACCTGGAACGCATCGTCGCGGTCGGCCACTCGGCCGGCGGTCAGCTGGTGCAGTGGATCGCGGGCCGTGCGCGCATCCCGGCCGGCAGTCCCCTCTACCACCCCGATGGCCTGAAGGTCGACCGCATCGTCAGCCTGGGCGGCCTGGCCGACCTGCGCCACGAGGCGGCGCTGATCAAGTCCAGCTGCGACCGCGATATCGCGCAACTGGCCGGCACGCCGAGTTCCGAACGGCCGGACGTGCTGGTCGATACCAATGCCGCCGACCTGATGCCCAACGGTAGCCGCACCTGGCTCGTCACGGGCGCGCTCGACACCATTTCTCCACCGCGCGTGGCCCACGACTACGCGGCGCGCGCAAAAGCGGCCGGAGACAAGGCCGAGGTCGTGATCCTGCCGGACGCCAGCCACTACGACGAAGTCGCCGCGACCTCGCCCGCCTGGCCGCAGGTGCTGCGGGTGATCGAACAGGCGCTTGCCATCCAACAGTAATCCAGGGAGTCTCCATCTTGAAACCGATCATGCCGGCACTGCTGGCGATGAGCTTGCTCGTTACGTCCGGGGCCGCCCTGGCGCAATCCTGGTCGCGCGTGGCCGACGCCTCGCTGGCGCGCCAGGAAATCTATCCGACCGTGTTGAACGACAAGATCTACGTGGCCGGCGGCATCCTGAGTGTGGCGCCGGGCTTTACCGATCTCTTCGAAGCCTATGACGCGGGAGCGGATCGCTGGACCAGGCTGGCGTCGCTGCCCGAAGCCCGTCACCACATCGCCCTGGCCGCGGCCGGCGGCAAGATCTACGGCATCGGCGGCTTCTCCGGCGCGATTCCCGACTGGCGCGCCCACGCCTCGGTGTTCGTCTACGATCCGAAATCCGACCGTTGGTCGACCGGTCCTTCGCTGCCGCAAGCACGGGCCGAAGGCGTGGTCGCAACCGTCGGCGGCAAGATCTATTTCATCGGCGGCCGCATCCCGACCAGCCCTGAAGCAAAGCACATCAGCCAACACGCCGACACCAACCGGGCCGAGGCCCTGGACGCGGGCACCGGGCGCTGGTCGCCCATCGCCGATGCACCCAGCGCGCGCAATAGCGCGGCCGGCGCCGTGATCGACAACAAGATCTACGTCGTGGGTGGACGCCAGATGGTCGCGCAGGCCGACGGCAGGTCGCGGCCGGTCAATGTGGCGACCCTTGAAGTGTACGACCCGGCCAGCGACCGCTGGGAGACCCGGGCGCCGATGCCGCTGGCCCAGGGCGGCCTGGCCGCCGCCGCCCATGACGGAAAACTATACGTCTTCGGCGGCGAGCAGTTCGTCCCGCAAGCCAGGGTGTTCGCCGAATCCTGGGTCTACGACCCGGCACTGGACCGCTGGTCGGCCCTGCCGGCCATGCCGACGCCGCGCCATGGGCACGGCGCGGCGGTGGTCGGCAAGCGCATCTTCCTGATGGGCGGCGGAGAAAAGGTCGGGGTCGCGGCCAGCGCCGCACACGAAGCGCTCGCACTGCCGTGATCCGCGTTCGTCAGTAGAGCACCACCGAGCGGATCGATTCGCCGCTCTTCATCAGGTCGAAACCTTCGTTGATGCGCTCGAGCGGCAGGCGGTGGGTGATCAGGTCGTCAATGTTCAACTTGCCCTCCATGTACCAGTCGACGATCTTCGGCACGTCGGTGCGACCACGGGCGCCGCCGAAGGCCGAACCCTTCCACTCGCGACCGGTCACCAGCTGGAACGGACGGGTCGCGATTTCCTGGCCGGCGGCGGCCACGCCGATGATGAAGGACTGGCCCCAGCCTTTATGCGTGCACTCGAGCGCCTGGCGCATCAGCGTGGTGTTGCCGACGCACTCGAAGCTGTAGTCGGCGCCGCCGTCGGTCAGTTGCACGATGTGGTCCACGACGTTGGCGACCTCGTTCGGATTGATGAAATCGGTCATGCCGAACTTGCGGGCCATGGCTTCGCGGGCCGGATTGATGTCGACGCCGATGATCTTGTCGGCGCCTACCATCTTCGCGGCCTGGATCACGTTCAGGCCGATGCCGCCCAGCCCGAACACGACCACATTGGCCCCGGCTTCCACCTTGGCCGAGAACAGCACCGCGCCAACGCCGGTGGTGACGCCGCAGCCGATGTAGCAGACCTTGTCGAACGGCGCATCGCTGCGGATCTTGGCCAGCGCGATCTCGGGCACCACGATGTAGTTCGAGAAGGTGGACGTTCCCATGTAGTGGAACAGCGGCTTGCCGTCCAGCGAGAACCGCGAGGTCGCGTCAGGCATCAGGCCACGCCCCTGGGTCGAGCGGATCGCCTGGCACAGATTGGTCTTGCGCGACAGGCAGAATTTGCACTGGCGGCACTCCGGCGTGTACAGCGGGATGACGTGGTCGTCCTTCTTCAACGTGGTCACGCCCGGGCCGACGTCGACCACGACGCCGGCGCCCTCATGGCCCAGGATGGCCGGGAACAGGCCTTCCGGATCGGCGCCCGACAGCGTGTAGTAATCGGTGTGGCAGATGCCGGTGGCCTTCAGCTCGACCAGCACCTCGCCCTCACGCGGGCCTTGCAGGTCCACTTCTTCGATCGTCAGCGGCTGGCCCGCCTGCCATGCGACGGCTGCTTTGGTTTTCATGGTGATCCTCGCTTGCATTGTTTGAATAGCCCGCAGTATGCGCGCCGTGGCCGGCGTTTTACACGCCGGGACGCGAGAATGGCAGGATTTTGCCGCATGAAGACTGGATTTTGCCGTCCGCGGCAGCGACAATGGCGCATGACCGCCACGCCCCCATCTGCCATCGACGCCAGCACAGAGCGCACCCGGACCGTCGACATCGTGGTCTACCCCGGCTTCAAGGCGATGGAGGCGGTCGGGCCGATGTCGGTGTTCGAGTACGCCAACCTGCATCTCGCCCGGCGTGGCCGCCCGCCCGGCTACGACGTGCGCATTGCATCGAGCCGTCTCGGAACCGTAGCATCGGATACCCTGATGTCGCTCGAAGCGACCAAGGTCTTGAACACACTGGCCCTGCCCGACAGCGCGATCGTGGTCGGCGCCCGCCATATCGAGACGGCGCTGGCGGACGGCGCCGCGATCGTCGACTGGGTGGCGGCGGCCTGCCCCCGCATCGAACGCCTGGCCTCGCTCTGTTCGGGCGCCTTCTTTCTCGCCGCCGCCGGCGTGCTCGACGGCAAGCGCGCCACCACCCACTGGAGCGTGGCCGAGCGCCTGCAGGCGGCCCATCCCGCCATCGCGGTCGAGGCCGACGCGATCTTCATCCGCGACGGCAAGCTGTGGACCTCGGCCGGCGTCACCGCCGGCATGGACCTGGCGCTGGCCCTGGTCGAGGAAGATTTCGGCCGCGACCTGGCGCTCGAGGTGGCCACCGAGATGGTGGTCTACCTGAAGCGCCCCGGCGGCCAGTCGCAGTTCAGTTCCTACCTCAAGAGCGAACGCACGGCGCGCCCGAACATCCGCGAATTGCAAAGCTGGATCCTGGACAATCTGCACGAACGGTTTACGACGGCGCAACTGGCGACCAGGGCGATGATGAGCGAACGCCACTTCGCCCGCGTGTTCCAGCAGGAGGTGGGGCTTAGCGCCCAGGAATTCATCGAGGCCAGCCGTTTCGAGCGGGCTACCCACCTGCTGGCCGACCTTGCGCTGCCATTGAAGACGGTGGCCGCGCGCGCCTGCTTCAGCGACGAGGCGCATATGCGGCGGGTGTTCATGAAGAAGCTCGGCATCACGCCGAAGTTGTACCGCGAACGCTTTGCCACGACCGGGCTCGACAGCGCTGCATGAGCGCTAACTGAGCGCAAACTGAGCCCGTCAGTCGAACGAAACCCGCCGCGCCAGCGGCAAATCCACTACTAAATCGCTGCGCGCCAGCGCGACACAGGGCAAAATAAACCCTTCCCGCTTCTCGTCGAACGACAGGCCGGGCCACTCGACCGTGTAGGCCACCGTGCCGGCCTGCAGGCGGCAGATGCAGATGCGGCACGTGCCGTTGCGGCAGGAGCTGGGCGCATCGAACCCGGCCGCCTCCAAAGCCAGCAGCAGGGTCGTGTCTTCCTGCACAGAAAAACTGGCGCCGAGGGGCGCGAGGGTGACGGTATGGCGAATGGTCGGCATGGTCCGTCGATTGTAGCGCCGGGTGGAACAAAGCGGACGAGTTTGAAGAGTTCGTTCACGCACAGACCCGGTTGATTCATGTCATTACGCTAAGGTTTCCAGAAGCATATTGCAGGAGACCATATGAAAAAAGCCACCGCACTGACCCTGATCGCCGCCCTTGGAGGCGTTTTCCCTTCCGCCTTCGCGCAACAGCCAGTCGGCCAGCCAGCTCCTGTCCAGCAGCAACAAACTGCAGCGGGAACACCCATGCAGGCCGCGCCTGGCGCAGTCCAGGATCCCGCCATCGCCGAACAGGCCGAATTCGAACGCCTGCTGCGGGCCCAGGTGCTGCTCGAACGCCAGTACCTGTCGCCGGGCGAAATCGACGGCGCCTACGGCTCGAATATGCGGCAAGCCCTGAACACCTTCCAGGCCCAGCGCAATCTCCCCGTCACCGGCAAGCTCGACGAAGCCACCTGGAACGCACTGAACACCGATCCCAGCCCGACCCTCGCCGAATACACGATCGAGGCGGAAGACGTGGCCGGTCCCTTCCAGCCGATCCCGGACACCATGATGGGCAAGGCCAAGCTGCCCGCGCTCGGCTACGCCACGGCGCTCGAAGGCCTGGGCGAAAAATTCCATGCCAGCCCGGCCCTGCTACAACGCCTGAACCCCGGCAAATCCCTGTCGCAGGCCGGCGAAAAGATCGTGGTGCCGCACGTGAGCGGCAAGCAACCGCTGGCGCCGGCAGCCAGGGTCGTGGTGCGCGATTCGACCAAGACCCTGCAGTTGTTTGACGCGGGCGGCCAGTTGCTGGCCCAGTATCCGGTCTCGACCGGCAGCAAGCGCGATCCACTGCCGATCGGCAACTGGAAGATCAATGGCGTGCACGCCAACCCGGTCTACAACTACAACCCGAAACTGTTCTGGGACGCCAAGCCGGGCGACAGCAAGACGCAAATCAAGCCAGGCCCGAACAATCCGGTCGGCGTGATGTGGATCGATCTCTCGAAACCGCACTACGGCATCCACGGCACCCCGGTGCCCGGCCACGTGGGCAAGACCGAGTCGCATGGCTGCATCCGCCTGACCAACTGGAGCGCCGCCGAAGTGGGCGCGGTGGTCGGCGAAGGCACCGAAGTCGAACTCGTCAAATAATCTTTGAATCAACTCCCGGCGCGAGGCGCCGGACGGAGAACGCGATGAAATGGCTGATGACCTTGATCGTTGGTGCGCTGCTGGGCGCCGGGGTGTTGTTCGTGCTGCTGAGCGACGATTCCAGCTCGCCGGCGCCGGAGCTGGTCGCCGCGGCGCCACCGGCCTCGAACGCGGGCGGCGTGCCCGCGGCGCAGATCGAGGGCCAGCTGCCGCCCGCGCCGGTGGTCGAACCGAACCTGCTCGAGGCCGACCTGCCGCTGCGGCCTGAAGTCGCGGAAGGCGCCGCGCCCATGGCGCCTGCCACCGTGCCCGGCAAGCTGCTGGTGCCGGTCCAGGGCATCAAGTCAGACCAGCTGACCGACACTTTTTACCAGCCACGCGGCGAGCAACGCCAGCACGAGGCGCTCGACATCATGGCGCCGACCGGCACGCCGGTGCTCGCCGCGGCCGACGGCAAGGTGGTCAAGCTGTTCCAGAGCAAACCGGGCGGCCTGACCGTCTACCAATTCGATCCGGGCGAGCAGTACGCCTATTACTACGCCCACCTCGACCGCTATGCCGACAATCTCAAGGAAGGCATGGACGTCAAGCGCGGCGACATCGTCGGCTACGTCGGCGCGACCGGCAATGCCGACCCGGCCGCGCCGCACCTGCATTTCGCCGTCGTTGCGCTGACGGCCGAGAAGCAGTGGTGGAAAGGCACTCCGCTCAATCCGTTTCCGCTAATGTCCGACCAGTAGCCTGCGTACCCGACGGCGCCGGAACCGGCTCGTCGACATCGAGCCCCACATTGATCGCGGCATAGGCGCGCTGCACTGCGATCACTTCGCGTCCGCCGGCGCCATACAGGTCGCTGGCCGCCTCGATCATCTTGGTGCGTGCGTCGGCATAATTGGTGCTGGACGTGAACTTGGTCGTGTTGGCGCGGAACCAGATGCGGAAGGCCTTGTCAATGCCGATGCCCGTCATCGCCAGCGGCTGCTTCACCAGATAGCGGCTCCAGGCATCGTTGCCATTCTCCGCGCTCGATCCCTTCGCCAGGAAATAGAACATGCGGTTGTTCGGGCCGCTGCTGTAATGGACGTCCAGCCGGCGCAGGCCCGTGCTCCAGGCGTCGTGACTATTGCCGTCCTTGCTCGGCTTGATCATCCAGCGCAGCGGGGTTCCGGTGCGGCTGATTTCGCTGCCCAGCATCCAGTCGTTGCCGGTCTCGGGAATCACGTCGCCGGTGCCGCCGCCGCGCGCATAGGCTTCGACCACCTCGCCCGCGATGTCCGAGCTCGATTCATTCAGGCCACCCGGCTCGCCCGAGTACACCAGGTTCGAGGTAGCGGCCGTGATGCCGTGGCCCATCTCGTGGCCGACCACGTCGATCGAGCCGAGGTTGGTGAAGAACGTGCCGTCGCCGATGAACATGCAGCGGCAGGTGTCGCTGTAATAGGCGTTGTCGTAGCCGCGGTTGACGTGCACCGCGATGTGGGTGGCCGTGTCCTGGCCGTCCAGCGCCAGCCAGCCCAGCACGTTCTTGTGCATGTCATAGGTGTTCTTCAGGCCCCACATGGCGTTGACGGCGGCGGTCTGGCCGTTCGGTCCCGTCGTGCTGCCACCCTCGACGAACTGCTTGCCATCGCCCCAAGTGTTGACCGTGTTGGAATACACCCGGCCGCTCGCCGTGCCGTGGTTGGCGTTGGTGATCGCCATCGCGCCGAAGGATCCGCCCTTGCCGCGCTCGGGGTCGAGCATCTGGTAGACGTTGTTGGCGAAGGTGGTGCTCAGGGGTACGTCGCCGTTGTACTGGCTCTTGCCGATGCCTTCCACCGTCTGCAGCATATTCCAGCGGTCGATGATCTCGCCGTCGCGCGCATTGACGACGACGTCGTAGTACAGCGGCTGTTCTCCCGCTTTTTTATCCTCCTGCATACGCAACCGGACCAGCCAGGCCAGCTCGTAGCGGTCCACCGTCTCGACCAGGTCGACCGCGTTCAGCTCGGACTCGAGCTTGCCCTCGGCGCCGGGCGCGCGTTCGTCGCGCATCATCGGGTAGATCAGCAGTTCGGCGGTCGGCGCCACCACGTTGACGACGCCGTCCGGCATGTCGCGCAGCGCGGCGGCGATCGCGGCCTTGCGGTTGATGGTGGGTTTCACATTGAAACCGGCGGTGGCGCGCTGCATGCGGTTGGCCGGGCCGCGGCCCAGGTGCAGGCGGCGCGCAGAGGCGCTTTCGGACACGATCTGGCGCCGCGCGTCGAGCACCACCACGGATTCGGAGCCGAAGCTGCGCAAGCCCTTGTACAGGTGGGCGACGCGCACCACGTGGGTGCCCTGCACGCCTGGGTGCTGGGCCATCACCTTGTAGCCGTGGTCGGCGTCGAGGCCGACCGCCGGGCGGCGCGCCGCCAGCTGGTTGACGACCTGGGCCTGGGCCTTGCCGTCCAGCTTGAGCGGCGGCCCCATCATCGGCGCAGCCAGCGCATCGGGCACGAGCACGGGCGCGAACAGGACGGCAGCCGCCAGCAGGGCTGCCTTGAGAAGCGGTTGCGGGATCATCTCGTCTCCATCCGGTATGCCGGGCCGGGGGGCGCCGGTCATCGACCATGATGGACGAGCTTGTAAAGGGGGGGTTGCTCAAGAACAATGACCGTGTTGCCACAAATCGGCAACACGGTCATCATTGGGATACAACGGGCAAATCAGCGCTAGCGGCGGTCGCGCCGTTTCATCAGGTAGCAGGCGACGCCGACCACAGCCGCGCCAATCGCCACTTTCTTGGCCAGCCCGGCCGGATTGTGCTTGAACTCGGACTTGATGCCCATCTCGGCCAGGATATTCGGTACCTTGCCCTTGGCCAGGTCGTCGCCAATGCCCTCGACCACGTTGACGCGGTCGGCCAGCAGCAACAGCAGCCAGTGGCGCACGTCGTTCTCGGTGCTCTTGAAGGCCAGGCGCCGGATCGCGCCGGACAGGCCCGACGGCGGCTGCACCGTCCCGAACAGCGGCGTGCGGCCCGGGCGTTCGGTCGAGACCAGCACTTCGACGCGCTGTTCCTGCGGCACTGGATCGCCGTCAGGGACGTTGATGAAGCGCGGCGGCGTGCGTTCCATCGGCACGCCGGGACGGTTTTTGCGGTCGAGGTCGGCGCCCCAGCCCTGGATGTGCTGCAGCTGATCGCGGGTCGGGCGGCGCGGCGCGATGGCGCCGTGCACGTGGCCCACATGGCCTTCGCCGTCATGCTCGCCCGGCGCGTGATGGCCGTCGTGCTGGTCGTTGGCGGTGACGATATCGTTGCGTGTTTCCATATTCTCTCCTGTGCTCGATCGTGTGTTCACTGCTGGACGCTGGCCTTGACCGCCCTCACCTCGTTGGCGCGCGGCGGGATCAGGATCGGCTTGATGCACTCATCCAGCTTGCTCGAGAAGATGTGATACGCATCCGACACTTCTTCCAGCGGGATGCGGTGGGTGATGATCTGCTTCGGATCGATCCGGCCTGCACGGATGTGCTCGATCAGGCGCGGCAGGTGGCGTCGCACGCTGGCCTGGTTCATGCGCAGCGTTAAACCCTTGTTCAGCGCATTGCCGATCGGAACCGCGTTGAAGGTCGGGCCATACACGCCCACGATCGAGACGTTGCCGCCCTTGCGCACCGAGTTGATGCACCAGTGCAGCACGGTCGCCGCACCGGCCTGCATCATGGTGTAGACGCCGGTGATGGTCTGCATGGTATTGCCGGCCGCCTCGCAGCCGACCGCGTCGATACAGACGTCGGCGCCCATCCAGTCGGTCATCTTCTTGATGTGCAGCGCCATGTCCTTCACGTCCTTGAAGTTCACGACCTCGCACTGGGCGTAGCGCTTGACGAATTCGAGGCGGTACTCGACGTGGTCGACCACGATCACCCGCCCCGCCCCCATCAGCCAGGCCGACTTGGCGGCGAAGATGCCGACCGGGCCGGCGCCGAACACGACCACGGTATCGCCTTCCTGGATGTCGCCCATCTCGGCCGCCTGGTAGCCGGTGGGCAGCGCATCGGTCAGCAGGACCGCGTCATCGTCGTGGATGTCGTCGGGGATGACCATCGGGCCGACGTCGGCCATCGGCACCCGCACGTACTCGGCCTGGCCGCCATCGTAGCCACCCGCCGTATGCGAATAGCCGTAGATGGCGCCGACCGCCGTCGCTTGCGCGTTGGTGTTGTGGCAATTGCCATATAACTCGTGCTGGCAAAAGAAGCAGGAGCCGCAAAACACATTGAAGGGCACCAGGACCTTGTCGCCGACTTTCAGCTTCTGCACGCCCGACCCGACTTCTTCGACCACGCCGATGAACTCGTGCCCGAAGGTGTGGCCGACCCGGGTGTCGGGCACCAGGCCGTGGTACAGGTGCAGGTCGGAACCGCAAATGCAGGCCCGGGTAACGCGCACGATGGCGTCGCCGGGGTGCTCAATGACAGGGTCGGGCTTGTGATCGGCGCGGACCCGGTATGGCCCGCGGTAATTCATTGCCAGCATGGAGGCTCCTTCACAACTCGGTTGGTGACGGCTCGCGTGAGAACGAGCTGATGTGACACAAACTTATGTCAAAACGTCACGAATTGCGATAGGCGCACGGAAACGAACGCGCCTTTCTGGCGATTTTATCGAATAAAATCAGGCAATTATGTACTGTTGGCAATTAAATGATGCGATTTATAGCTTTTTGGCATCAAATGTATTGCAGGCCTCGACCTGTCCGCTGTCGAGCCCGCGCTGGAACCAGCGTACCCGCTGGGCCGAGCTGCCGTGGGTAAACGAATCCGGCACGACCACGCCGCGCGCCTGCTTTTGCAAGGCATCGTCGCCGATGGCGCTGGCCGCGTTGAGGGCCGTCTCGATGTCGCCCTGCTCCAGGATTTTCGCACGCTGGTTGGTCCGGTTGGCCCACACGCCTGCGAAGCAGTCAGCCTGCAGTTCCAGGCGCACCGAGAGGGCATTGCCCTGGGTCTCGCTGGCGCGCTGTTGGGCTGCGTGCACTTTGTTGGAGATGCCCAGCAGGTTCTGCACGTGGTGGCCGACCTCGTGCGCGATCACATAAGCCTGGGCGAATTCGCCCTCGACGTTGAAGCGCTGCTGCATCGTGCGGAAAAAGCCCAGGTCGATATAGACCTTGGCGTCAGCCGGACAATAGAACGGACCGGTCGCGCTCTCGCCGGTACCGCAGGCGGTGGCGATGCGGCCTTCGAACAGCACCAGCCGGGCCGGCGTGTACTGCGCGCCCTGCTCGCTGAACAGCTGGGCCCAGGCATCCTCGGTGTACGCCAGCGTGGTGCGCACGAAGCGCGTCTCGCGATCGTCGGCGCGCTCGGCGCGCGGCTGCTCGACCTGTGCCTGCTGCTGTGGCGGCGCACCGCCCGACAGCAGGCCAAGGATGGTGGCGGGCGAGACGCCAAGGAAGTACGAAGCGACCAGGGCGACGACGATGGTGCCGATGCCGATCGAGCGGCCGCCGAAGCCGAAGCCTCCACCGCCGCCGCCGCCGTCGCCACGCCGGTCCTCTACATTGTCGCTTTCACGGTCGCCTTCCCAACGCATCGATGCTCCTCTTGTTCAGTTGCCGCCGCGGCGCAAGTTGCAGGTGTCGGCGCGCTCGCGCGCGTCCTTGCCGCGCAGGTCGTCCAGCGCGCCCAATCCGGCGCGCAGCTCGTCATGCAGCGCGCGCTCGCGGCGCTCGCGTGCGATCTCGCGCGCCATGCGGCTGCGCGGCACGTCGTCCAGTTCCAGACTCGTCATGATTTCTCTCCCACACTCGATTTTTCCAGCCGATTTTTCGGTCGCTTTTCCGGTCGTTTTTCCGGTCGTTTTCCGGTATCTCCCGGTTGATCACATAATGCACCAAATCCAGCCCGCACACGCATACATCCTGCGTGCGTGCGCGCACGGAGCGGACGCGGCGCCCGTGCCACGCTGGCGCCATGAACTCATCCAATGCCAATGCCCTCCTCTCCCTCGGCACGGCACTGCGCCAGGCCGGCTACCGCTTCATGACGGTTACGCCCTCGACCCACCGCCGCATCAATAACCGTCCCGGCAACGAGCGCGCGCACGACCTGCGTGGCGTGTTCGGCTGGAGCCGGCCGTTCGACCGTGATCTGCTGCCCGCGAGCGTGCTCGCGCTGATGGTCGATGCCGGCGTGCTGGACGAAAAAGACGATGGATTGCGTTCGCTGGTGCGGGTCTCGACCCTGGACGACATGCTGCTGTTCCACTCGGCCTGGCCGACGCGCGACGACGACAGCGTGTTCTTCGGCCCCGACACCTACCGTTTCGTCACCGCCATGCGGCGCGGCTTCGCCTTCGTCGGCGCCGGGCCGGTGCGCGCGGTGGACATCGGCTGCGGCGGGGGCGCCGGCGCGCTCACGATCGCGCGCGCATTCCCGCACGCCGACGTGATCGGCGCCGACATCAACCCGAAGGCGCTCGAGCTGGCGATGGTCAACGGCCGCCTGAACTGGGCGGCCAACTTCTCGCTCGCCCAAAGCGACCTGTTCGACGGCCTGCAGGGCGACTTCGACCTGGTGGTGTCGAACCCGCCCTTCGTGGTCGATCCGGATGCGCTGCGCTACCGCCATGGGGGCGGCGAACGCGGCGCCGAAATATCGCGCCGCATCGTCGAGCAGAGCCTGGGACGCCTGCGCCGCGGCGGCAGCCTGATGCTCTACACCGGCGTGGCCCTGTCCGGCCCGGGCGACCACTTCCTGGAAAGCCTGCGCCCGACCCTGGCGGCGCAATGCGACACCTGGACCTATCAAGAGCTCGATCCCGACATCTTCGGCGGCCAGCTGGGCGAACCGGGCTACGAAGACGTGGAGCGGATCGCGGCGGTGTGGCTGCACGCGGTCAAGCGCTGAGGCCGGAGTGACGGCTGGCTTGTGACCAGTTCGTATCCGATTTATACACGGTAAATAAGCGACGTCGGATGGCGCGCGAATGCTGGTGCTCCCCAGGATAGGGCATTACAATCTGGCAACTACTATAAATAGGGCGCGGGCATCGCGCGCCTGCCATTCATGCAAGTCGCTCCTCCCCCCGAACAAACCTTACTGCGTTTTCTCCTGTCGGTATTCCTGGTCCTGGTGGTGGTGTTCAGCACCACCAAAGTCAAGCTATATGGCGACTTCCTCGAATACGGCCTGACCACGGTTGCCGTCGCCGAACACGGCACGCCCTATATCGTGGCCAGCGATGTCGAGCGCATGATCGAACTCACGCCGAAGGACGAGGGCGAGCTCCGCACCGCACTCAGCAGGACCCGCGACAGGATCAGGGCCGGCGAGCAAGTCCCGATCCCCGGCCTGCTGCTGTCCGAGCGCGGCCACTACATGTCGATCCACTTCGTCGGCTATTCGATGCTGACGGCGATCCCCTTCGTCATCCTCGACAGCATCGGCGTCAATCCGTGGAAGGCCTACCAGGTAATGAACTACCTGCCGGTGCTGGCGCTGGCCGCGGCCTGCTACCTGCTGCTCGGCTCGGCCCTGCGCGCCTGGGTCGGCATCGCTCTGTTCGTGCTGAGCGGCGCGCTGCCCTACCTCAACTGGACCAGCCCGGAAGTGTTCACCATGGGCTCGCTCCTGGCGGGCCTGATCCTGTTCACCATCGGACGCCCGATCGCGGGCGCGATCCTGGTCGGCCTGGCCGCGACGCAAAATCCGCCGCTGGTGTTCTTCGGCCTGTTCGCACCCTTCATCCGCATGGGCTGGCTGATCGTCTCGGAAGACCTGACGTGGCACGCCGCGCTGCACCGTGTCGTCAACTGGCGCAATACCATCGCCTGCACGCTGCAGACAGGGCTGGCGGTGGTGCCGATGCTGTTCAGCCTGTGGGAGTTCCACGAACCGAGCCTGATCGCCAAGTTCTCGACCGACCCGGCGCTGGTCACTCCAGGCCGCCTGGGCTCGTTCTTCTTCGACCCGAACCAGGGCGCCATCATCGCCTTCCCGGCCGTCGCCGTGCTGCTGGCGTGGCTGCTGTGGCAGCGGCGCGCGCAGCGCCCGCTGTGGCACCTGGCCGCGACCTTCGGCCTGATGCTGGCGCTGGCGATTCCGGCGCTGTCCACCGTCAACTGGAATTCCGGCGCCTCGGGTCCGATGCGCTACGTGGTGTGGGGCGCCTCGCCGCTGCTGTACCTGGCGCTGGCCTGGCTGGCCCTGCAGCGGCGCTGGCCGCTGGCCCTGATCGCGGCGGTGCTGGTGCTGCAGTTCGGCGCCATGTGGCACGCCAAACGCTACGGCTACACCGACTTCAGCCCGCTGGGCCAGTGGGTGCTCGAGACGGCGCCGTCGTGGTACAACCCGGATCCCGAGATCTTCTACGAACGCACCAACCACCAGGACGGCTCGTTCAACGTGAATGGCGTGATTGCTTATCCGAACGCCGAACAGCCGCTCAAGACCCTGTACAACGTGCGCAATCCAGGAGCGCATGAGACCCTGTGCGGGCCGGGACGCAAGCTGGACGAGCGCGACGTGGTGGTGATGGGCCAGGGCTGGCGCTATATCAACGGTTCGCCGGTGTGCGCAGCGGCGGAATGGCCGCACGCACTCAAGCGCTGAGCGCCGCCACCTCGGCGCGGCCCGGCGCGCGCACTTCCCTCACCTCCCGCGCCTCCTCCTGCCAGCCATCGTCGGCGCCGTACAGCGTCAAGGGCCGCCGCACCGGCGCGGTAAAGCAGTAGCCCTGGCCGGCGACATTGACCAGCCAGGGACAGTCGCCGCCGCCGCCGAGCACCTTGCGCAGATTGACGACCTGCGCGCGCAGGTTGACGTCTTCCACCACCGTGTTCGGCCACACGGCCTGCATCAGCGCACGCTTGCCCAGCACCTCGCCGGCGTGGGTGGCCAGCAGCACCAGCAGGTCGAAGGCCCGGCCGCCGATGGCGACCGCCTGCCCGCCGCGCCGCAGGCGCCGCGCCGCCGGCACCAGCTCGAAGTCCAGGAATGCCAGCGTTTCGTATCCCGCCCTGCCTTTCATGTTCATGTTCATGCTCCGCTCCTTCGCACTCTCCCCGGCGACGCCGGCATGGCGCCCTGGACCGCCCGGCTACTTGTATTGATTTGTAACCGGGAGGCGTCATAATGGGAGGATAGCGGTCACATCCATCCTGCAGCAGGCCCGATCGGGGGTGAACGTCGCGCGAATCACCATCCACAACCATCTTTCAGGGATTTCATGGCAAGGACTACCGCCATCTTCACGCCGGGCATGCCGCGATGAGCGGCGCGGGATCGCGGGCGTGCTCGAGGACGAACCGGACATTGCGATCGTGGCCGAGGCCGACGACGGCTTCAAGGCCCAGGAACGCTATTTCGACCTGCTGCCGGACGTGACCCTGATGGACCTGGCGATGCCGCGCTGCGGCGGCATCGAGGCGATCCGCGCGATTCGCGCCAGGGACCCGCAAGCCTGCATTATCGCCGTCACCACCTATGCCGGCGACGGCCAGGTGCAGCGCGCGCTCGAAGCCGGCGCCTCGGGCTATGTGCTCAAAAGTTCGCTGGGGACGGGCGTGGCCGAACTGGTGCGCGCGGCCCACGCCGGACGCCGGGTGCTGGCGCCGGACCTGGCCCAGCGCCTCACCCAGGCCAGGCCGGAACAACTGACCGCGCGCGAACGCGACGTGCTGGCCCTGGTCGCCCAGGGCCTCGGCAACCGCGAAGTGGCGCGCGAACTCGGCATCGCCGAAGAGACGGTCAAGGGTTACCTGAGCAATGTGCTGCAAAAGCTGCAGGCCAGCGACCGCACGCACGCGGTGGTGATCGCGCTGCGGCGCGGGATGCTGGACTGAGGCGCGGGTCTGCCCGGGCCGCCGGCGCCACATTAACGGCGTGCCGCGCTGCCAGTCACGGTTCCTGGGCGTGCAGGACCAGGATGCGGCGCTGGGGCAGCAGCCGTCTCGGGCGGCGGCATGCCGGTCGCGGCGCACCAGCGCTCGAGGTCCCAGCCCTCGCCGAGCAGCAGCATACGGGTGCCGAGTTCGTCGCGGCGCCGGGCAAGCTGCTCTGGCGGCACGGCGCGTAGCCGGCGACCGTCCAGGTTCGCATGAACCAGACAGTAACGACGCGCCAGCGACATCCACAGGGCATGGGCGCCGGACGACTGGCGCGCGCCGCTGAGCAGGCAATTGCCGCCATCGAGCCACCAGCGATAGATGGCGGTCGCGATGCCGGCGCGGCGGTAGGCGAGCCCGAACTTGGCGTGCGGGGCGCGCACGTGGCGATCGGTGCGTCGGTCGACTTCGACCAGCCGGTTGAACACCGTATACCCCGCCATGCGGCCGCGCACGGCGTCGATGGCATACACGTAGTGCTCGCCGTCGGCTACCCGATGGCGGAATGCGAAGCCAGGATGCGCAATGCCCGGCGCCGCCATGCCATACAGGCAGTCGCCAGGTCGCGCCATGCGCCGATAGAGGCTGGCCAGTTCATGCTCGATGCCGTCGTCGCAATGGTCGACGTCGATCCGCAACGCGTGCGGCCTGCCGCACAGGACCAGGATGGCGGGAATGGGCGTCGCCATCATGGCCGCTCCCAGTGCCCGCTGAAAAGCCGCACCGGGCGCTGCGCCGAGCGTACCTGGGCGCAGGCCGCCCAGTTGTCCTCGCGCACCGCCAGCCCGGCGTACACGCCAAAGCCCTGGCCGGCCTCGATGTGCTGCGCCTGCAGGCTTTCGCCGGCCCGGATCGCGCCTGCAGCGCGGATATCGCCGCCGGCCCGAATGCCCCATTGCGCCTCGAGGTGGTCGCGGCAGGCGATGTTGCTGCCGGCCTCGATACCGTGGCCGGCGCGGATCGCCGCCTCGCCCTCGATGCCTTCGCCCGCACGCAGGCCGTGGCCGCAGCGCGCGGCGGCGCCGAACGCGATGCCATGCGCGGCGCTGCAGTTGCCGCCGATGTCGGCGGCGCCGCCGCAGGCGATGTCCCAGCCGGCGCGTACGTTGCCGGCCGCGCGCAGGTCCACGGCGACCTCGATATTCCACTGGGCGCCAACGTCGCCACCGCACGCCAGGGTGCCGCCGCAGCGGATCATGCCACCGGCGCGGATGTCGCCCCCGCTCGTGAGCCCCTGTCCGGTGCGGATGCCGCCGCCGGCGCGAATGCCGCCGCCGGCCACCAGCACGGTGTCGACCTCGACGCCACCCCGCACCAGCAGCGAGCCTGCGAACACGAGCGCCCCGGCCTCGACAGCGTCGACCTCGAGCACCGTATCGGTCGGGCCGAACTGCTCCAGCAGCCAGCAGGCGTCGCCGGTGCGTCCGGCCAGCACCAGCGCATCGAGCAGCGGCTGGTAATCGGCGCCCTCCTGGTGGTGTTTGAGGAACCAGCGAAAACCGTCCGCGCAGGGTCGCTTGGTCTTGATGAATTGCTTGTTCAGGTCCATGTCAAGAAATCGAACGGGAAAATCGGGCTTGTGCATCGGGGCTGGCAACGCGGCCAGCGACCAGGCGGCGGCAGTATAATGACGGGCATTCGCGCGCACATCAGGACCGCCCGTAAGGGTTTCTCTCATGGACCTGCCGCGCAAAACGGTGCAGGATGCGCTCTTTTCACGCTCTTGCCATCCTGACGACGGCGCGCGCGCCGGGAAAGCACACCATGATCGACTTGCGTGCCGTGCGGGCTGTCTGGCTCGGCGGCGCTTTCGCTATCGCCTACATCGTCCTCGACATGCTCAGCGGCCCCGAAGCGCGCCATCAGACGATCGCGCCGGTATGGCACCCGGCCGCTGGCCTGGCGCTCTACCTGGTGCTGGCCGCAGGGTTCAAAGGCGTGCCGCTGCTGGTGGCGACGGTCCTGGTCGCCGCTGCCATCACCCCGGCCCTGCCTGCCCAGCCCCTGCTGTCGCTCGTGGTCGGCTTGCTTCCGGTGCCGATGTACCTGGCCGTGGGCGCCGTCATGCGGCGCTACCTGGCCGGCAACGCCTTCTTCGCCAGCCACCGCGGCCTGCTGACCTGGGCCGGACTGGTCACGCTCGGCAGCCTGCTCAGCGCGGCCACCTATGCGCTGATGCTGTTGGGCGCCGATGCTTTCGCCAGCCGTGCCTGGCTCGATCTGGTGACGCGCTATACGATCGCCGAGACGGCGGGCATGCTGGTGATCGTGCCGGCCCTGCACTACCTGCTCGACGCCGGGCTGCGCGCCGACGTGCTGCACCGAATCGTCAGCTGGGAAACGCTGGCCTATGTCGCGCTGATCGCACTGGTGCTGGCCGTCGGGCTGCAGCGGCCCGCGCCCGAGTCCCTGGTCTATTACCTGCTGTTTCTGCCCCTGGCCTGGTCGGCCGCGCGCCACGGCATGGCCGGTGCGGTCACCGCCGCCATCGTGCTCGAGGCGGGAGTGACCATCGCCGCCCTGCGCCCGATCGCCTACCCGGCGCAAATGCCGAACGTGCAGATGCTGGTGCTGACGCTGACGCTGTCCGGCTTCCTGATCGGGATCGCGGTGGACGTCGCGCGTCGCGCCAGCCACGACCTGCGCCACTCGCTGCGCCTGGCTGCCGCTGGCGAGATGGCGGGGGCCGTCGCGCACGAGCTGAACCAGCCGCTGACGGCGCTGTCGATGTATGGCAGCGCCTGCGAGCGGCTGATGGCGCGCGGCGGCAACGAGGCCCTGCTGCAGACCACGATCAGGTCGATGGTCGCCGAATCGCAGCGCGCGTCGGACGTGCTCAAGCGCCTGCGCGACTTCTTTCGCACCGGGACGACGGCGCTCGAACCGCTGGCGCTGGCGGAACTCATCCGCGCCGCGGTGGCGCCGTTCGTGGGCCAGGCCAGCGCCCAGGGCATCGCGCTCGACGTCTCGCCGCCGCCGCGCGCCGTGCTGCTCGGCGATCGCATCCAGCTCGAGATCGTGCTGCGCAACCTGCTGTCGAATGCGCTCCAGGCGCTGGCCGAGATGCCGGCCGGGGCCGAGCGCCGCATCGCGGTGCGCTCCGGTATGGACGGCGCCACGGTATGGATCCGGATCGCCGACAACGGTCCCGGGATCGCCGACAAGATCCGCGCGCGCCTGTTCGAACCGTTCATCTCGCTCAAGTCGAGCGGCCTGGGACTGGGCCTGGCCATCAGCCGCGCGATCGTGGAGACACATGGCGGCACACTGAGCGTGGAACCCGGGCCCCACGCGATACTCAAGATAACCCTGCCCTTACATGACGGCGCCGATGAAGGTCCAGACCATGCACAATGAACAAACCGTCTACATCGTCGACGACGATGCGGCCGTGCGCGACGCGCTCGGCCTTCTCCTGAGCCTGCACGGCTACCGGACCGCCTTCTTTGCCGACGCCACGACCTTCCTTGGCGCCTGGAACGAAGAGTTGCGCGGCTGCGTGCTGCTGGACATCCGCATGCCGGGCATGGACGGACTGACCCTGCAAAAGAAGCTGGTGGAACTGGGCAGCAGGCTGCCGGTCCTGATCATCACCGGGCATGGCGACGTCGGCTCGGCGCGCGAAGCATTCCGCTCGCAGGCGGTGGATTTCCTGGAAAAGCCTCTGCAAGAAGCGCAGTTGATGCAGGCGGTGGAAGAAGCGCTGTCGCGCCAGCGCGACGCGCCCCGTGGAAACGCCGCGCGCGACTATGCGAGCCGCCACGCCAGTCTGACGCCGCGCGAGCGCGAGGTGATGGAGTTGGTGGTCGACGGCCGCCACAACCGCGAAATCGCTCAGCTGCTGGCGATCAGCGTGCGGACCGTCGAGGTGCACAAGGCGCGCGTGATGGACAAGCTGAACGTGGCGACGGTCGCCGACCTGGTGCGCCAGCATTTGCAGAACCAGCCGCACTGAAGGCGCATCGGCGCGAGCCTCGCTTTTAGCTCACTTGCTTGATCGTGATGAGTTGCGTTACGCCGTCCGGACGCGGCCACTCGATGCGCGCCCCCACCGGCAAGCCCAGCAAGGCACTACCGACCGGGGCGAAGACCGAAATCCGGTCGGGCTGACCGTCCACCTCGTCCGGGTAGACAAGCGTCAGCGTCAGGTCGGGGCCGGTCCCGATCGCGAACGTGACGGTCGAGCCCATCATGACGACGTCGGCCGGCATCGCGCGGCAATCGCGTACATCGGCCCGGTCCAGCTCATCGGCCAGCCCTTGCAGGCGGTCGGCATCGGCGATCGGCAAGGCGCGTAGCCGGGCCATGAGGCGTTCGAAGTCGGTGTTCGATACGAAAATACGAGGCAGTTTGTTGGTCATCGTGTTCCTGGTCTGGTCTGGTCTTGGATGGGATGGGGGCCGGACGGCGCCGGCAGCGGCGCCGGGCGTCCCATGCCGAACTGGAGGGCGACCAGGATGGCCAGTGCCGACGTCATGGCGCCGAGCGCGCAGCGGCGCCAGCGTGCGCCGCGTGCCAGCGCCTGCCGTCCGAGCAGGCGTTTTCGGCGTCCCGCGAGCCTGGCCCTGGCTTCGCGCGCCGGATCCGGGGCGTGCGCGCCCGGGCGATATGAAACGGTTAGATCGTGCATTGCTGCTCCCGCTGCAGACATACTGGAAAGCCGGCCACGCCTTGCGGGCGTGGAACCGGAGCGCATCCGGGCGCTCGGCGGGAGCCAGGCCCGGCGGAACCAACCGCCAGACCTGCAACCGCCGAGCTCAGCAAAGCCGGGCGCGGCCTCCATGCAGGAAAGGCCGAAAGACCGTATCTATCGGAGAGAGCGACATCGCACCTGTCATTCGATGGAAGAAAAAGATGGGGCCATGGCGCCGACAAGCTCGTGCGGCGCCGCCCGGAACGGGCGTGGAGACACCCGTAGCCCTATTGTCGCAAACAAGGAAGCGCGCCGCATCAGGGAAGCGCTTAGGGGTTTCCCTGATGCGGCGAGGCTATGCGCGACTCGTCTTATGGAATGAAAAAAGCCACCTTGCGGTGTAATGCCGTTCAGTTAAGGTCCCGCTTCAGGACACGAACGGTGTAGCGCTGAGGCAAGGCCTTTACGGCCCGGTCGATTTTTCGACCGGGCCGTTCTTCATTCAAGAGCATTACCAAGCGCTGGCGCAAACGCTGCATC
>NZ_VPFD01000003.1 GCF_008014745.1 Massilia arenae
ACGCCCGTCCTCGCGCTCAAGGAATGGCAACAGAAGCGACCTGAGTTATTCGTTAAACGCGTTTATGATCAAACGGGACTCGACACCTAACTAGCGCAATATATGTGCTCTCCGGCTTATTATCGGAGCCAAAACTGTACTACTTAGCTGGGGCCGTATGGAGCATGCGGCAGCGCCCACTTTAAAGGGTCAGTGGCAGTCTCTAACGGGCAATCGACTCGTTGCATCGAGAGTCCGATGAGGGAGAACCGAACCGTCGGGCTAGTATAGCATCTTGTCATGCGCAAATAATCACAGACTGTAACCACTGGCTAGAACCGACCTATAGCGGAAATGCGAACACATCGATTGGCGAGTTTAATGTGACTATAAAACGGTTAACATGCGTCCTCTGGACTTATAGGCCAGGGTGATGTTTTTTATCTTGGGCATTTCCGAGTTCCTGCGTCAATATTTTTAGCCTACCAGTTGCAACAACTACTTTCTCGGACTCACCTAGATACCAATCTTTAACCACGCGTAGGCAATCTGCGCCTTCCTTAAGCGCACCGATGTTCGCACTTCCGGTCGAAACCTTGAGTTGGCTCTTGCTGCGAAGATTTGCTTTTGTCCTCATCCATTCGGTTTCAGTCCCGCCAACATACCAGAATGAATGAACAACCGCATTTCGGAATTCCTCCGCAGCCTTTAAAGCATTTCGCGTTACCTTTATGTTGACAATGGGCCAACGCTCATTACATCGCTCCGGATATAGGTCGCACATCAAGTCCACCTTCTGGCCATAGCTCATTGCAGCCGTAACCCGATGCGTGTCGGCTTCGTGTTTCAACTGAAGGAGCGAAGCTAAGACATCCGCCACCCAGTGCTCGACTTGCTGGAATTGAACCACTACTTCGCCTATACCGCGGAAAAGCTCCTCGGTTTCATAATGTAGATTAGTTGATGACATTTAATTTTTCGCCGTGATTGCGTTTTGAATACTCAAGTGCTGCCTGAAGGTCCGCTTGTGGCCAAAAGCGGCCTGGCTGAAGGCAAGTTTACGCGCGAGTTTTTCAGACAGCCAGCAGCAAGTCAAGACATGCCCGAAGCTGCACGCGCGCGCATGCCGTAAGGGACGAGAACCAATTTTTAATCTCGGAGAGATTAAGCATTTAAGACGACAGTCTATCCTGCCTAAAGACCCAAAACCAAAAATGTTGTCTTCATCGCGTTTGATTCCATGCGAGCGCAGCCGCGATCGGTATTTGCGCAACACCTCAGCAGTCACCAAAAGGCAAACTGCCATTCAGTATCTGCACCACATAACCCCGCCACGTGCTTACACATCTGTGGCGCACGGCGGTAGAAAATCAATCTTGCCGACGCGGCCACATCGCAACGGCTCACATTAACACTGGAGGCATACATGAATCAGCAAGCGATTGACACCGTTATCGAACGTCGCGCGCCAGGCAGCCGTGCCGACATTCGGTTCATCAGGTTAAAGGAGGTGATGGCGATCTGCGGGAAGTCGCGCAGCAGCGTCTACGATGCAATCAAGCGGGGCGCTTTCCCAAGACCGGTAAAGCTCCAGGGCCGATCGGCCGCATGGATCAAGAGCGAAGTCGAGCAGTGGGCCGTGCAGTGCATCCGTACCAGCCGCCGAGACAGTAAGCCCTAGCCGGCCGCCCCACTGTCGGGCAATCCCAAGAGACGCCGCAGCACCGCTGCCACTTCCGCCAGGCCCGGCGCTGTGAGCTTGCTTTTCGAAAGGAAGGCTTGCCACTGCTGCTGTTTGATCGGACTCGCCGTAAACGCGTCAGACAGTCCTAGTGGCGCCGCTTTCGGCACCTCGGTCCGCCGGCGAGCAAACGTGGCCCCGATCGCTTGTCGAAGGACAGCCTCATCGACCTGTGCATAGGTCGCCAGAAACCACAGGTCGAAATAATCCTTCAGACGCGTATTGGCCATACCCAGGCTGACGATCGCTTCGTACTTCTCGGCGATCACGGTATAGACGGGATACGCACGCAGCGATGGCGGCGCGACATCCTCCAGCAGCGCCGGGAACTGCACGCGTTCTGCGGCGGGCGTCACGGCATCGCCGTATCCGACATCGATCTGCACCGAGCAGCGCGCACCGTCCAGTGTGCCGACCAGCGTCACGCGCACGCCTTCGTAGTTGGCTTCCTTGCGAATCCGCGCCGCCTGCACGCTGCCCTGGTCGAAGACCATGCCATCGTCGGCCGGCTGGCCACAGACCTGCTGGAAGACCTCGATCAGGTCGTCAATCTCGGAAGACCCGAAGCCGAGCAAGTCGATGTCCCGCGTTGGCCGGTGCGGCTGGTCGAACCACAGGTCGAAAAGAAGCGCGCCCTTCAGCAAGAACTGGTCGGCCCAAGGCGACACGCTCACGCGGTACAGCAGCCGCTCGAGCGAATACCGCGTCAGGATCAGGTTGAAATCGATACGGTCGGCCCTTGCGCGGTTCAGCAGCCGTGCACGCACCGATGCGCCGCGATTGGCCGCCTTCATGCCGCTCCCACCGCTTCCAGGTACGGACGCATGACGTTGGCCACCCTGCATATCTCGGCGTAGCGCCACAGCTCGTCCATCGTCGCGCGCTTGCCGTTCCAGGCTTCGTGCAGGGCTTCGAGCGCGACGTCGAGGCCGATCTTGTTGCGGAACTTGAAGCAGTCGGCCACCGTCTTCGCCACGCTGAACACGCGCACCTGGGCGCCAGCCAGGTCGGCAATCTCGATGCCCTCCGTCATCGCCAGTCCCGACATGCGGACCACCCGTAGCGGTGGATAATCGAAACGCGGCGCCCTGGCCTTGTGCGGGATGGCCAGCCAGACGTCGGATGACTGCTGCGTGGTCAGGTCGTGAAAGCGCAGCGCGGAAAGCAGGCATAGCACCCCGCCTGGGCTCCTTGTCGCCACCTCGGCAAAACTATCGTATTCGGAGGCAGACCGGTCGGGCAAGGTGTGCAGGCCGCGGCCGAGCTTGAGCAGCCGGCCTTCGGCGGTCAGCGAAGCGAGCAGCGCGCGCGATGCACCGGCACTGTCCACATCGCGTGTTCGCAGTATGCCTTTGGATCGGGCAAGCTCAAGAATGCGTTCAGTTTGCGTCATGCAGCCAGTCTACACAAAATGTCGGCACTTATCCATATTTGCCGACATATTGTTCAACACATCGAAAGCTGGCGTGCGTGGGCCGCGTACAGGCTGACGGCGCCGAAGCCGGTGGATTTCAGACGGAGGCAAAGCAGACCGGCCTTTCGGCGGCATTCTCCGGCTCACCGCCCACAGGTTGACAAAACGTCAGCACCGGTCCGGAACGCGGCTGCCCGACCACAGAACCAGGCTCCGCATTACGTCATGACGTAATGGGCCGCCGCCCACGCGCTGCGGATCACGCCATGGCATTGCATGACAGCGGCCGCCAGCGCCATCCCGCCGCCGCATCACGTCAAGCCTCGGGCGCGGCGCCGGCGTGGGGCGCAGCCCCTGCCCTGGCCCGCATGGGCTGTGACTGGAAATACGCGCTCCACTCCGGCGAGTCGAGCGCCATCGTCGCCAGGACCTTGTCGTCCTCCGCCAGCACGAGCCGTTCAAGGAATTCGTGTTGCGTGCTGCCGTGGCGCCTGGCCAGTCTGGCCAGGGCCAGGGCGCAACCGGTGCTGAGCCACAGGCTGAGCCACAGGCTGACCCGCTTCTGCCCGTCGTTCTCGCCGCATGCCTGGCGCGCCCGATACGCCGCCTGCCGTTCCGCCGTCGTCTTCGCTGTGCTCATGGCCCGCCCCGATTCAAAGGAAAAGATAGTCCGTTAGAGCGTAACGGACCGCCATGGCGAAGCGTTTGATCGTGGTCGCGCGCTCACGATTCACCTCCCCACCCACCGGCATGGAGCGCGAACGGGGCATCAACGCCTGGGCGCCGCATCGACTGCGCAGTAGTCGGCCCACGCCTGCATCAGGACCACACGCTTGTCGAACAGATCCCCGCGCCGGTATGCCGCCTCCACCTTGTCGGGCAGCTTGTGCGCCAGCGCGTGCTCGCACACCTCGCGTGGGAAGGCGTTGTTCTCCCACTCCGCACACCAGTCGCGGAAGGTCGAACGAAAGCCGTGAACGGTGATGTCGGTGCGCCCCATTCGCCGCAGGACGGCCGTCAGGCTCATGTCGGACAGCGTGGTCTTCGTGTCCCGCCCCGGAAAAGCAAAGCGCCCACGGCTCTCGAGCGCGCAGGAGGGCGATCGCGCTCGTCGACAGCGGCACGCGGTGCTCCTTGCCTGCCTTCATGCGCTCGGCGGGGATGGCCCACAGCTTCGCGTCGAGGTCGAATTCATCCCAGGTCGCCCCGCGCACTTCGCCCGAACGGCACGCCGTCAGGATCGCGAACTCGATCGCGCGCGCCGAGACGCCTTCGCGCTGGCGCAGCTGCGTCATGAAGCCGCCCACTTCACGCCACGGCAGCGCGGGATGGTTCTTCACCGGCGCGATCTTGTTCGGGTTGGCGAGCAGGTTCTCCAGGTGCCCGCGCCAGCGCGCGGGATTCACGTCATGACGTAATTTGCGCGTGGCCGCCCAGTCCAGGACGCTCTCGATGCGTCCGCGCAGGCGCGTGGCCGTTTCGGTCTTGGTCTTCCAGATGGGCGCGAGCACCTTCACCAGCAGGTCCGTATCGACGTCGGCCACCGGCAGCGACCCGATGACAGGGCTGGCATACATGGCCAGCGTGGTCTTCCACTGCGCCGCATGCTTGGCGCTCTTCCAGCTGCCGCGATGCGCGTCGATGTACGATGCGGCGCATTCGCCGAAGCTCACGCGCTTGGCCTGGCGCTGCACGTGTTCGGCGCGGGCCTTGTCGCGCTCTTCCAGCGGGTCGCGCTTATCCAGCAGAACCAGGCGGCATGCGCGCGCCTTGTCGCGCGCCAGCGCCAGGTCGACGGTGATGCAGGTCCCAAGCCCCATCTCGCGGCGCCGGCCGGCCAGGTCATAACGGAAGATCCAGCTCTTCGAACCGCTCCGCGACACCTGCAGCCATAAGCCGCCGCCATCGCCGTACAGGCCTGGCCGCATCACCGCGCGCACCTTGATCGCGGAGAGCTTGTTGATCGTGTAGCTCATTGGTGTACCCACCTTTCGACCACATTCTTCACTCTCAAACCTACCCACCGCCCTACCCACTCTCAAGAGCGGGATGCAGGTAAATTCTAGTGGACGTCGATGGACCCTGATTTTGACATTTCTCCTATGAGGAGACGAAAAAAAGCCCCAACTTGTGGGGCTCTTGTTCAGTATGCTTGGCGGAAGCGGTGAGATTCGAACTCACGAACGGGTTCCCCCGTCGGCAGTTTTCAAGACTGCTGCCTTCAACCACTCGGCCACGCTTCCCTAGGGAACCGGCATTATACATAAATCATCTAGGCTGGTCAGGTTAGGTTGTTCACACGTCGCGGTGACGCAAACCACCTTGGGCTCACGCTTTCGCGGGAACGACGTGCGGACGTTAGTGGTTAAAGCGGACGAAGCCGGCCTGCACAGGCGCGCAGCTCACCCAATCAACAACCAGTTATCCCGCAAACACCGCTCGAACTCATACGCCGGTAACGGCGCCGCATACAGATACCCCTGCACCTCGTCGCACCCCGCCTCGCGCAGGAACTCCAGCTGATCCAGCGTCTCCACCCCTTCCGCAATCACGCGTAGACAAAGCTGCCGCGCCATGCTGACAATGGTCCCCGCAATCGCGCAATCGCTCGCATCCCTCGGAATCCCGGTGGTGAACGACCGATCGATCTTGAGGGTCTGGATCGGGAAGCGCTTCAGGTACGACAAGCTCGAATACCCCGTCCCGAAATCATCCAGCGACAACGACACCCCCAGCGCCGTGATCCGGTCCATGATCGCCGTCACGCGCTCGAAGTCGTGCATCAGCGTGCTCTCAGTGATCTCCAGCTCCAGCCACGACGGATCGAGCTGATAGCGTCGCAAGGTATCGGCCACCCGCGAAGGCAGCGACGGCGTAAACTCCCGCGCCGACACGTTCACCGCCAGCCGGAACGGCGAAATCCCGGATCTCTGCCAGATCGCCGCCTGCGCGCAGGCCTGCTCCAGCACCCACTCGCCCACCTGCACGATCAGGCCCGTGGTCTCGGCCAGCGGAATGAATTCCGACGGCGGCACGATGCCGCGCTGCGGATGCACCCAGCGCACCAGGGCCTCGGCGCCGACGATGCGTCCGCTGGCGATCTCGAACTTGGGCTGGTAATACAGGATCAGCTCACCGTTGCCCAGCGCATGGCGCAGGCCCGATTCGATGCGCATGCGCTCCTGCATGCCCTTGTTCATGTCCTGGCTGTAGAAGGCGACGCTGCGGTCCGGATTGGCATCGGCCCGCTTGGCGCGCTCCATCGCGATGTCGGCCAGGCCGAGCAGGGTCTCGGCATCGTTGCCGTCTTGCGGATACACGCTGATGCCGATGCTGGCGCCCACGCGCAGGTCGTGGCCGGCGATGAAGAATGGCGCGTCGAGTGAAGCCTGCAGCTTTTGCGCCACCGTGGTGGCCTCAAAGTGCTGGCGGATGTCCGACAGGCCCACGGCGAATTCGTCGCCCGACAGGCGCGCCACCACGTCCTCGTCGCGCAGGGCATCCTTGAAGCGCTGCGCGACCTGGCGCAGCAGCTCGTCGCCGATGCGGCGGCCGAGCGTGTCGTTGATGCGCTTGAAGCGGTTCAGGTCCACGAACAGCACGCTGCCGGCCGTCTCGTTGCGCTGCGAGACCGCCAGCGCCTGGTCGACCAGGCGCGCGAACAGCGTGCGGTTCGGCAGGCCGGTCAGCTCGTCGTAATAGGCCAGGTGGTGCAGCTGTTCCTCGGCCTGCTTGCGTTCGGTGATGTCGGTGAGATAGGCGATCAAGCCGGTCGGCCGCTCGGCCAGGTCGCGCAGCGGAGACAGCGACAGGCTGGCCCAGAACACCTCGCCCGATTTTTTCCGGCGCCGCACTTCCATCATGCGCCCGCCCTGCTCCGCGAACAGGTCGGGCTGCATGTCGTCGCCACCGTCTTCGTCGGCGTACAGGAACAGGATGTTGCGCCCTACCGCTTCCAGCGCGGTATAGCCGAACAGCTGCTCGGCGCCGCGGTTCCAGCTGGTGATGTAACCCATCTGGTCCATCGTCAGCACCGATTCGTGGATCTGGTCGAGGATCTGCGACTGGTGCGCCAGCTGCGCCTCCATCTGCGCATAGGCGTGGGTGGAGCGCTGCGCCAGCGCGTGCATCTGCAGCAGGCTGGCCGTCAGCTGGGCCAGCGCCGCCAGCTTGCGCTCGGTCTCGGGACAGTAGCCGTCGCCGCCGCTCACTTCGTACCAGCCGAACTGCTCGATACCGGCCGCCACCGCGTGACGCAGGATGCGCGCGCCTGCTTCATTCGGCTCGATCAGGCCGGCGCCCGGCACGAAGCGCCCCTCCAGGCTGCCCGTAAGCTGCGCCGCCAGGCGGCCCAGCTCCAGGGTCAGGGCGTCGCCGCGCAGGCGGAGGATGGCGTCGCAGACGGCGGTCGTGCCGCCGACGAAGTCGAAGGAATCCAGTTCGCGCAGGTCAGACATTCCGGCCCACCTGGATCGCCCAGTGCCAGGCGTGCAGCTGGCTGTGCCACCAGGCGGCCGGGCTCACGCCCGCCTCCTCCAGCAGCGACTCATCCGGATGGGTCTCGGTCAGCCGCAGCCAGGCGCCGAGCCGGCCGCGCCGGTCGACCAGGGCGCCGGCGACGTCGTCCGGCAGATACAGGTCGGCCGCGATCGCCGCCATCGGCATGTGCAGCAGGCGGTCGAGCAGCGAGAACACGCCGGTCATGAAGGCCAGGTCTTGCGCGTCGCGATCGCCGCCCGCTTCGCGGCTCAAGGCTTCCAGCTGCGCTGCGCGGCGTGCCGCCAGCAGCAGCAGCAGGTTCGGCAAGCCGTCCGGCTGCTGGCGCGCGTACAGCAGCAACTGCAGCCAGCGCTGCAGCTGGCGCCGGCCGAGCACCGTGATCGCATGGGAGAAACTGGTGATCTGGGTATTCACCGCGAAGGCCGCCGAGTTCACCAGCTTGAGCAGGTGGTAGGCCAGCGCCGGATCCTGCCTGATCTGGTCTTCCAGCTCGCGCGATTCGGCGTCGCGCGCCAACAGGCCCAGCAGGGTCAGGATGCGGCGGCGCGAGCTGCCGTCGTCGTCCTTCGATGGCGCCGCGTCAGGATCGATGGGATAGTCGCCGCTGAACCAGTCGAAGCCCGCGTTCTCGCATTCTGAAAAGCGGCGCGCGCCGTCGACGCCGTGCGCCAGGTGCGGTCCGAACAGCGCGACCAGGCGGCCGGGCGGCAGCGCAGTGTCGCGATGGGCGCGGCAGTCGCGCGCCGCCGAGCGCAGCGCCGGCGGCGCCTTCGCGCCCTCGGGGATGTCGCCGTCGAGCCAGACGCGATAGCCGTAGGCGTGCAGCTCGGCCAGCTGGCGCGCGGCGCTGCCGGACGCCAACGCCTCGGCCTTGATGACCAGGCCGACGCGGTTGGCCGGCAACAGCGCCAGCACCGGCACCGTCAGGGCCTCGGGGCCATCCAGGTGCAGCAGGCAGTCGAGCGGCGCGATCGCCGTGAGCAGTTCTGCGCCCGCGAACACAGCTTGCAGGCGTTGCGCCAGGTCGGCGCCGGGCGCCAGCCGCAGGCTGAGCGCCACCCATTCGTTCTGCGCATTGGCGACCGGGTCGATTGCTACCAGCGGAATATGTCCCTGCTCGGCCATGTAATGTTTCTCAATAATATTCAGTCAATCTTATTGCACCGAATACTTTAAAGCAACAGCAATGTTTCCCGGTGGATATTGGGAGTTCACTCTCAGTTACTGCCGGCGCGCTGGACCGCAAAACGGATCAGTTCCGCCTGCCCTTCGATGCCGAGTTTGCGCTTGATATTCAAGCGGTGGGTCTCGACCGTGCGCACCGATAGATCGAGGTCGCGCGCGATCTGCTTGTTCGACTGGCCGGCCGCGATATGCTTGAGCACTTCGTGCTCGCGCGCCGTCAGCTGGTCGCTCGGGGTGGCCGGATTGGCAAGCTGGCGCGCCAGCGCGGCGCTGTAGTAGATGCCGCCGCCCATCACGGTCTCGATGGCCAGCACGATGTCCTTGCCCGGCGCGTCCTTGAGCACATAGCCGCGCGCGCCGGCCGCCATGGCCTGGCTGACGTATTCGGGCTTGTCGTGCATCGACAACATCAGCACCGCGATGCCGGGATAGCGCGCGGTGAGCTGGTGCGTGGCCTCGATGCCGCTCCCGCCGCGCATGTTCACGTCCATCAGCACCAGGTCGGGATGGAATTCACCGGCCCGCGCCAGGGCTTCCTC
The DNA here is from genome assembly GCF_008014745.1 of Massilia arenae. GTDB lineage: Bacteria > Pseudomonadota > Gammaproteobacteria > Burkholderiales > Burkholderiaceae_D > Telluria > Telluria arenae. The sequence goes on from NZ_VPFD01000003.1 coordinate 9,359, forward strand.
GCCCGAGCCGGCTTCGGCCACCACGGTCAGGTGCGGCGCCGACTCGAGCCGCGCACGCAGGCCGTCGCGCACCAGCGGGTGGTCGTCGACCAACAGGATTTTTACCTCATTTGCTTTATCGCTTGCTTCACCACTCACTGCCTTGCTCCTTCAAATCGATGCTGGCCACCACCCGGGTGCCCGTGGACGACGACGCGATCGAGAACCGTCCGCCGATCGCCTCCATGCGCTCCATCATATTCCTTAGCCCGATGCCGCGCTTGGGATGCACGGCCACGCCGTCCATGTCGAAGCCCACGCCGTCGTCGGCGATGCACAGGCTGACGATGTCGCCCACCCGCTCGAGCACCATCTCGATATGGCGCGCCTGGGCGTGGCGCTCGACGTTGGTCAGCGCTTCCTGCGCGATGCGGAACAGCACCGTGCCCACGATCTCGGGCAGCGCGTCCACCGCTCCGGCCGCGCGGAAGCGCACCGGCGCGCCCGCGTGCTCGCCGAATTCGCTCGCCAGGTGATCCAGCGCCGGCGCCAGGCCCATATCGTCCAGCAGGGTCGGGCGCAGGTCGTGCGAGATGCGGCGCACCTCGCCCAGCAGCGTTTTCACCTGCTCGACGGTGCGCTCCAGCCCCGCGCGGCCCTGCTCGCGCCGCGCTTCGTCGCCATCGATGCGGATGATGCCGGCCTCCAGCTGCAGCTTGACCGAGACCAGCGCCTGGCTGATCCCGTCGTGCAGGTCGCGCGACAGGCGCGCGCGTTCTTCTTCCTGCGATTCCACCACGCGCTGGGCCAGCGCTTTGAGCTTGGCGTCGGCCACCCGGCCCTCGCTGATGTTCAGTGCCAGGCCGCCGCCGGCCACGCCCACCGCCGCCACCGTGGCCAGTACCGCCATCCACAGCAGCGTCTCTTCGATATTGCGCGACTGCTGGGCATCGACCAGCGCCAGCGCCGATTCGACGTCGTCGAGGTAGATGCCGGTGCCCATCACCCAGTTCCAGTGCGCGATCGGCACCACGTAACCCAGCTTGGGCGCCGGCCTGTTGCTCGAGGGCTTGGCCCAGGTGTAACGCAAAAAGCCGCCGCCCCCACCCGCCAGTGCGATCAGGCGCTGGATGGTCGGCGCGCCGGTCGAGTCGCGCCACTCCCACATATCGGTGCCGACCAGCTCCGGCTGGCGCGGGTGCATCAGGTTCTTGCCGCGGGTGTCGTAGACGAAGAAGTAGCCGTCCTCGCCGTAGCTCAGGCTCGACAGGATGCGGATCGCTTCCTGCTGGGTGGCCGGGTCGCTGTCGCCGGTGCGGGTGAGGTGCGCGATCGAGCGCGTCGCCAGCTCGACGTAGTGGCGCAGCTCGGCCTCCTTGCTCGCCAGGTAGGCGCGCTGGATGGTGGCGCGCTGCTCGGCCGCCAGGGTCACGCCCTGCTGACGCACGTAGAGTGCGATCGCGCACAGCGCCACCACCAGTGGCACGACGGCCAGCACGATCACTTTTTGCCTCAGCCGCATATGCCTTCCGCATGGTTTGATTCGAAGCCATGCATTCTACGTCCGATGGCAGGGGCAGATCTACGTAGCATTACGTAGGGCCTGCGTAATCATGCGCTTGCGGTACTGACAATAGTGCAAGATACTCAACGGCATGCTGTAAATAATGGCGTCGGCACGTACTGGCGCAAAAAGCATCAATCCACTTCGGAGGAGTCACCCATGAAACGTCTCTCGAGCATGCTCGGATGGATCGCCTTGTCCATCCTGGGCGCGTTCTCGCTCGGCTACATCGCGCTCAAGCGCGGTGAAACCATCAACGCCATCTGGATCGTCGCCGCCGCCGGCTGCGTCTACCTGATCGCCTACCGCTTCTACTCGCTGTTCATCGCCACCAAGGTGATGGGGCTCGACCCCACGCGCCAGACCCCGGCCTACAAGTTCAACGATGGCCTCGACTACGTCCCGACGAATAAGAACGTCCTGTTCGGCCATCACTTCGCCGCGATCGCCGGCGCCGGCCCGCTGGTCGGCCCCGTGCTGGCGGCGCAGATGGGCTACCTGCCCGGCATGATGTGGATCCTGGCCGGCGTCGTGTTCGCCGGCGCGGTGCAGGATTTCATGGTGCTGTTCATGTCGACCCGCCGCGACGGCCGCTCGCTCGGTGACCTGATCAAATCCGAGATGGGCGAGATCCCCGGCCTGATCGCGCTGCTCGGCACCTTCATGATCATGGTGATCATTCTCGCCGTGCTGGCGCTGATCGTCGTGAAGGCGCTCACCGGTTCGCCGTGGGGCACCTTCACCGTGATGGCGACCGTCCCGATTGCGCTGTTCATGGGGATTTATTCGCGCTACGTGCGGGTCGGCCGCATCGGCGAGATCTCGCTGATCGGCTTCGTCCTGCTCATGCTCGCCATCATCGGCGGCCAGTGGGTGCACGATTCGCCGACCTGGGGCCCGATGTTCACCTTCACCGGCACCGAACTGACCTGGATGCTGATCGGCTACGGCTTCGTGGCGGCGGTGATTCCCGTGTGGCTGCTGCTGGCGCCGCGCGACTATCTCTCCACCTTCCTCAAGATCGGCACCATCCTGGGCCTGGCGATCGGCATCATCGTGGTCGCACCAGACCTCAAGATGCCGGCCATGACCAAGTTCATCGACGGCAGCGGCCCTGTATGGTCCGGCAATATCTTCCCCTTCCTGTTCATCACGATCGCCTGCGGCGCCGTGTCGGGCTTCCACGCGCTGATCTCGTCCGGCACCACGCCCAAGATGCTCGAGAATGAAACCCAGGCGCGTTTCATCGGCTACGGCGGCATGCTGATGGAAAGCTTCGTCGCCATCATGGCGCTGATCGCCGCCTCGACCATCGACCCGGGCATCTACTTCGCCATGAACAGCCCGGCCGCGCTGCTGGGCACCACCGCGCAGTCGGCGGCGCAGGCAGTCTCGCAGATGGGCTTCGTGATCACGCCGGAAGCGCTGGAGCAGATGGCGCGCAACGTCGGCGAGCACACCATCATCTCGCGCGCCGGCGGCGCACCGACGCTGGCGGTCGGCATGGCCGAGATCCTGTCGAACCTGGTGGGCGGCCCGGCCATGATGGCCTTCTGGTACCACTTCGCGATCCTGTTCGAGGCTTTGTTCATCCTGACCGCGGTCGATGCCGGCACCCGCGCCGGCCGCTTCATGCTGCAGGATCTGCTGGGCGCCTTCAACCCAGCGCTCAAGCGCACCGACTCGCTGCCGGCCAACCTGCTGGCCACCGGCCTGTGCGTCGCGGCCTGGGGTTATTTCCTGTACCAGGGCGTGGTCGATCCGCTGGGCGGCATCAATACCCTGTGGCCGCTGTTCGGTATCGCCAACCAGATGCTGGCCGGGATCGCGCTGATGCTGGGCACCTGCGTGCTGTTCAAGATGAAACGCGCCAAGTACGCCTGGGTCACCATCATGCCGACCCTGTGGCTGCTGGCCTGCACCCTGACCGCCGGCTGGCAGAAGATCTTCCACGACGATCCGCGCATCGGCTTCGTGGCGCACGCCAACAAGTACCAGGCGGCGCACGACGCGGGCGAGATCCTGGCCCCGGCCAAGTCGATCCTCGACATGGAGCGCATCATCTTCAACGACTACGTCAACGCCAGCCTGGCCGGCTTCTTCATGTTCGTCGTGCTGGCGGTGCTCTACTACGGCATCCGCACGGTGATGGATGCGCGCCGCGCGAATGGGCCGACCGCGAAGGAGTCGCCGTACGTCGCCATGCCTGCCCCACAGGTGCAGTGATGTTCGGCACCCTGAAACAGGCCGGCAACTACCTCGGGCAGAGCCTGCGGCTGATGGTCGGCCTGCCCGAGTACGACACCTACCTGGCGCATATGGAACGTACCCATCCGGATAAACCGGCGATGACGTACGAGGAATTCTTCCGCGAGCGCCAGGAGGCGCGGTATGGGGGAAGCCGGGCGTCGTGCTGCTGACAGGCGGCATAGACTGATCCGACAAGGGGCGCCGCGTGCGCCCTTTTTTTGCGCCCGTCGATGCTTATTGCGACATGGAATTGTTCCCTTTGCCACATTTGCGGATTCGCAAAGCTGTCACCTCCCCTAGTGCGTATATTTTTTTCCTGCGGGTTCTTGCCCGCTAGGAGGATCTGCACCGTTGCCGGATCCGCTGCGCTGTGCCGTTTGCGGGAACCACGATGCAGAATTTCGAGCGCTCGAGCCTGAACCGGAAGCTGAACATCCTCTCGCTGCTCTCGACGGCGACCGCACTGCTGTTCGTGTTCTGCGCCTTCGCCGTCACTTCCATCATCAACCACCGCCAGGCCGAAAACCTGCAACTGGCGGCCTTCGCGCGCGTGATCGGCGCGGCCACGTCGGGCGACCTGATGCTGGTCGACCGGCGCCAGGCCGGCGCCACGCTGGCGGCGCTGGAAGCGCAGCAGCACATCTCGGCGGCGGTACTGTACGACCGCTTCGGCCGCTCACTGGCCGAGTACCGCGCGCCGTCGCGCCTGGGCGCCGAACTGCCCTCGCTCGACGATCTCGCGCTCGACACCCTGAACGACGCCAACCGCGCCGGCCGCTTCCTGCTGTCGCGCCACATGCGCGTGGTGCAGGAGGTGCGCCATGGCGAACTGGCGGTCGGCGCGGTCATGATCGAGGCCGACCTGCTGCCGATGTGGCTCGAGATCCTGGCCAGCATGGTCGTGATCGGGCTGGCGATGGGGGCCGCGCTGCTGGTCTCGCTGGGGCTGGCGCGGCCGCTCAAGCGCAGTATCGCCGAGCCGATCGCCAGGCTGATCCAGGCCGCGCAGAAGGTCTCGGCCAGCCAGAACTACGCCCTGCGCGTGCAACACAAGCGCAGCGATGAACTGGGCGTGCTGATCGACAGCTTCAACACCATGCTGGCCCAGATCGAGGACCGCGGGGCCGCCCTGCTGCACCACCGCGACGAACTGGAACGCCAGGTCGGCGTGCGCACCGAGCAGCTGGAAAAGGCCAAGAACGCGGCCGAAGCGGCCAGCCGCGCCAAGAGCGGCTTCCTGGCCACCATGAGCCACGAGATCCGCACCCCGATGAACGGGGTGCTGGGCATGACCGAGATGCTGCTCGCCACCGAGCTGACCGAGGCCCAGCGCAGCTACACCCAGCTGGTCAAGCGCTCGGGCGAGCACCTCTTGGTGATCATCAACGACATCCTCGACTTCTCGAAGATCGAGGCCGGCAAGCTGACCATCGAATACATCAATTTCAACCTGTGGGACCTGCTGGACGACATCCACAACGTCTACACCCCGCAGGCGGCGGCCAAGGGTTTGGGCTGCGACTTCGACATCGCCAACGACATCCCGGTGGCGATCTGCGGCGACCCGAACCGGCTGCGCCAGATCATGGCCAACCTGATCGGCAATGCGATCAAGTTCACCACCGAGGGCCGCATCATGGCGCGGGTGCGGGTGGCCGGCGAGGACGCGCAGCGGGTGGCGCTGCGCTTCGAAGTGCACGACACCGGCATCGGCATCTCGCGCGACGCGCGCGCGCGCATCTTCAACGCCTTCTCGCAGGCCGACGATTCCACCACCCGCAAGTACGGCGGCACCGGCCTGGGGCTGGCCATCTCGAAGCAGCTGGTCGAACTCATGAAGGGCACGATCGGCGTCGAGAACGCCCCCAGGCAAGGCTCGATCTTCTGGTTCACGCTCAGCTTCGACAAGCGCCGCGTCGACCCCGATGCACCGGGCCACCGCCAGCACACGCTGGACGGCCTGCGGGTGCTGGTGGTGGACGAACAGGAGGCCAGCCGCAAGGAACTGGTACAGCAGCTGGAAGCCTGGCGCGCGGACTGCGAGGGCGTGGGCAGCGCGGCGGCCGCCTTCGAGCACCTTGTGAGCGCGGCGCGCGCCGGCCGCCCCTATGACGCAGCGGTGCTCGACATGGAACTGACCCAGACCAGCGGCCTGGCGCTGGCGGCCTCGGTGCGCGCCGAGCCGTTAGCCCGTTCGACCCACATTGTCTTGCTCAGCCCCGAGAAGCTGGCCGCCGATCCGGTCCAGCGGCGCGAGGCCGGCGTGGCCTACCAGCTGGTCAAGCCGGCGCGCGCGGCCGACCTGTATGCCTGCCTGACGGCGCGCGCGGCGCGCTTGCATCATCCGGCCGGCGCCGCCATTGCCGCTGCGGCGCCGTACGACGCTCCCCGGTCGGCGCCGACGCCGCTCCAGCAGCCGGCGCGGCGCGCGCGGCGCGTGCTGCTGGCCGAGGACAATCCGGTCAACGTCGAAGTGGCCAGGGCCATGCTGGAAGGCCTGGGCCTGGAAACCCATTGCGCCACCAACGGCCAGGAAGCGCTGCATGCGGTGCACGAAGGCGGCTGGGATGCGGTGCTGATGGACTGCCAGATGCCGGTGATGGACGGCTTCGCGGCCACTGGAGAGATCCGGCGCCACGAGCGCGAGATGGGCCGCGCGCGTACCCTGCCCGTGATCGCGATCACCGCCAACGCGCTGCAGGGCGACCGCGAAGCCTGTCTCGCGGCCGGCATGGACGATTACCTGTCCAAGCCTTTCACCCAGCAGCAGCTGGCAGCGGTGATCGGGCGCTGGGTCGCGCTGCCGGTACTGGCCGAGCGCCACCATGACGACGAACCGGAGCTGGCGGTCGCCTTTTCGCCGCCTGCGCCGCCTGCCCCCCCACCGCCTCCCCCACCGCCAGCGCCGCCGCAGGGCGACCCGATCGACCGCGCCGCCCTCGACAATATCCGCGCGCTGAGCCGCGACGCCGGCGACGCCCTGGTGCAGAAAGTGATCAATGCCTACGTCGGCGACACCCCGCGCCACCTGCAGGCGCTGCGCCAGGCAGTGAGCACGGACGATGCCGAGAGCCTGCGCCGCATCGCCCACGGCCTCAAGTCGGCCAGCGCCAACATCGGCGCGGGCCGCCTGGCCGCGACGTGCCGCGATCTCGAACAGCTCGGCCGCGGCGGCAGCGTCGACGGCGCCGCGCCGCTGCTGGCCGACATGGAGCGCGAATTCCAGTCGGTGCGCCAGTCGCTCCACGCCATGCTTGAAAAGGAATCCTGACATGCCAGCCTTTGCCTCCAACCAGCGCGGGACGGTGCTCGTCGCCGACGACGATCCCGTCATGCGCCTCCTGATGCTCGAAATGCTGGCCCAGGTCGGGATGGAAGGCATCGAGGCCGGCGACGGCCTGGAAGCGGTCGATCTGGCGCGCGCGCGCATGCCCGACCTGATCCTGATGGACGTCGACATGCCGCGCATGGACGGCTTCACGGCCTGCCGCACGATCCGCGCGGCCGAGAAGGACGGCGCCTGCGTCCCGATCGTCATGGTCACCGGCAGCGACGACGTCGAGGCCGTGACCCAGGCCTACGAGGTCGGCGCCACTGACTTCGTCTCCAAGCCGATCAACTGGCCGATCCTCGGCCACCGCGTGCTGTACGTGCTGCGCGCCAGCGACGCCATCGCCCGCCTGCGCATCGCCGACGCCCAGAACCGTGCCGTGCTCGAAGCCATCCCAGACACCTTCTTTCGCCTGAACAGTGACGGCTTCTATCTCGACTACGAGCCCGGCCAGGAGCGCCCCGGCCAGTCGTGTCCGGGACGCGCGGCGGGCGCGCCCCCGACCAGCGCGCGCTTCATCGGCAAGCACCTGTCCGACACGCTGCCGCCCGAGATCGCGGCGCGCATGCTGGAGAAGGTGAAGACCGTGCTCGCCAGCCAGCAGGTGCGCTCGGTCGAGTACGAGCTGATCGAATGCGGCGACGTGCTGCACTTCGAGGCGCGGCTGGTGGCCACCAGTCCGTCCGAAGTGCTGGGACTGGTGCGCGACATCAGCGAACGCAAGCGCGCCGAGGAACAGATCCGGCGCCTGGCCTATTGCGACGGCCTGACCGGCATCCCCAACCGGCAAGCCTTTCTCGAGACGCTGGAGCGCGAGCTGCAGCGCGCCAAGATGGGCAACAAGAAGTTCGCGGTGCTGTTCATGGACCTCGACGCCTTCAAGCGCATCAACGACACGCTGGGCCACAACGCCGGCGACCAGCTGCTCAAGATGGTGTCGGAGCGGCTGCGCGAGACCACCCGTCCCAGCGACCTGGTCTCGCGCGGCGAGGGCGCAGAGCGCGATGCCGCCAGCCTGGCGCGCCTGGGCGGCGACGAGTTCACCATCCTGATTCCCGACCTGGAACGGGTCGAGCATGCGCTGAACGTCGCCACCCGCGTCAAGGAAGCGATGCGGCGGCCCTTCCTGATCGAGGGCAACGAGATCTTCGTCACGGCCAGCATCGGCATCTCGCTGTTCCCCGAGGATGGCGACGATTGCGGCTCGCTGCTGAAATTCGCCGACACCGCGATGTATCATGCCAAGAACTGCGGCAAGAACAACGCCAAGCTGTACAGCTCTTCGCTGACGATGCAGATCATGAGCCACGTGAAGCTCGAGGTGGGCCTGCGCCGCGCGCTGCAGAACGACGAGCTGTACCTGGTTTATCAACCGCAGCGGGCCGTAGCAACGTCCGAGATCGTGGGCGTCGAGGCGCTGGTGCGCTGGCGCCATCCCGAGCGCGGGCTGGTGCCGCCGACCGAGTTCATCCCGCTGGCCGAGGAAACCGGCCTGATCGTCCCGATCGGCGAATGGGTGCTGCGCACCGCCTGCCGCCAGGCCCGCGCCTGGCAACGCCTGACGCGGCGCCTGCTGCGCATCGCGGTCAACCTGTCGGCCAAGCAGTTCAAGGACGAGAACCTGTCGCAGATCGTGCTGTCGGCCCTGACCGAGACCGGGCTCGAACCGCGCCTGCTGGAACTGGAGCTGACCGAAGGCACCCTGATGGACGATGCGCGCGCCACGCTGGTCACGCTCGAGCAGCTGCGCGGCATCGGCGTGCACTTGTCGATCGACGACTTCGGCACGGGGTACTCATCGATGAATTACCTGAAGCGCTTCGACGTGCGAGCCCTCAAGATCGACCGCAGCTTCATCGCCGGCCTGCCCCAGGATTCGGAAAACGCGGCCATCACGCGCGCCATCATCGCCATGGCCCACGGCCTCAAGATGGTGGTAGTGGCCGAGGGCGTCGAGACAGGCGAGCAGCTGCTGCTGCTCGAGGAGCTGGGCTGCGACATGGTGCAAGGCTACTACCTCGGCCATCCCTCGAGCGCCGAGAAGATCACCGAGATGCTGCAGCATGCGCAGCAGGCATTGCCGGCCAAGTAGTGGTGGCCAGAATCCATACCGCCAGCCCGCACCGCCAGCACGTCGTTCCCGCGCAGGCGGGAACCTAAGCTTGCTCGCCTCCAGGCTGCGTTTGATGTAAGTGGCAACGGTACGGACTTAGGTTCCCGCCTTCGCGGGAACGACGTGTTGGGGCTGACAAAAGAGATACGCCGGCCGTGCGTTCACGGCACGAAGCGCAACGTATGCTTCACCGCCCCCGGCAACAACGGCGCCGGCTTGCCCTCGACCCAGGCCGCGTGGTCCAGCATGAAGAACGGCGACAGCGGATGCCCGCTCTGCCCGCCCGGCATATTGTATAGACCCTCCTCTTCACGCCCCGGCGACACGGTCAGCCGCTCCGACTGGCCGAACTTCGGGCCGGCCACGCGCGGCATGTGGGCGTCGCCCGCCAGCGGCTGGCCTGGCGCGGCGAGCCAGGGGCGCAGCGCGGGCACGGCCATGCTGATCGGATGCGCGATGTCGGCGGTGTTGCGCCGGCCCCAGGTGGCCTCGGCCAGCGGCGTGCCGGCGTCGACCAGGGCCGCGATGGCGCGGTCCACCGCCGCCAGCTCCAGGTCGCGCCACGAGGCGTGGCCTGCCGGCAGCCAGCCCGGCGGCCGTTCATCCAGCAGGCGCGCCGCCACCGCCGGCCAGCGCATGCTGGCCGCGGCCGCGCTGGCCTTCGGATCGATCTCCTTCAGCGCCGCATTGACACCGCCGTACAGCAGGTCGTGCACGGCCCACATGAAGTCGCGCCCCAGGCGATAGCCGATCGACTCCACGCTGGCGCGCCCGCTCCAGCTGGTCTCGAGCAGGCGCCGGAACTCGGCGCGCTGCGGGTGGCCGGCGAGCGCCTGCGCATCGAGCGCGGCCAGGGCGCGCTGGCGCCACTGGCCGACCAGGATCGCGCGGTCGTCCAGGGCGCCGTCGAAGGCGCGGCGCACGTCGACCTTGTCGCCCATGGCCTGCAAGCCTTCATGCAACTGGCGGTTGCGCTGCCCCAGGTCGTAGCCGCCATCGCCCAGCAGCGCGTATCCGGCGCCCGATAGCTGGCGGCTGTTGGCGGTCGTGATCTGGCCATCGGCGGGATTCAGGATGCGCGGGTAATCGGCGTAGGGCAGCGCCTCGCTCCAGGTTTGCGCCGCGCTGCCGGCGGAAAGCGGAAAGCCGGCTGCAAGGCCGGCCGCCTGAGCCTCTGCGGCGCGACGCGGCAGCAGGCCGGCGATGGTCCAGCCGATGTTCCCCTGCACGTCGCCGGCGACGAAGTTCTGGGCCGGGATGCCGTTGCTCGCGGCTGCGGCCAGCGCTTGCTCGACGTTGGCCACCGTCTCGAGCTTCAGGTGATTCATATTGAGCGCGGCCGGATCGTGGGCGATCCAGTGCAGCGCATAGCTGCGCCCTGCCACCTCGCGGATCGGGCCGAGCGAGGTCTCGCGCACGACCATGCGCTCGGCCGCGGCGCCTTTCACGGCGATCGCCTCGACGTGCTCGCGCGGCGTCTCCCAGCCGCCCGGCAGGCCGACCTGGCCTGGACGGCCCGGGTCGAGCTGCAGTTCGACCAGGTCGAGCGAATCGGCATAGCTGTTGGTGAAGGCCCAGGCCACCTGGCCATTGCTGCCGACGATGACGGACGGCGGCGCCCCGGGCAGGCTGACGCCGGCCAGGCGGCGTTGCCCGCCAGGTGCGCCCGGATCGGGAAAGCGCAGCGCGAGGCGGTACCAGATATTCGGCAGCCGCAGGCCCAGGTGCATATCGTCGGCCACGATGGCAGCGCCAGTGCTGCTGCGGCCACCGGCCAGCGCATAGTTGTTGCTGCCGACCGAATCGGTGACGTCCAGGCCGGCCAGCTTGACCGGCGCGCCGGGTGCCTCCGGCGCGGCGCCCCACCAGGCCGGGGCCTGCGGCGGCAACGGGCTTTGCGCCTTCGCCTCGCCCTGGTCGAGCGTCGCATCGAAAGCGGTCGCCTCGGGCAGCAGGAACGCCAGCTGCGCCTCGTCGCTGTGCGCGCGCAGCCAGCCGCGCGCCAGTTCGCGCGCCTCCTGGGCGCCTTGCAGGTCGATGTACATGGCCCATACCACCAGCAGCGAATCGGGCGCCGTCCACGGCCGCGGCGCCACGCCGGTCAGCGCGTATTCGAAGGGCCGCGCGCCGAGCGCGCCCAAGCCCTCGTTGACGCCTTGCGCGTAGCGTTCCAGCAGCGCGCGTTCCGGCGCCGGCAGGCGCGCCAGCGTGTCCAGCGCGCGGGCGCGGAAGCGGTGCAATCTGTGCGTGCGGTCGGGGGGCAGCGCCGCCGCGCCGAACAGCTCGGCCAGCTCGCCGGCCGCCGTGCGGCGCAGCAAATCCATCTGGAAGAAGCGCTCCTGGCCATGCACGAAGCCGGTCGCATAGGCGACGTCGAGCCGGCTGGCGCCGCTGATCAGGGGCACCCCGCCGGCGTCGCGCTCGACCCTGACTTCGCCCGCCAGGCCGGCCACCCGGCGCTCGCCGTCGAGCTGGGCCAGGCTGGCGCGCAGGAATAGCCAGGTGGCCAGGGCCGCCAGCAGCACGAGCGCCAGCAGCGCCCCGGCCCCGCGCAGGGTCCAGGTCTTCCATCGGGACTTGCCCAAGGGTTTGTCCATACGTCGCGTCTCCTTGTTTTGGGGGCGTATCTTGCCAGAAAATCCACGCCCGATGCGGTTTGGCGCGAGAAAATACCCCGTCGCACGTCGTATTACGGGCGCATCCGTTACGCCTGCGGCGCCGTAGCTGCAGATGTCGTTGAAGGCGGACACATCCGTCCCCATATCCGATAATGAGGTAGGTGGAGAAATCTCACTATTCGTTGGCCATCCCACACGCGGTGCGTGGCGACGATGCTATTCTGGAATCATGCCGCGCGATGCGGCGGGAGGAACTGTCATGCAAAACGTCACCAAGGGCGCAAGAATGCCAGCCATCGTGCGCACGTCCGCCGTCATCGGCCTGGCCCTGCTGGCCGCGGCCTGTTCCACGCCGCAAGAAAAATCGGCGCGCGCGCAGGCCGAGATGGCGGAACTCATGAATATCTACGGCCCGGCATGCACCCAGCTCGGCTATGGCGCGAACACCGATCCCTGGCGTGAATGCGTGCTGCACCTGGGCACGCGCGAGGAATTGCAGCGCATGGGCAATGGCGCCGGCGCATATGGCGCCTGGGGCCCACGCTATCGCGGCGGCTACTGGGGCCCTTACTGGTAAGAGCCGGCCCCGGCGTAGGATTGTTCGTCGAGCGCGCGGCCGGGGGTCGCGCAGCCCGGCTTTACGCAGCCCGCTGCATCCTTCGGCAGCAGCTTGCAATAGTGCATCAGCAACCCGTCAAACACCGCCTCCCAGGCGAATGACGATTCGACCTTGCGCCGCGCATTGGCGCCAAGCGCCGCCAGGTCGCTGGCAGCCGCATGCCTGATCGCCTCGGCCAGGCTGTCGGGGCAATTGGGCCGCGCCAGCACGCCCGTACTGTCGTCGACCAGTTCGGCCAGGCCGCCGGCGCCAGCCGCCACCACCGGCAGGCCGCAGCCCATCGCCTCGAGCACGATCAAGCCAAAAGTTTCGCAATCGCCCGGGTGCACCAGCAAGTCACAGCTGGCCAGCAGGCGCGCCAACGCGCGCTGGTCGCGCTGGAACGGCAGGCGGCTGATCCGGGCGCCCTTCGGGACCTCGAACGCCGCCTCGCCGGGCCCGACCATCAGCAAGTGGAAGCCTCGGCCGAGCCGGCCCATCGCCGCCAGCAGTACATCCAGTTTCTTGTCGGCCGTGAAGCGTCCGGCATATACCAGCAGGCATGCCCCGGGCGCCACGTCCAGTTCGGCGCGCACGGCGGCGTCGCGCCGATCGGGATGGAAGATAGTGCAATCGATGCCGAGCGGCTGGTGCAGCGCGCCCCGCACCCCCATCGCATGGAGTTGCGCGACCATCAGCCGGCTCGGCGCCAGCACCAGGTCGAACTGGCCGTACAGCTGCGCCAGGTAGCGCCGGGTGAGCTGGGCGGCATGCAGGCCGAAACGATTCTCGACCAGGCGCGGCAAATCGGAATGGTAGAAGGCCACGACCGGGATGCGCAACCGGTCGCGGGCGCGCAGCGCGGCCCAGGCGCAATGGCCGGCGTCGCCCACTTCGACCAGGTCGGGCCGCAGGCGGCGCAGGCGGCGGGCGATGGCGGCCACCGACAGCGGCATTCGGTAGCCGTGGAAGCCGGGCAAGGCCAGGCTGGGGACGCGCAGGCATGCCGACGTGGCGCGCATGGCACGCGCGGTGTCTGGCCCCACATCGCGGTTCGGACTCAGGATCGTGTGCCGCGCACGGCCCTGACGCGCCAGCCACGCCGACTTGGCGTTCAGGTAGGTGCTGACGCCACCACCCTCGGCGGCATAGAACATCGTAAGGTCGACGAGATGCATGGCCGGCTCGCAGAAAAATCCACGATAGCAGCGGCCCGGCAAGCAGGCTTGCGCGCACGCAGGGCGTGCGCCGGTGATCAGGATCGACCGGGCTTAGCGGAAAAAGACGGCGAACATCACGCGCTGCGGCGGTCGAGCATGGCGCGCGCGATCGTGCCGGCGTCGACGTACTCGAGCTCCCCACCCACCGGCACGCCGCGCGCCAGGCGGCTGACCTTCAGGCCGCGCGCCTTGAGCATTTCGCTGATGTAGTGGGCAGTGGCTTCGCCCTCGTTGGTGAAATTGGTCGCCAGCACCACTTCGCCGACAAGGCCATCAGTGGCGCGGTTGACGAGCTTGTCCAGGGCGATGTCGCGCGGGCCGATGCCGTCCAGCGGCGACAGCCGGCCCATCAGCACGAAGTACAGGCCGCGCCAGGTGAGCGTCTGCTCGATCATGATCTGGTCGGCCGGGGTCTCGACCACGCACAGCAGGGTGTGGTCGCGCTCCGGGTCGGCGCACAGCTCGCAAATTTCAATGTCCGAGAAGGTATTGCACTTGGCGCAGTGATGCACCGTGTCAACCGCCTGGTAGAGCGCGCGCGACAGTTGCGCGGCGCCCTCGCGGTCGTGCTGCAGCAGATGGAATGCCATGCGCTGGGCCGACTTGGGGCCCACGCCCGGCAAGCGGCGCAGCGATTCGATGAGAAATTCGAGCGAGGTCGACATGTGGGGCGTCCCGCCGGCAAGGCGCCGGCCGGGACTGCTTTCAATGGATCAGAAAGGCATCTTGAAGCCAGGCGGCAGGCCCGGCATACCGGCGGTCAGGCCGCTCATCTTCTCGGCGGCGGTCGCCTCGGCCTTGCGCACGGCGTCGTTGAACGCGGCCGCAACCAGGTCTTCCAGCATGTCGCGGTCGTCGCCCAGCAGCGACGGGTCGATGGTGACGCGCTTGACGTCGTTCTTGCAGGTCATGACGACCTTCACCAGGCCGGCGCCCGACTGGCCTTCGACTTCGACCAGGGCCAGCTGCTCCTGCGCCTTCTTCATATTGTCCTGCATGGCTTGCGCCTGTTTCATCAAGCCTGCGAGCTGGTTTTTCATCATGGTGGGTTTCTCCAAAAGTCGGATGGGTGATTGATCGGCAGCGACGTGCTCAGGCGACCTTGACCGAGCCTGGCACGACGAACGCGTCGAAGCGTCGCTCGAGCTCCTGCACGAAGGGATCGGCGGCAACGATGGACTCGGCCAGGCGCTGGCGCTCTTCGCGCGCCGCTTTCTGTTCGGCCCCGGCTGTATACCACACCGGGCCAATCTCGGACTCCACATTCACGCGGAAGTCGGGGAAATGTTCTTGCAGCGCAGCCGCCAGCTTCTCGCTATTGCCGCTGGCGCGCAGCGTATCGACCGGCACGCGCAGATTGAAGGTGGCCGAGCGGTCGTGCACGACGCAGGCGACCAGCTCGGTCTGCAGCGCCAGCTGCTGGGCCACGCCGCGCAGCGGCAGGCTGCCGGCCAGCGCCGGCCAGTTGCCGTCCCAATTGATCTCTGGCACGGGCGTAACGACATAGGCATGCGGCGGCGCGGCCGGTGCCCGCACCTGGGGCGCGGGTGCGACCACGGCCGGCGCCTCGGCGGCGACGGCGGTGTCATCGGAAAAATCGGTGACCCAGGACGGCACGTCGTCTTCCTGCTGCGGCTGCTGTGACTGCGGCTGCTGGCGGGCCTGCATGGCCGGCTGCGGCTGGGCCATGGCCTGCGGCTGCCCGCCCTCCCATGGAGGCGGTGCGGCAGCGGCCCGCGCCTGCATGCCGACGCCAGGGGACGACATCGCGGCCGCCGGTCCGGGCGCGGCTGGCGGCGGCGCCGCAGGCGCCGACGGCGCCGGCGCGACCGGTTCGGCCCCTGGACGCTTGGGTGGGGTGCGGATGCCCGACGCGGCGCGCGCCGCTTCCAGCGCCGCATTGATCGCGGCCCGCGCCGACGTCATCGCCGGCGCGCCGGGGGCTGCGGCGGCGGTCGGCGCACTGGGCTGCACCGGCGCCGCAGGTGCAGGTGCGGGCGGTGCGGCCGACGGCGGGGCCGAACGCGGCGTCACCGCCGCATGGCTGGCCGCGGCTGCCGCGGCGGCGCGCGCAGGCGAAGCGCCTACCGGCGCGGCGGCGGGCGGTGCTGCAGATGCTTCTGCCCCGCCCTGTCCGGGGCGAAAGGCCAGCATGCGCAGCAGGGTCATGGTGAAGCCGGCATATTCGTCCGGCGCCAGGCCGATCTCGTTGCGGCCGTGCACGGCGATCTGGTAATACAGCTGCACTTCCTGCGGCTCGAAGGAGCCGGCCAGGCGCATGATGTCGGCCAGCTCGGGCAGGTCTTGCGGCACGGCGCCGGGCACCGACTGCGCCAGCGCGATCCGGTGCAGCAAGGTGCCCAGGTCTTGCAGCGCGCCGTTGTACGACAGGCTGCGGCTGGCCATCTCGTCGGCCACCGCCATCAGGTCGGCGCCGTCCTGCGCCGCCAGGGCATCGAGCAGGCGCACCAGGTAGGATTGGTCGAGCGCGCCGAGCATGCCCTGCACCGCATCGAGCGTGACCTGGCCGGCCGCATAGGCGATCGCCTGGTCGGTGAGCGACAGCGCGTCGCGCATCGAGCCGTGCGCGCCTTGCGCCAAGAGGCGCAGCGCCGGCTGCTCGAAGCTCACGCCTTCCTGGCCCAGGATGTTCTCGAGGTGGCCGACGATATGGCCCGGCGGCATTTGCTTGAGATTGAACTGGAGGCAGCGCGACAGCACCGTCACGGGAATCTTTTGCGGATCGGTGGTCGCCAGGATGAACTTGACGTGCGGCGGCGGTTCCTCGAGCGTCTTGAGCATCGAATTGAACGCGTGGTTGGTGAGCATGTGCACCTCGTCGATCATATAGACCTTGAAGCGCGCATTGCTCGGTGCGTAGACCGCCTGTTCCAGCAACTGGGCCATCTCGTCCACGCCGCGGTTGGACGCCGCATCCATCTCGATGTAGTCGACGAAGCGGCCGGCGTCGATCGCGCGGCAAGCCTCGCACTGCCCGCACGGCTCGGCGGTAATGCCGCCCTGCCCGTCCGGCCCGGTGCAATTGAGCGACTTGGCCAGGATGCGCGACAGGGTGGTCTTGCCGACCCCGCGCGTGCCCGTGAACAGATAAGCATGGTGCAGCCGCTCCGTGCGCAAGGCATGGGTCAGCGCACGGACGACGTGCTCCTGGCCAACCAGCGTGTCGAAGTTCTTGGGACGGTATTTGCGGGCGAGGACTTGATAGGACATGCCACGATTTTACCGCAGATGGCGGTCGTCGCGAACATTCAACGGTCGGGCTCTTGTGCAACTGGCATGAAAAATGCGAGAGACGGACGTGCGGGCGCCGTTGGCTGCTTGAGAAAAAATATGGGGAGGTACTGCCGAGAAGGTACTACTGAAAAGAGATAAGAGGCGAGCCTGATCTGCGGCACTTGCGGTGAACGGCTTTGGCTGCTTCGTTCCCGACCTGACCAGGTAAACCATGCCACAATGCGCAGGGGCCCGCCAGCGCTCATTATACCCCAGGGCAGGCCGTTTGGGGAAATGGCAGGGGGCGCCGCAGCGGACGCCCCTGCCTGGAGCGATCAGATCCCCAATTGCCCCCAGATCTCATCGACCTTCTTCTTGACCTCCGGCGCCATCACGATCGGCGTACCCCACTCGCGATTGGTTTCACCCGGCCATTTATTAGTGGCATCGATACCCATCTTGCTGCCCAGGCCGCTGATCGGCGACGCGAAGTCGAGGTAATCGATCGGGGTGCTGTCGACCATGACCGTGTCGCGGGTTGGATCGACGCGGGTCGTGATAGCCCAGATCACCTCTTTCCAGTCGCGCACATTGACGTCCTCGTCGACCACGACGATGAATTTGGTGTACATGAACTGACGCAGGAAACTCCACACGCCGAACATCACCCGCTTGGCATGGCCCGCGTACTGCTTCTTCATCTGCACCACCGCCATGCGGTAGCTGCAGCCTTCCGGCGGCAGGTAGAAATCGGTGATTTCGGTGAACTGCTTCTGCAGCAGCGGGATGAAGACTTCGTTCAGCGCCACGCCCAGCACAGCCGGCTCGTCCGGCGGCTTGCCGGTGTAGGTCGAGTGGTAGATCGGATCGCGCCGCATCGTGATACGGTCGATCGTGAACACCGGAAAACTGTCCTGTTCATTATAGTAGCCGGTGTGGTCGCCATATGGACCCTCGAGCGCATGCTCGAAGCCGGACGGGTGGTTCTCGTCCGGATAGATATGCCCTTCGAGCACGATCTCGGCTGAAGCCGGCACCATCAGCTCGCTGCCGATCGCCTTGGTGAGCGAGGTGCGGCTGCCGCGCAGCAGGCCGGCGAACTGGTATTCGGACAGCGTGTCCGGCACCGGCGTCACGGCGCCGAGGATGGTGGCCGGGTCGGCGCCCAGCGCCACCGCGATTGGATACGGCTTGCCCGGATTGGCCAGCGCGTGCTCGCGGAAATCGAGCGCGCCACCGCGGTGGGCCAGCCAGCGCATGATCACTTTATTGGGGCCCAGCACCTGCTGGCGGTAAATGCCCAGGTTCTGGCGTTTCTTGTTAGGCCCCTTGGTAATCACCAGGCCCCAGGTGATCAGCGGAGCCACGTCGCCCGGCCAGCAATGCTGGATCGGCAGGCGAGCGAGGTCGACGTCCTGGCCCTCCCAGACGATTTCCTGGCAGGGCGCGCCTTTTACTTCTTTCGGAGCCATATCCCACACCGCCTTGACGAGCGAGCCCATGCCCATGATGTCCTTGAAACCCTTGGGTGGCTCGGGCTCCTTCAGGCGCGCCAGCACGTGGCCGATTTGACGCAGCTCACTCAAATCCTGCGCCCCCATGCCCAGCGCCACCCGCTTCGGGGTGCCAAACAGGTTACCAAGGACGGGGATCGTATGCCCGGTCGGCTGCCGGAACAGCAGCGCGGGACCTTCGGCGCGCAGCGTGCGGTCGCAGATCTCGGTCATTTCGAGGTTGGTCGACACCGGAATGTCAATATGTTTGAGCTCGCCCATGCGTTCGAGCTGGGCCATAAAATCTCGCAAGTCTGTATATTTCATCAAGTTTTGAGCATTTCTTCGATTGCAGAACGTAAGTGAGAGGGTGGAGCCAAGTGATTGATTCGTCAAGTATTTCTATTTGGAAGGCCACTTCATCAGAACCAAAAGTAATAAGAGACAGGCGTGCTAGGGTTGACTTGATATAAGGTCCGCCCCTACAATCCGTCCTACTTGATGAGACGGCCTTACTTTTTTTGCCACAATTTTAGCTGTTCTCATGCATTCACGGGGTCGGGGCCCCACACGACATTTTAAGGAGTGTTTTCTTTTTGGGCGTCTGCCCATATCCCCCGAGACAGTTGTTGAGCCACTGGTCCCTGCCCTACGGGTTAGCAGCCAGCTGAAGCAAAGCAATGACGGCGTTAGTCGGCCGCGTCGCGGCGACAAACGATTTTCTGATGCACGGCAAACACATTCCGCGTTTCGCTCACAGCGACACGACGGGATTCTTTTCGCCGCGACAAGGGGAAAATTCGATGTTCCATCGTTTAACCACGAGCGCAAGGCTCGTGCAATCCATGGCCAGCCAGCCAATCACGTGGTCTTCCGTGAGCAAAACGGCAAGCGGTTTCATGAAAACCGCCCGCACTACCCTGACCGTATTCGGTCTGACCGCAGTTGCCATGCTGGCGCTGCTGTACACCAATGACAGTTTCGCCAAGCGCGTCTCTGAAATGCTGCATCCGCAGCCAGTCGTCGTCGCCGCTGCAGAGCCGGTGGCAATCGTCGCGCCCACGCCAAAGGCCGTGGCCGAAGCAGTGGCCGTCGAAACGACGCACCTGCGCGATTCGCATGCCATGCTGGGTGACAGCAAGCAGCAGCAGTACGTCACCACTTGGCTGTCGAAGCGCTACCGCGTCGCCGGCGACGCCGCCAATATGCTGGTCTCGACCGCTTACCTGACGGCGCACGAGCTGAAACTCGACCCGCTGCTGATCCTGGCGGTGATGGCGATCGAATCGGGCCTGAACCCGTTTGCCGAAAGCGCGATGGGCGCCAAGGGCCTGATGCAGGTCATGGCCAAGGTCCACCACGACAAGTTCGAGGATGTGGGCGGCCCGCAAGCGGCCCTGAATCCGGTCGCCAACATCCGTGTCGGCGCCCTGATTCTGAAGGATTACGTCAAGCGTACCGGCTCGGTCGAAGGCGGCCTGAAAACCTACGTCGGCGCAGCCAACTTCGACACCGACTCGGGCTATGGTCACAAGGTGCTGACCGAATACCGTTTGCTCAAGAAGGTCTCGAAAGGCCAGAACGTCCCGGTGCGCACTCCACGCGCGGCGCCGCTGCCGGCAACGATCGTCACCGCCAAGCAGACCGAGTCCGATACGGTCAAGCCGGAAGCGAAGCCGATGCAGGAAACCACCACTGCCTCCACCGTCGGCGCGCACGTGCCGAACGTGGAGCCGCTGGCCGGCCTGTAAGATCAAGAGGGAAAGTTCCTTGGAGCCACCGCTGCGGCGGTGGCTTTTTGCGTTTGCTCTATATATGTTGATTCGGGCTGCGCGGCGGGCTTGGATTCCCGCCTGCGCGGGAATGACGTGCTGACGTACGTATTCAACGTCGCGTTAATGGCGGTTCGATCGACCCAATCAACGTCGTTCCCGCGCAGGCGGGAACCAAAGTCCCAAGCAATCTACCGACGACAAAAAAGCCACCGGCTCGCGCACGGTGGCTTTTTCTCGTCAAGCTGCAAGCAAAACGATCAGCGACGCTCGTTCGCCGCCACTTCATCCGGCCGCAGGCGCGACGCCAGCTTATCCAGCACGCCATTGACATACTTATGCCCATCGATACCGCCGAACGACTTGGTCAATTCGACCGCCTCGTTGATCACGACGCGATACGGAATCTCGGGATGGTTCTTCAGCTCATAGGCGCCCAGCAGCAGCACCGCGTGCTCGATTGGCGACAGCTCGGCGATCGAACGGTCGATCAGCGGGGCGATCGACTCGCGCAGCTCGACCGAAGTGCCGATCGCGCCATTGAGCAGCGCCGAGAAGAACTCGCTGTCGGCCTTGTCGAAGCCATGGGCGCCGCGGATATTGGTCGAGACCACCCGTGCCGGTTCATTATTCAGCAGCCATTGGTACAGACCCTGGAGCGCGAACTCGCGCGCGCGGTGGCGCGGCGTGCGGTTCTTGCTCGGGTTGGCGTGCGTACTCTTGTCAGTCATTGTTTTCTTGCCTTTACTGTTATTCGTCCTCTGGCACCAGCTCGTCCAGCGCCATCAGGAGGTTGGCCATTTCGACCGCGACGCGTGCGGCGTCGCCGCCCTTCTCGGCCATGCGGACTTCGGCCTGCTCGTCGGTCTCGGTGGTCAGGATCGCGTTGGCGATCGGGATGCCGTAGTCGAGGCCGATGCGGGTGATGCCGGCGCCCGATTCGTTCGACACCAGCTCGAAGTGGTAGGTTTCGCCGCGGATCACCGCGCCCAGCGCGATCAGCGCGTCGAACTGCTCGGTCACGGCCATGCGCTGCAGCGCCAGCGGCACTTCGAGCGCGCCCGGCACGGTCACGTGCAGGATGTCTTCGTCGGCCACGCCCAGGCGCTTGAGTTCGGCCAGGCAGGACGACAGCAGGCCGTGGCCCACGTCGGCGTTGAAACGGGCCTGCACGATACCGATACGCAGGTCTTCGCCCTGCAGATTGCTTTCAAAAGTTCCTACCGTCATGGCTGACCTCTTCTTGTTGATTGGTTGATTGTTCAGGCTTCCGGACGCGGCACGTAACCGGTGACTTCCAGGTCGAAACCGGTCATCGACGGCATCTTGCGCGGATTGGCCAGCAGCTGCATCTTGCCCACGCCCAGGGCGCGCAGGATCTGGGCGCCGATGCCGTAGGTACGCAAGTCCATCGATGCGGCGCGCGCGCCGGCGCGGCTGGCCTTGCCATCCTGCGGCGCCAGCTGGGCGAACAATTGGTCTGCGCTTTCGCCGCAATTGAGCAGCACGATCACGCCGGCATCGCTGGCCTTGATCGTCTTCATGGCCGACGCCATGTCCCACGAGTGGGTGGTGGCGCGGTTCTCGAGCAGGTCGAGGATCGACACCGGCTGGTGCACGCGCACCAGCGCTTCCTTCTCGGGCGACAGCTCGCCGTGGACCAGGGCCAGGTGGGCGCTGCCGCTCGGCGCGTCGCGGAAGGCCACGAGCTGGAATTCACCGGCCTCGGTCGACAGCGTACGCTCGGCCACGCGCTCGACCAGGCACTCGTTCTGGCTGCGATAGTGGATCAGGTCGGCGATGGTGCCGATCTTGAGCTTGTGTTCTTTCGCGAACTCGATCAGGTCGGGCAGGCGCGCCATGGTGCCGTCTTCCTTGATGATCTCGCAGATCACCGAGGCCGGGGTCAGGCCCGCCATATGGGTCAGGTCGCAACCCGCTTCGGTATGCCCGGCGCGCATCAGGACGCCGCCCTTCTGGGCGCGCAGCGGGAAGATGTGGCCCGGCTGCACCAGGTCGTCCGGGGTCGTGCCCTTGTTCACCGCCACCTGGATGGTACGCGCGCGGTCGGCCGCCGAGATGCCGGTGGTGACGCCTTCGGCCGCTTCGATCGACACGGTGAAATTGGTCCCGAACGAGGTGCCGTTACGCGAAGTCATCATCGGCAGCGCCAGGCGGTCGCAGATCTCTTCGGACAGGGTCAGGCAGACCAGGCCGCGCGCATGGCGGATCATGAAGTTGATCGCCTCGGGCGTGACGAAGTCGGCTGCAAGCACGAGGTCGCCTTCGTTCTCGCGATCTTCCTCGTCGACCAGGATGACCATGCGGCCGGCGCGCAGTTCGGCAACGATGTCCTCGGTGCTGGAAATAGACATACGGGATTCCTTGAAACGGGAGAGTTATGCGTAATCCGCTATTTTAATGGATTTACAGGCTTTCAACCGCATTGTCGGCCCCTGCCTCTCCCCAATTTGGCAGCACAGCCGTACTATCGCGTCAACTGGCGTTACGATTGAGCAACAACTAGTGATTTTGCGGCTTTAAATTGTTAAGCTCGATGTTTTCACGTGCAACATCGTACTGTGTCCACATCCAACTGGATTATTATTAAGACATCTTTAGCGCACCCATCCAGGCGGTGCTGCCCATTTTTCGGAGTTGCCATGCCGGTAGCCGTCCCAGTCAGCCATCCAGGCGCCGCCCCATGCACAGGGCGGTGCTGATGGCCACGATCCTGATCGTCGACGACCGTCCGAGCAACCGCAGCTATCTCGGCGCCCTGCTCGGCTATACCGACCACCGGATCCTCGAAGCCGAGGACGGCGCCCGCGCGCTCGCCATCACGCGCGCCGAGCGGCCCGAGCTGATCATCACCGACATCCTGATGCCGACCATGGACGGCTACGAATTCGTCCAGCAGCTGCGCGCCGATCCCGCCCTGCACGCGACCCGCGTCATCTTCTTCTCGGCCGTCTATTCGGAGCGCGAGACGATGGCCATGGCGGCGCGCTGCGGCGTGACCACGGTATTGGGCAAGCCTTCAGAGCCGCAGCGCATCCTCGACGCGGTGGCCGCCGAACTGGGCGTGATGCACGGCGCACCGGCGCCGGCGCTGCCTTCCGGCCGCGAGCACGACCGCGACCTGCCGTTCGACCTGTGCGCGCGCCTGTCCGAGCTGGAACGCATGTGCATGATGCTGGTGGGCGAGCGCCGCGTCGAGGCCCTGGCCGATGCCTTCGTGGACGCCGCGCGGCGCGTGCTCAACGCCGACTGCGTCGCCCTGTGCCTGCTGGCCAGCACCGAACGCACGGTGCGCCACCTGGCCACCCATGGCGTCGAAGGCGGCCTGCTCGAGTCCTATGCGCTCAACGAGCGAGACCTGCCCGGCGTGCTGCTGCGCGCCCGCGCCCCGCTGCGCCTGGACGGCGACGACGCCTTGCTGGCCACCCTGCCCCAGCACCACCCCGAGGTTGGCCACCTGCTCGGCCTGCAGGTGCACGACCTCCAGCATCCACTCGGTTGGCTGTATTGCACGCGTCGGGTCGGCGCGGCGCCGTTCTCGGACGAAGAGGAACGCTGGGCCACGGCGCTGGCGGCCCAGCTGGCGGTGGCCTACGAGAACCTGAACCTGTACGAAGTCGTGCAGCGCCACGCCGCCCAGTTGCAGCTCGAGGCGATGGCGCGCGCCGATTCCGACGCCGCCCTGCGCGACAGCGAGCACCGGCTGGAACTGGCGCGCCAGGTGTTCGACAGCACGCAGGAGGCGATCCTGATGACCGACGCCGACGCGAAGATCGTCGCCGTCAATCCCGCCTTCGAGGAAATCACGGGCTACCGCGAATCCGAGGTGCTCGGCCGCAGCCCGGCCATGTTGCGCTCGGGACGCCACGATCCGGCTTTCTACCGCGCGATGTGGGAGTGCCTGGAGCATGAGGGGCAATGGCGCGGCGAGGTCTGGAACCGCCGCAAGAACGGCGAGATCTACCCCGAGCGCACCAGCCTGAGCGCGGTGCGCGACGACCATGGCAGGATCACCGCCTATGTATCGGTGTCGACCGACCTGTCGGCGCTCAAGGCGGCCCACCACCAGCTCGATTTTTTGTCGAACCACGACGCCCTGACCCTGCTGCCGAATCGCTCGCTGTTCAACGACCGCATGCAGCAGGCGCTGGCCGCGGCACGTAAAGATGCGACCCAGGTGGCGCTGCTGCTGTTTAACGTCGACCGCCTGTCGCGCATCAACGATAGCCTGGGCCACGCGGCCGGCGACGCCGTGCTGCGCGAGGTGGCGCACCGCGCCGGCGCAGTAGCCGGCGCGACCGACACCGTGGCGCGCCTGTCGGGCGACGAGTTCGTGCTGCTGCTGACCAGCTTCGACGACACCGACGACGTGATCTATTGCGCCCAGCGCCTGATGGATGCCGTGTCCCAGCCGCTGCTGGTCGGCGAACACGACGTGGTGGTCACCGGGAGCATCGGCATCAGCGTCTATCCACGCGACGGCGACGTCCCGGGCGACCTGCTGAAGGCGGCCGACGCCGCGCTGACCCTGGTGAAGGAATCGGGCCGCAACGGCTTCAGGTTCTTCAAGGGCGAGATGAACGCCGAGGCGCTGCGCTGGCTGGCGCTGGAGACGCGCCTGCGGCGCGCGATCGAGCGCGACGAGCTGTCGCTGCACTACCAGCCGCAGGTCTCGCGCCTGGATGGCCAGGTGGTCGGCATGGAAGCGCTGCTGCGCTGGCGCAGCGACGAGATCGGGTCGGTCTCGCCCGCCGACTTCATCCCGCTGGCCGAGGACACAGGCCTGATCCACCCGATCGGCGAATGGGTGATCCGTCAGGCCTGCTTCCAGAACAAGGCCTGGCAAAACGCCGGCCTGGGTCCGGTGCGGGTGGCGGTCAATGTCTCGGCCAGCCAGTTCAAGGCCGGCAGCGTGGCCCAGGTGGTACGCACCGCCCTGCAGGACAGCGGCCTCGAAGCGCGATGGCTCGAGGTCGAGCTGACCGAGAGCGTGATGCTGGGCGACAGCGCCGCGGCCGAGGCACAGATGGCCGAGCTGCGCGCGATGGGGGTCTCGCTGTCGCTGGACGACTTCGGCACCGGTTACTCGTCGCTCGGCTACCTGTCGCGCTTCCCGCTCGATAAGCTCAAGATCGACCAGACGTTCGTACGCAATATCGCCACCGAACAGCGCAGCGCCGCCATCGCCCAGGCCACGATCGCCCTGGCCCAGGGCCTGTCGCTGGCGGTGGTGGCCGAAGGTGTGGAAACGGTCGGCCAGCGCGATTTTCTCGGCTCCCTCGGCTGTGATGTGTTGCAGGGCTATCTGTACGGGCGGCCGGTGCCGGCCTTCGAGATGGCCCAGTTGCTGGCGAAGGGACGGGTCATCCTCTGACAGGTTTAGAGCAGCCTTAAGCTCATCCGTGCAGGCCCTTGCGCCATGTAGAATGCAATAACCAAGTCTTCTGGGAACCATTGAATGAGCAACAACTTCGTACGCGGCCTGCCGTTGATGGCGCTGGCCGCGATACTGGGCCTGTCCCCGCTGGCGCATGGCGCGCCGCAGGCGGCCCAGGCGCCGGCGCTGCAGATGGAATCGCCCATCCCGGTCGGCCCGCAGGTCAAGGTCGGGAAACTGGACAACGGTCTCACCTACTACATCCAGCGCAATGCGCGCCCCGAACGCAAGCTCGAACTGCGCCTGGTGGTCAAGGCCGGTTCGATCCTCGAGGATGAAGACCAGCGTGGCCTGGCCCACTTCGTCGAGCACATGGCCTTCAACGGCACCACCAACTTCCGCAAGCACGAGCTGGTGTCCTATCTGCAGTCGATCGGCGTGGGCTTCGGCGCCGACCTGAACGCCTACACCTCGTTCGACGAAACCGTCTATATCCTCCCGATCCCGACCGACAAGCCGGAACACGTGAGCAAGGCCTTCCAGGTGCTGGAAGACTGGGCCCATGGCGTGCGCTTCGATGCCGACGCGATCGAGAAGGAGCGCGGCATCGTGCTGGAAGAGCTGCGCCTGGGCAAAGGCGCCTCGGACCGCATGGGCAAGGAGATCTATCCGCGCCTGTTCAACGGCTCGAAGTATGCCGAGCGGCTGCCGATCGGCCGCGAAGACGTGCTGCGTAATTTCAAGCCGGAGACCCTCAAACGCTTCTACCGCGACTGGTACCGCCCCGACCTGATGGCGGTGGTGGTGGTCGGCGACGTCGACCCGGCGCGCGCCGAGAAGCTCGTCAAGCAGCATTTTGCGCGCCTGAAGAACCCGGCCAATCCGCGTCCACGCGACTACGCCGCCATTCCGGCGCGCGCCGATACCGAGGCGCTGGTCGTCACCGACCCGGAAGCCAATGGCAACGCGGTCCTGATCCGCTACCCGGTGCAGCCGGTGCGTGAGCTGGGCACCATCGGCGCCTACCGCGACGAACTGGTGCAATCGCTGTTCGGGACCATGCTCAACCAGCGCCTGGCGGAACTGGCGCAACTGCCCGACGCGCCCTACCTGGGCGCGAGCAGCTCGCTCGGCAAGCTGACGCCGCGCTACCATTCGTACAATTCGTCGGCCGCCATCGGCCCGCGCGGCGCCCTGCCGGCGATCGCGGCCCTGGTCCAGGAAAACGAGCGCGCGCGCCAGCACGGCTTCGGCGAGCAGGAACTCGAGCGGGCCAAGAAGAACCTGGTGCGTACCTACGAGCAGGCCTGGAACGAGCGCGCCAAGAGCGACTCGGCGACCTACGCCGCCGAGTACATCCGCAACTTCCTGCAGGACGAAGCGATTCCCGGTATCGACACCGAGTGGCGCTACGTGCAGCAGCTGGTGCCGGGCATTTCGCTGGTCGAGATGAACGACTATGCGCAGCGCACGATCCCTGCGGATTCGGGCAAGCTGGTGCTGTACACGGGCGTGAGCAGGGGCGACCAGCAGCCGGACGCGCCGACCGGTGAGCAGTTGCTGGCCGCCGTCAGCGAAGCCGCGCGTAAGCCCGTTGAACGGCACGACGAAAAACTGCTGGCGACGCGCCTGATGGAGCGCCCGGCGCAGCCTGGAAAAATCACCGCCGAGCAGCACGACAAGGCGCTGGGCCTGACGCGCCTGACGCTGTCGAACGGGGTCAAGGTGATCCTCAAGCCCACCGACTTCCGCAACGACCAGGTGATGCTGAGCGCGGCCCGTCCCGGCGGCCAGAGCCTGTTCCCGGACGGCGACATCCTCAATGCGCGCTTCTCGAACGCGATCGTGGCCAGCATGGGCGTGAAGGACTTTACTCCGCTCGACATGCGCAAGATCCTGGCCGGCAAGGCGGCCGGCGTGACCGTGGGCCTGGGCAGCTATTCCGACGTGATCGCGGGCGCCTCGGGCGCCACCGACATCGAGACCATGTTGCAGCTCTTGTGGCTGAAGTTCGCCGACGTGCGCCGCGACGAAGGCCTGTTCCACGCCTACATCGACAAGCAGGCCGAGATCGCGCGCAACCAGAGCGGCCTGCCGGGACGCTACTTCAACGACGCGCTGGTGGCGGCCCTGTACAACAACCACCCGCGCGCGCCGCGCACGCTCGACGCCGAGGAATTCTCCAAGATCGACCTGGACCGCAGCATCGACATCTTCCGCCAGCGCTTTTCGAGCGCCAAGGACCTGACCTTCATCCTGGTCGGCAGCTTCGACGAGCAAAAGATCCGGCCGCTGCTGGCGACCTATCTCGGCACCTTGCCCACGCCGGACATCCCGGTCGCCTTCCGCGACGTGGGCCTGCGTCCGGCCACCGGCGTGGTCAAGCGCGAGGTGCGCAGCGGCTCCGAGCCGAAGAGCAGCATCGCGCTCAACTTCACCGGCCCGGCCGAATTCACCGAAGCCGAGCAGCTGCGCCTGTCGGCCCTGATCGAAGTGACCAATCTGCGCATCATCGAGGTGCTGCGCGAGAAGATGGCGATGATCTACGGCGGCGGCGCCAGCGGCACCCTGAGCAAGATCCCGTACGGGAACTACTCGGTCGGCATCAGCCTGCCGACCGGACCGGAACACGTGGACAAGGTGATCGCCGCGACCTTCGCCGAGATCGCGCGCCTGCAGGAACATGGCCCGGACGCGGCCGAACTGGACAAGGTCAAGACCGGCTGGATCCAGAACCACCGCCGCTCGCTGCGCGAGAACGGCTACTGGGTGGCGAACCTGCAATCGGCACTGACCGAGGGCACCGATCCGGCCTCGATCCTCTCGGTGGAGAAGCAGGTGCAGGCCCTGACGGCGGACGACATCAAGACGGCGGCGCGCCGTTACTTCGACACGAACAACTACGTGCAGGTGGTGCTCAATCCGGAAACGCAGGCGGCGGCCAAGGTGGCCAAGGCCGGCAAGTCGGGCGCTACGGGAAGCTGATCTGCGCGCTGCCCGTCGACAGCCAATGGTGAATTGACATCGACCTCCATACTAATTGATAATAGTTCTCATTATCAGTTAGTATGGAGCCGTTCGTGCAGTCATCGCAGGCCATCCCCTTCACGCGTCGTCCACTCGCGGCGCTCATTCCACTCACTTTGCTTACCCTCGCCGCCCACACCCAGGCCCAGCCGGCCGATGGCGACGGCGCCGTGGTCGTCATCGCCGCCTCGCGCTCCAACGTCGAAGTGGACAAGGCGCCGCAGACGGTGGTTGTGATCCGCAAGGAAGACATCGCGCGCCAGCTGACCATCTCCACCAACACGTCCGACGTCCTGAGCAACCTGCTGCCTTCGTACACGCCGAGCCGCGGCAAGATGAACGGCTCGGGCGAGACGCTGCGCGGACGCACCCCGCTGATCCTGGTCGACGGCGTGCCGCAATCGAATCCGGTGCGCCCCACCGGGCGCGAGGCCCACACCATCGATTATGCGATGGTCGACCGCATCGAGATCGTGCAGGGCCCGAACGCCATCAACGGCCTCGGCGCGACCGGCGGCACCATCAACATCATCACGCGCCGCCCTGCCCCGGGCAGCTTCAACCAGCACGTCGACGTGCAGGTGACGACGCCCACCTCCGACGTGAACGGCGACCTGCTCGGCTACAAGACCACCTACCGGCTCGACGGCCGCGGCGACAAGCTCGAATACCTGTTCTCGGTCGGCTACGAGGACCAGGGGCTGTACCTGGACGGCGCCGGCCGTTCGATCGGGGTCGACGTGACCCAGGGCGACCTGATGGATTCGCGCAGCTACGACGTGCTGGCCAAGATCGGCTACCGGCCGGACGAACACCAGCGCCTGCAGTTCTCGGTCAACCGCTATCGCATCAAGTCGAAGGCCAGCTACCTCGGCGTGCCGGGCGACCGCGCGCGCGGCATCCCCTCCACCTCGGTCGAGGGCACGCCGCCCGGCACGCCGGCCTGGAACGACGTCTGGACCACCAGCGCCAGCTATACCCACACCAGCCTGGCCGGCATGGAACTGTCGGCGATGGCCTATAGCCAGGAATTCGTCGGGCTGTTCGGCGCAGACAACTCGGCCACCTTCCAGGACGTGACGATCGCGCCGCGCGGCACCCTGTACGACCAGTCGCGTTCGGTCGCCTCGAAATACGGCAGCAAGGTCGGCCTGACGAAAGAGGGCCTGTTCGATGGGCGCCTGAAGCTCACCGCCGGCTTCGACACGCTGGTCGACAAGGGCAAGCAGGATATGTACGGCACCGGGCGCACCTTCGTGCCGGAGTCGAAGTACAGCAACCTGTCGCTGTTCACCCAGGGCGAATTCAAGCTGACGGGCAACCTGACGCTGCATGCCGGCGCGCGGCGCGAGAACGCCGACCTCGAAGTCGACAGCTATCGCACGCTGGCCGCCTACAGCAACACTTTCGTCGAAGGCGGCAAGATCAAGTTCAACGAAACGCTGCTCAATGCGGGACTGGTGCTGGAGCCGGTCAAGGATATCACCCTGTACGCCAATTATTCGGAGGGCTTCGGCCTGCCGGACATCGGCCGCACGCTTCGCTCGATCAACACGCCTGGCCAGAGCATCGGCAGCCTGCGCAACCTCGAACCGATCCTGACCGACGGCGTGGAGGCCGGCGCCCGCGTGCGCAAGGGCGACTGGGAATTCGACGCCAGCTATTACCGTTCCGATTCCGACTTCGGCGCGCGCGTCGTCTCGGTCGGCGGCGTGTTCATGATGGCGCGCGAAAAGACGCGCCTCGAAGGCGTCGAAGCCAAGATCGCGCACCGCTTCAATGACGCGCACCGCGCCAGCCTCTCGTATGCGCGCACCAAGGGCCGCTACGACAGCAATAACGACGGCAGCCTGGACGCGAAGCTCGACGGCCTGAACGTCTCCCCGGACCGCGTGCTGGCCAGCTGGACCGCGAACTGGGGCGACCGCCTGTCGTCGCTAGTGCAGGCCCAGCATGCGTTCTCGCAGGACTTCGACGATCCGGCCAAACGCTTCTCGGGCTACACCCTGGTCGACGCGGCCCTGACCTACAAGCTGCGCAAGGGCGACCTGCGCCTGGGCTTGGCCAACCTGCTCGACAAGGACTACATCACGTACTACTCGCAGAGCGCACTGGTCGAGCCGGCCCGCTACTTCGCCGGCCGCGGCCGCACCGTGACCGTGGGCTATGCGCTCGGCTTCTGAGCGCGGCCTCAGGATCGTCGGCGCCGTGGTGGGCGGCTACCTGCTCACCGTGTCGACGGTGATCGCGGCCGGCGCCGTGCTGGCCCGCCTCGGCATGGCGCGCTCGGAAGCCGTCGCGCTGTCCTCGATGCTGGGCTTCGTGTTCTATCTCGCGCTGCTGGTCTGGGCGTTCAGCGTACGCGCCGCGGCGCGCTTGTGGATCGTGCTGGCAGCCGGGATGGTCCTGACAGCCGCCGTCAATCACGTGCTTGACTAGGACGGCGTCATGGAAGACACCTTGCGCAAATCGATGGCCTGGCTCCACACCTGGGCCGGCGTCTTGCTGGGCAGCGTGCTGTTCGCCGTGTTCTGGATGGGCACCCTGAGCGTGTTCGACCGCGAGATCGACCGCTGGATGATGCCGGCCACCCGGCTCGCGCCCGCAAGCGCGCCGATCTCGCTCGACGCCGTCGCGCGCACCGTGCTGCCGGCTGTGCCCGCCGGCGCCAGCCAGTGGCGGGTCGACCTGCCGACCCAGCGCACCCCGGTGCTGCGCTTGACCTACAAGGCCGGCGATGACGAGCCGGCGCCGCGCCAGCTGGATCCGCAGCGGCTGGCGTTCCTGCCTGAGCAAGGCACGCTGGGCGGCAGCGGCTTCTTTTTCCCCTTTCACTACGGCCTGCACCTGCAGTGGAAAGAGGTCGGCAAGTGGATCGTCGGGGTGGCGGGCATGGCCATGCTGCTGTTGCTGGTCTCGGGCGTGATCGTCCACCGCAAGATATTCGCCCAGTTCTTCACGTTCCGGCCGCGCAAATCCCTGCAGCGCAGCAGCCTGGACCTGCACAACCTGGTCGGTGTGCTGGGCCTGCCCTTCCACTTCATTATTACGCTGTCCGGCATGGTCATCTTCATGATGATTTATTTTCCGCAGGCGTACACCGGCGCCTACGGCGAAGGCAAGGCGGCCAAGGCCGCGTTCTTCGCCGATGCCTATGGCAAGTACAGCCGGCCCAGGGCCAACGCGCCCGGCGCCCTGGCCTCGCTCGATGCGATGGCCGACGTCGCGCGGCGCGAGTGGGGCGGCACGCAGTCCGAATCCCAGCCATATTTCGTGCGGGTCTGGCATCCGGGCGACGCCAACAGCTACGTCGAACTGCGCCGCTCCTACGCGCGCGAGGTCACGATGAACGTGGACCAGATCTTCTTCGACGCGGCCAGCGGCCAGGTGCTGCACCGCTTCCAGGCCGCGCCCGTGATGTCGGCCCAGCGTTTCATCTCCGGCATCCACTTCATCCAGTTCGAGCACTGGACGCTGCGCTGGCTCTACTTCCTGGCCGGGCTGGCAGGCTGCGTGCTGATCGCCACCGGCTTCCTGTTCTGGATCGAGGCTCGCCGCGCGCGCCATGCCGCGAAGGGACTGGCCGGGGTGCGCGTGGTGGAAGGTCTGACGGTCGGCAGCGTCACCGGGATCGTGATCGCGACCCTCGCCTTTTTGGCGGCGAATCGACTGCTACCGGATGGCCAGGAACGCGCCGCGCTCGAGGTCTGGACCTTTTATCTTGCCTGGCTGGCCAGTTTTGTCCACGGCTGGTGGCGCGGCAAAGCGGCCTGGCGCGAACAAGCCTGGATCGTCTGCCTGCTGGCCGTGGCCTGCGTGCTGCTCAATGCGGTGACGACGGGCGACCATGTCGCCTGGGCGCTCGCGGACGGGAAATGGGCGGTGGCCGGCGTCGACCTGATGTTGCTGGTGCTGGCACTGCTGGCGGCATGGAGCGCGCACCGGCTGGCCAGACCAGTCCAGGCCCGCGCGCGAATGTTGCGGGCGGAGGTGCGGTCTTGAGCGCGGCACTACTGCTACTCGCCTGTCTGACGAGCTACGCAGGCTTCGCCTGCCTGGCGCTGGCGATGGGCGAACACTGGGAACGGATGGGATGGCGGCGCGAGGGTACTGCGGCGCCGCGCTGGCTGCGCCCTGCCGGCCTGTGCCTGCTGCTGCTGGCCTATGGGCTATGCGTCTGGCGCGACGGCGCCAGCTTCGGTAGCCTGCTGTGGATCGTGCTGATCTCGGCGGCGTCGATCGCCGTCGCCTTCACCTGGCGCAGCGCAGGCCGCTAGTGCATCAGCGCGCGGCCGACAGCATGCGCTCGACGTAGCGCGCAATCAGGTCGATCTCGAGATTGACCTGCGAACCGGCCTTCAGATGCTTGAGGGTGGTGACCTCGATCGTGTGCGGGATCAGGTTGATCGAGAAACGGCAGATCTTGTTGGCGCCCGCGTCGAGGTCCTCGACCCGGTTGACGGTGAGCGACACGCCATTGACCACCACCGAGCCTTTATAGGCCAGGAACTTGGCCAGCTCCTGCGGTGCGTCGACGATCAGCTCAAACGATTCGCCGACCGGCGCGAAGCTATGCACCACGCCGAGGCCATCGACGTGGCCCGAGACCAGGTGGCCACCCAGGCGCTCGGCCAGGGTCAGTGCCTTTTCCAGGTTCACTTCGCCCTGGGCTTCCAGGCCCACCGTCTTGTTCAGGCTTTCGCGCGAGACGTCGACGGTGAAGGCCTTGTCGGTCTTCTCGACCACGGTCATGCAGGCGCCGTTGATGGCGATCGAGTCGCCCAGGGCCACGTCGCCCAGCGGCAGCGGGCCGGCGTCGACGACCAGGCGCACGCCGGCGTCCAGGCCGCCCGCCAGCGGCGCGACGGAAGTGATGTTGCCGACGGCGGCGACGATTCCAGTAAACATGTGATTCCTTCGTGTTAAGTCAAATTCAGTATCAGGCGGCCGGTTCGACGAACCGGGCCAGGATGCGCAGGTCGTCGCCCACGCGCGCCACATCGTGGAAGCGCAACTGTCGGCGGTCCGCCAGACGCTCGAGTGCGGGCAGGTCGAACATGCCCTGCCCCGGTCCGATGAGGCTTGGCGCCAGGTAGGCCAGCAGCTCGTCGACGCAGCCTTCGCGCACCATCGAGGCGTTCAGTTTTGAACCCGCCTCGACGTGCACCTCGTTGATCTCGCGCCGGCCCAGCTCACGCATCAGCGCCGGCAGGTCGACCTTGCCGCGCGCATTCGGCAGCATGAGCACTTCATGGCCGGCCGCTTGCAGGGCCGCGGCCTTGTCATGGTTCTCGACCGCGGCCACGATCCAGCATGGTTCGCCCTGCAGGATGCGGGCGCCGGGGTCGATCTCAAGGCGGCTGTCGACGATCACGCGGCGCGGCTGCAGCGGCGTGTCGACGCCGCGTACGGTCAGTTGGGGGTTGTCGGCCTTGACGGTGCCGATGCCGGTCACGATCGCGCTGGCGCGCGCGCGCCAGGCATGGCCGTCGGCGCGCGCCGCCTCACCCGTGATCCACTGGCTTTCGCCACCGGCTAGCGCGGTGGCGCCATCCAGGCTGGCCGCCACCTTCAGGCGTACCCACGGCAGGCCGCGCACCATGCGCGAGAAGAAGCCGACGTTCAGCTCTTGCGCCGCCTCGGCCAGCACGCCGGCCTTGACCTCGATGCCGGCGGCTTCGAGCTGGGCCAGGCCGCGGCCGGCCACCAGCGGATTCGGGTCGACCATGGCCGCCACTACCCGTCCCAGGCCGGCCTGCACCAGGGCGTCCGAGCATGGCGGCGTGCGGCCGTGGTGGCTGCACGGTTCCAAGGTGACGTAGGCGGTGGCGCCGCGCACATCGTTGCCGCGCGCGGCGGCGTCGCGCAGCGCCTGGATTTCGGCGTGCGCCTGGCCGGCGGGCTGGGTGTGGCCGGCGCCGATCACGATGCCGTCCTTGACGATCACGCAACCGATGCGCGGATTCGGCGCGGTGATGTACATGCCGCGCGCCGCCCAGTCCAGGGCCAGGGCCATGCCGTCGGTATCGTTCAGGATCAGTTCGCTATAGCTTGTCGACATCTCTTTCCTTCAGGGCGGCGCTGCGGCGCCGTCGCACCCGTCTTCGCGGGCGGGGTTGCACAGGCGTGCGCGCCCGAGCATATTGATTTTAATACGGCGCACCTGGCCGCCATGGAATAGCGACAGCGTGCCAAGACGCGATGCGGCGCTGTTGGTGTCGCTGCAGCTGCGTCCCGCGCCATTGTAGGCGATGTATTGCGGCGGCGCAGGGCTCGTGAAGGAATAGCTGACCTGCATTCCGTTCGGTAGAGGCGAGCGCACGGCCAGAATCTCGTCGCCCTCCCCCGGACGGCGGTCGTCGTCGCGGTCGACGTAGACGGTCCAGCCGCGCGACCAGTCGCGGCCCGCCTCGTCGTTGGGCGTGAGCTTGACCCGCTCGTTGCGCGCGATCGCCTGAGAACGGGTGAGCTGGATCGCTCCATGCAGGTCGCCCGAGGCGGTACGCAGTTGTTGGCCGCGCACCAGCGCGTGCAGGTCGGGGGCGGCCACCGCGGCCGTCACCGCGACCATGCCCAGCACCACCGCCAGCTCGGCCAGGGACAGGCCGGCGCAGCGATGCAGTCTCATTGTTGGCTTCATGGCCAACAGCGCGCCGACGGACCGCTGGCCGTTTGCCGGCCGGTACTGTCGAGCGTCAGGACGCCGCAGTCGGGGTCGGCGAAACCGGCGTCGACATTGGCGGTGCCCGGTCGGGCGCGCAGCTCGATGCAGTGGGCGATCTCCTGGCCGGGACAGGCGTCGCCGTCCAGCTCATAGGCGCTGGTGGCGGCGCTGTTGCCGATCCAGGCCGGGAATTCGCCGGTCTCGGCATCGTCGGTATCGATCGAGAACGCAAGGTAGGAATGGTGCAGCGCGCGGTATTGCTCCTGGCGTTGCATGATGTCCAGCAGCGCCAGCTGGGCCTCGATGCGGCGCGCCTTCACCATCTGCTGCGCATACGAGGGATAGTCGAGCGCGGCCAGGATGGCGAGGATGGCCAGCACGGCCATCAGTTCGACCAGCGTGAACCCATTGCTGGCGCGTCTCATCGCCTGTCCTTTCCAGTCGGGTGGCCAGCCGCGCTGGCAGCAGGCACTGCGAACGCTTCACTCCAGTTCCCCAGCTCGCGCCAGCCGACGCGCCGACCGGGGGCGCCATCGGTCGGCTTGCGGTAATAGGCCTGCAGCGCGGCATGGGTGCCGGGCATGCTGCCGGCGCCGCGCGCCGTGATCCGATACAGCTGGCCGTCGGGCGCCGCCGGCATCAGCTCGATCAGGTAGCGCGGCGCCGCGAGCGGCAGCGCGCCCTCGCCGTCCGGCATGCTCAACCCTGTAAAGCTGCCGAACAGGGTCGCCGGACCGTCTTCCTCGGCAAGCAGTTCGGATAGCTGGTCGGGATCGGCCGCGTAGGCGCACAAGCCGTTGTATGGCCGCCCGCCGCCGCAACCGGCGACGAAGGCATCCGCGCTGCCGCCGGCGATCGCATTGGCGCGCGCCGAACCAGGCTCCGCGCCGCCTTCGATGTCGCGCTCCGCATCCAGCAGCGCGGCGTCGGCCATCTGGAGTGCCAGCACGCGGTCGCGTTCGTGCGCGGCGGCGCGCGCGCCCTGCATGGCGCCCCGGGTGGACGCGATGCCGGTCATGAGCACCGCCAGCATCAGCACCAGGGCAGTCAGGAGCGCGATGCCGCCTTCCCGCCGTGCGTAGAAGGTGCGCATGCGACGTTCAATCCGGCGCCACCGGCAAGGCGATGGTCGCGCCATAGACCTTGCGCATGCGTGGCTCGCGTCCATCATCGAGCACCGCCCCCACCAGCCGCGTGCCGTGGTCGCCACTGGAAAAGGCGGCGCCATGGTCTGGCCCGAACAAGTCGTAGACGACGCTGGCGTCCGCCCCGGGGTTGAGGGGCGGACCATGCAGCAGCAGCGCGACCCGCACCAGCGCCACCCGTTTCCAGTGGGTACGCTTGCGCAAGTCAGCCGCGCGTTCGTCGGGCGTGGCGCCGATCAGCACCAGCGCCGCGTCGAGCGCGCCCAGCTCGGTCGCATTCACGTAGCGGTCGGGAACGCGGTCGCCGTCGGCATCCAGGCCGTACAGCACCTGGAAACCGTCGACCCGGCCCGCCACCGCATCCGACGACCAGCTGCTAGCGCCCCGGTACTTGCAACGCAATTCGGCATCGCCCTGGGCATTGCGCGCGACGTAGAAGATGCTCCAGCCGTCTTCGTCGCGGTGAACGGGAAAGCCCGCGCAATCGAGGGTGGCGCCATCGCCACCCGGCGGCGCACCGCTGCCGGGAAAGCGCAAGGCCAGCACGTCGCTGCCATTGGCTTCGTCAGGCAGAGTCGCATCGATGCCGACGCCGGTGCGCTCCAGTGAACTGGCATCCAGGCCCGCCAGCCGCGCCGACGCTGCCGGGTCAAGCGTTGGATGCGCCGCCCAGTCGACGTGCGCCGCGAGACGAATGGCGCGCGCCAGCGCATCGACGGCGTAGCGGCCGCTATCGTCCATCTCGGATGCCTCCATGACGGCGGCATGCGCGCGCACGCTAGTAATCAACAGCGAGCCGCTGGCCAGCAGCACCGCCAGGCCGAGCGCCATCGCCACCATCAGTTCGGCGATGGTCAGACCGGTCTGGCGCCCGAATGTACTGGAGACCCTCATCGCGCCACCATCAACACGTAGCCCGGCCCGTCATCGGTGCCATGCCAGCCGATCTTGATCGCCACCGGCGCAGTCACTTCCCCGCTGCACGCCCAGCGGTAGCGGCTATGCTCCGCATCCCACGGCGCACCGTCGCGGCAGACCGCGATGCGGCCCGATGGAAAGCCCCGGTGCAGCGCCAGGCGCGTCTCGCGCAGATCGTAGGCGGCCAGTGCCAGCGGATCGCAGGCGCCGGCGCCAAAGCACGGCGCGCCACCCGCGGGCGGGCCAGCATCGAGCGCCTTGTAATCGAGCGGAAAATAAGGGTTGGCGCCATCCGGCAGGCTCGCCACGTGGGCGTTGGCCTGCATGCGTGCTGCCAGTGAGGTGGCCAGCATCGCCGCTTCGGAGCTCAGCGCCGCGTGCTGGCGCGTGCGCTGCGCCGCCAGTTGCGCCGCGCTGGCGCCGACCACGCCGATTGCGAGCACGAACAAGGCCACCAGAACTTCGATCATGGTGAAACCGCCCGGACGGCCGGGAAGATGCGCCTGCATGCCTATCCTCCGCTAACGATGTGCGAGCAGAGAAGTTATCAGGCAGGGCTCAGGCGCCCATGCGTGGCCGCAAGGGTGCGCAGGGCAAAAAAAGGAACTTGGAAACGAGGTCAGTTGTCGAGCTTGCGCTGGTGGCCGACTTCGGCCAACGCCGCCTGGAAGGAATCCAGGTCCTCGAAATTCTTGTAGACGGAAGCAAAGCGGATATAGGCGATCTTGTCGAGCCGCTTGAGCTGTTCCATCACCAGTTCGCCGACATACACGCTGTCGACTTCGCGCCGGCCGCTGGTGAGCAGCTTTTCCTCGATCGATGCGACCGCGCCGTCGATGGCCTCGGCCGAGACCGGGCGCTTGCGCAGCGCCAGCATCAGGCTGCCGCGCAGCTTGCTCGATGCGAATTCGGTGCGGCTGCCATTCTTCTTGACGATGATCGGCATCGACAGCTCGATGCGCTCATAGGTGGTGAAGCGCTTGTCGCACTTGCCGCAGCGGCGCCGGCGCCGGATGGCGTCCCCTTCCTCCGATACGCGGGTATCGAGGACTTGTGTTTCTTCATGCTGGCAAAAGGGACATTTCATGGGGCCGGGGCTGCAGTATTGCTGGATGATGCGACCGGACCGGCGAACCGGTCCGGGAGAATTGCAATTAACGCGCGTAGACCGGGTACTTGTCGGTCAGCTTCTTGACTTCGCCCTTCACGCGCTCGATGGTCGCGGCGTCGTGCGGGTTGTCCAGCACGTCGGCGATCAGGTTACCCACGGTGACCGCGTCTTCTTCCTTGAAGCCGCGGGTGGTGAAGGCCGGGCTGCCCAGGCGGATGCCCGAGGTGACGAATGGCTTCTGCGGGTCATTCGGGATGCCGTTCTTGTTGCAGGTCATGTGAGCCTGGCCCAGGATCGCTTCCGCTTCCTTGCCGGTGAGGCCCTTGGCGCGCAGGTCGACCAGCATCACGTGCGATTCGGTACGGCCCGACACGATGCGCAGGCCGCGTGCGATCAAAGTTTCTGCGAGCACCTTGGCATTCTTGACGACCTGCTTCTGGTATTCCTTGAACTCCGGCGACAGCGCTTCCTTGAACGCGACGGCCTTACCGGCGATCACGTGCATCAGCGGACCGCCCTGGATGCCTGGGAAGATCGCCGAGTTGATGGCCTTTTCGTGCTCGGCCTTCATCAGGATGATGCCGCCGCGCGGGCCGCGCAGCGATTTGTGGGTGGTCGAGGTGACGAAGTCGGCGAACGGCACCGGGTTCGGGTACTCACCGGCGGCGATCAGGCCGGCGTAGTGGGCCATGTCGACCATGAAGTAGGCGCCGACGTCCTTGGCGACCTTGGCGATGCGCTCGAAATCGATGCGCAGGGCGAATGCCGACGCGCCGGCGATGATCATCTTCGGCTTGTGCTCGTGCGCCTGCTTTTCGAGCGCTTCGTAGTCGATGTCTTCTTCAGCGGTCAGGCCGTACGAGACGACGTTGAACCATTTGCCGGACATGTTCAGCGACATGCCGTGGGTCAGGTGGCCGCCTTCGGCCAGCGACATGCCCATGATGGTGTCGCCCGGCTTGAGCATGGCGAAGAACACGCCCTGGTTGGCTTGCGAACCCGAGTTCGGCTGGACGTTGGCGGCTTCGGCGCCGAACAGTTCCTTCAGGCGGTCGATCGCCAGCTGCTCGGCGACGTCGACGTATTCGCAGCCGCCGTAGTAGCGCTTGCCCGGATAGCCTTCGGCATACTTGTTGGTCAGCTGCGAGCCCTGCGCTTCCATCACGGCTGGCGAGGTGTAGTTCTCGGAGGCGATCAGCTCGATGTGGTCTTGCTGGCGAACGTTTTCTTTTTGAATTGCATCCCACAGTTCCGGGTCGATATTGGCGAGCGTATGATCTTTGGCAAACATGTAAAACTCCAATCGATAGTAATCCAGGCAACTGGTGGCATGGGAAGGCGGGAGCCGGGGCGGGCCGTAGGCACGGGCGCAGGCAGCCGCGATCGAACGCGTACCGGTTGATGGCTGCCCAGGCGAACGGCGTATGGCGTCTCACGTTCCCCGGTGGGTACCCACCTTTGCCGCGCCGTGCATCCGAATGGTGCGCACACGCGGTGTTTCGCCAGTTACGTGAGACGTAAGGACTCCAAATTGTACTGAACTCCCCATCGTAGGGCAAGGAAACCGCTGTGCCGGCCGAGAAAGCGCGGCCCCCAGCGGACTCATGGTCGTTTCGGCTACAATTTTACGGTTCGGCAGTGCGCCTTGCCTCTCTCGCCTGTCACCCTGTTGCCATCCAAGGACCCATCATGAACGTCTTCATTACCGGCGCATCGGCCGGCTTCGGCGCCGAAATGGCGCGCACTTTCGTCTCCCACGGCCACCGCGTCGTCCTGGCCGCGCGCCGCACCGACCGCATCGCCGACCTGGCGCGCGAACTGGGCGACAGCGCCCTGGCCGTGACCCTGGACGTCACCAGCCGCGCCTCGATCGAGGCCGCACTGTCGGGCCTGCCGCCCGAATGGAAACAGATCGACGTGCTGGTGAACAATGCCGGCCTGGCGCTGAACACGGCGCCGGCCTACGAAGTGCCGCTGGAAGACTGGGACACCATGATCGCGACGAATTGCCAGGGCCTGGTGACCATGACCCGCGCCATGCTGCCGGACATGGTGGCGCGCGGAAGCGGCCTGGTGATCAATATCGGCTCGGTGGCCGGCCACTACCCTTACCCAGGTGGCAATGTGTATGGCGCAACTAAAGCCTTCGTCGAGCAGTTCACGCTGAACCTGCGCGCCGACCTGGTCGGGACCGGCGTGCGCGCCACCAATATCGCGCCGGGCCTGTGCGGTGGCACCGAATTCTCGAACGTGCGCTTCAAGGGCGACGACGACGCCGCGGCCAAGGTCTACGAAGGCACGCAACCGCTGACCGCGAAGGACATCGCCGACACCGCCTTCTGGATCGCGACGCTGCCGCCGCACGTCAATGTCAACAGCATCGAGCTGATGCCGACGTGCCAGGGATTTTCGCCGTTTGCCGTGCGCCGGGGTTAATCGCCCCTACATGTCCCCCCGTAGCTAGCCATGAAAACCAATCCCACACCTATCATTTGTGAGAAAGTGTTACAGTGATTGGTCTTTTAACTACGTTTCAAGTCTACTACTGCTCAAAAGCACGACCCCGTGCTATCAGCACGTAAAACTTTTCCACTTTCAACGTACGTTAGCGTACATATTAAAGTGGAAAGTCGCGTAAAATATTTCCCGTTTTCATTAATTCGGCAACAAAGAATGCCTTCAGTGTACAACTGGCCAGTCAGGGTTTATTACGAAGATACCGACGCCGGAGGCATTGTCTATCATGCCAACTACCTGAAGTTCTTCGAGCGTGGCCGTACCGAGTTTTTGCGCGCGCTCGGGATCGAACAACAAGCACTGATCGACGCCGACCATACGGCCTTCGTCGTCAGGAGCATGACCCTCGATTACCGCTGGGCCGCCCGTCTCGACGATGAACTGAGCATCCGCACCAGCGTGGCAAAAGTGGGCGGCGCTTCGATTCAGTTTCTCCAGGAAGCATGGCGCGGCGAGGTGCTGCTCAATTCGGCCAACGTAAAAATCGGCTGTGTTGACGTAAGAACCACTCGCCCCCGCTCCCTGCCCGACGACGTGGCTGCTAAAATGCGTGCCGCCTGAAAAATCATATAAGTTGAGCCATGACTGCAACCCACGACCTTTCGTTTGTCTCCCTGATCGCCAATGCCCATATCCTGGTGCAGCTGATCATGGCATTGCTGCTGTTGCTGTCGATAGTGAGCTGGACTTATATTTTCCGTAAGATCTTCGCGATCCGCGCCGCACGCGCGCAGACCGAACAGTTCGAGCGCAGCTTCTGGGCCGGCGGCAACCTGCACACCCTGCACCAGAGCGCCAGCAGCCAGCGCGACCAGAGCGGCCCCCTGGCCCGCATCTTCGAAGCCGGCATGGGCGAATTCATCAAGGGCAAGCAGGCGTCGCGCGAAGCCCTGGACATGAACTCGGTGCTCGACGGCGCCCGCCGCGCCATGCGCGCCTCGTTCCAGCGTGAACTCGACACCCTCGATTCGCACCTGAACTTCCTGGCCTCGGTCGGTTCGGTCTCGCCGTACATCGGCCTGCTGGGCACCGTGTGGGGCATCATGAACTCGTTCCGCGGCCTGGCCAGCGTCGAGCAAGCCACCCTGGCGGTGGTCGCTCCCGGCATCGCCGAAGCGCTGATCGCGACCGCGATCGGCCTGTTCGCCGCAATCCCTGCCGTGGTCGCGTACAACCGCTTCACCCACGACATCGACCGCCTGGCGAACCGCTTCGAGAGCTTCGTCGAAGAATTCTCGAACATCCTTCAGCGCCAGTCGCGCTGATCCGCCCACGAGAACCGGGAGAGCATCGGGATGTCATTTTCCAGCAGCATGCGCGGCGGACGTCGCCGCAAGTTCAAAGCCGAGATCAACGTCGTGCCGTATATCGACGTGATGCTGGTGCTGCTCATCATTTTCATGGCGGTGCCTGCGAATGAAGCGCCGAGCGTCGTCAATCTGCCGCGCGCCGAGAAATCCGCGCTGCCGCCGGACACGTATATCCAGATTTCCATCGAGCCGGGCAACAAGCTGTCGATCGGCGTGCACGGCAAGGTCAAGGTCGCCCAGGACGAAGTGGCCGACCGCTCCGCCCTGCTGCAACGCCTGCGCGCGCTGCACGAAGAGAATCCGGACTTTCCGGTCCTGATTGCAGGTGACCGCGACAGCAAATACGACGACGTGATCCAGCTGATTTCGGAAGCCAAGAAGATGGGCATCAACCGGGTCGGCCTGGCCACCCAGTGACGCCGAAGATATGACCGCAAAGAAGTCAGCCAACGACGGCTCGCCCTACTACGTGCCGCCAGAACCGAAACCACTGCCATCGTTCCTGCTGGCGGTGGCGGTGCACGCGGCGCTGCTGGCCTTCCTGGCGATCGGCGTGAGCTGGCAGAAGGTCAATCCGGTATCGGTCGAGGCCGAGGTGTGGGATATGTCGGTGCAGACCGCCGCGGCGCCCGAATTGCCGCCCGAGCCGGCGCCGGAACCCGAGCCGCAGCCCGAACCTGCGCCGGAACCGCCGCCGCCGCCTCCTCCACCGGAGCCGGCGGTGGAACGCCCTGCGCCGACGCCGGATCCTGAGATCGCGCTGCGCGAGGAAAAGAAGCGCAAGGAAGAAGAAGCGAAGAAGGCTGCTGCTGAGGACAAGAAGCGCAAGGAAGCCGAGGCCGAGCAGAAGAAAAAGAAGCTTGAGGAAGCGGAACAGAAAAAGCGCGACGAAGCCGAGAAGATAAAACGCGACGAAGCTGAGAAGAAGAAACTCGAGGACGCCGAGCGCAAGAAGAAAGAACTCGCTGATAAGAAAAAGGCCGACGCCGCTGCTGCCGAGAAGAAGAAAAAAGACCTGGCTGCCGCCAAGGCGGAAGACGCCCGACTCGACAAGCTGCGCAAGGAAGAAATGCAACGCATGGCAGGCGCCATGGGTAGTGGCGGAACCGCCGCGAAATCGACCGGTCCGCGCAGCGATGGCGGTTATATCGCCGCGATCACGGCCGCGATCAAGAGCGCGACGGCGTATCCGGGCAATACCGATGTGGGCGGCAATCCACGCGCCACCTTCCGGGTGGAGCAGTTGCCAACTGGCGAAATCATGTCGGTGCGCCTCGTGAAAAGCAGCGGTGTGCCAGAATTTGACAGAGCAGTGGAAAATGGTATCAAGAAAGCATCTCCACTTCCCAAGAAGAAGGACGGGACCGTGGAGCGTACGCTTGACGTGAATTTCTCGATGAAAGATTACGATTGATTCGGTTCGAACCAGTTTTACTAGAGACACCATGAAAAAACTTCACATTTTGCTGTTCAGCGTTTCCCTGGCGATCGGGA
Organism: Massilia arenae; assembly: GCF_008014745.1. Lineage (GTDB taxonomy): Bacteria > Pseudomonadota > Gammaproteobacteria > Burkholderiales > Burkholderiaceae_D > Telluria > Telluria arenae. The sequence goes on from NZ_VPFD01000003.1 coordinate 53,115, forward strand.
CAACAGCCAATGCGCAGATCCAGATCGAAATCGCTGGCGTTGGCAGCAACCAGATCCCGGTGGCCATCGCTGCTTTTGCCGACGAATCCGTCGCCCCCGATAAAGTCTCGGCCGTTATCCGCGCCGACCTCGAGCGTAGCGGCGTGTTCAAGGTCATCGACGCCGGCCAGGTGATCAGCGATGCCGACGCCGGCCAGGTGAACCTGAGTGCATTCAAGGCCAGTGGCGCAGACGCGCTCGTGGTCGGCAGCGTGGCGCGCCAGCCGGACGGCCGCTTCGCGATCCGCTACAAGCTGCTCGACACCGTCAAGGGCGGCGAAATCTCGCAACTGGGCGGCGAAGTCCAGCCCCGCTACACCCGCCTGCAGGCCCACCGCATCGCCGACGACGTCTATGAAAAGCTGACCGGCGTGCGCGGCATCTTCTCGACCCGCATCGCGTATGTGAAGGAAGACCGCGCGGCGAGCCGCTTCGCGCTGGCCGTGGCCGACGCCGACGGCGAGAACGAGATCATCGCCACCCAGGGCAAGGAACCGATCATTTCGCCGGCCTGGTCGCCGGACGGCATGAAGGTCGCCTACGTGTCGATGGAAAACCGCAAGCCGGTGGTCTATCTGCAAGACCTGATGACCGGCCGCCGCAACGTGATCTCCAACCAGAAGGGCAATAACTCCGCGCCTTCCTGGTCGCCGGATGGCTCGACCCTGGCTGTCGCCCTGTCGCAGGACGGCAATACGGAAATCTATACCGTCAATTCGAGCGGCAGCGGCCATCGCCGCCTGACCAATAATCCCGGCATCGATACCGAGCCGCAGTTCTCGGCCGACGGCCAGACCATTTACTTCACGAGCGACCGCAGCGGCGGTCCTCAGATCTACAAGATGAGCGTCTCGGGCGGCAACGCCACCCGCGTGACGTTCAACGGCAACTACAACATCAGCCCACGCGTGTCGTCCGACGGCAAGACGCTGGCCTGGATTTCGCAGCGCGGCGGCGCTTTCTCCTTATACGCGATGGACCTGGCAAGCGGCCGGGAACTTCGCCTGGCCGATGGGGCCACCGAACCGAGTTTTTCGCCTAACGGCAAGTACATCATGTATGCAACCAAGGGCGGCGGGCGCGTCTCGCTTGCAGTGGTGTCTGTGGATGGACGGGTCAAGCAACGCTTGACGACCAAAGCGGGAAACATTCGGGAGCCCAGCTGGGGTCCTTTCATGAAGTAAGAAGTAAAACCTTAACCAGAACAGGAGAAAATCCATGCGCAACTTCAAGAGTCTCGCCTTCATCGCTTCCGCTGCCGCCCTGCTGGCCGCTTGCTCGTCGCCAACCAAACTGGAAGAAACCCCAGTCGTTGAAAAGTCGCCAGAGCCAGCAGCACCAGTTGCTGACGCACGTGACATCCGCCCAGTGGAAACCGGCACCGTCGATCCACTGAACGATCCAAAAGGCGTCCTGGCCAACCGTAGCGTCTACTTCGACTACGACAGCTTCGTGGTCCGCGCCGACGGCCAGCCAGTGGTGCAGAACCACTCGGGCTACCTGACCAAGAACACCTCGCGTAAAGTCCTGATCCAAGGCAACACCGACGAACGCGGCGGCACCGAGTACAACCTGGCCCTGGGCCAGAAGCGTGCTGAAGCCGTCCGTCGCTCGATGGCATCGCTGGGCGTGTCGGAAGGTCAGATGGAAGCCGTCTCGCTGGGCGAAGAAAAGCCAAAAGCAACCGGCAGCAACGAAGAAGCCTGGGCTGAAAACCGCCGCGCTGACATCGTTTACCAGTAATCAATACGGCTGATTCAGCCGATTGACACGGGGCGGGACGCAGTGCAGACTGCTACCCGCCCCGTTTTATCTCAGCAACCGGTTTAGAAAGAGCAACGCTTATGATCAAACTGTCTCCGTCCCGCCTCGCCTGCCTCGTCCTGGCCCTGTGGATGCCGCTGCACGCCGTGGCCGGCCCGTTCGATGACAACGAGGCGCGCAAAGCCATCCTGGACCTGCGCACCAAGGTCGACAACATCACGCGCGACCTGACCACGCGCATCGATGGCAAGTCGGACAAGACGGTCCAGATCGAAATGCTGAACCAGCACGAGCAGACCATGCGCGAGATCGCGCGCCTGCGCGGCCAGATCGAAGTACTGCAAAATGAGTTATCGAAGGCCCAGGACAGCCAGAAGCAGCTGTACGCCGACCTCGACGCGCGCCTGAAGCGCATGGAGCCGCGCCAGGAAGTCATCGACGGCCAGACCGCCGAAGTGATGCCGACCGAAAAGACCGCCTATGAGGCCGCCACCGCCCAGTTCCAGTCGGGCGACTACAAGGGCGCTTCCGTCGCGCTGCAGGAATTCGTCAAGCAGTATCCGCAATCGGCGTATGCGTCGAATGCGCAGTATTGGCTGGGCAACACCTATTACGCACTGGGCGATTACAAGAAGGCCATCGCGGCCCAGCAGGTGGTGACCACCACCTACGCCGACAGCGCCAAGGTGCCGGACGCCATGCTGAACATCGCCAGCAGCTACGCCCTGCTGAAGGACAACAAGAACGCGAAGAAGTCGCTGCAGACGCTGGTGTCCAAGTACCCGGACTCGAGCGCGGCGCAGACGGCGCGCGATCGGCTGGCTTCGCTGAAGTGATTGTCGGGCGATAGCATCGCCCCGATCTGGCTCGGCAATTGACAGGTTCGAGGCCGGGCCCTATAATCTCGTTTCTTCGGGTCGTTAGCTCAGTTGGTAGAGCAGCGGACTTTTAATCCGTTGGTCGCGTGTTCGAGCCACGCACGGCCTACCAAAGATTCTCAGAAACGCCAGCCTTCGGGCTGGCGTTTTTGTTTTTACCTTATTATTTCCCTTTTGCTCAAGGACGATAGCGCCATGACTTACGAAGACTTCCTCGATGAAGTAACGACCCTGCTCACCGAGATCTACAACCTCGACGACGAAGCGGCGATCAAACTGGTGGTCGATGCGCAGGACGCAGAGTACTTCGTCGCCCACGACGACAAGGAAGAACTGCGTACGGTCGCCCAGGCCAAGCTGGACGCCGTCGCGCTGTACGAAGCCAAGCAGAACCGCAACCAGACGCAGCGCAAGCAGCAGCAGCGCCAGGTGCAGAAGAAGAAAGCCCCCTGAGCCCATCCTGAGCCGGAGGAACACCCATGACGATGGACTTCGCCGAGCGCATGACTGTCGATGGCCTCGTCTACTCGACCCATACCTTCGCGGTCGAGCCGTATCGCAAATCACTTCCTTCGCCGCCCCGCTTCAACCCTTGGCCCGGCTGCTCGAACGGCTATCGCCCGACCTGGGAAATCCGGGAATGCGGCCATGAGCGCACCTTGCTCATGATCGGCTTCCACCCGGTGGCCGATCTGCCGCTGCTATTCCCCAACGCTACATTACCGCTGGCCGCGACCTGGTTCAGCGGCATCATCCGCGGCGTTCGGGGCGAGCGCCGCCGTACCGGCTACCCGCCCCGGGATATCTACCCGGACGAGATCTACGTCGAGATCGCCGCCGGCAGGGTCGTGCGCGAATGGCTACTCGACCTGCGCGCGGTGCCGGACCAGACCGAGGAAGAATGGCGCCAGTCGGTACCTTCCTTCCTGTGGAAGTTCTATCCGCGATCGGCGCCTGGCTAGCTACGCCGCTTCCGCCGCCGGATGCGCCTGTTTGCGATACAAGAACTCCAGCACCGCCTTGCGATGCTCGGTATAGCGCGCATCCTGCGCCAGCGCGACCCGATCGCGCGGCCGTTCCAGTGACACCTCGACGATTTCGCCGATAGTCGCCGCCGGCCCATTCGTCAGCATCACGATCCGATCCGACAGCAACACCGCCTCATCCACATCGTGCGTCACCATCACCACCGTGGACTTGGTCGCAGCCACGATCTTGAGCAGCTCATCCTGCAAATGCGCCCGCGTCAGCGCGTCAAGCGCACCGAACGGCTCATCCATCAACAACACCTTCGGCTCCATCGCTAGCGCCCGCGCGATGCCGACACGCTGCTTCATGCCGCCCGAAATCTCATGCGGCCGCTTCGCCTCGGCACTGGTCAAGCCCACCAGCGCCAATGCCGCCATGGTCCGCTCACGCAACTGAGCCCGCGTCTCGGCACCACCAAACACCCGCTCGACCCCGAGATGGATATTCTCGTAACAGGTCAGCCACGGCAGCAGCGAGTGATTCTGGAACACCACCGCCCGCTCCGGCGACGGCCCGGCGATCTCGCGATTTGCGCACAGCAGCACACCCGCCGTCGGTTTCAACAAGCCGGCGATCAGGTTCAGCAACGTCGACTTGCCACACCCCGAGTGCCCAATCAGCGTAATGAACTCACCCTTGCGTACTTGCAGGTCGATCCCCTGCAGCGCCTGGAACACGCCCTTCTTCGTATGAAACGCCATCTCCACACCGGTGATGTCGATGAATTTGGTTTGAAGGTCATCCATGATCGCGCTCCTTAATCAGTTAGCCACTTGTTCGTGCGTCAGCGCCCGCGCCAGCGCCACCAGCGCCTGCTCGAGCAGCAGCCCCACCACGCCAATCACGACGATGGCGATGATGATGTTCGCCACGTTCAGGTTGTTCCACTCGTCCCACACCCAGAAGCCGATGCCCACGCCGCCGGTCAGCATCTCGGCCGCCACGATCACCAGCCATGCGGTGCCGATGGCGAGACGCACGCCGGTCAGGATGTACGGCAGCGCCGACGGCAGCAGGATCTTGGTCAGGATCTTCCACTCCGACAGGTTCAGCACGCGCGCCACGTTCATGTAATCCTGCGGCACGCGCTGCACGCCGACCGCCGTATTGATGATCATCGGCCAGATCGAGCAGATGAAGATCGACCAGATCGCCGCCGGATCGGCGGACTTGAACACCAGCAGGCCAATCGGCAACCAGGCCAGTGGCGACACGGGTTTCAGCAGGCTGATGATCGGGCCGAACATGCCGTTCACGAACTTCACCCGCCCGATGATGAAACCCAGCGGAATGCCGACCAGCGCCGCCAGCCCGAAGCCCACCGCCACCCGCTTGAGCGAGGCCAGCACGTTCCAGCCAATGCCCTGGTCGTTCGGGCTGTTGTGATAGAAGGGATCGGCGAACAGCTTGAGCGCTTCCTGGAAGGTCATCAGCGGCGACGGGAAGGCCTCGTTGCGGGTGGCGATCAGCTGCCACACCAGCACCACGAAGGCGATGCCCACCAGCGGCGGCAGGACCGCCTTCACCGCCCTGGCGAACGGCTGCGCGCCGCGCACGACGGGCGCCGGCTTGCGCGCGGAAGGTGCGGCATTAACGGCACTGGCGACTGGCGCGTCGACGGCAAGCGGCAACGTAACAACGGTCGCGCCGCCACCTGCAGGCGCATGGTGCTCGGATTTCAGGATAGCGTTCATGGCATTCCCCTATTCAGACAAGATGACAGCAAATGAAAATCAGACCCTGACCTTGAACGAGGCTGCGTAGGCTTTCGGGTCCTTCCCGTCCCATACGGTGCCGTCCATCAGCTTCGAGCTGCGCATCGGGCTCGCAGGCGCCGGCGCCTTGGCCAGCGTCGCCGCATCCTTGTACAGCGCGACCTGGTTGACCGCGCTGGCCACGGCCAGGTAGTCCGGATCCTGCTTGAGCAGGCCCCAGCGGCGATGCTGGGTCATGAACCACATGCCGTCCGACAGATACGGGAAGTTGACCGCGCCGTCGTTGTAGAACTTCATGTAGTTCTGGTCGTCCCAGGTCTTGCCGAGGCCGTTCTGGTAGCGGCCCATGATGCGCTGGTCGATCGCGTCCTTGCTGGTGTTGACGTACGATTTGGCGGCGATGACCTCGGCCATCTTGTTCTTGTTGGCCATCGAGGCGTCGATCCAGCGGCCGGCCTCGATGATGGCGGCCATCATGGCGCGGCAGGTATTGGGGTACTTCTTCGCAAACTCCAGGGTCGAGCCCAGCACCTTCTCGGGATGGTCGCGCCAGATGTCCTGGGTCGTGATGGCGGTGATGCCGATGCCGTCCATGATCGCGCGGTGGCCCCACGGTTCACCGACGCAGAAGCCATCCATATTCCCGACCCGCATATTGGCCACCATCTGCGGCGGCGGCACCGTGATGACTTTTGCTTCCTTCATCGGGTTGATGCCGTTCGCCGCCAGCCAGTAATACAGCCACATCGCGTGGGTGCCGGTCGGGAAGGTCTGGGCGAAAGTGAACTCGCGCTTTTCGGTGCGCATCACCTTGGCCAGCGACTGGCCATCGACCGCGCCCTTGGTGGCCAGCTGCTTCGAGAGCGTGATCGCCTGGCCGTTGTTGTTCAGGCCCATCAGCACCGCCATGTCCTTGCGCTGTCCGCCGATGCCCATCTGGACGCTATACAGCAGCCCGTACAACACGTGGGCCGCGTCCAGGTCGCCATTGGCCAGCTTGTCGCGCACGCCGGCCCATGAAGCCTCTTTGCTCAGCACGAATTTCACGCCGTACTTCTTGTCGAAGCCCAGCACCGAGGCCATCACCACCGACGCGCAATCGGTCAGTGGGATGAAGCCGATCTTGATCTCGGTCTTTTCCGGCTTGTCCGAACCCGCCGCCCACACGCCGCCCGTTGCCAGCCCCATCAAGCTTCCTCCCGCTACCAGACCTGCGCCATGAATGACCTTCCTGCGCGTGACGTCGACTCCGCCGACATCCGCCGTCGCTACGCTCTTCGCTTCAAGCTTCTGATTTTTCATCGCAATCCCAATGTAGTCAGGCAAAAAAAAAGACGCGTACCCGACATGAACGCATTCATGTTCCGGTAGACGTCGTTGTCTTGGTGGGCGCTGCCTTCGTTGGCGGCGCACGCAGCGCTCCATTGCGCTGATGATGATTACGCAATCTTCATGCCAGCGAGCACGCAGAGTGACGCGCCGTCATTTCGCACCGCCGGCGCACCGCGCGATGGCGGAAATGGCGCACTGCGATTGCGCAGCGCATCATTTTGGACGGGCTGTTGCGTGAGCGCAGAGAACCTGCAAATACGCTCTTCTGCTACCACATACGGCATGCTAGGATGGGTTGTTGCACTGAGAAAACATCAGTTGTCTCAATCGTGCGCCCCTTGTATATACCGGGCATACATGTAAAATAAATAACGTCCTGAACGCAGCCCGACTTCCAGGTCTTGCTCCCGTTCCGGATCCCGATTTCGAAGCTTTTGTACTGGCATCCGCATGTCACGCATCCACCGCCCGCCTCACTCCAGCCAGCGTCACCAGACCGACTTGGCGGGCCGGCGCAGTTGTCAGTAAATCCGCTTCCGCCCAACGCGCACCGCGCGCCTGACCGGCGAACCATCTTCATATACCGCCCGGCACACGCCGGCCATTCTTTAATTTGCCAGTCTCCATTCGAGACGGCGCTGGAATTAACCATGAACACCGAGCATACCGAACGCCACCATTCGTCGATCCACGCCGCCACCGCGGTCGACCGCAGCAACCCACGCGCGCCGAAACGCGGCATCGCCAAGGACATCGTCTCCAGCGGCCGCCGCCTGCGCACCCGCATCGGCGTCATCGCCGCCGCCTGCATCGGCCTGACCGCGCTGCTGATCAACTTCGAGTAAACACTGCCGTGCGCCATGCTGCGTGCGGCCCGGTTGTCGGCTCGATGCCGGCTGGGCTATACTGCCCCGCATCATCGTCGATCGGGATCGCATGCAGTTCCAGGCCACACGTCAGCACGCATCTTATTGCGTAACGAGCGCACCCCTGCGCCGGGTGCTGGCCTGCCTGTGCGCGCTGATCCTTGCCCTGCAACTCGTGGGCGCCTCGTTCCACGACCATGACCTGTCCGAACAGCTGTCCGACTGCGTCAGCTGCCAGATCGCTTCACATTCCACAGCCGACCTTCCAGCGGCATCGCCACAACTGCTGGCGCTCTTCCTCGTCATCGCCTTCGTCCTTGCGCGCCTGCCGCGCCCCGTGCCGGTCGTCCTGCGCCGCTACCTGATTCCTTCCCGCCAGGCGCCTCCGCGCCACTGATCCGTCTTTGAATCCCTCGCGGGCCGCGTCAAACCGGCCTGCGGGCGCGCATGCGCATTCGCGCACGGCGTGCGCCCACCATTTCAGCTTCACCACAAAGGACCACGATGACCATGACTACCCCTGCCCTGGAAGCGAACGGCGTGACCGTCGCCTACCAGTCCACGCCCGTGCTCAACGAGCTGTCACTGCGCGTCGCGCGCGGCGAGATCTATGCCCTCCTGGGCGGCAACGGCGCCGGCAAATCGACCACCATGAACACCTTCCTCGGCTTCACGGTACCCCGCTCCGGCAGCGTGCGCGTGTGCGGCATCGACGTCGCCGCCGATCCGCTGGCGGCGCGCGGCCAATTGGCCTATGTGCCGGAAAACGTCGCCCTGTACGAGCACCTGGACGCGCGCGAGAACATCGAATACTTCCTGCGCCTGGCCGGCAGCAGCTGGACCGACGCCACCATCGACGAGGCACTGGACGCCGTGCGCCTGGATGCCTCGGCCTGGCGGCGCCGCCTGGGCGGCTATTCGAAAGGCATGCGCCAGAAGGTCGCGATCGCGCTGGCCGTGGCGCGCCAGGTGCCGGTGCTGCTGCTGGACGAACCCACCACCGGCCTCGATCCGCAAGCCACCAGCGAGTTCAACGCCCTGCTGCAAGGCCTGCGTGCACGCGGCAGCGCGATCTTCATGGTCACCCACGATTTATTGGGGGCGGCCGAGGTGGCCGACCGCATCGGCTTTCTCGAGCGCGGCCACATCAGCCACGAAGTCGCGGCCAGCGGGGACGAACGCTACGACGTGCGCGACCTGTACCGGCGCTATGCGGGAACGAGCCAGGCAAAGGATGCGGCATGAGCGCCACCCTGATGCAGGCGCTGCCCGCCATCGCCCGCAGCGAATGGCGCGCCATGCTGCGCAACCAGGTGGCGGTGGCCGCCGGCATCCTGATGCTGGCGCTGACGCTGGCCGCGATCCTGGTCAGCCATGAACGGGTGGACGCCGTGAACGCCGAGCGCGCGCGTTTTCAAAGCACGGCCGACGAACAGTGGAATAAGCAGCCCGACCGTCACCCGCACCGCGTGGTGCACTACGGGCATTACGTGTTCCGTCCATTGAGCCCCCTCGCCTTCTTCGATTTCGGCGTCGATCCCTTCACCGGCAACACGCTATTCCTCGAGGGCCACCGCCAGAACAGCGCCAATTTCAGCGACGCCGGCCAGTCCTCGGTGCTGCTGCGCTTCGGCCAGCTCACCCCGGCCTTCGTGCTGCAGGTGCTGACTCCCTTGCTGATCGTGTTCCTGGCCTTCGGCAGCGTGGCGCGTGAGCGCGAGCGCGGCCAGTTGCGCCTGCAGATCGTGCAGGGCATCCCCGGCGCCACCCTATTGCTCGGCAAGCTGGCCGCGCATGCGGGCGTGGCGCTGCTGCTCGGCGCGCCCGCCTTCGCCGCACTGGTCGCGATCGCGCTGCTGCATCCGGCGGTGGCGCCGCAGGCGCTGACGCTGCTGCTCGGGTATGCGCTCTACCTGCTGCTGTGGGTGGTGGCGGCGGTGCTCGTGTCGAGCAGCCTGCCGCGTGCGCGCGATGCCTTGCTGGCCCTGGTGGCCGGCTGGATCGTCACCGCGATCCTGCTGCCGCGCGTGATGCCCGACTTCGCCGCCGACGACGTCGGCCGGCCGAGCCGCATCGAAACCGAAGTAGCGATTCACGAGCGCCTGGCCGCGATCGGCGATAGCCACAATCCGAACGACCCGTATTTCAACGCCTTCCGCCAACGCACGCTGGAGAAGTACGGCGTGCAGCGGGTCGAAGACCTGCCGGTGAACTACGGCGGCCTGTTGATGGCCGAAGGCGAACGCATGACGAGCGAACTGTTCGACGAATTCATGCGCGCCGACTTCGCGCGCCAGCGCCAGGAAAACGCGATCGTGCACTCGGCCAGCCTGTTCAGCCCCGTGATAGCGCTGCGCCGCATGTCGACCGCGCTGGCCGGCACCAACCTCGACAGCCATGCGCGCTTCCTGATCGAGGGTGAAAAATACCGCTACGCCTTCGTCCAGTCGCTCAACGGCCTGCACGCCAACGTCGTTTCGCCACAAGGCGCCGGCGACGAACGCATCGACAAGCATCACTGGAACGACACGCCGCGCTTCGGCTATCCGCCCGCACCCTTTGCCGAGGTGGCCGCGCGCCACGCCTGGCCTGCCTTCGCGGTACTGGGCGGCTGGCTGCTGGCCCTGTTCGGCGCCGCTTACCCGATCGCGAAACGCCTCGAAAGGAAGGCCAAATGAAAACGCTTATATTCGAACTGCGCCAGGTGGCGCATTCCAGGCTGGCGGTCGGCGCCGTCGTGCTGCTGGCGCTCTTGTGCGCGCTGTCGGTCTGGACCGGCCTGCAGGCCGTGGGCCAGCAGCGCGCGGCGCTCGAGCGCATCGCCGCCAGCCACGCGCAGGACTACGCCGCCATCGCCGCCAAGCAGCTCAAGGGTGGCGCGGGTGGCGCGGCCGAAGCCGGCTCGGTTGGCTACTACCTGCCGCACCTGACGGTGAACCCGCCGTCGCCGCTGGCCTTCGTGGCCATCGGCCAGCGCGACCTGCAGCCGCAGGCCTTGCGCGTGCGCCTGCTCGGCCTGCACTCGCAGCTGTACGAGTCGGAAGCCATCAACCCCGAGTTGGCCATGCCGGGCCGCTTCGACTTCGCCTTCGTGCTGGTCTTCCTGGCGCCGCTGTTCGTCATCGCGCTGATGCACGACCTGGTCTCGAGCGAGCGCGAAGCGGGCCGCCTGCGGCTGCTGGCGTCGCTTCCCGCGGCTGCCGCCAACACCTGGCGCCGCCGGGTCGGCTTGCGCTATGGCCTGGTGTGGCTGGCCGCCCTGCTGCCGGTGGGCGTTGGCGCGCTGGTGGCCGGCGCCGGGGTGGCAGGCTTCGCGGCGATCGCGCTGGTGGCCACGCTCTATCTCGCCTTCTGGTTCGGTCTCGCCAGCTGGGTCGCCGCGCGCGCCCGCACCTCGAGCAGCAGCGCCGCGATCCTGCTGGCCTGCCTGGTCGGCCTGACGATGATCCTGCCGACGCTGGCCGACGCCGCGATCGCGCGCCTGTCGCCGGTCTCCAAGGGCGTCGAACTGGCGCTGGCGCAGCGCCAGGCCGTGCACTCTGGCTGGGACATCCCGAAGCCGGAGACGTTTGAAAAGTTCTTCCGCAGCCACCCCGAGTGGAAGGACACGCCGCCGGTCGAAGGTCGCTTCCACTGGAAATGGTATTACGCGATGCACCAGGCCGGCGACGATGCCGTGGCCGCCGACGTCGCCCAATACCGCGCCAGCATGCAGGCGCGCGAGGACTGGACGGCGCGCGTCGGACTGCTGCTGGCATCGGTGAACGTGCAGGTGCTGCTGCATCGCCTGGCCGATACCGACCTGTTGGCGCAGCTGGCGTACCAGGATCGCATCGCGGCGTATCACACGCAGCTGCGGCGCTTTTTCTATCCGTATCTGTTCGAAGAGCGGGCGATGACGCAGGACGATCTAGCGAAGCTGCCGCGGTTTGAGCATGTGGCGGTGCCAGGCGGCTTGCCGGTGCGCCAGTTGCTGGCGCTGGCGGTGCTGGCGTTCGCATTGCTCGCGATCGGCTTACGCAAGTTGCGCGCTCCACGCTAACACCATTTTTTCGTTACCCTCAAAACGTCGTCCCCGCGAAGGCGGGGACCCAAGTTTCTCAGTAGACCACTTATGTAGATTGAAGTGGCTGCGCTACTAACTTGGGTCCCCGCCTGCGCGGGGACGACGTGGTATGGCTAACTAAAATGTTGGAGGCCGCGAGCTCACTGGCCTCTTTACTGCATCAGAACTCTTCCCAGCCGTCAGCCACATCCGCGGTTTCGGCCTTCTTCGGCTTCGCAGCGGCAGCCGGCGCGGCTTCTGCCTTCGGCTTGGTCGACGCCGCGGCCCTGGTCGGCTTGGCGGCCGCCTTCATCGGCGCCTTCGCCACCACCGCCGGCAAGGTCGTGGTCACGCGCGGCGCCGGGGCCATGGCGGCGCTGGCGCGGCTGGTGCCCGCCTGATTCAGCTTGAACGCGCCCACGGTGTGCGCCAGCGCGGTCGCTTCTTCCTGCAGCGAGGCCGCTGCAGCCGATGCTTCTTCCACCAGCGCCGCATTCTGCGTGGTCACCTGGTCCATCTGGGCCACGGCGCCGTTGATCTGTTCGATGCCTGCAGTCTGTTCCTGGCTGGCGGCGGTGATCTCGGACATGATGTCGGTCACGCGGTTCACGCTCTGCACGATTTCCTGCATCGTGGCGCCGGCGCGTTCGACCAGCTCGGAGCCGTGGTGCACCTTGTCCACCGAGTCGTCGATCAAGAGCTTGATTTCCTTGGCCGCTGCCGCAGAACGTTGCGCCAGGCTGCGCACTTCGCCCGCCACGACCGCGAAGCCGCGGCCCTGCTCGCCGGCACGCGCCGCTTCGACTGCCGCGTTCAGCGCCAGGATATTGGTCTGGAAGGCGATGCCGTCGATGACGGCGATGATGTCCACGATGCGGGTCGACGAGGCGTTGATCGCGCCCATCGTCTGCACCACCTGCTCGACCACCGCGCCGCCCTTGCCCGCCACTTCCGAGGCCGAGGTGGCCAAGGCGTTGGCCTGGCGTGCGTTGTCCGCGTTCTGCTTGACGGTCGAGGTCAGTTCTTCCATCGACGAAGCGGTTTCTTCCAGCGAACCGGCCTGCTGCTCGGTGCGCGAGGACAGGTCCAGGTTGCCGGCCGCAATCTGGCTCGAGGCGGTGGCGATGTTGTCGGTGCCGGTGCGGACCTGGCTCACGATCTTCACCAGCGAATCGTTCATCTCTTTCAGCGCCTTGAGCAGGCGGCCGGTCTCGTCGTTCGAGGTCACTTCGATGGTCTGGGTCAGGTCGCCCTTGGCCACGGCGCCGGCGATCGCGACCGCCTGCTCCAGCGGACGCACGATGGCGCGCACCAGCACCCAGCCGACGAAGGCGGCCATGATCAGGCCGAACACCAGGCCGGCCAGGCAGACCGCGCGCACGATCTCGAAGGTCGATTGCGAAGCCTGGTATTCCTTCAGCGCGGCGTCCTGCTGTTCCTTGATCAGCTTGGCGCCCAGGTCGTTCAGCGGCAGGTACAGGCGGGTCATCGGACCGTTCAGCAGCGCGATCGCCCCGATATTGTCGTTGGCGCGGATCGCCGCTGCCGCCGGCAGCAGGCCCTGCTCCAGGAATGCCTTGCGCGCCGTGGTGAATTGCTCGATCAGGGCGCGCTCGGCGTCGTTGTTGACCATCTTCGTGTACTCGCCCCACAGCTTGTTGACCGTGGCGATGTTGGCGTCGATCGAGGTCAGGGCCGCATTGCGCTGGCCGGGATCCTCGACGTTGACGGCCTTGGCGATGGCCAGCTGGTTGGCGGTGATCAGCTGGGTGACCTGCCCCACCTGGTTCAGGCCCACCAGGCGGTGGTCGTACATCTGCTTGAGTTCGGTGTTCGCGATGCCGAGGTTATAGATGCCGATAACCGCACCGGCAATCAGCTCGACTGCCAGGAAGGCGATGACGAAGATGAGGCGCGACTTGATACTGAGATGTTTGAACATGATTCGCTTGCCTTAAGCCCATGGATAAAAAATGTGGTATCCATTGGATTATAGAAACATTGTTCCCTTTATGGGAAGCATTGAGTATTTCCTTGCGTTATGACTCGTCTTCCGTCGCAGTGCAGCAACAGATGCAGCATGACATCATAATCCTCCGTCAATATGCGCTGACCGCATAAGCAAATGTGACATTAACACTACGGCAAGGCAACTTTGCCGATAGAATGGTGCGATTCCCTGCTTCAACCCAAGTGTTATGACCCTCCCCGTTCTCCTGAACCTGGCCCTCGCCCTGGCCATCTGCGCACTCCTGTATGGCATGCAGGCCCGTCATGCATCGTTCACCAAGCGCGTGTTCGCCGGCCTCGGCCTGGGCGTCGTGCTCGGCGCCGGGCTGCAGGCCGTGTATGGTGCGGGATCGAGCGAGATCGTGGCGACCAATGCCTGGCTCGACGTGATCGGCAGCGGCTACGTCAAATTGCTGCAGATGATCGTCATCCCCCTGATCATGGTCTCGATCGTTCAGGCCATCCTCAAGCTGCGCGACGCCGCGTCGCTGGGCAAGATCAGCACCCTCACCATCGGCATCCTGCTCGTCACGACCGTGGTCGCGGCCATCATCGGCATCGCGATGGCCAAGCTGTTCGGCCTGTCGGCCGTCGGCCTGACCGCGTCGAGCGCCGAAGTCGCGCGCGGCGAATACCTGCAGGGCAACCTGGCCACCGCGCAGCAGCTGTCGCTGCCGTCGCTGCTGCTGTCCTTCATCCCGGCCAATCCCTTCCTCGACATGACCGGCGCGCGCAAGACCTCGACCATCGCGGTGGTGGTGTTCGCGGTCTTCATCGGCATCTCCGCGGTCGGTATCGCCGGCAAGAAGCCGGAAGTGTTCCAGTCCTTCAGCGGCTTCGTGCACGTGGCCCACGTGATCGTGATGCGGATGGTCACCCTGGTGCTGCGCCTGACCCCGTTCGGCGTGTTCGCGTTGATGGCCAAGATGGTGGCCGGTTCCAGCCTGCAGGACATCCTCGGCCTGCTCAATTTCGTGGTCGCCTCGTATGCGGCGCTGGCGCTGATGTTCTGCGTGCACCTGGCGATGGTGGCCGGCGTCGGGCTCAACCCGCTGCGCTACGTGAAGAAAATCTTCCCGGTGCTGGTGTTCGCCTTCACCTCGCGCACCAGCGCCGGCTCGATCCCGATGAGCGTGGCGACCCAGACCGCGCGCCTGGGCACGCCGGAAGGCACGGCCAACTTCGCCGCCTCGTTCGGCGCCACCATCGGCCAGAACGGCTGCGCCGGCATCTATCCAGCCATGCTGGCGGTAATGATCGCGCCGACGGTCGGCATCGATCCGTTCACGGCGAGCTTCTTGCTGCCACTGCTGGCGATCGTCGCCTTCGGCTCGATCGGCGTGGCCGGCGTCGGCGGCGGCGCCACCTTCGCGGCCCTGATCGTGCTGTCGGCGATGGACTTGCCGGTGGCGCTGGCGGGCTTGTTGATCTCGGTCGAACCGCTGATCGACATGGGCCGCACCGCGCTCAACGTCAGCGGCTCGATCGCAGCCGGCAGCGTCACCAGCCGGGTGCTGGGCCAGACCGATATGCGGGTGTTCCAGGACGACGCCGACGTCAGCCTCGACGGCGAAGAACAGGCCGTGTAGACACCTATAAACATCGGCGCGGGCGGCAGCAATCGTGCGCTGACGCCTTGCCGAATCCGTCATGATGACGCCATGTTAACTTTTCGGCGGACGGCGATGGAGCAGAAGTGGCCACAGGAAATCTGGCTGGTCAGGCATGGACAAAGCGCGGGCAATGTCGCGCGTGACCTGGCCGAAGCCGCCGCTGGGCACCGCATCGACATCGCCGATCGCGACGTCGACGTGCCCCTATCCGAACTGGGCGAGCAACAGTCCGAAGCCCTCGGCGCCTGGTTCGCGGCCCTGCCGCCGCACCAGCGTCCCAATGTGGTGCTGCATTCGCCCTACGTCCGCGCGGCCGAGACCGCCAACATCCTGATGCAGCGCCTGGAGCGCGACGAGCTGCTGTGCGTGCTGGCCGACGAGCGCCTGCGCGAGAAAGAATTTGGCGTGCTCGACCGTCTCACCACGCACGGCATCGCCCACCACTTCCCCGACCTGTACGAACAGCGTCACCACGTCGGCAAGTTCTATTTCCGCCCGCCCGGCGGCGAAAGCTGGTGCGACGTCATCCTGCGCCTGCGCAGCGTGATGGACACGCTCGAGCGCGACTTTTGCGGCGAGCGCGTGCTGATCGTTGCGCACCAAGTCACCGTCAATTGCTTCCGCTACCTGTTCGAACATCTCGATGAGGCGAAGATCCTGGAATTCGACCGCGCCGGCGACGTGCCGAACTGCTCGGTCACCTCCTACGAATTCGACCCCAATCAGAGCAAGCGCGGCGACCTGGCCCTGCGCCTGGTTAACTTCGTGGCGCCGCTGGAAGCCACCGGCACCCCGGTCACCGTCGCCAAGGACTTGCCGACCTCACCCAAGGCTTAACGCCCCGCCATGGATTCCAACAATCAAACCGTGCACGACGTCGATGCCGCCTGCCTGGCGGCATGGCCGCTGCCGCAACCCCAGGCCGAGGGCGACAAGGAGTTGCGCGGCCACGTCCTGGTCCTGGGTGGCTCGCGCGAAATGCCGGGCGCCATCATCCTGGCCGCCACCGCGGCCCTGCGCGCCGGCGCCGGCAAGCTGACCATCGCCACCGGGGCCAGCGTGGCCCAGCTGGTGGCGCTGGCGATGCCAGAGGCGCGCGTGATCGGCCTGACTGAAAACGACACCGACGGCTTCCACCTCGACGCGCTGGACAGCCTCGATCCGCTGGCCGACAAGGTCGACGCGGTGCTGATCGGCCCCGGCATGCGCGACGCCCCCTGCACCGCGCGCCTGGTGCACGCGCTGCTGCCGCGCCTGAACGAAGCCGGCGTCGGCCTGGTGCTCGATGCCTGCGCCATGGACGTCATGCTGCACATGCCGCACGACTGGCCAGAGGGCAAGCCGATGCGCTTCGCGCGGCCCGTGATCATGACCCCGCACTGCGGCGAAATGGCGCACCTGACCGGCCTCGAGAAAGAATGCATCGTCGGCCAGCCCGACGCTCCGGCGCTGCAGGCGGCGCGCGACTGGAATGCGGTGATCGCGCTCAAGGGCGCGCGCACGGTGATCGCGACGCCGGACGGCACGCTGTGGCAACACGAAGGCGCGGGCAATATCGGCCTGGCCATTTCCGGCTCGGGCGACGTCCTGGCCGGCGTCATCGCCGGCCTGCTGGCGCGCGGCGCACCGCCGGAACAGGCGGCCTGCTGGGGCGTGGCCTTGCATGCGCGCGCCGGCGACCGCCTGGCAGAGCGCCTCGGTACTTTGGGATATTTGGCCCGAGAAATTTCTATGGAAGTGCCCGCGCTGCTGGAACAGATCGGCCACGCCGACCACATCAAGCCCAGTGCCGATCACAGGAACATCCGGCCCGTGCC
The DNA here is from genome assembly GCF_008014745.1 of Massilia arenae. Lineage (GTDB taxonomy): Bacteria > Pseudomonadota > Gammaproteobacteria > Burkholderiales > Burkholderiaceae_D > Telluria > Telluria arenae. The sequence goes on from NZ_VPFD01000003.1 coordinate 70,223, forward strand.
GGGAGACGAACAGCTGGGTGCCTGACGCCCGGCGAAAGAAAACTCTGTAAAAAATGTTACGGAGTTTCGCAAGAGTGCGGTATCTAACGAACCGACAGCCGGGCTTCCGGTCTAATGGGCACAGTTGGATTGAAGTACGCACCGGGGCCGCGTATTGCGTCGGTTCCCTGAGTGTTCCTCCCTTGAATTGCAAAGGGATGGAACTAACTGGCGCCGCAGACCTTCCAGCGCCTCACCACAATGAGCTGGAAACTTCGGCACGAAGATAGACGTAAACGAGGAGTTAAAAATGAATGCAATGACCAAAGCACCAAAAATCCTGCTGACCGCCGCCGTCCTGGCCACCCTGCTGGGCGCTTGCAAGAAGGACGACGCCGCGACCACCACCACCCCGGCCGACACCTCGGCGACCATGCCAAGCAGCACCTCGGGCGCCACCGGCACCACGGGTGATGTGGGCACCGGCGCTACCGGCACCGGCACCACCGGCACCGGTACCACCGATATGGGCACCAGCGGCACCACCGGCGCAACCGGCACCGCAGGCGACACCAGCGGCGCAACGGGCACCACCGGCACCATCGGCACCGGCACCGCTGAAGGCGCCACCGGCACCACCACCACCGATCCGGCGACCACCACCACGCCGCCGACCGGCACCACCGGCCAGTAATCGGCTGGGCCAGCCACCGAACGGCGCCCTGCTCGCGGGGCGCGTTCGGGGTAGCGCTCTATTCAATACCAGCACCCGGCCCCTCACGGCCGGGTTGTTTTTTTTCAGGCCCACATCCGTCCGCCGCAATTGGCTAGGCCGTCGTGCGCCGGTTCGCCGCGACGTCGCGGATCAGATTCTCCACCATCGTGAAATCGGCCGGCTTGGTCAGGTGATGATCGAACCCCGCCTCGCTCGAACGTCGCCGGTCCTGCTCCGCCCCCCATCCCGTCAGCGCCACCAGCGTGGCGTCTTCCATGCCCGGGATACGGCGCATCGCCTCGGCCGCCTCATGGCCGCTCATGTCGGGCAGGCCGATATCCAGGAACACCACCTGCGGCAGGTCTTCACTGGCGAGGCGCAGCGCCGCAGCGCCGTCGTTGGCGACGCTGACGGTGTGGTCGTTCATTTCGAGCAGCGCTTGCAAGGTCTCGGCCGCGTCGACATTGTCGTCCACCACCATGATGCGCAGCGCGCCGCCCGGCGTGGCGGGGACCGGTGCGGTCGCCGCTTCGGGCGCGGCGGCGACGGGCAGTCCAGCCAGCGCATCCTGCGGCAACGGTAGCCACACCGTAAACTGGCTGCCCATGCCGGCGCCGGCGCTGCTGGCCGCCACCCGGCCGCCGTGCAGCTTGACCAGGCGCTGGACCAGGTTCAGGCCGACGCCCAGCCCACCCTGCGCCATCTCGGTGCCGAGATGGGCCTGGGCATACATGTCGAACACCGTCTCGAGCGCCGGCGCGGCGATGCCGATGCCGTTGTCCGATACGGTGATCGCCACTTCCTGCGCCTCGACCCGCGCCGCGATCTCGATCGCGCCGCCCTGCGGCGTGTATTTGGCAGCATTGTTGAGCAGGTTGCTCAGCACCTGCGCCACGCGGTGGCGGTCCGCGTGCAGCGCCAGCGACGCGTCGGGCGGACGAACGGTCAGCGCATGCTTGCGCGCCTCCATCAGCGGCATGCTCATGTCGACGGCCTCACGCACGACGTCGGCCAGCCGCACCCGCTCGAGCTTGAGCGTGACCTTACCCTCGGCCAGGCGCGCCATGTCGAGCAGGTCGTCGACCAGGTGCACCATGTGGTCGACCTGGCGCCGCATGATGGCCTGCACGTCGCCGCTGGCGGCGCCGATGCGCATCAGCTCCAGCCCCGAACGGATCGGGGCCAGCGGGTTGCGCAGCTCGTGCGCCAGGGTGAACAGGAAGTCGCTCTGCGCGCGGTTCTTCTGTCCCAGCTCGCTGGCCAGGCGCTGCAGTTCCTGCTCGGCGTGCTTCTGGCTGTCGATGTCGAGGGTCACGCCGTCGAAACGCTCCGGCTGGCCATGCTTGTCCAGGCCGCACCAGCCGATCGCCCGCAGCCAGCGCGGCGCGCCGCCCGCCATGGTACGAAACTCCAGGTCGAGCGGCGCGCCGGCACGCACCGCGTGTTCGACGCTGGCGGCCAGCCGTTCCCGGTCTTCCGGGTCGACCGCCGCCAGCAGCGCGTCGACCGAGGCCGGGCGCGCGCCATCCAGGCCGAAGTGCACGGCCATCTCGGCATTGATCTGGAACTGCGTAAACGGCGCGTCGGCGTACCAGACGCCGATGTCGCCCGCCTCGGACACCCGCTCGAAGCGCTCCTGCAAGGTCTTGCGCACCTGGATGTCGATCACCGTGCCGACGAAGCCGTCCGGTTCGCCCGCCGCATTGACGCGCGGCAGGCCGGAGTCGATGAACCAGCGATAGCTGCCGTCAGGGCGGCGCAGGCGGTAGTCGAACGAAAACGGCGCGCGCGCCGCATTCGCGGACAGGAAGGCTTCGCGGGCGCGGTCGCGCTCCTCGGGGTGGACGTTGTCGAGCCAGCCCAGGCCCAGGTCCTGCTCCGGCGTGCGGCCCGTGTAGTCATACCAGCGCTGGCTCAGGTAGGTGCACTGGCCGTCATTATCGGTAGTCCACAGCATCGACGGCGAGGCGTCGATCAGGGCCCGCACGTGGGCTTCGCGCGCCCGCGCATCGCGTTCCATCTGGCGCCGCTCGCGTCCCATTTCCACCTGGGTGCGCACCCGCGCCAGCAGCTCGTTGGCCGAGAACGGCTTGACGAGATAATCGTCGGCGCCGGCCTGCAGGCCCTCGACCTTGGCTTCCTCGCCGGCGCGCGCCGACAGCAGCATCACTGGCAGCAGGCGCAGCGCTTCGCTGGCGCGGATCTGCGCGATCAGGCCGAAGCCATCGAGCTTCGGCATCATCACGTCGCTCAGCAGCAGATCGGGCGGATCCGCCAGCGCGAGTTCGAACGCCGCCTGGCCATCGGCGCATACGCGCACCTCGGCATGTGGCTCGAGCAAGGCCTTCAGGTAGGCCCGCATATCGTTATTGTCGTCGGCGATCAGGATGCGCGGGCGCCCCTCCCCACCCATGTCGATCGGCGCCGGCTGTCCTTCGCCGTGCGCAGAAACCTCGGCGTCCGGCAGCCAGCGCAGCGCTTCCTCGACAAAGGCCGAACCCATGCGCTGGCGGTCTTCCATCGCGTCCGGGGCATGCAGGATGCGGTCCTGCGGCAGGTGGGCCTGGCCGAACGGCAGGTCGACGTCGAAACGCGTGCCTTCGCCGAATACGCTGGAAACGGCGATGGTTCCGCCGTGCAGGCGCACCAGTTCCTGGATCAGGGCCAGGCCGATGCCGGTGCCTTCATAGGTGCGCCCGGGCGCGCCCTCGATGCGGTGGAAGCGCTCGAACATGCGCGGCAGCTCGTGTTCGGGAATGCCGGTGCCGGTGTCCCGCACCGACAGCCGCGCCATGCCCTCGTGTTCGCGCAGGCTGATCGTGACGCCGCCGTGCAGGGTGAACTTGAAGGCGTTCGACAGCAGGTTGAAGACGATTTTTTCCCACATATCGCGGTCTATATACACCGGCTGACCCAGGTCCTGCAGTTCGATCCGGTATTCCAGGCCGCCCTTGGCCATGGCCGACTCGAACACGCCGGCCAGGTCGAGCGTGAGGTGCGCCAGGTCCACCGGCACGTAGCTGGCCTGCACCCGGCCGGCCTCGATGCGCGAGAAGTCGAGCAGCGAGTTGACCAGCTTGAGCAGGCGCAGCGCATTGCGGTGGGTGACCTCGATGCGCTTGCGCTGCGCAGCGCTCATGCTGTCCGCGTCATCGGCCAGGGCGTCGTCGAGCGGACCCAGGATCAGGGTGAGCGGGGTACGGAATTCATGGGACACGTTCGAGAAGAAGGCGGTCTTGGCGCGGTCGATCTTGGCCAGTTCTTCGGCGCGGCGCTGTTCCTGCTCGTAGGCGAGCACGTTGCCGACGGCCGTGTTCACGGCCGCACCCAGCAATTCATAGAAATTGCGGTAGTCGGCGTCGAGCGCGCGGCGCACGCTCACGCCGGCGACCACGAAGCCGAACAGCTCCTGCTGGCCCGGCAGCGACAGCGGCAACACCAGGGCCGAGCGCGGCGGATCCTCGTAGGGTCCGCAAGTCATCCCGGCCAGGCGCGCCGGGACGTCGTCCACCTGTGCGGCCGCATGCGCGGCGGCGCAGCGCGCGAACGGCCAGCAGGCGTCGTCCAGGGGCGCCGAACCTGGCGCCAGCACGCCATGCGGCGGCAGGCCGCCGCCGCCGCGCAGCTCCAGCATTCCGCTGTCCTGGTCGATCTGGTAGAACAGCAGGAACGGCACGTCGGCCTTCATGCGCTCGACATGGATCGTCAACTGCTGGCCGATCTCGGCCATCGAACGGGTCGAGGCCAGGCTGGCGGTCAGGTCGCGCAGTCCCTGGGCACGGCGCGCGCCCAGCACCTGGGCCGTGGTCTCGGTGATCGGGTGGAACACCCCGCCCACCGTCCCCGACTCGTCGCGGATCGGCGAGAACGAGAAGGTCATATTCGCCTCCTCGAGGTAGCCGCTGCGGTCCAGGAACATCTGCTGGTCCTTGATGTAGGCGCCCTCCCCCTGGTGCGCACGCTCGAAGGCCGCGCCCACCACCGGCAGCGCCGAGGCCCACACCACCTTGAACGGCGCCCCCATCGACGCCGGATGCAGGTCGCCGCAGATCGGGCGGTAGGCGTCGTTATAGATCTGGATGTCGTCCGGTCCCCAGCACACCAGGATCGGGAAGGTCGAGGACAGGCACAGGCTGACCGAGGTGCGCAGGCTCTGCGGCCAGTCGGACAAGGGGCCAAGCGGCGTCTGCGACCAGTCCATGCTGCGGATCAGTTCACCCATTTCGCCACCGCCGGCAAGCCAGTTCAGGTCGGAATCGCCCAGGACGGGGGAAGATGGGAGTGCGGACATGGGGAGACCTAAGGGCGGAAGATAGAAAACGGGATTCTTGAGAAACTGTGTACTGCAAGGCAAGTAGTTCAGCATCGAATTACCGACGAGCCGCCCGCCATTAGAACATAACAACAGGAAACACTAGCGCGACAGCTCGGATCCGGTGGCGAGCGCACCGAACCCGTTGCCAAAAAGACACGGCCAGCGCGTGGCTGGCCGTGTCGGGTGCAGCAGGCGGCCGGCGCCGCCCTCAGGGACAGGATCAGGCCGGCACGGCCTTGCCGCGGCCGGTCACGAAGCGGCCGATGCGCACGATCACGCGGTAGACCAGGCGCACCAGGGTCAGGGTCAGGATCGCTTCGACAAAGGTCATCAGGAAGGCCGGCAACGTATTCCAGCGTTCGGCGCGGCGGCCATATTTGGCCACCATGCGGTCGCGGGCGATCTCGATGCTGTCGTAGAAGGTCGGCACCACCAGCAGGGTCAGCACGGTCGAGGTGATCGTGCCGCCGATGATGGCGATCGCCAGCGGCTGGTAGAACTCGCCCGAATCGCCGAAGGCCAGCGCCACCGGCAGCATGCCGGCGATCAAGGCGAAGGTGGTCATCAGGATCGGACGCAGGCGCTTGCGGCCGGCCGCCATCAGGGCATCCTCGCGGTCCATGCCTTCGTGCTCCAGGGCGCGGGCGGCGTCCAGCAGCAGGATCGCGTTCTTGGCCACCAGGCCCATCAGCATGATGATGCCGATCATGCTCATCAGGTTGAGCGTATGCCCCGTGATGATGAGCGCCACCACCACGCCGATCAGCGACAGCGGCAGCGACATCATCACGCCGATCGGCGCGGTGAACGAACTGAACTGCATCACCAGGATCAGGTACATCAGGGCGATGCCCGACAGCAGCGCGATGACCATCTCGGTGAACAGCTCCTGCTGGTCCTCGCCCGAGCCGCCCAGCGCCAGGCCGTAGCCCGGCGGGAAGTCGAAGGTGCGCGCCAGTTTCATGGCGTCGGCCGTGACCTCGCCCGGCGAACGGCCCTGGGCATTGGCCGAGACGGTGATCATGCGCTCGCCGTTCTTGTGGCGGATCGCCGACGGACCCTTGCCCATGGTAATCGAAGCGATCTGGTCGAGCGGCACCATCATGCCCGTGCCGCCGACCGAGATCGGCAGGCGCTCGATGCTCTCGGTGTTGACGCGGTCGTCAGGATGCAGGCGCACGGCGACGTCGCGGGTCTCGCTGGTCGGGTCGACCCAGTCGCCCACTTCGATGCCGGCGAAGGCCACGCGCAGCGACTGGGCGGCGTCGTTGACCGAGATGCCCATCATATTGGCCAGGCCGCGGTCGAGCACGATCTGCAGCTCGTTCTTCGGATCCTGCTCCGACAGGGTGATGTCGACCGCGCCCGGCACCTCGCGCAGCTTGACCATATAGGCATTGGTCAGTTCCATCAGTTTGCGCGAATCCGGGCCGCTGAACTCGATCTGCACCGGCTTGCCGTTGCCGCTCAGGTCATCCATGACCACGTACTCGGCGCCGACCAGGCGGCTGATCTTCTCGCGCAGCTCGACCGCGACCTCGGAGGCGCTGCGCTCGCGCTGGCGGCGCTTGCCGATGTCCACGTACACGCGGCCGCCAGAGAGGTTGACGTTACTGTTGGTGTCCTCGGTTTCCGGCAGGGTGCGCGCCAGTTCGGCGGCCGCCTCGACCTTGCGGCGGGCATACTCGACGCTCGACGAGGCCGGCACGCGCACCTCCACCATGATGGTGCCCGAATCCATCTTCGGCAGGAAACTGGAGCCGCCAAAGGCCGAGTGCAGGGCGATCGCGCCGGCCAAGCTTGCCAGGGCGATGAAGCCCATCCAGCGGCGGTGATGCAGCGCCCACGCGATCACATTGCCGTAGCGGTCGGCCTGGCGGTCGAACCAGTGGTTGAACTTGTCCAGCATGCGGCCAATGCCCTTCTTCGGCGCGCTGTGGTGGTCTGGCGGATCGCCCCAGTAGGCCGACAGCATCGGGTCGAGCGTGAACGAAATGAACAGCGACACGATCACCGAGCAGGTCACGGTGAGTGCGAACGGACGGAACCACTCGCCGGACACGCCCGGCATGAAGGCCACCGGCACGAACACGGCCATGATCGAGAAGGTCGTGGCGGCCACGGCCATGCCGATTTCGGCGGTGCCTTCGAGGGCCGCGGTGCGGCGGTCCGACCCCATCTCCATGTGGCGCACGATGTTTTCGCGCACCACGATCGCATCGTCGATCAGCACGCCGATCGCCAGCGACAGGCCCAGCAGGGTCATGAAGTTCAGGGTGAAACCGCATAGCCAGACCGCGATGAAGGCGGCCAGCACCGAGGTCGGCAGGGCCAGCGCGGTGATCAGGGTCGAGCGCCAGGAATTGAGAAAGGCATACACGACGAACACGGTCAGCACGGCGCCCAGCACCAGTGCCTCGATGACGTTGTTCAGGCTCGACTGCGCATCTTCGCCGCCGTCGCGGGTCACTTCCAGCTTGGTGCCTTCCGGCAGGTGCTGGCTGGCTTCCTTGACCACTTCATGGACCTTCTTGGCCAGCGACACGGTCGAGGCGTCACGCGAGCGGGAAATCTGCAGGCCGACATTCGGCTTGCCGCTGCGCATGGACAGGCTGTTGATGTCGGCGAAGCCGTCGCGGATCTCGGCGACCTGGTTCAGGCGCACGATCGTGTCGCCATTGCGCTTGACCACGATCTGCGAGAAATCCTCGGGACGCTCGATGCGGCCAACCAGGCGGATGCCCTTCTCGTCCAGTTCGCTACGCAGCTTGCCGACCGGCGCGTTGGTGTTACCGCTGCGCAGGGCGTTAGTTACTTCCGTCACCGATACATTGAACTCACGCAGTTTCTCGGCGCGCAGCAGCACCGACAGCTCGCGCCGCAGGGCGCCGTTGACGGCGACCGTCGAGACGCCGTCGATGGCGCGGAACTGGTCGGCGAGCACGTCTTCTGCATAGCGCGAAATCTCGGCATGGCTTTGCGTGCTCGACGACAGCGCCAGCGACATCACCGGTTCGGCGGCCGGGTCGATGCGGCGCAGCACGGGCTCGCGCATCTCGATGGGCAGCTTGTAGCGCACTGCGGCAATGGCGTTGCGCACGTCGTCCGACGCTTCGATCAGGTTGCGGTCGAAATCGAATTCCATCCAGATCGACGCACCGCCTTCATAGGAGTTGGAATTGACTTTGTTGACGCCCTGGATCGCCTGCATCTGCTTCTCGAGGCGGTTGGTGATTTCGCGCTCGGACGTTTCGGGCGAGGCGCCCGGATACGGGATGTCGACCACGATGATGGGGATGTCGACGTCGGGATTCTGGTTGACCCGCAGCTTGGACAACGCGAGCAGGCCGATGGCCATCATCGCGACGATGATGACGATCGTCGCGACCGGTTTCTTGACACTAAAATTGGACAGGAACATGGTTGTTTTTCCTTATATATTTCCCGTATTACTTGCCTTGGGCGGCTGCGCCGGTCGCGGCACTGGCCACGCGCGCGGCCGGCATGTCGACCTTCTGGCCGTCTTTCAGGTTCGAGGTCGGCGCGCGCAGCACGATGTCGCCTGCGGCCAGGCCCTGCTTGACTTCGAGGTTGCCGGTGCGCGGGTCGCGCGCGCCAACCACCAGGTTGACCTTGGACAGCGTTTTATCCTTGATGCGCCAAGTGTGGCTGTTGTCGCCGACACGCACCAGGGCCGATTCAGGCAACATCAGGGCGTCGGTGGCGGAAGCGTCGACCCGGCCTTCGGCGTACAGGCCGGCCACCCGCGGCTGGGCCTTGTCGGCGAAGCCCACCAGCACTTCGACCTGGCGGGTAACCGGGTTGGCGGCTGGATCGATGCGCTTGACGATGCCGGCGAACTGCTGCTCGCCATAGCCGTTGACGCGGAAATTGACCTTCTGGCCGACCTTGACGGTGCTGACCGAATCGGCCGACACCGCGCCTTCGAAGCGCATGCTGGTCGGATCGATGACTTTGACCAGCTCCTTGCCGATATTGGCGGTGTCGCCGTTGGAGACCTTGCGCTCGGAGACGATGCCGTCGAACGGCGCGCGCACGGTGGTGCGGGCCAGTTGCTGGCGCGCGGTGGCGACGCGGCTCCGGGCGCCCGACAGTTCGCTCAGGGCGTTATTGCGCGCCATTTCGGCGTCGTCCAGGGCCTTGGCCGAGGTCATGCCGGATGCGGTGAGGGTCTTGAGGCGCTCGAGCTGGCGGTTGGCCTGTTCCAGCGCCAGGCTGGCGGCGCGCTGCGCATCCTCGGCCGACGTCAGGGTGTCGCGGATCGAGGTCTCGTCGAGGCGCACCAGCACGTCGCCGCGCTTGACCGGCTCGCCGTTCTCCTTGAGCACCTGCAGCACGATGGCCGAGACTTCGGCGCGCAGGTCGGCCTTGCGTTCCGGCTGGATCGACCCCGTGACCACCGGGCCCGACGAAATCGAATCGCTCTGGATCGTCAATACATCCTCGGGCGCCACCGTCAGCTGCGTCGGCTTGTTGTCCTTGCCCTGGCCGGGGGCCTTGGCGGAATCCTTGCCGCAGGCGACGAGGCTTGAGGCGATGGCTAGAACGAGGAGGGTTTTGCGCAGCATTGTGATTCTCCAGAGTAGGACTTGATCGTTTTTATAAAAATGAGAATAGGTACTCAGCGCGCAGTATTCAGGAGGCCCCTGATGGCGTCAATTGACGAACCTGTATAACGCCGAATTCGATGGATGAACTGCGTTTTTTGGCGATGAGCTGCATTCCAGCCCGGATGAGATGCGGGGTAAAACGGACAGGCGGACGTCCGGCAAGTGGACGCCCGCTGTATGTACATGGCTAGAGGCCACCGAGGACGGCGTTGATCAGGAAGCCCATGCCGATGCCGGTCAGGACGCCGCCAGCGATTTCGATCTTGGTATGGCCCATGCGTTCGCGCAGGATGACGTAGTCCTCCTTGCCGTCGTGCAGGCGGTTGATCGACACCGCGTGGCGCCCGACGTGCTGGCGCAGGCTGTTGGCGTCGATCATGACGATGAAGGCGAGCGCACACGCCACGCCGAAGGCCGGATTGTCCATGCCTTCGCGCAGGGCGATCAGGGTGGCCATGCTGGAAACGACCGCGCTATGGTTGCTGGGAAAGCCACCATTGCCGACCAGGTCGAAGGCCCAGCGCCGCAGGCGGACGCTGGAAATGAGAAACTTGATCGGACCGACCACCATCCAGGTCAGTATGGGCGTCGCGAGGTAGATAATGTCCATGATGTCTTATAGGTGAAAATGCTGGGCGGAATTATCTCAGAAGCAAGGCCTCGTGGGCGACTTTTGGAACGGACGCATCAGGCCGGGAAACGGTAATATTGACCCAACGAGTCAATACAGACAAGAGGTATGTATGCGGCACTTCCGCTGGTCCTTCATCGTCACGGCAGTCCTGATGGCCCTGGCCGGCTGGTGGGGCTACGAGCACCGCGGACTGCCCGGCCTGCTGCAGGCCCTGTGGATCACCGCCATCCTCGGCGTGCTGGAAGTGTCGCTTTCTTTCGACAATGCCGTCGTCAATGCCTCGGTGCTCAAGCACTGGAACGAGTTCTGGCGCAAGCTGTTCCTGACCGTCGGCATCCTGGTGGCGGTGTTCGGCATGCGCCTGCTGTTTCCCCTGGTGATCGTCGCCGCCGCCACCGGCCTCGGCCTGTTCGACGTCTGGCATATGGCGATCGACAATCCCAATGAATATTCGCGCCACCTGACCGAGCACCACGCCGAGGTCGCAGCCTTCGGCGGCGCCTTCCTGATGCTGGTGTTCCTGAACTTCCTCTTTGACGAGGAAAAAGAGCTGCATTGGATCACCTGGTTCGAGGAAAAGGTCGGCAAGTACGGGTCCGAGGGACTGGCCGTGCTGCTCACCCTGCTGTGCGTGATCGGCGCCATGCGCCTGATGCCCGAGGCACGCAAGCTGGCGGTGCTGATCGCCGGCGTGACCGGGGTGCTGGTCTATATCGGCGTCAAGTGGCTGAGCGGACTGCTCGAAGAAAAGGAACAAGATCCCTCGGTCGGCGCCATGATCTCGCAAGGCAGCATCGGCGGCTTTCTCTACCTGGAAGTGCTGGATGCCTCGTTCAGCTTCGACGGCGTGATCGGCGCCTTCGCCATCACCAATGACGTCGTGATCATCATGCTGGGCCTGGCCATCGGCGCCATGTTCGTGCGCTCGATGACGGTGTTCCTGGTCTACAAGGGGACTTTGCAGGAATTCGTCTATTTAGAGCACGGAGCGCACTACGCGATCGGCATCCTGGCCCTGATCATGTTCGCCAGCGTGCACTATCACATCCCGGAATGGTTCACCGGGCTGTCGGGGCTGGCCTTCATCCTGGTGTCGCTGTGGTCGTCCATACGCTACCGCAGGAGGATTGCGGCCCAGGAGGCCGAGGTGGCGGCGCGGACCGGTTAATTAGCGGCCCGGATGAGATTCGCAGTTTGCGATTACTGCAAGGCATGGCAGAATGAGCGCGCACCGCGTTTGCGCTGCAATATTGACAACCCGTGCCAACCTTTTTGATCGCCTGCCCGACCATGCCCAAAGCCCGTTCTACCGCCATCCTGCTATCCGTCGTCGCCGTCGTGGCGGTGCTCGGTTCCCTGTACACGTGGTTCACCCTGACCTGGGCGTATTCCGAGGGCGACCGCGCCGGCTACCTGCAGACGTTCTCCAAGAAAGGCTGGCTGTGCAAGACCTGGGAGGGCGAGATCCTGCTGTCGAGCATGCCGGGAGCGATTCCCGAGCGCTTCGCCTTCACCGTGCGCGATGAGACGGTGGTACAGCAACTCAACAGCAATATCGGCCGCCGCGTGCAGATCTCGTACGAGCAGCACAAGGGCGTGCCGACCAGCTGCTTTGGCGATACCGAGTATTTCGTCAAGCGTGCGGTGACGGGGCCGGTGGATCCGGTGTCGCCGAGCCAGGCGCAGGGGGCGCCGGCGCAAGCAGCAGCTGCACAATAAGCACACCCTCCACGTCGTTCCCGCGGAGGCGGGAACCCAAGGCTGTAGCCTGGAGATATCTTGAAACGTAGTCGGTCCGCGAGCAAGCTTAGGTTCCCGCCTTCGCGCACTGCTGTCCGGGATAATTTGAGGGGAAATTGCTGGAAGGGTTGCAGGGACTGGTTTACCGGCGTATACCGGAGTCGCCAAACTTAAAAACCACCCCTGCAACATGTTCAGCATATCCACTTTTCAAGAATTAATGAAGGGCCTTCCGCGTCAGAAGTTCGACGCATTGGTCAAACAGCACAACGCCGACAAGTACTCGAAGAAATTCAGTCATTGGCAGCATCTCATCAGCATGCTGTACGGGCAGCTCAGTGGAGCATCCAGCCTTCGCACCTTGGCCATCGGTTTTAACAGCCATCAGTCCCACCATCATCATCTAGGGGCGGCATCTATTCAGCGCACGACCATTGCCGACGCTAACGCCAGGCGTAGTGATGCAGTATTTGCCGAAACAGCGGCATGGCTGATGAAGCTCGTTTCACGCAAGTTGCGCAGTGATAGTTCCGAACTGATGTATTTGCTCGATTCAACTTCGCTCACGCTCAAAGGCCGCGAGTTTGATCGTTGGACGCTCGATAACAGCACCCGCAACACGCAGGGCATGAAGGTGCATGTTTTGTTGGATGCCACGACGCAGTCTCCCGATTGGTACAGCTTCAGTGCTGCCAACGTCAACGACATCGAGAAGGCGTGGGAGGTCCCGCTGCGACAGGGCGCCTTGTATGTGTTCGATAAAGGCTACTGCGATTACAGCTGGTGGCATGCTATCGATAACGCTGGTGCATTGTTCGTCACTCGCTTCAAGAAAAACGCGGGCTTGACCGTGATCGAACAGCGCGAGGTTCCAACCGACGCGCTGGGAGTCATCGACGATGAAATCGTCCAGCTTAAACACCGCCGTCCTGGTGGACGGGCCAATCCTTATGTTGCAACTCTGCGCCGCGTGACCATTGCTCGTCCCGACAAGACTGCACTTGTTCTTGCCACCAATGATCTGGAAAGCTCAGCGCTGGAGATCGCCCAGAGCTACAAGGAGCGATGGGACATCGAGCTGTTCTTCAAATGGATCAAGCAGCATCTCAAGATCAAATCATTCTTGGGCAGATCCGAAAACGCTGTACGTATCCAGGTGCTTACTGCATTGATCAGCTACCTGCTTGTCGCCCTCTACAAGCAGCGAAATGCCGTCAAAGGCACATTGTGGGAGTGTTTGGTGCAGGTACGGGAAACCCTGTTTCAACGCGGCGCCACCGAACTCTCTCGATACCGACGACAGCGTCGATATCGAGAGGACTTGGCACTCAAACAAGGACGCCTATTCTGATGGAAAAATCAAGAAGATTATTCCGGACAGCAGTGCGCNCTTGTCGCCCTCTACAAGCAGCGAAATGCCGTCAAAGGCACATTGTGGGAGTGTTTGGTGCAGGTACGGGAAACCCTGTTTCAACGCGGCGCCACCGAACTCTCTCGATACCGACGACAGCGTCGATATCGAGAGGACTTGGCACTCAAACAGGGATGCCTATTCTGATGGAAAAATCAAGAAGATTATTCCGGACAGCAGTGCGCCTCCGCGGGAACGACGGTATCGCATCAGTCCTCGAACACCTTCGGCGGCGCCACGCCGCGCCAGCCCAGCTTCCAGCCGATGTTGAGCAGCAGGGTCACGCACACATAGAGCAGGAAGAACAGCACGAAGAAACGCTCCTGCAACAACGCCAGCAGCACCAGGCACACGCCCACCAGCGCCAGCATCACCTTGCCTTTCGGGTGCTTGGAGCTGGGGAAGCGGATGGTCGACACCATCAGCGCGCCGACGCAGACCATCAGCGCGCACACCATGAAGGCCGGCGCCAGGGAAACGACGGGATCGGGCCAGGCCACCACTACCGAGGCCACGCAGGCCGCACCGGCGGTGATCGGCATGCCGACGAAGTAGCGCGGGTCGGTGCGGCCATGGCTGATATTGAAGCGCGCCAGGCGCAGCGCACCGCAGGTGACGAACACGAAGCAGGCCAGGCCGCCCATGCGCTCCAGCGTCGGGTGCACATCGCCCAGCTGGGTGAAGCCGTAGCAGTACAGCAGCAGGCCGGGCGCGCAGCCGAAGTTCATCACGTCGGCGATCGAGTCGAGCTGCACGCCGAAGCTGGACTGGGTATTGGTGGCGCGCGCCACGAAACCGTCGAGCGCGTCGAACACGCCGGCCAGCACCAGCAGGATCGCGGCCAGGCGGAAGTCGTCCGGGTCGCCGACGCGTGCGTTGTCGACCGAGATCACGATGCTGGCGAAACCGCAGGCGATCGATAGCAGCGTCACGGAACTGGGCAGGGCGAACTTGGCGCGCGCGAGGCGTTGCTGGTTAGATAGCTTCAATGGTCGACTCGACAAGGGAAATGTTGGCTTATTCTACAGTGAGCCCTGTAAGGGTGTTGCGCGATGGTTGCAGCGGCGGTCACGATCGTCGTTTTTGGCCTAGAATGATGCCCCACGCTTATGTATTGACAGGAGTTGCAAGATGAGCTATACGCCACGCTGGCAGTCGATCGCCGCGATCCTGGGCGCTGCCCTGGCCATGAGTGCATGCGGCGGCGGCGGCGGGAGCAGCAGTCCGACGCCCCAGGCCGGTGGCGGCATGGCGGTCGCGCCAAGCCCCGCTGCACCCGCACCCGCCCCAGCGGTGGATGCCCCCGCCCTGACCGGCAATATCGCCCTCGATGGCCGCAACTGGATCAATTACCGGCGCGCCCAGGCCGGCGTGCCGACGGTCACCCAGAACGCGCAGATCGACAATGCAGCGCTCGGACACTCCGAATACCTGCGCATCAATAACCTGATGAGCCACGACCAGGTGCCGGGTCGCCAGGGCTTTACCGGCGCCACCTTGGGTGACCGCCTGAACGCGGCCAGCTACACGTTGGACCGGGCGCGCGGTTTTGCCTATGGCGAAGTGATCTCCGGCAGCAACAACGGCTCGGGATTCTTCATGACCGAAGAACTGATCACGGCGATCTATCACCGCTTCGTGATCTTCGAGCCGATGTTCCGCGAGCTCGGCACCGGCGCCGCCAGCGCCAGCCGCGGCTACCATTATTTCACCGCCGATTTCGCCAGCCGCAACGGCTATGGCCCCGGCATCGCGCGCGGCACGATCGTCAGCTGGCCCTTCAACGGCCAGACCGGGGTCGCGCCCAACTTCTTCAGCGATACCGAGGAACCGGACCCGGTCCCCGACCGCAACGAGGTGGGGTATCCGATCAGCGTGCACACCAATCTCGATTCGACGCTGGCGGTCGGCAGCTTCACGGTGCGCCCGCGCGGCGGCGCCAACCTGCAAGTGCTGCGCGTCGATCCGCTCGGGCAGGCAACGGCGGCCTCCATCATCCCCGTGGCTCCGCTGCGCGCGGCCACGACCTATGAGGTCAATTTCAGCGGTACGGTCAATGGTGCGGCGGTTGCGCGCGCCTGGTCGTTCACGACGCGGTGAGCGGCGCAGCGGTGGCCATCGACTTCGCGGCCGGCCTGGAAAGGGTGATGGATGACCGCGCGCTGTTCCTGCGCGTGCTGGGACGCTTCGCCGGCGACTACCGCGACCTCGCGGCGCGCCTGCACGCGGCGCTGGATGCCGGCGACGCCGTGCTGGCCCACCGCATCGCCCACACGCTCAAGGGCGCGGCCGGGATGATCGAGGCGAACCGGCTGCGCGAGCTGGCGCTGAAGGTCGAACTGGCGATGAAGGCCGGCGACGCGGCGCCGCTGGCGCTGATCGCAGCGCTGGACGAGGAGCTGGCGCGGGTGCTGGCGGAAGTCGACACGCTGCTGGCCGCGCCCGAAACGCAGACATTAACGCCGGCGCCGGCGCCCGCAAGCCTGCCAGTCGCCCGGGACGACCTGGCGCGCCTGCGCGACATGCTCGACCTCGGCGATGGCCGTGCGCCGGACCTGGCCACGCAACTGCGTCCGCGCCTGCTGGCGAGCATGGGAAGCGAGAAGGTGGCGGCGTTCGACGCGGCGCTCAGGCGCTTCGATTTCGAGAACGCGCTGGCGCTGCTGGAGCAGACCGGCCGCCGCTAGCAGCGCTCAGCGCGTGAACTCGGCTTCTTCGTCGAAGGAGTCGGCGCAGGGCTTGCCGCAAAAGCGCCGCACACTGTCGAGCGGCTTTTCGCAGTACCAGCACGAACCCTTGGCCGGAAGACTGGCGCGGGTCGGCATGCTGCCTGTGGAGGCAACTGAGACGGCCACCGGCGGCTCAGCGGGCAGCCCACTGTCCGGAAGACTCTCGTGTGTCGTTTCCAAGATCCACCCCCTGATACGGCAGCCTTTAGTCAGAGAAAGATTACTTCAGCGGAACTCCGTGCGCATGAGAAAGCGCAAGCCGGACCGCGACAGGCGAACCCATCACGACTTTCGTTGCGTATCAGTGTGCGCCCAATGCCAGGCGGGTGCAATCCCCTGCCCCGCTCCCGGGGACCGATTTGACATGCGTGCAACGTTTCGGCTGCACGAGCCCCAATGCACCACCAAAAAACGTAGCGTAATGCCAACTATCGGCATGCATGCTTGCGCACACTGCTTATTTTGCCGGCTCGAGCGTCACGACCAGGCCGGTGCGCGTGGTCTGGATTCGCGTGGGAACGAATTGCACGCCCGCGTAGCGCAAGTCTTTCTGCTCGAAGGTATAGACCGGCATGTCGCGCGCGACGGTGTCGATCAGGCCGTTGGCGACGCGGGTCAGTTGACGCTCGGCTTCGGGGTTGCCGAGCTGCAGGCGATCGACGCGCGGCTCGGCCATCATGACTGCGGCGCGAGCCGGGTCGACGTACAGGCGTCCCGAGAACGCGATATTGCCGGTCCAGGCGCGCGCGAACGGCGGCGCGACCGAGGCCTCGACGGCCAGCGCGACCCGGTCGTCTTCCGGCTGGATCGCCAGCTGCGGACGGGTGAGCTGGACGTCGAACAGTTCCAGCAGGCGCTCATTGACGGGGAAGCGCTTGTCCAGGCCGGCCTGCAGCTTGTGCAGGGGGAGCTCGACCTGGCGCGGGCCGATCAGGCTGGAGCAGGAGGCGAGCAGAGTAACTGCAAAGGTTAAGCCGGCCAGTTTCAGTAAGTGACGAGGGAACATAAGTGTAGGAGATTGCATGCGAATCAGCTTCTACTAGGGAACAGCCAAGCGTAACATGATCGCAGACGAATAAGCTCCGATCACGTCAGTACAGGACGCAAGACGCCTCTCTTTCAGGCTCTCTTAAACAAGCTTTGCAAGAGAGAGCTAAGTGCTTGATATTATTTAGGAAAAAATAAACTCTCTCTGCAAATCTCTATTTTTTCTATGTAATCCTCTTTGCGGGTTTCCATGAGGGGGCGGTATCTGATCCCGTGTTAACAATTCTCCCCTGGCGTCGCAGCTTGGTGAGTAAGTTGCCGATTTTGTTATATTTCTGTCTATCATCCAATGCATCGCTGAGCTTACTCCCTAGCAGCTTGTTGATCTCAGCACGCGTTGCTTGTCCAAATTTCTCCAAGTAGTCAATGATGAGCTTGGCGTAGAACTCATCATCCTGCGCTCTGGTACGAATGTACTCAGCCTTGTTCGCCGTTGCCTCCGCCACAGCAGCCGATACATGATAATTTGGCTTACGTCCTTCGATCAGCTTCATTCGCTTCAAACGAGTCACTGCTTCTTCAGGAATAAGCAACTTCTTCTGTACACGATCAAGTGCAAGAACATCAGCCAATGGCAAATCTGTTTTCTGAATCAGCAAACGACTATAGGCCGGATCGACGACACCTCCATAAATCGTCAGCCTTACTGCGCTCGCCTCGTCCAGATCGTAATCAGGCATAGGAAAATACCGCTTGGCTTGACGGGCATGCATATCGTGAATACCGTAGCCCATCGTGTCGATCATATTCAGTTCGGCCATGGCCTGGGCCAAGAATGGATTCCGATAGCGCCGAGGAATCTTGTTCCCTTCGAGGTAATCACTTGGTTGACCTTCGAAAAAGCCGCCCTCGTTTTCAAACAACAACCTGTCCGGACGTTCCGTCACCACAACCCGGCCGTTGCGTGTGTAATCCTGATGTGCAAGACAATTATGCAGCGCTTCCAGCACGACTTTTTGATCGTACTTCGAAACCTCTACAGGCAATAGCTGATCTTCAGGCAAAATTCGCAGTTGAATATTGCGAATACGTTGGTAGAGATGTGTTGTCTCCAGTAAAAATGGCGGACCGAAATGCTCATAGGCCCGTTCCACACCCTCCAGTTTCCAAGTCAATTGCACCGGATGAGGAGACAAGTGCCATGCCGATTTCGCTTGCCCCAACAAGAGCAAGGCCGCACGCGTGATTTTGCCATTCTGAGTGATGCGGGCTCGATCAAGGAAGACAGTAAGAGGCCAGCGTTCTACTTCCTCGGATGAAAAACGGTTAGCATATTTCTGAGCAAACGACTCACGCGCCCTGCGCACGGCGCCCTCATCCAAATCATCCAAAGAAGCTCCTGCTACAAGCTGAGCAGTCCAATCCTGCAAGAGAGTCTGTTGACGAATTTCATCCAGTTTGTCCAGCCCTAATGGAACCCGGCTCTCTCCAGCACGAGCGTAGTAATGGCCTTTCCAGCTGATCGGAATACCTCGTGGTGCTGCCGGAATTTCCATGAGTATCACTCGACCGCGCTCATCGTCGAGGACATGAATATTCCGCACCGTGATGCTGGGTTCAGTTCCTTGCGCCAGTTGATTCTTCAACCTCTGAAGACGATCAGCGTCGCGACGATAATCAGTCCCGACGATGGCACGGGTCTTGTCGTTGATTCCGAAGACTAGCCAAGCGCGTTCAACGCAGCGAAGATTGGCCTCATTGCTCAACGCAGAAAAATACTCACCGATCTTGTCCGTGTCGTACTCGTTACCTGCCTGCTTGAACTCTGCCACCTCGTTTTCCCAAGCAGCGATCAACTGATCGAGCAGTACCTTTAAATCTGCTGACGTCATACGCATTCCCTCACCACACTGCAATAGTTACAGTTCCCGCTCAATCATCGAACTGTCACTTGCCGATACAGAAGCGGCTGAAGATCACCCCCAGCAAATCGTCCGGCGTGAACTGCCCGGTGATGCTGGAGAGCCGATCCTGCGCCAGCCGCAGCTCCTCGGCGAACAGGTCTAGCGACTGATCGTCCTGCATCGCATGCTGGCGCGCCAGCTCCAGGTGTTCGCGCGCGGCGCGCAGCGCGATCAGGTGACGCTCGCGCGCCAGGTACAGCGATTCGCCAGTCTGCTGCCAGCCGGCGATGCGCAGCAGCTCGGCGCGCAGCAGGTCGATGCCGAGCTTTTCGTGCGCCGACAGGTACAGGTGAACGGCGTCCGAGCTCTCGTCCTTCGACGGCTTGTGCCCCGACAGGTCGATCTTGTTCCAGATGCGCACCACCGGCACGTTCGGAGGGAAGGCCGCGACGATGGCCTCGTCCGCGGCGCTCGGGCCGAGATTCGCGTCCAGCAGGTGCAGGATCACGTCGGCCTTGCCGACCTCGCCCCAGGTGCGCTCGATGCCGATGCGCTCGACCACGTCGATCTCTTCGCTCACTGCGCGGATGCCCGCGGTGTCGATGATGTTCAGCGGGATGCCCTCGATCTGGATCGTCTCGCTCACCTTGTCGCGCGTGGTGCCGGCGATCGGCGTGACGATCGCCACCTCGGCCCCGGCCAGCGCGTTCAGGAGTGAGGACTTGCCGACATTGGGCTGCCCGACCAGCACCACGTTCAGCCCTTCGCGCAGCAGCGCGCCCTGCGCCGCCTGGCGGAACACGTTCTCGAGCGATTCGATGATGCCGGCCAGCTGCCCGCGCGCGTTCGATTTTTCCAGGAAGTCGATTTCTTCTTCCGGGAAGTCGAGCGTGGCCTCGACCAGCATGCGCAGATTGATCGTGCCGTCGACCAGGGTGTGCACCACTTGCGAGAAGGCGCCCGACAGCGATTGCGACGCCGACTTGGCGGCGGCTTCGGTGGAGGCGTCGATCAGGTCGGCCACCGCCTCGGCCTGGGCCAGGTCGAGTTTATCGTTCAGAAAAGCGCGGCGCGTGAACTCGCCCGGTTCGGCCAGGCGCAGGCCGGACGCCGCGCCGGCTTCCAGCACGCGCGCCAGCAGCATCTGCAGCACCACTGGGCCGCCATGGCCCTGCAGTTCGAGCACGTCCTCGCCGGTATACGAATGCGGTCCCTTGAAGAACAGGGCCAGACCCTCGTCGAGGATGTCGCCATTGGCGGCCTTGAACGGGATATAGGTCGCGTGGCGTGGCGCCAGGGTCACGCCGGGGAACAGGGCGTCGACCAGGAAGGCCAGCGATTTGCCGGAGGCGCGCACGACGCCGATGCCGCCGCGGCCCGGAGCGGTGGCGATGGCGGCGATGGGAGATGTGTCGAGTTTCATGGAACGATTGTAAGGGATACGGGATCTTCAAAAACAAAAAGCCCGCGCTTTTCAAGCGCGGGCTTTTCACGAGAAGCTGCGGATTACTTGGCCGCGGCGGTCTCGAACTTGCGGGTGATGACCCATTGCTGGGCGATCGACAGGATGTTGTTGACCACCCAGTACAGCACCAGGCCGGACGGGAAGAAGAAGAACACCACCGAGAACGCGATCGGCATGAACAGCATCATCTTGGCCTGCACCGGATCGGTCGGCTGCGGGTTCAGCTTGGTCGTGATGTACATCGACACCGCGTAGATCACCGGCAGGATGTAGAACGGGTCGGGCTGGGTCAGATCCTGGATCCACAGGATCCATGGCGCTCCGCGCATTTCGACCGATGCCTGCAGCACCCAGTACAGGGCGAAGAACACCGGCATCTGCACCAGGATCGGCAGGCAGCCGCCCAGCGGGTTGATCTTCTCGGTCTTGTACAGCTCCATGGTGGCCTGCTGCATCTTGGCCGGATCGCTCTTGTAGCGCTCGCGGATCGCCTGCATCTTCGGCGTCACGACGCGCATTTTCGCCATACTGCGGTAGCCGGCCGCCGACAGCGGGAAGAAGGCCAGCTTGATCAGGATGGTCAGGGCGACGATGGTCCAGCCCCAGTTACCCAGCATCGAGTGCAGCTGGGTCATCACCCAGAAGATCGGCTTGGCGATCACGGTCAGCATGCCGTAGTCCTTCACCAGCTCCAGGCCCGGGGTGATGGTTTCCAGGATCTGCTCGTCCTGCGGACCCGAATACAGGCGGGTGTCGTTCGACACGGTCGCGCCAGGCGCCACGGTGCCCAGCGACTGCACGGTGCCGATCGCGTACAGGTTGTTGGCGATCTTCTTGGTGAAGATGTCGCGCGGCGACTTGTCGGCCGGGATGAAGGCCGAGACGAAGAAGTGCTGCGAGATCGCGACCCAGCCGTTGTCGGCCTTGGTCGAGTGGTCGGCCTTGCCTTTTTCGATTTCCTCGAAGGTCAGCTTCTGGTACTTGTCGGCGTCGGTGTACAGGGTCGGGCCGGTGTAGCTCGGCATGAACCAGGAATCGGTCGCCGGCTTGTTGCCGTCGTGCTGCAGCTGCAGGTAGATCGATGGCTGGACCGGCGCGGCGCTGATGTTGGTGACGTCATGACGCACGCCGACCAGGTAGTCGCCCTTGCGGAAGGTCAGCGTCTTGGTCAGGCGCACGCCACCCTGCTCGGCTTCCAGCACGACCTGCGCCTGGTTGTTGCCGCCCAGCGTGGTCTGCGCCGACTTGACGGTGAATGGCGTCGTGTGATTCGGCAGCACGCCGGCGGCGCTGGTGCCGATCAGGCCGGTCTGGCCCAGGTAGACGCTCGGGCCGTTCACATTGAACAGGACCTGGTTCTTGGTCTTGTCGAAGTGATCCGGATAGTGCAGCAGCTCGAGGCGCTTGATGACGCCGCCGACCGAGTCGATGTCGACTTTCACCACGTCGGTGGTGACGGTGACGATCTGGCTGGCAGGCGCTGCAGGGGCAGCGGGAGCACCCGGCACCGCGGTAGCGGCGGCGGCCGGAGCGCCCGGCACGGCGGCGCTGCCCGGCTGCGCCGCAGCTGGAACATCCGTCGGCTTGGTCTGCTGCGCGACTTGCGCTGGTGGTTGCGCCGAGAACAGCGACTGCTTTCCGTTAGCCACCATCCAGTTGTTCCAGAGAACAATCAGGGAGATGGCGAACACGATCCACAGGACAGTACGTTTATTGAATTCCATTGGAGTCTTCAGGAGTGGTTGCAACCGCAAGCGGCTGAGTGAGATTCCTTGGGGCCGTCTTTCGGCGGCACCGGGTCGACGCCACCCGCATTCCACGGATGGCAGCGGCCCACGCGGCGCGCGGCCAGCCAGGAACCGCGTGCGGCGCCATGGACGCGCAGCGCTTCGATCGCATAATTGGAACAGCTGGGATAGAACCGGCAACGCGGCCCGAGCATGGGGGACAGCAGCAGCTGGTAGCCGCGAAGCAACCAGACGAGCAGCGTCTTCATGGCGTGCTGGCCGGCGTAGGACGCGGCCGCTGCTGCAGGGCTTGCTGTGACCCGAACAGGCGCGCCAGTTCCACCTTCAGCGCGGCCTTGAGGGCGCGCGTGGTGGCCGGGCCGTCCTTGGCATTGACGGGACGCGACAGGCGGACGATGCAATCGACCTGCGCCAGGCTGCTCGTACGGAACAGCTCGCGCGTCATGCGCTTGATCGTATTGCGGGTCACCGCGCGCGGCGCAAAACGCTTGGCCGCAACGACGCCCAGCCGCGCATGCGGCAGGTCGTTCGGACGCGTGTAGAGCACGAAATGCGCCGTTTTTTGCGTCGGCCGCAAACGAAAAACGGATGAAAATTCATCCGTTTTAACGATGCGCCGAGCGCGCGCGAAGTCGTGCGAACCTTCGCCTGTCATCACCGACCGCAATCGATCTGCGGTGCGTGACTTAGACAGCCAGACGCTTGCGGCCCTTGGCGCGGCGAGCGTTCAGGACTTGACGGCCACCACGGGTAGCCATACGTGCGCGGAAGCCGTGCGTGCGCTTGCGACGGACGACGGAAGGTTGGTAAGTACGTTTCATGGTGGTCTCGCTTAAAGCAAAATAAGATGCAAAATCGGGTCTGACGTCGTGTCAGATTCGGCGCCGATGACAGTTTCGCTCAAGGTTATACCAGCGTCACGCCACAGCAGGTCTTTCGTCGCCCAACCACCAGCCGCTGAAAAATCACAGCCTGGCATGGCGCATGGACGGGGAACCCTGAATTAGACTCTACTTCGCACCCTTGTGTCAAGGCAGGTGTTGTTTCACCAAGCGCCACCCGCGTACGTTTCCAGCTTGGCAAGGGGTCGGCCCGGCTCGCCATTTCGGTGGAAAATATGTGCAGCGCCTGTGGATAACTTGGGCCGAGACAGGTAAAATAGCGTGTTACGTATCAAAAGCGAAGTATGGAAAATTTTTGGCAGTCAGCATCCGCGCAGCTTGAGCTAGAGCTCACGCCGCAGCAATTCAGCGCGTGGATCAAACCGCTGGTCGCCCTCGACTACGAAGACGGCAAGCTGCGCATCGCTGCGCCGAACCGCTTCAAGCTCGACTGGGTCAAGACGCAGTTCGCCACCCGCATCACCGAACTGGCCGCCCAGTACTGGGAAGCGCCGGTCGAGGTGCAGTTCGTGCTCGACCCGAAGAACAATCCTGCCCGCAAGGCGACCGACTCGAGCGCGTCCGGCAACTCGGCCACCGTCGATTTCAACGCGCCGCGCCCTGCGCCTGGCGCCGAGAACCCGCAGCCGTCCGCCGGGCCGAGCTCGACCCAGAACCTGAACATCGCCAACTCGCCCAAGCGCGAGCAAAGCCGGATCAACACCGAGCTTACTTTTGATAGCTTCGTGACCGGTAAGGCCAACCAGCTGGCGCGCGCCGCCGCGATCCAGGTCGCCAACAACCCGGGCGTGTCGTACAACCCGCTGTTCTTCTACGGCGGCGTCGGCCTCGGTAAGACCCACCTGATCCATGCGATCGGCAACCAGGTCATGGCCGACCAGCCGAACGCGCGCATCCGCTACATCCACGCCGAGCAGTATGTGCGCGACGTCGTCACCGCCTATCAACGCAAGGGCTTCGACGATTTCAAGCACTACTACCATTCGCTCGACATGCTGCTCATCGATGATATTCAATTCTTCGGTGGCAAAAGCCGGACGCAAGAAGAATTCTTCTATGCGTTCGAGGCACTGATCGCGGCCAAGAAGCAGATCATCATCACCTCGGATACTTATCCGAAAGAGATCACGGGCATGGACGACCGCCTGATCTCGCGTTTCGATTCCGGCCTGACGGTGGCGATCGAGCCGCCCGAGCTCGAGATGCGCGTGGCGATCCTGCTGAAAAAAGCGCAGTCCGAGGACGTGACGCTGTCGGACGACGTCGCCTTCTTCGTGGCCAAGCACCTGCGCTCCAACGTGCGCGAGCTCGAAGGCGCGCTGCGCAAGATCCTGGCCTACTCGCGCTTCCACGGCAAGGACATCACGATCGACGTGGTCAAGGAAGCACTGAAGGATTTGCTGTCGGTGCAGAACCGCCAGATCTCGGTGGAAAACATCCAGAAGACGGTGGCCGACTTCTTCAACATCAAGGTCGCGGACATGTATTCGAAGCGCAGGCCGGCGAACATAGCCCGTCCGCGCCAGATCGCCATGTACCTGGCAAAAGAACTCACGCAAAAGAGCCTGCCGGAGATCGGCGAACTGTTCGGCGGCCGCGACCACACGACCGTGCTGCACGCGGTGCGCAAGATCTCCGGCGACCGCCAAAAAAATCCGGAGTGCAACCACGAGCTGCACGTGCTGGAACAGACGCTCAAGGGCTGATCGCCTGCTTTTGAGCAGTTTTTTTGTGTTTGCCTCAGGCAATGGCACAATATCGCTTTAGTAACACATCACCTTTCAAACGTACTGAGGATAACTATGCAATTGGTCAAAACCACCCGAGATACGCTTCTCCGGCCACTGCAGATCGTGAGCGGTATTGTCGAGCGTCGGCACACTATGCCGATTCTGGCCAATATCCTCATTCGCAAGACCGGCGAGAGCGTGTCCTTCCTGTCGACCGACACCGAAGTGCAGATCACCACGCACGCCAATATCGGCTCGGGCGACGACGTGACCGGCACCACGGTGGCCGCGCGTAAACTGCTGGACATCCTGCGCGCGCTGCCGGAATCGGGCGACGTCACGATGACGCTGCAGAACAAGCGCCTGGCGGTCCAGAGCGGCAAGTCGCGCTTCGCGCTGCAAACCCTGGCGGCCGAGGAATTCCCGACCGTCTCGGTGGCCGACAGCTACAACGCCTCGGTGACCCTGCCGCAGAAAACGCTGAAGCACCTGTTCAATATGGTGTACTTCTCGATGGCCCAGCAAGACATCCGTTACTACCTGAACGGCCTGCTGCTGGTGCTGGACGGCAGCAATATCATTGCCGTGGCAACGGACGGCCACCGCCTGGCGTTCTGCCAGGTGGAGACCGAGCAGCAGTTCGAGCGCCAGGAAGTCATCATCCCGCGCAAGACCATCATCGAGCTGCAGCGCCTGCTGGAAGAAAGCGATGAAACCGTGCGCCTGGACATCGCGGCCTCGCAGGTCAAGCTCACCTTCGCCGACATCGAGCTGGTCTCGAAACTGGTTGAGGGCAAGTTCCCTGACTACACCCGCGTGATCCCGAAGGGTTACAAGAACGACTTCACGATCAGCCGCGATGAACTGCTGCGTTCGCTGCAGCGCGCCGCGATCATGACCAGCGACAAGTTCAAGGGCGTGCGCTGCATCATCGAGCCGGGCGTCATGAAGATCAGCTCGACCAATGCCGACCAGGAAGAAGCGGTCGAAGAACTCGAGATCGACTACGGTGGCGATTCGATCGACATCGGCTTCAACGTCACCTACCTGCTCGACGTGCTGAACAACCTCAAGTGCGACCAGGTGAACATCGCCCTGGGCGACTCGAATTCGTCGGCCCTGATCTCGATTCCCGACAATGGCGACTTTAAATACGTCGTCATGCCGATGCGCATTTAAGAAGGTTGGCAGGCAGACGGCGCGCCAACAACAGTTAGCCTCAAGACCGTCGTCCCCGCGCAGGCGGGGACCCAAGTTTGCTTGAACGCCAACGAACTTGGGTTCCCGCCTGCGCGGGAACGACGTTTCCGGGGTTGCAGGCCAGTGTTGAAGCCGGCTGGCCGCAGGCAACCGGATTCACCGTTTTATAGAAAGCAGTCCATGTCCGAGAATATTCCAGCAGAACAGCCCGCCCCAAGCGCGGATGATTACGGCGCG
The DNA here is from genome assembly GCF_008014745.1 of Massilia arenae. GTDB lineage: Bacteria > Pseudomonadota > Gammaproteobacteria > Burkholderiales > Burkholderiaceae_D > Telluria > Telluria arenae. Next base: position 96,550 of record NZ_VPFD01000003.1, read on the forward strand.
TCCTCCATCCAGATCCTGGAAGGCCTCGAAGCGGTGCGCAAGCGCCCTGGCATGTATATCGGCGACACCTCGGACGGCACCGGCCTGCACCACCTGGTGTTCGAAGTCCTCGACAACTCGATCGACGAAGCGCTGGCCGGTTATTGCACCGAGATCCACGTCATCATCCACTCCGACAACTCGATTTCGATCGCCGACAACGGCCGCGGCATCCCGACCGGCGTCAAGATGGACGACAAGCACGAGCCAAAGCGCTCGGCAACCGAGATCGCCCTGACCGAGCTACACGCCGGCGGCAAGTTCAACCAGAACTCCTATAAAGTCTCGGGCGGCCTGCACGGCGTCGGCGTGTCTTGCGTGAACGCACTGTCGAAGCTGCTGCGCGTGACCGTGCGCCAGAACGGCAAGGTGCACCAGATGGAATTCACGCGCGGCGTCCCGGTCGATCGCCTGATCGAGATGCGCGACGGCTTCGAAGTCTCCCCGATGAAGGTGACCGGCGAAACCGACAAGCGCGGTACCGAGGTGCACTTCTGGGCCGACGAAACGATCTTCACGCTGGTGGAGTTCCACTACGAAATCCTGTCGAAGCGTATCCGCGAACTGTCGTTCCTGAACAATGGCGTCAGCATCAAGCTGACCGACCAGCGCACCGGCAAGGAAGAGCTGTTCGCCTTCGAAGGCGGCACCCGCGGCTTCGTGGAGTACATCAACAAGGCCAAGACCGTGCTGCACCCGAGCGTGTTCCAGGCGACCGGCGACCGCATGTCGGACCAGAACACGAATATCTCGGTCGACGTCTCGATGCAGTGGAACGATTCGTTCAACGAACAGGTGCTGTGCTTCACCAACAACATCCCGCAGCGCGACGGCGGCAGCCACCTGACCGGCCTGCGCGCGGCGATGACGCGTGTGATCAACAAGTACATCGACGAGCACGACTTCGCCAAGAAGGCCAAGGTCGAGATCTCGGGCGACGATATGCGCGAGGGCCTGACCTGCGTGCTGTCCGTTAAAGTGCCTGAACCTAAATTCTCGTCGCAGACCAAGGACAAGCTGGTGTCGTCCGAAGTACGTGGCCCGGTCGAGGAAATCGTCGCCAAGACGCTGACCGACTTCCTGATGGAAAAGCCGAACGACGCGAAGATCATCTGCGGCAAGATCGTCGAAGCCGCCCGCGCCCGCGAAGCGGCGCGCAAGGCGCGCGACCTGACCCGCCGCAAGGGCATCATGGACGGCCTGGGCCTGTCGTCGAAGCTGGCCGACTGCCAGGAACGCGACCCGGCGCTGGCCGAACTGTACATCGTCGAGGGTGACTCGGCAGGCGGTTCGGCCAAGCAAGGCCGCGACCGTAAATTCCAGGCGATCCTGCCGCTGCGCGGCAAGGTGCTGAACGTGGAAAAGGCGCGCTTCGAGAAGATGCTGTCGTCGGAGCAGATCACGACCCTGATCGCGACCCTCGGCACCTCGATCGGCCCGGACGAATTCAACGTCGACAAGCTGCGCTACCACCGCATCATCATCATGACCGATGCGGACGTCGACGGCGCCCACATCCGCACCCTGCTGCTGACCCTGTTCTATCGCCAGATGCCGCAGCTGGTGGAACGTGGCCACATCTATATCGCGCAACCGCCGCTGTACAAGGTCAAGGCCGGCCGCGACGAGCGTTACCTGAAGGATGACGTCGAAGAAGCCAGCTACATGATGACGTTCGCGCTGAACACCGCGTCGCTGCTGCCGAAAGAAGGCGCGGACCCGGTCAACGGCGAAGCGTTGGGCGAACTGGCGCGCAAGTACAACCTGGCCAACGCCATCATGCTGCGCCTGGCGCGCGTGATCGACCGCGCTGCGCTGACCGCGATCTTCAGCGGCGGCGTGGCGCTGGACCTGACGACGCTCGAGAGCGCCGAAGCATCGGCCAAGGCCATGGAAAGCGCGATCAACGACAAGGCCGTGCAGGTCAAGGTGCGTTCGGACGAGCTGTCCGAGAAGCATGCCCTGCGTATCGAACGCGTCTACCACGGCAACGTGCAGGTGACGTCGATCGACGCCGACTTCGTCGCAGGCGCCGATTACGCGCTGCTGGCCGATTCGGCTGCGACCTTCCAGGGCCTGATGGGCGAAGGCGCCTTCGTGCGCCGCGGCGAAGGCGAGCGCATGAAGGAATTCGCGGTGCGCGATTTCCATCAAGCGATGGAATGGCTGCGTGAAGAAGCGGAACGTGGCGTGTCCAAGCAGCGTTATAAAGGTCTGGGCGAGATGAATCCGGAACAGCTGTGGGAAACCACGATGGATCCGACCGTGCGTCGTCTGTTGAAAGTGCAGATCGAGGATGCCATTGCGGCGGATCAGATCTTCACGACGCTGATGGGCGATGAGGTCGAACCACGTCGCAACTTCATCGAGGCCAACGCTCTGCGCGCTGGCAATATCGACGTCTGATCGTATTGCACTTCAAGTCAAAACGGCCTCTTCGTGAGGCCGTTTTTTTATTGCTGCTCAATCCTGCTCGGGTATCGGCCGAACCACCAGGAACTGGTATGACATCGCGCCAAGGAAGGCGATGCCGGCGCCAGTCAGCAGGGCCGGCACGAACGACCAGCCCTGTGCGATATAGCCGGTAAAGATCGGCGCCAAGGCGCCGCCGATAAAGCCGCCGAAGTTCTGGATCGCACCCAGCGAGGCAATCCGGCTGCGCGGCGCCACCGCTGTCACCAGCGACCACGAACAGGCCGACGCCGCATTGGCCAGGAAGATCACGACCGAGATGCAGGCGATGGCCGCGGTATTGCTCTCGACCAGCGCAGCAGGAATCGTGAACGCCACCATGCCCAACATCGACAGCACTACCGCTGTCCGACGCCCCGACACGACCGATTTCGCGCGGCGGGTGATCTGGTCCGACGCCCAGCCGGCCGACAGCGCACCCAGGAAGCCGCACAGGAAGGGAATCGTCGCCGCAACACCGACATAGGCCACGTCCATCTGACGTTCCGTGCGCAGATATCCCGGTAGCCAGGTAAGGAAGACCCAGTTCAAATACACCGATCCGAAGAAGCCAAGCAGCATGCCCCAGGTGGCGCGCTGGCGGAACAGCGCGCGCCAGGATGCGAAGCCCGCCGCCGGCGCGTCTTCCGAGGTCTGCCCTTCGTCCAGGTAGGCACGCTCGGCCTCGGTCAACTCTTCGCGCATCGGGTCGCGATACAGCATGACCCAGACGATGGCCGCGACGATGCCCAGCGCGCCAGTGATGAAGAAGGCCCAGTGCCAGCTGGTCGCGGCGATCAGCGGCGACAGGCACAAAGGCGCCAGCGCGAAGCCCAGCGGCGAGGCCGAGTTGTAGATGCCGGTCGGCGTGCCGCGCGCGCGCAAGGGGAACCAGTTGCTCACCACCCGCGCCGCGGCCGGGAATTGCGGCGCCTCGCCGATGCCGAGCACGACGCGCGCCAGCACGAACCAGCCGAAGGTGGAGACCAGACCTCCCGCGGCCTGGGCCAGCGACCAGATCACCAATCCCGCACCGAGCAACCAACGCGGCCCGATCTTGTCGACCAGGGCGCCGACCGGTAGCTGGCACAGCGCATAACTCCACGAAAAGGCCGACAGCAGCACGCCCATCTCGCCGAGCGAGAGGCCGAGGTCGGCGCGGATGAATTCATTGGCGACGGCCAGCGTGGCGCGGTCCAGGTAGTTGATGACGCCGGTGACGACCAGCAGCGTCAGTGCCAGATTCTGGCGGTAGCGGATGCGCGAAGTCGCGACCAGGTGAGTAGGGGTAACGTTCATTTCGGGATGGTATCAAACACGATCACTGACTGGTGGCGCCTTTTTTGCCATGGCATGTTTGCAACACAGCGACAACAAGACATAAAACTCGTGCTACCATCCGCTCCGGGCTGTGCAGTACGCCCACTCTCGCGAAAGCCAGCGCACCTGCCAACGTCCATGACGTGACCGTTTTTCAGGAGTCATCCCCTGTTCATTCACTGATGCCGTAGCGAGAACGGCCAATACCATGTGAAAAGGACTTGGCATGCGCCTCCATCGAAACACCCCTCCCGATACCAATACCGATTTCCTGCGCCGCTACGCCCGCGGCATGCTGCGCAGCGCCCATTCGGACCAGCCCAGTAAAGCCTTGCCCATCGTGCGCCGCGTGCACGCGGCTGGAACGGCAGCCGACGCGCGCGTCACGCAGCTCTATCATGCGCGCACGACGCTGCAGCTCAAGCACATGTTCCGCACGCTGGCGGCGGAGCTGGGCTACGCGACATGGGATGCGTGCAAGCGCGACATTGACCGCCATCCACCGGACGTGCTGGACCGCTTCCGGCTCGACCTCGGCGCGTTCGGTGACCATGAGCAGATCTGGTTTGCGGACCAGCCCACGGCCGCGGCTTGGCAGCGCAAACACGGCGGGCGAATGGTCGAGTATGGGAAGCAGGCTGTCGTGATGCCTGGCTGAGTGTGATGCCGGGCAGAGTGTGATGCCGTCAAGTTAGCTGCTGAGCTAACCGCACGTCGTCCCCGCGCAGGCGGGGACCCAAGTGCTGCAAACGTCGTCGAAACGCTTGCAACTTAGGTCCCCACCTTCGTGGGGATGACGTTTTTATGCTAACTCGAGAAGAAATTTGCCTTAACTTGACGCGATTACTGCCTGACTGGCTTTATTGCGAAGCCGGCACCCGCCGCAACACGTCGTCATAAGGCGCCAGGTCGAGATAAGCAGTCACCTGGGTCGCGCGGCCGCCTTGCATGCGGAAAATCCACAGATAGCTGTTGCGATAGGGCTTGCCGTCCTTCGCCACCGCTTCGCCATCCCACTCGATGATGACGTGGTCGCCATCGGCCCACAGGTTGCGGATCGTGGGCCGGATCTGGCGTTGCAGCCGGGTCGACAGCGGTGTGACGGCGCCGTCGATCAATTCCTGCTTGCCGCGAAGAACACGCGCGGTCGGGCTGCTACCCTTGATGGTCCAGACGACATCCGGCGCCAGCATGTCGTCGAAGAAGGTCTGCCCGCCGGCGGCCCAGGCGGCGAATGCCTTGCCGACCGCTTCCTTGTTGCCCTGCGCTTGCGCCGAGCCGCTGTCGGCACGTGCCGGGGACGCGGACCACGCCAGCGCAGCCATCAACATCCAGGCGGCCGTCCAGCGTAACGCAGTACCCGAACCGGATCGAGAGAATTTCATATCGCACTCCTTGATGATCGTTGGATGAGAAGGGCCATTTAGGGCTCTTCCGCTTCCGGCTAGTGTGCAGCGCACGCGCTGGCGCACGTTAGCTCGATCATCCGGGAAGCTTGCACGATCATCCGAAGATGCGGATCAGGGCCTACGGCAGCCTGATCTTGACCACCGCATTGCCGGACGTGACATACAGATTTCCCTTGCCATCCGTGACGATGCCGCGCACGTCGGCCAAGCTACCCGGCAGGTCTCCGGTGCGCAGGGTGGTCGAGCGCGTCGAGCCTGCCACCGTCGTGACGACGCCTTCCGGCGTAATCCTGCGCACGAGGTTATTGATCGCATCGGCCGCGTACACATTGCCGCGCGGGTCGACCGTCAGCGCCACCACCTGCTCGAAGCGCGCGGCGTTGCCGACGCCGTTGGACGATCCCCTGGCATTCGGCGCGCCGGCCAGGGTAATCATATTATTGACGCCGATAAAGCCATTCGGGTTCCAGCGGCTGATCTCGCGCTCCAGGTCGAACACGAACAAGTTGTTGTTGCTGTCCAGCGCCACGCCGCGCGGTTCGAACAGGCTCACGCCGGTCAGACCGTTCACGACGGATTGGCCTTCCAGCATCAGCGTGTCGCCCCCCGAAATCCTGCGTGTACTGTAGCTATTGGTGATAAACAGGTTATCGTTGGCATCGACTGCGATCGCGCCAAGCACCACCGAGGTCACGCGGCCCGCAGCGACATTGCTTCCGATGGGGATCGAGGTTGTCGTGCCGACGCGTCCAGCGGAGGTAATGCTCCGGATGCGCAGATTATCGGCCACATAGATGGTGCCGCGCCGGTTCACCGCCACGGCCATAGGATTCTCGAAGCGGGCATTGCCCGTGTCGCCATCGACAAAGCTGCTGGTGCCGGCGGCCCCCGCCACCGTCGTGACCACGCCTGCCGGCGTGATCTTGCGAATGACGAAGTTGCCGGTGTCGGCGACATACAGATTGCCATCGGCATCGATCGCAATGCCTCGCGGCGATTTGAAGCGTGCGGCCGTACCGGCGCCGTCCATCGTGCCTTCGATCGTCGGATCGCCTGCCAGGATCGACAGCGCTGCCACCGGCGCTGGCGGCGGATCGCCGCCGTCCTCGTCGTCCTTGTCCTTCGGGATGCCGTCACCGCAGGCGGAGCACAGCAGCATCAGGGCGGCGGCCCCGCACAGCTTGAGGCGAAGACGGGCAGTATCGGTCACGGCGCGGCGGGTCATGAATCTCTCCAGAAAGGTCCGTCTTCGATGCTACCACGCAGCAAACTACCCGCCCTGCTCTCAGCCATGGTAGCTGCATAAACTGCATTGCCAATCCGCCGCCACTACGTCGAAGTGACACCTTCGCTAAGCAATTCACTTAAGTAACACGAAAAATTTCCCGTACTTTCTTTCCCACAATTGCCAATTGCCCGCTTGACATACGGCCAAGAGTTCCTTAAAGTCGAAATTATGTCTTTCACCCCGCATCTGTCGACCACCCTACCAGCCGCCGGCGCGCTATCGCCCGCTGCCCTGCTACTACGCGCGTAAATTCCGCCGTACGTTCCGGCTCCGCCGGCCCCAACAGCAGTAGGATTCGCACCGATGTCTACCACCCAATTTTTCGCACCATCGTTTTTCCTCACCGGGTTCGTCCTGGCGACCGGCTTGCGCGCACCGATGCGTGCGCTGCTAAAGCTACCGATCAGTTGCCGGGCCTAGCGTTTTCGTGGCCCGCCCGGCAGCCTGTTGCCACCCCTCAGACCCAAAAGGTCGCCCCAGTGACCACCCCATCAGGAGCCCCGATCATGCTGAACAACCCCGCCACCAAATACCGTCCCTTCCCCGCCGTCCCCCTGGCCGACCGCCAGTGGCCGAGCCGCAGCATCACCACGCCGCCGATCTGGATGAGCACCGACCTGCGCGACGGTAACCAGGCATTGATCGAGCCGATGAGCGTCGAGAAAAAGCTGCGCTTCTTCAAGATGCTGGTCAAGATCGGCATCAAGGAGATCGAGGTCGGCTTCCCGTCCGCTTCGCAGACCGACTTCGACTTCGTGCGCATGCTGGTGGAAGACAAGCACATTCCGGACGACGTCACCATTATCGTGCTGACCCAGTCGCGCGATGAGCTGATCCGCCGCACAGTGGAATCGGCGGTCGGCGCCAAGCGCGCCATCGTCCACGTCTACAACTCGGTAGCCCCGGTGTTCCGCCGCGTGGTGTTCAATATGGAGCGCGACGAGATCGTGCAGATCGCCGTCAAGGGCGTCCAGCTGATCAAGGAACTGGTGGCCCAGCACCCGCAGACCCAATGGGGCCTGGAGTATTCGCCGGAATCGTTCTCGACCACCGAACTCGATTTCTCGAAGCAGATCACCGATGCGGTCAGCGCCGTGTGGCAGCCGACGCGGGATAACAAGATGATCGTCAACCTGCCATCGACGGTCGAGGCGGCAACGCCGAACGTCTATGCCGACCAGATCGAATGGATGTGCCGCAACCTGAACAATCGCGAATCGCTCGTCATCAGCGTCCACCCGCACAACGACCGCGGCACCGCCGTTGCCGCCGCCGAGCTGGCAGTGTTGGCCGGCGCCGACCGCGTCGAAGGCTGCCTGTTCGGCAATGGCGAACGCACCGGCAACGTCGACCTGGTCACCTTGGCGATGAACCTGTACACGCAGGGCGTCAACCCCGGCCTGGACTTCTCGGACATCGACGCCGTGCGCCAGCTGGTGGAAGACTGCAACCAGCTGCCCGTGCATCCGCGCCATCCGTATGCGGGCGACCTGGTGTTCACCGCCTTCTCGGGCTCGCACCAGGACGCGATCAAGAAGGGTTTCGCCAAGCAGCAGCCCGACGCGATCTGGGAGGTGCCGTATCTGCCGATCGACCCGGCCGACCTGGGCCGCAGCTACGACGCCGTCATCCGCGTCAACAGCCAGTCGGGCAAGGGCGGCATGGCCTACCTGCTGGAGCAGGAATTCGGCCTGCAGCTGCCACGGCGCCTGCAGATCGAGTTTTCGCGCGCCGTGCAGCGCGTGGCCGACGAGAGCGGCCGCGAGATCAACGCGGGCGACCTGCACGCGCTGTTCGCGCGCGAATACCTGGAGCAGGACGAGCCATATCACTACGTCTCGCACCGCATGGTCGAGGACAGCGAGCATGACGTGCAGCTGGACGTGACGGTAACGCGCCACCATGCGCAGCAATCCTTCAGCGGCACCGGCAACGGTCCGATCGACGCCTTCGTGACGGCGCTGGGCCTGGATATCCGCCTGATGGATTACCACGAGCATGCGATCGGCTCGGGCGCCGATGCGCGCGCGGCCTGCTACGTCGAACTGCGCGTGGGGAATGGCCCGACGCTGTTCGGCGTCGGCATCGACAGCAATATCGTGACCGCTTCGTTCAAGTCGGTGCTGTCGGCGGTGAACCGTCACATGGCGGCGGGCGGAGAGAATTCGGCCGCGCTGGCGGCCTGAGGTTCGGGGCGGGCGGCGGGGCGAGGAACGCCCTGCCTGCGCCGCCGATCGATCAGCGGCGGCGCTGTGGCGCGCGGCGCGGGCCGGCCGGTCCGCGCGACTCGAGATGACGGAACACGATGCGCCCCTTGGTCAGGTCGTAAGGCGAGAGCTCCAGCGTGACGCGGTCGCCCATCAGGATGCGGATGTGGTTCTTCTTCATGCGGCCGGCCGTATAGGCGATCATCTTGTGGCCGTTTTCCAGCTCGACGCGAAAACGCAGTTCGGGCAGCACTTCGGACACGAGGCCGTTCATTTCGATCAGTTCTTCTTTTGCCATGCGGGTTCTCCTGGTGTGGCGCCGGCAGGCGCCGGGCGTCGTGGATGCGGGGGATCGTTAGGGCCCGGCATGCAACGCCAGGAGAGGGATGAAAAAAAAGCCCGCATCCTGCGGGCTTCGTTTCAAAGCATTACCGATTTATCGCCGCTCCCGCCCATGCTATCTGCGTGGTGCCGGAGCTGTGGGCGCCCGCGCTATCTGCGCGGTGCGTCCGCTGTACAGGCTGACTGACATACCGAAAACACGTCCTCCGGAAAGTCGCGCACTGCACAGGCGCGGTCACGGATCGGAGGACTTTCGAGCAGGCGTTACCTGATCGAGCAACCCAGTATAACAGCATTTTTGTGCGGCGCACAAAATAATGTTCGTACTGGCTCAATGCGGCATCGGCTCTTCGCCGTCGTCGCGGCCGGCCGTGAAGCGCTCGGCTACGGTCGATACATCGTCGTCGGATGGGGAATGGACGGCCGCCTCGGGCGGATCGAGCATGTCGGCCAGCATGGCCTGCAGTTCCGGCGTGTCCCAGTCCTCGCCAACGCGCTGCCGGCGGTGGATGTAGTGCTGGATCTCGCTATGCTGTTCGGAGGTCAATGGCAGGCCGTGGAACGTGGTGCCCGGGGTCGCTTCGCGCATGCTGCCTCCTGTGCCCCGCCAATGTGGCCGGATGCACCGACTATACACCGGCGCGCGCCAGGCGGCGCGCGCTTCACTCGGCGGCTCCCGGTCCGCTCATCCGGTCGAGTATCTGCAGCGAGGCCCGTTCGCTCATCACCAGCACCAGCTTCAGGCGCGCACGCGTCATGCCCACAAAGAGCTTACGCAGCGCGCGTTCGTCCAGTTCCTCGAAATCGATCTCGGTGAAGATCAGCGCCGGCGCCGACTGGCCCTTGAAGCGGTACACCGACTCCGCCAGCAAGCCTCCTTCGCGAAACACCGGGTTGCCGAACAAGTCATAGGCGCCGGTGAACGAGCGCAGCGTGTGCGCATCGCTCAGGCGGTCGAGCTTCAGGATCGCCGATTTTTCGCGCCCGCGAAACGCGCAGATCGCGATGTCCTGGCGCCCGAAGCCAGCCGCCAGGCAGGAGGTCACGGCGCGCCGCGTCTGGGCCAGCATCGCTTCCTCGTCCCCTTCCGGATAGGTCAGCTCCTCGATGTCGGCGCCCTTGAATGGGCTGCCCGCCTCCACCGGCTGGCGCGCGGCGCCGAGCTCCGTCAGCATGTCGACGATCTGGCGCGGGCTGCGGTAGTTGGTGTGCGAATGCAGGGTGACCCAGCCCGGCAGCGGCACCATCGCGCGGCCGTACAGGTTCTGGTCCGGGTCCTCCATCCAGATCGCGCGCCCGTTCGGCTTGAGCATGCGCAGCACGATGTCGCGCCAGGCCACCGAGAAGTCCTGGCCCTCGTCGACGATCACCACGTCGAACTGCCAGGTCTCGGGCAGCTCGGCGCCCGTCATCGAGTGTTCGATGCGGTCCCAGACGTCGGCCGCGCCGTAGTCGGGCGTGACGTCCTGCGCCCGCAGCCAGGCGTCGGACAGCATGTGGAAGGTGGCGACGCGACCGCCGGCCGGCACCAGCCGTTCGATGTGGTCGGCCAGCGGCCGGTTGAAGCAGACGTAGAGCGGACGCAGGCCGGCGTCGAGCGCGGCCGTGTACTCGGCCAGCGCCAGCTGGGTCTTGCCGCTGCCGGCGGTGCCGATCACGTGCAGGCGGAACGGAGAAAACTCCAGCCGCCGCGCCCATGTCGCCAGGCCGCCCGACAGCCGCGTCACCATCTTGACCGCGTTGCCGATCATGGCGCTGGGGTCGGGCCGCAGGTTCAGCGTGTCGCCCAAAAAACGCGTGACCTTGTCGAAGTCGTCGGTGCGGTCGGTGACCGGCAGCGACTCGCGGATCACCCGCGCCAGCCTGGGCTTGTTGGTGGCGTCGATGATGTGGTCCGGATCGATCCCGGCCAGCTGCTGGTCGCGCACGATGTAGTCGGGGCAGTACAGCAGATAGTCGACCGACAGCGTGCCGTGGTAGCGCCTGGTCAGGCCCTCGATGGTGGTCAGGATCTGGCTGCGGATCTTGCGCGGCTTGCCCTGGTAGCTTTTCACCAGGCCTTCCGGCGTCTCGTTGAGAAAGCCCGCGACCTGCTCGATCACCAGCATGCGGCCGTTCGGGGCCAGCACGATGAAGTCGACGTCGCCATATACGGAGTAACCCTGCTCGACATTCGTCCAGTGCACGCCGTGGTAGATGACGTAGGGGGTGTCGGCCAGGCGCTGCTCGAGGTAGCTTAGGGTTTCGATCTCGCGCGCGGCGGCGCCGGTGACGGCCATCTCGCGCCAGCCGGCAGGTTGGATATGGGCCATGGTGTCCGCAAGCGTTAGTAAGGTGGAAACTATTGTAAGTCTGTTTCCCTGATAGTCACACACCGTTGTCGGGGGAACGCATTATTGGCTGAGAAAGCAAGGGAATCGTTGCCGAAGTGAAAAACTTATTGTCGCCTGGCGGCAATCCAGTGCACACTTTCGGGCATTACGCATAGCGTCAGGGTCTTCGTGCATTTACCTTCCGTCTTCTTCGCGATTCCGACTCCAGCGTTACGCCTGTGGGCGTGGCTGCTGCTGGGCGCCCTATGCCTGAGCCAGGCGCCGGCCGAAGCTGGAGAGGTGCATGCATTCAATGGAAATAAAGTAAAAGGTTGCCAACTTGACGGCAATGCCTACACCTGCGGCAACCTGCCCTCGACCGCATGGGACGACTCGATGGCGATCGCCAACGGCTACAGCGTCCATATTAAATCCAGTGTCAGTCCGGGCTGGGACTATGGCGTGTCGATGTCCGGCAGCGCACGCCTGACCAGTGGCGGCTCCATCAACCTCAACGGGATCAACCCGGCAAAAATCAGCATTTCCGGCGGTTCGTTCGACGCGGCCGGCGAGTTCACCTTGACCAAGCCGATCCGCGTGACGGCCAATGTGACGGCTGGCTCCATGACGCTCGGTGGCGAAGCGGGTTTCCAGATCACCGGCAATATGGTGTCGAAAGGCGCGCTGTCGGTCGCCACCAGCGCCATCGTTAACGGCTCGGTCAGTGGCGTCCAGGTCACCGTCGGCTCGTCGGTCAAGATCAGCGGCAGCCTGAACGCGACGGGGGCGGTGTCAATCGGCTCGAGCAGCAGCATCGGCGCGGGCGTCACCGGCGCATCCATTACCGCCGACTCATCGGTCACGGTTACCGGCAACCTGGCGTCGCCAGGCGCGGTGTCGATCGGCTCCAGCAGTATCGTCACCGGCGCGGTCAGCGGATCCGAGGTCACCACCAACTCGTCGGTCAAGATCGGCGGCAGCCTGACCTCGGCGGGGCGGGTAACGATCGGCTCCAGCAGCAGCGTGGGCTCGGATGTCACCGGCACCGCCATCACCCTCGATGCTTCGGTCACGATCACCGGCGCGGTCAAGGCCAGCGACGTCCTGACGGTGGGCTCGCATTCGTCGATCCGCGGACCGATCAGCGGCACGACCTCGATCACGCTCAATTCGCCGTCGACCATCGTGGGCACCGTGACCTCGAAAGGGCCGATCACGATCGGATCGCACGCGAACATCGATGGCGCGATCAGCGGCACCGTCGTCACCACCAGTTCGCCCGTCACCCTGAAAGGCAATATCGTCGCAACCAGCCGCTTCACGCTGGCCTCGGGCAGCACGGTCAACGGCGACATCACCTCGCCCGAGATCGACATGTATGCGGCCAGCAGCGTCGTCACCGGCAAGGTCACTGCGGCCAAATACCTCACCATGGGGCACGCCGTGCGCATCAACGGCGACGTCGATACCGGCCAACTCAAGCTGGAAGCCTCGGACGCGATTGTCAACGGCAATGCTGCCGTGGACTTCGCGACCCTGTACTGGCATGGTCGCGTCAGCGAGAAGATCTTCTGCAAGAAGGGCACGCGGCCGGGATATTGCGACTGCGTCGACAACCAGAGCGATTATCCGGTCAATACCGCCAATGGGCCGCGCTGCGAAAGTCCAAAACCCGTAGGCGGCACGTTCAGCCACTTCCTCATCAAACATGACGGCAACGACGTCGCCACCTGCTCGACAAAGGACGTCAAGGTCAGTGCGTGCGCGAATGACGACTGCAGCCAGAAGCTCGCCACTTCCACCAGGGTGATCATGCAGCCGGGCGGCGCCAGCGCCAACTTCATCGGCTCGGGCACGGTCCAGGTATCGAGCGCCCGCAAGGGCGTCAACAAGCTGTCGCTGACGCTCGACGGCGGGGCGACGCAGTTCAGGTGCCGCAACACGAAGAACAATTCGTCCAGTTGCGACGTCAACTTCACGGGCGACGTCGGTTTCCAGATCAAGGTGCCGAACCACAAGGCCGGCAACTGGGTGACGGCCGAACTGCAGGCACTCAAGTCGAACGGCACCGAATGCAAACCGGCCTTCGTCAACGTCACCAAGCCGGTCCAGTACACCTGCAGCCATGGTGAGCCGAAGAGCGGCACCATGCCGGTGATGCTCGCGCGCACGCTCGGAACGAATCCCGCCAATCCTGTCGAACTGATGTGCTCAGCCACCAAGCTGGTCTTGTGGGACACCGCTTTCGACGGCAACGCCAAAGCGCAGATCGGCCTGACCTACACCGACGCCGGCAAGGTGGCGCTGAACGCCAAGACCGACGAGATCAGCGGTGCCGTCACGTTCGTGGCCGCACCGGACCATTTCGACATCGTCACGCCGAGCCCCTTGCGCGCCGGCCTGGACTTCGACGTGAAGCTGACCGCGCGAAACGCAGGCGGCGCCACGACACCCAACTTCAATAAGGCCGGCTATCCCACCACCGCTAATGCAACCAGAACCACGGTCAGCATGCCCTGCACCAAAGGCGCCCTGGCGCCCGTCACGACCGAGTTCACCGACGGCAAGGCAACGGTAGCGGCGAATTATTCCGAAGCCGGCTCGATCAACCTGCGGGCGGATTTGCAGGATTTCCTGGGCACCGAAGTGGATACCGTCAGCACCACAGGCAAGAATGAACCGGAGCCCTGCACGACAAGCACCGTCGGCCCCTTTGTGCCGATGTACTTCCAGGTCGAGCTGAACGACACCGCGCGCATCGTGCAGCAGGACGGCAAGGACCTGACCTTCTATTATTCGCGCGAGCCGATTCCGCTCAAGATCACGGCCATGAACGCGAAGGGCCAGCCGACGACCAATTATCCGGCCGTGTATGGGTCGGATCACGCATTTACCCTGAGTGCTGTCGATACCGAAGGCACGCCGTTTACCGACGATTTCGGCACACTTGCCGGAACGCTCGCGGCGAGCGATTTCGTGGCAGGCATCGCCACTTGGACTTCTTCGACGAAGTCGCCCCAGGCGACCTTCCAGTTCGGTAACGCGCGCACCACGCCCACGCCGATTCGCCTGCGCGTAGCAAACAAGGCGGCCACCGGCATCCTGCCTGCCGGCCACGACATCACGTCGTCGGGCGAAAAAGCCCATGAAAAAGCGCAGCCGGAAATCCGCAGCGGACGCCTGCGCATCGCCACGCTATTCGGCCGCGCAGGCTCCACGCTCGATCTACCAGTCACGGCGGAATACTGGAGCGGCAAGAGCTGGCTGTTCAACAACCGGGATGATTTCACCATCCTGCCTGCGGTGGCCATCGCACAGACCTCGCATGCGCATGCCAACGGAAACGGCGCCAAGCCCAAGACCCAGGTCTTATCCGATCTAAAACTCGAGGGCGGCAAGGCAAAACTGCCAGTCCAGGGCGATACGGCGGGCTGGATCGACATCGCATTCAACCTCGGCGCCGGCGCAGGCACCGGGCAGGACCAATCCTGCCTGAAGTCGCATCCTCAGACATCGTTCGCCAACCTGCATTGGCTGCAATCGCTCAGCGGCTGCACCGACCCATCCGGCCGCGCCACCTTCGGCATCTTCGCGCCCGAGAGCCGCCGCATCATCCACATGCGCGAGGTGTTCAATTGAAGCACACTAGGCCGCAGGACGGCTTCACGACGGTCGAACTGATCACGGTCATGGTGCTGATCGGCGTGCTGGCCGCGATCGGCATCCCACGGCTGATGGGCGAGAACAGCATCAATGCGATCGTCTTCGGCGACCAGGTGGCCAGCGCATTGCGCACCGCCCAGAAGAGCGCGGTGGCCAAGCGCCGCATCGTGTGCGTGACGACCCTCCAACGCACTCTCCAACTGCGCATCAGCCCGACTGCCGGCACCGCCAGTTGCAACCTGCAGCTCGACGGCGCCGGGGACGGCACGTTCGACAGCAACGATGACAAGATCAGCATGAACAACCCGCGGCCCGCCCTGTTCTTCCGTCCGGACGGCACCATCGCCGCCACGGCGGGCGACGCACCGCTCACGGGCTTCGACATCACGGTCAGCGATTCCAGTGGCGTACGGCGCACGATCCACGTCGACGGGAGGACCGGCCTTGTCAATTAAGCGCATGGCCGGGATGACCCTGGTCGAGCTGATCATCGCCATCGTGATCGTAGGCACGGCGCTGGCCGGCCTGGTCGCGGTCTACAACCGCGCCAACGTCGCCAGCGCCGACCCGCTGATCACCCAGCAGATGCTGGCGATCGCCGAGACCATGATGGAAGAGGTCATGCTCAAGCCCTATCTGACGGACGGTGGCAACGCCGCACAGCCCGCAGACCGCGCCGACTATACCGAGATCGACCACTACAACAAGTATGCGACCGCCGGCGGCATCGTGGCCGTGGACGGCAGCGCAGTCGCGGGCCTGGACCGCTACGACGTCGCGGTCAGCGTCACACCGACAACGCTGACGAACATCGCCGATACCGCCGATGCCCGGCGCATCCAGGTGGTGGTGACGGAACGCGGTGGCCAGCAATTGCAGCTCACCGGATGGAGGACCAGGCCATGGCAGCCAACAACACCATGAAGCGCCTGCCTGCGCGTGGCTTCACGCTGGTCGAGCTGATCGTTGTCATCGTCCTGATCGGCATCATCGGCGGCGTATTGGTCCTGCAACTGCTGCCGGCGATCCGCAGCTACCTGCTGGTCGGGCAGCGCGCGGCGCTGACCAACCAGGCCGACACCGCCCTGCGCAAGATCGTCGGCGAAGTGCGCAGCGCGGTGCCCAATTCGCTGCGGCTCGGGTCGTCCAGGTGCATGGAACTGGTGCCGACCAAGGATGGCGGCCGCTATCGCATGGGTCCCCACATCGACGGCGACACTGTGGCCGGCGACTTCCTCGACGATACCGAAGCCAGGAGCCGGTTCGATGTGCTGACCGACGCCACCAATGCGCCCGTTCAGGGCGATGCCATCGTGATCGGCAACCAGAACACGGACGACGTCTATAAGGAGGTTAACGTCGGCATCGTCAATGCATCGGGCGCCCCCACGAACGCCGCCACCGGTGTCTTCAGCATCACCCTCGACGCCGCCATCCAGATCCCCCCAGGCTATGACGGCGGGCGCTTTGTTGTCGTGCCAAAGGACGAAAAAGTCGTCACCTACCTGTGCACCGGCGAGGGCAAGCTGTATCGCCTCGCCGACGCGACCTTCCATCGCGAACCGACCTGCCCGACCGATGCACCGGCCGGCGCCGCGCTGGTCGCGGACAAGGTATCGCATTGCGCCTTCATCTATTCCCCCAACCAGGGCGCGACCCAGGAAAGCGGCTTCGTCCAGCTGCAACTGACCCTGAGCGACAAGGGCGAGTCGGTCCCGCTCATCATCGGCGCCCACGTGGACAACGTGCCATGAACCGACCGCGCCCACAATCCGGCTTCGCCTATATCGCGGCGATCGTGTTCCTGGTGGTGATCGCCGGGATCGCGGTGGCCCTGCTGCAGCTGACCAATACCCAGCAAACCACCGTCAACCAGGCCTTGCTGTCAGCTCGCGCTGGTCTGGCCGCGCGCGGCGGCATCGAATGGGTCTACCAGGACCTCGTCAGCCGCTGCACGCCGGGGGGCAGCACCGCGAACCTCACCGACTTCGTCAACGACACCGGCTTCGACGTCAAGGTCACGTGTTCGTACCGCGCCTATCGCGAAGGCGAGCAAGCCGATGCCAGCGGGGCGCCGGTATTGGTCGTCAAGCACATCTACCGGATCGAGTCGGTCGCCTGCAATGGCGCTGGCGCCTGCCCGGACGACGCCAGCGTCCCACGGCCCGACTACGTGGAACGGAAACGGGTCGCCACCGTCTGCATGACCGCCAATAACGAGTTCTGCTACTGAGATTGTTATCAACGGCCAGGTCTTGCGCGCCAACGGTGGCGTCGTCTAGCGCCATTTCCGGAGGATTGGGCAAGTCTTGCGGAGCATCGTACCCCGTTAATAAGGTGTAATAGGGGCACCAATCACACGCCACGAGGAGGCCGACAATGCAAGCGATCCGTGACCTCGCCGACCTGATCGCCCGCCATGCGCCTGACGAAGGCATGCACCGCAGCCAGGTGCCGGGCATGTGGCTGATCCGCAGCGACCGCACCACCGAACCGCTGCACGTGGTGCATGCGCCGGCGGTCTGCATCATCGCCCAGGGAGCCAAGCTGGTGTCGCTGGCCGGCAGCGATTTCCATTACGACCCGGCCAAGTTCCTGGTGGTGTCGGTCGACCTGCCGGTGACCGGCTGCGTCACCCAGGCCAGCGGGGAAGAACCCTATCTGTGCCTGCGGGTCGACCTCGATCCCCAGATGCTGGCCGCGCTCGACCTCGAACTGCCGGGGCCTCCCACCCCGCGCGCACGCGGCGCGGCGTCGGCGCGCGGCCTGTTTTTGAGCGAGACCACGCCCGGCCTGGCCGACGTCGCGGCGCGCCTGGTGCGCCTGCTCGAGGCGCCGCAAGACATCCCGGTCCTGGCCCCGCTGCTGTTGAAGGAGCTGCACTACCGCCTGCTCACCGGCGAACACGCCGACGTGGTGCGCCACATCGCACGCGGCGAAGGCCGCATGGCCCAGGTCACGCGCGCGATCTGCTGGATCAAGGACAACTTCAATCGCCCGCTGAGCGTCGAGCGCCTGGCCGGCGACGTGGGCATGAGCTCATCGACCCTGCACGAGCACTTCAAGTCGGTGACGTCGATGAGCCCCCTGCAATACCAGAAGCAGCTGCGCCTGCAGGAAGCGCGGCGCCTGATGCTCACCGGCGCCAAGGATGCGGCGCGCGCCGGCCATGCGGTCGGCTACGAGAGCAGCTCGCAGTTCTCGCGCGAGTACGCGCGCTTCTTCGGCCTGTCGCCGGGGCGCGACTCGACGCGGCTGCGCCAGTCGCAGGGTGGCGCCAGCCTGCTGCAGGCGATGCGCTAGGCAGCGACCGGCGCGCCGCAGACCCGTTCCAGGATGCGCTGCGCGCTGAGCTCCTGGATCAGCAGCGCGCCGCCGTTCGCCTTGATCAGGCTGGCCGCCAGCGCGACATCGTCGCCCGCCAGCCCGATGGCGGTGGACTCCGCCGGATCGAAGCGCTGCACCGAATGCACGTCGTCCACCAGCAGGCCGACCGTGGTGGCGCCGTGGCGCACCAGGATCACCTGCCCGTCCGCGCGCGGCGCATGCGCACGGCCGGAGACCAGGCGCGCCAGGTCGAACACCCAGACGAAACCCGGCCGCCTTACCTGGCCAGGGTGCTGCCCAAGCTCGGCCTCGACGTCCAGCATGCCGATACGCGCGCCGTCCGTCGGCGGCGTGCGCTTGACCCGCGCGAACGGCAGCGCCTCGATCACGACCCCGGCGTCCAGCGCCATCAGGGCGCCGGCCACCTGGAACAGCGCGTAGTCGCGTCCATGCTCGTGCTCCGACCTTACACGTTCGGCGCCAGCCAGCGCCGCCAGCTCGGCCTCCTCGCGCACGGGCCCGAAGGATTGCAGCAGCACCGACAGCACCGGCTCCTCGCGGCTGGCGCCAGCGCGGAATTCGCGGTAGCCCCCGGCGCGCGCGCAGGCCGCCACGCAGTATTGGCCGGCATGCTCCACGATGCGGCGCGCGGCGCCGTGCCGCGCCGCCGCCTCCAGCAATGAACGGTCGAGCGCCAGTTGCGTCCCCGCCGGCTGGTCCGGGTCGGTGCCGCACAGCACCCGGCCGTCGGGGCTGACCAGGAAGGCCTGCATGTCGGCGCGGCCGGCAACGCCGCTGTCCAGCATATTGCGCAGCTCCGTCGCGCTGTCGAACACGATGCCGATGCCGCCCACCACCGCCGCTTCGCGCTCCGGGTGGCGGATCGCCGCGTGATAGACGAAGGTCGGCCGGCCGTCGTACAGCGCCGATGCGCCGAATGGCTCGGCATAGTGGTCCATCTCGCTGCGCAGGCCGCACACGGCGCCCAGCGTATCGCTGGCGATGCGGCTGCCCACCACGTCCTGCGAACCGGTGGCCGCCACGATGCGGCCGCTGCGGTCGTACACGAACAGGCGGCTGTACACCGTGTACAGGCCGTTGATGTGGCCCAGCAGCACGCCGATCGCCTCGGCCTGCTCCGGGTCGTCGCCGTCGGCCAGCGCCTGGCGCAGCTGGCCGGCCAGGGCCCACCAGCGGCAGTCGTTGGCGCGCTCGTACAGGCTGCGGTCCAGCATGTCGACCAGCAGCTGGGCGGTGGCGCCGGCCTCCTGCAGGCTCGAGGCCAGCACGGTCTGGTACAGGCCCTGGATCGACTTCGAAAAAGCTTCGTCGCTGCGTTCGCCCGTTTCGGTGATCTGGTCGAGCACCGGATCCAGGCGGCCACCGCTATTGCCGGCAGCGGCGCCGCTGCTGGTCACCTTGCCGTTCCAGACGATGCGCTTGATCGCCTGGGTGGCGCCCAGCACCGACGACATCAGCGCATGCAGCGCCGGGCTGAAGGTATGGGCGTGCGACAGCAGTCCCTGCAACATGCGCGGCGCCAGCTGCGCCGCCGCATCCGGGTGCGCACTGCGGAACGCCAGCTCGAGCGGCACCATCACTTGCGTCTTCCAGCCGGGCGGGCCGGGATAGCCCTGGTAGCCCTGCGAGATGCCGGTGGCGACCAGGTATTCGCGGCCGGCGAACAGGCGCGCAGCCAGGTCGTCATCGAGGTTGACCGGTACCCGCACGCCGGGCGCGATCCACAGCGGATCGAGGCTCTTGACGACGCGGTCATCGGCATCGAGCAGCAGCATATTGGCACGCCGGTCGGCGCCGCCATAGGCAGTGAAAATCGCGTCCAGCTCATGCTCGAAAGAGAAACTCAGGCACAGCACGCCGAGGATGGCGCCGCTGTCGGGATCGCGCATGGCCTGCGAGTACAGCAGCGCATGCGGCGCACCGGGACGCAGGTCGCTGGCGCGGCAGGTTTCAACGTAGCCCGGCGCCGCCAGGGTGGCTTCTACCAGGGGATCGCTGCTCCGCTCCAGCGTGGCGCCGGCATCGGCCCGCAACAGCACCGCGCCGTCCGGCGCCAGCAGTACGATGTCGTCGTACACGGTGTATTTGTCGCGGTAGGCCACCAGGCGCCGGCGCGCCGCCTCGCGGTCCGGCGCCTCGCCGGCGGCCAGGCGCGCCAGGAAGCGGCACAGGTCGAGGTCGGCCGCCAGGAAACCCACGTCGGCCGTGCGTTCGAACAGGTTGCGCACCAGCAGGTCGAGCGCATACTGGGCGCGCGTGGCGGCCTCGCGCCTTACCTGGCGCACCTTTTCGGACACCATATTGGCGACCAGGTCGCGCTCCAGCTGCACCAGGCCGGTGCGCGTGGCCAGCACGGCCGGCAACAGCAGGCGCGCCTCGAGCGGGCAATTCATCTTCGCGGACGCCTCGATCAGGCGCCATGTCTGGTGCAGCTCATGCAGCGCCGTTTGGCGCCTCACGACATCCTGCATGTATGGCAGGAAGCTCTCCACCAGATCGGTATCGGGTTCTTGGTTCATGGGAGATAGGGGTAAAATCTACTTCCCGTTAAGCAAGACGCATGCCATTCGGTTTCGATGGCGTCGTCCCATGGCCGCCGTCTCCTATAATCGCGCCATGACCATCTTTTCCCGGCTCCCCGCATGAGCTACCGCCTGGCGATCTTCGACTTCGACGGCACGCTGGCCGACTCCTGGCCCTTCTTCCTGAGCGTGTTCAACGATATCGCCGACCAGCATGGTTTCCGGCGCGTCGACGCCGAGCAGGCCGAGCGGCTGCGCCACTACGGTCCGCGCGATGTCATGCGCCACGTCGGCATGCCGGCCTGGAAGCTACCGTTCGCCTCGCGCTCCTTCATCGAGCACATGCGCGCCGTCACCGGCTCGGGCCGCATCCCGCTGTTCGACGGCATCGGCCCGACCCTGCACGCGCTCGACCGCGCCGGCGTGCTGCTGGCGGTGGTGTCCTCGAATGCCGAGGAAAACGTGCGCGCCGTGCTCGGACCCGAGCTGGCGGCCCTGATGGGGCAGTACGAATGTGGGATGCCGATCTTCGGCAAGGCCGCGCGCATCCGCAAGGTGGTGCGGCGGGCGGGCACGCCACCCTCGCAGGCGCTGTACGTGGGCGACCAAAGCACCGACGCCGACGCCGCGCGCCGCGCCGGCATCGGCTTCGGCGCGGTCAGCTGGGGCTATGCGCCGATCGAGATGCTGCGCCGGGCGGCGCCGGAGCGCGAGTTCGGCGCGCCGGCCGACCTGCTGTCGCTGGCGCGGCGGTAGCGTCCCTCAGTCCGCTTCAGCTGCCGAAGTCGGCCTTGCGCTCAACCGCCTTGCGTACCGCCGTGACGAGACCGGCATAGCTGCCGGCGCGGCACAGGTTGTCGGGCGGCGTAGGTGGCGCCGGATTGTGCTCCGGATCGCTCACCTCGGCGCGTGGCGCTACCGGCGCGGTGCCGGAACGGGCAGTCAGGCTTTGGTCTTCATTCATGGACAGGCTCGCTTGGTGGAAGATGGCGCGCTATCCCTTCACGCACACCACCTGCTTGAGGGTGTGGACCACGTCGACCAGCTCGCGCTGGGCGTGCATGACGGCGTCGATGTCCTTGTAGGCCATCGGGATTTCATCGATCACGCCTTCGTCCTTGCGGCATTCGACCCCGCGCGTGGCGCGTTCCTGGTCGGCCACCGTGAAGCGGCGCTTGGCTTCGGTGCGGCTCATCACGCGACCCGCGCCATGGCTGCAGCTGTTGAAACTTTCTGGATTGCCTTTGCCGCGCACGATGAAGCTGCGCGCGCCCATCGAGCCGGGAATGATGCCCAGCTCGCCTTCGCGCGCCGACACCGCGCCCTTGCGCGTGATCAGGACGTCCTTGCCGAAGTGGCGCTCACGCTGCACATAGTTATGGTGGCAATTGACTGCTTCCACATGCGTCTCGAAAGGCTTCCTGATCACGCTGCGGACGGCGCCGATCAGGTTCTGCATCATGACTTCGCGGTTGATGCGCGCGAACTTCTGGGCCCAGCCGACCGCCTCGACGTAGTCGTCGTAGTGCTGGGTGCCTTCTTCGAGGTAGGCCAGGTCCTGGTCCGGCAGGTTGACCATGTGGCGCCGCATGTCCTGGCGCGCCAGCTCGATGAAATGGGTGCCGATCGCATTGCCCACGCCGCGCGAGCCGGAATGCAGCATCAGCCAGACGAAGTTTTCCTCGTCCAGGCAGACCTCGACGAAGTGGTTGCCGCTGCCCAGTGTGCCCAGGTGCTTGTAGTGGTTCGCATGGCGCAGCTTCGGGTATTTGCGGCAGATTTCGTCGAACTCATCCTTGAGCCTGGCCCAGCCGGCATCGGCGGCCGGCAGCGGCTTGTCCCAAGAACCGGTGTCGCGTCCCCTGGCCTTGCGTGTCTTGGGCGACATGCCATGCGGCACCGCCTGCTCGATGGCGCTGCGCAGCTTGCCCAGGTTGTCGGGCAAGTCGTCGGCGCGCAGCGTGGTCTTGGCCGCCATCATGCCGCAACCGATGTCGACGCCGACCGCGGCCGGGATCACGGCTCCCAGGGTCGGGATCACGCTGCCGATCGTCGATCCTTTGCCAACATGGACGTCGGGCATGACGGCGACGTGGTGGAAGACGAACGGCAATTGCGCCAGTTTCGACAACTGTTCCTTCGCTTCGGGCTCGACCGGCACGCCCCGGGTCCACATCTTGATGGGGCGAAGCTGGTCCGTACCGCCGAGCACATCGTAGTCGTTCTGTTCCATGCGGCGCATGATGGCGCAAAACGGCAATCCATGCTGTCCGCCTGAATTGGCCCCGCCCTTATCGCTATTGCTATACTCGGCACACTACACTGTTGCATGAATGAACAATGACACTGCCGATGCGTCTACTCCCCATCCTCCTGGCTCCCCTGCTGCTGACCGGCTGCTTCATCGAGACGGCCACCTATTCCATCGATCCCAATATCGATCACGCGATCACGGTCAGGGTCGAAAAGGACACCTTTTGGACCAAGGAAGGAACGCTGCGCGTGATCATGTCGCGCCTGCCGGAATGCCAGCGCCAGCTCGAACTGGGTTCGGTATGGCTGTCGGGTTTGCAGGTCGAGCTGTTCGGCAACGGCAACAACGTCTATACCTTGCGCGCCGACGACCAGGCCTGGCAGATCGACACCACGGACTGCTCCGGGCAGGAAGCGCCGGATGCCGACGCCATCACCGGCCTGCCGCTGGGGATCTTCGAACTCGGCGATGACGACAAGCTGACTTTCGAAAAGCCGGAAGCGTCGAAAGAATAATCACGGCCGCAGCCAGCCGCGCCCGATCGGCAGCGCCAGCAGCCGGTGATAGACCAGCTCGAGCGCCGGCAGCGCCCGTGCGCAGGCGGCCTGGGCCACCGGCGTATAGGCCAGCAGCGCAAAGCCACCCGACACCAGCAGCGCGCCGATCATGTCTTTCGGCCAATGCACGCCAAGATAGACGCGCGACCAGGCCACGATCAGCGACAGCGGCAGCATCACCAGTCCCAGGCTGCGCGCCAGCGGCACGCGGCTGAAGGCCAGCACCAGCGCCACCGAGAAGATGCTGGTCGCGTGGTCGCTGGGGAAAGAGCTGTCGGGTGCATGCAGCAGGAAGGTATGGCCGATCTCGGCCACGAAGGGACGCGGGCTGTACCACAGGTGGCCGATCATGGCGTTCACGGTCAGCGCACAGGCCGCCGCCAGGAAGGCGCGCAGCGCCACCTCGCGCCGCGGTCCCGTTCCACTGGCCCACAACAGCACCAGGGAAAAGGGCACCAGGAAAATCAGCCACTCGGCCGCAAACATAGCCCCTAGCAATTGCCAGCCAGTCAGGCCAGCGTGGGCGTTCAGGACGGAAAACAGGATGAGATTGACGTGCTCGATCATGGCGCGGGGCTTTTGATGAAAAATTGATAACTTTTTCCATAGCTTAGCCCATCCATTCCAGCGCACCCTTGGCAAAGTGCAACAGAATGTGACAAGGGGGTGACAGCGCGCGGCAGTGCCTAGCGTTTGTGCAGCAAGAGGCGCAGCTGGGCAAGTTCGGGCTGCCTCTCCGCTTTCTCCAGCACACTTTCTAGCAAGGACTGACCGTTCTCGCGCTGCATGGTCCACTGGGTGAAATACTCGTGCACGGTACGCCAGGGAGGATAGCCGGGCGGCATCGCACGCCAGGTGGTGCCGGTGTGCAGGAAGTACAGCACGGCGCAGAACACATCGTACAAATCATGCTTGCGCGGACGGGTCTTGCGCCGGGCCGCCTCGAGCATGGTGCGTATCGCCTCGAACTGCTCGCGGGGAATATCGCTGGGATAGGCTGGACGATCCATACTGACCTCCAAAACAACTTGGAGGTCCTGATCTGGAACAGGTTCCCGTTGTATTTACAAGGTAGCCTATTCCAGAGATCTCAGTCGCGCGCCAGCGCGAGGAACTCGGTGCGCAGCGCCAGGTTCGGTTGCAGTTCGCCCAGCAGGGTCGAGGTGATGGTTTCTTCGCCGATGGCGCGGATGCCACGGCTTTCCATGCACATATGGCGGCACTTGACGACGACGCCGACGGCCTTCGGCTCCAGCACTTCCATCAGCGCATTGGCGATCTGCATCGTCATGCGTTCCTGCACCTGCAGGCGCTTGGAGAAGATATCGACCAGGCGGGTCAGCTTGGACAGGCCCACGATCTTCCCGTTCGGCAGGTAGCCGACGGTGGCCTTGCCGAAGAACGGCGCCAGGTGGTGTTCGCAGTGGCTATACACCGGGATGCCGCGCACCACGATCAGTTCATTGTATTCCTCGGCGCCATCCTCGAACGCCTTGAGCACTTCCACCGGATCCTGGTTGTAGCCCGAGGTCCAGTGTTTCCAGGCTTTCGCGACGCGCGCCGGCGTTTCGACCAGGCCCGGACGTTCCGGATTTTCGCCCAGACTGGTGAGGAGACGACGCCAGTCGTGTTCGGTGAAAGCTTCTTTGTCAGACATGGTGCACCTTAAAAAAACGATTGCCGCAAGTATATAGGGAAGCACTGTGGCCGGCTGGCAGCCGCCCTATTCTTGAGGAAAATTAAATCCGATATGACACATTTGGCTTAGCGTTGAGCGTGGTTCCAGCCTGGGAGGGCGCTATGTTCGGCAGCACGGTTCTGGAAGTCGCCATCGGCCTGGCATTTTGCTACGGCACCCTGGCGCTGGTCGTCACCACTTTGCAGGAGGCACTGGCCGCAAGCTTCCAGCTGCGCGCCGGCACGCTGCAGGATGCCGTCAAGCGCATGCTCAACGATCCCCGCTTCGAGGCCACGGCGCGGGTGCTGTATGCGCATCCGCTGGTCAACCCGCGCGCCGGCGGGCTCGATCCCGGCGCACGCCTGCCCGCCAGGCATCGGCTTACGCCATGGCCATCCTACATCGAACCGGCAAACTTCGCGATCGCGCTGATCGACGCCATCCGGGGCAGCCAGGGCTCGCTCGAGGCCGACATCGCCGCCGTCCCCGATCCTCAATTGCGGCGCACCTTGCAGACCCTGTACCGGCAGGCGGACGGCGACTTGCAGCATTTCCAGGCGGCCCTTGCCGGCTGGTTCGAAACCGCCATGGAACGCCTGTCCGGCGTCTACAAGCGGCGCCAGCTGCTGATTTCGTTCCTGGTCTCGCTGCTGCTGACGATCCTGTTCAACATCGACAGCATCCACCTGTTCCAGACCTTGTGGCAGCATCCCGCCATGGCGGCCCACATCACCGCCGTGCCCGACGGGCTGGACGCCGAGGTGATGGCCCAGCTGTGGGTGCTGCCGATCGGCTGGCAAACCTTTCCGCCGATACTCAATGCCGCGTTCGCGCTGCAGGCCTCGGGTTGGCTGGTCACCGCCAGCACCACCCTGTTCGGCGCACCGTTCTGGTTCGACATCCTGCAGCGCGCAATCAACCTGCGCGGCACCGGCGCCAAGCCGGCCCCGTTCAATGTCGAACAGGCCCTGGCGCCCACGCCGGCGCCGGCCGCCGCCCGCGCGCCGGATGGCGTGACCGTCGTAGTGGCCCCGGCAGTGGCGCCGGTAGTGGCCCCTGCAGTGGCCCCGGCAGTGGCGCCGGTCCAGTCCTGAGCGTGCTGCCCCGCGTGCGTCCCCTGGTCGGTCTTTAACGGCCGGGCGGGCGATGGGCGTCCACCAGGACGCTCGAGATCGACATCTGCGGCACCCGTTCCGGCCATTCGTCATCTGGCCCGAACCAGCGCGCCTCGGCGATCTCGCTGGTATCGACCCGGATCTCGCCCTCGAGGTAGTCGGCCGTGAAGGCCAGCATCAGCGAATGCGGGAACGGCCACGACTGGCTGGCGAAGTAGCGCAGATTGTGCACGCGCAGGCCCACCTCTTCGAACACCTCGCGGTGGATCGCTTCCTCGATCGACTCGCCCGCTTCCAGGAAACCGGCCAGCGGCACGAAGCGCTGTGTCGCATGCTGCAGGTGCTTGGCCAGCAGCACCGAGTCACCCTTGTGGATCAGCACCATCATGGCCGGCGAGATGCGCGGATAGGCCATATGGCCGCAATTGACGCACTTGAAGCAGCGCTCGCCGACGGCCAGCACGGTGCCGCTGCCGCACACGCCGCAGAAGCGGTGGGTGCGCGCCCACTCGGCCACTTGCGCCGCGCGTCCCGCGACGCCCACCAGCGCCTCGTCGATCACCCCGAACAGCGCGCGCAGGCCGCGCCAGGCATGGCCCGACGGCAGCGCGGGTTCCAGGTCGAACCAGCCGGCCTGGCAATAGCGCCCGTCCAGCAAGCCCAGCGGCTGCAGCGTGGCGGGCGCCACCCCCATGCGCTCCAGCGCCGCCGCGTCCGGCAATGCCGGCCCGTCTTCGCGCACCAGGAGCTGTCCCTTATGGAAAATGAAGTTCAAGGGTTCCGGGTCGGGATGCGGCGCGAACAGCGGCGTGAAGGAGGCGGGAGTCTGGAGCATGGTCGAAAGGATGGTGGCCAGGATCCAATGATGATACCGCCTTTCCCGGCAACGTACAGGCGCCGGCCTGGCGCGGCGGGCCGAATTCGCCGCGTGGCCGCGAACTAATCCTGAACGGTCGCGCTCAAAGAATGGCTGACCACCGCATGCTGCCCGCCGCTTTCATTCCGGCATACGACACCGGCATTCGCCCCCGGTGTTCGACCCACTGACCTGCCGCTGCGCTAACCAGGAGAAGACGATGGACGATACCCCCGTTGTGCTCGGCATAAACCGCCGCCGGCATGCGAGCGTCTGCCTCATGCACGGCTCACACGTGCAATGGGCAATCCAGAAAGAGCGCCTCACGCGCCACAAGCACCACCCGGGAGAACCGGGCGACATGGGCGCGTTCTACCTGCCCCGCCTGTCCGGGCTCGAGCGGCCGCTCGACGTACTGGTCGAATGCCATGCGTCCGGCGGGGTCGCCAACGGGGTTGCCAACGAAATAGCCAGCGAGGAAGCCGGCAGCAACGGCGACAGCACGCTCTCCTTCGCCCGCGGCGCGCGCCGCGCCAGCATTCCGCAGCACCTGGCGCAGGTGGTCGGCGCTTTCCACCCGTCTCCCTTCCGCGAGGCGGCGGTGATGGTCGTAGGGGGCCGGGGTAGCCCGGGGGCGGACGGGCGGCGCGAAGTCGCCTCTTGCCATCGCGTCGACCGCGAGCGCATCGCCTGCATCGGCCGGCAACTGGGCGGGGACGGCGACCGGCATGCGGCCGGGCTCGGCATGTTCTACGCCAGGCTCACCCAGGCGCTGTTCCCGGGCCAGGGCAACGAGGGCAAGGTGGCCGACCTGGCGCCCTACGGCGATCCGCACGCGCTCGGCCTGCCGCACCTCGGGGTCGACGGCATGCAGGTCACCATTCCGCAAGCCTGGCCCGTTCTGCTCGACAACGCCGAGCGTTTCCGCTTCGGCTCGCCCAAGGCCAGTTTCACCGACTGCGCCAACCTGGCGGCGGCCGGCCAGCGCGCCTTCGAAGAAGCGCTGCTGGCGCTGGCCCACTGGCTGCACGGGCGCACCGGCCTGGACGACCTGTGCCTCACCGGCGGCGCCGCCCTCAATGGCGCGGCCAATGCGCGCCTGCTGCGCGAAGGCCCGTTCCGGCGCGTGTTCGTGCCGCCGGCGCCGGGCGCGGCCGGCGCCGCCCTCGGCTGCGCCATCCACGGCCTGCTCGAACTGGCCGGCCGCAGCGTCGACTTTCGCTGGACCCACGACTATCTCGGTCCGGCGCCCCAGCTGGCCGACATCGAGGCGGCGCTCGATGGTGCGAGCGACCTGATCGTCGAGCATCCGCGCGGGCGCGACGCCCTGTGCGCGCGCATGCTCGACCTGCTCTGTTCGGGGCGGGTCGTCGCCCTGTACCAGGGCCGCAGCGAATTCGGCCCGCGCGGGCTGGGCCACCGCAGCATCCTGGCCGATCCGCGCCGCGAACGCATGCGCGACTGGATCAATGTGCGCGTCAAGGAACGCGAGTGGTTCCGCCCCTTCTCCCCCATGGTGGCCGAAGAGCGCGCATCCCAGTACTTCGACCTGGGGGCGCCATCGCCCTTCATGCAGTTCGCGTTCCCGGTGCGCAGCAGCG
Source organism: Massilia arenae (assembly GCF_008014745.1). GTDB lineage: Bacteria > Pseudomonadota > Gammaproteobacteria > Burkholderiales > Burkholderiaceae_D > Telluria > Telluria arenae. The sequence goes on from NZ_VPFD01000003.1 coordinate 125,512, forward strand.
TGATGCCGCTGCTGGCGGCGGTCACCCACGTCGACGGCAGCGCGCGCCTGCAAACGGTCGGGCCCAGCGACGATCCGGTGCTGCGCGCCCTGCTGGCCGGCTTCGAAGTGCGTACCGGGGTGCCGGTGCTGCTCAACGCCTCCTTGAGCGACAGGCATGAGCCCTTGGTCGAGACGCCGCAAGAGGCCGTCGCCATCTTCCGGCGCCTGCCCCTGCACGGCCTGGCCATGCCGCCCTACCTCGTCATGAAGCGCCACGAACCCGGGCTGCCGGCATGATCCGCGGCTACCAGGTGCTGGCGGCCTGCCACCTCGACCGCCACTGGCAAGACCTTCCTTCGCGCGAGCGGCATGGGCCGGCGTAGGTAGCGTAACAAGATGGAACATCGGCGAACGACAAGAATTCGCGACGATGAAAAACGATAGTGAGAGGAGAAAACCATGCTCCGGCGACCTTTGCTGCATCGTCTCCCGGTCCAGTCTGTCGTGGTGTTCCGCGCGCTGCATCTTGGCGACATGCTGTGCGCGGTTCCGGCCCTGCGCGCCCTGCGCACCGCCTTGCCCAAGGCCCGGATTGCCCTGGTCGGCCTGCCCTGGGCGGCGCAGTTCGTCCACCGTTTCAGCGCCTACCTCGATGAATTCCTGCCGTTTCCAGGCCATCCCCTGCTGCCCGAGCAAACCGTGCACCACGACGACCTGCCCCCGTTCTATGCCACGGTGTGCGCGCGCGAATTCACCCTGGCGGTGCAGCTGCACGGCAGCGGCGACATCGCGAACCACATCGTTTCCGGTTTCGGAGCTGCCGCGATGGCGGGCCACTCCCGCGGCAAGCCCCTGGCCACCGAAAAGACCGTCCTCGTCCCCTACCCGGAGACGGGCGCCGAGCCGGAACGCCTGCTGCACCTGGTTGGCCAGCTCGGGGCGCCGGTGGCCGGCACGCACCTGGAGTTCCCGATCCTGCGCGAAGACGAGGACGAGCTTGCCGCCAGCGGACTGGCGGAGGGGCTCGAGCCGGGCACCTATATCTGCGTGCACCCGGGAGCGCGCCAGCGCGACACCTGCTGGCCGCCGGAACGCTTCGCCAGGGTGGCCGACCGGCTTGCCGACGAATTCGGCATGCGCATCGTCCTGACCGAATCGGCAGACGAGGCGCCGCTCGCGCAGGCGGTCGCCGATCGCATGCATGCGCCCGCCATCATCGCGGCCGCCCCGATCTCGATCGGCGCCATGGCGGCCCTGATGAGCCGCGCGCGCCTGCTGATCTGCAACGACACCGGGGTGTCGCACATCGCGGCCGGGCTGGGGCTGAACAGCGTGGTCATCTTCAGCAAGGCCGACATCGCCCGCTGGGCGCCGCTCGACCGCCTGCGTCACCGCTGCATCTGGGATCCCGGGGCCGAGCGCGCCACCGTCGTGCTGCAGCACGCGCGCACCTTGCTCACGGGCGCCGAACCCAGCAGGCAACGGGCAGCGGGGATGTGGCCTTACTGGTGAGCGACCGCGGCCCGCGTCCGCGAGAAACCGCCGCCGCCATCGGCTGGCCACCGCGACTGTTCATCGATAATGGTGAACAGGCTATGAACCGGTGATGTACAGCTAGCCATTACTACGCACCGGGTTTCCAAGGTATGTTGCCACCGCTATAGGGATTTCCACGCAGTCCAGCACGCCCGCGACAAAGCCGGCGTCAGCGGAGTCCCTCCTTTGTCGAGAAACACGTGCGAAACGTCACGGATGTCACAAAGCGTTGTATCCGCATCCTAAATCTCACCAATTCCCACGCGGCAAACTATTTTTTCGTCCAGAATACCTGGATCAATTCGACATCCTTATCGTCATGGACAAACTGTCATCACTGGTCGGCCGCCACTCGTTCAATGCCCGCATCTTCTACAACGGGACGTTTTGCGATGCCAATCAATTCACGGAAGACGGCGTATCCGGCCAGTTGCACGTGGTGCGGGCCGGCCCCGTGGATTTCTTCCATGACGACGGGACCGTGACCCGCATCACCGAGCCGACCCTGCTGTTCTATCCCCGTGGCGCCAGCCACCGGCTGCAGGTGCGTCCGGGCCACAGCGCCGACCTGCTGTGCGCACACATCGTGTTCCAGGACGGGATGAGCAATCCACTGGCGCGCATCCTGCCGCAATGCCTGGTATTGCCGCTGAGCGAGATCGCCGGACTGCACTCCACGCTCGACCTGCTCTTCGAAGAGGCCGCCCGCAGCGAACCGGGACGCGAAGTGATCCTGGACCGCCTGTGCGACGTCCTTCTGATCCAGGTCATCCGTCGCGAGTTCGACAGTGGCAGGCTGTCGGTGGGCTTGCTGGCCGGGCTGTCCGACCGCCAGTTGTCGCTGGCGCTGGCCGCCATCCACGAGCGTCCGCACGAACCCTGGAGCCTGCAGTCGCTGGCCCAGGTCGCCTGCATGTCGCGCGCCGCCTTCACCGAACGCTTCCGCGACGTAATGGGCATCCCGCCGGGCGAATACCTCACCCGCTGGCGCATCGGCGTCGGCAGCCGCCTGCTGCGCCAGGGCATGCCGGTCAAGCAGGTCAGCAGCCGCACCGGCTATACCAGCCCCTCCACGTTCACCCGCGCCTTCACCACGATGATGGGCGCCTCGCCGCGCGAGTGGCTCAAGCAGGCGGCCAACTAATAAAAAACGCAGACGATCCTTGCGGATGCGTCTGCGTCGAACTACTACGAGGCGGCCGTCGAGGCCGCCATCTTGCTTACTTCAGCAGGCGGGTACGGCACGCCACCATCGCGATCACCAGCGACAGGCCGCCGACGTAGGCGATGGCTGCCTGCATACCGACGAAGTGGGCGACGGCGCCGATTGCCGGCGGACCCATCAGGCTACCGCTATAGGCCATGCTGGCCACTGCCGCCAGGGCAGCCGGGCCTTGCGCACCGGCGGCGCTGAACACGAACGGGAACACCAGGGCCAGGCCGACGCCGGCGATCGCGAAGCCGCCCAGGGCGACGTAGGCGTTCGGCGCCAGCACCGCGAAGAACAGGCCCGATGCCGCGACCAGCGCGCCCAGGGTCACCAGGCGCTTGGCGCCGTAGCGTTCCTTCATCTTGTCGCCGACCATGCGCGACATCAGCATCATCAGCGAGAACGACGACAGTGCCAGCGGCGCCAGGCCGTCCGACGCACCGAAATGCTCTTTCAGGAACACGCCGCTCCAGTCGGCGATGCTGCCTTCGGCCATCGAGCCGAAGAAGCCCAGCAGACCCAGAAGGACCAGCGGACCGCGCGGCAGTGCGAACTTCTTCTTCTCGACCTTCTCACCAACTTCATCCGCTTCCAGCAGGTTGACGGCGAGCCACAGCACCACGGCCAGCGGACCGGCCAGCATCAGGAAGTGGGTGGCGGGGGCGATCTTCATGCTGGCCATCAGGCTGCCGAGGGTGGCGCCGACCAGGCCGCCGGCACAGCACAGGCCGTGCAAGCGCGACATTTCCGACTTGCCACTCTCTTTTTCGCGGCGGGCGGCGGCCGAGTTCATGGCGACGTCGAAGGTGCTGGCCGTGATGCCCAGCATCAGGACCGCCATCATCAGGCGCGACACGTCCGGCGCCATGCCGATCGACACCAGCACGCACAGCAGGGCCAGGCCCGCGATCATGATGGTCTTGCGCGCGCCGAAGCGGGCCATCAGGAAGGACGAAATCGGGTACGAGATCACGGCGCCGAGGCCGCCGCACAGCAGCACCATCGACAGCGCCGCGTGCGAGACGTTGACGCCGGCGGCCAGGGCCGGGATGCGGCCGGCCCACGAACCCATGATCAGACCGAACAGGGCAAACACGACCGGCAGCGAAAACAGCTGGGCTTGTACGAGTACGAAAGAAGAACGACGTGGAACAGAAACAGTGGTTTGCATGGAAGCGGCGAATTGTTAAATTTCTTGAGGTGTAAAGTAATTGCTAGAGTGCTTTTTACAGTCCGGACGCGTCTGAAATATTTACGTCAGGAATCTGATGGACGGCAATTCTAAACACCTTTTTTCGCTTTTCTTTTCCGTGCGGAAAAATATTTCGCGCCGTTGTATTGCGCTGACGCAAATATGACAACTTACTTGCTGGACACATACGAATTCATGTCAGCTCAGCATGATTTGCGGAGGGAGAAGTTGGAATTTAGCGGCAGATGTAACCATTTATTGCTGAGGCTGCCGGACACTGCACCGATTCGCCAAATTGCTGCGAAGCAGCATTTTCGTCCAAAAGTAGTCTGTTCTTTGGGCAAAGTGACATGCCATCGGATCAAGTCAGGCGCCGCAGAGACCAGGCCATGTTCATGATTTCCCATTACTTTTCATTTGCCTGCGCCAGCCACGAAACCATTTCCTCAATTGTTAAATCCACTCGCACCGATGACACCGATCGATAACGGCGCCCAGAAAAAAAAAGGGCCGCCCTCAGGCGGCCCAAACAGGGAGCAATCTTACTTTGCCAGGTGTTTCTTCAGTTCGGTGCCGGCCTGCAGCACTTGCGAACGGACGCCCGGCACGGTGGCCAGCGGGTTGAGCAGGCCGAAGTCGTGGATCATGCCGTTGTAGCGGGTGACGGTCACGTCGACGCCGGCCTGATCCAGCTTGCGGCCATAAGCTTCGCCTTCGTCACGCAGCACGTCGTTTTCGGCGACCTGGATCAGCGCCGGCGGCAGGCCCTTCAGTTGCGGCAGGGTGGCTTGCAGCGGCGAGGCATAGATTTCCTTGCGCTTGGCGGCATCCTTCGTATAGCTGTCCCAGAACCACTTCATCATATTGCGGCTCAAGAAGTGACCATCCGCAAACTGCTTGTACGAACCGGTCTCGAAGTTGGCATCGGTCACCGGCCACATCAGCACCTGGTAGCGCAGTTTCGGTCCGCCCTTGTCCTTGGCCATCAGGGTCAGCGCGGCCGCCATATTGCCGCCGACGCTATTACCCGCTACCGCCAGGCGGCTGCCGTCGATATTCAGTTCCTTGCCATGCTCCGCCACCCACTTGGTCGCGGCATAGATCTCGTCGATCGCCACGCCGTAGCCGGCTTCCGGCGAGCGGGTATAGTCGACGAACACCGCCACCGCACCCGAGCTCTCGACCACGTCGCGCACCAGGCGCTCGTGGGTCGGATAGTCGCCCAGCACCCAGCCGCCACCGTGGACGAACATGAAGGCGGGAAGCACACCCTTGACGCCGGCCGGACGCACGATCTTCAGCTTGATCTGCTTGCCGTCGACGGTGATCACCTTGTCCGAGACGTCGGCCGCCGGCAGGTTGACCTTGACGCTTTTTTGCGCGCCTTCCAGCACCTTGCGGGCGTCCGCCGGCGACAGTTGCTCGATCGGCTTGCCGCCGCCGGAGTTGAGCGCCTTCAGGAATTCGGCGGTACGACGTTCCACGGTGGGCTGGATGTCGGCGGCTGCGGCGGCGCCATAGGTCAGGGCCAGGGAGGCGGCGACGAGGGCTTTGCTCAAGGTGTTCATGGTGCTTCCTTTCTTGTTGGGTTCGATTGGATCGGGCGGGGGCCGTCTGCCACATTAGCAGCGCGCCGCGGGCCTTGATTGCATAAACGGATCATTCAGTGGTGGCGGTAGACTAGTGATTATATTCACGATTAAATCGCACACTACCTATTCATTCTGGCTACTTGCGTATTCACATGGTTCCGTGTCCCCCGGTTGCCCGGGGGAGCGGTACATCACACCAATTGCAGGGTCACGTCGATGTTGCCGCGGGTCGCGTTCGAGTAAGGGCAGACGATGTGGGCGCGGTCGACCAGGGTTTGCGCTTCATCGGCCGGCACGCCTGGCAGGCTGATCTTCAGGGTGACTTCGATGCCGAAGCCGGTCGGGATCGCGCCGATGCCGACGGTGCCTTCCACCGACACGTCCGGCGAGATTTTCAGCTTGTCGCGGGCGGCGACGAATTTCATGGCGCCCAGGAAGCAGGCCGAGTAGCCGGCCGCGAACAGCTGTTCCGGGTTCGTGCCTTCCAGGCCAGCGCCGCCCAGTTCTTTCGGGGTGGTCAATTTCACGTCCAGCACGCCGTCCGAGGAAACGGCGCGGCCTTCGCGGCCACCCGAGGCTTTGGCGCTTGCACGGTACAGGACTTGTTCGATTGCCATGATGAGACTCCTTGTCTTGGTCGGCGGCACTTACCGCCTGTTTTCATTAAATCGCTATTTAATAGCGCACTATTTAAATGGTTTGCTGCCTTGGCCCGCCGACCCGTTTATCTGTCCGTTCGGCGCTGCCATGGAAAGCATGTTACATAGCTCGCGATTTAATTGCAAACGATTTTGTTTGCCGATGTGTTACCAGATGTAACTGAGTGCCCGCATGGGGCTCACAGCAATCTGACGGATTCCCTGACAATCAGGCTCAGTTGCGGTACCTCGCCTTCCGGCTGCTCGTGCGCCAGCATCGCCAGCATGCGGCGTCCGATGCCGATCCCGGCGTCGTACAGCGGCTGGCGCACCGTGGTCAACGGAGGCGTCGTATACATCGAGCTTTCCAGGTCGTCGAAGCCGACCAGGGAGATGTCTTCAGGCACCCGGATATTGCGCCGGTACAGGGCCAGCCGTGCGCCATATGCCGTCAGGTCGTTGGCCGCGAAGATCGCGGTGAAGCGCAGGTTGGCGGCCAGCAGCCCGTTCAGCGCCAGCAAGCCGCCGGACTCGCTGAAGTCGCCCGCCACCACCAGCCGCGGATCGGCCTCGATCCGGTGCTTGGCCAGGGTGTCGTGATAGCCGGCCAGGCGCGCGCGCGCATCGCGGTGGTCGTCCGGGCCGGTGATATGGGCGATGCGGCGATGGCCTTGCGCGATCAGGTATTCGACCGCCTCGCAGGCGCCGCGGTAGTTGTCGAGGCAAAAGCCGTGGGTGCGTGCGCCCTGGACGTCGCGTCCGAAGGCGACGATCGGCACCCGCTTCGAGAAATCGAGGATCTGCTGGTCGCTCATATTGCCGGTCAGGATGGCCACGCCGTCGACGCGGCGCCCGATCAGGAGTTCGACCCGCTCGGCTTCTTCGTCGGCATGCCAGTGCCCGCTCATGATCAGCAGCGCATAGCCGGCCGCCTTCATCGCATCCTCGATGCCGACCATGGCGCGGTTGAAGTAGCCGCTCTCGAGCGACTGGGTCAGCACGCCGATGGTGCGGGTGCTGCCGATCTTGAGACTTTGCGCCAGACGGTTCGGCCGGTAGTTCAGTTCATCGATGACGCGCTCGATGGTGCGCCGCTTTTCCTCGGACACCTTGGCGGTGCCGTTCAGGAAGCGCGAGACCGTGGCGGGAGAGACGCCGGCAGCGCTGGCGACCTGGTACAGGGTGCTGGTGCTGCTCTCGACGTTTTTCATGAAGCGTTCCGGACCCATTTAAGGCAGATAGTTGCTTGAAGTATATCACCGATACTCACCCGGAAAGGATAGAAAGAGCGACATCATGAAAATCTTTCATAAGACGTCCGTCGTTGAGATGCAACAAACCCGACAAGCGTATTCACAAATTCTAATTGACATTTTTTTACGGACGAAACTACTATGAAACCGTTTTCAGAATTGATGAAATCGATTTCTCATCAATTCATGTGTTAGCGCTCTTAGCGCCTCGATTTACCCCATAAAACAATACTCGGAGACAAGCAATGACCAAGACTACGCCCGCGGGGGCCGCAGTGCGCACCTCGTCGTCCACCCCCATCCGCCTCGCCATCCTGACCCTGCTGGCCGGTATCGGCAGCGCCCAGGCGCAGACCGCGTCCGATCCGGCATCCCCTGCCGCCGCCACGCCGCCCGCCGTCGTCGACAACGGCCAGATCGCCGAGGTGAAGGTCACCGCCACCAAGCGTTCGACCTCGCTGCAGCGCACCCCGATCGCGGTCACCGCGCTCAATGCCGCCACCCTGCAGGACAACCACGTGCAGACCATGCTCGACGTGGTGGCGCTGGTGCCGGGCTTCCAGGCCACGGCCCAGGGCGACCATGGCGTCACCACCATGACCCTGCGCGGCATCGGCAACGACAGCGCCAAGACCGAGTACGCAGATCCTGCGGTTGCGACCTTCGTCGACAACGTCTATTCGCCGCGCGCCGAAGGCGCCACCGCCCTGCTGTTCGATGTCGAGGGCATCGAGGTGCTGCGCGGTCCGCAAGGCACGCTGTGGGGCCGCAACTCCACCGTCGGTGCAGTCAACATCCAGACCGTCAAGCCGGAACTGAACAGCCGCTCGGGCTATGTCGAAGGCGGCATCGGCGACTACAACCGCCTGGGCGCGCGCGGCGCGATCAACATCCCGATCGCCGACAATGCGGCGCTGCGTTTCGCCGTGGTGCACGAGCGCCATGACGGCTACGTCGACTACCAGCGCTTCAAGAACCCGTCGGTCGAGTCGCAGCGCGCCGCCTACCTGGCCTCGGGCGCCGACCCGGCGGCGTTCCGTCCGATCAATCCGAACCAGTTCGTGTCGGGCGGCGACAAGTACAGCGCCCAAGACCAGAGCGCGGCGCGTCTGTCGCTGCTGTGGCAACTGGCGCCCAACCTGCGCTGGGACATCGCCTACGAAAAATTCATCGATCGCGGCACCCCGAGCGCCAACCTGATGCAAGTCCCGCGCGCCGGCGAGAAACACTGGTCGACGCTGTCGGACAGCGCGCCCTGGATCAACCGCGACAGCCACAATGTGCGCAGCCGCCTGAGCTGGGACATCAGCCCCGACATGGCGCTGCAATACGTGGCCGGCTGGTCCAAGTACAGCGGCGACATGCGCTTCGACCAGGATGGCGGCACGGTGGTCCCGACCTCGATCACCACCGGCGGCATCTTCCAGGAACACACCACGGTCGACTCCAACTACCGCAGCTACAGCCACGAGGTGCTGCTGCAATCGACCGGCACCCGCACCATCGACTGGCAGGTGGGCGCCTACTATGGCCACGAGAAGAACGATATCCGCTTCGACATCGCCGGCATGAAAGGCACGCCGGACGGCGCCGTCAACTGGCAGGGTTCCTTCATCCAGCCGGAGCAGACCGTGGACACCTCGGCCGTGTTCGGCCAGGCCACCTGGAACATCAACGACGCCTGGCACCTGACCGGCGGCGTGCGCTACACCCACGACAAGCGCGTCCACATCGGTGGCCGCGGCTATACCTGGGGCTATGATCCAGCCTCGCCGCAGCTGCCGCTCAACCCGCACATCGACCCGCGCGACCCGGCCAACGGCTACGTCGAAGGCGTGCCGAACGACGGCCGCTACAGCGACAACAAGGCCACCGGCCTGGTACGCCTGAACTACGACATCGACCGCAACAATATGGTCTATGCCAGCGTGTCGACGGGCTACAAGTCGGGCGGCGTGCAGGACCGCGGCCTGCCATATCAACCAGAGACCCTGACCAACTACGAGATCGGCTCCAAGAGCACCTTCATGGACGGCGCCCTGCGCATCAACAACGCGTTGTTCTACATGGACTTCAAGGACTTCCAGTTCAATTCGCCGGTCAGCTTTGCTGACGGCAGCCGCGGCCTGGCTATCGAGAACGCCGAGGGCGCCGAGGTGTACGGCCTTGAGACCGAGATCGCGGCCCGCGTTGCCAAGGACGGCCGCCTATCGATCGCGCTGGCGGTGCTCGACACCAAGCTCGGTCGCCTGATCGCCGGTTCCAACGACTACGCGCTGCCACCCTGCACGGTCGATCCGCGCATCTCGAACTGCCTCGAGGTCACCGGCCACAAGCTGCCGCACGCGCCCAAGTTCTCGACCACGGTCCAGTACCAGCACACCTTCTACCTGGCCAACGGCGGCACCATCGTGCCGCGCATCACGGCGCGCTACGAGGATGACGTTCGCCTGAGCGTGTTCGACCTGGGTGAGGAAGACCGCCAGAAGGCCTATGCCAGCGCCGACCTCGGCCTGCGCTATGCGAAAGACAAATGGTGGGTCGACGCCTTCGTACGCAACGTGAGCGACAAGAAGATCAAGACCAGCGCCTTCAACGGCTTCGGTCCGTGGCTGGCGCAGTACAAGCCGCCACGCACCGTCGGCATCAACACCGGCTTCGATTTCTAAGCCGCAGCACGGCAGGCCCGTTCACCGGGCCTGCTTTTTTGTTTTTCACGTGGATTTGTTCCAGATTCGAGAGTTCCATGACCAAGAGCCCCAACTTCGACTTCAACAACGACTTCCCATCCGACTTCACCTGGGGCGTGGCCACCAGTTCCTTCCAGATCGAAGGCGCCCACGACGTCGACGGCAAGGGCCCGTCGATCTGGGACACCTTCTGCAAGGACAAGGCGAACATCAAGGATGGCAGCGACGGCACCGTCGCCTGCGACCACTACCACCGCTACCGCGAAGACGTCGAGATCATGGCCTCGCTGGGGGTGGACGCCTACCGCTTCTCGATGGCCTGGGCCCGCGTCCAGCCGGACGGCAAGGGCGCCTGGAACGAGGCAGGCTTCGGCTTCTACGACCGCCTGCTCGACGAGCTGCTCGACAGGGGCATCCGCCCGCACGCCACGCTGTACCACTGGGACCTGCCGCAAGGCTTGCAGGACGACGGCGGCTGGATGAATCGCGACACCGCGCACCGCTTCGCCGACTACGCGCATGAAGTGGCGCGCCGCTTCGGCAACCGCATCGAGGCGATCGCCACCCATAACGAACCCTGGTGCACGGCCAACCTCGGCTACGGCAACGCCCAGTTCGCGCCGGGCGTGGTCGACCTGAAGCAGTCGATCCAGGTCTCGCACCACCTGCTGCTGTCGCACGGCCTGGCCATGCGCGCCATGCGCGAGGTGGGCGGCGCGGCGCAACTCGGCATCGTGCTCAATCAGTGGACCGCCGATCCCGCCACCGGTTCCGAGGCCGATCGCGCCATGGCCGAATTCGAGTATGCGCGCTCGGTGCAGTGGTTCATGGACCCGATCTTCAAGGGCCACTATCCGGAACTCGCCCTGCGCGGCCATGGCGCCAACGCGCCGCAGGTTCGCGACGGCGACTTCGACATCATCAAGCAAAAGATCGACTTCCTCGGCTCGAACTATTATTTCCGCAGCTGGTGCAGCGCCGCCACCCCGCCGGTGCCGCCGCCGGCACGCCACGGCGTGACCGACATGGGCTGGGAGATCTTCCCCGAAGGCCTGCCCGAACTGCTTATTAAATTAAAAGCTGAATACCCCGACCTGCCGCCGGTGTACATTACCGAGAACGGCATGGCCAATCCCGACCTGGTCGAGAACGGCCGTGTCCACGATCCGGCACGCATCGCCTACGTGCGCAGCCACCTGGCCGCACTCAAGGAGGCGATGGATGCCGGCGTCGACGTGCGCGGCTACTTCCTCTGGAGCCTGCTCGACAACTTCGAGTGGAATTCGGGCTACGCCAAGCGCTTCGGCATCGTGCACGTGGATTATGCGACCCAGCAGCGCACCCTGAAGGACAGCGCGCTGTGGTATCGCGAATTCATTGCGGCCCGTAACAGGGCAAACCGCATCAAGACTTGATCGCCACAAAAAAGAGCGACAAGGAGGAGACATGCAAACGAACACCTACCCCGACGGCCCGCGCCTGCTGGCCGACATCGGTGGCACCAACGCGCGCTTCGCGCTCGAGCTGGCGCCGGGCGCCATCCGGGCCGTGCAAACGCTGGCCTGCGCCGACCATGCCCGCTTCGAAGACGCGGTGCGCTTCTACCTCGCGGGCGCCAATGCGAAGGTTAGCCACGCAGTGATCGCGATCGCCAATCCGGTGGACGGCGACGCCATTCGCATGACGAACCACCACTGGGCGTTCTCGATCGAGGCGGCGCGCCGTGCGCTGGGCCTGGAGACGCTGCTGGTGGTGAACGATTTCACGGCGCTGGCCATGTCGCTGCCGGCACTGCGGCCGGGCGACCTGGCGCAGATCGGCGGTGGTACGGCGCTTTCAGGCAGCACCATCGGCCTGGTCGGCGCCGGCACCGGCCTCGGTGTCTCGGGGCTGGTCCCGAGCGGTGAGCGCTGGATTCCCCTCAATAGCGAGGGTGGTCACGTCGCCTTTTCCCCGCTCGACGAGCGCGAGGTGACCGTGCTGCGCCATGCCTGGCAGCGCTACGACCACGTCTCGGCCGAGCGCTTTGTCTCCGGCCCCGGCCTGGTGCTGATCCGCGAGGCGCTGGCCATGAGCCGCGGCATGGCGCCGGACAAGGACCTGTCGCCGTCCGACATCGTGACGCGCGGCCTGTCCGGCGGCGACGCCCTGTCGCTGGAAGCGATCGACTGCTTCTGCGGCATGCTGGGCACGGTGGCGGCCAACCTGGCGGTGACCCTCGGCACGCGCGGCGGCATCTATATCGGCGGCGGCGTCGTGCCGCGCCTGGGCGCCTATTTCGTCGCCTCGCCGTTCCGACCGCGCTTCGAGCGCAAGGGCCGCTTCAGCGAATTCACCGCGCGCATCCCCACCTGGCTGATCACGGCGCCCTATCCGGCCCTGCAGGGCGCCTCGGCGATCCTGTCGGACCACCTGGCCTGGATCCATGCAACAGCGCCACGCACGAGCACGAGCACGGAGGCCGCCCATGCGTAAGATCGCCTCGCCGCTGCTATGGGTTCCGACCGGCTACTTCACGATGGCGCTCGGCTACGTGATGCTCACCAGCGTCACCGCCATCATGTTCAAGAACCTGGGCATGGACAACGGCCGCGCCGCCCAGTATTCGAGCCTGCTGATCCTGGCCTACACCGTCAAGCCGCTGTTCGCGCCCTTCGTCGAAATGTACCGCACCAAGAAGTTCTTCGTGCTGTGCGCGCAGGTGGCGATCGGCGCCGGCTTCGCCGGGGTCGCGCTGCTGATGGAGCTGCCCGGCTACATGACCTTTTTGATGGCGATCTTCTTCGCCCTGTCGTTCATCGGCGCGACGCAGGACATCGCCAGCGACGGCGTCTACGTCACCTCGCTCGACGCCCGCGCGCAATCGCTGTACTGCGGCATCCAGAGCCTGTCCTGGAATATCGGCCCGATCGTGGCCGCCGGCGGCATGGTGTACCTCTCCGGCTACCTGCACACGCACGTCTTCGGCCACGATCCCACCGTGTTCGGACCGGACTGGATCGACGCCTGGCGCATCATCTTCCTGCTGGTCGGCGGCCTGACCCTGTTGATGGCGCTGTGGCACTGGCGCACCATGCCGCAAGGCGCGCGTGCGGCCGACACGCCATCCTCGGTGAAAGACGCCGGCCGCATCCTGCTCGACGCCTTCGTCACCCTGTTCCAGAAGCGCGGCGTGTGGCGCATGATCGCCTTTGCCTTCCTGTTCCGCTTCAGCGTGGGCCTGCTGGAAAAGATCGGCCCCTTCTTCATGGTCGATCCCGCCTCGAAGGGCGGCCTGGGCCTGTCGAACGAAATGCTGGGCCTGATCTACGGCACCTACGGCCTGGCCGCAGTGCTGGTCGGCTCGCTGCTCGGCGGGCTATATGTCGCCAAACGCGGCCTGAAGGCGACGCTGTTCGTGCTGTGCTGCGCGATCAACATCCCGAACGTGGCCTTCCTGGTGCTGGCGCTCACCATGCCATCGAGCCTGGTACTGATCACGCTCGGCGTCGCGATCGAAAAATTCTTCTTCGGCTTCGGCGCCGTCGGCTTCATGATCTACCTGATGCAGCAGCTCGCGCCGGGCAAGTACACCACCACCCACTATGCCTTCGGCACCGGCCTGATGGGCCTGTGCGGCATGGTCACCGGCGTGATCAGCGGCCACCTGCAAGAGATGATGGGTTACGTCGGCTACTTCGTGCTGGTGATGGTCGCCACGATTCCCTCCTTCCTGGCCACCTGGTTCGCGCCGTTCTACCACGACGACGGCAGCCAGCCGAAGGCGGAGCCGGACCTCGATGCCGAGGGCAAGACGGTGCCGGCATGAAGCGTCATGCCCGGTTTGCTACCTGCCTGCTGCTGTCCGCGGCCGCGGCCACGGCGCAACAAGCTCCACCTTCATCCGCCATGAACACCACCATGTCACTCGACGCCCTGCTGCAGGAAGAACGACAGCTCCAGTTCGACCGCTTCGACAAGGACACCGCCGCCGCCCTCGGCGCCGCGCTGGTCGCGCGGGCCAAGAGCGCCAGCCGGCCGGTGACGCTCGAGATAAAACAAGGCGACACAGTCCTGTTCGCGCATGCGACGCCGGGCGCCTCGCCCGACCACGCCGACTGGATCCGGCGCAAGAACAACCTGGTCAGGCGCACCGGCCACAGCTCCTTCTACACCCACAACGAAGTGCGCCAGGCCGGCGGCGACCATGACAAGTTGCCCGGCCTCGACATGCGCGACTACGCGGCCCACGGCGGCGCCTACCCGATCGTGGTGCGCGGCCGCGGCGCGGTCGGCACGGTCACGGCGTCGGGACTGCCCGGCGCCGACGACCACGCGCTGGTAGTGGCCGCGCTGAAAGACCATCTGCATATCGGAGAACAGCCATGACCCGCACCATCCGCTGGGGCATCCTCGGCACCGGGCGCATCGCCCGCGATTTCGCACAAGGGCTGCGTGCCACGCCCGACGCCGTGCTGGCCGCGGTCGCCTCGCGCAGCAGCGAAGGCGCGCAGGCCTTCGCACAGCAGTTCGACGTGCCCCTGGCGTTCAACAGCTACGAGGAGCTGGCCGCTTCGCCCGAGGTCGACATCGTCTACATCGCCACGCCACACCCGATGCATGCGGCCAACGCCCTGCTCGCCCTGCGCGGCGGCAAGGCGGTGCTGTGCGAGAAGCCGTTCGCGATGAACCGGCGCGAAGCGGGCGAGGTCGTGGCGCTGGCCCGGGCGAAAAGCCTGTTCCTGATGGAGGCGATGTGGACCCGCTTCATGCCGGCCCTGGCCGAAGTCAGGCGCATCATCGCCTCCGGCGAGATCGGCGCCGTGACCCAGCTGCACGCCGACTTCGGCTTTTCGGCCACGCCCGATCCAGCCCACCGCGTCAACGATCCGACCCTGGGCGGCGGCGCCCTGCTCGACCTGGGCATCTATCCGCTGTCGATCGCCTGCGCCCTGCTGGGCCGGGTCGAGACCGTGCAGGCGCAGGCCGTCATGGGCGAGACCGGTGTCGATCTCACCACGGCCTTCACGATGCGCCACGCGGGCGGCACCCTGTCGATCTGCAGCTGCTCGCTGCGGGCGCGCGCGCCGAGCGAGCTGGTGGTGTCCGGCACGCGCGGCAGCGTGCGCATGCACCGCATGTTCCACATGACCGAAAGCGTCACGGTCGACCTGCTGGACGGCCCCTCGCGCACGATCTCCACGCCCTGGCTCGGCAACGGCTACACCCACGAGGCGATCGCCGCCGGCCAGTGCCTGCGCGACGGCCTGCTCGAGCATCCCGACATGACCCACGACGATACGCTGGCGATCATGGACCTGCTCGATACGATCCGCAGGCAGATCGGTCTGCGCTATCCGAGCGACGCCTGAGACCTGGCCAGCAGCGCTTCGAGCTGCTGGATATTGGCCGGCTTGACCAGGTAATGGTCGAAGCCGGCGTCCAGCGCGGCCTGGCGGTCGGCGTCGCTGCCGTAGCCGGTCAGCGCGATCAGGAGCGGCGTGCGTTCTCCCAGCCCCGCGCGGATGCGGCGCGCCAGTTCGCGGCCGTCCATATCGGGCAGGCCGATGTCGAGGATGCAGGCGTCCGGAGGCTCTTCCAGCACGCGCCGCAAGGCCGGCGCCGGGGCATGTTCGACGTCCACCCCGTAACCCTGGGCCTCCAGCAGCAGCGCCAGCGAGGCCGCGGAATCGGCGTTGTCGTCCACCACCAGCACGCTCGATGTGCGCGCGCCGCGCGCACGCCGCGCCGGCGCCGTGGGCGCGGAAGCGGATACGACAGCGGATGCGTCTTCTACGCGCGGCAGTGTCACGGTGAACGTGCTGCCCTGGCCCGGTCCGGCGCTGTCGGCGCGCACGCGCCCACCGTGCAGCTCGACCAGGTTGCGCACCAGCGCCAGCCCCAGGCCCAGCCCGCCCTCGGCCCGATCCGGCGTGCGCCGGGCCTGGGTGAACAGGCCGAAAATGTCCGGCAGCAGGTCGGGGGCGATGCCGATGCCTTCGTCGCGCACCGCCAGTACCGCTTGAGCACCCTCGATCCGCAAGGACACGTGCACATTGCCTTCCTCGGGCGTGTATTTCGCCGCATTGTTGACCAGGTTGGCCAGCACCTGGATCAGGCGCTTGGCGTCGCCCTCGACCAGCACCCCGCTATCAGGCAGCCCGGTACGAAGGCGCTGGCGCCTGGCGTCGAGCAAGGGCTGCACCTGCTCCAGCGCGGCGCCGACCACCTGACGCAGGTCGACCCGCTCGCGCTTCAGTTCGATCATGCCGCGCGTGACGCGCGACACGTCGAGCAGGTCGTCGATCAGGTGCACCATGTGGTCGACCTGGCGCGCGATGATGTCGCTGGTGCGCCGCACCCGGTCGGGATCGCTCGCATACACGCTCCTGAGCAGGCTCGCGGCAGTGCTGATCGGCGCCAGCGGATTTCTCAGCTCATGCGCCAGCATGGCCAGGAATTCGTTCTTGCGCTCGTCCGCCAGGCGCAGCGCCTGCAGCGCCTCGTTGCGTTCGCGCTCGGCCATGCCGCGGATCCGGTCCTGGCGGTACAGCTGGTAGGCGAAGCGCCACACCACGGCGATCAGGATCACCAGCAAGCCCCACACGAACAGCCAGATCATGGTGGTCAGGTCGATGGCCGGGTCGGCCGTGCGCACCGCGGCGGTGGCGACCATGCCCAGCGCGATCGGGGCCAGCACCAGCGGCACGATCAGCCGGCGCAACGTGCGGCTGCTGGGCGTGGAACTGGCCAGCGCCACCATCATGCCCCGGTCCGGACGCAGCGCCAGCACTCCGGTGGCGGCCAGCATGAAGGCCAGCGCGGTGCGCAGCGAGGTGCCGCGTCCCGGCAGCAGCTGGTACAGGATGGTGTCTTCGGCGGCGAAGCCGGCGATGGTCAATAGCGCGAACAGCAGCACGCTGGCGGCCAGCGCCTGGGCGATGCCGACCGTGCGCCGCACGCCCACCAGGGCCAGGCTGGCGCCGAGCACGACGAGCAGGCCGGCGGTCAGCGGCGCCGGCAGGCTCCATGCGTTGGACGCGCCGCCCAGGCCGAACGACAGCGGCGCCGGCGCCCATCCCGAGAGACGCATCGCCGCGCTACCCACCCCGATCGCCACGGCCAGCAGGGCCGACACGCGACCGGCGCGTGCGATCGGACGCACCGGGTGCAATTGCAGCAGCACGCTGGCGGCGGCGCACACGAAACCGGCCGCGGTCACCGGGTACATCTGCGGGCTGCCGCTCGCCGCGCCGATCAGCGATGCCGAATGCAGGCCCCAGCCCGCGAGCGTGACGATCGCAAGCAGCAGGCAGGCGAGTGCGGCGCCTGCTGCAACGGGAGGCAGGGAGAAAGAAGTCCTCATGGGCTGGTGAATGGTTGCATACCCGCCCATGCTACCAGCCGCGACTTTTCAGGAGGGCACGGGTGCCCAGGAGCAAACCGTCAGGGCTGCGCCGCGCTCCCGTACCAGCCATATTCCCAGCGCCACGGCATGTCGTTCTCGCCCAATGCCAGGCGCGCGATCTCGGGGAAGATGCGCTCGGCGCGCACGTCGTTGGACAGCATCACGAGGCAGCGCCGGCGCGCCTCGAGGCAGATCGCCATATTCCCGGTGCTGTCGTTGTGCCCGCCCTTGAACCATCCGGCGCCGCTGCGATCCTGGAAGGTAACCACGCCCAGGCCGGCGGCCAGCCCCGGTACCGGCGTACCGGGCCGCGACACCAGGGTCGGGAACTGGCCGGCGCTCAGGATCGGCAGTTGCGGGCGCACCATCTCGGCACGCAACGCCGGGCTCAAGCCGTCGCCGCGCACGAGCGCCGCCCACATGCGGGCCTGGTCGGCGATCGTGGTGTCCATCGAGCCGGCGGCGGTGACGGCGCTGCGCTGGTCGTGCGGCTCCATCTTGCCCTCCATGGTGTAGCCGTCGGCCAGGTTGGCGGCGAAGTCCGGCCGCCAGCGCATCGCGGTATTGGGCATGCCGAGGCGGTCGAACACGCGCACCTGCATCTCGCGGTCGGCATCGAGCCCCAGGCCCTGCTCGACGATCAGCTGCAGGATGTACATGCCTTCGGCCGAATAGGCATAGCGCGCGCCGGGGTCGAAGTGAAAGCGCAGCTTCTCGTCCGGCTCGAGCCAGCGGAAGTTGGCGAAGCCGCCGGCATGCGTGAGCAGGATGCGCGGCGTGAGCTGGCGCCAGCGTTCATCCAGCGCCAGGTCGCTGAAATCCCGGCGCTCGCCAAGCCGGTAGTCGGGCAAGGGCCTGGGCAGCAGCCGCGTGAGCGGGGCGTCGAGATCGAGCCGACCTTCGCTCGCCAGCTGCAGCAGCATGTAGGCAAAGGCGGTCTTGGTCAGCGAAGCGCCGTACATGACGGTGTCTGGCTGCAGCGGCAGGTCGCGCTCCAGATTGCGCTTGCCGTAGGCTGCGACCTTGACCACCTGGCCCTCGTCGATCACCGCCAGCGCCAGCCCCACCACCTTCGCGCGCGCCATCAGGGCCTCGACGTCGCGGTCCGAGAAGCCCGGGTCGGGCCCGCTCGGCGCGCTCGAACA
Source organism: Massilia arenae (assembly GCF_008014745.1). GTDB lineage: Bacteria > Pseudomonadota > Gammaproteobacteria > Burkholderiales > Burkholderiaceae_D > Telluria > Telluria arenae. The sequence goes on from NZ_VPFD01000003.1 coordinate 144,136, forward strand.
GCTGACCAGGAACAGCGACACGACTGCCACCAACAGCGCTTTCATCGGCTTCTCCTTGGCTGAATTCCCGTATCGGCGACGGGGCAACCAAGTGTAGCGCCAGTATCGGCGCCGGACAATCGTCCGGATCAGAAGGCGTGGCGCAGCCCGAGCGTGGCGCCTTTCAGGGTGGCGCCGGGCGCCGCGCCCAGGCTGTTGATCGCGAAGTCGTAGCCGCCGTTCGCCTCGTTGTCGAGGTGGGTGACGTAGGCATGCAGGGCGGTGCGCTTCGACAGCGTGTACTCGTAGCCGAGCGTGACGTGGGTGGCGCCGGTGTCCGCGCCGCCACGGATGAAGCCGACCCGGTTGCCGTCGGCGCCCTTGCCGTCTCCGGCGCGTGCCAGCCCGAGGCGCAGGCCGTGCGCGCCGAGTTGGTGGGTGACCGAGACATACCAGGCGTTGCGATCCAGGCCGCCCGCAGGCGTCTCGTACTCGAGGCGTTCGGCCAGCAGCGCCACCCGGGTATCGCCAAAGCGCCGCGCCACCGCCAGCTTGGTGCCGCTGTCGCGCAATCCCGGCCCCTGGTATTCGTGGTGCCGCTCGTGGGCCAGCGTCGCATACCACGGCCCCTGATCATAGACCGCAGCGACCGACGTCAGGGATGGCTTGGCGCCACTGGACGGGCGTTCTTCCGCCAGGCCGTGCGTCAGGCGCAGGCCGATACCCTTCCAGGGCCGGCTCCAGTAATGGATGGAGTTGGCCTGGCGCCGGTCGAAGGAAGACAGATTGTTCACGTTGTCGACCGCTGCCCCGGCGCCGTTGCCGATGATGCTCATATAACCGGCGGTAGTCGGGTAGAAGGGGTCGAGGCCCGACGTCGCGCCGTTGTAGGCGGTAACCCAGTGACCGGCGAACAGCGTGCCGAAGCCACCATCGAGGCCGACCCGGGTATCGCGGCGCGCGAGCTCACCCGCGCCGGTATCGAGCGAGAGCGTGCCCTCGACCTGGAAGATGGCGCTGACCCCGCCGCCCAGGTCTTCGCTGCCGCGAAAACCCAGCACCGAGCGGTTGTTCGATACCCGTTGCTGGCTCAGGCGCGGGCCGTCGGCAGTGGCGGACGCCTTCACGTATTCGACCGAGGCGTTCAGGCGGCCGTAGAGCTGGACCTGGGTCTGCGCCTGGGCGCTGGCGGCGCAGGCCGCCAGCATCAGCGCGCTACGACATAAACACTTGCTCATCAACATCCTCCTTGCCAGAATTGTCGATGAAGGATGCTGCCTCGGCTATCCCTGATCGTGGGGATGACGCCCCCCCAAAAAGTGGTGGCGCAACGCCGCATGACGGCGCGAAGCGAGCCAGGAGGCCAGCGGTCGCACGCGCGTCGTCACACCTGGAACAGACGTCAGTTGGATCGGCACAACGTTATGCTGCAAATGCACGAAATCGGGTACGCGAGTACCCACCAACTATTGTCGATCGACTATTATTCGTTGGATATGTGACACGATTTTTGTCCACACTCATATTCTCTCTATCGGTTGAAATATTCCTTCATGCCCTCCAAAGTCGACACCGGCCACGCGCACTCACTTCCTGGTACACACAGCGATGCGCTTTTATCTCGAACCGGCAACCTGACGTCCGGGCTACCCTTCCTCGTGTTCTGGGCGGTCTTCGCCTGGATTTTCTATCTCACGGACAGGATCTCTCCCGCCTATTTCGGCATCGGCGTCGACAACTTCTGGTTTGATGGGGACATTCCGCGCTATATCTGCCAGTCGGTCGATGCACTTGCGAACGACCACTGGCGCAACAAGGTCCATCCACTATTTTCATTGCTGGTCTGGCCACTCCCCAATTTCCTGCATGAGTTGGGAGTCGACCTCATTCTGGCCATGCGCATGCAAATCGCGCTGGTCTGTGCAATCGGCATGCTGTTCCTGTATCTGGGTGTGCGGGCGCTGGGGATGCCGGTCGTGCTGGCGGTCATGCTCGTTGCGGTCGCGTCCACCAGCGCCTCGGTCATGACCTGGTTCACGGTCGCCGAAAGCTATCCATATACCTTTGCCGCCCTGACGCTGATGTTCTACATGCTGGCGCGCAGTACGACGCAGCCATCGCTTACCTGGCACTGGGCGGCCGGTATCGGTCTGGCGTTCGCGGTCACGATCTCGAACATCGCACTGGCCGTCCTGATTGCCATTCAGGCGATCAAGCCGCGGCGCGTCGTATGGGCAGTCCTGCTGGCGGTGGCCATGGTCGCCGTGCTGGTGGTGGCCCAGCGCCTGGTCTTTCCCTCCTCCGGCATCTTCTTCCTTCCAACGGCGCTCCAGGGCGAATCCGAGTTCATGCGCGAGCTGACGCCGGCCCGAGCGCGCGAAGTGCTGACGATCGTATTGGGCGGCAGTTTCATTTTTCCGCAGGTGCGAGAAGTCGCCAGCGGCAGCGAACGCGCGCTGACGGTGCAGCATGCGTCGATGCAGTTCGACGCCATCCCGACGTTGGGACTGATCCTGCTCGGTATCCTGTATGTGCAGGGATTCTATTTGCTCGCACGCCGATTGAAGGGTGCATTACGCACGATCCCTTCCGGGGATGGCCCGTCGCTGCGCGAGCCGGCCGCCCTGCTTGCGGTTCCGGTACTGGGCGGCCTCGCCTTCCTGCTGGCCCTGCACTCCGTGTATGGAAAAGAGACCTTCCTCTACTCGGGCAGTTTCCTGCCTCTGCTCATGATGGTCATCTGCGTGGCGCTGGGCGCCTCCTGGGTGCGCCGATACCGCCTGGCCATCCCCATCCTTGCCTGCCTGCTGGCGGTGAATGTGCTGCACAACACCGCGGCGTTCGAGCGCGCAGTCACGCAGTTGCACGACGCAGCCAGAAAACCGCTGACGCAAAAGATGCTGGACCGCAATACCTGTGCGTTCGTCAAGCGCAACCTGCTGGATTGACCACCCGGCGCTGGCCCGGCATTCGATGTGCCGGGCCAGCGCCGGCCACTCCCCGGGCGATGCGGCGAAACACATCCTGGCTCACTGCATCGGTCACGAAGCCGGCTATTGTCAGGCAATCAGATGCGCCGCCAGCAAGCTCGCGACGATCAGCAGCACGGTGATGCGGCTGCCCTGGTCGCGGATCGTAAACACGAGTGGATCGTCATGCATTTCGCCACGACTGGTCTTGATCCACATGCGGGCCTGCCAGTAAACGAGTCCCAATGCAGACAGCCAGAGCAACTCCGGCGAACCATAGCGGGCCACCGTCTCCGGCGCCGAAATGAACAGGCCGAACACCACTACCGCCGCCACCGAGGTGGCGCAGCCGAATGGCCACAGGACCACGAGGTCGGCGATACGGTAATCACGCCCGTGGGCTGCGTGCAGGTTCAATTTCTGCATCGAGACCAGTTCCGAGCAGCGCTTGACCAGGGCCAGCCCCAGGAAGACAAACACCGAGAACGCTAGCAGCCATGAGCTGACCGCACGGTCGAGCGCCACCGCTCCAGCGACGATGCGCAGGGTGTACAGGACGGACAACATGATCACATCGATCAAGACATAGCGCTTGAGCGACCAGCTGTAGGCGCTGGTCAACACCAGGTACAGCGCCAGCATGCCCGCGAAGCTGGCCGAGACCAGCGCCGCCATGACGAAAGCGCTGAGCAGCAGCAACGCAGCGACGCCGAGTCCCTGGGCGATGCCGATACTGGCTGCGGCGAATGGCCGTTTGCACTTGCGCGGATGGGCGCGGTCGCTGTCAAGGTCCCACAGATCGTTGACCAGGTAGGTCGCCGAAGCGGCCAGGCAGAACGATCCGATTGCAAGAATCATCGGCACCATCCACCCGGATTCGAGAAAAACGAAGCCGGTCAACAGCGGCGCCAGCAGCAGCAGGTTCTTTGCCCACTGATGCACCCGCAGAGCCTTGAGCCAGGTGACCAGTCCGCGCTGGCTGGCGACGAATTCGCGTTCGACGGCGTGTTTATTCCGGACCCGCTTGCCGACACTGGCAGGTACGCCGACGAGGATGACCCCCTGTGCCGCCGCCCAGATCGGCAAGTCGGCGCTGCAGTCACCGGCATACACGAAGCCTTGCGGATAATGTTGCTGGAGCGCCGCAAGCTTCAGCTTGCCTTTCAGGTTGACCCGGTCGGTCGTCGCCAGCACGGCATCGAAGATCCCCAGCCGTGCGGCGACGGCGTCGGCGATGCTGTGATGCGCGGCCGTGGCCAGCACCAGCGTCCGTCCCCGCGCCTTTTCGGCGACCAGGAAGTCCACGACGTCCTGTCGCAATGGTAGAGAAGACACCCGCGGTTGGACGTAATGGGCGATCCGCGACTTCATCACTGCCCGCCCACGCATCAACCAGAACGGCAGCAGGAGCACCATCAACGGGAACCGCTTGATAAGCATGATCACGGATTCGAACAGCGTGTCAGTCGGCGTGAGCGTCCCGTCCAGATCGACGACGAGCGGAAGATCACTGGTGCGGCAAGACGGCCCATCCTCATTAGAGAAATTGACGTGCGGCTTCATATTGAGTTGGGCGGAGGTCATGAAAGTATTAAAAATCAAACAATTAACATTATGCATGTTCAACAAATCTTGATTTTTCTTTTTTTGAAGCTAAGCATATTTAACAACAGGTTTCCCTCAGGAAAATGATCCGATTTCGAGCCCGACGGGCACGGCGCCAAAGGCGCGGTACGAACCGGTGGCGGTGGCGCGACATCCACGACAAACGCCGGCGCTCGAGACCGCCAGCTTGTGCCAGAATTCGGGGTCGACGATGCGCGAGAATGCTGCACTGCACCCGGAGTTATACGAAGTAAATTCAAAATAACTGAAGAAACGCGTTGTAGTCAGGTAGTCAACTACGGTAGAGTGTCGCCTTCCGAGAAGACTTTCCATGAGGCGGCGCATGCCAGACCCTAGCCCGACTACGCCCCCCGGATTGTTGCTTGCGACGGACCTGAGCGCCCGCTGCGACCGGCCCCTGGAACGCGCCAAGCAGCTGGCCGACGAATTTTCAATACCGCTGGTGGTCCTGACGGTGCACGACGCACCGCAGGCGCCCGGCGACGTACTCCAATGGCTCGACGGCGACGCCGGCCGCGCACACCAGGAACGCGCGGCGCGCGAGGAGTTCGCGCGCGAGTTCGCCGGCTCGTCCCTGCAGGTCGCCCAGCGTTTCGCCACCGGCCCGGCCCCCGCCGCCATCCTCGACAGCGCGGCCACCCTGCCCGGCGCCATCGTGGTCGCCGGCGCCTCGCAGCACGACAGCCTGGGCGACCTGCTGCTCGGATCGACCGTCGAGAAACTGGCGCGCGGCCTGGCGCAGCCGCTGCTGGTGGTGCGCCAGCGCGTGCGCGGCCCCTACCGCCGCATCATGGTCGCCACCGACTTCACGCCGGCCGCCGCCCTGGCCCTGGAAACCGCGGCCCGCCTGTTCCCCGGGCGCCGGATCACCGTGTTCCATGCGCATGACGCCGACACCCTGGCGCCGGATGCGCCACCGCACGCGGAGCTGATCCGCTTCCTGGACGGCTGCGCGCTGCCGCCCGGCGCGCGTGAATTGGTCGACCCGGTAATCGGCGAAGGCGAACCCGCCTCCCAGCTTGCGCGCCATGTAGTGGATAATAGTATCGATCTGGTCGTGCTCGGCCTGCATGAAGAATCGGCGCTGATGCGCCTCCTGACCGGTAGCCGCAGTGAATACCTGCTGCAGGCAGTCGTGTGCGACACGCTGCTTGTACGTCCCCCTGTGCGCCCTGGAGAAGATGATGAGAATGAGAAAACCTAAAATCGCACTGCGCCTCTGCGCGCGCCGCTATATGTCGCACTGCCCCGAAGGATGATGTCGATGACCTCACTGCCACTGATCCTGCTCGTCCTTCTTCCCTTCGCCGGCGCCTTCGTCTCCGCCTGCCTGCCCAATGGGTCACGCAACCGTCCCGCCATCGCGGCCGGCGCGTTCACCCTGACCGCCCTCATCTTCGCCATTGCCCAGTTCCCCGCCCTCGATGCCGGTGAGGTGCTGCAATCGCGCCACAGCTGGCTACCGATGTTCGGCCTCGACATCATCATCCGCATGGACGGCCTGGCCTGGCTGTTCTCGATCATGGTGCTCGGCATCGGCCTCCTGGTGATCCTGTACGCGCGCTACTACATGTCCAAGCGCGACCCCGTCGCGCGCTTCTACGCCTACATGCTGGCCTTCATGGGCTCCATGATGGGCGTGGTCCTGTCGGGTAACCTGATCCAGCTGGTGGTGTTCTGGGAACTCACCAGTCTGACGTCCTTCCTGCTGATCGGCTACTGGCAAGACAGTATCGACGCCCGCCGCGGCGCGCGCATGGCCTTCACCGTCACCACCGCCGGCGGCCTGTGCCTGCTGGCCGGCGTGCTCACGCTCGGCCACATCGTCGGCAGCTACGAGCTCGAGGCGGTGCTGGCGGCCGGCGACCAGATCCGCGCCCATGCGCTGTACCTGCCGGCGCTGGTGCTGATCGCCCTCGGCGCGCTGACCAAGAGCGCGCAGTTCCCGTTCCACTTCTGGCTACCGCACGCGATGTCGGCGCCGACCCCGGTGTCGGCCTACCTGCACTCGGCCACCATGGTCAAGGCCGGGGTGTTCCTGCTCGCGCGCCTGTACCCGGCCCTGGGCGGCACCCCGGAATGGACCTGGCTCATCCTCGGCGCCGGCGCCACCACCCTGGTGCTGGCCTCGTTCTTCGCGATCTTCCAGAACGATATGAAGGGGCTGCTGGCCTACTCGACCATCAGCCATCTGGGCCTGATCACCTGCCTGCTGGGCATCGGCACCCCGCTGTCGGTGGTGGCGGCGGTGTTCCACATCATGAACCACGCGATCTTCAAGGCCTCGCTGTTCATGGCGGTCGGCATCGTCGACCACGAGACCGGCACCCGCGACATGCGCGTGCTGCGCGGATTGCGCAAGGCGATGCCGGTGACGGCCGCGCTGGCGATCGTGGCCTCGGCCTCGATGGCCGGGGTACCGCTGCTGAATGGCTTCCTGTCGAAGGAGATGTTCTTCGCCGAGACCGCCCACGTGGGCGGCAGCGAAGACTGGACCCTGTCGTATGTGGCGGTGGCGATGGGCATTTTCAGCGTCGCCTACTCGCTGCGCTTCATCAGCGTGTTCTTCGGCCGCCTGTCCAAGGACCTGCCGCAAGAGCCGCACGAGCCGGCGCGCTGGATGCGCTTCCCGGTCGAGTGCCTGGTGGTGCTGTGCATCGCGGTCGGCGTGATGCCCGAGCGCGTGGTCGGCGACGTGCTGGCCGTCGCGTCGGGCTCGATCCTGGGCAGCGCCATGCCGGAATACGACCTGGCGATCTGGCACGGCTTCAACCTGGCGCTCGGGATGAGCGGCGCCGCGCTGCTGCTGGGCGCCCTGCTGTACTGGGTGCTGCTGCGCCGCCACGACCTGCGCGAGCGCACCCAGGTGCCGGTGCTGCACCGCCTGAAGGGCGCGCAAGCCTACGAGAACACCATGCTGGCGCTGTCGACCGGCGCCAGCACGCTGATCCGCTGGACCGGCACCCGCCGCCTGCAACCGCAAATGCTGGTGCTGATGGCCATCATGGTGGCCACGCCGCTGCTGCTGGTCGATCCGCTGCCGGCGATCCCGACCCTGAGCGTGCATGCACTCGACCCGCTGTTCGCGGTGCTGTGGATCATCGGCGCCGGCTGTGCACTGGGCGCGGCCTACAGCGCCAAATACCACCGCCTGGTGGCGCTGGCCCTGGTCGGCGGCACCGGCATCGTGACCGCGATTACCTTCGTCTGGCTGTCGGCGCCCGACCTCGCGCTGACCCAGCTGATGGTGGAAACCGTGACCACGGTGCTGATCCTGCTCGGTCTGCGCTGGCTGCCGCCGCGCTTCGCGCCGGCCGGCCTCAAGCAAAGGGCGCCGGTCAGCACCTGGTTCCGGCGCGGGCGCGACAGCTCCATCGCCGTCGCTGGCGGCCTGGGCATCGCCGCCGCCAGCTATGCGGTCCTGAGCCTGTCCCCGCCGCCCTCGATCGGCGAATTCTTCGTGCTGCGCGCGCTCACCGAAGGCGGCGGCTCGAACGTGGTCAACGTGCTGCTGGTCGACTTCCGCGGCTTCGACACCATGGGTGAAATTACCGTGCTGTCGGCTGTAGCCTTGACGGTTTATGCGCTGCTGCGCCGCTTCCGCCCCGCCACCGAAAGCATCGCGATTCCGGTGCAGCAGGCCAGCGACGTCGATCCGGCCGTCACCCAGACGCCGGCCGAGCAGGCCAGCACCGGCTACCTGATGGTGCCGGCCGTCTACCTGCGCCTGCTGCTGCCGGTGATGGGCGTGATGGCGGCCTACTTCTTCATGCGCGGCCATAACCTGCCGGGCGGCGGCTTCGTCGCCGGCCTGATCTTCGCCACCGCGCTGATCGTGCAGTACATGGTGGCCGGCACCGACTGGGTCGAATCGCACCTGCGCCTGCGGCCGCACCGCTGGATCGCCTGGGGCCTGATCTGCGCCGCCTTCACCGGCATCGGCGCCTGGTTCCTCGGCTACCCGTTCCTGACCAGCCATACCGCCCACGTCACGCTGCCGATCCTGGACGAGATCCACATCCCGAGCGCCTTCATGTTCGACCTGGGCGTGTTCCTGGTGGTGGTCGGTTCCACCATGCTGACCCTGGTCGCGCTGGCCCACCAGTCGCTGCGCAGCCACCGCGCGGCGGCCGACGCCACGCGCGCCACCATCCCGCCCGCCAAGGAGATCTTCTGATGGAGCTCGTCATTTCGCTCGCCATCGGCATCGTGTTCGGCTCCGGCATCTGGCTGATCCTGCGTCCGCGCAGCTTCCAGGTGCTGGCCGGCCTGATGCTGATGTCCTACGCCGTCAACCTGTTCATCTTCGTGATGGGCCGCCTGTGGGTCGACGCCCCGCCGCTCACGCCCGCCGGCACGACGCCCAACCCGGCCCTGCTGGCCGACCCGCTGCCGCAAGCGCTGGTGCTCACGGCCATCGTCATCGGCTTTGCCACCACCGCGCTGTACCTGGTGGTGATGATCGGTTCGCGCGGCCTGACCGGCACCGACCACGTGGATGGCAAGGAGCCTGAATTATGAGTTTGCACTGGACCCAGCACCTGATCCTGGTGCCGGTATTGCTGCCGCTGCTGGTGGGCGCCGCGCTGGCCCCGCTGACGCAGGGCTGGCACCGCCTGAAGTACTGGCTCAGCTACGCCTCGCTGCTCGGCCTCCTGGCCACGGCGCTGGCGCTGATCTTCATGACCGACGGCGGCCACTGGCAGGACGGCATGGGCATCTACCTGGCCGCCAACTGGAGCGCGCCGTTCGGCATCGCCCTGCTGGCCGACCGCCTCTCCGCCCTGATGCTGCTGCTCACCGCGGTGCTCGGCCTGGCCTCGCTGCACTTCACCCGCACCCGCTGGGGCCGGATCGGCGTGCATTACCACACGCTGTTCCAGTTCCTGCTCATGGGGATCAACGGCGCCTTCCTGACCCACGACCTGTTCAACCTGTTCGTGTTCTTCGAGGTGATGCTGGCCGCGTCCTATGGCCTGGTGCTGCACGGGTATAACGCCGAGCGCATCCGCGCCAGCATGCAGTACATCGCGATCAACCTGGCTGCCGCCCTGCTGTTCCTGCTCGGCACCGCGCTGATCTACGCCACCACCGGCACCCTGAACATGGCCGACCTGGCCGCGCGTGTGCCGCTGCTGTCGGGCGAGGAGCTGGCGCTGTTCAAGGTCGGCGCGAGCGTGCTGGCGCTGGCCTTCCTGACCAAGGGCGCCATGTGGCCGCTGGGCTTCTGGCTGCCCACCACCTACGCCGCGGCCTCGCCGCCGGTGGCGGTGATGCTGGTCCTGATGACCAAGGTCGGCGCCTATGTCGTGCTGCGCCTGTGGCTGCTGATCTTTTCGGACAACGCGGGCGCCGCCGCCGGCTTCGGCGGCGATGCGTTGCTGTATGCCGGCATGGCGACCATCGTGTTCGGCGCCGCCGGCATGCTGTCGACCGACACCGCCGGCCGCATGGCGGGCTATGGCGCGATCGTCTCGTCCGGCACCCTGCTGGCGGTGATCGGCTACGGCCAGCCAGCCCTGGTCACGGCCGGCATCTATTACCTGATCGGCTCGACCATCGCGGTGGCCGCCTTCCTGCTGCTGATCGAGCTGATCGACCGCATCCGCACCCCGCGCTCGGCGATGCTGGCGCTGACCATGGAAGCGTTCGCGGTCGAGGATGCGCCGGACGAACCGACCGGCCGCGGCGTGCCGGCCGCGATGGCCTTCCTGTCGCTGGCCTTCGCCGCCTGCGCGCTGATGATCGCCGGCCTGCCGCCGCTGTCGGGCTTCGTGGCCAAGTTCAGCATGTTCCATGCGCTGCTCAATCCGCCGGTCGACGCGGTGTCGGGCGTGGCCGCGATCTCCACGTCCGGCTGGGTCCTGATGGCCTTGATCATCCTCTCCGGCCTGATCGCCGTGATCTCGATGATGCGCTTCGGCGTGCGCACCTTCTGGGCCAGCGGCGCCACCGAGCCGCCCAAGGTGCACCGCTCCGAAGTGGCGCCGATCCTGTTCCTGCTGGCGCTGTCGGTCCTGATGACGGTGCAGGCCAATCCGCTGTTCGGCTACCTGACCCGCGCCAGCGACGACATCCACCGTCCGGGCAACTACATCGGCCGCGTGCTGTCCGAGCCGACCGTGCCCGGACCGGGCTCCGCGCCTGGCCTCGCGCCCGCGACCCTCTCGCCCAAGGAGGCGCCATGACGCGCTGGCTTCCCTACCCGTTCGTGTCGCTGGCCCTGTGCGGCCTGTGGCTGCTGCTGAACCAGACCCTGTACCCGGGCCACATCCTGCTCGGCGCGCTGCTGGGCATCGCCGGTCCGATCCTGACCCGCCACCTCAACCCGCTGGGCTACCCGCGCCTGCACAAGCCCATCGTCGCGCTGCGCCTGCTGGGCTTTGCCTCGGTCGAGGTGGTGCGCTCCTGCCTCAACGTGAGCAAGGTGATCCTGTTCGCCGACTATGCCAACCTGAACTCGCAGTTCATCCGCGTGCCGCTCGACATGCGCGATCCCTACGGCCTGGCGGCGCTGTCCTGCCTGATCAATATGACGCCGGGCACGGTGTGGACCGAGCTGCAGCCCGGGAGCGATCCCGACAAACATGAGCTGGTGCTGCACGTGTTCGACCTGCACGATGCCGCGTGGTGGGTCGACACCATCAAGACCCGCTACGAACAGCCACTCATTCAAATCTTCGACACGGAGGCCCGCCATGGCGACCCTGCTTGAACTCTCGATCGGCTACGCCCTCGTGTGCGTGCTGGCGGCAATGGCGCTGTGCGCCGCCCGCCTGCTGATCGGCCCCTCGGCCCACGACCGCGTGCTGGCCCTCGACACCCTGTGGATGTGCGGCATGCTGCTGGCCCTGGTGCTGGGCATCCGCTTCGGCACCCAGATTTATTTTGAAGTGGCGATGCTGATCGCGCTGGTCGGCTTCGTCTCGACCATCGCGATGGCGAAGTTCCTGATGCGTGGGGAGATCATCGAATGACCGGCATCGAACACCTGCCCGACTGGGCCGCCCTGCTGGTCTCGCTGCTGCTGATCCTGGGCTCGAGCATCATCCTGATCGGCGCGCTCGGCCTGATACGCCTGCGCAGCTTCTACCAGCGCATCCACGGCCCGGCGATCACGGTCACGCTGGGCGCCGGCAGCCTCCTGATCGCCTCGATGCTCTACTTCACGGTGGCGCAGTCGCGCGTGGTCGTGCACGAGATCATCATCACCGTGTTCGTGCTCCTGACCGCGCCGGTGGTGGCGATGATGATCATGCGCGCCGCCGTCTACCGCGACCTGCGCGCGAAGAAGGGCGACGCCGGCGCCACCGCGGGCGAGGTGTACACCATCTCACGCGAGTAACGCTCCGGCATCTGCATCTGTCTCGAACTCGGCCTGGAAATACTCCAGGCCGTTTTTTTCATCCCCTCATGCACCCCAACGTCGAGTAAATACAACATCGCGAAAAATAGATTGCGCGCCGCAACAATGTTAGCGCTATCAAGTTTTCATGACGTTTGCTGAGTGAAAAACCACCGGCGCCGCTATTCGTGGCCACCACAAAGCTGCAAAACCAGCCGCGAATCACATTGCATTGCAACATCGATAACGTGTTTACAAAAAAAATTAGCTGAACAACACTTCGAAAACCGCGATGTTAGCGCTAACGGTCTTCGAGGAGAAACGATGTCAGCATCAAGCGTCAACACCCCGTCCGCAGCTTCCGGCGCCCCGCGCTGGGTCGTCATGGGCGTCAGCGGATCGGGCAAGAGCACGATCGGCGCCGCCCTGGCCAGCCACTTCGCCGTCCCCTTCCTCGAAGGCGACGCCTACCACCCGGCCGACAACGTCAGCAAGATGACGGCCGGGATCCCGCTCGACGACGAGGACCGCGCCGGCTGGCTGGACGCGCTGGCGGGCGAGATCGGCCAGGCCCGCAGCCGGGGCGAAGGCCTGGTGCTGTCGTGCTCGGCCCTCAAGCGGCGCTACCGCGACCTGCTGCGCATGGCCGATCCGGCGCTGCGCTTCGTGCACCTGGCCGGACCGCGCGAGCTGATCGCCGCGCGCATGCACGGCCGCCCCGGCCACTACATGCCGCCCTCGCTGCTCGATTCGCAGCTGAGCATTCTCGAACCGCTCCAGGCCGACGAAGCCGGCCTCACGCTGGATATCACCCAGGCGCCGTCGGCGCTGGTGGACCGCATCACAAGAAGCGCCTGAACCACGGCCCTGGCACCGGGTTTGGCGAGATTCATCGCAAGCAGCCTTTGCAAGCTGTCGCGCAGCCGACCATAGAGACGGCGCGCTCCCATACAACAAGCATCGAGGAGACATCATGCGTACACCAGTTCAACGGACTCTCATCAGCCTGGCCGTGGCCAGCGCCTGCTGGAATGTGGGCATCGCCCACGCCCAGCAAGTGCAGCCCGAGCCGGCGACCGCCGCCGACAGCGCGGAACAGACCGTGCCGGCCGACGCCGCACAGGCGGCCCCCGCTCCGGCACCGGCCGACGGCAGCGCCACCACCGTCGTGCGCATCTCGGGTTCGCGCATCGCCGCGCGCGGCTTCACCATGCCGACGCCGACCACCAGCCTCACCAGCGCCGACCTCGAGAAATCGGCCAAGCCGAACCTGTTCAACACCCTGGCCGAACTGCCGGCCCTGCAGGGCAGCACCGGCCGCACCACCAGCACCAACAGCACCAGCAGCGGCATCCAGGGCCTGTCTTCCCTGAGCCTGCGCGGCCTGGGCACGATCCGGACCCTGACCCTGCTCGACGGCCAGCGCGTGGTCGGCGCCAACGTCACGGGCGTGACCGACGTCAGCCAGTTCCCGCAGCTGCTTGTCAAGCGCGTCGACGTGGTGACCGGCGGCGCCTCGGCGTCCTATGGTTCGGACGCGGTGGGCGGCGTGGTCAACTTCGTCACCGACAAAAAATTCACCGGCTTCAAGGCCCACGTCCAGGGCGGCCAGACCAAGTACGACGACGACCGCGGCGGCAGCGTGCAGGCGGTCTGGGGCAAGGCCTTCCTGAACGACCGCTTCCACGTGACGGCCAGCGCCGAGTTCACGAAGGAAAACGGCATCGAGTCGCCCGGCTTCGGCGGCAAGGGCCCCAACGGCCGCACCTGGTACCAGAACCCGGCCTATTCGGTGCGTCCGCTGAACCAGACCGGCGACGGGCTACCGCAATACCGCGTGATCGAACAGGCGCAGCAATACCAGTACGCCAAATATGGCCTGATCACCAGCGGCCCGCTGCAGGGCACGGCCTTCGGCGCGGGCGGCGTGCCTTACCAGTTCCAGTACGGCTCCAACGGCCGACCGACCGGCACCGGCGCCGTCACCAACTGCGTCAATCCGTTCTGCATCGGCGGCGACTTGAGCGGCAGCGTGGGCTCGGGCACCAACCTGGCGATGAACTTCAAGCGCCAGGTGGCCTACACCCGCATGTCGTATGACCTCACCCCGGACCACCAGCTCTACTTCACCGCCAACTTCGGCAAGGTGGACTCGCGCTTCTCGCCCAACCCGGGCGCGGCGAAGAACGCCAACCTGAACATCCAGTGCTCGAACCCGTTCCTGCCGGCGTCGATCGTGGATGCCTGCGCGCGCAACAACATCACCAGCTTCCAGTACGGCACCGCGAACGCGGTCTTCCCCGAGAACATCGACGTCCAGCCGACCCGCACCCAGCGCCGCTTCGTGCTCGGCGGCGAAGGCAAGTTCGCCCTGTTCGGCAAGGACTGGTCGTACGACGCCTATGTGACCCACGGCGAGAACAAGACCAATCTCGACGCCTTCAACATGACGCTCAACGCGCGCTACAACAACGCGATCGATGCGGTGCGCGCGCCGGATGGCCGCATCGTCTGCCGCAACCCGGTGGCCGCGGCGTCGGGCTGCGTGCCGCTCAATATCATCGGCGACAACCCGATCGATCCGGCCGCCTGGGCCTATATCGCACCGGCCAACGGCCCGCGCCAGCGCACCACGCAAAGCCAGGACGTGGGCAGCTTCAACATCAATGGCGAGCTGTTCGAAGGCTGGGCCGGCCCGATCTCGCTGGCGACCGGCGCCGAATACCGGCGCGAGAAATACCGCGTGCGCGGCGACGCCTATGGCAACGGCGTGATGCCATCGTCGCCGAACAATGCGATGTACCCGGCCGACCCGCTGCTCAACACCACCGTCGGCAACAACTGGTACGCCGGTAACTTCCACGCCGGCGAAGGCAGCTACAACGTGCGCGAAGCCTATGTGGAACTGAACATCCCGGTGTTCAAGTCCGAAACCTGGGGCGAGGCCAACCTGAACCTGGCCGACCGCGAGACCAAGTACAGCACCGCCGGCAGCGTGGGCAGCTGGAAGCTCGGCGCCACCTGGCAGACACCGATCGACGGCCTGCGCCTGCGCGGCGTGACCTCGAAGGACGTGCGCGCGCCCAACCTCTCCGAGCTGTTCGCGGCGCCGGTGGTGGTCAACAACGTGGTCCAGTACCAGGGCAATACCATCAGCGTCCAGGAACGCACGGTCGGCAACACCGGCCTGCGCCCAGAGATCGCGCGCAACAACACCTTCGGCATCGTCCTGAGCCAGCCGAAATGGGCGCCGGGCTTTTCCATCTCGGCCGACTACTTCGACATCGAAGTCAAGGGCGTGATCTCGGCGCTGACGATCCAGCAGGAAGTCGACCTGTGCGTGGCCGGCAACCAGGAGATCTGCCAGGCGATGGTGCTCAACAGCCCGGGCAACAACTACGTCACGGTGCAGAACTTCAACCTGGCCTCGCTCAAGGTCAAGGGCTTCGATCTCGAAACCGCCTACAGAACCGGTCTCGAGCGCCTGAACCTGCCGGGCCGCTTCACCTTCCGCGCGCTGGCCACCCGCAACCTGCACTACATCACCGAGTCGGGCGTGGTCGGCACCATCGCGGTGGATTCGGCCGGCTCGAACATGGGCAATACGCCGAAGTGGAAGGTGCTGGCGACGCAGACCTGGGAAAACGACAAGCTGAGCCTCACGCTGACCGAGCGCTGGATCAGCGATGGCACCTACCGCAACGACTTCATCGAGTGCCAGACCAACTGCCCGATGTCGACCCTGATCCACCCGACCATCTACGACAACAAGATGAAGGGCGCGGCCTATCTCGACATCGGCGCCAGCTACAACCTGTCGAAGCAGTTGCAGGCCTACGTCAAGATCGACAACGTCACCGACCGGGCGCCGGAAGCGGCACCGCAGACCAATGCCAGCTATGGCATCAATCCGGCGCTGTACGACGTGGTTGGACGCACCTACCGGGCCGGCCTGCGCTACGGCTTCTGACAGGGGCCGGCCGTGTGGAACATCGCTTCCGTACTGCTGGCGGTCGGCCTGCTGACGCTGTTGATCGCCTGGGGCAAGGTCCAGCCCCTGCTGGCCTTCGTGGCGGCGTCGATCGCGGCGGCGTTGCTGCTCGGGGTGCCGCTTTTGAGGATCCCGGGCGCGATCGAGAAAGGCATCGGCGACCTGCTCGGCTCCCTGGTGGTGATCATCTGCCTGGGCGCCGTGTTCGGCAAGCTGATCGCCGACAGCGGGGCCGCGCGCCGCATTGCCACCTGCCTGGTCGACGCGCTCGGGCCATCACGCATCCCGGTGGCGCTGACCGTCACCGGCTTCGTGGTCGGCATTCCGCTGTACTACAACGTCGGCTTCGTGCTGCTGGTGCCGCTGATCTTCTCGCTGGTGGTCAGCTCGGGACGGCCGGCGGTGGCGCTGGCCATTCCGCTGCTGGCCGGGCTGTCGATCGCGCACGGCTTTTTGCCGCCGCATCCTTCGCCGGTGGCGCTCGTGTCGGCGATCCATGCCGACATGGGCACCACGCTGCTGTACGGGATTGTGGTGGCGATACCGACCTTGATCATCGCCGGTCCGGTGTTCGCGATGTCGCTGCGCCGCATCCACGCGCAACCGGCCGCCATGTTCCAGGACAGCCGCGCGCTGCAGGAGGGCGAGCTGCCGGGCGTCTTCAACAGCTTCGCCACCGCCCTGCTGCCGGTGCTGCTGCTGGGGGCGACGACGGTGCTCATGATGGCGCGGCCCGACCTGAACGGCAGCCTGTCCTTCCTCGCCAATCCGCTGGTGGTGATGCTGGTGTCGTATGTGGTCGCGATCTGGACGCTGGGCCTGGCGCAAGGGCGACGCTTTTCCGCCGTGATGCAGGGCCCGGCGGAGGCGATGCGCGAGATCGCGCCGATCCTGTTGATCATCGCCGGCGCCGGCGCGCTCAAGCAGGTGCTGGTGGAATCGGGCGTCAGCGCGGATCTCGGCGCGCTGTTGTCCAGCCTTCCGGTGCCGCCGCTGGTGCTGGGCTGGTCGGTCGCCACGGTGATCCGCATCTGCCTCGGATCGGCCACGGTGGCCGGTGTGACGGCCGGCGGGATCGTGGCGCCGCTGGTGCACAGCTCGGGCGTCGACCCGAACCTGATGGTGCTGGCGATCGGCGCGGGAAGCCTGATGTGCAGCCACGTCAACGATTCCGGCTTCTGGATGTTCAAGGAATATTTTGGCCTGTCGCTGAAGGATACCTTCCGCTCCTGGACCCTGATGGAGACCCTGGTGGGCGTATTCGGCCTGCTGTTTGTGATGCTTCTGTCGCTGTTTCTCAATAGCTGAGGAAAAGATCAATGATGACAACACTTTCCGTACTTCCGCGCGCACTGGCGCTGTCGCTCCTGCTGGCCGGCGCCGCAAACGCCGCATCCATCTCGGCCTACCAGGCCATGCCCGAAGACCCGCGCGCCGTCGTCGTAAGCGCCAGGGGCGACGGCCAGGCCGACGATACGGCCGCGATCCAGCAGGCGCTGGACGCCGCCGCCAACAAGGGCCAGGGCGGCATCGTGTTCCTGCCGTCGGGCCGCTATCGCATCACCCGCTCGCTGCTGATTCCGCTGGCTGTGCGCCTGTACGGCGTCGGCCCGACCCGCCCCGTGTTCGTGCTGGCCGAGAACACGCCCGGCTTCCAGAAGGGCGTGGCCAATATGATCATCTTCACCGGCGGCGACCAGTACAGCGTCGGCAAGGTGCCGATGCCGGTGCCGAGCGCGGTGCCGTTCAGCGCCGAGGAGGGAAAGGCCGTCCGTAACGCCAACTCGTCGACCTTCTATTCGGCGCTGTCGAACGTCGACTTCGAGATCAAGGACGGCAACCCGGCGGCCGCCGCGGTGCGCATGCACACGGCCCAGCACTCGAACCTGAGCCACATCGATTTTCACCTGGGCTCCGGCCTGGCCGGCGTCTACCAGGTCGGCAACGTGGCCTACAATCTGCGCTTCTATGGCGGCCGCTACGGCATCCTGAGCGAGAAGACCTCGCCCGCCTGGCAGTTCACGCTGATGGACTCCACGTTCGAGGGCCAGCGCGACGCCGCGATCCGCGAGCACGAAGCCAGCCTCACGATGATCAACACGGAAATCAAGGACACGCCGGTCGGCGTCGAGATCAACCGCGGGTATGGCGACTGGTTGTGGGGCAAGGACGTGCGCTTCGAGAACGTCAGCAAGGCCGCGCTCATCGTCAGCAATGAAGACAATGTGTACACCCAGGTCGGCATGGAGAATGCCATCGCGCGCAACGTGCCGACGTTCGTGCGCTTCCGCGACAGCGGCAAGACGCTGGCGGGCAAGGGCCGCGACTATACCGTCAGCGAATTCAACTACGGGCTGTTCATCAAGCAGATGGGCGAGCCTGGGACGTTCTCGACCAACTATAAGACGGCGGCGCTGCCGTCGCCTTTGAAGGAACCTGTCCGCGCCCTGCGCCCGTTGCCGGCGTCGAAGGAATGGGCCAATGTGCATACCTATGGCGCGAAAGGCGACGGCAAGACCGACGATACGGCCGCGATCCAGAAGGCGATCGACAGCAACCGCGTGGTCTACCTGCCGTTGGGCTTCTATGTCGTCAACGACACCATCCGCATGCGGCCGGACACCGTGATCATCGCCCTGCACCCGGGCCTGACGCAGCTCCTGATCCCGAACGGCTCGCCCAAGTTCCAGGGCGTCGACAGCCCCAGGGCGCTGCTGGAAAGCGCGCGTGGCGGCGAAGGCATCGTGTCCGGCATTGGCCTCGCGACCGGCGAGATCAACAACCGCGCGGTGGCGCTGCTATGGCGGGCCGGCGAACACTCGCTGGTGGACGACGTGCGCATCCAGGGCGGCCATGGCACCCGCCTGTACGACGGCCGCCGCGCCGATCCGTACCAGAAGGACGCCAAATTCGACACCACCGCGCACTGGGACCGCCAGTATCCGAGCGTGTGGGTGACGGACGGCGGCGGCGGCACCTTCTCGGGCATCTGGTCGCCCAGCGGCTATGCGCAGGCCGGCTTCTACGTGAGCAATACCAAAACGCCGGGCAAGGTCTATGAGCTGTCGGCCGAACACCATATCCGCGCCGAGATCGTGCTGGACAATGTAGAGAACTGGGAATTCCTGGCGCCGCAGACCGAGGAGGAAATCCGCGATGGCGCCGATGCGGTGTCGCTGGAGATCCGCAATTCTAGAAATTTGCTGTTCGTGAACTACCACGGCTACCGCGTGACGCGTTCCTATAAACCGATGCCGGCGGCGATCCTGATCACCAATTCCAGCGACATCCGCTTTCGCAATGTGCACGTGAACGGCGAGAGCGGCTTCGCCACCTGCGACGACAATGGCTGCACCACTTATCTGCGGGCCAGCAAGTTCGCCTACGAGAACGCGATCCGCGACGTCTCCAACAAGCTCGAAGTGCGCGAGCGCGAGTTCGCCGTGTTCGACTACACCGGCAAGCAGCGCAAGGCGCCCACCCCGCTGGGCAAGGTCGACAAGCTGGAAGGCGGTTTCTATTCGATCGCCGGCGCCACCGTCGACCCAAAGGGCAAGCTGTACTTCGTCGACCGCCACTGGAAGCGCATCTACAGCTACACCCAGGACGAGGGCCTGGTGGTGGTGCGCGACGCCCCGCTCGATCCGGTCAACCTGGCCATCGACAATAGCGGCAACCTGATGGTGATCTCCAACTACGGCCCGCAGGCCAGCGTCTACGCCTTCAAGCCGGGCACGCCGGGAACGGAGATCACGATGATCAAGCCGACCCCGGTCGCAGCGCGTCAGGGTGCGCGGGTCGCGGTGCCGGTCAACTTCTGGCAGAACGGCGAATTCAAGGACCAGCTCAACTACGACACCTTCGAATTCACGACCCTGGCCGAGATGTTCGTCCGCGACGTCGCCCTGCCGAAGAAGGAAGAATACGTGTCGCCCGACGGCAGCCTGGTGCTGCCCGCCTACCGCGTGCTGCGCCAGGGCGCGGCGGACCACCTGGGCTGGCGATGGGCCGATTCGCTGCAGGCCTTCGGCCTCGTCACCGCGCCGGTAGGCCAGCGCGTGGTGTTCACCAACGGCTCCGAGAACCGCACCTTCAGCGGCACCGTCAATGCGGGCGGCGGCATCACCGACCTCAAGCTGCTGGCCAACCGCGGCGGCGAAAGCGCGGCGGTCGGCCCGAACGGCGACGTTTATGTGGCCAACGGCCAGGTCTTCATTTATGGCAAGGACGGCAAGCAGAAGGGCCGCATTGACGTGCCGGAGCGTCCGCTGCAGCTGATCTTCGGCGGTCTTGATAAACGCACGCTGTTCATCCTGACCCACCACTCGCTGTACTCGACCCGCATCGACTGAGGAGAACGCATGGGACACATGACAACGATATTAGGCGCCGTCGTCTTGATGACGGCGGCATCGCACAGCCTGGCCGAAGACCAGTTCAAGCTGCTGGTACTGGCCACGCCCGGCAAATACCACTACGAATACATCCCGATCGCGCGCGACAACCTGGAGCGCCTGGCCAAGCTGCATTCGTTCGGACTCACCTACACCAGCAAGACCCAGGTGTTCGAGGGCGACCTGAAACAGTATGCCGCCGTGATGTTCCTGAACACACCGGGCGAGGAGCTGAATCCGGCGCAGCGCGCCAACTTCGAGGACTATATGCGCGGGGGCGGCAATGCCGTCGTGGTGCACCGCGCGGCGATCGCCAAGCCGAACGACTGGGTCTGGTTCGAGAAAATGGTGGGCCGCACGGTCGGCCTGCATCCGAAGCTGCAGACCGGGGTGGTGACCGTCGTCGACAAGCGTTTCCCCGCCACCTTCGGCCTGCCCGAGCGCTGGGTCTGGAGCGACGAGTTCTACACGTTCACCAATCCGTATAGCGTGACGATCAATCCGGTGCTGAACGTGGACGAGTCAAGCTACGACCCGACCCTGATCTGGCCGGGCCAGACGGTGAAGGGCATGGGCAAGGACCACCCGATCGCCTGGCACCACCAGCACGAAAAGGGCCGCGTGTTCGTCACCACGCTCGGGCACAACGGCGAGATGTACCGCGACCCGCAATACCTGGGCCACCTGCTGGGAGGGATCTACTGGGCCGCGACCGGCCGCGGCCAGCAGCGCTGATCATCCTTTCATCAGCCGCCGCCAGCCCAGCACCAGGCCGCTGAAGGTCAGGGCAAAACCCAGCACGCACAGGACGATCACGACCACGTCCCACAGCGGCCTGGTGCGCAGGAAGGCGAAGTCTAGCTGGTGCAGGCCGTTGAACAGCCAGCGGTCCCAGCGCTTGTCGCGGTCGACGTAGCCGGCCAGGCGGCCTTGGGCCGGGTCGATGTAGAACACCGGCGCTTCAGGCAGGTCGAAGCGTGCACGCAAGACCGGGAAGGCCGCTTCGCGGTGATGGCTGTAGTAATAATCGTCCGGACCGGTGAGCAGTTGCGCTTGCATCGGCGCCCCGGGGCGGATCGCTTGCGCGGCGTGCAGCAGTGCCTCGTGCGGCACGCCAGGCACGGCGGCGCTGTCGCGCGTATCGACCAGCTTGCGTCCTTGGCGGCCGAGCGCACTCAGATACAGCTTGCCGCCCACGCGGCGCCATTCCAGTTCCAGGGTGCCGGGATGCGCGCGCAGCAGCGCGGCCGCATCCAGCGCCAGATCGTCGCTGTCGAGCGCACCGCCGGCGAACGCCCGCCGGTCGTGCGCGGTGACGCCGCCGCCTGACGGAAAGCCGAACGGACCGACCGACAACCAGCCGCTGAACAGCCAGGTGATGACCAACGCTCCGATACCGAGACCCAGCCAGTGGTGCCATCCCTTCCAGCCCGTATAGGGCGACATTCGGCCTCCCGCGTAACGGCGCCGCACACGCAGGCGCAAGATGCTGATCACCATTCCTGTCACGGCCAGCACCATGGCCACGCCGGACGTCCACATCACGGCCTGGCGCCAGGCCTCGTTGTGCCTGCGCAGCGGCGTCACGTACACCCAATGGATGACGGAGCCGACCCAGTTCCAGGCGCGCTCGCTGCGCGTCGTGTCGCGCACCAGCTCCCCGGTGCGGCCGGACACGTACAGGACGCTGCCGGCATCATCGTCGGCGGCAACGCGGTACAGGGGCCGGTGCACGCGCACGGCGCCGAAGGTCCACTGGTCCAGTTCGATCTTGTCGACTGCCAGCGAACGCGCATCGGGCGCCGCGCTTCGCGCGCTGCTCGAGACGATCAGGTAGTTCACTTCCAGTGGCGCGCCGCTGTCGGCCCATACCGAATGCCAAGTGCGTTCATGCTGGAAGTGCCACGCCGGGCGGCCCGCCACGGTATTCAGGCGCACCGCATCCGGCGCCGCGCTTTCAGTCCCACTTGCGGTCCATGCTTCAGCGGCCGTTACCTGCACACGGTCCGGGTCGAGCGGCGCCAGCCAGCCCATGCGCTCCTGTTCTGTCAGCTCCGGATACGGCACGTACATCATGACGATGCCGGAACCAAACCACAGCAGCACCAGCAGGCCGATCGCGATGCCCAGCCAGCGGTGCCACCAGTAGAGCTGGCGCTTCCAGGACACCACTTAGTAACGCCAGTGGACGGTCAGCTCGGCATGACGCTCGTCGCCCAGCAGGTATTGCGAAGATCCATACGAGGTGATCGCATACAGCTTGTCGGTCAGGTTGCGCAGGTTGAGCTGCAGCTGCACGTTGCGGCTCAGGGCCCAGCCGATCGAGGCGTCCAGCGTGGTATAGGCCGGCAGGGCCTGGGTATTGGCATTGCTGATGAAGCGTTCGCCCACGTAGCGCAGGCCGGCGCTGGTGCGCCAGTCGCCGGCGCGGTGCGTCATCCACAGGTTCGAGGAGACCTTCGGCACGTTGGCCGGGCGATTGCCGGCGCGCGAGACGTTGCCGGCTTCCAGCAGCTCGTCGAATTCCGCATCCGTGTAGGCCACGTTGGCATCCATGCGCCAGCCAGGGGCCAGGCTGACGCTGGCGCTCACTTCCGCGCCCTGCGAGGTCTGCGAGCCGCCCTGCACCGACAATGCCGGATTGTTCGGGTCGCGCGTGATGATGTCCTCCTTCTTGATCCGGTACACCGCCGCCGTCCACTCGGCGCGGCCGCCAGCCAGCATCTGCTTGACGCCCGCCTCGACCTGGCGCGCGTCGGTCAGCTTGAACTTGCTGTTGGCCAGGGTCATCGACAAGAGACTCGTCAGCGGATCGCTGCCGGTGCTGACCTGGCCGTACAGCGAAGTGTCCTGCGCCAGCTTCCAGCTCGCGCCGAGGCGGACCGAATTGGACCGCAGGGTCGTGCCAAAGTGGCCGCTGTCGGCCAGCAGGTTGCGGCGGTCGATCTTGTAGCGGTCATGGCGTGCGCCTGCAGTCAGGAGCAGGCGCTCGTCCACGCGCCAGGCATCCTCGAGGTAGAAGGCATGGGTGGTGGTGTCGGTCGCGAAGTTCGGGCGGAACGGGTCCGGGGTGTCCCAGAAGCTGCCCGGGTCGAAGCCGCTCGGCGCCACCGTCGATGCGCCGCCATAGGGCGAGTTGTTGGTGTGCCTGAAGTTGATGGTCGACGCTTCCCAGCCCGCCACGACCTGGTTGGCGCCGGTCTTCCAGCGCGCCTCCAGGCGGTTCGCGGTCTGCTCCTGGTCGTGGCGGATGCCGATGTAGTCGCTGCGGTCCACCACGTCGCGCACCGGGTCGTAGGCATACGATTCGATATTGCGCCAGTCGCGGCGCGACTTGAAGTAAGCCAGTTCGTTGCTGATGTCGAGGTTCGGCGCCACTTGCCAGTTCAGGCGTGCGACGGCCTTGTCGTCGACGAAACGCAGCACGGCGTCGCCGGCATTGTAGTTCTCGTCGCGCAGCCGTTCGGCCAGGCCGCCGTTCACCAGCGGCGTGCCGAAGTAGCGGATCGGTTCCTGTTCGGCATGATCGAGCTGGGCGAACAGGGTCACGCCTGGCGCCAGGGTGGTCGTCATGCTGGTCAGGATCTTGCCGTGGCGGGATTCGCCGCGATCGATGAAGCCGTCGCTGCGGCCGGCATAGGCGTCGACGCGGAAGGCGCCCTGCTCGCCCAGCGCACCGGTGGCGCCGATGCCGGCGCGCACAGATTCACCGCCGCCGATGCCGCCCAGGATCTCGAGCGAGGATTCGCGACGCGGCGCCTTGCGCACGGCGTTGATGATGGCGCCGGTGGTGCCGCTGCCGTGGACCACCGAACCGGGGCCGCGCAGCACTTCGATCGTCTCGTAGCCCCAGGGATCGGCCGGATAGGTCGCGGTGGTGGAACCGACCAGCAGGCGCTGGCCGTTCTCCAGCATCGCGATCGAGTTGTTGCCGTTGAAGCCGCGCGCCGAATAGCTGATGCCGCTGCCGGGCGAGCTGCTGTCGGTCAGGCCGGTGCTGCGGGTCACCGCATCCTTGACCAGCAGGTCGCCACGCGCGGCGATGGTGGCGGCGCTCAGGCTCTCGGCGCTGGCCGGCAGGTCGAGCGCGCTGATGTCCAGGCGGCTGCCGGTGGTGTTCTGGCGATCGAGCGCCAGGCCTTCGTCGCCAGCCGCACCGCGAATCGTCACGGTGGGAAGTTCCTGTGCGAAGGCGCTGGTGGCGCACAGCAGGGCGATGGCCGCGGCGAGCGGGCGGGCTTGGAAAATGGCGTTCATTAGTTGTCCTTGGTTTGTGCAGGTTCGATCAGCATCAGCTGGCCAGTCTTGGGATCGCGAAATACCTCGCCAACGCGGTCGTAGCCGCTGCCGTCCTGGGTCACGCCGCTGGCGGGCCGCTCGATCTGGCGGCCCTTCTCCACCGGCTGCGGGGTTTTCAGGCTCCCTTGCGTGCCGGCGATGGCTGCGATCAGGCCGCAGGCAAACACCAGCATCACGTCGACCAGGTTGACGAGGCTGGCGCGTGGGTCTTCGTCGCTCTGGTCGAAGCGCGCGTCGAGGTGGCGGTAGAGACGCAGTCTGCCGCGCCCGGGTTTGGGCGGATTCATGCTGGCTGCTCCATCGCGTCCAGCGTCTCTTCGTACCAGCGGCGGCGCAGCTTGCCGATCACCAGGCCGCCGATGCCGGCCACCAGGCCCAGCACGGTCGCGTCGAAGGCGACGGTGACGGCGCTGGCCAGCTTGGCCGGATCGCCTTCGCCCAGCGCCGCCAGGCCCGGCCCGAGCGGGATGATGGTGGCCATCAGGCCCAGCATCGGGGGGATGCGCGCCAGCAGGTCGGCGCGCTCCAGGCGGTGGCGCGCAATGCGCTGTACCGCCTCGACGTCGCCGCTGTCACGCAACCTGGCCAGGCCGTGGAAGCGTTCGCCGACGGCGATGCCGGATTCGACCAGCGCGATCGCGCAGCCGGCCAGCAGCGCCACCAGGGACGGTGCGAGCAGCCAGCTGACGGCGTCGTGCAACCAGGCGTAGGAAAGGGTTTCGATCATGGATGACTCCTGAGAGGTTGAGGGATGTGCCGGCCGCGCCACAGGCCGAGCGAAAACAGGGAGAGGCAGGCGGCCAGGATGGCCAGCACCTGCACGATGCGTAAAGCAGGAGGCTGCGTGGATTCGGGTTGCTGTTTCAGTTCAAAGACACGCATCGGCTCAGGCGCCGGCGCCGGCGCCGGCGGCGCCGGTTCGCTCGCTTCGCCAGCGTCAGGCGCTGCGGCTTGCTGCGCCGGGGCAGCGGCGGAGGGAACGGACGTGGCCATTGCCGGCAGCAGCTCGCCACGCGCCTTGGCAAGCGTCACGCCGAGCTTTTGCGCATCCGCGCCATCCAGTTGCGGCGCCAGCCAGCCCCACATCGGGTGATCGGGCGCCGTATGGCCGCTGCCCGGCAAGCCATTGGCCGCTACCAGGCGCGCCAATTCGCCGCCCATGCGGCGGATGGTCTCGGGATCGGTCTTCCAGAATCCTTTTTCGGCCGCCACCATGAACACCGCCAGCATGTGCGCCTTCACGTGCGCGTTGTGGCGCTGGCCCAGGAATTCGGGCAGGCCGAGCTTGTGCCGGTCGTCGAAGTAGACGGCTTTCACTTCGTCCCAGGCCCAGTTCTTGACCAGGTCGGGCCGCGTCACCTGCCAGCCCCACAGGTTCTCGATGAATTCCTGGCCCATGGTGCGCGCGCCGGAATACCCGTTGTCCATCAGCGGGCGCAGCCAGGCCGGGTTCAGGAAGCGTCCGCGCAGCTCGCCCAGCAGGGCGCTGGCGAGCGGCTCGACGTCGGCCTGGCCCGGCCGCGCATGCTGCAGGATCAGCGCGTCCGGCACGCGCCCGGTGCGCGTCTCGACCGCCAGCGACAGGCCGCCCAGGTAGTCGAAGGCGTCGTTGTTGTCGAGCAGGCCATACAGATTGCTGGCACGGCCGTGGTAGGTGCGGTGGATGCCGTCCAGCGCCACGTCGAAGGCGCGGTGGCTGGAGGCGCCTTCGGCATCCAGGCCATAGGCATGGCCCATGCGGTTGCGGTAGGCGCGCCCGATTTCCTCGCGCTCGCGCCAGGCGCCGGAGCGCTCGGCCAGGCGGTTTACGCCGGTGCCGTAGGCGCCCGGGGCATCGCCGAACACGCGCAGCGCGGCGGCCTGCCCGGCTTCGCCCGCCGCCATGCCGCCCGCCGCCAGCGCGCGCTGGCGGGTCAGCCATTCGCGCGCCACGCGATTGCTCGTGGCCGGCTCGCTGCCCCACACAGCCCCTTCGATCGGCGCCAGCGCCGCCTGCAGGCCCGCGCGCAGCGATGGATCCTGCGCGACCAGCGTCTGCGCCGACGCCGCCAGCGCCAGCCGGCCGGCGCGGTCGATCAGGCGGATCAGGTTCGGGTACAGGTCGCGGAACAGGCCGGAGGTGGTGACCACCGCATCGCGCCGCACGGCGCCTGGCGTGAGTTTCACATCGGTGACGATGCCGCGCGCATTCCACACCGGCTCGGCGCCCATCATCGCCAGCGCAAAGCCGACCATCACGCCTTCGTCGCGCACGGCGTCGGACGCCCACAGGATGATGCCTTCGCTGCCCTCGCCCACCTTGTCTCGCTCGGCGGCCTTGCCCGCCATCTGCAGGCCCAGGCCAAACCCCAGGCGGGTCGGCAGGATGTCGCCGTCGACCGCGTGGAAGTTGCGGCCGGTCGGCAGCGCCTCGGGCGAGCGCAACGGATCGTTGCCCTTGCCCGGCTCGATGTAGCGCCCATCCAGGCCGGCCAGCAACGCCGCCATCTCGCGCCGCGGCGAGTCGCGCAGCTTATGCGCGACGTCGGGATCGTCGATGCCGCTCTTCTTCATCGAGTCGAGCATCAGGTCGAGCGACTCGCGGCTCCACGGCCGGCCGAACACGTGCAGGCCGTGGGGCATGAATTTTTCTTGCAGCTTGGTCAGATAGTGGCCGATCTCGTGCGCCAGCAGGTCGTCGTCGGCCGCGTCGAAGCCGATGCCGCGCACCTCCAGCACGTCTGACATCGACGCCTCCAGCTCGGCGCGCAGGTTCAGGGCCACGACCCTCTCGCGCATCAGTTGCGCGGCCTGGGTCTTGAGCGATTCGGACGACGCGGCTTCGAAGCTCTCGACGATCTGGCGCAGCGACAGCAGTTCGTCGTACAGCGGCGTGGTCGCCAGCGGCGGCGTCAGGTGGTCGACGATGATGGCCAGGCCGCGGCGCTTGGCCTGCGTGCCTTCGCCGACGCCGTCGACGATATACGGGTAGATGCCCGGCAGGTCGCTTGCGATCAGGCTCGGATAGTCGTCGCTCGACAGGCCGACGGCCTTGCCCGGCATGAATTCATAGGTCGAGTGGCGTCCCACGTGCACCACGGCGTCGGCCTTGAAGCGGTCGCGGATCCAGTGATAGAAGCCCAGGAACTGGTGCGGCGGCGTGATGCTGGTGTTCGCGTGCAGCAGTTCCTCGTCCACCTCCCAGCCGCGCGGCGGCTGCGGGCCGATGAAGACGTTGCCGAACACCAGTCCCGGCACCAGCATCTTGCCGCCATCGACCATCACCTTGCCCGGCGCCGGGCCCCAGCCGCGCATGCCTTCGATGCCGTAGCCGATCAGGCGTCGATAAAGGGGAGCAAGCAACTGGCAGGGACGCGGCTTGACGTCGTCCAGGCAGGCAAAATAACCCTCTTCCAGCGCATGCAGGTCGCGCGTGGCCTGCACGCGCTGCGGATGGTCGACACCCTCGACCAGGTGCAGCAGCTCCTCGATCACGGTCTCGGCCTGCTTGCGGCCCAGCGCGCGTTCGCCGGCCTTTTCGGCCGCCAGCACGTCGGCATGCAGGCGCCCCAGCAGGCCGTCCTGCATCTCGCCCCGCACCCGCGGCGACAGGGTCGCGAACCAGCGCGCGTAATCCTGCGCCGTGACGCCATTGACGGTGCCGGCCATCTCGCGCAGGGCGGCGCGGTCTTCCGGCAGGTTGACGCCGCGCGCCATGATCATGTCGAGCAGCGCCTCGGGCGAGGCCGGCAGCTCGCCGACCGTGTAGCCGGCCGCCTTCAAGGCATGCAGCATGTCGAACAGCGATTCCGGCACGTTGAGGTTGTCGGCGCCGATGTTCTGGCGGCCCGGCGGATGGTTGTAGTAGACCATCGCGACCTTCTTGTCGGCGTTCGGTTTGGCGCGCAGCGCCAGCCAGCGCGCCACGCGCCCCGACAGGCGATCGACTTCGGCCGGCAGCAACACGGGCGGGCGGTTCTCGATGCCGGTCTGGCGGTCGCGCTCGGGCTGGCCGAGGGCCGCCACCACCATCGGTTGGCTGATGCCCTGCAGCTCGGGCAGGGCCACGCGGTACTGGACCGAATCGGGCGGCAGGCCGTCGGGCGACAGCTGCCACTGCATCGCGGTGCGGTCCGACAGGCGGATCGCCTTGAACACCGGGATGTCCAGGCGCTTGAAGGCTTCGTCCACCACCGCACGGCCCTCGGCGGCGCCAACCACGAAATCCTGCAGCACCACCAGCGCCGCAGGCTTGGCCGGCGCGACCAGCTGCGGCAGGCGCTCCAGCGCTTCGCGCGAAGCGCCGCCCCAGCGCGTGAGCAGCTGCACGCAGGGCTGGCCCAGTTGCTCGATGCGGCGGCACAGCGCCGCAGGCACCACGCCATCCATATTCGCCAGGTCGAGCACGACCACGGTCGGCCGGTCCTGCAAGCCGAGCTTGGAGGCATTGCCCCAGGCGGCGGCGTCCTGCAGCTCGCGCTGTCCCGCGCGCAGGCGCAGGGTGGGCTCGGGCTGCGGATCGGCCAGGGGCGTGCCTGGCGCGAGCAGGTGCCGCATCAGCTCCGTGGTGTTGTCGATGCCGCCCGCCTGCCACACGCGGCGCGCGGCCAGCCAGTGGCGGGCGGCGGGATCGGCCTGGGCCGCCTGCAACGCGGCCGGCGGCGGCGCCTCGCCCGCCAGCTGGCGCAGCAGCTCGGGCGAGAAGCCGGCCAGGCTGCCGTGGCGCGAGCGCGTCATGAGGTTCAGGGTCGCCTCGCCGTTGAGCGCCAGCACCGCGGTGGCTGGCCTGGCGTGGCGCGCCAGCCCATCCTTCATGCGGCGCGCCGGGTCGCCGAACAGTGATACCGCCAGGATGGTGTCGGCGCCGGCGATCCACTTGGCCACGTCGCGCTCACCCGCGGCCATCAGCTGGGCCGGGGTGCGCAGCAGGATGCGGTCTCGCGGATGGCTGGCCAAATGGCGGTGGGCGGCCTCGATGGCGCCCGGTGCGGCGCGCTCGGTGACCACGGCGAACAGGGTCGCGGCGCTGCTGGAAGCGCAGGCGAGCAGGAACATCAGCACGGCGCAGATGCGGACAAGGAAAAGCGTGTTCATGTGAACGTCGACCTTTTAGCTGCGCGCCAAAGCGCGCATGACAACAGGCAGCCGCCATCCTTCAGGATGAACAGGGACGCGTGCGCGCACGCCACGAGGGCGCACGACCGCATGGGCGATAGCACGAGCAGCAAAAGAAGGAACAGCGAACAACCAACAGGCACGCCCTCACCCCGGGACGTACGAATGCATCGTGGATGGCCGGTCTTCTGGCTCGCCGTCTTCCTTCCCCGGTCCTGCCTTCCCGTGCGCGGGGCACAGTGGCGTTCGATCGGAGTCGTCAGGCTTACAGCAGCGGGGGCTGCGCCGGACTGGCGCGCGATGGCTATCGCGCACGTCACCGGCTTCCCGTTTCACCTCCCTGCAGACGAGCAGGAAGGCACCATTCACTTGATTGGGCGCGATTCTACCGCCAAGTCTGTACACTTGTCACCGCATTATTTTTCCGGCCGGTGCCGGTTGAAACCGCTGCATCTCCATCGAGTCTCCATCCGGATGTCACCGGATTGCCATCCGCCGCGATCACAATGCGACGTTCGACAAGCCTCACCACACCCCACGCCATGACC
Organism: Massilia arenae; assembly: GCF_008014745.1. GTDB lineage: Bacteria > Pseudomonadota > Gammaproteobacteria > Burkholderiales > Burkholderiaceae_D > Telluria > Telluria arenae. The sequence goes on from NZ_VPFD01000003.1 coordinate 174,381, forward strand.
TGTGTTTCACCACCGGCGCCAGCCTCCCCGACCGCCTCGGCCATCGCCCCCGGCTCGCCCTGGAAGCTGCGCTACGGCCTGATCTTCGCAGGCCAGTCGCTGTCGCTGCTCGGCTCCGCGCTGACCCAGTTCGTGCTGCTGTGGTGGATCACGGACACCACCGGCGACATCTCGGCATTGGCCACGGCCGGCATCGCGGCCCTGCTGCCGCAGGCGGTCTTGAGCCCGCTCGGCGGCACCCTGGCCGACCGCTACAGCCGGCGCCTGCTGATGATCTGCGCCGACCTGGTGAGCGCGCTGTGCATGGTAGTCCTGATCGCGCTGTTCCTGGCCGACAGCATCGCGCTGTGGCAGGTATATACGATGCTGACGATCCGCAGCGCGATGCAGGCCTTCCAGGCGCCGGCCGCGGCGGCCAGCGTGGCGATGCTGGTGCCGCCGGGCTTCCTGCCGCGCGCCGTGGGCCTGAGCCAGACGGTGCAGGCCTTGATGACGGTGGCCGCGGCGCCGCTCGGCGCGCTCGCGATCAGCATCCTGCCGATGGGGTGGGCACTGGGGATCGACGTCGGCACCGCCCTGCTGGGCATCGTGCCGCTGCTGTTCCTGCGCATCCCGCAGCCGCGCGTGGCGCGCGAGGACCGGCAGGGCCTGTGGCGCGAGTTCCGCACCGGCCTGGCGGTGGTCACCTCGAACCCGGGCCTCTCGCGCCTGTACCTGCTGCTCGGCGCGGTGGTCCTGGTGATCATGCCCGCCTTCACGCTGGTGCCGCTGCTGGTCAAGGAGTACTTTGGCGGCGGGGCGCCGCAGGTCGGCTTCATGGAGGCGATGGCCGGCGTCGGCATGATCGCCGGCGGCATGTTCGTGACGGCGATCGCGCCGCGCCACGGGATGCCGTGGGTGCTGCTGGGCTTTGGCGCCTCGTGCGCGACCCTGGCGCTGACGGCGCTGGTGCCGCCCACGCTGTTCGGCGTGGCCGCGTTCTGGTGGGGCCTGAGCGGCGGCGCCTTCATCGCCGGGAACACGCCGCTGACGACCCTGCTGCAATCGACGATCCCGAACCACCTGCAGGGCCGGGTGCTGTCGCTGCTGAACATGGTCATGGCGCTGGCGGCGCCGGTCGGGCTCGCGCTTGCCACGCCCTTGGGCGAGGCGATCGGCGTACGCTGGCTGTTCGTGGCGATGGGCGTGGCCGGCACGCTCGTCAGCCTGAGCGGCTTCCTGTCGCCGGCGCTGCGTAACCTGGACCGCCCGCAAAAATAAATCGCACAGGTTTATTTACGGGGAATGGACGTATACTGGCGGCTTCCAGCCGTCCTTCCCCTTGAACGCCGCGCCATGCCGCCCTATAACGCACCGCCTACCGCCTTTGATCCCGCCACCATGCCGCTGCTGCGCAGCGTCGGCTCGAACCAGGTCGGCATGCGCGAGTACAATGAGCGGGTCGTGCTGCAGGCGATTCGCACCCATGGCAGCCTGCCCAAGGCTGAAGTCGCGCGCCTGACCAAGCTCAGTACCCAAACCGCCTCGGTGATCATCAACCGCCTGCTGGACGAGCAACTGGTGGTCAAGCGCGACGCGGTGCGGGGCAAGGTCGGCCAGCCGTCGCAGCCGATCGCCCTGAACCCGGAAGGCGCGTTCTCGATCGGCATCCAGATCGGCCGGCGCGCGCTGGACGTGGTCCTGCTCGATTTCACGGGCGCGCTGCGCTGGCAGTCGTCGACGCCCTACGCCAGCCCCGAAGTGGAACAGGTCTTCGCCGCCATCGACGCCAGGCTGCGCGAGGTGGATGACTTCCTCGGCCCGGAACTGGCGCCGCGCCTGACCGGCATCGGCCTGGCCGCCCCGCTCACGCTGGGCACCTGGCACGGCCTGGAGAGCCTGCTGCCGCAAGAGGCGGAAGCCTGGCGCCGGGTCGACGTGCGCGTCCGCCTGCAGGCCATGACGCCGCTGCGCGTGGACTTCGCCAAGGACACGATCGCAGCCTGCGTGGCCGAACTGGTGGCCGGCCGCGGACGCAAGCTGAAAAGCTATCTGTACGTGTTCGTCGACACCCTGGTCGGCGGCGGCCTGGTGATCGACGGCGAGCCGCACAGCGGCCAGTTCGGCAACGCCGGCGCGATCGGCTCGATGCCCCTGGGCCTGGCCGGAACGGACGAACGCGGCGTGGCGCCGCAGCTGCTCGGGGCGGCTTCGCTGGTGCGGCTGGAAGAGATGCATGCGCAGGCCGGCCTGGAACTGCTGGCGTTCAGCGACGAACGCCTGTTGAGCGGGCCGTGGGAAGCCGTGACCCGGCAATGGATCGAGGAAGCCGCCAATGCGATCACCTTCGGCGTCACCGGCGCGGCCTGCCTGCTCGACCTGGACGGGGTGATCGTCGATGGCGCCGTCAGCCGCGCCCTGCTCGAACGCCTGATCGCCGCGATGCAGGAACAGATGACGCGCTACAGCTGGCAGGGCACCGAGCGGCCGCTGGTGATGGCGGGGACGATCGGGATGACCGCCAAGGTCATCGGCGCGGCGTATCTGCCGCTGCATGCGAACTTCGCGCCGGCGCATGGATTGTTCCTGAAGGCGACCCGGCGCTAGCAAGGCGTGCGCGGTGCCGGGTCTGTTCGCGCTAGAGTATTCGCCACCCATTCATGGAGGCGATCATGCTCGAAAATATGGATGCGGCCGCAACAGTCGGCGTACGCGATATGGCTGCGGCAAGAGAGTTCTACGGTAATCTGCTGGGATTGAAGCCGGTCGAGAGCGATGGCGGCGATGACGATATGGCGCTCTACCGCAGCGGCAATACACGGGTGTTCGTCTACCGCTCGGAGTACGCCGGCACGAACCAGGCGACCGCCATCACCTGGGATGTTGGCGACAAGTTTGACGATATCGTCGCCGCACTGCAGTCCAAGGGTGCCCGCTTCGAGCATTACGACATGGGCGGCTTGCGGCGCGAGGGCGACGTCCACATTGCTGGCCAGTTGAAGATCGTGTGGCTCAAAGACCCTGACGGGAATATCTTGAGCATCAACAGCGCCTGACCGTGAATACACGTAATGAGAAACGCCCTGTGAATCAAGGATCCACAGGGCGTTTTTTACAAGACCGGTCCGGACAGTTTAGAACGGAATGTCGTCATCCATATCCGAGAAGTTCGGCGCCGGTTTCGGCTGTGGACGTGCGGCCGGGGCCGGTGGCGCCTGGCGCGGAGCCGGACGCTGCGGGGCCGAGTAGTCGTCGTCCATGCCGCCGCCCATACCGCCACCCATGCTGTCGCCGCCCATGCCCTGGCGACCGCCCAGCATCTGCATGTTTTCAGCGATGATGTCGGTGGCGTAGCGCTCGATGCCGTCCTTGTCGGTGTACTTGCGGGTCTGCAGGCGGCCTTCGACGTAGACCGACGAACCCTTCTTGAGGTATTGGCCCACGATCTCGGCCAGGCGGCCGAAGAAGGAAATACGGTGCCACTCGGTCAGCTCTTTCTGCTCGCCGGTATTGCGGTCTTTGGATTTGTACGAGGTGGCGACCGCGATGTTCGCGATGGCGTCGCCGCTCGGCATGTAGCGAATTTCTGGGTCGCGGCCGAGGTTGCCGACGATGATGACCTTGTTGACTGATGCCATGGTGTTACTCCTGCTGGGTATGGTAAGCCCTGACTCTGCGTATTTCTAGGCGTCAGGGAACGGTGTGTTGCAGCTGACTATTATGCGGTCCGCCACCCGGTTTCAGCAATCCTTTTCGTTGGCTGGCATCAGTCCGGACGCACCATCGAATCGGCTGTTTCGTTGTCGATTAAGTCAGATAAATAACCACCCTGAAAATTATTTTCCAGTTCTGAACGCTTTGTCATTGAAGCGCCCGGGGATCGGCCCACATAGCATAGACCCGGCCTTCCTGCGCTTGTCAAAGTGGTATGCCAACTTGGCACCCCTGGTACAGCAACCACTGGATAGATGTACAGCCGAAACAAAAACGCGCTACACTTACGGGTTCTCCCCGATTGGCCCGCTTACCGCGCTGCTGGCGTTTGCGGCCCCGCAAAAACTGATAGAAAGTCTGCCCAACTTAATGGAAGAAATTCGCATTCGTGGTGCCCGCACGCACAATCTGAAGAACATCAATCTCGACCTGCCGCGCAACAAGCTGATCGTGATCACCGGCCTGTCGGGCTCGGGCAAGTCGTCGCTCGCCTTCGACACCCTGTATGCCGAAGGCCAGCGCCGCTACGTCGAATCGCTGTCGGCCTATGCGCGCCAGTTCCTGCAGCTGATGGAAAAGCCGGACGTCGACCTGATCGAAGGCCTGTCGCCGGCAATCTCGATCGAACAGAAAGCGACCTCGCACAACCCGCGCTCGACCGTCGGCACCGTCACCGAGATCCACGACTACCTGCGTCTGCTGTACGCGCGCGTCGGCACGCCGTATTGCCCGCAGCACCCGCATGAGCCGCTGTCGGCCCAGACCGTGTCGCAGATGGTCGATGCCGTGCTCGCCATGCCGGAAGGCACCAAGCTGATGATCCTGGCGCCGGTCGTGGCCGGCCGCAAAGGCGAACACGGCGACCTGTTCCAGGCCATGCAGGCCCAGGGCTTCGTGCGCTTCCGCATCGCCAGCGGCGTCAATGCCGCCAAGATCTATGAAATCGATGAACTGCCCAAGCTCAAGAAGACCGAGAAGCACAGCATCGACGTCGTGATCGACCGCGTGAAAGTGAACCCGGACATCAAGCAGCGCCTGGCCGAAAGCTTCGAGACCGCCCTGCGCCTGGCCGACGGCCGCGCCGTGGCCTACGAGATGGATACCGAGAAGGAAACCGTCTTCTCGAACAAGTTCGCCTGTAATGTTTGCGGCTATTCGCTGCAAGAGCTGGAACCGCGCCTGTTCTCGTTCAATAACCCAATGGGCGCCTGCCAGGAATGCGACGGTCTGGGCCATATCGAGTTCTTCGATCCGAAGCGGGTCGTGGCCTTCCCGCACCTGTCGCTGGCCTCCGGCGCCGTCAAGGGCTGGGACCGCCGCAACCAGTTCTACTTCCAGATGCTGCAGAGCCTGGCAGCCCATTACGACTTCGACCTCGACAAGCCTTTCGAGCAATTGCCGAAGACCTCGCAGGAAGCCGTGCTGTTCGGCTCGGGCAAGACCGCGATCCCGTTCAGCTATGTGAACGAACGCGGCCGCACCGTGATCCGCGAGCATACCTTCGAAGGCGTGGTCAACAACCTGCAGCGGCGCTACCGCGAGACCGATTCGATGGCGGTCAAGGAAGAGCTGGCCAAGTTCATCAACGAGAAGAAGTGCCCGGCCTGTGAAGGTGCGCGCCTGCGCACCGAAGCGCGTTTCGTCAAGATCGGCCAGGGCGAGCAGCAGCGCGCGATCTATGAAGTGTCGGATCGCCCCCTGCGCGAAACCCTGAACTTCTTCGAGACCCTGGAGCTTACCGGCGCCAAGAAGGACATCGCCGAGCGCGTGATCAAGGAAATCATTTCGCGCCTCAAGTTCCTGAACAACGTCGGCCTGGACTACCTGTCGCTCGACCGCAGCGCGGATACCCTGTCCGGCGGCGAAGCGCAGCGTATCCGCCTGGCCTCGCAGATCGGCTCTGGCCTGACCGGCGTCATGTACGTGCTCGATGAACCGTCGATCGGCCTGCACCAGCGCGACAACGATCGCCTGATCGCCACCCTGAAGCATTTGCGCGACATCGGCAATAGCGTGCTGGTGGTCGAGCACGACGAAGACGCGATCCGCACCGCCGACTACATCGTCGACATGGGTCCGGGCGCGGGTGTGCATGGTGGCCAGATCATTGCCGAAGGCACGCTCGAGCAGATCATGAACAACGAGCATTCGGTGACCGCCCAGTACCTGGACGGCCGGCGCAAGATCGAAGTGCCGAAGAAGCGTACCAAGGCCGACCCGGCGCGCCAGCTGGTGATCACGGGCGCGAAAGGGAATAACCTCAAGGATGTGACGCTGACCTTGCCGGTGGGCCTGATGACTTGCGTGACGGGCGTCTCGGGTTCCGGTAAGTCGACCCTGATCAACGACACGCTGTATCCGGCGCTGTCGCGCCACCTGTACGGTTCGCAGACCGAGCCGGCCGAGCACAGCTCGATCCACGGCCTGGAACACTTCGACAAGGTGATCTCGGTCGACCAGGCGCCGATCGGCCGCACGCCGCGTTCGAACCCGGCGACCTATACCGGCCTGTTCACGCCGATCCGCGACCTGTTCTCGACCGTGCCGACCGCCAAGGAACGCGGATACAGCGCCGGCCGCTTCTCGTTCAACGTCAAGGGCGGCCGCTGCGAAGCGTGCCAGGGCGATGGCGTGATCAAGGTCGAGATGCACTTCTTGCCGGACGTGTACGTGCCGTGCGACGTCTGCCATGGCAAGCGCTACAACCGCGAAACGCTGGAAGTGCAGTACAAGGGCAAGAACATCACCGAAGTGCTGGACTTGACGGTCGAGGATGCGCACGAGTTCTTCAAGCCGGTGCCGGTCATCGCGCGCAAGCTGCAGACCTTGCTGGACGTGGGCCTGGGCTACATCAAGCTGGGCCAGAGCGCGACCACCCTGTCGGGCGGCGAGGCGCAGCGCGTCAAGCTGTCGCTCGAGCTGTCCAAGCGCGACACCGGGCGCACCTTGTACATCCTGGATGAACCGACCACCGGCCTGCACTTCGCCGACATCGACCTGCTGCTGAAAGTGATCCACCGCCTGCGCGACCAGGGCAATACGCTCGCCATCATCGAGCACAACCTGGACGTGATCAAGACCGCGGACTGGATCGTCGACCTGGGGCCGGAAGGCGGCGCTGGCGGCGGCACCATCGTGGCCTGCGGCACGCCGGAGCAAGTAGCGAAGGTCAAGGACAGCCCGACGGGCAAGTACCTGAAGCCGCTACTCAAGGCTTGATCTTCACGGTTCGACCCAAATGAAACAGGGGCAACGCCATTGGCGTTGCCCCTGTTCTTTTTTATATGGCCGCTTTGAATCGCGGCCTCTCCCCCACTCGGCCGGTCTTCAGCCGGCCAGTTGCTTCTCCAGGCGATCCTTGGTATCCACCAGCTCTTGCGGCAGGCGGTAGGACAGCTTGTCGAACAATTCGCCGTGCAGCTTCAGTTCTTCGGCCCATGCGTTCTTGTCGATCGACGTGATCTGGGTGAACTGCGCTTCGGTGAACTCCACGCCATCCCAGTTCAGGTCACCATACGACGGCGTCGTGCCGAACAGGTGCGCGTTGCCGGCGGCGGCGCTGCCTTCGGTACGGTCGAGTATCCATTTCAGCACGCGCATATTGTCGCCGTAGCCCGGCCATACGAAGCTGCCGTCCTCACCGGTGCGGAACCAGTTGACGCAGAAGATCTTCGGCAGCGCAGCCGGATTGATTGCGGCCACTTTCTTACCGAGATCCAGCCAGTGCTGGAAATAGTCGCTCATGTTGTAGCCGATGAAGGGCAGCATCGCGAACGGATCGCGGCGCACCACGCCCATCTGGCCGGCGGCGGCGGCGGTGGTTTCGGAGCCCATGGTCGCGGCCATGTACACTCCATCCACCCAATTGTTGGCCTCGGTCACCAGCGGCACCGTGGTCGAGCGGCGGCCGCCGAAGATGAAGGCCGAGATCGGCACGCCGGCCGGATCGTCCCAGGCCGGATCGATCACCGGATTTTGGGTCGCGGCCACGGTGAAGCGCGCATTCGGGTGCGCTGCCTTGGTGCCGGAGGCCGGAGTCCAGTCCTTGCCCTGCCAGTCGATCAGGTGTGCCGGGGCTTCTTTCGTCATGCCTTCCCACCACACGTCGCCGTCGTCGGTCAGCGCCACGTTGGTGAAGATCACGTTCTCGCGCAGCGAGGCCATGCAGTTCGGATTGGTCTTTTCGTTGGTGCCCGGCGCCACGCCGAAGTAGCCGGCTTCCGGATTGATCGCGACCAGCTTGCCGTCCGCCGCCGGCTTGATCCAGGCGATGTCGTCGCCGATGGTCGTCACTTTCCAGCCGTCGAAGGTCTTCGGCGGGATCAGCATCGCGAAGTTGGTCTTGCCGCAGGCCGATGGGAAAGCTGCCGCGACATATTGTTTGTCACCCTTCGGCGACTCGACGCCCAGGATCAGCATGTGTTCGGCCAGCCAGCCGGTGCCGCCCTGCTGCGCCTCTTGATAACCCATGTTCGAGGCGATGCGCAGGGCGAAGCATTTCTTGCCCAGCAGCGCGTTGCCGCCGTAGCCGGAACCGAAGGACCATATCTCGCGGGTTTCCGGATAGTGCACGATGTACTTGGTGGCATTGCATGGCCAGGCGACGTCGTTCTGGCCGGCAGCCAGCGGCGCGCCGACCGAGTGGACGCAGGGAACGAACTCGCCGTCCGGGCCCAGCACGTCGTACACGGCCTTGCCCATGCGCGTCATGATGCGCATATTGACCGCGACATAAGGCGAGTCGGACAGTTCGACGCCGATATGGGCGATCGGCGAGCCCAGCGGGCCCATCGAGAACGGCACCACGTAAAGGGTGCGGCCGGCCATGCAGCCGTCGAACAGGCCGTGCAGGGTGCGGCGCATCTCGGCCGGCTCCATCCAGTTATTGGTCGGGCCAGCCTGCTCTTTGGTAGCGGAGCAGATATAGGTGCGGTCTTCGACGCGCGCCACGTCCGATGGATCGGACCAGGCCAGATAGGAATTCGGACGCTTGGCGGGGTTGAGCTTTTTCATCGTGCCCGCTTCGACCATCTGTGCGCACAGGCGGTCGTATTCTTCTTCCGAACCGTCGCACCAGTAAATGCTGTCAGGCTTGGTTAGGGCGGCGATTTCCGCGACCCAATTGATGAGCTTTTGATGTTTGATGTAAGCTGGAACGTTCAGTGCGGCAACGCCGCCCATCACGGGCTGGTTCATGGGGAGTCCTCCAAATGCAATAAAGAATTCGGGTAGATCGCTGGGTCGGGATCAATCATTGGGCAATCGGCCTGGTCAGGATCGCGGTGGGTCAGCGGTCGGGTCAGCGGTTGGGGCGACAGCCTCTGGCAAGGCTGAGCGGTGCGTCTCATGAGCACCGTTGGATACGTGTCATTCCTGTAAGTTCTGCGCCGATTGTACACCCCAAAAACCGCCTTTCGGGGCCTTTCACTACAAAAAAGTAGGAGAAATGTCCTAGTAATGTAGTAGGCTATTTGGGCAAATGCCCTACCCTGTTATTTGTTTACATTTAACTGATATAACTCTGATAACACCAATGAAAATCGCGATTCTTGACGACTATCAAGACGCCGTGCGCGGTCTTGACTGCTTCCGACTGCTCGACGGCCATGAGGTCAAGGTCTTCAATAACACCACACGTGGACTGGGCCAGCTGGCGATTCGCCTCGCCCCTTTCGACGCCCTGGTGCTGATCCGCGAACGCACCGCCTTGTCGCCGGCATTGCTGGCGAAGCTGCCGAACCTGAAGCTCATCTCGCAGACCGGCAAGGTCAGCGGCCATATCGACGTGGCCGCCGCGACCGCGCACGGCATCGCCATCGCCGAAGGCGTCGGCTCGCCGTTCGCGCCGGCCGAGCTGACCTGGGCCCTGATCATGGCGGCCAGCCGCAAGATCGTGCCGTATGCGAACAATCTGAAGGATGGCTTGTGGCAGACGGCCTCGGTCAATCCGGCGCTCAATGGCGTGGGGCGAGTGTTGCACGGGCGTACCCTGGGCCTGTGGAGTTACGGCAAGATCGGTAAGCTGGTGGCCGGCTATGCGCGCGCCTTCGGGATGCGGGTGCTGGTCTGGGGCAGCGAGGCCAGCCGCGCGGCGGCCGTCGCCGACGGTCTCGAGGCGGCGCCATCGCGCGAAGCGCTGTTCGAGCAGGCCGACGTGCTGAGCCTGCATTTGCGGCTGGCGGAATCGACGCGCGGCATCGTCACGGCAAGCGACCTGGCGCGCATGAAGCCGGACGCGTTGTTCGTCAACACCAGCCGCGCCGAACTGGTGGCGGATGGCGCGCTCGAGGGAGCCCTCAAGGGGGGGCGTCCGGGCATGGCGGCGCTGGACGTGTTCACCAGCGAACCGCTGGCGCAGGATGCGCCACTGCTGCGTATCCCGACGGTGCTGGCCACCCCGCACCTGGGTTATGTCGAGAAGGACAGTTACGAAATCTATTTCAAGGCGGCGTTCGAGAACATCGTCAAGTTCGCGCAAGGCGAGCCGGCGAACATCCTCAATCCGGAAGCGCTGGGCAAGCGCTGATCAGCCCAGCTCGGGCTCGCCCGTGAGCTTGATCTTTGGCGCCGGCATCACGTGGGTGCCGGTCCAGAGTCCCGCCCAGCCCGGCGGCCAGCCGATGTCGGGGCCGCTGTAGCCTTTCAAGCCCGCCCGTACCGGCACGACCGGCACCGCAGGCGTCTCGACCAGCCCGCCGCCCGCGGGGCGCTCCATATTGAGGCTGTAGATGTATCCCGGCAGCAGTAGGTCGCAGGCTTGCGCGAACCAGGCGGTGTGGTCTTCGTCGCGGCCCAGCGCCTGCGCCAGTCCTTGCGGATCGAACTTCGCCAGCGCGTGGATCAGCTCTTCGGTGGTGGCGCCCGGCACATCGCCCCAACCCATGACGGGATTGTTGTTGTAGTCGGCGCCCGAGCCATACCAGCCTTCGCGCCAGGTGCGCTGCATCCAGTTGCGCGGCCCTGTGAACAGGTGCCAGCGCCAGTGCAGGCCGGAAGGCTTGGGCCAGGAATACAGGTACAGCTTCTGGTAGCCGGCCTCGTGCAATGCGCGCACCACGGCCATCAGGCGCGCATGCGGCATGCGGTCGGGCGGCGCGCGCCGGAACAGGATCGGCTCGCCGTCAGCGTGCTGGACTTCGTCGCTCGACAGGTTCAGGTCGAGGGCGCGCGCCTCGTCGTTGAAACGCGCCGAGATCCAGCCAGTGAGCAGGTTGACGTGCGTGATCACGCCATAGCCGCGATGGCGGTGGAAGATGACGGTGCCGGGTGCGACTGCTTTCATGGCCAGGGGAAAAATAGAGAAGAAAGACAATGAGTGTACTCATCCGATCCGGACGATTCTAGCGCAGTCACAGTCGGATACACTATGGTTTGCGGCTATCATGACGCACCTTTTTTCTGCGAGTAGATAAACCAACATGACTTTGCGACTCATCGCCACCGGTGGCACTTTCGACAAGCATTACAACGAACTGAACGGCGTACTCGGCTTTGCTGAAAGCCATCTGCCAGAGGTGATCAAGCGCAGCCGCATGACGGTGCCGGTCGCGCTCGACGTGCTGCCGCTGCTCGATTCGCTCGACATGGGGGACGCCGATCGCCAGCGCGTGCTGGCCTCGTGCCAGGCCGCCAGCGAGAAGGCGATCGTGATCGTGCACGGCACCGACACCATGCCCCAGACGGCCGCCGTGCTCGGCGCCGCCAAGCTCGACCAGACCATCGTGCTGACCGGCGCCATGATCCCGTATTCCATCGCCAATTCGGATGCGCTGTTCAACCTCGGCTTTGCCTGCGGCGTGGCGCAGACCCTGCCGGCCGGTGTGTATGTCGCCATGAACGGCCAGGTTTTCCCATGGGATAACGTGACCAAGAACCGCAGCGAAGGCGTCTTCCAGCAGCTGTAAGCAATAGTTCCTGCGCTTGTTTGACAGGGATTAAAAGCGAGGGCAGCCGCGCGCTGCCTTCCTGTTCGACTTCCTATACTGCCTTTCTCGATCACCCGCATCAAAGGAGAAGGCAATGAATGAGAAGCGTCCCACGCTGACCACGCGCCAGGGTCATCCCGTCCGCGACAACCAGTCCCTGCGCTCGGTCGGCGAACGCGGCCCGGCCACGCTCGAGAACTACCAGTTCATCGAAAAGATCACCCACTTCGACCGCGAACGCATCCCCGAGCGCGTCGTGCATGCGCGCGGCACCGGCGCCCATGGCTTTTTCGAAGCCTATGGCAAGATCGGCGACGAACCCGCCGCCACATATACCACGGCACGCGTGCTCAACGAGACGGGCGTGCAGACGCCGGTATTCGTGCGTTTCTCGACTGTGATCGGCGGCAAGGAATCGCCGGAAACCGCACGCGATCCACGCGGCTTCGCGGTCAAGTTGAAAACCGTCGACGGCAACTGGGATTTGGTGGGCAATAACCTGAAGGTGTTCTTCATCCGCGACGCGATCAAGTTCCCGGACATGATCCACGCCTTCAAGCCCGATCCCGTCACCAACCAGCAAGAGCCATGGCGCTTCTACGATTTCATCTGCAGCCATCCGGAAGCGCTGCACATGGTTACCTGGGTCAAGAGCCCATGGGGCATCCCCGCCAATTACCGCGAGATGGAAGGTTCGGGCGTCAACACCTACAAGCTGGTCAACGACAAGGGTATCGCCCACCTGGTGAAATTCCACTGGCAGCCCAGGCAGGGCGTGCGCAACCTCACCGCCCAGCAGGCAGCCGAGATCCAGGGCCGCGACACCAACCACGCCACGCGCGACCTGTATGACGCGATCGAGCGCGGCGACTACCCGGAATGGGAATTCTGCGTCCAGGTCATGGCCGACGGCGACCATCCCGAGCTCGACTTCGACCCGCTGGACGACACCAAGCGCTGGCCGGAAGACCAGTTCCCGCTGCTGCCGGTGGGCCGCATGGTGCTGAACAAGAACCCGGACAATGTGTTTGCAGAAACTGAGCAGTCAGCCTTCGGCACCGGCGTGCTGGTCGACGGCATCGATTTCTCGGATGACAAGATGCTGCAGGGTCGTACCCTGTCGTATTCGGACACCCAGCGCTACCGCGTGGGACCCAACTACCTGCAATTGCCGATCAACGCACCGCAAGAAAAGGCCAAGGCGCAAACCAACCAGCGCGACGGCCAGATGACGTTCTATGTGGATGGCGATGGCGAGAACAAGCACATCAACTACGAACCGAGTCTGATCGGTGGCTACCAGGAAGCCGATACGCCGGGCTATGAACATCGCCCCTGGGTCGAAGGCCACCTGGGCCGCTACCAGACCACGACCACGCGCGACGACTACAAGCAGGCCGGCGCGCGCTACCGCACTTTCGAGGATTGGGAGCGTGACGACCTGGTCAACAACGTCGGGGGCGATCTGAAGCAATGCCCGGAACCGATCCAGCTGCGCATGGTGTGGCATCTGTGGCACTGCGACGAGGATTACGGTCGCCGCGTGGCCGAAGTCGCCGGGATCGACCTGGAGAAGGCCAAGGCGTTGCCGCCGTTGCCGAACCGTCCGGCGCCGCATGAGGATCGGCAGGGGGCGACCTATACCAGCGGGGAGCTGGAGAATGGCGGTGGTGCGGGTGGGAAGACGGAACCGGCGACCAGCGAGGAGGTCGCGGCGGCGAAATAATCACGCTGGTCGAACGCGTGGACGGGAAACCCGTCCACCCTACGGTCCTCGGATGTAGGGTGGACCGGGGCGCGCAGCCGGCTCTGCCGTCCACGCGTTCAATCACCGTAAGCGCATCAGGCCTTGGCTTCTCCGCCCAGCGCCTCGACCACGTCGGTCAGCAGCTTGGCCAGCTCACCCGTCATCAACATGATGTCGTTATCGAAACGCTCATCGTCGTTATAGGTCGGGCTCTCGCCTTCCTTGATCACGTCCAGCGGCTTGATGCCCTTGATCGCCAGCGACTCGGTCAGCACGAAGCTGACGCGGTCGTTCCAGGTCATGGCCAGGCGGGTGCACTGCTTGCCGGCGGCGATGTGGCGGCGGATGTCGTCCGGTTCCAGCGTGTGCTTCACGTAGCGCACCGCGGCGCGGCTTTCGCCGGTCGCGCGCAGCTCGGTGTCCTGGTCGATCGTGAAGCCGTACGGCGCTTCATCGGCTTCCAGCCAGCCGGTCATCACGGCGACGGGCGACTTCTGTACGCGCAGCGATTCCAGCGGCATCTTGTCGACCGCCTTGAGCAGCAGTTTCACGATGTCGTCGGCCTTCGCCGGGCTCGCCGCATCGACCACCAGCCAGCCATTGACCGGGTCGATCCAGGTCCAGACATTGCTGCGCAGGGTGAAGGCGCGCGGCAGCAGTTCGTCGGCCACGCGTTCCTTCAGTTCTTTCATTGCCTTTTTGCCAGGCGGGAAGCCCTGCTGCTCTTCCAGCTCGGCCGCCTTGGCCTTGGCCACCTGGTTGATGACCGATGCCGGCAGCAGCTTCTTCTCGGTGCCCAGCATGATCAGCATCTGTTTGTTGACCACGTGGACCAGGCCGCCGTTCGGGCGCGGCGCGTCCCAACCCTGGCGCAGCAATTCATTGCTGCTGGCAGGCACGAAAGCCTGTGGCTCGAGGGCTTTTTCCAGTTGTTCAGGGGTGTAGGCCCAAGGGGCCGGCAGACGGTAGATCTGTAGATTCTTGAACCACATAGGTTATCCGGTATTTTCGCTATTTCGAGGGATCGATATTTTACGCTGCCGATCGGCAACTACATATAAAAAGCTCAGGACGTTATCGAATCGTCCAGAACGTCGTCGAACAGCCGCAGCTGCTCGACGGTTTCGGACTCGCCCAGGCGCACGCCCACGCCCAGCAGGCGCACCGGGCGGCTGGCGCGGGCCCAGCCGGTTTCCATCAGGCGCGCATAGGTCGGAATATGTGGCGCATAGCCCACGCACTCGACCGTCGTCTGCTGGAAATCCGAGAATTTGATTTTTACGAATAGCTTGTTGATGAATTTTTCGGCATTCGCGCGCTTGATGCGGCCCAGCAGATGCTCGTACAGGTCCGGCAGCAACTTGAGGCAGGCGGCCAGGTCGGGCACGTCGGGCGTGTAGGTTTCTTCGGTGCTGATCGACTTGCGCTCGCGCGAGACGTTCACTTCGCGGTGATCGGTACCGCGGCTCAGGTCGTATAGGCGCGCGCCGAAGCTGCCGAAGTGTTCTTGCAGCTGGTCCATGCTCCAGCCACGCAGGTCGGCGCAGGTCTGCAGGCCCAGGCGGTTCATCTTTTCTGCCGTCACCTTGCCCACGCCATGGAGCTTCTTGACCGGCAGCGCCGCGACGAAGGCATCGACTTCGTCGGGCCGCACCAGAAACAGTCCGTCCGGCTTGTTCCAGTCGCTGGCGATCTTGGCCACGAACTTGTTCGGCGCCACGCCGGCCGAGGCGGTGATGCCGACGGTCTCGAAGATGCGGCGCCGGATCTCTTGCGCGATCAGGGTCGCGCTGCCCTTGCAGTGCGGGGAATCGGTGACGTCCAGGTAGGCTTCGTCGAGCGACAGCGGTTCGACCAGTTCGGTGTAGTCCTGGTAGATGTCCATGATCTGGCGCGAGGCGATGCGGTATTTTTCCATCGCCGGCGGGATCACCAGCAGGTCCGGACACAGCTTGATGGCGGTGGCGGTCGCCATCGCCGAATGGATGCCGAAGCGGCGCGCCTCGTAGTTGCAGGTCGCGACCACCCCGCGCTGGTCGGGCCGGCCGCCCACGGCGAGCGGACGGCCGCGCAGCGACGGATCGTCGCGCATTTCGACCGACGCATAGAAGCAATCGCAATCGCAGTGGATGATTTTTCGGACCGGGGCGTTCACGCTGGAGGCCGCCCCGCGTGGGGAGGACTACTGTAATTGCATACAGTATCGTCCGAAATCCGGTTTGGCGCAAGCTAGCGCGCCAGGAAGCCGTCCCGGTGCACGTTGGTCATCGCCTGCACCCAGGCCGGATAGTACGTCGGCAGGCTGCTGGCCGCATCCAGTTCCGCCATGTCTTCGTCTGACAAAACCAGCGCCAGCGCGCGCAGATTGTCCTGCAACTGCTCCGGACGACGGGCGCCGACGATGGCGGTGGTCACGCCGGGACGCGCCAGCAGCCAGGCCAGCGCCACCTGGGCCGGCGTGGCTTCGACCCGCGCCGCTACCCGCTTGACGGCGTCGATCACGGTATAGCCGTGCTCCGGCTCGATCGGCGGGAAGTCGATGTGGATGCGGCGCGCAGCCGGATCGCTGCTGCCGGCGCGGTCGAATTTGCCGGACAACAGGCCGCCGGCCAGCGGGCTCCAGGCCATCAGGCCGAGCTGCGCGTCCTGCACCTGCGGCAGGATCTCTCGTTCGACGTCGCGCACCGCCAGCGAATAGCAGGCCTGCACCGACACGTACGAGGACCAGCCGTGCAGGCGGGACAAGCCGAGCGCCTTGGCAGTCTGCCAGCTCGACAGGTTCGAGCAGCCGATGTAGCGGATCTTCCCGGCGCGCACCGCGTCGTCGAGCGCGCGCAGCGTCTCTTCCATCGGCGTGAGTGCGTCGACGTTATGGATCTGGTACAGGTCGATATGGTCTGTTTTCAGGCGCCGCAGGCTGGCCTCGAGCGCGCGTGTCAGGTGCAGGCGCGACTGGCCCGCGTCGTTCGGGCCCTTGCCCATCGGCGCGTGGAATTTGGTGGCGAGCACCACCTGTTCGCGCCGGCCGGCCAGGGCTTGCCCCAGCAGGCTTTCGGATTCGCCGTCGGCATACACGTCGGCGGTGTCGATGAAGTTGATGCCCGCTTCCAGTGCCGTGGCCACCAGGCGCTCGGTGGCGGCCAGGTCCAGGCCGCCGACCTTGTCATAGGGCGGCGTCGCCGCGCCCCCAAAAGTCATGGCGCCCAGGCACAGGCGGGAAACGATGATGCCGGAGTTGCCGAGTCGTCGGTATTGCATGAGAGAGACCTTTCAAAAAAATCGATGAGGCCAGTGTAGAATCGGGCGGCGCGGCCTACCATGCTGCGTCCTCCACCGTTCATGCGCGACCGTCCAGACTTACCTTCCGATCCGCTCTCCGACGTGCTGGCCCTGCTCCAGGTGCGCAGCGGCGCCGCGCTGCGCATGAGGGCCGGCGGCCCGTGGGCGCTGCGCTTTCCTGCGTACCCCTACCTGAAATTCATCGCCCAGCTGCGCGGCGTCCTGTTCGTGCAGGTCGAGGGCGACATCCATCCCTATCGGCTCGAGGCGGGCGACTGCCTGTTGATGCGCAGCGGCCGGCCTTATGTCGCGGCCACCGATCTTGCACTGCCGGCCCAGGATGGCCCGGCGCACTTCGCGGCGCTGCTCGGCGGTGCGACCACATGGGGCGATCCGAACGCCGCGGACGGCATGGAGATGATCGCCGGCCGCTTCGAATTCGACGCCTCTCAATGCGACTTGCTGGAACAGGTGGTGCCGCCCGAGCTGCACATCCGTGCGGATGCGCAGGCCGCGCCGGCGCTGCGCGCGCTGCTGGATTTGTATGGCCGGGAGGCTGGCGCGCCGGATGCGGGCGCGCGACTGGTGACGGACGGCCTGGCGCGCATTGCCCTGGTGCAGGCCCTGCGCGAACCGGGCGGCGCGCGGCACGGCTGGCTGGGCGCCCTGGCCGACCCGAAGATCGGCCCCGCGCTGCGCCTGCTGCACGGCGCGCCCGAGCGGCGCTGGAGTGTCGAGGAACTGGCGCGCGAAACCGCGATGTCGCGCTCGGCGCTGGCGCAGCGCTTTCGTCAGCTGGTCGGCATGGCGCCGCTGCAGTACCTGCAGGCCTGGCGCATGCGGCTGGCGCGGAAGGCGCTGCATGAAGAAGACACGCCGCTCGCCACCCTCGCCTGGCGCCTCGGCTATGCGTCCGAGAGCGCGTTCAGCGCCGCTTTCAAGCGCAGCAGCGGCAGCGCGCCGGGACTGTACCGGCAAAAAAAACGCGCGGCCGAGACCGCGCGTTCACCTCATCCTGGCGCCGACGCGCTTACCAGGTGAGCTTCAGGCTGTACTTGCCATTGGTGGCGCCGGTGCCGCCGCTGTAGTAGGTCACGCGCACGTAACGGGTCGACGCGCTGGTGCCGGTATTGCTGGCGCTGACGCTGTCCACCGCGCCGACGCCATTCTGGCTGGTGCCCAGTTGGGTGCCCGAACCGTTGTACACGTACAGGTCGTAGTCGGCATTGGAGAGGCCCGGGGTCAGGACCGCGCTCAGCGTTTTACCGGCCGGCAGGTCGACGCGGAAGTAATCCGTGTCGGTGGTCGAGCCGAGGTTGCCGTTCACCGTCGTGTTGCCGACCGTGACCGGATCGGCGGTGGCGGTGGTGTTGTTCGCCTCGCTCTCGGCCAGCGTGGTGGCCGCCGCGCCGCCGGTGGTGGCCGCATTGACCGCCGCGGTGGCGTCCACGATGCCGGTGCCGCAACCCGAGCAGCTGGCCGGGAAGGCGCGCGCCGTCGATTTCAGTTTCGACTCGATGTCGTCCGGCGTCAGGTTGGCGTTCAGCGCCAGCATCAGCGCCGCCACGCCCGCCACGTGCGGCGTGGCCATCGAGGTGCCCTGGTAGGCCGCGTAGCTGTCCGAGGCCGGCGCGGTGGTGCCGGTGTTGAGCGTCGACAGCACGCCATTGGCGCCGTCGCCGCCCGGCGCCGCCACGTCGACCAGGGTGCCATAGTTGGAGTACGAAGCGCGCCCGCCCGTGCGGCCGGTGGCAGCTACCGCGATCACGCCCGAGCAGTTGGCCGGGCTGGCGTTGCTGACGTTGACGGCGTCGTTACCGGCGGCCACCACCACCACCGCGCCGCGCGAACGGGCGCCGTTGATGGCGTTCTGGGTGGTCGCGCCGCAGGCGCCGCCGCCGCCCAGCGACAGGTTCAGCACGCGCGCCTTGTTGGCATTGGCCGGCACACCCGACACGCTGCCGCCCGACGACCAGGTGATCGCGTCGGCGATGTCGGAGGTGTAGCCGCCGCACTTGCCGAGCACGCGCACCGGGACGACCTTGGCGTTGTAGGCCACGCCCGCCACGCCGGCGCCGTTATTGGTGCGCGCCGCCACCGTGCCGGCGACGTGGGTGCCGTGCCAGCTCGAACCCTGGTCGCGGGTCGGCTGGCCATTGCCGCATTCGCCGGCCACCACGGCGTCGCCCGGATCGCTGGCGTCGCTGTCGCGGCCATTGCCGTCGTTGCCGATGGTGGCGGTGCTGATGAAGTCATAGCCGGCCAACAGCTGGCCGGACAGGTCGGCGTGCGGGCGGTAGCCGGTGTCGATCACCGCCACCACCACGCCGCTGCCGGTCGACTTGTCCCAGGCGGTCGGCAGGCGCAGGCCGCCGGCGGTTTCATAGTAGTGCCACTGGTCGGTGTAGCGCGGGTCGGTCGGCGTCGCCATATGCGTCATGATGCGGTCCGGCTCGGCGTATTCGATGGCCGGATCGCGCGCCATCATCTCGGCGGCCAGCGATTCGACTTCCTTCAGGTGGCGCCGGCGGTCGAGCTTGAACACCTGGGCGCCGGTCGAGATGGCATGGCTTTCCTTGACCACCACGCCGAACTGCTGGCCGGCGCGGTCGAGCTTTGCCTTACGGTCGGCGCTCACACTGGCGACCCGGGCCACGGCGCCGCTGGCGGCAGCCTGCGAGTCGCGGTACTTCACGATGATACGGTCTGTCTCCACGACGAACTGCGCGACGGACTGCGGTGCGCCGCTGCCGGCCTCGCCGGCGGCCGCGAGGGCGGATCCGGTTCCCAGCGCCAGCGCGACCGCTGCACACATCTTCAACACGGTCGGATGAATCGAATGCGTCTGCTTCATGGTTCTTCCTTCTTCAAGGTTTTCCGTCAAGCGATGGCTCGCTTGTGTCGTTGTAGGACCGGCAGTGCCGGTGCCGTCTCGAGGCGGCGAACTCAGCGTAGGTGAAAGAAAGAATCGGCAGGAAGAAATTCCAATCGTTTTCGGCGTGCATACAACGGTTAACTCGGCACATCCGGCAAAAACATGACTTCTTCGGCAAATCGTTAAATATGCAGAATATTTATTGCCACAATAAAGATATTGAACAAGTATGCATTGTGAATATGGTAATTAGCAGATAAATATTCATGTCACACTTATGGTTTTTATCCATGAGCGGGTGAGCCAAAACGAAAAAAAGAGCCGCGCAATGCGCGGCCCTCCGGTTCAGGCTAACTGACTGCTACACGATCAGAAATTGCCCTTGAACTGCATACCCCACTGGCGCGGCTCATTGGTGAAGCCGGTCAGGTTGTTGAAGTCGATGGCGCCGGTGATGCGGCGCTGGTCGAGGATGTTGCGGCCAAACGCGGCGACTTCGTACTTGCCGTTGCCGAAGATGTAGCCGACGCGCACGCCGCCTTCGGTCAGAGGCGCGCCGGTGAACTCGGTCGCCTCGTACAGGAAGAAGTTGATCTTGCTGCGATACGACCAGTCGGTGAAGACATACAGCTCGCCGTCACGGAACGGCACGCCGTAGCGGGCGGTCGCGTTGAAGGTCCAGCGCGGCGCCTGCGGCAGCGGGTTGCCGTCGATGACGACGCGGCCGAGGGCGTTCAGCGGGTTGGTGATGGTGCACTGTGCGCACTTGTTCACCGACAAGCTGCCGTCGCGGATCTGCGTGTAGTTGTAGCTGGCGCCGGCGCTCACGCGCAGGGCGGTGCTGACGGCCGCTTCGAAGTCGAACTCGGCGCCCTTGCCCTTGGTCTTGTCGGCGTTGATCAGGCGGTTGACGTTCGAGTTGCCACCCACCACGGTCAGCTGCTGGTCTTCGATCGTGTAGTCATAGATCGAGAACGAGGTGCGTGCGCGGCGGTCGAACAGGTCGGCCTTCACGCCCAGCTCGAACGACTTGATGGTTTCCGAATCGGCGATCGTAATCGGCACTTCGGCCGAGGCGGCGGCGATGCTCGGCGCGCGAAAGCCCGTGGCGGCGCGGCCATACACGTTCACGGTCGGGGTCACTTTATAGGTGGCCGACACGTCCCAGCTGATCTTGTCCTTGTCTTCCTTCACCGACGACGGCCCGATCTGGACGACGTTGTCCGCTTCGATGGTGCGGAAGTCCTTCTTGTCCTTGGTGTAGCGCAGGCCGCCGCGGACGGTCCAGTCCGGGGTCAGGTCGTAGCTTGCCGATGCGAAGGCGGCCCAGGCTTCGTTCTTCTGGTTCGAACGCAGGCGCGAGGTGCGCGCATAGGTGGTGCTGTTGAAGTTGTCGCTGCCGCCGGTCACGTCTTCATCGAAGAAGTACAGGCCGGTCTGCCAGTTGAACGGGCCGGCGTAGGCCGACTCGAGGCGGAACTCCTGGGTGTACTGGTCCAGGTTCTCGATATAGCCGTTGGTCTCGACCTGGAACGGGATGAAGCCCGGACCGGCCGGGGTGCCGCCGTCGATGTCGCCGCGGCTCGAGTAGTCGACGATGTGCTCGTAACCGGTGATCGAGTGCAGCTTGTAGTTGCCCAGGTCCCACTGCAGGCGCAGGTTGATGCCGTTGGTTTTCAGGCTCTGGAAGTTCTGGGCGTTGGTAACGATGTCGTCCAGGTCGGTGCCGTCGGCGAAGGTGTTGCTGCCCTTCTTGATCAGGTTGGCACGGAACAGGCGCGCGCTACCGTTGGTCTGGCGCTGGTGGAAGCCCAGCAGGCCGCTGAAGCCGTCCTTGCTGTACAAGAACTGCACGCGTTCGGCGTGTTCGTTGTAGCCGTCCAGTTCACCGGTCTTGCGGGTCTTGGCGACGTCGCTGAAGTTGTTGACGTAGTCGTCGCGGTGCTGGCCGACGGCCGACACGCGCATCGCCACATTGGTCGACAGCGGCACGTTGACGGCGCCTTCGGCGTTCATCGTGTAGTGCGAGGCGGCCGACAGGTTGTAGTAGCCCTCGACCTTCTTCAGGTTCGGCTTCTCGGATTCGAATTTCACGACGCCGGCCGGGGTGTTGCGGCCGAACAGGGTGCCTTGCGGGCCGCGCAGCACTTCGACGCTGGCCAGGTCGAAGATCGGGAAGCCTTTGAGGATCGGGTTCTCCTGCACGATGTCGTCATAGACGAGCGAGACCGGCTGCGAGGCGAAGGTGTTGAAGTCGGTGTTGCCGTAGCCGCGGATGTAGAAGCGCGGGAAGGTACGGCCGTTCGACGATTCCACGTTCAGGCTCGGCACCTTGCCGGCCAGCAGACGGATGTCGTCGCCGCCCGAGACCAGCACATCCAGCTTGTCGCCCTTGAGGGCGGTGACGGAGACCGGCACGTCGCGGATGTTCTCGGTGCGGCGCTGGGCCGTCACGGTCACGGATTGCAGTTGGAGGGACTGGTTGGACTCGGTCGTCTGGGCGAACGCCGGTGCGATCGGCAACGCGGCGGACAGCGCCAGCATTGCGCCATGCGCGCCGATAACGCGCTTGTGCATCTTGGACATCTTGGTCATGGAATGTTTTCCTGGTGATTAAAAAAAGAACCGATGTCCCCGTTCCTCTTCTTATGGACGCTACCCCCGCCGGGTGCGCGAGCGGATATGACCCGCCCTCGGCAGCGCATCTGAGGCGCACATCTTTGCGATGTTTTTAAGGTTGCCGACTTGTCAAAGGCGGTATTGTCCGTGATGGGTATGTGCGACGGCAAGTAAATATCGAACGTTACGCCTTGATTACAACACATGCAGATGTGCCGGTTCGGGCTACGCCTTCCGCCCCATCCGTCATGGGTCGAAAAAAGGTTTTTGAATATTTTTCGAAAAACCCTTGCAGACCTTGAAACCCAACCTCTATAATTCGGGCCTCTTCGGACGCAATGACAAGCGTCAGACAGAAACCACCGAGATGGGCGCTTAGCTCAGTTGGTAGAGCGGATCCCTTACAAGGATTAGGTCGGGAGTTCGAGCCTCTCAGCGCCCACCAAGCATCTCGATGGTCGATCGAAGGTACGATCAGAGTAAACGGAGCGGTAGTTCAGTTGGTTAGAATACCGGCCTGTCACGCCGGGGGTCGCGGGTTCGAGCCCCGTCCGCTCCGCCAGCATCAAGGAAGAAGGGTCCGATTCGTCGGACCCTTTTTCTTTTTCCGCGTCCGTTTCGTCGTCATGCCCTCCTGCGTACCGGATCCCCGACTTCCACCCGATCGCGCCCCGCGCGCTTGGCCGCATACAGGGCATGGTCGGCGCGCGCCAGCGCCGCGCTCAGGTCTTCGTTCGGATCGAGCACCACCACGCCGATACTGACCGTCATCGTGTAGCTCGGCCCGCTGGTGATCACGGTGGCCGCGCGCACCGCCCGGCGCAGGCGCTGGGCCGCCTGCACTGCGGCGTCGATGTCGACGCCGGGCAGCATCATCGCGAATTCCTCGCCGCCCAGGCGGCCGATGGTCTCGTGCTCGCGCATCACGTCGCGCGCGGTGCGGGCGAATACCTTGAGGGCGTCATCGCCGCTGGCATGGCCCCAGCGGTCGTTGATCTGCTTGAAGTGGTCAATGTCGATCATCATCAGCGCCAGCGGATGGCGCTGGCGCTGGGCCGCCAGGCGCGCACGCTCGGCGCGCTCCAAAAAGGCATGGCGGTTGGGCAGGCCGGTCAGGCAATCGGTCGACGCCAGCCTGGCCATGCGCGCGTCGTCCTTCTGCTTGCACAGCAAGAGGAAACCGAAGCCGTTGACGATCATGAGCAGGTAGCCGGTAAGATAGGCGGCTTCGCGCGCGAGCACATGGTCGAACGGCCCCTTGCCCAGCAGGACCGAGCCGGCCCACAGCGCGACCGCGACGGCGAACAGCGCGTCGTTGATGCCGATGATCCGCTGCAGCAGCGACGCATGGCGCCGGCGCAGCAGCACCCAGGCCATGGCGGCGGCGAACAGCGCCACCACGCCCGCCACCAGGGCGCTGAGCTGGGCGTGGCTGGCGCCGTGAATGCCGGCCGCGACCACCACCGTGGACGACAGCACGGCAACCGGCAAGACGATCCGGCCCCAGCGCGTGAAGCCGAAGAACACGCAGTAGGCGGCCATCTCGAGCGACACGGCGAGGATCCAGCCGATGCCTTCCAGGCCGCCCAGGAACGGCAGGTCCAGCATGGGGCGAGCCCAGCCGGCCAGCTGGCTCAGTCCCATGCCCAGGCGCGCCCACATCCACAGCTGCAAACCCGGATTGCGGTCGGCGCCGTAGGTATATCCTGCCATCAGGATCGCAAAGCCGACGTTACCGATCCCGAGCGCAAGAAGAAAAGTCTGTATATCGATCACTGCCTGTCCTCTTCGGAACGTTGGCGGGGCCACGCGCGACGGCTCGCGCAGCACATAACATCGCAGCAACTAATGTTGCCTTAAAGAATTTATGTTACACGCTTTCCAAAAACATGGCGCGCACGTTTGGTAGATGTATGGACAAATGCCACACTGTTGTGCGCGGCTGACGCTTTTTGATGCGTAGCAGCATCCAATCGCGGATAATCAAACAGACAACACACCGCACCATGCCGGAGCACTAGTGATTTTTCGTTTCCTCAAGCCCCCTCGGATGTCGCCGCGCCTGCACCGGCTGAAGAGTTCTTCCCTATTTAGTGCGCTGACGCCGCTGGAACTGAAGATTGTCGATGGATTGCTGCACGAACGCCGCTATCTAAAGGATGAGATCGTTTTCGACGAAGGAGAGGAAGGCCAGGCCCTGTATCTCCTGATGAGCGGCCGGATGCGCATCAGCCGCCTGCACGAGGGCATGACCCAAGTGGTGGCCGAGCTGGAGCCGGGCGGCTTCTTCGGCGACCTGGCCCTGCTCGACAACTCGCCGCGCAATGCCCAGGCGCGCGCGCTCGAGCCCTGCGAGGTAGCGGTGTTCTTCCGCGCCGACTTCCTGGGCCTGATGGAGACCGACGCCGTCCTCGGCTACAAGATCTCGCTGGCGCTGGCGCGCCACATTGGCCTGCGCCTGCGCGAATGGATGGGTACCGGCCGGCCGCAACTGGAAGCGCTATGAGTCCGGTGCCGGGCATCGTCAACGGCCCCGAGCGCGCCGGTCCCGTGGTCTGGACCGGGATCGTCGCCGCCACCTGCCTGCTGCTGCTGGTGGTCCAGCAACTGCTGTGGCTATTCCTGCCCTTCATCTTCGGCACCGTGCTCTATTACATCCTGCTGGGACCGATGCAGCGCATGGTGCGCTCGGGCTTCAGCCGCAATGCCGCCGCGGTCTGGGTCTGCACCCTGTTCTTTACGCTGGCCGCGCTGGCGCTGGCGCTGGCCCTGAGCTGGAGCGACGGACCGGAAGAAGACTCGTGGGAAGCGACCATCGGCCTGTACCTGGATGGCGGCGTGGCCTTCGTGCGCACCTCGCTGGCCATGCTCGAGGCGCGCTTCCCGATCCTTGCCGAGATACGCCTGACCTCGACCGTCGACATGGCGTTCACCACCTATACCAACGACTTCGCGCAGAACCACCTGGGCGACATCGTGGTCGGCGTCATGACCTGGGTGCCATCGCTGCTGCTGGCGCCCTTCCTCACCTTCTTCCTGCTGCGCGACGGCGTGCGCTTCAAGAAGTTTTTGGCGCGGGCGGTGCCGAATGCCTATTTCGAGCGTGCGCTGTACCTGCTGCACGAGGTCGACCAGACCGCGCGCCGCTATTTCGAGGGCTTGCTCAAGCTGACCGTGCTCGACACGCTGGTGCTGGCGCTGGGCCTGTGGGTGATCGGGGTGTCGTCGCCGTTGTTGCTGGGGCTGATCTCGGCGGTGCTGGCCTGGGTGCCGTTCGTCGGGTCGATTGCCGGCTGCGTGCTGGTGGTGATCGTCGCGTCGACCGATGCGCCGGGCAATCCGCTGATGGCCTATGGAGCGATCGGGGTGTTCGTGCTGGTGCGGCTGCTGGACGATTTCCTGTTCATGCCGCTGACCTTGGGGCGCAGCCTGCACATCCACCCGTTGGTGACGGTGCTGATGATTTTCATTGGCGGCATGCTGGCGGGCGTGGTGGGATTGATGCTGGTGCTGCCGCTGCTGGGGGTGGTGATGGTGATTGGCGAGACGCTGGGGACACTAGTGACCAATCCGCGGCTGCGGGCAAGGCATCGGTATGCGCGGGCCTTACGGACCAGGCAGGCCAGTGTCGACCTGGATATCGCGCGCGAGCGGCGCGGGGCGCCGACGCCGAATGGCGCGCTGAACGCGACGTCCAGCGCGCCCCCTGAGGCATGATTACTTCCTGACGGTCTTCGGCTTGGACTTGATGGTCGACAGGATCGACGGCGCCGCCTTGGTTGCCGGCGCACCGGTCGAACGCGCGGCCGGCACACGCTGGCTGCGGCGGTCGCCGCCTGGCACGGCCCGCTTCGGCGCCACCTCGATCACACGCCCCTTCGGCGGCGCACCGGCCGGACGACGCTCCTCACGCGCGGCACCCGGCAACTCGCCGCCCGGCGGCGGAATCAGATGCCGCTCGCCATTGCCGATCAAGTCGCCACGCCCCATGCGCTTGAGACCCTCGCGCAGGATCGGCCAGTTCTCCGGATCGTAATAGCGCAGGAAAGCCTTGTGCAGCTTGCGCGTCTTGCCGCTCTTGGCGGTTTCGACGATCTCCGAATCCTCGGTCACCTTGGCCAGCGGATTCTTGCCCGAGTGGTACATGGTGGTCGCCATTGCCATCGGCGTCGGCGTGAAGGTCTGCACCTGGTCGAGCTTGAAGTTGTTCTTCTTGAGCCACAGCGCCAGGTTCAGCATGTCTTCGTCGGTCGAGCCGGGGTGGGCCGCGATGAAGTAGGGAATCAGGTACTGCTTCTTGCCGGCCTCCAGCGAATACTTGTCGAACAGGCGCTTGAACTCATCATAGGCGCCGATGCCCGGCTTCATCATCTTCGACAAGGTGCCGGCTTCGGTGTGTTCCGGCGCGATCTTGAGCAGGCCGCCCACGTGGTGGGTCACCAGCTCTTTCACGTACTCGGGCGAGCGCACGGCCAGGTCGTAGCGCAGGCCGGAACCGATCAGGATCTTCTTGATGCCGGGGATCGCACGCGCCTTGCGGTACAGCGAAATCAGCTTGCTGTGGTCGGTGCCCAGGTTGGAGCAGATGGTCGGGTACACGCACGACAGGCGGCGGCAGCTCTCCTCGATCTTCTTTTCCTTGCAGGCCAGGCGGTACATATTTGCCGTCGGGCCGCCCAGATCGGTGATGGTGCCGGCGAAGTTCTTGGTCGTGTCGCGGATCAGCTCGATCTCACGCAGGATCGACGGCTCCGAGCGGCTCTGGATGATGCGGCCTTCGTGCTCGGTGATCGAGCAGAAGGTGCAGCCGCCGAAGCAGCCACGCATGATGTTGACCGAATAACGGATCATTTCCCAGGCCGGGATATGGGCCTTGCCATAGCTCGGGTGCGGCGCGCGTGCGTAGTTCAGGTCGTAGACGTTGTCCATCTCGTCCATCGCCAGCGGCAGCGGCGGCGGGTTGAGCCAGACGTCGCGGTCGCCATGACCCTGCACCAGCGCGCGCGCATTGCCCGGATTCGATTCCAGGTGGAACACGCGCGAAGTGTGCGCATACATCACCGGATCTTCGCTGACGGTCTCGAACGACGGCAGGCGCACCACGGTCTTGGCCGCCTTTTCGCGGGCCGCGGCCTGGCGCTGCTCGCGCGTCATGATGATGACGGGCTTGGCGACCGGCTCCGGTGCGGCGTTGTCGAGCGCGCAGGCTTTTGGATCTTCCAGCGCCATCGCGTACGGGTTCGGTTGCTTGTCGATGCGGCCCGGCACGTCCACGCGGGTGGAGTTGTGCACCGACCACTCTTCGTCCGGCAGCCAGCCCTGCGGCACCAGGAAGGCGGTGCCGCGCAGGTCGCGGATGGTCTTGATGTTTTCGCCGGCCGCGATGCGGCGGGTGAGGTCGACTAGCGCCCGTTCGGCATTGCCGAAGATGAGCAGGTCGGCCTTCGACTCGAACAGCACCGAGCGGCGCACTTTATCCGACCAGTAATCGTAGTGGGCGATGCGGCGCAGCGAGGCCTCGATGCTGCCGGCGATCACCGGCACGCCGGGGAAGGCTTCGCGGGCGCGCTGGCAATACACGGTCACGGCGCGGTCGGGGCGCTTGTTCGGTTCGGCGTTGGGGGTATAGGCGTCGTCGGAACGGATCTTGCGGTCGGCCGTATAACGGTTGACCATCGAGTCCATATTGCCGGCGGTGATGCCCCAGTACAGATTGGGCTTGCCCAGCGCGCGGAATGGCTCGACCGAGGTCCAGTCAGGCTGGCTGATGATGCCGACGCGGTAGCCTTGCGCTTCGAGCAGGCGGCCGACCAGGGCCATGCCGAAGCTCGGGTGGTCGATATAGGCGTCGCCCGTGACCAGGATGATGTCGCACGAATCCCAGCCCAACTTGTCCATTTCGGCGCGGGACATCGGGAGAAAGGGTGCAGTTGCACCGCGACTGGAGCGCTTGGCGACCGTCGCAAAGAGATTGGCTGGGGAGTTCATTGGCCGGCATTGTACCGGAAAACCATTTTTGGAGCAGCGAACCGCCCCGAAAAATGGCTTAAAATCAATGACTTGTGGCTTATTCGCCTACGTCAGATGCCCATATTCGACAGGATTTGCCCCAGTTCACGCAGGCCGGACTCGACGCGCGGGTGGCGGGCGGCGAAGCGCGCCGCCAGTTCCTGGGTGCGCGAGCCCAGGCCATAGGTATTGGCGTCGAGCTGCTGCTCGGCGCGGCGCTCCAGCACTTTTTCGATGTCGCCATCGAGCTGGCGCAGCAGTGTTTCCAGTTCGACGTCGGTCTCGCCGGTTTCTTGCAGTTCGCGGTGCAGGGCTTTCAGGCGTGCCTTCAGGTCGGCATCGTGTTCGGGTTGCATCGTGGTCTCCGGTGTTGGCTCGATTTCATTGTAAGCCATGGGGGGCGGGAGCAGGAACACGTAGGGTGGACGGCTGTGCCGCCCACGCGGTGATAGCTACCGGTCATGTCGCCACGACCGGTTCCGACATCACTCGCCAGTCAAACCACGACGCTCCAGCAGCGGCTTGATGTCCGCATCCTTGCCGCGGAAGTTGCGGTACATCTGCATCGCATCCAGCGTGCCGCCGCGCGACAGCAGGGTCTTGCGGAAGTGGTCGCCGTTCTTGCGGGTGAGGCCGCCGTTGGCCTTGAACCATTCGACGGTGTCGGCGTCCAGCTTCTCGGCCCACAGGTAGCCGTAGTAGCCGGCCGAGTAGCCGCCCGAGAAGGTGTGCGAGAAGTAGGTGCTGCGATAACGCGGCGGCACCAGGGCGAAGTCGACGCCGGCCTTCTTGAGCGCTTCAGCCTCGAAGGCCAGCACGTCCTGCGGGATCTGGTTCGGGGCCAGCTGGTGCCAGGCCTGGTCCAGCAGCGCCGCGGCCAGGTACTCGGTGGTGCGGAAGCCTTCGTTGAACTGCGCCGAGGCCTGGACCTTGTCCAGCAATTCCTTCGGCATCGGCTCGCCGGTCTGGTAGTGCTTGGCGTAGTTCGCCAGCACTTCAGGCCAGGCCATCCACATCTCGTTCACCTGCGACGGGAACTCGACGTAGTCGCGCGGCACGCGCGAACCCGAGAAGCGCGGGTACTGCACGTCCGAGAACATGCCGTGCAGCGCGTGGCCGAACTCGTGGAAGGTGGTGCGCACTTCGTCGTAGGTCAGCAGGGTCGGCTCGCCGGCGGCCGGCTTGGCCACGTTCAGGTTGTTGGCGATGACCGGCTTCGTGCCCAGCAGCTTGGTCTGCGGGACCCAGGCGTTGGCCCAGGCGCCACCGCGCTTGTTCGAGCGCGCGTACGGATCGAAGGTGAAGATCGCCAGCTGCTTGCCGTCGACGTCGAACACGTCAAAGGTGCGCACGTCTTCGTTGTAACCCGGCAGGTCCTTGCGCTCCTTGAAGGTCAGGCCGAATTCCTTGTTGGCGGCGAAGAACACGCCGTCCACCAGCACGCGGTTGATCTCGAAGTAGGGACGCAGCTGGCCGGCGTCGAAGGCATAGCGCTGGGCGCGCACCTTGTCGCTGTAGAAGGCCCAGTCATGCGCGGCGGCCTTGAAGCCACCCTTCTCGGCATCGATCACCTTCTGGATGTCGGCCGCTTCCTTCTTGGCGTTGTTGACGGCCGGCGTAGCCAGTTCGCCCAGCAGCGCGTTGACGGCGTCGGTGGTCTTCGCGGTCTGCTCTTCCAGGTTGTAGGCGGCGTGGTTCGGGTAGCCCAGCAGCACGGCGCGCTCGGCGCGCAGCTTAGCGATCTGCAGCACGGTCTGGCGGGTGTCGAACTCGCCGCCGCGGCTGCCGCGCGCCATCGATGCCGACAGCAGCTTGGCGCGGGTGTCGCGGTGGGTCAATACCGACAGGGCGGCCTGCTGGGTGGTGTTCACCACGGGAATGACGAACTTGCCGTCCAGGCCACGCTTTTTACCTTCCGCGGCGGCGGCGTCGATCGCCTTGTCGCTCATGCCGGCCAGCTCTTCGCGGGTATCGACCACCAGCGCCGAGGCATTGGCTTCCTTGAGCGTGTTCTGGGCGAACTGGGTCTGCAGGGCGGCCAGCTTGCTGTTGTACTCCTTCAGCTTGACCTTGTCCGCTTCGGACAGCTTGGCGCCGGCGCGTTCGAAGTCGTTGTTGTAGCGGTCCAGCAGGTAGGCCGACTCGGCATCCAGCTTCAGGCTGTCGCGCTTGTTGTACAGGGTGTTGATGCGCTGGTACAGCTTGCCGTTCAGGCGGATCGCGTCGCTGTGCTGCGACAGCTTCGGCGCCATCTCGCGGCCCAGGGCGATCAGGGTGTCGTTGGTGTAGGAGCCCGACAGGGTGCCGAAGGCGGTGCTCACGCGCGCCAGCATGCGGCCGGCGCGTTCCATCGCGACGATGGTGTTCTCGAACGTCGGCGCGGCCTTGTTGTTGGCGATCTTCTCGATCTCGGCGGCGTGCTGGCGCATCGCTTCGGCGTAGGCCGGCGCGAAGTGCTCGTTGCGGATCTTGTCCCAGGCCGGGTAGTTGAACGGCAGGGTGCTCTCTTTCGCGAACGGGTTCGATGCGTCGAACTTGGCCGAGGCGGCGACTGGCGCGGCGGCTTGGGCCGCTGGCGCCGCGTGGGCGATGTTCAGAACGGCGGCGCTCACGGCGGCGGCCAGCAGGAAGTGGGTACGTTTCATATTGTTTGCTTCTCGTTGTGAAGATGATGCAGAAGGAAGCCGGCGCGGGGCCGGCTTCCCGGGCCAGCTTAGTTCAGGCCGCGGCGTTCCAGCAGCGGCTCGATGACCGGGTCACGGCCGCGGAAGTCGCGGTACATGTCGACCGCGTCCATGGTGCCGCCCCTAGACAGCACCTTCTGGCGGAACACGTCGCCGTTCTTGCGCAGCAGGCCGCCGTTTTCCTTGAACCATTCGCCGGCATCGGCGTCCAGGCGCTCGGCCCACAGGTAGCTGTAGTAGCCGGCCGAGTAGCCGCCGCCCATGGCGTGCGAGAAGTAGGTGCTGCGGTAGCGCGGCGGCACCGGTGCGAAGTCCAGGCCGGCGTCCTTCAGTGCCTGCTTCTCGAAGGCGATCACGTCGCTCGGCATCTGCTTGGAGCCCAGCTGGTGCCATTTCTGGTCCAGCACCGCGGCAGCCAGATACTCGGTGGTGCGGTAGCCTTCGTTGAAGCGCTGGGCGGCGCGCAGCTTGTCCAGCAGTTCTTTCGGCATCGGCGCGCCGGTCTGGTAATGCCTGGCGTAGCTGGAGAGGACCTCAGGCCAGGCCATCCACATCTCGTAGACCTGCGACGGCAGCTCGACGTAGTCGCGCGGCACGTTGGTACCCGAGAAGCGTGGGTACTTCACCTTCGAGAACCAGCCGTGGGTGGCGTGGCCGAGTTCGTGGAAGGTGGTGCGCACTTCGTCCCAGCTCAAGAGGGTCGGTTCGCCGGCGGCCGGCTTGGTCAGGTTCAGGTTGTTGGTGATGACCGGCTTCTGGTTCAGCAGGAAGCTCTGGTCGACCAGGGAGCTCATCCAGGCGCCGCCGCGCTTGTTCGAACGCGCATACGGGTCGATCACGAAGATCGCCAGGTGCTCGCCGTTTTCCTCGAACACGTCGTAGACGCGCACGTCCGGATCATAGGTCGGCAGGTCGGTGCGCTGCTTGAAGGTGATGCCCCACAGCTGGGTGGCGGCGAAGAAGGCGCCCTTCTCCAGCACGTTGTTGAACTCGAAATAGGGCTTGAGCTGGTTGGCGTCGAAGGCGTACTTGGCGGTGCGCACCTTGTCGCTGTAGTAGTTCCAGTCCTGGGCTGCGACCTGGAAGCCACCCTTCTCGGCATCGATCACGGCCTGGATCTCGGCGGCTTCTTTCTTGGCGTTGCGCACGGCCGGCGCGGTCAGGTCGCCCAGCAGCTTGTTGACCGAGGCGGTGTCCTTGGCGGTCTGGTCTTCCAGCGAATAAGCCGCGTAGCTGTCGTAACCCAGCAGTTCGGCGCGCTCGGCGCGCAGCTTGGCCAGCTGCAGCACGACGTTGCGGTTGTCGAACTCGCCGCCGCGGGCGCCGCGGATCATCGAGGTGTTCAGCAGCTTTTCGCGGGTGCCGCGGGTGCTCAGCTGCGACATCGGCGGCTGCTGGGTGGTGTTCACGACAGGGATCACGAACTTGCCGTCCAGGCCGCGCTTCTTCGCTTCCACGGCGGCCGCTTCGATCGCCTTCTCAGGCAGGCCGGCCAGCTCTTCGCGGGTATCGACCACGAAGGCCGAGGCGTTCACTTCGCGCAGCACGTTCTGGCTGAACTGGGTCTGCAGCGCGGCCAGCTGGGCGTTATAGCCTTTCAGCTTGCCCTTGTCGGCATCGGACAGGTTGGCGCCGGAACGCACGAAGTCCTTGTAGTAGCGCTCAAGCAGGAACTTCGATTCCGCGTCCAGGCCCAGCGAGTCGCGCTTGTCGTGCAGGGTCTTGATGCGCGCGAACAGCTTCGGGTTCAGGCGGATCGCATCGCCGTGGGCCGCGAATTTCGGCGCCAGGTCTTTTTGCAGCGCCTGCAGCGTGTCATTGGTGTACGAACCGGTCAGCGTGTAGAACGCCGTACGCACGCGCGTCAGCAGTGCGCCCGAACGCTCCATCGCCACGATCGTGTTGTCGAACGTCGGCGCGGCCTTGTTGTCGGCGATCTTCACGACTTCAGCCGCTTCCAGGCGCATGCCTTCGGCAAACGCTGGCGCGAAGTGCTCGTTCTTGATCTTGTCGAAGGCCGGGTAGCCGTATTGCAGGGTGCTCGGCTTGGCGAACGGATTCGAGGCCTCCAGGGCCGCAGCCGCCGGTTGGGCGAAGGAGAAGGTGGCCATGGCGACGCTGGCTGCGATCAGCAGCAGTTGGGGACGGTTCATAGTGTCTCTTGTGCGTTGTGAGAAAGAAGTACTGCAAATAGCACGCCGCCCTCACCCGCTGCTCGTGACAGCGAATGAGGGCGGCGCGATATCAGTTTGCGGCCGGCTTGGTCTCGAGCAGGCCGGGCCGCGTAAGGCCGCGGCGCTCGAGCAGCGGTCCGATTTCCGGATCGCGGCCGCGGAAGTTGCGGAACAGGTCCATCGCTTCCGCCGTGCCGCCGCGCGACAGCAGGGTCTTGCGGAAGTGATCGCCGTTCTTGCGGGTCAGGCCGCCGCTTTCGGTGAACCACTTGACGGTCTCGGCGTCGAGGCGCTCGCTCCACAGGTAGGCGTAGTAGCCGGCCGAATAGCCGCCGCCCATCGAGTGCGAGAAGTAGCCGGTGCGGTAGCGCGGCGGCACTGGCGGATAGGCCACGCCGGCATCCTGCAGCGCCTTGGCTTCGAACGACAGCACGTCCGTCGGCACCTGGCTCGGAGTGAGCTGGTGCCAGCGCTGGTCGAGCAGCGCCGCGGCCAGGTACTCGGTGGTGCGGTAGCCCTGGGCGAACTTCTTCGAGGCGACCACCTTGTCCAGCAGCTCTTTCGGCATCGGCGCGCCGGTCTGGTGGTGCCTGGCGTAATTGGAAAGGACCTCGGGATAGGTCACCCACATCTCGTTGACCTGCGACGGATACTCGACGAAGTCGCGCGGCACGTTGGTGCCCGAGAACTTCGGATACTTCACGTCCGAGAACATGCCGTGCAGCGCGTGGCCGAACTCGTGGAAGGTGGTGACCACTTCATCGTAGGTCAGCAGGGTCGGTTCGCCGGCCGCTGGCTTGGGGATGTTCAGGTGGTTGCCGATGACAGGCTTGTGACCCAGCAGATGCGACTGCGAGACGTATTCGTTCATCCAGGCGCCGCCCTGCTTGTTGCCGCGTGCATAGGGGTCGAAGATGAAGATCGCCAGCGGCTTGCCGTCGACGTCGAAGATGTCGTACACGGTCACGTCCGGGTTGTACACCGGCAGATCCTTGCGCTGCTTGAAGGTGATGCCGAATTCCTTGGTGGCGGCAAAGAACACGCCGTCGACCAGCACGCGGTTCAATTCGAAGTAAGGGCGCAGCTGGCTCTCGTCGAAGTTGAAGGTCGCGGCGCGTACCTTGTCCTGGTACATCGGCCAGTCCCAGGCCGCGACCTGGTACTTGCCACCTTCTTTGTCGATGACCTTCTGGATCTCGGCCGCTTCCTTCCTGGCGTTGTTGACGGCCGGCGCGGCCAGGTCGCCCAGCAGCTTGTTGACGGCGGCCGGGTTGCGCGCGGTTTCCAGTTCCTGCGAATAGGCCGCGAAGTTCGGGTAACCCAGCAGCACGGCGCGCTCGGCGCGCAGCTTGGCCAGGCGCAGCACCTGCTCCGTGGTGTCGAACTGGCCGCCATGGGTGCCGCGCTCCAGCGACGCCTTCATCAGGCGCTCGCGGGTGGCGCGCTCGGTCAGGAACGACAGCGCCGGCTGGCTCGAAGTGTTGACGATCGGGATCGCGAACTTGCCCTTCTGGCCGCGCTTGGCGGCTTCGTCGGCGGCGGCGCTGATCTGCGCATCGCTCATGCCGGCCAGTTCGGCGCGGGTGTTTACGATCAGGGCGGCGGCGTTCGCGCCCTTGAGCACGCGCTGCTGGAAGTCCGATTGCAGCGAGGCGATCTCGCCATTGAATTTCTTGAGCTTGGCCTGGTCGGCCTTCGACAGGTTGGCGCCGGCGCGCACGAATTCCTTGTAGTAGCGCTCGAGCAGGTGGACCGACTCGGCGTCCAGGCCCAGCGACGCGCGCTTGTCGTGCAGCGCCTTGACGCGCGCGAACAGTTTTGGGTTCAGGTGGATCGCGTCGGAGTGGGCCGCCAGCTTGGGCGACATCTCGCGGTCGACCGCGTCCAGCGTGTCGTTGGTGTTAGCGCCCTGCAGGTTCGAGAAGGTCGCGTACACGCGCGCCAGCAGCTGGCCGGAACGCTCCAGCGCCACGATGGTGTTTTCAAAAGTAGGCGCGGCCTTGTCGTTGGCGATCGCCTCGACCTCGCGCAGCTCTTCGCGCATGCCGGCGTTGAAGGCCGGCAGGAAGTGCGCGTCCTTGATCTTGTCGAAGGCCGGGTAGTTCAGCGGCAGGCTGCTGGGCTGGGCGAAGGGGTTGGAGGCGTCGAGGACGGGAGCGGCAATGGCTGCATGTGCCAGCGCGACGCTGGCAGCCACGATGAGCAGTTTTGGACGGATCATGAGGTCTTTCGCGAACACTAGGGAAGGTACTGCCGGGGCTGGCTCGACAGCAGTGCGCTAAAGATCATAGCAGGCTTGCAAGGCCACCGTAACAATTAAAAAGTATAGCAATGTATCAGGATCAGGCACCCCGTATTGACGCCCCGGACGCGGCGCCTGTGCTAGCATCGGCCGGCCCTGCATCCCTTCCTTCCATGCATATATCCGGATTAAACATCGTCGATTCAAACATCGACGCCATCGTCGTCGGCACCGGTCCCGGCGGCGCCAGCACGGCGCGCGAACTGGCCCGTACCGGCAGCCGCGTCCTGCTGCTGGAACAGGGCGGCGCCGCGCCGCTGGCGGGCACAGTGACGCAGATGGCCGCGATGGCGGCGGTGCCGGGCCGCGGCGCCTTCGTCCATCGCGACGCGTCGCTGCTGGTCGGCGGCACCACCCTGGGCGGCAGTTCGGCGGTCAACTTCGCCACCGCCGCCGCGCCGCCGGCCGCCTACTTCGCGGAGTACGGCATCGACCTGGCGCCGGCGCTGGCCGAGCTGCGCGCCGAACTGCCCATCGGACCGCTGCCCGACGCCCTGGTCGGCCCGATGGCCACGCGCATCATGGCGGCGGCGCGCGCCGCGGGCGTCGACTGGCGCAAGCTGGACAAGATGATCCGCCCCGCGCTGTGCCGCAGCGGCTGCTGGCGCTGCGCCTATGGCTGTCCGTTCGGCGCCAAATGGAGCGCGCGCGACCTGGTCGACGAGGCGCTGCGCCACGGCGCGCAACTGATGGCCCACAGCCGGGTGACGCGGGTGCTGCTGGAGGGAGGACGCGCGGCCGGGGTCGAGCTGCAGCACGAAGGCCGCCTGCGCACGCTGCGCGCGCCGCTGGTGGTGCTCAGCGGCGGCGGCGTCGGCAGCCCGCGCATCCTGCATGCGTCGGCGCTGGGGCCGCGCCACGCGCCCTTCTTCAGCGATCCGGTGGTGGCGGTGATGGGCAGCGTCGACGGCCTCGATGGCGGCGCCGAAGTGCCGATGGCGGCCGGCTGGCACGATGCCGGACAGGGCATCGCGCTGGCCGACCTGACCCTGCCGCGGCCGATGTACGGCGCCTTCGCGGCCCAGGTGGGCCGCATCGACCGCCTGTTCGCGCACCGGCGCACCCTCTCCATCATGGTCAAGATCCGCGACGAGATCGGCGGGCGCATCGGGCCGCGCTGGGCCGACAAGCGCCTGGCCGCGGGCGACCGCGCGCGCCTGCGCGAGGGCGAGCGCATGGCGCGCGCGATCCTGGCCGAGGCCGGGGCGCACCACGTGTTCAAGAGCTGGCATTTCGCCGCCCATCCGGGCGGCAGCGTGCGGATCGGAGAAGGAGTCGACGCCGACCTGGAAACGCGCACACCGGGGCTGTACGTGTGCGATGCGTCGGTGCTCCCGCGGCCGTGGGGCCTGCCGCCGACGCTGACCCTGCTGTGCCTGGGCAAGCGGCTGGGCCGGCACCTGGCACGGCGCGGCTAGGAATCAGTAGTGCGGGGGACGCTCGTTGAGCGGCGCCTGGCCGGCGTCGCGCAGGGTGCGCACGTGGTCGGCCAGCTTGGCCACCATCGCCTCGAGCCCGTCGATGCGGCGTTCCTGGCGGTAGATGGTCTTGTTCAGCTCGTCCAACAGGTCTTCCTGCTGGGCGAGCTTGATCTCGAGACTGATGAAACGGTCTTCCTGGGTCATGACGGACTCCGGCAAAGCCGGCATTATGCCAGCCGGCCAGGAGATTGAACGCTGGTTCCTCGTCAGGCCGGTGGAGTGTAGGTGACGAAGTCCAGCCCTTGGCCGATCAGCTCGATCACATTCGCCTTATTTTCTGGACTTTCGGCGAAATCGACCAACATCTGGGCGCGTCCGTTCTGGCCAATCATCTGCGACCAATACAGCAGGCCACCGGTGTCCGGCTCACGGTCTAGCACGTTCTGGTAAAGCTTATAAATAAACTCCTGGTCGGTCGAGTTCTCGCCATACAACTGCTTGAACTCGGGCTGAATCATGAACTCGGTGGCTACCTGGTGCAGCGAAGTGCCGTTATCCATGCGCCAGTTCCAATAGCCCAGGCCCTCGTCCTCGGCCGTACGATTCAGCACGGCTGCGTACTGACGGAAAATCTGGGCCGATGATTCGTCAATCGCCTTCCAGCCATCGTCGAACTTGATGCGCTCGATGTTGAACAGGCCGTCGACCTCGCCGTTCGGCGCGGTCACCGTATAGCCCCAAGTTTCCTTCTTGATCGTGTAGGCCTCGCGTGAACCGCTGTAGACCACTGCATCGAGGCCAGCACCGCCATCGATCGCATTACTGCCGGCATTGTTAGTGATCGTGTTGGCGCCTGCCGTGCCAGCCTGGAACCCGCTGTGATTGATCGTCATCGGCATGCTTTGCTGGCCGGCGGTTGCGTTACCTGCGTCGTCGACCGACGTTACGATGACATTATAGTTTCCATTTGGCAGTGGCTGGGAGGCCAGCGCCCACTTGCCATCACCGCCTACCGTGGCGGTACCGATCTTGATGAAGTCGCCATCACGGTATAGTTCAATCGTTGTGCCTGCTTCGCCGGTGCCGGTGAACAAGGAACGGTTATTGCCTGCTTCCACGGCGATGCTTAGGGTCGGCACCGACGGCGCAGTAGAGTCGATATGGAACAGCACCTGGTTGCTCGCCTGGGAGACATTGCCAGCTGCATCGGTGGCGGTGGCAAAAATCTGGTAGTCGCGTCTATCCACGAAGGGATCCGTCGAACGGGTGCTCCACAGGCCGCTGCCATCGGCCTGGGCCGTGGCGATCAGCTTGTCGCCGAGATAGACCTTGACCGTCGAGTTGGCCTCGGCGCTGCCGTTCAGCAGCAGGATGTTGCCGGTGGTCGCGTAATCCTTGCCGTTCTGCGTCACTGCCAGCACCGGCGCCGCTGGCGCCACCGTGTCCGCCACCACGTTGGCGCGCTCGACCGTCATGTCGGCGAACTGCAGCCAGTCGATATTGCGCAGGGTATCCGTCCCCTCCGCGCCCGATACCGTCAGTGCGCCGTCGCCCAAAGTGCCGAAGGTATAGCTATTGCGGTTGCCGTTATAGACCACCGTATCGATTCCTGCTCCGCCGTCGATCATATCGTTGCCTCCATTACCTTGCAAAGTATCGTTGAATTGGGTGCCCACCAGGACGTCGTCCTTGTAGCTGCCGGTGATGTAGCGTCCGCCGCTGCCGTTGATGCCGAGCGCTCCGCGCAGGCCATCGCCACCGTACAGCCAGTTGAAGGCGGCGATGTCATAGGGACGGTAGGTGCTGTACCAGCCGCCCTGCAAGTCGTAGGACATCAGCGTGTTGCTGGTATTGTTTTCGTTGCTGGGCAAGACGATCTGCGCTTCCGAACCCTCGCGGAAAGGGTGCTTCAGGCCCAGTGCGTGACCCAGCTCGTGCAGCAGGGTTTCATAGCCCTGGGTGCCCGGCGTCAGGTTCCCGGTAATGTGCTCCCAGTTAGCATTGTCCAGGTACACATAGGCATTCGCCGTGTACTCGGTCAGCGTACCGTCCGAAGTCGAGCGGTAGCCGGCCTGCCAGCTGCACAGGCCAGTCGTGTACTGGCCCTCGAGATCCATGTTCGCCAGATGAATCTGGGCGGCCGTCCCGGTTCCCGTTTCACGGAATTCGATGCCGGTGATCTGCTGCAGATAGGTGAAGGCGGTGCGGGTCGCCGCCTGCTGGGCGACGCTGAACGTTTCCTGGCCGGTCTTGTCGGCCTCGTTGCCCGACTCCGTCGAAAAGGTGTAGAACAGGAGGTTGGCGTTGGAATTGCTGAGGTAATTCCAGTCGGGTCCCTTGTCCAGCAGGGCGTCGATGTGGTTCAAGCCCGAGAGCGGGGTATTGGTGATGTCGGAAACGGTGGCCATGGATCGGAAAGAAAACGTTGCGCTTGCCACACGGCAATTGCCGTGAAACTTTAGCTATCGAAAAACTCGCATTCGGGCAAGTATTTCTTGCCCGACAGTTGAAGTCAAATGCGATTTCAATCGTGCGCAGGTCTTGTCGATCCGCCAAGGCTTACGCGCAACGTTCTATTTCCAACTTATTCAGGAACCGGTCTCGGTGTTGCCAACAAGGCTTTAAGGTTTGCCAATCTTTCCTTTGGGCTCAGGATTTCGCTTTCCATCGGCGCCGCCTCGCCGACGTCCAGCGCCATTTCCTTGATGAAACGCGAAGGATCGCAATTCACCAGTTCACCGGCGCGCTTGCGACGCTTGCACCAGCTCACGTGCAAGGTGCGCTGGGCACGCGTGATGCCCACATACATCAGGCGCCGTTCCTCCTGGATGCGCGCCGCGATCGACTCGACCGACGCGTCAGGATCGCCCTTGTGCGGCAAGATCCCCTCTTCCACCCCGACCAGGTAGACGTGCGGATACTCAAGGCCCTTGGAAGCGTGCAGGGTCGACATGCGCACCGCATCCTCTTCCTCGTCCTGGCCTTCGAGCATCGACATCAGGGCCACCATCTGGGTCAGCTCGAGCAGGTTTTTTTCCTCGCCGTCGCGGTCGCGTCCGCCACGGCCGCGCTCCTTCAGCCAGTTATTGAACTCGAGCACGTTCTGCCACTTGGCCTGGGCCGCGCGGTCGTCGAAATTCTCGTAGAGATAATGCTCGTAGTTCATCTCCTTCATCATGTCGTCGAGCACCTCGGCCGCATGGTCGCCGCTGCCTGACGGTCCCGGGCGGGTGGCGCGGTCTTCCAGCTCGGCGATGAACTGGCAAAAGTCGCGTAGCGAACCCAGCTGGCGGTCGGCCAGCTTGGCTTCGATGCCGCCCTTGCGCGCCGCCTCGTACAGCGAACAATTCCACTGCTTGGAAAATTCGCCCAGCACTTCCAGCGTGGCCATGCCGACCCCGCGCTTGGGGGTCGTGACGGCGCGGATGAAGGCCGGGTCGTCGTCCTGGTTGGCGATCAGGCGCAGGTAGGCGATGATGTCCTTGATCTCGGCCTTGTCGAAGAAGCTCTGGCCGCCCGACATCGTGTACGGGATGCGCTCCTTGCGCAGCGCCTGCTCCATCACGCGCGCCTGGTGGTTGCCGCGGTACAGGATGGCGAAATCGGACCATTTGTTCTTGCGCTGGAAGTGCTCGGACGAGATCATGATCGCGACCTGGTCGGCTTCCTGGTCGTCGTTCTGCATGCCCAGCACCTTGATCGGCTCGCCCAGGCCGTGCTCCGACCACAGCGACTTCTCGAACAGTTTCGGGTTATTGCCGATGACGGCGTTGGCCGCCTGCAGGATGCGGGTGGTGGAGCGGTAGTTCTGCTCGAGCTTGATCACC
Organism: Massilia arenae; assembly: GCF_008014745.1. Taxonomy (GTDB): domain Bacteria; phylum Pseudomonadota; class Gammaproteobacteria; order Burkholderiales; family Burkholderiaceae_D; genus Telluria; species Telluria arenae. Next base: position 214,936 of record NZ_VPFD01000003.1, read on the forward strand.
TTGAGGTCGGGGAAATCGTCGCCCAGCGTTTTCAGGTTCTCGACCGAGGCGCCGCGCCAGGCATAGATCGCCTGGTCGTCGTCGCCGACGGCCGTGAACATCGGCTTCTTGCCCACGCCCGTCACCAGCAGCTTGACCAGCTCGTACTGGCAGGTATTGGTGTCCTGGTATTCGTCCATCAGCAGATAGCGCAGGCGCCGCTGCCAGCGGTCGCGGATCGGTTCGTTATTGCGGAACAGTTCCACCGGCAGGCGAATCAGGTCGTCGAAGTCGACCGCCTGGTAGGCCTGCAGGGTCGCCACATAGCTGCGGTAGACGCGCCCGGCCATGGCCTCGTCCTCGTCGCGCGCCGCCTTGATCGCGTCTTCCGGGTCGACCAGGCCGTTCTTCCACAGCGAAATCGTGTTCTGGATACCGCGGATTTCCTGTTTATCCGTGCTCATCGCCAGGTCGGAGACGATGGTGTAGCAGTCGTCGCTGTCCATGATCGAGAACTTGTCCTTCAGGCCCACCCCGGCCGCTTCCTGGCGCAGGATCTTGACGCCCAGCGAGTGGAAGGTGGACACGGTCAGCTGCTTGGCCTGCTTGGGCTGCTTGAGCAGCTTGCCGATACGCTCCTGCATCTCGAGCGCCGCCTTGTTGGTGAAGGTCAGGGCGGCAATGGTGCGCGGATCGTAGCCGCAATGCTCGATCATGTAGGCGATCTTTTGCGTGATCACGCGGGTCTTGCCCGAGCCGGCGCCGGCCAGCACCAGGCATGGGCCGTCGAGATATAGCGCGGCTTCGCTCTGCGGCCCGTTGAGGCCGAATCGTGGTGCAGTGGACATGGGAATTATTTCTGGAGGGACAGGCAGCGATTGTAACAATCTGGCGGGCCCAGCGGGCGATGGCACGCGCCGCCCGCACTGGATTGCAACACTGCGGATTGCAACACCGGCCGGCGCTGGGCCGATCGGGAGAGCCAGGGCGCGCCGGCGCGCAATCGAGTAACATGCGTTCTTTGCGGCGTGCGCCGCTGCGGCTCTATTTTCCGGACATACGCCCTATGAAATTCGAACATCTCGTTGAAATCAACGACCCGATGAACCCGCTGATCGACACCCTCACCCGCGAGCAGGTCTGGCATGGCCTGGTCCTGCGCGCCGAAGACCCGAAGATGTTCATTCCGCACCTGGACGCCAGCGAGATCGTCGAGCGCGAGGCGGGTGCTTTCCGCCGCCGCCTGACTTTCGGCGAGCTGGTGATCGAAGACCAGGTGTTCCTGACCCCGCTGCAGGAAGTGCGCTACGAGGTGCCGGCCCAGGGCGAGATCGCGGCCTCGAGCCTGCGCATGATCATCGAGGCGCCGACCAATGCCATGCTGCTGGTGCGTTTTTGCTACGACGACGGCACCGGCGAACACGCCGATCCGGCCAACGCGATGTATGACGAATTCAAGAAGTCGGCCTATGAAGAAGCCGACCTCGATACGGTGCGCATCCTGCGCAAGCTGGCCAGCGAAGGCAAGCTGAACACCACGCTGCTGAACTGAGCGTCAACGCAATGTTACGTTCCCGGCTCGGTATCGGCCGGGTCGGTCTGGCTATCGCCCTTCGACAGGTTGGTGGCCAGGTCGCGCAGCGCGGTGCGCACGCCCTCCTCGATCACCGGATGGTAGAACGGCATCTCGAGCATCTGGTCGACCGTCAGGCGCATCTGGAAGGCCCATGACAGTAAATGGGCCAGATGTTCGGCGCGTGGCGCGATCATCTCGGCGCCCAGGAACAGCCGGGTGCCATACTCGGCATACACCCGCAACATCCCCTTGTTCTGCAACATGACCCGGCTGCGGCCCTGGTTGGCGAAGGACACGCTGCCGACCGCGAACTTGCGCTGGCCGCCGGCGCACAAGGTCTTGTAGTTCCTGCCCAGGGTGGCGATATTCGGTTCGGTGAAGGCCACCGCGATCGGCGCGCGGCGCAGGCCCGGACGCACGTCCGGATAGCGGCCCGCGTTGTCGCCGGCGATCTTGCCGTGGTCGGCCGCGTCGTGCAGCAGCGGGCGCTCGTTGTTGGCGTCGCCCGCGATGAAGATATTGCTGGTCCCGCACTGCATGGTGCGCGCGTCGAAATGGGGGATGCCGTCCGGCCCCAGCTCCAGGCCCGTGTGCTCCAGTCCCAGGTCGTGCACATTCGGCGTACGGCCGGCCGTCATCAGCACGTACTGGAAGTGCTCGGTGCTTTCCTTGCCCAGCGCATCGCGCACCGTCAGCGCCACGTCGCCATCTTCCTTCTCTTGCACCGCCCCGACCACCTCGGTCTGGAAGGCGATGTCGAGTTCTTCCATCAAGACCCGTCCAGCGCAGCGCAGCACTTCGGGATCGGTGATGTTGGCGATGCTGCCGCCGCGCGCGTAGAAGCGCACGCGCACGCCGAGCCGGGCCAGGGCCTGGCCCAGTTCGAGGCCGATCACGCCGGTGCCGATCACGGCCACCGAGCGCGGCAGGTCGTCCCAATAGAACACATCGTCGCTGGTGACGATGCCGGGACCGACGTTCTCGAGCTGCGGCAGGCGCAGCGGCGTGGAACCGGTGGCGATCACGATGCGGCCGGCCTGGATCTCGGTGTGGTCGTCGACCACCAGCGTGCAGGGGCCGGTGAAGCGCGCGCGGCCCTGCAGGCGGTCCTGCACCGGCATCGCCTCGATGCCCTCGAGCACGAAGCCGACGAAGCGATCGCGTTCGCGCTTGACCCGTTCCATCACAGCAGGGCCGTCGATGCGTTTTTGACCGGCATGCACGCCGAACGGCGCGGACGTATCGATCACGTGGGACGCCTCGGCCGCCGCGATCAGAAGCTTGCTCGGCATGCAGCCGACCCGCGCGCAAGTGGTGCCGTATTGCCCGCTCTCGATCGCCACCGTCCGGGCGCCCAGCGCCTTGGCGGCGCGGTAGGCGGTCATGCCGGCGGTGCCGGTGCCGATGATGGCCACGTCCACGTTCATTTGTTTCATGCTGCTCCCCTCTTTCTCATCTAGATGTCGAGTGGGTCGACTTCCAGCGACCACTTTACGCGGGATTTCATCGCCCGCAGTTGTTCTACCCAGACCCGCAGGTAGGCCTGCAGCGCCGGACGCGAACTGGACTCGACCAGCAACTGGGCGCGGTCCACATTATGCACCCGCGTCATCGTCATCGGGATCGGGTCGTTGATCAGGATGGCGTCGCTCGGCAGGCAGTCGCGCGCCGCTTCCAGGAATTCGATCGCGATCGGCAGCTCCTTCGCCTCGGCGCGCAGCAAGGCCTGGTACATATAGGGCGGCAGCCCGGCTTCCTTGCGCTCTTCGAGCAGCTGGCCGGCAAAGCGCTCGTAATCGTGGCGCATCACCGCGCCGTACAGCGGGTGCTGCGCATACCGCGTCTGCACCAGCACCTCGGACGGCGCGCCGCCGCGGCCGGCCCGTCCCGCCACCTGCATCAGCTGGGCGAACAGGCGCTCGCTGGCGCGGTAATCCTGCGAGAACAGGGCGGTATCGGGGTTCAGGATGCCGACCAGGGTCAGCTTCTTGAAGTCGTGGCCCTTGGCGACCATCTGCGTGCCGATCAGGATGTCCACCTCGCCCCGGTGCACGCTGTCGAAGGCGGCTTGCGCGCTGCCCTTCAGGCGCGTGGAGTCGGCATCGATGCGCAGGATGCGCGCTTCCGGGAACATGGCATGTAAATGTTCTTCTACCCGCTGGGTGCCGCGGCCCAGCGGCTGCAGGTCCACGTTGCCGCAGGTCGGGCAGGAGCGCGGGATGCGCAATTCGAGGCTGCAGTGGTGGCAGCGCAGCCGGTGCTCGGGCTTGTGCAGCACCATGAAGGCGGTGCAGCGGGTGCAGTTGCTGATCCAGCCGCAGGCGTCGCAGCTGATCACCGGGGCATAGCCGCGCCGGTTCAGGAACAGGAGCGACTGCTCGCCGCGCTCCAGCCGCCCGCGCAGGGCCGCCAGCACCTCGCTCGTCAGCCCGTCGCGCGCGCGGTCGCGTTCCATGTCCACCAGCCTGACTTTCGGCAGCACGGCGTCGCGCACGGCGCGCTCGCGCAGGTCCAGCCGCTTGTACCGGCCGGAGCGCGCGTGATGCCAGGATTCGAGCGATGGCGTGGCCGAGCCGAGCACGATCGGGATCCCCAACTGGTGCGCGCGCCACACGGCCAGGTCGCGCGCCGAATAGCGCAAGCCTTCCTGCTGCTTGTACGAGGGGTCGTGCTCTTCGTCGATCACGATCAGTTGCAGGTGCGGCAGCGAGGCCAGGATCGCCAGCCGGGTGCCGAGCACGATGCGCGCCTGGCCGTTGTGCGCGGCCAGCCAGTGCAGCATGCGCTCGCCCTCGGACAGGCTGCTGTGCAGGGTGGCCAGCATCATGCCCGGAAAGCGGGCCCGGATATTCCCTTCCAGCTGGGGCGTCAGGTTGATCTCGGGGACCATGATCAGGATCTGCGCCTGCGGGTCGCGCGCGAGCACCCGGGCGCAGGCCTGCAGGTAGACCTCGGTCTTGCCGCTGCCGGTCACGCCCCACAGCAGCAGCGGCGTGAAGCCTTCGGCGCCGCCGATCGCGTCGGCCGCCTCTTGCTGGGCGGGATTCAGCACCGGCATGTCGACCGCCGTCGCATCTTGCTGGAGGTCGAGTTTCGCCAGTTTTTTCAGGGCGCGGTCCAGCGCCACCGTCTTGGGCACCCGCAGGTTCTTGGGCAGGCCGGGCAGCGCCACCTCGCCCAGCGGTCGCTGGTAGTAGTCGGCGGCGAAGCGCGCCAGGGCGATCCAGCGCTCCGGCAGCGGTGACAGCTGGCTGCGCACGGCCAGCGCATCCTTCAGTTTTTCGGGCGCGATATCGGTCTCGAACTTGACCGCGACGATCAGCGCCATGATTTCGCGGTGCGCGAACGGCACCAGCGCCAACTGGCCGGGCAGCGGTTCTTCGCCCGGCCGGCATGGCCAGCGGTAGTCGAAACTGCTGTTCAGCGGTGTATCGAGCACGACTTCGAGGAAGCAATGCGTGCTATCGGTGCTGGTTGACAATCTGGGCCCTGTGCAAATCTGTGGAAAACTTTGTGAATAGCGTGGGGCTTGACCCCATCAAAGGTTTACGTTAGATCAAGTCGCCATCGATAATTCTCAAATTCAAGACAATTTTTTGCTTATGAATCAATGACTTGCGTATTCGTGCTCAGACCTGTTAACAAGCTCGAGGGCTCTTTCCGCATTGTGCATAACTAGGGTATCCGGCGTGGAAAACTCGCTGCATTGCGTCACAAACTTAAGGCAATACTTGAAGAAGCGCGCTAAGTGCCGGTAAACCAAGCACTTTTCCCCATTGTTAAAACGTCTGTTGATAACTTTGTGAACAAGAGCCGAACTTTGCTGAATTCTACTGGACAACCTTGTGGCGCGGGACGCACTCAGCACTGGCTCGAAGCAAAAAACGCTTATAAATCATCGTTTTACGCTGATTCAGAAGATGCTGAGATGTCCACAGGAATTTTTACCCACTTTTAGGAAGTTGTGAACAAGTGAGGGGGTTGACTGACGGCCTTGTCAAGAGGGCCGCCAGTCGCGGGGAATAACTCAGGCGGCGCGCTGCTTGCGGCTGAAGCTATGGACGGCGTCGACCATGGCACTGACCGATTCCGGTGGCGTGAATTGCGAGATGCCGTGGCCCAGGTTGAACACGTGGCCATGGCCGCGCGACGGCGCGCCATAGGCAGTGAGCGAGCGCTCGACTTCGGCGCGGATCTGGTCCGGCTCGGCGAACAGGATGGCCGGATCGAGATTGCCCTGCAGCGCCACGCGGTCGCCCACCAGCTTGCGCGCGCGGCCCAGGTTGACGGTCCAGTCCAGGCCCAGCGCGTCGGCGCCGATGTCGGCCATCTCGTCCAGCCAGATGCCGCCGCCCTTGGTGAACACGATGGCCGGGATGCGCACGCCATCGTGTTCGCGCTTCAGGCCGGCGAGGATCTTGCGCATGTAATCGAGCGAGAACTCCTGGTAGGCGCCATCGGCCAGCGCCCCGCCCCAGGAGTCGAAGATCATCACGGCCTGGGCGCCGGCGTCGATCTGGGCGTTCAGGTACTGGGTCACGGCCTGCGCATTGATGTCCAGGATGCGGTGCATCAGGTCCGGACGGCTGTACAGCATCTTCTTGACCGTGTGGAATTCACGCGAGCCGCCGCCTTCGACCATATAGCAGGCCAGCGTCCACGGGCTGCCCGAGAAGCCGATCAGCGGCACGCGGCCATCGAGCGCGGTGCGGATCGAGGTCACGGCCTTGAACACATAGTCGAGCGAGGCCATGTCCGGGACCGCCAGCGCGTTCACTTCGGCCTCGGTGCGCAGCGGACGCTCGAATTTCGGGCCTTCGCCATCGGCGAAATACAGGCCCAGGCCCATCGCGTCCGGCACCGTCAGGATGTCCGAGAACAGGATCGACGCGTCCAGCGGATAGCGGTCGATCGGCTGCAGCGTGACTTCGGTGGCGTAGTCGGGATTCTTCGCCAGCCCCAGGAACGAACCGGCGCGCGCGCGGGTGGCGCGGTATTCCGGCAGGTAGCGGCCCGCCTGGCGCATCAGCCACACCGGGGTGTAGTCGGTCGGCTGGCGCAACAGCGCACGCAGGAAGGTGTCGTTCTGGAGCGGGGCAAATTGTGGCATGGCTGACAATGGCGTTGGTAAGGAAACGGCTATTATCGCATTCTTGGGCAAACACTATAATGCTCGTCCGACCAAGGAAAGAGCCCAGATCATGACGATTGCCACCAGCAAACAACCCCTGCCCTGCGGCGCCTGGCCGTCCCCGATCAGCGCCGCGGTGGTCGCCGCCGGCGCGGTGCCGCTGGCCCAGCTGATGCTCGACGGACCGCGCCTGGGCTGGCTCGAGGGCCGCGCCAGCGAGGGTGGACGCACGACGCTCATGGTCCACGATGCCAACGGCACGCGCGAACTCACCCCGGCGCCCTTCAATGTGCGCAGCCGCGTCCATGAATACGGCGGCGGCGCCTGCCTGCTGGCTGGCGGCGTGGCCTGGTTCTCGCATCATGTGGACAACCGCCTGTACCGGGTCGAGGCGGATGGCCAGCCGGTCGCCGTGACCGCCGAGGGCACGGGCCACCGCTTCGCCGACTTTGTTCTCGATGGCGCGCGCCGGCGCCTGATCGCCGTGCGCGAGGATCACTCGGCCGGCGCTGATTACCCCGTCAATACGCTGGCCGCGATCGGCTTCGACGGCGTCGAGACCGTGCTCGTGGACGGCAACGACTTCTATGCGGCGCCGCGCCTGTCGCCCGATGGCCGCCAGCTGGCCTGGCTGTGCTGGGACCATCCGCGCATGCCGTGGGAAGGCACGGAACTGTGGCTGGCCGATGTGGCCGACGATGGGACGCTGGTGAACGGCCGCCTGGTCGCGGGCGGCCCTGAAGAATCGATCTGCCAGCCCGAGTGGTCGCCCGGTGGCCTGCTGCACTTCGTGTCGGACCGCAGCGGCTGGTGGAACCTGTACCGCTACGACCACGGCGTCGTACATGCGCTGTGCCCGCGCGAGGCTGAATTCGCCGGCCCGCACTGGAGCTTCGGCGGTGCGCTGTACGGTTTCCGCTCCGAGGACGAGATCGTGTGCGCCTACGTCGAACAAGGCGTCAGCTATCTGGCAAGGCTGGCGGGCGGCAACCTGATTCCGCTGGAGTCGCCGTATGAAGAAATCCGCGAGCTGCGCGTGCAGGGCGACGTCGTGGCCCTGCTGGGCGGCGCGCCGACCATCGCGCCGGAGCTGGCGCGGATCGACCTGGAGACTGGCGCCAGCGAAGTGCTGGCGCATTCGATCCCGCAACTGCCGGCCACCGGCTACCTGTCGGTGCCGCTGGCGATCGACTATCCGAGCGAAGATGGACGCATCGCCCACGCCTTCTATTACGCGCCCACCAATGCCGACCATGCGCCGCAAGAGGGCGAACTACCGCCGCTGATCGTGATCGGCCACGGCGGCCCGACCGGCATGGCGGCCAGCACCCTGAAGCTGTCGACCCAATACTGGACCAGCCGCGGCTTCGCCGTGCTGGACGTGAACTATGGCGGCAGCACCGGCTTCGGCCGCGCCTACCGCAACCTGCTCAAGCACCAGTGGGGCGTGGTCGACGTCGAGGATTGCGTGGCCGGCGCGCGCCACCTGGCGGCGCAAGGCGTCGTCGACCCTGAGCGCCTGCTGATCCGCGGCAGCAGCGCCGGCGGCCTGACGGTGCTGTCCGCACTCAGCTTCCACGACGTGTTCAAGGCCGGCGCCAGCTACTACGGCGTGTCCGACCTGGCCGGACTGGACGCCGATTCGCACAAGTTCGAGTCGCACTACAACCAGTACCTGATCGCGCCGCCGGAAACCGCCGCAGCGGTGTACCGTGAGCGCTCACCGATCCACCATACCGATAAACTGCGGCGGCCGATGATCTTCTTCCAGGGCCTGGACGACAAGGTGGTGCCGCCGCAGCAATCCGAGAGCGTGGTCGAGGCGCTGCGCGCGCGCAAGCTGCCGGTGGCCTACCTGACGCTCGAAGGCGAGGGCCATGGCTTGCGCAAGGCTTCCAGCGTGGTGCGCACGCTGGAAGCGGAGTTGTATTTCTACCTGCGCGTGTTCGGCATCCCGGTGCCGGCCGACCTGCCTGCGATCGAGATCGAGAATCTCGCGTGATGATGGAGGACGTGAACGCGCGCCTGGCCGCCTGCACGGCGGAAGAACGCGCACTGCTGGTCGTGCTGGCGATCGCGGGCGAGCCGATGGGCCGCCAGCGCATCCTGGAACATATGCGGGCGCTGGGCGTGGCGCTGCCGCTCGCGCAATGGGCCGATGAACTGGCGCGCCTGCGCGAGCGCGGCCTGGTGGTCGACATGAGCGAGCGCGGCGTCGGCATCGCTCCCGACCTGGCCTGGCCGGTGCTGGATGCGGCCCTAGACGATGGCCTGTTCGACAATGTGGCCGGCGCCTATGCCCAGGTGTCGACCGTGCGCCGCGACTGGCAGGGTAACCTGATGCTGCGCACCTACCGCCAGGGCCTGGCCCTGCTGCGCATCGCCCTGCTCACCGGGCAGGAGCACGACGTCGTGTCTCCGCTGCTCGACGCCTGCCAGCGCTGCCACGAGGCGAGCTACCTGCATCCGCTGGTCGACGTCTGCGCGCGCCCGTTCGCGCCGTCGCTGATGGAACGCATCCACCCGCGCCTGCGCGAAGGCATCCTGCACATCCTGGTCATGCATGCGCGCAGCGAACCGGCGCTGGCGCCTGGCGTGCGCGAGTACGCCGAGCGCCTGATACCGCGCAGCAGCCCCGAAAGCCCGCTGCGCCGTTCGCTGGGCGAACATTACATCCTGTGCGGCCGCCTGGACGACGCCCTGGCGCTGGTGAGCGAGACGGGCGATTCGCCCGGCTTGTTCCTGCGCAGCGTGGTGCAGGTGCTGCGCGACGATAGCGATGCGGGCCTGGCCGGTATCGATGCGTCGATCAAGCAGCTGCGCCGCGAAACCGGCAAGCGCAAGGCGGTATTCGACGGCCACTGCGCGCACATCGCGATGGCCGCCCTGCTGCGCAGCAGCGACCCGGGTCACCTCAAGCTGGCCGACGCCTGGCTCGAGATCGAGACGCGCGCGGTACAGCGGGCCGACAACGCGGTGTGGTTCCAGCTCGGCATGCTGCACGAGATCCAGCGCGGCACCGTCGACGCGGCACTGTTCGGCACGCGCAGCTGGGAGATGTCGCTGGAGCCGACCGTGTTCCGCGCCCTGATCCATCACTGGCTGGCCCTGCCGTCACTGAACGCGCAAGGTGCGCGGCTGGAAGACATGCTGCTGCAATCCGAGGCGGCCGGCTTCGACCTGTGGTCGGCCCAGCTGGCCGGGGTGCTGGCGCAGATGGGCCAGGCCGGCCACCTGGCGCATGAACAACGTGCGAGCGAACTGCGGCGCAAGCACCGCCTGCCCGACATGACCGGCTGGTTCGCGCGCGAGGAACCGTGGGAACGCCAGCTGAACGCGCTGATCAACCTGCAACCGGCGGCGAACGTGGAAAACGTGCGCGAATCGCGCCTGGTCTGGCTGATCCGCTACGACCCGCACCTGGGCGTGCAGGAGCTGGAGCCGCGCGAGCAGAAGCGCGATGCGCAAGGCGGCTGGAGCCGCGGCCGCGCCATGGGCCTCAAACGCCTGGCCGAGGAAGGCGCCCAGCTCGACTTCCTGACCGCGCAAGACCTGCAGGCCGTGAACGCGATCGCCGGCCGCCGCTACTACGCCGGCAGCGGCATCCGCTTCGAACTCGAAGTGCACAAGGCGCTAGCGGCCCTGGTCGGCCACCCGCTGCTGTTCTGGATGGAGTCTCCCGGCACCCGGGTCGAGCTGCTGCCGGGCGAGCCGGAATTGCTGGTCAAGAAAACGGGCGACAAGGTGTCGATCGTGCTGAACCCGCCGGTAGAAGACAATGTTGGCGAAGTCGTGGTCACGCGCGAGACGCCGACCCGCCTGCGCCTGGTGCACATCAGGGACGAGCACCGGCGCATCGCCGCCATCGTCGGCGAAGGCTTGACGGTGCCGATGGAAGCGGAGCGTCGCGTGCTGCGCGCAATCGGCGCGGTGTCGTCGATCGTCACCGTGCAGTCGGACATCGGCGCCAGCAGCAGCGATATCGAGACCGTGCCGGCCGACCCGCGCCTGCACGTGCTGTTGCGTCCCTACCAGCACGGTATGCGCATGCAGCTACTGGTGCGTCCCCTGCCGGGCGGCGCTTATTATGGCCCTGGCGAAGGCGCGGCCAATGTGATCGCCGACGTCGACGGCATCCGCACCGAGGCCCAGCGCGACTTGAACGCCGAACGCGAAGCCGAACGCCAGCTGATCGGCGCATGCCAGGCCCTCGAGCACGCGGAACCTGACCATGGCGAATGGCTGCTCGGCCAGCCGCTGCTGGCATTGGAACTGGTCGACCAGCTGCGCGCGCTGGATGGCGAGTCCATCGTGGTCGCCTGGCCCGAGGGCGAAAAATTCAGGGTCACCAGGAAGGCCACGACCAAATCGGTGCGGGTGCAGATCCGGCGCGAGCGCGACTGGTTCGCGGCCAGCGGCGACGTCGTGATCGACGAAGGCCGCGTGATGAACCTGCGCACCCTGCTGGAAAAGCTCCAGGAGAGCGGCAGCCGCTTCGTGGCCCTGGGCGAGAACGAATACCTGGCCCTGTCCGACGAGCTGCACCGGCGCCTGACGGAGCTGGGGGCCTATGGCGAACTCCATGGGGACGGCATCCGCACCCACGCGCTGGCCAGCTTCGCGCTGGACGAGTTGGCGCGGGACGCCGGCCACGTCGACGCCGACAAGGCCTGGCAGGGGCACCTGGAACGCATGGCCGACAATGCCGCCTACCTGCCCGAGCTGCCTTCCACCCTGCAGGCCGAGCTGCGCGATTACCAGGTCGACGGCTTCCAGTGGCTGGCGCGCCTGGCGCACTGGGGCGTCGGCGCCTGCCTGGCCGACGATATGGGTCTCGGCAAGACCTTGCAGGCGCTGGCGCTGCTGCTGACGCGCGCCAAGGACGGCCCGGCGCTGGTGGTGGCGCCGACCTCGGTGTGCCTGAACTGGATCGACGAGGCCGCGCGCTTCGCACCGACCTTGAAACTGCACCTGTTCGGCCCCGGCGAGCGCGCTGCGACGATCGACAACGCCGGGCCGTTCGACGTGGTCGTGGTCAGCTATGGCCTGCTGCAGCTGGAAGCGGCGCGCTTCAAGGGCCGGCGCTGGCGCAGCATCGTGCTCGACGAGGCGCAGGCGGTCAAGAATATGCACACCAAGCGCTCGCAGGCGGTGATGGCGCTGCAGGGGGACTTCCGCATGGCAGCCACCGGCACGCCGCTGGAAAACCACCTGGGAGAATTGTGGAACCTGTTCCGCTTCATCAATCCGGGCCTGCTGGGCAGCGCCGACCAGTTCCAGCTGCGCTTTGCCGGCCCGATCGAGAAAGCCCAGGACAAGCGCGCCGAGGCCGGAGCTAGATCCCGCCTGCGGCGCCTGACCGCGCCCTTCATCCTGCGCCGCACCAAGGCGCAAGTGCTGTCCGAGCTGCCGCCGCGCACCGAGATCGTGGTCCCGGTGGAACTGAGCGCCGAAGAAAACGCGCTGTATGAATCGCTGCGCCGCCAGGCCCTCGACAAGCTGGCCGCACTCGAAGCGCCGGAGGGCCAGAAGGCGATCGAGATCCTGGCCGAGATGATGCGGCTGCGCCGCGCCTGCTGCAATCCCGAACTGGTGGCGCCCGGCGCCGGCATCGCCAGCAGCAAGCTGGCGACGTTTGCGCGCCTGACCACCGACCTGCTCGAGAACCGGCACAAGGTGCTGGTGTTCAGCCAGTTCGTCGACCACCTGACCCTGATCCGCCAGTATCTCGACGCGCAGGGCATCGCCTACCAGTACCTGGACGGATCGACGCCGATCCAGGAACGCAAGCGCCGCGTGGATGCCTTCCAGGCCGGCGAGGGTGACCTGTTCCTCATCAGCCTGAAGGCGGGCGGCGTCGGCATCAACCTGACGGCGGCCGACTACGTGATCCACATGGACCCGTGGTGGAACCCGGCGGTCGAGGACCAGGCGTCGGATCGCGCTCACCGCATGGGCCAGCAGCGGCCGGTGACCATCTACCGCCTGGTGGCGCGCGGCACGATCGAGGAAGGCATCGTCGACCTGCACCGCCACAAGCGCGACCTGGCCGACAGCCTGCTCGAAGGGACCGAGATGGCGGCGCGCATGTCGCCGGGGGATATGCTGGAGATGCTGCGAAGCGGCTTGGGGCACTGATTTATCAAAACCTCAATGTTGGCATTGATGCGTGTCGGAATGTTTCAACTGCCCGCAAATGATGCAATTAGTGCTAATCTGCACGCCTTCACGCCTGTGCGCATCCAGGCATCTCCTTAGTTACGGGACTGAATAACGATGATGAAAACGAAAATCGCGCTGGCAGCCTTGCTGGCGTGTTTCGCACTGACGCCGGCCATCGCCGCCACCTCCAAGCCAGCCAAGGGCAAGGCCAAATCCTCGAAGGTCGTCAAGAAGAAGACTTCCAGCAAGGGCAAGAAGGCCCTGGTGGGCGCTGCTGCCGTCGGCGCCGGCGCTGCCGCTGCGGGTGCCGCCAGCGCGAACGCCGCCGAAGCACGCCTCGACCGCCGCATGTCGACCCTGAGCATGCAATACCTGACCGCCCTGTGGCGTGTGGATCCCGAAGGCGGCATCTATGTCGGCAAGTTCGACAACGCCGCCAACCTCACCATTCCGGACGCCGACACGCGGGCCAAGCAGCTGGCCTTCGCCAACGAATGGCTGGAAAAATTCGGCAAGCTCGATCCGAAGCAGCTGTCGCCGCGCTACCGCACCGACCTGGCCCTGCTGGTCAACAAGCTCGAGAAGGACCGCTGGCGCCTGAACACCTGGCGCGAATACGAGTGGAACCCGTCGCAGTACAACGTCGCCGCGCCGCTCGACCTGATCCTGAACACCGACTACGCCGCCAAGCCGCAGCGCCTGCGCACCATCCTCAAGCGCCTGGCCGACGTGCCGGCCTATTACGCGGCGGCGCAGGCCTCGATCACCAAGCCGACGCGCGAGCACACCCAGCTCGCGATCGGCCAGGCGCCGGGCACGATGGCCGTGCTGGCCGACCTGGGCAAAGCGGCCCAGGAATCGATATTGACGGCGCAAGAGAAGGCGATCTTCGCCCAGCGCATCGCCAACGCCGGCAGTGCGGTGCTGGGCTTCGTCGACTTCCTGAACGGTGTCGAGCAGCGCCAGGCGGCCAGCGGCCAGGCGCGTCCCTTCCGCGCCGGCAAGGCGCTGTACGAGCAGAAGTTCGCGCTCGATATCCAGTCGTCGTCCAGCGCCGAGGAGACCTTCCGCAAGGCCCTGGTCACGCGCGAGGAACTGCTGTCGAATATGGACCGCATCTCGGACGAGCTGTGGCCGCGCTATATGGCGGGCGTGAACAAGCCGCAGGACCGCTTCCAGAAGATCGGCATGATGATCGACAAGCTCTCGGCCCGCCACGTCGCGCGCGAGAACTTCTTTGCCGAGATCCGGCGCCAGATCCCGCTGCTGCAGGACTGGGTGATCAAGCACGACCTGTTGACCCTGGACCCGAGCAAGCCGCTCGAAGTGCGCGAAACGCCGATGTACCAGCGCGGCGTGGCCGGCGCCAGCATCGATGCGCCGGGCCCTTACCGCTCGAAGGACAAGACGTATTACAACGTCACGCCGATGGACAGCCTCACGCCGGAACAGGCCGAGAGCAGCCTGCGCGAGTACAACGAGTGGATCCTGCAGATCCTGAACATCCACGAGGCGATCCCAGGCCACTACGCGCAACTGGTGCACGCCAACCGCTCGCCTTCGCTGATCAAGTCGCTGTTCGGCAATGGCGCCATGGTCGAAGGCTGGGCCGTGTATGGCGAGCGCATGATGCTCGAATCGGGCTACGGCGACAACGCGCCCGAGATGTGGCTGATGTACTCGAAGTGGAACCTGCGCAGCGTGACCAACACCATCCTCGACTACAGCGTGCATGTGAACGGCATGGGGCAAGAGGCGGCGATCGACCTGCTCACCCGCCAGGCCTTCCAGACGCGCCAGGAAGCCGACGAAAAATGGCGCCGCGTGACCCTGACCTCGGTGCAGCTGACCAGCTACTTCAGCGGCTACCATCAGATCATGGAATTGCGCGAACGCCGCAAGCAGCAGCTGGGCGAGCGATTCAAGCTGAAGGAATTCCATGACCAGTTCCTCAGCTACGGCAATGCGCCGGTCAAGATGATCTCGGAACTGATGCAATAACCCTCTCTGCATGGCCCTCATTGCCGATGAGGGCCGTGCAAAAACGCACAAGCGGCGTGCTCGCGCACCCGCTTGTACGCCACGTCTCCCGAACTATGATGAATGTGGCAGGCCGGCCCCGGCCCAGCCCACGACAATCATATTCGGAGACACCGCATGCAGCCCTTCCATCGACGAGCGGCGCAAGCCGCGATCTGCCTGGCGCTCTGTGCGCCGTTCACTTCTTCCCTCGCACAAACCCCGGTCCAGGCCGGCCCCGGCGCCTGGAGCGCCAACCAGGTCTGGGCCAACGACACCACCCACGGCGGCGCCCTGAGCGGCTACTACTACTGGCCGGCCACGCCGCCGGTCCTGGACAACAAGCGCGCGCTGGTGCTGGTGCTGCACGGCTGCGCCCAGACCGCGGGCGGCGACGTCATCAACGGCAGCGGCGACGCCGGCTACAACTGGAAGGCGGTGGCGGACAAATATGGCGCGGTGATCCTGGCGCCGAACGCCACCGGCAACGTCTACGGCACCCACTGCTGGGACTGGGCCGCCACCAACCGCAGCCGCTCCTATGGCCACACCGCGGTGCTGCTCGACCTGATCAACCGCTTCCTCTCCAACCCCCAGTACGCGATCGATCCGAAACAGGTGTACGTGGCCGGCCTGTCCTCGG
Organism: Massilia arenae; assembly: GCF_008014745.1. GTDB lineage: Bacteria > Pseudomonadota > Gammaproteobacteria > Burkholderiales > Burkholderiaceae_D > Telluria > Telluria arenae. The sequence continues at coordinate 230,446 of NZ_VPFD01000003.1, forward strand.
GCGGCGCCAAGGCTATGGTGCTGGGCTGCACCGCGCCCGAAGTCTTCGCCGGCCTGGGCCTCTCCGCCGCCCCGCCGCCGGGCGTGACCACCGGCCAGATCTCGATCGTCCCTTCCGGCTATACGGCGACTACCGCCGCCAATGCCTGCCGCGCGATGGCCGGGACCACGCTCGACCATTTCACGACCCAGGTCACGGGCGTGATCTGGGGCACGAGCGACTACACGGTGGCGCAAGCCTATGGTCCACTGGATGCCGCCGCCATGCGCCAGGTGTATGGCGGCGCGTGGACGCAAGGCGCAGCGGTGACCGTGCCGGGCAGCGGCAGCAATGTGGAATATACGGACGCCAACGGCAAGGTGCGCACGTCGCAGGTCACGGTGACGGGCCTGGCCCACGCCTGGCCGGCAGGCACCGGCGGCCAGAACGCCAACTACGTGAACGCGACCCGCGTGAACTACCCGGCCTTCATCATGGATTTCTGGTTCAACAAGAACCTGCGGGTGGAGCAGGCGCCGGCGCCAGTCATGGCCTCGTGCAGCGCCAGCGTGTCGGGGTCGACGGTCACGGTGAACGGCGCCGCCAGTTTCGCCGAAGGGTCGATCGCCGGCTACCGGGTGCTGCTCAATGGCCCGTCGCCGGTCGACGACCCCGCGGCCGGCAGCGGCGCTGCGTTCAGCAAGGCCTATGCGAACCGCGCCGACGGCAGCTATGGCGGCAGCGTGACGGCCATCGGCAATAACGGACAAACGTCGAATGCCTGCGCCATCCCCGCCTTCCAGGTGGGCGCCGGCACGCCGCCGCCGGTGTTCACCTGCACGACCAGCCTGGCCAGCAACTACGCCCATGTGCAGGCGGGTCGTGCCCACGTGAGCGGCGGCTATGCGCTGGCCAACGGCTCAGACCAGAACATGGGGCTATACAACACCTTCTTCACCAGCACGCTGGCGCAGACGGCGCAGGGGTATTACATCGTGGGGAGTTGTCCGTAACGCCGGGGAGACGAGAAAACTTGGGTTCCCGCCTCCGCGGGAAGTCATTACCTCCAGTGGAGGTAATGACGTTACGCGGTTTCTTCCGGCGCGCGGGTGGCGCGCGCGAACATCGGCGCCACCAGCAGGCCCAGCTCGTAGAGCAGGCACATCGGGATGGCCAGGGCCAGCTGGCTGACCACGTCCGGCGGGGTGACGATGGCGGCGATGACGAAGGCGCCGACGATCACGTAGGAACGCACCGCGCGCAGCTTCTCGAGGCTGACCACGCCCATGCGCACCAGGATCACGACCACCACCGGCACCTCGAACGAGGCGCCGAAGGCCAGGCACATAGACATCACGAAATCGAGGTAGTTTTCGATATCGGGCATGACCGCGATCGAGGTCGGCGCGAATTCGCCGATGAAGTGGAACACGCGGCCGAACACGAAGAAGTAGCAGAACGCCACGCCGGCGATGAACAGCATCGAGGACGAGATCACCAGCGGCAGCACCAGGCGCTTTTCGTGAGCATACAGGCCGGGCGCGATGAAGGCCCAGGCCTGGTAGAACACCCAGGGCAGCGCCAGGATGAAGGACAGCAGCAGGGTGACTTTCATCGGCACCAGGAACGGCGAGATGACGCCGGTGGCGATCATGGTCGAGCCAGGCGGCATCGAGGCGATCATCGGCGCGGCGATCAGGTCGTAGATGTGGGACGGCCCCGGCCACGCCATCAGCACGGCGCATACGATCGCGATCCCGATCGAGGCCTTGACCAGGCGGTCACGCAGCTCGACCAGGTGCGAGATGAAGGTGTCTTCGCCGGCGGCTTGCTCTGTCATTTAGAAGAAAGAAGAATTGGATTTGCTGGCGCTGCCGGGGCGGAACTTGCGCACCCGGGCGGCGCCCGACATCACATGGCGCTTGGTGCCATGGCGGTTCTTGTACCAGGCCGGCACGCTCGAGGTGCGCACCAGCTTCTTGCGGCGGAAGTCCCTGGCCTTGCGGTCGATGTCGGCCACGGTCGGCGCGATCGTGTTGCCGGCGTCGTGGGACGCGCGGCCATCCCACAGGGCCTCGACCTCGTCGACGTGGCTGGTGACGGACGACTCGAAATCGCTGGTGGCCGATTCGACCTCGCTCTTGAACGATTGCGCTTTCTCCTGCACTTCCTTGTGCAGGTTGCGCAGCTCGTCGAGCTCGATCTCGCGGCTGACCTCGGACTTCACGTCGTGCAGGTAGCGCTGGGCACGGCCGTACAGCGTCCCGGCCATGCGCGCCACCTTGGGCAGCTTTTCAGGGCCGATCACGATCAGGGCGACCACGCCGATGATCGCGATTTTCGACAGTCCAAGATCGATCATTGGGACTGCGCGTTACAGGCGGGTCTTGTCGCGGGCTTCCACGTCGATGGTCGACTTGTCGGCCACCTGCTGGGTCGGCTGGGCTGGCGCCGCCGGATTCGCTTCTGCAGCTTTCTCTTCGTCGCCCTTCACGCCGTCCTTGAAGCCCTTGACGGCCTTGCCGAGGTCCGAACCCATATTGCCGATCTTCTTGGTGCCGAAGATCAGCATCACGACCACCAGCACGATGACCCAGTGCCAAATACTCAAACCACCCATGTTATTCTCCTAGCAAGGCGCATGCGCCTAAAAAATCGGGGAAAGCGTCTACCTCAGTATACGCGATGCGGGAGCACTCTGCCCCCTTGAAACTTAGTCCTGGCTTATAAGCCCAGTCCGCGCCACGGACGCGGACCGCCGTACATATGCAGGTGCAGGTGATATACCTCCTGCCCGCCGTCCGGACCGGTATTGATCAGCGTCTTGAAGCCGCCGTTCGGCTTGCCGTCGGCGCCGGTCTTGACGTCAATACCATTCTCTTTTGCAAGTTTCGGCGCCAGCGCCAGCATCTTGCCCAGCACCGACGCGTGTTCCTCGGTGCAGTCGGACAAGGTGGACACGTGCTGCTTCGGAATCACCAGCAGGTGCACCGGCGCCGCCGGGTTGATGTCCTTGAATGCCAGCACGTCCTCGTCTTCATAGACGACGGCGGCCGGAATCTGCTTGGCGACGATCTTGCAAAAAATGCAGTTATCCATCTTGTCTCCAGATTATTACAACATTTCAAGGACTTACAGGCCCGTGAAGCCGAGGCATCGTATCAGCGCCCCATGACATCGGTATGACTCTCAGTCCCCGATTATGACACCGGAAGGGGCGCCACGCACAGTGAGCAGGTGCTCACTTGCGAAGCCTGGGAACTATTTATTCCTTGCGTGCTGCTTTTTCATCAATACCGGACACGCCTTCGCGCCGCGCCAGCTCGTCCAGCACTTGTTGCGGCGTGAGGTCGAACTTGGCCAGCAACACCATCGAATGGAACCACAGGTCGGCGCATTCATACAGCACCTTCGATGGATCGTTCGCGACGCGCGCATCCTTGGCGGCCATCACCAGCTCGGTGGCTTCCTCGCCGATCTTCTTGAGGATGGCGTCGTCGCCCTTGGCGAACAGCTTGGCGACATAGGAAGTCGCGGGGTCGCCGCCGTGCTCGGGCTTGCGCGATTCGATCACGGCCGCGACACGGGCCAGGGTAACGCTCATGGGGTCTTCTTCTTGTCCGGGGAATAAATGGTGTCGGGATCCTGCAGCACCGGTTCGACGCTGTGCCAGTCGCCATTGTCGTACTTCTGGAAGAAGCAGGAATGGCGGCCGGTATGGCAGGCGATGCCGCCCACCTGCTCGATCCTGAGCAGGACCACGTCTTCGTCGCAATCGAGGCGGATCTCACTCACCTTCTGGATGTGGCCGGACTCTTCGCCCTTGTGCCACAGCTTCTTGCGCGAACGGCTCCAGTACACGGCTTCGCCCGTCTCGACGGTGCGCGTGAGCGCTTCGCGGTTCATCCAGGCGAACATCAGGATGTCGCCGGTCGCCGCTTCCTGGGCGATCACTGGCACCAGGCCGTGCTCGTCCCAGCGCACCTTGTTGAGCCACTTGGCATTGGTAGGCATGTGGCTTCCTTAATCGAGGCGCATCGGGATGCCGCGTTCGGCCATGAAGCGCTTGGCCTCGCCGACCGTGTGCTGCCCGTAGTGGAAGATGCTGGCGGCCAGCACCGCATCGGCGTGCCCTTCGAGCACGCCGTCGGCCAGGTCTTGCAGGCCGCCTACGCCGCCGGAAGCGATCACGGGGATGCCCACGGCGTCCGAGACGGCGCGGGTCAGGCCCAGGTCGAAACCGATCTTGGTGCCGTCGCGGTCCATCGAAGTGAGCAACAACTCACCGGCGCCGAGGCTCTCCATCTTGCGAGCCCATTCCACCGCGTCGAGACCCGTGGCATTGCGGCCGCCGTGAGTGAAGACTTCCCATTTACCGGGACGGGTCTGTTTGGCGTCGATCGCCACCACGATGCACTGCGAGCCGTGCTTGTTGGCGGCGTCGAAGACGAGCTGCGGATTGGTGACGGCCGAGGTGTTCATGCTGACCTTGTCGGCGCCGGCATTGAGCAGGCGCCGCACGTCCTCGACCTTGCGCACGCCGCCACCGACGGTGAGCGGGATGAACACGGTCGAGGCGACGGCTTCGATGATCGGCAGGATCAGGTCGCGATTGTCGCTGGAAGCGGTGATGTCGAGGAAGGTGATCTCGTCGGCGCCCTGCCCGTCGTAGCGGCGTGCGATCTCGACCGGATCGCCGGCATCGCGCAGCTCGGTGAAGTTGACGCCCTTGACCACGCGGCCGCCGGTGACGTCGAGGCAGGGGATGATGCGTTTGGCTAGCATAGTCGTTCTCTGCGTTGACCCAAAAACCGTTGTCCCCGCGAAGGCGGGGACCCAAACTTTCATGCTGAGTGGTACTGAATGCATTTCCACCAGGCGTAAAACTTGGGTTCCCGCCTGCGCGGGAACGACGTGTTCAGGTCTGCGCCCCTTCCGTCAGTTCATCGGCGCGGTCCTGGGCCGAGGCCAGGTCGAGCGTGCCTTCGTAGATCGAACGGCCGCAGATCACGCCTTCGATGCCTTCGTCCTGCACCGCGCACAGCGCTTCGACGTCGGCCAGCACGTGCACGCCGCCCGAGGCGATCACGGGAATCTTCACCGCGCGCGCCAGCTTGACGGTCGCCTCGATGTTCACGCCGGCCATCATGCCGTCGCGGCCGATGTCGGTGTAGATGATCGATTCGACGCCATAGCCTTCGAACTTCTTGGCCAGGTCGATGACTTCATGGCCCGACATCTTGCTCCAGCCATCGGTCGCGACCTTGCCGTCCTTGGCGTCCAGGCCGACGATGATGTGGCCCGGGAAGGCGCCGCAGGCGTCGTGCAGGAAGCCCGGGTTCTTGACCGCGGCGGTGCCGACGATGATGTAGCTGATGCCTTCGTCCAGGTAGCGCTCGATGGTATCGAGATCGCGGATGCCGCCGCCCAGCTGGACCGGGATCTCGTCCAGGCCGTTGTCTTCGGCATATTCCTGCACCACCTGCAGGATCGATTTGATGGCGCTCTCGTTCTTCGGTTTGCCCGCGAATGCGCCGTTCAGGTCGACCAGGTGCAGGCGCCGCGCGCCCTTCTTGAGCCAATGCAGCGCCATGTCGGCGGGATCTTCGGAAAACACGGTGGCGAGGTCCATATCGCCTTGTTTCAGGCGAACGCAGTGACCGTCTTTCAGGTCGATGGCGGGGATCAGCAGCATGGTCGTTGTCGGTTGGTTGACGGATTAAATCGGAGACGCGGAATCAAGGATTCCAGTGTATGAAATTGCGGTACAGGCGCAGCCCGGCGGCGGCGCTCTTTTCGGGGTGGAACTGGGTGGCGACGATATTATCGCGGCCAACGGCGCAACAGAACGGGCTGCCGTAATCGGTCTCGCCGATCACGTCGTCCGCGTTCCCGGGCGCCGCATAGTAACTATGCACGAAGTAGAAATAGCTGCCGTCCTCGACGCCTTCCCACAGCGGGTGGGGACGCGCCTGGCGCACCCGGTTCCAGCCCATCTGCGGCACCTTGAAGCGCGAGCCGTCGGCCTGCAGCTTGCCGTCCAGCTGGAACCGCACCACCTTGCCGGGCAACAGGCCCAGGCCGGGCGTGCCTTCGTTTTCTTCGCTCTCTTCGAACAGCATCTGCTCGCCCACGCACACGCCCATGATGGGACGGGTTTTGGCGGCGCGCAGCAGCGCGTCCTCGAGACCGGACTCGCGCAGGCTGTTCATGCAGTCGCGCATGGCGCCCTGGCCCGGCAGCACGATGCGGTCGGCGCGGTCGATATCCGCGGCCGAGCTGGAAATGAGGACGTCGGCCTCGGGCGCGGCGGCGCGCAGCGCCTGCGCCACCGAGCGCAGGTTACCGAGTCCATCGACGACGACGATCTTGTTGGCCATGATTACAGGCTGCCCTTGGTCGACGGGATGATGCCGGCCGCACGCGGGTCCAGCTCGGTGGCCATGCGCAGCGCGCGGCCGAAGGCCTTGAACACGGTCTCGCACTGGTGGTGGGCGTTCACACCGCGCAGGTTGTCGATGTGCAGGGTGACGGCCGCGTGGTTCACGAAGCCGCGGAAGAATTCGCCCGTCAGGTCGACGTCGAAGGCGCCGATCATGGCGCGCGTCCATGGCACATGCAATTCCAGGCCGGGACGGCCCGAGAAATCGATCACCACGCGCGACAGCGCCTCGTCCAGCGGCACATACGAGTGGCCGTAGCGCACGATGCCCTTCTTGTCGCCGATCGCCTTGGCCACGGCCATGCCCAGCGTGATGCCGACGTCTTCCACCGTGTGGTGGGCGTCGATGTGCAGGTCGCCCACGGCCTCGACCTCGAGGTCGAACATGCCGTGACGCGCGATCTGGTCGAGCATATGGTCGAGGAAGGGGACGCCGGTATTGAGCTTCTGGCGGCCGGTGCCGTCGAGGTTGATCGAGACGCGGATCTGCGTCTCGTTGGTATTGCGCGTGATGTCGGCGGTGCGGGTCATTGCTCAGGGCATTCGTGGCCGGTCTCTCGCTGGGGAGAGGCCGGCTGGATTAAATGGTGTCCGTCAGGGGCGCTGGATTACAGCGACGTCTTCAGGGCTGCCAGGAACTGGTCGTTCTCTTCGGGGGTGCTGACCGTGACGCGGATGCAGTTGGCCAGCAATTTATGCATTTTACTCAAATTTTTAATCAAGACCTTCTCGCCATGGAGAATCGCGCAGGCGCGCTCGGCATCGGGCACGCGCAGCGAGATGAAATTGGCGGCCGACGGGAACACTTCCACGCCGGGCAAGGCCGCCAAGGCGGCGGCCAGGCGGGTGCGTTCCTCGTTGAGCAGGCCAGCCTGGCGGTCCAGCACGTCCAGGTGGTCGAGCGCGAACTCGGCCGCCACTTGCGTGAGCACATTGACGTTGTACGGCGGGCGCACCTTCTCGAACTCTGCCAGCAGCGGCGCCGCGGCCGACATATAGCCGAGGCGGATGCCGGCCAGGCCCAGCTTGGACAGGGTGCGCATCACGACCAGGTTCGGGTGTTGCGGCAGGCGCTCCATGAAGCTGACCCGGGCGAACGGTTGATACGCCTCGTCGACCACCACGATGCCGTGCTCGCCCACCGCCTCGATGATCGCGACCATGTCATCGGCATCGTACAGGTTGCCGGTCGGGTTGTTCGGATAGGCCAGGAACAGCAGCGACGGCTTGTGCTCGGCAATCGCCGCCAGCATGGCCGGCAGGTCGAGCGAGAAGTCGGACTTGATCGGCACGCCGACGAAGTCTGCGCCCGCGAACTGGGCCGAGCGCGAGAACATCACGAAGGCGGGCACCGGGGCCATCACCACGGCGCGTTTACTGCCGGCCTCGCGTTCCTGGCGCGCGATGGTGGTCGCCAGGATCGTAATCAGCTCGTCCGAGCCGTTGCCGAGCAGGACGTCGTAGCCTTCCGGGACGCCCAGCTTGCTGCAGATCCGGTCCTTCAGCGTGCGGTAGGACGGCACCGGATAGCGGTTCAGCGCCGCCTCGGCCAGGCGCGTGCCCAGTTCGGCGCGCAACTCCTCAGGCAGCTGGTACGGGTTTTCCATCGAGTCGAGCTTGACGTAGCCGATCGAGTCCGGCACGTGATAGCTGCCCACGGCGCGCACGTCGGCGCGGATGGTGTTCTCGATCAGTTTAGCGATGTCGGTCATGATGTTTCTTCCGTGGTGGTGACGGCCTTGGCGGCCTTGCGCAGTTTTTTTGCCTTCGCCCCGGTGACCGGCACCTCGGGCGCGGCCAGGCGTTCGGCGATGATGGCGCAGTAATCGGGGTTCAGTTCGAAACCGGTGTACTGGCGGCCCAGGCGCTTGGCGGCGATGGCGGTGGTGCCGCTGCCCATGAAGGGGTCGAGCACGACGCCGCCCGGCGGGCAGGAAGCCTTGACCATGCGCTCGATGATCTCGAGCGGCTTTTGGGTCGGATGGTCGGCGCGCTCCGGATGCTCACGGTGCAGGCGCGACACGCTCCACACGTCCTTCGGATTGTAGCCGACTTCGAGCCACTTGGCGCCGACGAAGATCGAGCGCGAACGCGCCTTCTTGGTCTCGGCGTCATACGGGATGCGCACCGCGTCCAGGTCGAAATAGTAATCCTTGCGGTTGGCGAAGAAGCCGATGGTGTCGTGCACCGACGAGAAGCTGCGCACGCTGCCGCCCATCGACGGCACGCGGCGGTCCCAGATGATCTCGTTCATCATCGTCATGCGTTTTTTCAGCATCACGAAGATCTCGGGCGCGAAGCGCCAGGTGAGGAAGATGTACAGGCTGCCGTTGGGTTTCAGCTTGGGGACGACCGCGTCGATCCACTGCTCGGTCCAGGCGAGATAAGCCTCGACGCTTTGCTGGTCCGACGCGTTGCCGTAGTCCTTGCCCAGGTTGTAGGGCGGGTCGGTCAGGATCAGGTCGATGGACCCGTCCGGGATGCGCGCCAGGCCGGCCAGCGCATCCTCGCAGAATACCTGGTTGACCCAGGACGTCATGATGCCTGCGGTGGCACTGGATTCAAACGGAGCTCGGCGCTGCGCGCGTGCGCCTGCAGGCCCTCGCCGTAGGCTAGCGTGGCCGCGACCTTGCCCAGCGTCTGGGCACCGGCTTCGCTGACCTGGATGATCGACGAGCGTTTCTGGAAGTCGTACACGCCCAGCGGCGACGAGAAGCGCGCCGTGCGCGAGGTCGGCAGCACGTGGTTGGGGCCGCAGCAATAGTCGCCCAGCGATTCGGACGAAAAGCGGCCGAGGAACATGGCGCCGGCATGGCGGATTTTATCGGCCCACTGCATCGGCTCGACCGCCGAAATCTCGAGGTGTTCGGCGGCGATGGACGATGCGATCTCGCAGGCTTCGTACATATCGCGCACCTTGATCAAGGCGCCGCGGTCGCTCAGCGACGTGGTGATGGTCGCTGCGCGCGGCATCGACGGCAGCAGCTTGTGGATGCTTTGCTCGACTTTCGCGATATAGTCGGCGTCGGGGCACAGCAGGATGGCCTGGGCCAGCTCGTCGTGCTCGGCCTGCGAGAACAGGTCCATCGCCACCCAGTCCGGATCGGTGGTGCCGTCGCACAGCACCAGGATCTCGGACGGACCGGCGATCATGTCGATGCCGACCGTGCCGAACACGCGGCGCTTGGCGGCGGCGACATAGGCGTTACCGGGGCCGACGATCTTGTCGACCGGGTCGATGGTCTCGGTACCGTAGGCCAGCGCGCCGACGGCTTGCGCGCCGCCGATGGTGATCACGCGGGTCACGCCGGCGATCGCGGCGGCGGCCAGCACCATCTGGTTCTTCACGCCGTCCGGGGTCGGGACGACCATGATGATTTCTTTCACGCCGGCGACGTGGGCCGGGATCGCGTTCATCAGCACCGACGACGGATAGGCCGCCTTGCCGCCCGGGACGTAGATGCCGACCCGGTCCAGCGGCGTCACGCGCTGGCCCAGCACCGTGCCATCGGGCTCGGTGAAGGTGAAGCCGGTCGAGGCGTCCTTCTGGCGCTCGTGGAACACGCGCACGCGATCCGCGGCGACCTGCAAGGCCGCGCGCTGGGCTTCCGGCAGCGCCGCCAGGGCTTGCTCCAGCTCGGCCTGGCCAATGTCGAATTGCGCCATCGAGGTCGCGCCGCCGTTCGGGATGCGGTCGAACTTGTTCGTGTACTCCAGCACAGCCGCATCGCCACGCGCCTTCACGTCGCGCAGGATATGCGCGACCGCGGTCTCGATGGCGTCATCGGTTTCCGCTTCGAACGCCAGCAGGGCGTCGAGTGTGGTCTTGAAGTCGGGCGCGGTGGAATCGAGCTTGCGGATCTGTACTGCCATGATTGTGCTTCAGCCTTGTTGTTGCGAGGCGCGTTCGAACGCCTCGAGAATCGGTTGCAGGCGCTCGCGCTTGAGCTTGAGCGCGGCCTGGTTCACTACCAGGCGCGAGGAGATGTCCATGATCTTTTCGACTTCGACCAGGTTGTTGGCGCGCAGGGTGCCGCCGGTCGAGACCACGTCGACGATGGCATCCGACAGGCCGACCAGCGGGGCCAGCTCCATCGAGCCATACAGCTTGATCAGGTCGACGTGCACGCCCTTGCTGGCGAAGTGCTCGCGCGCGGTGTTGACGAACTTGGTCGCCACCCGCAGGCGCGCGCCCTGGCGCACGGCCTTGTCGTAGTCGAAGCCGGCATTGACCGCGACCGACATGCGGCACTGGGCGATGCGCAGGTCGATCGGCTGGTACAAGCCTTCGCCGCCATGCTCGAGCAGCACGTCCTTGCCGGCCACGCCGAAATCGGCCGCGCCATGCTGGACATAGGTCGGCACGTCGGAGGCGCGCACGATCAGCACCCGCACGCCCGGGTCGTTGGTCGAGAGGATGAGTTTACGCGAAGTCTCGGGATTTTCCAGCACCTCGATCCCGGCCGCCGACAGCAGCGGCAGGGTGTCTTCGAAGATGCGGCCTTTGGAAAGCGCCAGGATCAGCTGGGGCTCGCCATTTACGCCATTGAATGTCATGTTCGTTTACTTAATACGTACGATGTCAGCGCCGACCGCCGACAGTTTCACTTCCATCCGGTCGTAGCCGCGATCGAGGTGGTAGATGCGGTCGATCAGGGTCGTGCCTTCGGCCGCCATGCCGGCGATCACCAGCGAAGCCGAGGCGCGCAGGTCGGTCGCCATCACCGGCGCGCCGACCAGGCGCGCAACGCCCTTGATGAAGGCGGTATTGCCCTCGGTCGAAATGTGCGCGCCCAGGCGGTTCATCTCTTGCACGTGCATGAAACGGTTCTCGAAGATCGTCTCGGTGACCTTCGACGGACCGTCGGCGATCGTGTTCACGGCCATGAACTGGGCCTGCATATCGGTCGGGAAGCCCGGATACTCGGTGGTGCGGAACGAGACCGGACGCGGACGGCCGTCCATCTTCGCGCGGATGGTGTCGCCACCCACGGTCAGCTGCAGGCCGATCTCGCGCAGCTTCTCGAGCGCGACGTCGAAGATGTCGGTGCGGGTATTGGTCAGCACGATGTCGCCGCCGGTGGCCGCCACTGCGCAGAGAAAAGTAGCGGCCTCGATGCGGTCCGAGATCACGGCATGCTGCGCGCCGTGCAGTTCAGCCACGCCCTGGATCACCAGGCGATCGGTACCGATGCCCTCGATCTTCGCGCCCATGGCCACCAACAGGTTGGCCAGGTCGGTCACTTCCGGTTCGCGCGCGGCGTTCTCGAGCACCGTCTCGCCTTCGGCCAGGGTGGCGGCCATCAAGAGGTTCTCGGTGCCGGTCACGGTGATCATGTCGGTGTGGATGCGCGCGCCCTTGAGCTTCTTGGCTTTCGCGTAGATGTAGCCGCCCTCGATCGTGATCTCGGCGCCCATCGCGCGCAGGCCCTTGATGTGCTGGTCGACCGGACGCGAGCCGATCGCGCAGCCGCCCGGCAGCGAGACCTTGGCTTCGCCGAAGCGCGCCAGCAGGGGGCCCAGCACCAGGATCGAGGCGCGCATGGTTTTCACCAGCTCGTACGGCGCCTCGAGCGTGTCGATGGCGCTGCCGTTCATGGTCACTTTCTCGTCATCCTGGGTGACCTTGAGACCGGTCTTTTCCAGGAGCTTGAGCATGGTGCGCACGTCGTGCAGGCGCGGCACGTTCGACAGATGCAGGTCGCCGGCGGTCAAGAGGCCCGCGCACAGGATGGGCAGCGCCGCATTCTTGGCGCCGGAGACCGAGATATGACCTTGCAGGCGTTTGCCGCCGACGATCTGGAGCTTGTCCATGCTTATCCTTTGAATTCTTCAGGGGTCAGGGTTTTCATCGACAGCGCGTGGATTTCCTCGCGCATGCGGTCGCCCAGCGCCGCGTACACGATCTGGTGACGCTGGATGGGGCGCTTGCCGGCGAAGGCAGGCGATACGATCACGGCCTCGAAGTGATGGCCATCGCCCTTCACGTCGAGGTGGGTGCATTCGAGGCCGGCGCTGATATAGCCGTGGATCAGTTCGGGTGTGGTCGCCACGTTAACTCCAGTTAAACTTTGTACTATTAATGGCGCAGATTGTAGCCGCGCTTGAGCAGATTGATCGCCACGCCCGTCAGCACCGCGAAAAACACGGTCACGACGGCCAGGCTGATCCAGGGCGAAACGTCGGACTGGCCGAAGAACCCATAGCGGAACCCATCAATCATATAAAAGAACGGGTTGAAATGCGAGACGGCCAGCCAGAAAGGCGGCAGTTTTTGGACGGAATAGAACACACCGGCCAGGAAGGTCGCCGGCATGATCAAAAAGTTCTGGAAAGCCGCCAGCTGGTCGAACTTCTCGGCCCAGATGCCGGCGATCGTGCCCATGGTGCCGAGGATGGCCGCGCCCAGCAGGGCGAACACCACGATCCACACGGGCGCCACGAACTCCAGGTGGGCGAACCAGGCGGTGACGATGAACACGCCGGCGCCGACCACCAGCCCGCGGAGCACCGAAGCCAGCACGTAGGCGGACAGGATTTCGGCGTGCGACAGCGGCGGCAACAGGATGAAGACCAGGTTGCCGCTGATCTTGGACTGGATCAGCGACGAGGACGAGTTGGCGAAGGCGTTCTGCAGCACGCTCATCATCACCAGGCCGGGGATCAGGAACGAGGTATAGGCGACGCCGTCGAGCATCTCGACCCGGCCGTCGAGCACGTGGCCGAAGATCAGCAGGTAGAGCATGGCGGTGACCACCGGCGCGGCCACGGTCTGGGTCGCGACCTTCCAGAAGCGCAGCGACTCCTTGTAGAACAGGGTACGGAAACCGATCGAAAACATTACTTACCTTCCTCCATGATCTGGATGAAGATGTCCTCGAGATCGGCCTGCTCCAGCTGCATCTCGTCGATGACGGCGCCGTTCTCGCGCAGGCGCGCCAGGATCGGCTCGACCTCGCTGTAGTCGTTCACGCGCAGCGTGTACTTGTTGCCGTTCGTATGCTCATCGTGCGATACCAGGTGGCGCAGGCCTTCGGGCAGTTCGCCCGATTTCAGGTGCACCACCAGCTGCGAGCCCGACACGCGGCGCAGCAGCGCGCTCATGGTGTCGAGCGCCACCACATTGCCGCGCCGGAGCATGGCCACGCGCTGGCACATGGCTTGCGCTTCTTCGAGGTAGTGGGTGGTCAGCACCACGGTGTGGCCGCCCTCGCGGTTCAGGCGTGCGATGAACTTCCACAAGGTCTGGCGCAGCTCGACGTCGACGCCGGCGGTCGGCTCGTCGAGCACGATCACGGGCGGACGGTGCACCAGGGCTTGCGCCACCAGCACGCGCCGCTTCATGCCGCCCGACAGCGCGCGCATGTTCACGTCGGCCTTGTCGGTCAGGTCCAGGTTGTGCATCACCTCGTCGATCCAGCCATCGTTGTTGCGGATGCCGAAGTAGCCCGACTGCAGGCGCAAGGTTTCGCGCACCGTGAAGAAGGGATCGAACACCAGCTCCTGCGGCACCACGCCCAGGCGCTTGCGTGCTTCGCGGAAGTCGGTGACGACGTCGTGGCCGTGGATGCGCACGTGGCCGGCATCGGGCCGGATCAGGCCCGCGATGGTGGAAATCAGGGTGGTCTTGCCGGCGCCGTTCGGGCCCAGCAGGCCGAAGAATTCGCCTTCCTCGATGTCCAAGGAGACGCCCTTCAGGGCCTTGAAGCCTTTATAGCTCTTCTCGACGCTGTCAATCTGGATTGCTGTCATGCTTGTTGGATGGCGCGGCGCGCAAAGTGGTAAGCGCACCGAAGGACCGTGCGGAGAAACGGTCCATTATAGGTGAAATTGCCATGTCAAGCGGGCAGAGGGGAGAATTGCGCGGGGTACGCCAGAGGGAGGGGGAATGCAAACGGCGGCCAATCGGCCGCCGGTCTTCAGGCTTGCGGCAGCAGCGTATCGACCCCATACAGGGCCGCCAGCTTTTGCACATTGTCCGGCACGTTCACGAAGGTGAGCCTGTGGCCGGCGTCCAGCGCGCGGCGCTGCCAGGCCAGCAGCAGGGCCACGCCGGACGAATCGGCCGCCTGCACGCCGCCGAGATCGAACACGGTCTCGCCGGCGCGGATCGCCGCCTCGCCCTGCTCCAGCGCCTGGTGGGCGGTCAGGAAGGTCAGGGCGTCGATCGACAGCATCGGGTTGGATTCAGCCATGTTGACGGATCACTTCGCCGGCGCGGCCAGCGGCTTGGAGGCCAGCTGGGCGTTGCGGTCGGCCAGGCGCTTGATCAGGCCATCGACGCCGTTCTTGCTGATCTCGCTATTGAAGGTGCTGGTGTAGGTCTGGACCAGCCAGGCGCCCAGCACGTTCACGTCATAGATCTTCCAGCTGCCCTTTTCGTTGCTCAGGCGGTAGTTCAGGGTGATCGGTTCGCCGCGGGCGACGTTCACCTGCGAGCGCACTTCGACATCGGTGTCGGTCGGCGCGCCGCGCATCGGCTTGAACTCGACGGTCTCGTTCTTGATGGTCGACAGCGCGCCGGCGTAGGTGTACACCAGCAGGTCGCGGAATTCCTTGGTCAGCTTCTGCTTCTGTTCCGGGGTGGCCGTGCGCCAGTGGCGGCCGGCCGCCTGCTGGGTCATCTTCTCGGCGTCGACATAAGGCAGGATTTTTTCGTTGACCAGGCCCATGATCTTGCTGCGGTTGCCGGACTGGATGTCCTTGTCGGCCTTGACGCTGTCGATCACTTCATTGCTGATGCGCTTGACCAGCGCGTCCGGCGCCTCGGCGGCGGCCACCGGAGCGGCGACCAGGACGGTGGAGAAGGCCACGGTGGCGGCGGCGGCGACCAGGTGCATGAATGGCTTCATAGGTTTCCTTTCGGTTGGCGGCGGCGACAGCCGCACGCACGGTTGATCTTGTTGTTACTGCTCGTCGACAGGCTGGCGCGGCACGTCGCCGTCGTACACCTGGCTCTGGCGGCGCTGCAGGTAGCCGTCGCGCAGGAACTCGTAACGGTCGAGGGCGGCGTCTTCGAGCAGGCCGGACGCATCGAGCAGGCTGGCGCGCGTATCGATCACGCGGATGCCGGCGCCGATATTGCGCCAGTTGGCCGGCTCCTTGTACTTCCAGATGTCACCGCCGATATCGGCCGGCAACGCTGCAGTATCACGTACGGTAGATGGGCCCAGCAGCGGCAAAATCAAGTAGGGGCCGCTTGGCACGCCCCATTTGCCCAGGGTCTGGCCGAAATCTTCATCGCTCTTCTGCATGCCCGCTTCGGAAGCGATGTCGAGCAGGCCGAAGATGCCGAAGGTCGAGTTCAGTGCAACGCGGCCAAAATCGGTGCCGGCCTGCTCGGGCTTACCCTGCAGCAGGTTGTTGACCGAGCTCCAGGCATCCGACAGGTTGCCGAAGAAATTGCCAACGCCGGTCTGGGCAAAGCCCGGCACGACGTTCTTGTAGCCGGTGGCCACCGGTTTCAGGACGGTGCGGTCGACCGCATCGTTGAAGGTGAACATGGCGCGGTTATAGCCTTCCAGCGGATCCTGGGGATTATTCGCGGTGGAAGCACATCCGGTCAGGACCAGGATGGCGGCGGCGGCGGCGCCGAGGCGCAAGTGCGAGAGCGTGACGGCGTAGTTCATTCACTACCTTCCTTTCCTTCTGCAGCCTTGCTGTAGATAAATTGATTAATCAAGTCTTCCAGGACCGTCGCCGACTGGGTGCGATTGATGCGATCGCCCTCCGCCAGGTTTTGTTCATCGCCACCGGCTTCGATGCCGATGTATTGTTCACCCAACAAGCCAGCTGTCAAAATCTTCAGCGAGCTGTCTTTAGGGAATTTATATTCAGACTCCATATCGAGGCGCACCGATGCCTGGAAGCTCTTGTCGTCGAAGGTGATCTCACCCACGCGACCGACCACCACGCCGGCGCTCTTGACCGGCGCCTGCGGCTTGAGCCCGCCGATATTGTCGAAACGGCCCGTGACCGAATACGTCTGGCCGAACGACAGAGACCTCATGTTTCCTGCCTGGAAAGCCAGGAACAGCAGCGCGGCCAGGCCCAGCAGAACGAACAGGCCGACCCAGACGTCGATAGTTTTGCGATGCATTTTGAATACCCTACAGTAACCGTTTTAACCGTTTATTAAACTTATTTATTGAACATCAGGGCCGTCATGACGAAATTCAGCCCCCAGACCAACAGCGATGCAATCACGACCGTGCGCGTCGTTGCGCGCGACACGTCTTCTGGCGTCGGCTGGGCCTGGTAGCCCTGGAACAGGGCGGTAAAGGTCACTGCGATGCCAAATATAAAGCTTTTGATGACGCCGTTCAGTACGTCAGCTCGCACATCGACGCCGGCCTGCATCTGGGCCCAGAACGAACCCTCATCCACGCCGATCAGTTTCACGCCGACGATGTAGCCACCGAGTACGCCCACCGCCGAAAACACGGTGGCCAGGACCGGCATGGCGATCACGCCGGCCCAGAAACGCGGCGCCAGCACGCGCTGCACCGGGTTGATGGCCATCATTTCCATGGCCGACAGCTGTTCACCGGCCTTCATCAGGCCGATCTGGGCGGTCAGCGAGGTACCGGCGCGGCCGGCGAACAGCAGCGCGGTCACGACCGGGCCCAGTTCGCGTACCAGCGCCAGCGCCACCACCTGGCCCAGCATCTGCTCGGCGCCATACTGGTTCAGCGTGTAGTAACCTTGCAGGCCCAGCACCATGCCGACGAACAGGCCGGACACGGCGATGATCACCAGCGAGTAGTTGCCAATAAAATGGATCTGCTCAGAAATCAATCCGGGGCGGCGGAACGCGCCCGGCGATACCTTCAAGACACTAAAGAAAGAGCGCACTGCAAAGCCGAGGCCGGCGAAGCCTTCGCGCACGGTGCAGCCGACCAGGCCGAGGACGCGGGCGATCATTTGCGCGCTCCCAGGCCCAGGTCGTCGGCCAGCGACTTGCCGGGATAGTGGAACGGCACCGGACCATCCGGGGCGGCATTGACGAATTGTTTCACGTAGGGGTCTTCCGAAACGCGCAGGTCGTCCGGCGTGCCCTCGGCCACGATCTTGCCGGCGGACATGAAGTACACGTAGTCGGCGATCGCGAAGCACTCGTGCACGTCGTGCGACACGAGGATCGAGGTCGAGCCCAGCGCGTCGTTGAGGTTGCGGATCAGGTTGGCGGTCACGCCCATCGAGATCGGATCGAGGCCGGCGAACGGCTCGTCGTACATGATCAGTTCAGGGTCCAGCGCCACCGCGCGCGCCACGGCCACGCGGCGCGCCATGCCGCCCGAGATCTCGGCCGGTTTCAGGCGGTGCGCATTGCGCAGGCCGACGGCGTTGAGCTTCATCAGGACCAGGTCGCGGATGAGTTCTTCGGGCAGGTCGGTGTGCTCGCGCAGCGGGAAGGCGACATTGTCGAATACCGACAGGTCAGTAAACAAGGCGCCGAACTGGAACAGCATGCCCATGCGGCGGCGCAGGCGGTACAGGCCTTCGGTATCGAGCTGGTGCACGACTTCACCGCCGATGCGGACTTCGCCGCGCTGGGGACGGATCTGCCCGCCGATCAGGCGCAGCACCGTGGTCTTGCCGCAACCCGACCCGCCCATGACGGCAATAAGCTTGCCACGTGGGAAGTCCATACGGAGATTCGACAGGATGGAACGCTCACCGTAAGCAAAATGCAGATCGCGGATTTCGACTAGGTTCGACACAGCATAATTAATGTTTGGGGAATCCGGTATTGTAGTGCAGAAAGCTATTTACCTGCTTGGGGGACCCGATTTTACCCCCAGGCGGCGACGTACTATTACAACACTAATAACTAATGAGTCAGCTAATTCAGCTCATAAGCCATTGTTTTTGTTGATATATGTATGTTTCACAATATTGGTATTATTGAATTGTATCAATAAGCTGCATCCAAAAACGGCCGAAGGAGCCGGTTTAAGCTCCTCTTAATTACTGGCCGGGTAAGCCACGTTTTTTGCGCCGCACCATAATCTGGGGCCGATGTGACGAAATAGCAAGTGACAGAATATGCAATACTCTGTCGCTATTTTGTCAACGCAAGATACACCCCAATCAGCTGCCGAAATGGCGTTCCATCTCGGCCCAGGCGCGCGCGCGTCCCTCGGCCGCCCGCTCCGCGCCCAGCGCCAGCCCTTCGGCCGAAAACACCGTCACGTCCTTCAGGCCGATCATGGCCAGGATGGCGCGCAGATAGGGTTCGAGGAAGTCCGGCTGGCGCGCCCGCTCGCCGGTGCGGATGCCCCCGCTGGCCAGCGCCAGGTACACCGGGCGGTCGTGCAGGTTGCCCACCTTCCCTTCGGGCGTCGGGCGCATGGTGCGGTTGATGCGCACCACGTGGTCGATCCAGGATTTCAGGGTCGAGGGCACGGTGAGGTTATGCATCGGGGTGCCGATCACGACGATGTCGGCGCGCACCAGTTCCTCGATCAGGCCGTCGGAGCGCAGTTGCGCGCCGTCGACGCCCGGCTCGTTGGCGGCGCTGGACAGGGCCAGTGCATAGCCGGCGTCGATGTGGGGCAGCGCCGGTTCGTCGTCCACGCCGGCCAGTTCGCGCACCGTGACCGTGGCGCCGGGATGGCGCGCCAGCAGGCGTTCGACGACGTGGTTGGACAGTTCGCGGCTGGCCGCTTGCGGGCCGCGCGGGCTGGCGCTGATGTGCAGGATGTTCATGTGTGCTCCGGGTCAGGATAAAAGCGTCAGGCGAAGTGCAGGCGCAGGCCGCACATCGCGAGGATGATGGTGGTGGCCAGCAGCGCGGCGAACACGGTGCCGCCCACCAGCACGCGGTCGGCGCTGGCGCGCGGCGCATGGTGCGCCAGCATCACGATGCGCAGGCCGCAGAAGGCGTGCGCCACCACGAAGAATACCGCGCCCAAGTAATAGGGCAGCAGGCGGATGCTCCAGGGGTCGAGCAGCATGCCGACCGGGGCGCCGACCGCGAACCCCCAGTCGGTGTCGATCCCGAAGTGCACGCGCGCCAGGTACAGCACCGCGTTGACGTGGCTGATCACGGCCCACACCAGGAACACGCCGCCGGCCACCTGGAAGGTGCGCGCCGCGTCCATCGGCCGCGCGCTCCAGCGCCAGGCCAGGCGCGCGCCGGTCACGATCATGAAGGCGAACACGCCGATCAGGAGCGGCTCGATCACGGGCGAGCGGTACACGACGCGCAGCATCTTCATCACCGCCATGTGGGCGTCCGGCCCCACCAAGCCCACCAGGTGGTTACTGAAGTGGAAGGCCAGGAACAGGATCGCCAGCACGGCGGCGACGCCATGGGCCTTGCGCCAGTTGCCGATCGCGCCCTCGGCCACCTGGCGCTGCGGGGTGCGGCCGGCGGTCGCGATGCGCAGCGCCAGCGCGGCCCACAGCGCCAGCAGAAAGCCGATGTCCCACGTGGGGCGGCCGAGCAGCAGCGCGCCCACGCCCACGAAGGTGAACAGCGGCGGCACCGCCACCGCCAGCAGCGCCGTGCGGCGCGCCGCCAGTTCGGCCGCGCTGGGTTCGAGGATGCGGCCCAGGCGCAGCGCGGCGCCGAAGGCGATCGCCGGCATCGCCAGCGCCGCCGCCAGGGCCAGGCCGGCGCCGATCCAGGCTGCGGGGCCGGCGCCGCGCTCGACCTCCTTGGCCGCGGCATGGTACAGGGCCAGCAACCAGGGATAGACGCTGGCTGCCAGCGGCGCGGCGAACCAGTGTGCCTGCAGGGTGGTCGAGGTCGGGATGGCGCCGCGACGGGACAGGTCGATGCCGGTCATGGTGCTCTCCTTCAGGGAACGATGACGTGGTCGGGACGCGCCAGGGCGAAGGCGGCGTCGCGGTCCGGGGCCGGCGGATAGATCCACTGGGTGTTGATGGTGCGCTTGAGCGCCTTGCCTTCCTCGCGGGTCAGTTTCACCTGGCGATCCCAGCCCTCCGTATACAAGGCGCCCCACGGGCCCAGATCCAGGCAGGTCACGTACTTCGGCTGGCTGTAGGCGTGCAGCGGCAATCCCACCAGTTCGGCCACCGCGTTGTAGCCGGCCACCCGGCCCAAGCTCAGCGCGTGCTGGCACGACATCGCGGCCACATTGCCTTCGTCGTCGGTGGCGGCGCGCGCCACGTCGCCGGTGACGTAGACGCCGTCCGCGCCCGGCGCCCGCAGGTAGGGATCGGCATGCACGCGGCCGAAGCGGTCGACCTCTCCGCCCAGCTGCTCGGCCAGCGGATTGGCGCGCATGCCGGCGGTCCAGATCACGGTGGCGGCGGGGAAGCTGCGGCCGTCCGAGGTGACCACGCCGCCGGCGCCGATCGCGGCCACGCCGGCCGAGGTGATGGCCTCGACGCCGACTTCGCGCAGCGCTTCCTCGATCACCGGACGCGGGCCGGCGCCCAGTTCCGGGCCGACCACCGGCGCGTGTTCCAGCATCAGCACCCGCACCTTGGCGTCCTGGCCCAGGATGGCGCGCAGGCGCTCCGGCATCTCGGTGGCGGTCTCGAGGCCGGTGAAGCCGGCGCCGACCACCACCACCGTGTCGCGCGCCTCGCTTTGCGGCCTCGCGGCCAGGCCTTGCAGGTGGCGCTCCAGCCTTTCGGCCTGTTGCAGCTGGTCGACGTTGAAGCCATACTCGGCCAGGCCCGGCACGTTCGGCGTGACCACCTGGCTGCCGGTGGCCAGCACGAAGCGGTCGTAGGGCAAGGTGGTGTGGCTGCCGTCGTTGAGCGCCACCGCGACCTGGCGCGCCTGGGTATCGATCTTCTCGATGCGGCCGGCCACGTGGCGCACGCCGACGGCGGTGAACAGCGGGCCCAGTTCGGGCGCCATATTGTCCAGCGAGGCCTCGTACAGGCGCGGACGGATGTGCAGCTCGGCGACTGGCGACACCACGGTGATGGCCAGCTCGTCCGACTTGCCGGCCACGTGGGCGGCGCGCGCGGCGGCGATGGCGGCCCACAGGCCGGCGAAGCCGTTGCCGGCGATGATGACGTTCTGGATCATGGTGGTCTCCTTGGGGGTGGGTTGTCGATGCATGGATTCTGGGGGTAGACTGGACTGATGTATTGAGCCAGTCCTCTCACAAACGATTGATCCACTTCCCATGACAGAGGCACCCACCACACGATCGAGCCGCCGCGCGCTGGCGCTCGGCGCACCGGCGCCCGGCGAGACGCTGCAGCGCTGGCTGTACCGCAGCCTGCGCCAGGCCATTCTCGATGGCCGTCTCGGGGAAGGCGCCCTGCTGCCCGGCACGCGCGCGCTGGCGCAGCAATACGCGATGGCGCGCGGCACCGTGCAGCTGGCCTACGACCAGCTGCTGTCCGAGGGTTATCTGCAGGCGCTGCGCGGCAGCGGCACCCGGGTCAGCCGGGTGCTGCCGGACGCCAGCCTGCAGGCCGGGCCGGCCCCGGTGCGCGTGCTGGAAGAACCGTCACGCTTGCAGCCCGGCGGCCCCTGGCTGCGCAACGTCGGCGACCAGCCCCCTGCCTTCCCGCTGCGCCCCGGCAGCGGCCTGCCGCCTGCCTTCCATCCACACCGCTGCGACGTGCGCGGCTTTCCCATCGACTTGTGGCGGCGCCTGCACGGGCGACACCTGCGCGCGTCGAAACTGGCGATCCTGTCCGAGAACGAGGCCGCCGGCCTGGCGCCGCTGCGCGCCGCGATCGCGCGCCACCTGGACCTGGCGCGCGGGGTGGCGGTCTCGCCCGACCAGATCGTGATCCTGGGCAGCGTGCAGCAGGCGCTCGACATCTGCCTGCGGCTGCTGGTGGCGCCCGGCGAAGCGGTATGGATGGAAGATCCCGGCTATCCCGGCGCGCGCCAGGCCATGCATGCGCACGGCGCGCGGGTGGTCGACGTCGCACTCGACGAGGACGGCATGCGGGTGCACGAGGCATTGGCGGCGGCGCCGGATGCGCGCCTGGCCTATGTGACGCCGGCGCGCCAGGCGCCGCTGGGCATGGCGCTGTCGCCGGAACGCCGGCTGGCGCTATTGCAGTGGGCGCGCGAGCGCGGCGCCATCGTGTTCGAGGACGACTACGACAGCGAATACCGCTTCGCCGCCAAGCCGGTGCCGGCGCTGCGCAGCATGGAAGGGGCCGAGTCGCACGTGGTCCTGGCCGGCACCTTCAGCAAGCTGCTGTTCCCGGCGATCCGGCTGGCCTTCGTCGCCCTGCCCTGGCAACTGGTCGACCCGTTCACCCGCGCCGCCTCGCTGGCCGCGCGCAATGCCAACGCCCTGTCGCAGGCGGTGCTGGCCGATTTCATCGACGATGGCCACTTCGACCGCCACGTGCGGCGCATGCGGCGCGTGTACGCCGGCCGCGCTGCGGCCTTCGAAGCAGCGGCGCACGCGCATTGGGAGGGATTGATCGCGGTGCCGCCGGTCACCGCGGGGCTGGACGTGGTGACGCGGCTGCTGGCGCATGAAGAACGTGAAGCCTGGCAGCGCTTGAACGCGGCCGGCCTCACGGCGTTTCCACTGGAGCGCTATTGCGCGCAGGCGCGCCTGGCGCCGTCGCTGGTGATGGGCTTCGCCGCCTTCGACGAGGCGCAGATCGATGCGTGAGCGAAGGCGGTGGCGGCCGCCTTGCGCGGCCGCACCTAGGGTCTCTTTGCGTGATCAGCGCGGCAGGCTCGAGACGCCCATCAGGAACTCATCGACCGAACGCGCGCACTGGCGGCCTTCGCGGATCGCCCACACCACCAGCGACTGGCCGCGGCGCATGTCGCCGGCTGCGAACAGCTTCGGGTTCGAAGTCTGGTAGGCGTTGTCGCCCTCGGTGGCGGCGCGCACGTTGCCGCGCGGGTCCTTCTGCACGCCGAAGGCGTCCAGCACCTGCTGCACCGGCGAGACGAAGCCCATCGCCAGGAACACCAGGTCGGCCTTGAGTTCGAATTCGCTGTCCGGCACTTCCGCCATCTTGCCGTCCTTCCATTCGACGCGGCAGGCGATCAGCTTCTCGACCTTGCCGCCCTTGCCTTCCAGGCGCTTGGTCGCCACCGCCCAGTCACGCTCGCAGCCTTCCTCGTGCGAGGACGAAGTGCGCAGGCGGGTCGGCCAGTAAGGCCAGACCAGCGGCTTGTTTTCCTGTTCCGGCGGCTGCGGCATCAGTTCGAACTGGGTCACGGACAAGGCGCCGTGGCGGTTCGAGGTGCCGACGCAGTCCGAGCCCGTATCGCCGCCGCCGATCACCACCACGTGCTTGCCGGTGGCCTTGATCTGGTCTTTTACCTTGTCGCCGGCGTTGACCCGGTTCTGCTGCGGCAGGAAGTCCATCGCGTAGTGCACGCCCTTCAGTTGGCGGCCCGGCACCGGCAGGTCGCGCGGCTGCTCGGCGCCGCCGGCCAGGATCACGGCGTCGAAGTCTTTTTCCAGGTCTTCCGGGAAGATGGTCTCGCGCGCCATATTGCTGACCGTGGCCGGGAAGTCCTTGCCGATCAGGACACCCGTGCGGAAGGTCACGCCTTCGGCCTGCATCTGCTCCACCCGGCGGTCGATCAGGCCCTTCTCCATCTTGAAGTCGGGGATCCCGTAGCGCAGCAGGCCGCCGATGCGGTCGCTCTTCTCGAACACCGTCACGTCGTGGCCGGCGCGCGCCAGCTGCTGGGCCGCGGCCAGGCCGGCAGGACCGGAGCCGACGATGGCGACCTTCTTGCCAGTCTTGACGCTCGGCGGCTGCGGCACCACCCAGCCATGTTCCCAGCCGGTGTCGATGATCTTGCGCTCGATCGACTTGATGCCGACCGGGTCGTTGTTGATGCCCAGGGTACAGGCCGATTCGCACGGCGCCGGGCAGATGCGGCCGGTGAACTCGGGGAAGTTATTGGTGGAGTGGAGATTGTCCAGCGCATGGCGGTAGTTGCCATGGAAGACCAGGTCGTTCCAGTCCGGGATCATATTGTTGACCGGGCAGCCCGTGTTGCAGAAGGGGATGCCGCAATCCATGCAGCGCGCGCCCTGTACCTTGGCCTGGCCATCGGTCAGGGTGACGACGAATTCCTTGTAGTTCTTGAGACGGACGGGCGGGTCGAGGTATTCCTCTTCCTGCCGTGCGAATTCCATGAAGCCGGTGATTTTGCCCACGTTTATTCCTTAATCTGTTCGCTGCGGTGATCGACACCACGGTCATCCCCGCCCTTGCCGGGAGGCCGGCGGGGACCCAAGTTCCGCGGTCTCAGGCCGCCAACTCAATCTTGTCGTTCGCTTCTTCCATGCTCGAGTTGTGCATCTCCTCGAGGGCGCGCTTGTAGTCGGTCGGGAACACCTTGACGAACTTGCCGCGGCTATTGGCCCAGTCATCCAGCAGGTTGCGCGCGCGCGTGCTGCCGGTGTGCTTGAAGTGACGTTCGATCAGGCGGCGCAGGATGACTTCGTCGCATTCGCGCTCGCCATTGCGGGTCTGGCTGTGCCAGGCCGCCGGGTCACACTGCTCCTTGGCCGACAGCACCGGCTCCAGGTTGACCATCGTGGTATTGCAGCGGCCCGCGAATTCGCCTTTCGGATCGTAGACGAAGGCCACGCCGCCCGACATGCCGGCCGCGAAGTTGCGTCCGGTCTCGCCCAGCACCACGACGGTACCGCCGGTCATGTATTCGCAACCGTGGTCGCCGCAGCCCTCGACCACCGCGATGGCGCCCGAGTTACGCACCGCGAAGCGCTCGCCGGCCACGCCGTTGAAGAAGGCTTCGCCCGAGATCGCGCCATACATGACGGTATTGCCGACGATGATGTTGTCCACCGCCCAGCCGCGGAACTCGGTGTTCGGACGCACGATGATGCGGCCGCCCGACAGGCCCTTGCCGACGTAGTCGTTGCCCTCGCCGACCAGGTCGATCGTGATGCCGCCAGCCAGGAAGGCCGCCGCCGACTGGCCCGCGGTGCCCTGCAGCTGGATGTGGATGGTGTCGTCCGGCAGGCCAGCATGGCCGTAGCGCTTGGCGACTTCGCCCGACAGCATGGCGCCGACTGTGCGGTTCAGGTTCTTCACCGGCGAGATGAACGAGACGCGCTCGCCCTTCTCCAGTGCGGCCTTGGCTTGCGCGATCAGCTTGTGGTCCAGTGCCTTATCGAGGCCGTGATCCTGTTCGCCCGTGTGATACAGGGCGCTGCGACAGTCGACCTGCGGCTGGTAGAAGATATTCGAGAAGTCCAGGCCCTGCGCCTTCCAGTGCCCGATCGCCTTCGATTTGTCCAGAAGGTCGGCGCGGCCGATCAATTCGTCATAGGTACGGATGCCCAGCTGGGCCATGATCTGGCGCGCTTCTTCGGCGACGAAGAAGAAGTAGTTCACCACGTGCTCGGGTTTGCCCTGGAACTTGGCGCGCAATACCGGATCCTGCGTGGCCACGCCCACCGGGCAGGTATTCAGGTGGCATTTGCGCATCATGATGCAGCCTTCGACCACCAGCGGCGCGGTAGCAAAACCCACTTCGTCGGCGCCCAGCATGGCGGCGATGACGACGTCGCGGCCGGTGCGCATCTGGCCGTCCGCTTGCACGCGGATGCGGCTGCGCAGGCCGTTGAGCACCAGCGTCTGCTGGGTCTCGGCCAGGCCCAGCTCCCACGGCGTGCCGGCGTGCTTGACCGAAGACAGCGGCGAGGCGCCGGTGCCGCCGTCATGGCCGGCCACCACCACGTGGTCGGCCTTGGCCTTCGAGACGCCGGCGGCGACGGTGCCGATGCCGACTTCCGATACCAGCTTGACCGAGATCGAGGCGCGCGGGTTGGCGTTTTTCAGGTCGTGGATCAGCTGGGCCAGATCTTCGATCGAATAGATGTCGTGGTGCGGCGGCGGCGAGATCAGGCCGACACCCGGCACCGAGAAGCGCAGGCTCGCGATGTACTCGGACACCTTATGGCCCGGCAGCTGGCCGCCCTCGCCCGGCTTGGCGCCCTGCGCCATCTTGATCTGGATTTGATCGGCCGCGTTCAGGTATTCGGCCGTGACGCCGAAGCGGCCCGAGGCCACCTGCTTGATCTTCGAGCGCAGCGAATCGCCGTCTTCCAGCGGGATGTCGACCATCACGCGGTCGGCGCCCAGGCGCGAAGCCAGGGTCTCGCCCTTCTTGATGGCGATGCCCTTGAATTCGTTCATGTAGCGCGCTGGATCCTCGCCGCCTTCGCCGGTATTGCTCTTGCCGCCGATGCGGTTCATCGCGATCGCCAGCGTGGCGTGGGCTTCGGTGCTGATCGAGCCGAGCGACATCGCGCCGGTGGCGAAGCGCTTGACGATGTCTTTCGCCGGTTCGACTTCCTCGATCGGGATCGCCTTGTCGCGGTCGATCCTGAACTCGAACAGGCCGCGCAGGGTCAGGTGACGGCGCGTCTGGTCGTTGATCAGCTGGGCGTACTCTTTATAGGTCGAGAAGTTGTTGGAACGGGTCGAGTGCTGCAGCTTGGCGATGGCGTCCGGCGTCCACAGGTGGTCTTCGCCGCGCACGCGGAACGCATATTCGCCGCCGACGTCCAGTGCATTGGCCAGCACCGGGTCGTCGCCGAAGGCCAGGGCGTGCAGGCGCAGCGCTTCCTCGGCCACTTCAAAGAGGCCAATGCCTTCCACGTTCGACGAGGTGCCCTTGAAGTATTTGTCAACCAGCGACTTGTTCAGGCCCACGGCCTCGAAGATCTGGGCGCCGCAATAGGACATATAGGTGGAGATGCCCATCTTCGACATCACCTTGAGCAGGCCCTTGCCGATCGCCTTGATGTAGTTGTAGCTCGCGGTCTCCGCCGACATCTCGTGCGGCAGGCTGTGGGCCAGTTCGGCCAGGGTTTCCAGCGCCAGGTAGGGGTGGACCGCTTCGGCGCCGTAGCCCGCCAGCAGGGCGAAGTGGTGGGTCTCGCGCGCCGAGCCGGTCTCGATCACCAGGCCGGTGGAAGCGCGCAAGCCCTTCGCCACCAGGTGCTGGTGGACGCTGGAGGTGGCCAGCAGCGCGGGGATGGCGACCAGGTCGGGCGACAGGCGGCGATCCGACACGATCAGGATGTTGTGGCCCGACTTGACGGCGTCGACCGCCTCGGCGCACAGCGAGGCGAGCGAGGCTTCGATGCCTTCCTTGCCCCAGGCGACCGGATAGCAGATGTTCAGCTCATAGGCCTTGAACTTGCTGCCGGTGTGCTGGCCGATGGCGCGCAGGCGCGCCATATCGTCGAAGCCGAGGATCGGCTGCGCCACTTCGAGGCGCATCGGCGGGTTGACGTTATTGGTGTCGAGGATGTTCGGCTTGGGGCCGATGAAGGACACCAGCGACATCACCATGCTTTCGCGGATCGGGTCGATCGGCGGGTTGGTCACTTGCGCGAACAGCTGCTTGAAGTAGTTATACAGCGGCTTCAGTTTATTGGAGGTGACGGCCAGCGGCGAATCGTTGCCCATCGAGCCCGTGGCTTCCTCGCCCAGCACGGCCATCGGCGCCATCAGGAATTTCAGGTCTTCTTGCGTGTAGCCGAAGGCTTGCTGGCGGTCGAGCAGGGTCAGGGCCTGCTTTTCGCCCTGCGCATCCTTGCCACGGCCCGCGGCCAGCTGCGATTCGGACAGCTTGATTTCATTGAGCTTGATGCGCACCGACTTGATCCAGGCCTTATAGGGCTTGGCGTTGGCGAAGCTGTCTTTCAGTTCCTTGTCGTCGATGATGCGGCCGGCTTCGAGGTCGATCAGGAACATCTTGCCCGGCTGGAGGCGCCACTTCTTGACGATGCGCGATTCGGGGATCGGCAGCACGCCCGATTCGGAGGCCATCACGACCAGGTCGTCCTCGGTGATGACGTAGCGCGCTGGACGCAGGCCGTTGCGGTCCAGGGTGCCGCCGATGTGGCGGCCGTCGGTGAAGGCCATGGCGGCCGGGCCGTCCCATGGTTCCATCATCGCCGCGTGGTATTCGTAGAAGGCGCGGCGGTTGTCGTCCATCGCGGTGTGGTTTTCCCAGGCTTCCGGGATCATCATCATCATCGCCTGGGCCACCGGATAGCCGGCCATCACCAGCAGTTCGAGCGCGTTGTCGAAGCAGGCAGTGTCGGACTGGCCTTCGTAAATCAGCGGGAACAGCTTGTTCAGGTCTTCGCCCAGCACGGCCGACTTGAGCATGCCTTCGCGCGCGCGGGTCCAGTTGAAGTTGCCCTTGACGGTATTGATCTCGCCGTTGTGGGCGATCATGCGGTACGGGTGGGCCAGCGGCCACTCGGGGAAGGTATTGGTCGAGAAGCGCTGGTGGACCAGGGACAGGGCCGAGATGCAGCGCGGGTCTTGCAAGTCCTTGTAGTAGACGCCGACCTGGTCGGCCAGCAGCAGGCCTTTATAGACGATGGTGCGCGCCGACATCGACGGCACGAAGAATTCCTTGCCGTGCAGGAGTTTGAGGGCCTGGATCGCGTGGCCGGACGATTTGCGGATCACGTAGAGCTTACGTTCGAGCGCATCGGTGACCATGATGTCCGGGCCGCGGCCGATGAAGATCTGGCGGATCACTGGTTCCTTGGCGCGCACGAAAGGCGACATCGGCATGGTCTCGTCGACCGGCACATTGCGCCAGCCCAGCACGACCTGGCCTTCGATGCGCACGGCGCGTTCGATTTCCTGTTCGCAGGCGATGCGCGAGGCGTGCTCTTTCGGCAGGAACACCATGCCGACGCCGTATTCGCCTGGCGGGGGCAGTTCGACGCCCTGCTTGGCCATCTCGTCGCGGAAATACTGGTCCGGGATCTGGATCAGGATGCCGGCCCCGTCGCCCATCAGCGCATCGGCGCCCACAGCGCCCCGGTGGTCGAGATTCTTCAGGATCTGCAGACCCTGTTCAATAATCGAATGACTCTTGTTGCCCTTGATATGGGCGATGAATCCGACCCCGCAGGCATCGTGTTCATTGGCTGGGTCATACAAACCTTGGGCAATCATGAGGCATTCTCCACTACTTTTCGGGGGTCGAACGCCGAGAATAGTGCACTGCAAAATGCCCCGTCAACCAGAATAATTAGGGTCAGAGTCGAATTGTTTGACAACTTTTTGTCTTGGCGATTAATTGGGGACAGAGTCAATTGAAGCTGTTCGAAATCAGTTGATTCGGTGCTAAGTCGTTGATGTTATTGGAATTTTTGGCAAAAAAAACGGCGCGAATAACCGTGCCGTTGTGTCGGGAATTGCGCGCTTCAGGCTGCTGAAAGCGGGGGTAATGGCGGATTGAAGGGGCGTCCGCGCTTGGCTGGCAGGATCTGACGTTGCGTTTTTTGCTCCAGTTCGGTCTTGAAGCTGAGCGAGCCGAGCGGCTGGTTCTTGAGGATCGCGATCGTGATGAAATCGACCTCTTCCGTGCTGAGGCCTTGCCGGACCATGTCGATATAGGCCGCCTCGCGCTGGAATGGCGTGTTGCCCAGCGCCCAGAACAGCGGATGATCGGCGACTAGGGTGTCGGTGCGAATGCCTGCATGGTGGGCGTAGCTGGACCAGGGATAGTCATCCGGCGCCACCGAGAGCTGTGCGCGCACCGGATTGAGCTCAATGTAGCGGCTGCAGGTCATGAAATAGCGGTCCGAATCGATTAGCGAGGTGCGGAAACGCCCTTCGAACAGGCCGCCGCTGCGCTCGTACTTGTGATTGAACCAGGGAACGTAGAGCCGGCCCACCTTCTGCATCATCAGCGCCAGGCCGGTGGCGTCGCTGGGCGTGGCCAGCAAGTGCAGGTGGTTCGGCATCAGGACATAAGAGTGAATCGCCACATCGTAGAACTTGGCGCCTTCCTTGAGCCACACCAGGAAGCGCTGGTAGTCGGCCTCCTCGCGAAAGATCACCTGGCGGTTATTGCCGCGTTGGATGACGTGGTGCGGTTGCTCGGGAACGATGAGTCGTGGTTGGCGTGCCATGGCGTCTGCTCAAATGTTGAGCAGGCGATTCTACAATAGAAATCGACTCTGTCCCTAATTAATCGCAAGCCGCGGCAAATCAGCGCTGACTCTGTCCCCATTTATTTGACACAGAAGCCTGGAGCAATCAAAGCCAAGCAATTCTGCGCAAATTTGGGTAAAAATGGCAAGATTACCGAAGAAATTGGCCAATAATTCTACTCTGACCCTAATTGTCCGAGTGGCTATTGGCCAATAATTCGACTCTGACCCTAATTAGGAGAGGGTGAAGCCGGCGGAGAGGCTGTAGCCTTCGCCGTAGGCGCTGCGCAGGGGGAGGTCCTGGCCGAGGCCGGAGCGGGCTTTCTTGCGCAGGCGGTAGACCAGCATGTCGACCCGGCGGCTGGCGTCCGGGTCTTCGCCGCCCATGCCCGCCACGATCACATGGCGCGGCACCGGGCGGGTGTTGATCGTCAACAGGTGCAGGAAATTGCACTCTTTTTCGGTCAGGTCGATCACCTTGCCCATCAGCTCGAGCTGGCGCGCGCTCACGCGCAGGGTCCACTTGCTCGGGGTTGGGGCCGGATCGGGCGGTCGCACACGGCGGTCCAGGGCTTCGATGTGGGCCGCCAGTTCGGGGAACTTGATCGGCTTGGTCAAATAGTGGTCGGCGCCCAGGCGCAGGCCCAGGATGCGGTGGTCGAACGCCACCCGGCCGGTCAACACCAGCAAGCCGATCTCGGGGTAGAGCTGGCGCATGCGCGGAATCACATTGAAACCGTCCTCGTCCGGCAAACCAAGGTCGAGCACGACTACCGCGGCCGGGGTGCGCGTCAGCGCCGCCCACATTTCGCTGGCGGTCCTGGCGATCGTCACGTCATGGTCGAGCTCCTTCAGGAACTCGGCCATGTCGTCGGCGTACTCGCCATTGTCTTCAACAATCAGTATCTGGGTCATGCCTTGGCCATAGTGTTCTTTAACCCGACAATGATACCAATGGTAGCGTTATCCTTGCCGGGTTGCGGTCCGATTATCGTTGCTGAGCCTCTATGAAGCAAGGAGTTGTTCCTCTATAGGGCCAAAGCAGGCATCCACAGGCGGAATTCGGCGCCTGCGCCATCCGCTCCCGGCGCCAGGCTCAGCACGCCACCATGCACCTCGACGATCGAGCGCGCCATGTAAAGACCGAGGCCGCTGCCGGCCAGGCCGGCGGCGTTGCGGCCGCGGTAGCCCTTGTCGAAGACCCGCGCCACGTCTTCCAGCGGCACGCCGGCGCCGCCGTCGATCACTGCCAGCTCGACCCCGCCGCCGCTGCGCCGCGCACGCAGGATCACGGGCGCCGACGGCGGCGAAAACGCCAGTGCATTATCGATCAGGACCTTCAGCGCCAGCCGCAGGCCTTCCGGCTCCCCGCGCAGGGTCAGTGGGAGTTCTTCCTGCCGCAGCGCGGCTTCGCGGCCAGCCGCGCGGATCTGGGTGGCGCCGCTCTCGACCAGGTCGCGTACGGTGATCGTGTTCGGCTGACGCGCGCGACCAAGCGCGGCCATGCGGTCCGGCGACAGGTATTCGTCGAGCATCGCGATCAGGCGATCGACCGCGGCGCCGATCTTGCGATAGCGCGTACGCGTGGCCTCGTCGGCGTGGCTCGAGGTCGCCTCCAGGCGCTGGATGGCGCCGTCGATGGTGGCCAGCGGGGTGCGAAATTCGTGGTTGAGCATGCTGGCAAAGCGCTTCTGCTCGCTTTGATGGCCGCGCCGCGCCGACAGGTCGCGCAGCTGGCCGACCAGGGTCGGAGCAGCGTCGGCCAGCACCGTGGCAAATCCTTCCATCGCCAGCGGCCGGCCTTCGGCGTCGAACAGGTCGAATTCGCGCTGGCTACGCGCGCCGGGCGCGCCGTCGGCCGCCTCGCGCAGCCAGGCCGCGAGCGGTGCCAGGGGCGAGACGCCGTCGCCGTCGAGCGCGCGCTGCAGCGCCTCGCCGTCGAAGCCGCTCAGCGCGCCGAAGGCCGGGCTGAGATACGCGAGGCGACGCGCCGGCAGCGCGATGGCGAAGGCCACGCCGCCGCCCAGTTCGGCGATCGCACGGAACTGCCGCGCCGGCAAGGCCTCGTCGTCTTGGCTACCCAACACGGAGGACTGGACGGCGGTATCGGGGCTGGACATGATCGGGATCTTTCTTAACCAACTGGCAAGTGTTCGAGGTTTACCGCCAAGTATATAGCTGTGCAACAATATTTGTGAAATATATCGGCAAGATCCATTTCATGATCTGTGCGAATAGATATTGAACAACAGATACCAGCTTAAGCGGGAAATAAACAAATGCGCCATTCGGATAGGAGTTGAGGGATAATTCGCGCACTATGAACGATACCGCAACCCTCCCCCCGCTCCCAGACCGGCTGTCGATTGACCCGAGCAGCCCTTTCCACAACCGTGACGTGTTCCAGCACGAAATCGGCATTCGCTTCAACGACAAGGATCGCTACGACGTCGAAGAGTATTGTCTCAGCGAAGGCTGGATCAAGGTCGCCGCCGGCAAGACCCTCGATCGCAAGGGCAAGCCGATGCTCATCAAGCTCAAGGGCAAGGTCGAAGCTTTCTACAAATGATACAAGGGCCGCATGCGGCCCTTTTTCATTCACTCCGCCAGCGCTCAGGCGAGCGAGCGCGACGCCAGCTCCAGCCCCAGTCCGATCAGGAACGCCAGGAAGCACTGCCTGAAGCGTCTTGCGCTGATGCGCGCCCGGATCGCCTGCCCGATCCACATTCCCAGCAGCGCCGGCGCGATGGCCAGCGCCGACAGGCCCAATTGCTCCAGCTCGAAAGCGCCGTGCGTCGCCAGGCCGATGGCCAGCGCCACGGTCGACACCGTGAACGACAGCCCGAGCGCCTGCACCAGTTCATCCTTGTCCAGCCGCAGCGCCTGCAGATAGGGCACGGCCGGCACCACGAACACCCCGGTGGCGCCGGTGACCAGTCCCGTCGCCACGCCCACCACCGGCCCCAGCCAGACTTCATGGCGCCGCGCCAGCGCCAGGTTCGGCGCCGCCAGCGCATAGCCGGCGTACAGGATCAGGGTCAGGCCCAGCGCCAGGCTCGCCGTCTGCGGATCGACCCGCGCCAGCAGCACCACACCGCCGGCCGTGCCGACCACGGTCCCCAGCAGCATCGGCCACAGGCGCGCTACCAGCCGGAGAACGCCCGGCCCCGCCGTCATCTGCAGCACATTGGTCAAGAAGGATGGCAGCACCAGCAGCGCGGCGGCGGCGGCCGGCGCCATGGCGGTGCCCAGCAAGCCCATGGCCACCGTGGGCAGGCCCATGCCGGTGACGCCCTTGACCAGGCCCGCGGCCAGGAAAGTCGCGGCCAGGATGGCCAGCAGAAAGTTGGATTCGTTCATGGTGCGTATTGAACCAGCGCGCCAGGCCCGGCACAATGCGGTTTTCACGTCAACGCCTTCGGCCGCTCCGAAGGCAATGAATGTACGCATAGAAGGACATCCCATGCGCCTCGACCTGGCCGACCTGCAGCTGTTCCTGTGCATCCTCGACGCCGGCAGCATCTCGGCCGGCGCCGCGCGCGCCAACCTGGCGCTGGCCTCGGCCAGCGAGCGGCTGCGCAGCATCGAGCTCGATGCCGGCGTGATGCTGTTCGAACGCCGTCCGCGCGGCGTAGTCGCCACCCAGGCCGGCGAGGCGCTGGCCCACCACGCGCGCCTGATCCTGCGCCAGCAGGCGCTGCTCAAGGGCGAGCTGCGCGACTTCGCGCAGGGCGCCCAGGGCACGCTGCACCTGCATGCCAATACCGCCGCGCTGGCCGAATTCATGCCGCGCCAGCTCGCGCCCTGGCTGGCCGAACGTCCGCGCCTGCACGTCGAACTGAAGGAGCGCACCAGCGCCGACATCGTGCGTGCCATTGCGGCCGGGCTGGTCGAGGCGGGCGTGGTGTCGGATGCGGTGGAGGCGCCGGGCCTGCACCTGCAGCCGGTCGAACGGGATCACCTGGTGCTGATCATGGCGCCGGGACACCGGCTGGCGGCAGCGAACGCGCTGCGCCTGGCGGACGTACTGCATGAAGCCTTCGTCGGGCTGACGCATGGCAGCGCCCTGCAGGACTATATCGATGCGCAGGCGCTGGACGCCGGACGCGCGCTGGCGCTGCGCATCCGGATGACGACGTTCACGGGATTATGCGAGATGGTGGGGCATGGCGTGGGCATCGGGATCGTGCCGCAGAACGTGGCCAGCCGCAACCGGCGCCGCCATGGCTTGCGCACGATCGCGCTGGACGAGCCGTGGGCGCGGCGCCAGCTATGCCTGTGCTGGAAGGACTGGGAAGATTTGTCGTCGCCGATGCGCAGCCTGCTCACTCACCTCGGCGGAACGCCGCCTGCAGTCTGAAAACGTCGTTCCCGCGCAGGCGGGAACCCAAGTTTGCAGGCACGCCACTACGTTCGAAGTAAGTGGCAATGCTGGAGAACTTGGGTTCCCGCCTCCGCGGGAAGTCGTTACCTCCAGTGGAGGTAACGACGTGCATGCGTTACGGTGAAGGGGTAGCGGATCAGTCGTCCAGCGGCGCGAAGATCGCCTGCAGGTCTTCCTGCGTCAGCGCCATCTTCTGCGATTCGCCTTCGGACAGGATCGACTGCGCCAGTTCGGACTTCTTCTGCTGCAGCAGCTGGATCTTTTCTTCCAGCGTGCCTTTCGCGATCAGCTTATAGACGAACACCGGCTTGTCCTGCCCGATGCGCCAGGCGCGGTCGGTCGCCTGGTTCTCTGCCGCCGGGTTCCACCACGGGTCGTAGTGAATCACGGTATCGGCTGCGGTCAGGTTCAGGCCCACGCCACCGGCTTTCAGGCTGATCAGGAAGATCGGCACCGCGCCCTGCTGGAAGGCCGCCACCTGGGCCGAACGGTCGCGCGTCTCGCCGGTGAGGATGGCGTACGGGATGTTGCGCGCGTCGAGTTCTTCCTCGATCAGGCCGAGCATGCTGGTGAACTGCGAGAACACGAGGATCTTGCGGCCTTCGCCCAGCAAGTCTTCGACCATCTGCATCAAGTCGGTCAGCTTGGCCGATATCGCCGCCGTGTTCTTCTTGGACGGCATCGACTTCACCAGGCGTGGATCGCAGCAAACCTGGCGCAGCTTGAGCAGCGCCTCGAGGATGACGATCTGGCTGCGCGCCACGCCCTTGCGGTCGATCTCGTCGCGCACCTTCTTGTCCATCGCCAGGCGCACGGTCTCGTACAGGTCGCGCTGCGGGCCGGACAGCTCGATGCGGCGCACCATCTCGGTCTTCTCTGGCAGTTCCTTGGCCACGTGGTCTTTCGTGCGGCGCAGCAGGAAGGGACGGATGCGGCGATTGAGCAGGGTGCGGCGCACCGGATCGTCTTGCCGCTCGATCGGATGGCGGAACTGCGTGTTGAAGGTCTTCTCGTCGCCCAGCAGGCCCGGGAGCAGGAAGTGGAACTGCGACCACAGCTCGCCCAGGTGGTTCTCGAGCGGGGTGCCCGACAGGCACAGGCGATGACTGGCGTCGAGCGAGCCGGCCGTCTGCGCCGCCTTGGAACGGGTGTTCTTGATGTAGTGCGATTCGTCCAGGATCACCAGGTGGTAGTGGTGCTTGCGCAGTTCTTCTTCATCGCGCGGCAGCAGCGCATAGGTGGTCAGGACGATGTCGGCGCCGTCGATCTGGTCGAACTGGTCCATGCGCTCCTTGCCCTGCAGGAGCAGCACCTTGAGGCTCGGCGCGAAACGCGCGGCTTCGTCGAACCAGTTGGCCATCAGGCTGGTCGGGGCGATCACCAGGGCCGGGCTGGTAAGACGGCCGGCTTCCTTCTCGGTGAGGATGTGGGCCAGCGTCTGCACCGTTTTACCGAGACCCATATCGTCGGCCAGGATGCCGCCCAGGTCGTACTCGCGCAGGAACTGCATCCACGACAGGCCGTCGAGCTGGTAGTCGCGCAAAGTGGCCTGCAAGCCGGCAGGCGCCTCGACCTTCTTCACGGCCCCGAACTGGCTCAGTTTGCGGCCGGTCTCGCGCAAGCGCTCTCCGCCGGTCCAGCGCAGCTCG
This sequence comes from Massilia arenae, assembly GCF_008014745.1. Taxonomy (GTDB): domain Bacteria; phylum Pseudomonadota; class Gammaproteobacteria; order Burkholderiales; family Burkholderiaceae_D; genus Telluria; species Telluria arenae. The sequence goes on from NZ_VPFD01000003.1 coordinate 266,791, forward strand.
ACGCCGCGCGCCAGTTCTTCGAGGCGCGCCGCGTCCAGCGTGGACAGGCGCAGCTTGCCTTTGATCTTGTCGTTGAAGTACAGCTCGCCCAGGGTGGCGAGGATCGGCTTGAGACGGCCCCACGGCAGCGCCACGCGCACGCCGTCAGGCAGCACGGCCAGCATCTGGTCGGCCTCGGCATGGGCGGCCAGCACGGCCGGGTCGAATTCGAGCGGCGCACTGCGGATCAGCTGCACCAGCACCGGCAGCAGTGGCACACGCTTCTTCGCCACCACGATGCCCAGCTCCAGCTCGAACCAGGCATTGCCTGCTTCGGCCGGTTCGTCGATGTCGGCATACCAGTCTTCGACCGGGACGACGTCGTACCGGTACTTGTTCGATTTCTGCAGGTGCCAGCCGGCGTCGGACAGCGCGTCGACGTCGTTCTCGGCAAAGCGCAGCCAGTGCGCCTGGCTTTCGAGCTGCAGCGCGCCGGCCATGGCGTTGAATGGGGCGGTGGCCGGCTTGCGAAAGCCGATCTCGCCCAGCTTATCCAGCGCGTCGCTCTCGGCCTTCGGGTCGCGTTCGATGATTTCGGTGAGGTCGCCGATCTGGCGCACCACGCGCTGCGACGGGTCGAACGAGACGCGCTGGCCGTCGTAGTCGAAGGCCAGCACGGCGAAGTCCTGCCAGCGCGTGACGTTGCCGTCGGCGAGCTGCACGGCGTCGAGCAGCAGGTGCGGAATCGGCTTGACGTCATTCCGCAGGCGCTGCGTGAGCGGCTGCGGCAATGGCATCAGCCCCTGCAGGCCGTGGGCCAGCAGCAGCTGCGAGACGCGTTTTTTATCGGTGCCGGTCAGGGCCGGGGCTTGCGCCACCAGGGCCTGTAGTTCGGCCAGCGAGATGTCGATGCCGCCGCGATTGAGTTCGAGCGGCCCGCAGGACAGGTTGTCGATGTACCACGGCGGATCGGTCGGCAGCATGTAGTCGATCTGGTCGGCCGCGCTGTGGGTGGCGGCGCCACCGACCGGCTCCACCGACCATCCGAGCTTGGACACGCGACCTTCGTCGCGCCAGGCCAGGCTGGCCAGGCGGGTCGGGCCGCCCTGCAAGGGATACACAAGGCCGCTGGCCATGTCGGACCACGAGTTCGCCCACAGCAGCTTGCCCTGATCGAGCAGCATCTGCAGCAGGATCGCGCCTACCTTGCCCTTGGGTTCGGTGGCGCTGGTGCCCTGGGCCGACCCGCTGCGCATGGCGATGAAGAAGCGCACCAGGTCGACGTCGTCGCCTTCGAGATAGGCGGGCGGCGCCGACAGCAGCGAGAACACTTCGCTGACCGGGCTGGCCGCGGCCACGTCGCCGTTCGGACGCAGGCGCGCCTTGCACAAGCACAGCGCGACGTGGCGGCCGCCGCTGGTGGGCGCCATGACGTAGACGAATTTGTACTGCGCGGCCTTGGGGTCGACGACTTCATCGGTCAGCTTCGGCTGGGGGTGGGCCGCAGCCTCGACCCGTTGCAGCCAGCTCACCACCGGCGCCGGAAGGGCCGGGGAACGTGCGGGGGCGCGGACCGGAGGTGCGTCGCTGGCTTTCTCGCGAAGATAATCGACTGTGGTCATTGGGTCTCGTGGCTTCGTATCAAAAAAGGCAATAAACGGCATTATCTCGCATACGAACACTTCCGTTTTGTTCGGAATCGCACGTAGCGGACAAATCTCATCCGTGCGCACTGCGCACGCTTTCTCGTCAACCGGTTGTTCTCTCATGTCCGCGACACGCTGTCAAGACTGGCGCATCGTCGATGAGGGCGTATCATTGGCCGCTTGATCTTCGATACAACGATTCACATGCTGCCCTCCATCGAACAACGCCTCGCCCAAGAACTCGCCGCTCGCCCGGCCCAGGTGGCCGCCGCCATCGCCTTGCTCGACGAAGGCGCCACCGTGCCCTTCATCGCCCGCTACCGCAAGGAAGCCACGGGCGGCCTCGACGACATCCAGCTACGCCTGCTCGAAGAACGCCTGCGCTATCTGCGCGAACTCGAAGACCGGCGCGCGTCGATCGTCGCGTCGATCACGGAACAGAACAAGATGACGCCCGAGCTGATGCAGGCCATCGCCATGGCGGAAGACAAGACCCGCCTCGAAGACCTGTACCTGCCCTACAAGCAGAAGCGCCGCACCAAGGCCCAGATCGCGATCGAGGCCGGCCTGGCGCCGCTGGCGGACGCCCTGCTGGCCGATCCGGCCCTGAATCCGGAGCAAGTCGCTGGTGAATACCTGCGCGAAGCGTTCACCAATGCCGACGGCGGCACCAACCCCGGCGTGGCCGACACCAAGGCCGCCCTGGACGGCGCGCGCCAGATCCTGATGGAGCGTTTTGCCGAGGATGCCGAACTGCTGCAATCGCTGCGCGAATACGTGCAGGACCACGGCGTGGTCGAATCGAAGGTCGTCGCCGGCAAGGAAGACGAGGGCGAAAAGTTCGCCGACTACTTCGACTACAACGAGCCCCTCGCCGCCGTGCCGTCGCACCGCGCGCTGGCCCTGTTGCGTGGCCGCCGCGAGGGCGTGTTGGACGTAAGTCTGCGCCTGGATTCGGAACCCGAAAAGCCGAAGTGGGATGCGCCGCTGAACCCGTGCGAGGGCCGCATCGCGGCGCGCTTCGGCATCAAGGCGCAGGGTCGCCCGGCCGACAAGTGGCTGCAGGACACCGCGCGCTGGACCTGGCGCGTAAAAAGCTTCATGCACCTGGATACCGAGTTGATGGGCGCCCTGCGCGACAAGGCGGAACAGGACGCGATCGGCGTCTTCGCGCGCAACCTGAAAGCCCTGCTGCTGGCGGCGCCGGCAGGCCAGCGCGCCACCATGGGTCTCGATCCCGGCCTGCGCACCGGCGTCAAGGTCGCCGTGGTCGACGCCACCGGCAAGGTGGTCGATACCGCCACCGTCTACCCGCACCAGCCGCGCAACGACTGGCATGGCGCGCTGCACACGCTGGGCCAGCTGGCGGCCAAGCACAATGTGTCGCTGATCTCGATCGGCAACGGCACCGGCTCGCGCGAGACCGACAAGCTGGCGCAAGACCTGATCAAGCAAAACCAGGAACTCAAGCTGACCAAGATCGTGGTGTCCGAGGCAGGCGCCTCGGTCTATTCGGCGTCCGAATTCGCATCGCGCGAACTGCCCGACATGGACGTGTCGTTGCGCGGCGCGGTCTCGATCGCGCGCCGCCTGCAGGATCCGCTGGCAGAACTGGTCAAGATCGACCCGAAGTCGATCGGCGTCGGCCAATACCAGCACGACGTGTCTCAGACTCAGCTCGCGCGCTCGCTCGACGCGGTGGTCGAGGATTGCGTGAATGCCGTGGGCGTGGACGTGAACACCGCCTCGGCGCCGCTGCTGGCGCGGGTGTCGGGCCTGTCGAACACGGTGGCCCAGGGCATCGTGGCCTACCGCGACACCAACGGCGCCTTCGCCTCGCGCGCGGCGCTCAAGAAGGTACCCCGTCTGGGCGACAAGACCTTCGAGCAGGCGGCGGGCTTTTTGCGCGTGGTGAACGGCGCCAATCCGCTGGACGCATCGGCGGTGCACCCGGAATCGTATCCGGTGGTCGAAAAAATCCTGGCCGACGTCAAGCGCGACATGAAGGCGGTGATCGGCGACGCCGGGCTGCTCAAGGGATTGAATCCGTCGAAGTACGCGGACGACAAATTCGGCGTGCCGACCGTCAGCGACATCCTGAAGGAGCTGGAGAAACCGGGCCGCGATCCGCGTCCGGAGTTCACCACCGCCACCTTCAAGGAAGGCGTGGAAGAGATCTCGGACCTGCGTCCGGACATGATCCTGGAAGGCGTCGTGACCAACGTCGCGGCCTTCGGCGCCTTCGTGGACATCGGCGTGCACCAGGATGGGCTGGTCCACATCTCGGCGCTGTCGAACACCTTCGTGAAGGATCCGCACACGGTGGTCAAGGCCGGCCAGGTGGTCAAGGTCAAGGTGCTCGAAGTGGACTCCAAGCGCAAGCGCATCGCACTGACCATGCGCCTGTCGGACAGCGCGCCGCAGGCCGGTTCGCGGCCGGAGCAGCGCCCCGACCGCACGGACGCCAAGCGCGTGGCCCAGCACGGGCGCCAGGAACGTTCGGCGCCGCAGTCCAATAATGCGATGGCCGACGCCTTCGCCAAGCTGCGCGGAAAATAAGCGGATGCTGCGGCTGGCCAGCGTCGATCCGGACAGCCTGGATGCACGGCGGCTGGTCGCGCAACTCGACGCGGCGTTGGCCGCCATCACGGGCGACAGCGGCGCCTCGTCGTTCGACCCGCAGGATTGCCGTGGGACCGGCGCGGTCTTCGTGATCGCCTACGATACGCAAGGCGCCGCGGTCGGCTGCGGCGCGCTGCGTCCGCTCGAAGATGGGGTGGGTGAAATCAAGCGGATGTATGCGCATCCCGGCAGCGGGGCCGGCGCGGCTATCCTCGCTGAGCTGGAACGGCTGGCCGCCGGTTACGGTTATGGCGCGCTATGGCTGTCGACCCGGCGCGTGAACCTGCGCGCGGTCGGCTTCTACGACCGGCACGGCTACGCCGAGGTATCGCCCTACGGCCGCTATGCCGGCCGTGCCGTGTCGATCTGCCTGGGAAAAACGTTTATCCGCTGTGCTTCATGAACATGCCGATCAGGTAGACCGTCAGGCAGCCGAAGCCGATCAGGAGCATGCGCGCCTGCGGAATGGCCGGCAGGCCGGTCTTCTTGATGTGCAGGGCGTCGCGCACCAGCAGCGCGGCGTACACCAGGGCTGCCGCGCCGGACAGGATGTCGCCCACGCTGGAGCGCGTGATGCCACTATAGATGTTCAGCAGGCCGGGAACGCCCAGCAGGGCGGCGATCACGAAGTTCATGTTCGGCGATGGTACGCGCGGGCGGGGTTGCTGCATCTTTACTCCAATAATCGAATGACAAACCGGACGATCATACCGCAATGCCGGCTGCATACCGTCATAAGCCTGGCAGTCTCAGGGTCGAGCCCTGGGTCATGATCTTGACCAGGAAGCTGCCGACGAAGGCGCCGAAGCAGATGTAGCCGATCAGGGCGACGCGCGGCGACTCCAGCAGCGCCGCGCGGCCGGCCCGGCGCTGCAACGCGCACCAGGCCAGGTACAGCGCCATCATCAGGGGCCCTAGCGCGAAGAAGATACCGGCGAACCAGCCACGCGAGAGGGCGCTGGCGATATCGAACAAGGCGGGCAGCCCGAGCAAGGCCGCGAACACCCACATGGCCACGGGGGGCAAGGTAGCAAACGTCTTCATCGTGTTTCTTGGTAATCTTGAACCAGTCGATGATACCGCAGACCGCCAGCTGCCGACGATGTAGCAAACTTGGCCCCCCACCTGCGTGGGGGCGACTTGGCCAACTTCGTCGGCTCTGGCGAAACTTGGGCCCCCGCCTGCGCGGGGGCGACTTGGCCAACTTCGTCGGCCAAGTCGTTATAGAATGTCGCCATCTACTTATTCCTTTTCCAAAGGCAGAATCAAATGAGCGACGTGCAAACCTGGATCAAAGAAACCGTGACCTCCACCCCGGTCGTGCTGTTCATGAAGGGCACCGCCCAGTTCCCGCAGTGCGGCTTCTCGGGCCGCGCCATCCAGATCCTGAAAGCCTGCGGCGTTGACAACGTTGCCACCGTCAATGTGCTGGACGACCCTGAAGTGCGTCAGGGCATCAAGGACTTCTCGAACTGGCCAACCGTGCCCCAGCTGTACGTGAACGGCGAGTTCATCGGCGGCACCGACATCATGAACGAGATGTACGACTCCGGCGAACTGCAGGCCCTGCTGAAAAACGGCTGATCGCATGGCCGAGCGTCGGATCGTCATCGCCATCACCGGCGCGACCGGCGCGGCCTATGGCGTGCAGCTGTTGCGGCGGCTGCATGCCACCCCGGGCGTCGAGACCCACCTGGTCGTTTCCGACGCCGCTTCCCTCACCCTGCACCAGGAACTCGGCCTGCAGCGGCGCGAGGTCGAAGTGCTGGCCCACGTCGTCCATCGCAACCGCGACGTCGGGGCCTCGATTGCCAGCGGCTCGTTCCAGACCGACGGCATGGTGATTGCCCCCTGTTCGATGAAAACGCTGGCAGCGGTCGCCCATGGTTTTTCTGATAACCTTGTGACACGCGCGGCCGACGTGATCCTGAAGGAACGCCGGCGCCTGGTCCTGATGGTGCGCGAAACGCCCTTCAACCTGGCCCACTTGCGCAATATGACGGCCGTGACCGAAATGGGCGGCATCATCTTCCCTCCCCTGCCAAGCTTCTATCACCGGCCGGCGACGATCGCAGACATGGTCGAGCACACGGTAGACCGTGTCGTGGATTTATTAGGGATAGAGAATGCCCAGGCCGCCCGCTGGGGCGGCATGAAGGGCGAACAAGACGCCTGAACGCGCGCCAGCGTCCTGCCGGCGCACGCGTTCAGCGTTTGTCGTCGTACTGCTTATCTTCGGACTTCTTCAACTCGCGCGCCTCTTCAAGCATCCGTCGCCGGGCGTTGCGTTCTCGCATGACCTCGGCATGACGCGCTGCCGTCATGGGCGGCGCCGTCATCAAATCCTTGAGCTGGGCGGTATTGGCGTAGTTGTTTCGCATGCGTCAGCTGCTCCTGGTGGTCCTGGGGCGGTGGCGAACATGCTGCCACCTGAACAGATTATGACCCAGCTGCGGCCGTTTGTGCGGCCCGGCATGACGAAAAGTGCAAGCCCCGGGGAAGCCGGCTTACTTCGCTTCTGGTTTCTGGTGATTCATGCGCACCAGCATGCGGATGAACTCGCGCGCCAGCTGGCGGTGGTGGTCATCCAGGCGCTGCAGGTCGGCGATCAGCTTGACGTCGGCCGATTCGAAGCGGGCGCCACCACCGTTGGCGGCATCAAGGCTGGCGGCCTGTTCGGCGCCGCCGAAGCGCAGCCAATCGGCCGGCACGCCCAGCCATTGGGCGATCATGCGCAGCTTTTCCTGGGTGGGGATGGCTTCGCCTACCAGCCATTTGCGGGCGGCGTGGACCGTGATAGGACGGCCTTCGAAGCGGATATTAAACTCTCGGGCGAGGCGGGTCGGGCTGTCGGGAGAGTAGTGTGCGTTCTTCAGCGCCTGCTGCAGTCGCTCACTGAAGCTCTCCCGTTCATTCGTTGAATTCATCGTGATACTGGGTTGTTGAGACTGGACGGGCGGCTACCTCTCCCTTGTGGATGAGAAGCCATGGGGTCCAAATCATACAACTAAAATGTAACAATGATGTGGTTTTTTAAGAGTTTTTACGCTCAGTGCAACTAATACCCAACAGCAACGAAGCGAAGTAGGTTTTTCGCGAAATTTTCTATTATTCGAAATGAATAAGTGTACGCACCATTACTTAGACACGATGACTGGAATGCACGTACCAAAAAAAATGTATCCAATGGTTACAAATGAAATGTTAGATTTGTTGAAATCTCACCACGCCGTCGGTAGCAATTACGCGGCGTAGACGACCGTCACGCCAGAGCTTGTGCAGGTGGGCCAGTGCCTCGCCCAGCGCAAAGCTGAGCTGGTGCGCGTCGAGCGGCCGCCGGAACATGATCGGCACGATGTCGGTCGCCGAGCGTGGCATGACGCAGGCCTCGATCACCTCGGCCAGGCGCGCCACGTGGTGATCGCGCAACTGGGCGATGCGGGTATGCAGGCCGCGGAAGGGCTTGCCGTGCGACGGCAGCACCAGCACGTCATCCGGCAGGTCGGCGAACTTCGACAGCGAATCGAGATAGAGCTGCAGCGGATTGCCCTCGGGCTCGACCGCGAATACCGAGACATTGGTCGAGATGCGCGGCAATACCATATCGCCCGAGACCAGCACGTTGAGCGCCGCGCAGTACAGCGAGGCGTGTTCCGGCGAGTGGCCGAAGCCCGTGATCACGCGCCACGCCTGGCCGCCGATCGTGACGAGCTGCCCATCCTGCAGCCGGGTATAGGCTTCCGGTACCGACGGCACCAGCGACGGATAGTAATTGCGGCGGCTGCGCATCTGGCCCAGCATCGCCGCGTCGACCAGGCCGTGGCGTTCGAAATGGGGAATAGCCGACGGCCCGTCCACGCCGGGCAACGCCGCCGCCATCATGCGCATGAAGCCGAACTCGCCGGTGGTGGTCCAGAATGGCGTCCCGAAGCGCGTACTCAGCCAGCCGGACAGGCCGACGTGGTCGGGATGGCAATGGGTCGCGATCACGCGCACTAGGGGTTGGCCGTCCAGGCCTTGCGCCAGGACCTGTTCCCAGGCGGCGCGAGTGGCATCGGTGCCGGCGCCGGTATCGATCAGGCTCCAGCCGCGCCGTTCCTCGAGTTCGTCGTCCAGCAGCCACACATTGATATGGTCCAGCGCAAACGGTAACGGCATGCGCGCCCAGCGCAGGCCCGGCACCACCTCGTGCACGGCGCCGGGAACGGGGATGGTGTCGCCAAATGGATAATCCAGCTGGGCTTCGAGGGCATTCATGGCAATCTTTCGTTTTCCGGGTCGGAGGACCGCGCTACAATGTGGCGAAACTGACAGTTAACGTAAACGGCAATCACAGTATCATTTTTCGATTCTAAGCGATACCCGCAAACGTTTCCCAACCGCCTCGAAACCCATGCCCACTACCTATACCATCGCCGAACTGGCTCGCGAATTCGACATCACCGCAAGGGCGATCCGTTTTTATGAAGACCAGGGCCTGCTCAGCCCTAAGCGCGAGGGCGTGGGCGGACGCAACCGCGTATATACCCCGCGCGACCGCACCCGCCTGAAACTGACCCTGCGCGGCAAGCGTCTCGGCCTGACCCTGTCCGAAATTAAGAGCATCGTCGACATGTATGAGTCGCCGCGGGATACCGTGGCCCAGATCAACCGCTTCCTGGGCGTGCTGGCCCAGCAGCGCCTGACCCTGGAGCAGCAGCGCGCCGATATCGAAATGGCGCTGGAAGAGATTTCGGCCCACGAGGAAGAATGCCGTCGCCTGCTGAGCGAGGACGAGACGGCGCGCGACGTGGCGTGAAGTTCGCCTTGCCATGTCGGTGGCAAGGCCTGCAGGAACGAAGACATTCAATCCGCAATGGCGATCAGCGCCATGCGGATTGAGTGTATGCCTGGAAATGCGTGCCTGGATCAGGCCCCGCTTCCGGGGGCCGAAACGATATCGCGGGCTAGATATTGAAGCATCCTCCCATCCATCCCGAATTGGTCTTCCGGAATTCGGCGAGCGCCGTCCGGCATTGACCCAATGTCTCATACTTCCCGATACTCTTGAGATTCTGATTATTGCTCTGCCAAACCTTTAATTCGTAATGTGCCGTACTGGCGAACGCAAAGGTGGCACTCGTTGACAGCAATAGTATAAGCAGTAGCGTTTTCATGGTTTTGTCTCCAGCTATGATTGGCAGCTATCAGAATGTTATATGCGACAGAGTTTCCTCGACCTCCTTCCTTTATCTCCTCTTGTTCGGCAACCGGACTGCGGCATGGTTCGGACCATCTCTAATGCCAGTTGCGCGCATTGCTTTCGATCCGCCAGGGAGCAAATCCAGCGCCGAAAAAATAAATTAAATATTTCCAGAGAAAATCTTTATTTTTTTATGTCTGACTACAGAGGAAAAATGTGTTCTTCGAGGATAACAACAAAGATCAGCTAGTGGCTAGCGTATGGTGCAAATACAACATTTAGCATATATCAATCTACACGATTCTTTTTATGCCTTTTAAGAATCGTAGAACCGCCATGTGCTTCACCAGCCGATAATCAAACGTTTATGCTTGATGACATGCTTTTATTGTCATTCTCATCAGCATGACGTCTATCCTGGTGCTGCAGCCCTGTCGCCGGTTGACGAGGCTGTCGTAGCCGACTTCACTTTACGTTTACGTTAACGTAACAGGCGAGTATGATATTCGTTCACTGGCTCCACCCTGCCCAACCACCGTTCACCGTGAGGACGACATGCTGCATCTCCCAGGCTTGACCTTTGACCATGGCGACGACATCGCCGCGCTGCGCGAAGCAGTCCAACAGTTCGCGGCGAGCGAGATCGCCCCGCGCGCGGCTGAAATCGACCGCAGCGACCAGTTCCCGATGGACTTGTGGAAAAAGATGGGCGAACTGGGTCTGCTGGGCATCACCGTCAGCGAGGAATACGGCGGCGCCAATATGGGTTACCTGGCCCACATCGTGGCCATGGAAGAAATCTCGCGCGCCTCGGCCTCGGTCGGCCTGTCCTACGGCGCCCACTCGAACCTGTGCGTCAACCAGATCAAGCGCAATGGCAACGAGGAACAGAAGCGCAAATACCTGCCCAAGCTGATCTCGGGCGAGCACGTCGGTGCGCTGGCGATGTCCGAACCGAACGCCGGTTCCGACGTGGTCGGCATGAAGCTGCGCGCCGACCTCAAGGGCGACCGCTATGTGCTGAACGGCAGCAAGATGTGGATCACCAACGGTCCGGACGCCGACACCCTGGTGGTGTACGCCAAGACCGACCTCGAGGCCGGCGCGCGCGGCATGACCGCCTTCCTGATCGAAAAAGGCTTCAAGGGATTCTCGGTTGCCCAGAAACTGGACAAGCTGGGCATGCGCGGCTCGCACACCGGCGAGCTGGTGTTCCAGGATTGCGAAGTGCCGGTGGAAAACGTGCTGGGCGGCGTCGGCAAGGGCGTCAACGTCCTGATGTCGGGGCTGGACTTCGAGCGCACCGTGCTGTCCGGCGGCCCACTGGGCATCATGTCGGCCTGCATGGACGTCGTGGTGCCGTATATCCACGACCGCAAGCAGTTCGGCCAGGCGATCGGTGAGTTCCAGCTGATGCAGGGCAAGATCGCCGACATGTATTCGACCATGATGGCTTGCCGCGCCTATGTGTACGCCGTGGGCCAGGCCTGCGACCGCGCAACGATGCCGGAACAAGTGCGCGCCCTGCGCAAGGACGCCGCCGGCGCCATCCTGTACAGCGCCGAAAAAGCCACCTGGATGGCGGGCGAAGCGATCCAGACCCTGGGCGGCAACGGCTACATCAATGAATACCCGGTCGGCCGCCTGTGGCGCGACGCCAAGCTGTACGAGATCGGCGCCGGCACCAGCGAAATCCGTCGCATGCTGATTGGCCGCGAGCTGTTTGGCGAGACGGCGTAACTGTTGGTGAAACGGCGTTTTTACTTTATTTGTTAACCTGAGCACGTCGTCCCCGCGAAGGCGGGGACCCAAGTCATCCGCGTTCCACCAGCGCTGAGCGTAGCGGCTACGCGAATAACTTGGGTTCCCGCCTTCGCGGGAACGACGGCTCATGGATTTCCTTATTTTTGGAGACATACACCATGAACGATCCAGTCGTCATCGTCGGCGCAGCGCGCACACCGATGGGCGCCTTCCAGGGCGATTTTTCTTCCAAGACCGCGAGCGACCTCGGCGCGGTGGCGATCAAGGCGGCCGTCGAGCGCGCCGGCGTCGCCCCTGACGCGGTCGAGCACGTCTATTTCGGCAACTGCCTGATGGCTGGCCAGGGCCAGGCCCCGGCGCGCCAGGCGCTGATCAAGGCCGGCCTGCCGATGTCGACCGGCGCCGTCACGCTGTCCAAGATGTGCGGTTCGGCGATGCAGGCCGCCATCTTCGCCCACGACCAGCTGGTGGCCGGCAGCGCCGACATCGTCGTCGCAGGCGGCATGGAGTCGATGACGGGTGCGCCTTACCTGATCCCGAAGGCGCGCGGCGGCTACCGCATCGGCCACGCGCCGATGTTCGACCACATGATGCTCGACGGCCTCGAAGACGCCTACTCGCGCAACGAGAAGACCGGCGAAGGCCGCTCGATGGGCACCTTCGCCGAAGAGTGCGTGGCGACGTACCAGTTCACGCGCGAGGAGCAGGACGCGTTCGCGATCGCCTCGGTCAAGCGTGCGCAAGCCGCCGCCACCGATGGTGGCTTCGACTGGGAAATCGCACCGGTCACCGTCACCAGCCGCGCGGGCGACACCGTGATCGACAAGGACGAAGGCCCGCAGAAGGCCAAGGTCGACAAGATCCCGACGCTCAAACCGGCATTCAAGAAGGACGGCACCGTGACCGCCGCCTCGTCGTCGTCGATCAACGACGGCGCCGCCGCGCTGGTGATGATGCGCGAATCGAAGGCCAAGGAACTGGGCCTGACCCCGATCGCGCGCGTGCTGGGCCACGCCACCCATGCGCAAGAGCCGAACCTGTTCACCACCGCCCCGATCGGCGCGATGCACAAGCTGTTCAAGAAGACCGGCTGGACGGCTGGCGACGTCGACCTGTTCGAGATCAACGAAGCCTTCGCCGCGGTGCCGATGGCTGCCATGCGCGACCTCGACATCCCGCACAGCAAGGTCAACGTCCACGGCGGCGCCTGCGCGCTGGGCCACCCGATCGGCGCTTCCGGCGCGCGCATCATCGTCACCCTGCTCGGCGCGTTGAAGCGCAGCGGCGGCAAGCGCGGCGTGGCTTCGCTGTGCATCGGCGGCGGCGAAGCCACCGCGATGGCGATCGAGCTGGTGTAATCCTTCGACCAGCGCGGCAATGATGAACGAACCATGCGAACATTGAGGATTCAACCGTTCACAGGGAGTTCATCATGCCAACCGCACTGATCATCGGCGCCTCGCGCGGCATCGGCCACGAAATGGTCCGTCAATACCGGCTTGAGGGCTGGCGCGTCATCGCCACCGCGCGCAAGCAGGAAGACTGCGATGAACTGGTCCACCTCGGCGCCGAGGCCCACCAGCTCGACGTCACGGTGGCCGATTCGATCGCGGCGCTGGCCTGGCGCCTGGACGATGAACAGGTCGATGCCGCCTGGCTGGTGGCTGGCGTCTACGGCCCGACCCATGGCAGCTTCCCGACCGGTCCCGAATTCGACACCGTCATGCACACTAATGTGCTCTCCGCGATGCGCCTGATCCCGGTCGTCGGGCCGCTGCTGGCCGACACGCGCGGCAAGCTGGCGGTCATTTCCTCGCGCATGGGATCGATCGGCGAACGCTCCGATACCCAGGGAACGCTGTATCGCGCCAGCAAGGCGGCGCTCAACTCCGTGCTCAAGGACGCCTCGATCACCTATGGCGCACAGGGCGTCACCTGCGTCGCCTTCCATCCGGGCTGGGTCCAGACCGATATGGGCGGCTCTGGCGCCAGCCTCACGCCGGAGCACAGCGTGCGCGATCTGCGCGCCACCCTGGCCCGGGTGGACGCCAGCGCAAATGGCAGCTTCCTGAACCACGACGGCGCCGCCATCGCCTGGTAGGCAATCCAACACACATAAAAAAACACACGAGGCACCATGATCCTGAGCGAAGAACACCAGATGATCCGCGACGCCCTGCGCAGCTTTGCGCAGGAACGCCTGGCCCCCAACGCCGCGCGCTGGGACCGCGAACACCATTTCCCGAAAGAGGAACTGAAGGAACTGGCGGCCCTGGGCGCCTTCGGCGTGGCGGTGCCGGAGCAATATGGCGGCGCGGGCCTGGACTACGTGTCGCTGGCGCTGGTGCTCGAGGAGATCGCGGCCGGCGACGGCGGCACCTCGACCATCATCTCGGTCAACAACTGTCCCGTGTGCAGCATCGCCATGATGTATGCGAACGAGGATCAAAAGGAGCGCTGGCTGCGTCCCCTGGCCCAGGGCGAGCTGCTGGGCGCCTTCGCCCTGACCGAGCCGCACACCGGCAGCGATGCGGCGGCGCTGCGCACCACGGCCACGCGTGATGGCGACAGCTACGTGATCAACGGCACCAAGCAGTTCATCACCAGCGGCAAATACGGCGACGTGGCCATCGTCATGGCCGTCACCGATAAGGCGGCCGGCAAGAAGGGCATCAGCGCCTTCTGGGTGCCGACCGATACGCCGGGCTACATCGTGGCCGGCATCGAGCACAAGATGGGCCAGCACTCGTCGGACACGGCGCAGATCGTGTTCGACAACTGCCGCGTGCCGGCGGAGAACCTGATCGGCGAGGAAGGCATGGGCTACAAGATCGCCCTGTCCGGACTGGAGGGCGGCCGCATCGGCATCGCCTCGCAATCGGTCGGCATGGCGCGCGCGGCCTACGAGGTGGCGCTCGACTATGCGAAGGAGCGCGAGAGCTTCGGCAAGCCGATCTTCGAGCACCAGGCGGTGCAGTTCCGCCTGGCCGAAATGGCGATGAAGATCGAGGCCGCGCGCCAGCTGATCCTGCATGCGGCCGCGATGAAGGATGCGGGCCTTCCCTGCCTGAAGGAAGCGGCGATGGCCAAGCTGTTCGCTTCCGAGATGGCCGAGAACGTCGTATCGAATGCGATGCAGGTGTTCGGCGGCTATGGCTACGTGGCCGACTTCCCGGTCGAGCGCATCTACCGCGACGTGCGCGTGTGCCAGATCTATGAAGGCACCAGCGACATCCAGAAACTCCTGATCGCACGCGCGCTGTGAGCCTGCCGCTCCTGCACATCGCACCGCTGGAGCCGGAACGGCTGGCGCAGCTCTTCATCTACCTGGACGACCAGCTGCAGGAAAACGGCCGCGATGGCATGCCGCTGTTCCAACCGCTGTCGCGCCTGCAGTCGCGCGTGACGCCCGAGAAAGCGGCCGCCTTCGCTGCCAGCTTTGCGGTGCCGTTCGGCCAGCCGGGCTGGCGTCATATGTGGATCGCGCTCGACACGCTGGGTGCGATCGCGGGCCATGTCGACCTGCGCGCGCGGCCCGATCCAGCCTCCAGCCACCGGGCACTGCTGGGCATGGGTGTACACCGCGACTACCGGCGCTTTGGACTGGGTCGGCAACTTGTCGAGACGGCGCTGGCCTGGGCTGCAGCCACGCCACCGCTGGAATGGGTCGATCTCGACGTGCTGGCGGGGAATCACGCGGCGCGCCGGCTGTACGAGCGTGCCGGCTTCGCCGCTACCTGCGAAGTGCCGGACCTGTACCGCATCGATGGCCAGTCGCACGGTTCGGTCATGATGAGCCGGCGCGTCAGGTAACGGCGGACTCCAGCAGCGTAATCGTCTGCGCTTTCGTATCGATGCGCGCCTGGATCCCCATCGGCAGGGTGAACTGGTTGCGAATATGGCCGATCGAATAGCCTGACACCGCGGGAATCGTCAGCGGATGCAGGTGCAGGCCCAGCGTGCGCTCCAGCGTCAGCGAGATGTCTTCATGTTCCGGCCCGCAGTTCTCGCAAATGCCCACCACCAGCGCCGCCGCATTCCTGAAGCCGCCCGCCAGGTCGAGCTGGGTCATCCAGCGGTCGATCCGGTAAGGCGCTTCGTTCACCTCTTCCAGGAACAGGATGCTGTCCTTGATGTCGGCTGCATACGGCGTGCCTGCCAGCGCCGCCACCAGCGACAGGTTGCCGCCCATGAGCGGGCCGCTTGCCACGCCGTGGGTGAAGGTGTGGACGCCGAAATGCGGCTCGCTCGCGGCGCGCTCCGCATTCTCCTGCGACATCGGGATCGTGTAGCTGGCCCGCGGCTCGGTCAGCACCGCCATCATGTGTTCAGTCGAATATGGCGTCATCGTCGACGAGGCGACCGGGCCATGGAAGGTCACCAGGCCGGCCTGCTTGAGGATCGCGAGATGCAGCGCCGTGATGTCGGAATAGCCGACCAGGACTTTGGGGTTGCGGCGAATGAGGTCGTAGTCGAGACCTGATAGCAGCGAGATGCAGCCCGAGCCGCCGCGGATCGGCCAGATCGCTTTTACTTCCGGGTCAAGGAACATCGCATGCAGGTCGGCCAGGCGCTGCTGTACCGAGCCGGCATAGTTGCCGAACACCTCGCGCAGATAGGCGCCGGTCTTGACCTTGAAACCCAACCCTTCGATATTGCGCACCGCCTTCTCGATGGCGCGGTCGGTGGTGTAGCCGCCGGGCGCGATCAGGCCGACGGTGTCGCCGCGCTTCAGGCGGGGCGGTTTGACGAGTTTTTTCATGGGACGTGAGGAAGGCGTACGCGCCGCGGCAACGCCGGGCAAGGCCAGGGACAAGGCGGCGGCGATGGCGCCAAAGCTGCGACGGCTGATCTTCATGGCGGCGTCAATCGACGTCGTCCCCGCGCAGGCGGGGACCCAAGTTCTGCTTGCGCTGCCGCGATGCATAAAAAACTTGGATCCCCGCCTGCGCGGGGATGACGTGCAAAGGTTACGGGTGACCGATTACGTGCGAACGGCCTGAAAAAAAGGCCCGCGCCGGGAGGCCGAAAACCTCCATGGCGCGGGCCCTCTGTGTAGAGCAATCAGAAGAACTTGTAGTTGGCCATCAGGGTGAACGAGCGGCCACGTGGATCGGCGACACGCGGTTCCCAGCTGCTGCCGGCGCCGGTGTTGCTGTCGTAGGTGATCGCGAACGGCGGATCTTCATCGAGCAGGTTCTTGACGCCCGCGGTCAGGGTCAGGTTCTGGAAGCCCGTGTAGTTCACCGACAGGTTGAAGATCGAGTAGTCGTCGACCTTGCTGCTGTAGTTCGACGGCGTCACACGGCCGCTGGCCACGCCCGGCAGCACCTGGTCGTCATAGCCCGAACGGTAGATGTTCTGCAGCATGCCGCTCCAGTTGCCGTACTTGTAGGTCGCATAGGCGCTGTGCTTCCACTTCAGGCCCAGGTCGCCGGTGAACAGGAAGCGGCCGACTTCGCTCTCGCCGAAAGGCGCATCGGTGGTGGTGCGCGACTTCTTCTCCAGCAGGCGCGAGCCGTCCAGGCCCACGCTCCACACGGCGCCGGTGTTGAACTTGCCATTGAAGCGGGCGCCGACTTCGACACCGCGGGTAATGCGTTCGCCGGTATTGAGCCAGCGCTGGTCAACACCGATCAACTGGCCGGTCGCGGAATCGCGCAGGAAGGAACTCTGGAAGTACTCGTAATTCTCCAGCATGGTCGCCAGGTTGAACGAGTCGATCGTGTTTTCCTTGCGGATCTCCCACAGGTCCGCGCTCGCCGAGAAGAAGTTGGTCGGCTCGAACACGACGCCGATGCTGCCCTGCTTCGCGGTCTCCGGGCCCAGCTCCGGACGGCCGCCGGTCAGCGTCTCGGGATTGACCGATTCGCAGCCTGGCCTGGTGCTGTCGACCTTGCCGCCGGGGCAGGTGGCCGGATCCGCCAGGTCCTTGCCGGCGTAAGGCGAGATCGTGATGCCGTTGAACAGCTGGTTGAACGACGGCGCGCGGAAGCTTTCGTTGTACGAACCGCGGAACATCAGCGATGCGAACGGCTGGTAGCGGAACGAGACCTTCGGATTGGTGGTGGTGCCGAAGCCCGTGTAATCGTCGCGGCGGATGGCGAAGGTCAGTTCCAGATCCTTGGTCACCGGCACCAGCACCTCGGCGTAGATCGCCTTGATGTCGCGCTTGACCTTTTCCAGCGCGTTGACGTCGTCGAACGGCGCGTTCAGGATCGCGCGACGGTCGGCGATACTGCGCTCGTCGCCATTGAACTTGTATTCCTCGCGGCGCAGGTCGATGCCGACGGCCGCCAGGACCGGACCGGCCGGCAGGTTGAAGAGTTCGCCCGAGATCGCGCCATCGAGCTGGGTCATGGTGCTGGTGCCGCCATACAGCACCACGCCGGCGGCCGAGGTGCTGGCGATCAGGTCCAGCGCCGCCTGGCTTTGGGTTTCGCCCGCCATCAGGAAGGGATTGATGATGCCCGTACCCAGCGCATCGGCCAGCGGCTTCGTGTAGTTGAAGCCCGTGCCCAAGGTCGAATCCGATTCGCTGAAGGCGCGCGAAAGGCCAACACGGTAGTCATAGCGCTTGCCGAACAGGGTCAGGGGACCGTCGGCGCCCACCAGCACGCGGCCGGCCTTGGTCTCGGTCTCGATCTCGCGGTTGCCGCACTCCATGCAGCGCCAGCGGTAGGCGATCGGCAGACCGTAGTTGGCCGAGATGCCCGGGAAGACCTTGACCAGGTCGTTGTACACGCGGTCATAGGCGGCGCCGGTGCTCGGGTAGAACGAGGTCGGGCCGAAGGTCGATGCCGATGGCGAGACCTGGTTCGGCGAGAAGCGCTTGGCGACTTCGACGCGCGAGCCGACCGCTTCGGCGAACAACTGGTGTTCGCCGGCATTGAAGGTGGCGCGGGCCAGCGCATTGGTGTTCTTGACCGGCTGCTGCAGCACGGCGGCGCGGCCCGTGTCCCAGGCGCAGCCATAGCCGGCGCTTGGCGTGTCCCACAGCTTCTCGTCATAGACATCCATGCCGTCGATGCTGTTGCAGCCGGCGCCGCCGGGAAGGTCGAGCAGGCTGACGCCGTTGTAGGCGACGCCGCCGCCTGGCAGGGTCGGGCCGGTGCCGGTGCGCGACAGCAGGGATGGACCCAGCGTGGTCGCGAAGATGTTGGCATGCGGCGTGCCGCGCGTATCGACCGACACGCCGCGGTTCGGCTGGAAGGTGTTCACGAAATCGCGCTGGTTGCCGCGCAGCGCCTTGTTCTCGCTGTGCGCGGCCGTCACCAGCACGTTCCAGCCCTGGGTATCGAGGTCGCCCCAGCCGCCGGTGAGGGTGGCGCGGCCGATCTCGCCGCCGCCCGCTTCGGTCACATCGGTGAAGGCCTGGGCTTCCAGGCCCTTGTAGTTCTTGCGCAGGATGAAGTTGATCACGCCGCCGATCGCGTCGGTGCCATACACGGCCGAGGCGCCGTCCTTCAGCACTTCGACGCGCTCGACCGCCGCCATCGGGATCGAATTCAGGTCGACCGCCGAGCCCTTCATGCCGTGGGTCGCGACGCGGCGGCCATTGAGCAGCACCAGGGTCGAGTCGGCGCCCTGCCCGCGCAGGTTGGCGCTCGAGGCGCCGTTGTTGCCGCGCTGGGCGCCCGAGGTGACGTCGGCGTTCGACGCCAGGTTGTCGGAGCCGTTGCCGTTCACGTTCAGGGTTGCGATCAGCTGCTCGGCCGTCACGATACCCTGGTCTTCCAGCTGTTTGCGCGAAATGATTTCAACCGGCAGCGCACCTTCCTTGGCGATGCGCTTGATGCTCGAGCCGGTGATTTCCACCCGCTGCATCGACGCCTCGCTTTGCGCCTGCGCCTGTGCCACGATCGGGGCGGCCATGCCCATGAGGGCCAACAACTGTGCCAGTTTTTTCAATTTCACCGTGTTTCTCCTAACGTTTCCCTTGGCGGTCTTGGGCCAGATTGGTGCACTGCATCGCACACGCCTGGCCTGCTCTGTTCGTAATGTCTGGTTCGCTCTTAGCATTACGTTATGTTGTGAATTCAGAGTACGCCCACAAATTTCGCAGGTGCCAATGAATTAACCGGAGGGCAGTATAACCAGCAGGAATATTTAATTTAGGAAAAACTAACGAAATCTAACGCTTAGCTCTGGCGGAGCGTGCTCTTTGCGCAACATCGAGATCGAGGTAACGCCAGGTAGTGAATTCGACCGGATGCCGTTTGTAGTTTTTCAGCCACGGATGGCGCAGGTCGCCGGACAGCACATGGGTCAATGGCACCCATGGGTTATAGGCGTGCAGCAGCTGGTTCATCTCGATATACAGCCTGTTGCGCTGCGCACCATCGGTGAGCAAACGCGCACGCTCGTAGCGCACGTTGTACTCCGGCAGGTCGAAACGGGAGTAGTTGGCGCGGCCCGCGTTCGGGCCGTACAGCAGCTGGTAAAAATTGTCGCCGTCTGGGAAGTCGGCGATCCAGTTACTCTCGAACATCTGCACCGTGCCCAGGCGCGACGCCTTGATGATCTCGGTCTTCTTGTCCGACCTGAACACGACGCGTAGCCCGATCGCGTTCAGGCATTTTCTCCACAACTCGTCGCGCAGGCGGCCACCGACGGTGGCTTCGCTGTGCATCGTGAGCGTCAGCGGCTTGCCACCAGGCGCGCGCCTGAAACCATCGGCATCGCGCTTGTCATAGCCATGCCGGTCGAGCAGCGCATTGGCCAGCGCCGGGTTGTAGGGCACCGGGCTGCGGTAATCCGGATCGTAGCCGAGCACGTTCGGCGGCAGCGGCGATTCGGCCTTGATCGCGAAGCCCTTCTTGAGCAGCGCGATGTCTTCGGCGCTGTTGTACGACATCGAGATCGCGCGCCGCAGCGCCACCCTGTCCTTGCCATAGCCGCCGACCACCGGGTCGTTCATGTTCATCCACATGTAATAGGTCTGCAGCACCGGGAAGCGCGACAGCACGATGCCGCGCGCCGCCAGCTCGGGTTTCAGTTCGCCGTCCTGCACCACCATCTCGGTCATCGATTCGGGAATCTGTTCCAGGTAGTCGTATTCGGCATTCAAAAAGCCCAGCATGCGACCCTGGAATTCCTCGGCGATCTTCACCTCGATCCGGTCCACCCGCGGCAGGCGCTTGCCCTCCAGCGCGGCGGCAATCGCCCGGTCTTCCGGGTCGTCGCCAGGCGTGGCGCTGAACACGGCCGTCGAATATGGATTGGCCAGCAGGACGATGCGGTCGCTGCGCTTCCACTCGCCGATCATGAAAGGACCGGTGCCGACCGGATGGTTGCCGGCCTGGCCCGGATAGGCCTCGATCACCTCGCGCGCGACCACGCCGGTGGCCGGGGTGGCGAGATAGAACAGGAAGTTGTTGTCGGGCGCGGCAAGGCGGATGCGCAGGGTGTAGCGGTCGACCGCCTCCACCTGCTTGCCTTCGACCATATACGACCAGGGCGACCTGAGCGCCGGGTCGAGCAGACGCTTGAGACTGTAGGCATAGTCGGCAGCCGTGACTTCGCGCTTCACGCCCTTGAAGGCCGGATCCGGCGTGAAATAGATGCCGGGGCGGATGCGGAAGGTATACGTCAGGCCGTCGGCGCTCACTTGCGGCATCGCGGTCGCCGTGTTCGGCCGCAGCTTCGCCGGCCGCGCCAGGTAGTCGTAGCGCAGCAGCGGGTCGAACAGGTTCTCCAGCAGCGACAGGGTGGCGTTGTCGGACGCCGCCGCCGGGTCGAGCCCCGTTTCGCTGGTGGACAGGAACATGCGCAGCACTTTTTGTTCCGCCTGCGCCGGCGGCTGCGCCTGGGCCTGCGCCGCCTGCGCACCAAGGCAGGACAGGGTGAATACGAGGGCAGCGGCGTAGCGGAATGTCATGACGGCGGGTTGTGTTAGGCGTTGCGTATCATAGGCCGCCGCCCATCCCGAGGCAACGCTCATAACTTTTGAACATGGTGCGGCTGCATTCTTTCATCCACGCGGCTTGCCCTCAGCCCCTGTCCACTGCACAATCGTGCGATACCCAGCAGCGACTCATTACATGGCACTCAATTACATCTGGACAGGCTTCTTCCTCGTCGGCTTCCTCGCAGCGATGTTCCAATGGCTGTTCCTCGGCGACACAGAGATTTTCAAGCGCATCATCGACGGCACCTTCGACTCGGCCAAGATGGCCGTGATGGACATCGCCCTGCCGCTGGCCGGCGTGATGACCTTCTGGCTCGGGATCATGAACGTCGGCGAAAAGGCCGGCGCCATCAACCTGTTCGCGCGCGTGATCGCGCCCTTCTTCTCGCGTATCTTCCCCGGCGTGCCACGCGACCATCCGGCCAACGGCCACATGGTGATGAACTTCTCGGCCAATATGCTGGGCCTCGACAACGCCGCCACGCCCTTCGGCCTGAAGGCGATGGAGAGCCTGCAGTCGATCAATCCGAAGAAGGACGAGGCCAGCGACGCCCAGCTGATGTTCCTGGTGATCCAGACCTCGGGCCTGACCATCATCCCGCTGGCCGTCATGGCCCAGCGCGCGGTGCTCGGTGCGGCCAATCCGGCCGACATCTTCATCCCGACCCTGATCGCGACCTATACCGCCACCATCTTCAGCATCATCGCGGTGGGCATCCGCCAGCGCATCAATATGTTCGATCCGGTGGTCTTTGCCTGGATCGGCGGCACCGCCGCGCTGATCGCATCGATGGTATTCAGTTTTACCTACTTCCTCGATAAATCGCAGATCCAGCTGGTGTCGACCGTGGTCGCCAACCTGGTGCTGTTCTCGGTGATCGCCGCCTTCATGACCGGGGCCGTGGTCAAGAAGGTGAACGTGTTCGAAGCCTTCATCGAAGGCGCCAAGGGCGGCGTCGAGACCGCGATCAAGATCATCCCCTACCTGGTCGGCATGATCGTCGCGATCAGCGTGGTGCGCAATTCCGGCATCCTGGGCCTGATCGTGAACGGCTTCGCCTGGGTGTTCGCCTCGCTCGGCCTGCAGACCGACTTCGTCGGCGCGCTGCCGACCGCGCTCATGAAGTCGCTGTCGGGCAGCGGCGCGCGCGCCATGATGATCGATGCGATCAACACCTATGGCGTCGATTCCTTCGTCGGCCGCCTGGCCAGCGTCCTGCAGGGCGCCTCGGACACGACCTTCTACATCATCGCCCTGTATTTCGGCTCGGTCGGCATCCGCAAGACCCGCTATGCGGTCAGCTACGGCCTGCTGGCCGACCTGGTCGGCATCATTGCGGCCATCTTCGTCGCCTATCTCTTCTTCGGTTAAAAGGAACAGCATGCTCAAACGCTCCGCCCTCGCGCTCGCCCTCTGCACCTGTATCTCGTTCGCCCACGCCCAGCTGCCGCCAGCGGTGGCCCAGGCGCTGCAGCAGAACGGCATCGGGCAGGACGAGATCGGGGTGCTGGTGCTGCGCGGCGACGCCGCCGTGCTCGAACACCGGGCCGGCCTGCCGATGCAGCCGGCATCGACCATGAAGCTGGTGACGACCCTGGTCGGCCTGGAGCGCCTGGGGCCGGCCTTTCGCGGTCGCACCGAGCTGCGCACCACGGGCCAGGTCGAGGACGGCGTGCTGCGCGGGAGCCTGTACCTGAAGGGCGGCGCCGATGCCGACCTGTCGGGCGAGCACATTGCCGACATGCTGCGCGCGCTGCGCTACGACGGCATCGAGCGCATCGAGGGCGACCTGGTGCTGGACCGCGGCCTGTTCCAGCCGGCGCGCACGGACGTCGGCCTGGCGCCCTTCGAC
The DNA here is from genome assembly GCF_008014745.1 of Massilia arenae. GTDB lineage: Bacteria > Pseudomonadota > Gammaproteobacteria > Burkholderiales > Burkholderiaceae_D > Telluria > Telluria arenae. The sequence continues at coordinate 289,747 of NZ_VPFD01000003.1, forward strand.
GAGTCGCCGGAAGCGTATTACAACGTGATCCCCGACGCCCTGCTGGTCAACAAGAACATGCTGCAGCTCGACATGCGTTCGACCGCTGCGCGCCTGCAGCTGCGCATGCATCCGGAGCTGGAGCGGGTCTCGGTGACGTCCGAGATGACCCTGGTCGACGCCGACTGCGCCAAGTGGGAAGCCGGCTGGCAGCTGCCCGAGGCGCGGCGCCAGGCCGATGGCCGCATCAAGGTGGTCTTGCGCGGCACCTTTCCGAAGAACTGCAACCGCAGCTACGGCGTCAACGTGCTCGACCGCGACGACTACGTCGGCCGCCTGGTGCGAGAGATTTGGAGCGACCAGGGGGGCGTGCTGAGCGGCCGCACCATCACCGGCGCCACGCCGCTGGACGCCCGTCTGCTCGCGGCCCATGTATCGCGCCAGCTGCCGGAACTGGTCCGCGACATCAACAAGCCGTCGGACAACGCACTGGCGCGCACCCTGTTCCTGAGCCTGGGCAGCCTGCAGGCCGACCCGGTGGCGGGCAGCCTGGCGCTGCCGCTGGCCGAGGAATCGACCTTCGCCCGCGCCGACGCCGCGGTGCGCGGCTGGCTGCGCGAAAAACAGATCGACGACACCGGCTTCGTGATCGACAACGGCTCGGGCCTGTCGCGCATCGAGCGCATCAGCGCGCAGCAGATGGCCCGCCTGCTGCAGGCCGGGCTGCGCAGCCCCTGGGCGCCGGAATTCCAGTCCAGCATCCCGATCGGCGCGGTCGACGGCACCATGCGCCGCCGCCTGCAGGACAGCCCCGCCGCCGGCCGTGCGCGCCTCAAGACCGGCTCCCTGCGCAACGTCACGGCGCTGGCCGGCTACGTGCCGGACGCGAACGGCATCCCGTGCGTGTTCGTGGCGATGATCAATAGCGAGCAAAGCGGCAACGGTCGCGGACGCGCCGTGCTCGATACGCTGGTGGACTGGGTGGCGCGCTCGGGTGCGCCGCTTTCCGCCACGCCCTGAACCGGGAATGTACAGCTAAACATTGCTATCGATGCAAGCTTAGTGTCGAATTACTATAATTCGTTAGTTTTCGATAGCAAAAGCTGACACAATAGCGGGCTGGTGCGTGTCTCGCGCCACCGGTTTCCGCCTCCGCAGGACGCGTTGCCGACCGTCAAGTTTGGCCGTGCTGATCATCCATGAAATTCCATCCCCTGACCGGAGAGTTCGCGCGCGCCGCGGACGAGACCGAATTCCTGACGAGCCAGCTCCCCCGCACGCGCTCCCTGCTTGGCTTCACGCTGCTGTTCTGCGTCATCTTCTTCCAGCTGTTCTTCCTGACCGATATCGCGGCGCTGGGACTGGACGCCGCGCTGCGTGAAACCCTCCCTGCGCGGCTGGGCGTGGCGCTCATCGGCGGCACCGGCGCCTGGCTCGCCTATCGCCGTCCGCTGTCGGTAGCAGGCACGCGGCTGGCCGCGTCGAGCGCCGAAATCCTGTCGCTGGGCTGCTTCATGGTGGTGGCGCTGGCGCGTTCGAACGAGGTGCACTGGCATGCGCTGTCGATGGTGGTGATCCAGGTCGTGATCTACCTGTACATCCCGAACCGGCTGGCCTACGCCACCGCGATCGTGAGCGGCGGCGTGATCGTTTTCCTGGCGCTGGTGCACTACCTGCTGCCGCCACGGCCCGTGGCCGACCTGCTCACCATGGGCATGCTGCTGGCGATGATCAATACCTTCGGCATCCTGGCGGCGCGCCGCTTCAACCGGGTGGCGCGCGAGGAATTCCGCCTGCAGACGCAACTCAAGCGCCTGGCCGAGCGCGACCAGCTCACCGGCTGCTACAACCGCCATTACCTGAACGACCACCTGCTGGGCGCCGAGCTGGCGCGAGCGCGGCGCTTCGGCCATGCGGTCTCGGTGGTGCTGTGCGATATCGATCACTTCAAGCACATCAACGACACCTTCGGCCACCATCAGGGCGACCACGTGATCCAGAACTTCGCCACCCTGCTGCAGGGGATGACGCGCCAGGGCGTCGATGCGGTGGTGCGTTACGGCGGCGAGGAATTCCTGCTGATCCTGCCCGTGAGCGGGCTGGCCGGGGCGAGCGCCCTGGCTGACCGCCTGCGCGACGCCTTCGCCGCCAGCACCTTCACGGTCGACGGCGAACCGGTGCCGACCAGCGCCAGCTTCGGCGTGGCCGCCTTCGATTTTTCGAGCAAGGACTTGCGCGTCACCCTGCCCGACCTGATCGTGGCAGCCGACAAGCAGCTGTATGCGGCCAAGCGCAACGGCCGCAACCGGGTCGAGTCGGTCGAGCTGGCGGCGTAAGCCTTACAGCACCCTGCGGAAGGTGGCGCGCACCAGTTCGCGGTCGCCGCAATCGAAATGCCACCACTCGGTATTGATGCCCAGGAAGCCGGCCTGCAGCATCACGGTGCGCAGCAGGCGGCGGTTGGCCAGCTGATGCTCCGTGAGCTGGCCGGCCAATAGAAAGCCTTCTTCCAGCACCGGATGCGACAGCTCCGTCATGTCGTCGAAGCCGGTGCCCATGTCCAGCTCGCGGCCATCGGCATCGAGCAGCGTGATGTCGAGCGCCATGCCATAGGAGTGGATCGAGCCGCGCACCGGGTTGGCCAGGTACAGGCGCAGGTCGGTGCCCTCGAGCGCGTCCCACAACTGCTGCTGCACGCGCTGCGGACGCAGGGCGTCCAGCACCAGCGGCCGCAGGTCCGGCGCGTGCACTGCCAGCCAGGCCACCGCGCGTTCCAGCGCGGCCGCCGCCTCGACGTGCAGCCAGGCGCAGTCGTACGGCGAATACAAATCGCGCCCGACGAAGTTGTTGGCGGTGGCGTAGCGCAGGTCGACGTCAATGCCGGCGATGCTGTCCAGGTGGCGGAATTCCGGGCTGCTGGCGATGTCCTCGCTGGCGAGGGTAAGGTTCATTTACTTGTTTTCAAGACAGGCGCGTGCGGTCGCGCCGATACAGTTGGCCAGCTCGCGCGCGCCATGCGACAGGGGCGAATGGCTGGCGGTGAGCAGGTACAGGTGCACCGGGATCGACGGCGACCACTGGCGGCACTGCACCTTGTTGGGCGCCGCCGAGGCGGCGGTGAACGGGTCGAGAATCGCCGTGCCGGCGCCGGCCTCCACCAGCGAGCGCGCGATCTGGTAAGTCTGCACCACGGTGCGGAACACCGGCTGCACATCTTGCGCCTCGCAGGCGGCGACGACCATCTCGCCTAGCGGATCGCGGTCGGCCAGGCCGATCAGTTCGCCGCTCAGGTCTTCGGCCGAGATCGGCTTCTTGCATTCTTCCTCGGTCCAGGTGCCGGCGGGCGCCACCACCGTCAACAGGCCGTGGGCGATCGGTTCGGCCACGATGCCGGGATGGCGCGGATCCTGCAGCGACAGGGCCAGGTCGGCTTCGCCCAGGCGCAGCGCGTTCACGATCTCGCTCGTGTGATGTGTGGCGAGTTCACAACGGGTGTCGGGGAAGTCGCGGCGCCAGGCCGTCATCCCGACCGGCAGCACGCTGACCGCGATGGTCGGCGTCGACACCAGGCGCACGGTCTCGACCGCGCGGCCCTTGAGGCTGGCGGCCAGGCGGCGGATGCCCTGCAGGTCGCGGTTCAGTTTCTCGGTTTCGGCGAACAGGCGGTGCGCTTCCGGCTTCGGATACAGCTTGCCGCGCACGCGCTCGAACAGCGGCATGCCTAGCTGCAGCTCGGCATGCTGCAGCACCTTGGTCACCGCCGGCTGGGAAATATGCAGCACCTGGGCGGCGCCGCTGATGGTGCCGACTTGCATGATGGCGTGGAACACCTCGATATGACGCAGACGCATTGCTTCACCCTTCAGTAGAAAATCCACCCAGCATACGCACAGGGTGGATTGGCGAAGGATACAGCGAAAATTGCTGTACGGCGATGGTCACGGCGTGTTCACTGGCGGCGTGGCGGGCACAGGCGCAGGCACCGGTGCGGTCGGCGGCACGTTCTCGAGCGCACCCGGCAGCGGATCAAAGGTCGGAGCCGGCGCCGATGGCGGTACTGGCGCTGGCGCCGGCGTTGGCGTTGGAAGCGGCTGGCCGGGCACGGCCTGCCATGGCTGCGGCTGCGCCGGGATCACCGGCATCGGCGGCGGCGGGGTGCCGGCCGGCGTGGTCAGCACTTCGAGCAGCGCCGCCGTCTCGGCGTCCGGATTGCCAGCGATATCGAGCGGACGATATTTCATCTGGAACGCCGCCAGCGTGGTGCGGGTCGCTTCGTCGTAGACGCCGCTTTGATTGACACCGAAACCGTGCATGGCCAGCTTGCGCTGGTACCAGCCGACGTCGGGCAGCAGGGCGTCGAAGGCCGGGCGCACGGCCGCCACGCGGGCGGCGTCCGGCCACAGCACCAGGCCCTCTTGCGCCAGGCGCTGCCACGGGAACTGCGGCCCCGGATCCTGCTTCCTCAGCGGCGCGATGTCGCTGTGGCCCAGCACGTTCTCGGGCGCGATGCCGTGGCGCTGGACGATGTCCTTCACCAGCGGGATCAGGGCGTCCACCTGCGATTGCGGGAACGGCGCATAGACGCGGCCGGTCGGCGTGTCCTTCCAGCCGGCGTTGACGATCTCGATGCCGATCGAGCTGTTGTTCAGCTGGGTGAAGTTCTTCCAGCTCGAGTTACCGGCATGCCAGGCGGCGCGGTTCTCGTCGACCAGGCGATAGATCTTGGGCGTCGCCTCGTCGGTCAGCAGGTAATGCGAGCTGACTTCTTTCTCGGTCAGGATCTTGATCGAGCTCGGCGTGTTGGCGACCGTGTAATGCAGCACCAGGAAGCGCGCCCGGCTCGACTGGCCCTTGGCGTTATAGGTAGTGTCGTAGCTCGGGACGGTGGAGCAGCCCGCCAGTACGGTCAGGGCAAGCAAGGCGGCGATCGATTTCATATTGTTCTCCTTGGTGGTTTCTTGTCGTTCAAGCCAGCGCCAGGCGCGCGGCGGCATGGTGGGCGCGCGATCCGGTGCGGGTGAAGGCGGTAGTCGGGGGCAGCGCCGCGCGCATGGTGTCGGCAATCAGCGGATGCAGTTCGGCGGCGCGCCCGGCCAGGGCCACTGGGCGCGCACCGAAGCGCGCGATCAGGGCCGATGCCAGGCGCGCCAGCTCATGGCCCGCCGCGACCAGGATGGCGCGCGCCGCCGGATCGTGTTCCGCGCTGGCGGCGACGGCCAGCGCCAGCTTGCCGACCGTCCCGCGTTCGCTTTGATAGATGAACTGGCGCGACTGGGCCCAGTCCGATCCGCCGATGTGTTCGAACACGGCATGCGCCATCGGCGACTCCTGCCAGCAGCCGGGACGTTCGTCTTCATTGCGCCAGATATGGCGCAGCGCTTCGCGCGCGATCCAGAAGCCGCCGCCGCCATCGTCCAGCACCACGCCGCGGCCACCGGCGCGGTGAAACACATCGTGCTCGTCGATGAAGGCCCCGATCGAACCGGTGCCGGCATAGACCAGGTAACCTTCGCCCGGCGCGAAACTGGCGCGGTAGGCGATCTCGATATCGTTGCAGAGCAGGACCGCGCCAGGCGCCACGCCCAGCAGGTCAGCCAGCCAGCCCTGCAGCAATTCGCCATCGCCGCCGAAGCCGGTCAGGCCGGCCTGCACCCGCACCGGATGCGCATGCTGCAGCACCGCCTCCGCCAACCGTTCGAAGGTGGCGCGCACGGCGTCGCGGCCGTGGGGCGTGGCCATCTGCAGGGCCGAGAGGCCGGCGACCGTGCCCTCGGCCAGGATCGTGCCGCCGGGCGCGGCCAGCGCCCAGCGGGTCTGGGTGCCGCCGGCGTCGATGCCCAGGCCGGCGCCTGCTACGCGCGGATTGTCTTGATCAGTCGGCATACCGTGATGCTACCCGCATTATGGTTTCGACCACACACGCACGCGCTCGCCCTCGTTGCCGAGGCGGTCGACTGCGCTCACCACCACGATCTCGGCCGGGCCGAGGCGCTCGTCGTCGGACACCGTCCACGTCGCGCGCGCCGCCGGCGCCACGGCGAAGCGCCATTCATTGCCGTGGCGGGCCCAGATCGCATACAGGGCATTGCCCTTGCCCGCCGTCAGGCTCAGGTCGACCGAGCGGGCGCTGCGCGCGGCCTTCACCACGGGCGTGCCGGGGGGCGTGCTGCCCAGCCACGGCGTGGCCGGCACCAGCGCCTGGCCGGTGTAGCGGCTCGCGCGCAGCTGTTCGCTGACGCCTTTGCGGTTCTGCATCAGTGCCACCATGCTGAAGTGGATATGGCCGGTGGCCAGCGGGCGCGAACGGGTCACGCTGACCTGCTGCAGCACTTCGTCCGGCTCGTAGTCGCGGGTCGGCGCGCCGATGCGGCTGGTGAACAGGCCCGGCCAGATATGGCGGCCCAGCGGGTTCTGGCCGATCCAGTAGTCGAGCAACACGTCATAGGCCTGGCCCGGCGGCTTGATCGGCCAGTACAGCTGCGGCACGAAGTAGTCGAGCCAGCCCTCTTGCAGCCACAGTTCGGCGTCGGCATACAGCTTGTCGTACTGCGAGAAGCCGACGATGCCGGGTGGGCGGCGATCGGGCCGGCCCAGGCCGAAGGGACTGATGCCGAAGCGCACCCAGCTCTTTTCGGCATGGATGCCCTTGTACATGGCCTCGATCAGGCGGTTGACGTTGTCTCGGCGCCAGTCGGCGCGCGCCAGGGTGCCGCCGCTCTTCAGGTAGCGCTGCCAGGCCGGATCGTCGGGGAAGTCCAGTTCGGCCTTGGCCGCGCGGCCGTCCAGCGCGGCGGCATTGCCGGCCACGGCCGGCGTGGCCTCGATCGGGTAGGGATAGAAGTAGTCGTCGATGTGCACGCCGTCGATGTCGTAGCGGCGCACGACGTCGAGGATCACATCCATGGTCTGCTTGACGGCCGCCGGCTCGCCCGGGTCCATCCACATGAACTTGCCGTAGCGTTTGACGATGTCCGGATTGGTGTTGGTGATGTGGTTCGGCGCCGACTGCGAGCGCGCCGCGTCCATGCGCGCGCGATAGGGGTTGAACCACGCGTGCAGCTCGAGACCGCGCGCATGCGCCTGGTCGATCCAGAATTTGAGGGGATCGTAGGCCGGCATTGGCGCCTTGCCTTGCGCGCCGCTCAGGTACTCGGTCCATGGCTCGAGCTTCGATGGATAGATCGCATCGGCCGAAGGACGCACCTGCAGCACGATCGCGTTCAGGTTCAGCGACTTGGCGCGGTCGAGGATGGCGATGGCTTCTTGCTGCTGTTTAGCGGACGACAGGCCAGGCTTGCTGGGCCAGTCGATATTGGCGACGGTCGAGACCCAGGCGGCGCGCAGTTCGCGCGGCGCGGCCGGCGGATCGTCGCCGCCGCTGGTTTCGGCCACCGGTACACCGCGGGTGAGCGGCTTGGTGCCGCAGCCGGCCAGCAGGCCGCCGAGGGCGAAGGCGCTGGCCAGGCCGAGCGTGAAAGCGCGTTTGTTCATTTTGGGAAGCAAAGTGGCTCCTTTTCTGTTCAGACTTTGACGAACCAGCGCTTGCGCCACATGCACCAGGCAATGGCAAACATGCAGGCGTTGAAAGCGATGGCGTACAGTAATGAGGTGTTGCGTGGGTCCAGCGGCAGCGCGGCAAACGGCGCGTACAGCAGTCGGCCGAGCGCGAGCTGGCTGCCGTCCGGCTGGGTGAATTTGATAAAGCCGAGCATCTTGGCGATGAGACCGGAGAGCGCGAAGATGAATAGCGCGTTCATGCCGTAGATGACGAAGGGCGTGCTCCAGCGCGCGGCGCACTCACGCACGACGTTCGACGGCGCCGCGTCCAGCAGCCAGTAGCTGGCGCCGAAAGCCAGCAGCGCCCAACCGCTCATCAACAGGCAGAACGACGGCGTCCACAGGCTTTTATTGATCGGCATGAGGACCGCATCGAGCGTGGAGCCCAGCGCCAGGCAGGCCAGGCCCGCCAGCATCAGCCACACCACCTGTTCGACCCGCGAAAGTGTCGAGAGCAGCAGCCGGCCGGCCAGCACGCCGAACAGCAGGCTGCACACGGCCGGGAGCGTGGACACCAGTCCTTCCGGGTCCCAGGTCTTCGCTTGCGCCCACAAGTGGCCATCCATCAGCGCGCGGTCGATCCAGGCGCCGAAGTCCTGGCCCGGTTCCAGTACGCCGGCACCGATGCCGGGAACCGGAACGAAGAGCATCAGCACGCTGTACAGCGCCAGCAGCAGGGAGATGGCGAGCGCCTGGCCACGCCAGCCCAGGTAGACCACCAGCGGCGCCGCCAGCACGGTGCACAGGGCAATGCGCTGCAGCACGCCGGGAATGCGCACGCTATCGAAATCGAAGCGCGGGATCAGGTTGAGCAGGAAGCCGATCAGGAAGATCAGCGCGGCACGCTTGGCGAGCTTGACGAGCAGCTGCGGCTTGTCCGCGCCGGCAGCGGCCAGGCGGCCCAGCGACAGCGCCATCGCGACGCCGCCGATGAACAAGAAGAAAGGGAAGATCGTGTCGGTGAACGTCCAGCCGTGCCAGGCCGCATGCGCGAGCTGCGCATGCAGGTGGCCCCAGTCGCCTGGATTATTCACGAGCACCATCGCGGCGATGGTGAAGCCGCGGAAGGCGTCGAGCGATGTCAGGCGCACCGGTGCGTCGATCATGGCCCGTTATTTTTTCCCGAATTCGGGATCGATCTTGACCAGCGCCGCCACGATGAATGCGGGGATCGTCGCCAGGCAGGTCCAGATGAAGAAGTGCTTGTAGCCCAGGTATTCCTGCAGGTCGCCGCTCCACATGCCCGGCACCATCATCCCCAGCGCCATCAGGCCGGTGCAGATCGCATAGTGCGCGGTTTTATTCGGACCGTCGGCCACCATGATCATGTACATCATCATGGCCGTGAAGCCGAAGCCGTAGCCGAACTGTTCGAGCGCCAGGAAGGCGGACACCGTCATCAGGTCGGTCGGCTGGGTCTGCGACAGGTAGACGAAGACCAGGTCCGGCAGGTGGATCGCGAACACCATCAGCCACAGGCAGCGCTTGAGCCCCAGGCGCGAGATCAGCCAGCCGCCGGCCAGGCCGCCCAGGGTGAGCGCGATGATGCCGACGGTGCCGTAGGCGATGCCGTATTCGGCGGTGGTGAGCCCCAGGCCGCCCTCGCTGACCGGGTCCTTCAGGAACGGCGCCACGAGTTTCAGCAACTGGGCCTCGCCCAGGCGGAAGGTGAGGATGAAGGCGACGATCATCCAGATGTCGCGCTTCTTGAAGAAAGCGGCGAAGGTGCCGAAGAAGTCGCGCAGCGGATTATTGGTGGTCGGGGCGGGACGGTCGTCCTCTGGCACGGGCAGTACGAACTGGTGCCAGGCAAACGCGGCGAAGAAGATCCCGGCCAGCACGTAGAACACGATCGCCCAGGCTTGCTTGACGTCGCCCAGGCTGACCGCCAGGTAGCCGGCCAGCACCACCAGCGGGCCTTGTCCGACCAGGGTCGCGAGGCGATAGAAGGTGCTGCGCACGCCGACGAAGGCGGCTTGCTGCTGCTGGCGCAGGCCCAGCATATAGAAGCCGTCGGCCGAGATGTCATGGGTGGCGGAGCTGAACGCCATGACCCACATGACGGCCAGGCTAACGGCGAAGAAGGCGGGTGTGTGCAATACGGTGCCGACCGCGATCAGCGAGGCGCCGACCGCGATCTGCAACAGCACGGTCCAGCGGCGCTTGGTGCCGAACATGTCGACGATGGGCGACCACAGCGGCTTGATCACCCATGGCAGGTACAGCAGGCTGGTATAGAAGGCGATGTCGGAATTCGAGATCCCCATGTCCTTGTACATGATGACGGTCAGGTTCATCACCACGACATAGGGGATGGCCTGGGCGAAGTACAGGGATGGCACCCACAGCCACGGGCGGTTCGCTTGCGGTTTCTGCATGTCTCTTTCTTGTGCCTCTAGGCCAAGGCTGCGGAAACGCGCTTACGCGAGCGCCTGGCGCACGCTGCCGCGCGCCGCTTCCAGCAGCGCTTGCGCCTGCTCGACACTGGTTTGTTTGGACAAGGCCACGATGGCGGTCTTGACGTGGAATCCGCATTGCTCCAGCACCGCCCGCGCGGCTTCCTCGTCGGCGCCGGTGGCGAAGCTGGTGAGGCGGATCGCGCGCCGTACCAGTTTGGCATTGGTAGCCTTCAAGTCTACCATCAGGTTGCCATAGACCTTGTTCAAACGCACCATCAGTGCGCTGGAAAAGGTGTTCAGCGCGATCTTTTGCGAGGTGCCCGCCTTCAGGCGCGTGCTGCCCGAGACGACTTCGGGGCCGGTATCGAGCGTGACGCCGATCTCGGCTTCCTGCGTGACCGGCGCGTCCGGGTTGTTGGCGAAGCCTACCGTCAGCGCGCCGACCGCGCGCGCGGCCTGGATGGCGCCCAGCACATACGGCGTGCCGCCCGATGCGGCGATCGCCAGCACCACGTCGTCCGGACCCACGTTCACGCCCTGCAGGTCGGCAGCGCCCTGCGCGAAATCGTCTTCCGCCCCTTCGACCGCGACGAACATGGCGTCGCTGCCGCCGGCCAGCAGCGCCACCGCGCGTCCATGCGGCCAGGAGAAGGTCGGATACAGTTCGACGCTGTCGAGCACCCCCAGGCGGCCCGAGGTGCCGGCGCCGACATAGATCAGGCGCCCGCCCGCCTCCATGCGCGGCAGAGCGGCGGTGACGGCGGCGGCGATACGCGGGGCGGCCTTGCGCACCGCCTCGACGGCCTGCAACTGGTCGTCGACGAAGACGTTCACCAGCTCTGTGGTCGGGTACTGGTCGAGGGCGGCGTGCGCCTGGGAAGGGGTTTCGGTATTGAGCATCGCCGTGTCTCGGAATGGATTTTCGATGAAACCAGTGTAATACCAATTCGGCAAGCCATCCCATGAAAGGAACGTCCGCCGCCATGCCGCGAGGTTATGCGGGAGCGCCCGGCGTAGGGCGTCTTAGTTCGGCCACGAAGTCATAGTGATCGCTGCGGCAATAGGAATGGGTCAGCTCGACCGGCTCGCCCGATTCCAGGTAGCCGATGCGGGTGATGAACAGCACCGCGCGGCCTTCCGGCACGTCCAGGCGCGCCGCCAGCTCGGCGTCGGCGTTCATGGCGCGGATGTGCTGCAGCGCGCGCACCGGCATGTGGCCGCTCTTGCCCAGGTGGGCGTAGAGCGACGCGGCCACACCCTCGGGACGCGGCAGCACCGTGGCCGGGATCACGCTGATTTCATAGGCCATCACCACGTCGTCGGCCAGGCGCAGGCGTTCCAGGCGCGCCACCCGCGCGCCGGGCGAGAGGCCCAGCGAGAGCTGCTCGTCGGCGTCGGCCAGGACCACTTCGCGGCGCAGCCACTCGGAGCGCGGGGTATAGCCGCGCTGCTGCAGCTGTTCCGAAAAACTCGACAGGTTCGACAGCGGCTGCTCGATGCGCGGGGCGATATAGTTGCCCGAGCCGCGGCGGCGCACCACGAGGCCCTGCTCGACCAGCTGGTCGATCGCCTTGCGCGCGGTGACGCGCGAGACGTCGAGCTGCTCGGACAGCATGCGTTCGGAGGGCAGCGCCTGGTCGGCCTGGTAGCGGCCGTCGCGCACGTCCTGCGCCAGCTTGCGCGCCAGCTGCATGTAGAGGGGAGAGTTGTCGTCCAGGTTGACCTGGAATCCGGGACCGGGGGTGTTCATACCGTGGAAGCATACCACTTGAGACCAATACAAAAGAGTTATGACTTGCCTACTGCTATTCATTAGGCAAGCGTTTCGGGCTTTCCGTATGCTGATCCGGCAAACACGATAAAAGGGAATGAAATGAATCACGGCAGGCGATCCCTGCTCGGCATGGTCATGCTGGGCGCGATGGAACCGCTGTTCGCGGCGATGCCCGTGGGCGCCGGCGGCGTGGCGTCTTCGCTCGACGCCGAGCTGGCCGCCATCGTCGACGACCCTGCATTTCCTCTCGCCAGCCTGTCGGTGGCGGCCGTACGCGCGGGCCGGCCGGTGTACGAAGGCGCGTTCGGGCGCCGCACCATCGGCAACGGCTCCCTGCCCGACCGTCCGGCCACGCCCGACACCTTGTACCGCATCGCCTCGATCTCGAAACTGGTCACCACGCTCGGCCTGATGCGCCTGCTGGAAGACGGCAAGATCGATCTCGATGCCGACGTCTCCGGCTACCTCGGTTTCAGTTTGCGCAATCCGCATTTCGCCAGCCAGGCGATCACGCTGCGCCACCTGCTGCTGCATACCTCCTCGCTGCGCGACGACGGCGGCTACTTCTGGCCGGCCACGACGGCGCTCAAGGACGTACAGCCCGCCTGGTCGGGCCACGCCGGGCCTGATGGCGCCTATTACACCTATTGCAACCTGGGCTTCGGCCTGATCGGCACGGTCATGGAACGCGTGACAGGCGAACGCTTCGACCGCCTGATGACGCGCCTGCTGTTCCAACCGCTCGGCCTGCAGGCCGGCTACAACCCGTCCGAACTGCCGCAGGCGGCGCAGGACCGGCTGGCGACCATCTACCGCAAGCGCGCGGTGGACAGCGACACCTGGCAGCCCGACGGGCCCTGGGTCGCACAGGTGGACGCCCCCGGCATCCAGCCACCGCCCGGCCTGGCCGGCTACGCGCCGGGCACGAACGCCACGCCGTTCAGCCCGACCGGCGGCCTGCGCATCTCGGCGCGCGATCTGGGCGTGATCATGCGCATGCTGATGGCGGGCGGCGTCCATGATGGCAAGCGCCTGCTGCAGGCGGCGACGATCGAGCGGATGTTCGCGCGCCACTGGGCCTACGATGGCGTCGGCGGCAACGGCAACCCGCTGGGCAGCATCCTCAGCCCGCGCGGCCTGGGCAATGCTCATTATCCGGACGGACCCGGGATGTGGCTGACGCCCGGCTTGGACGCGGTGGGCCACCTGGGCGACGCCTATGGCCTGCGCTCGATCTTCGCCATGGACCGCGCCAGTGGCAACGGCATCGTGGTGCTGGCCGGCGGCAGCGCGCGCGATCCGGCGACCGATCCGGGCCGCGACTCCACGCTGGCGCGCTACGAGGAGCGCGTGCTGGCGAGCGTCTACCGGCGCGCCATCCTCGGCCAATCTGCCTGAACGGCCCTGCAAATGCGTACATATATGCCGGTTATGACTTCGCCCCCACGATTCATTGGCGGCCTGTCCGTACAGCCTCTAAGCTCCTTTCCCCTATTTGAACAAACGAGTCTGGCATGCAGCACATCATCGTGATCGGCGGCGGCGTTGTCGGCCTGGCATCGGCCTGGTGGCTGGTGGAAGCCGGCTATGGCGTCACCCTGCTCGAGCGCGCGCCGGAAGTGGGCAGCGGCGCCAGCTACGGCAATGGCGGCCAGCTCAGCTACCGCTACGTCTCGCCGCTGGCCGACGAGGGCATACCGCTTAAGGCCGTCAAATGGCTGTTCCAGGCCGACGGTCCGCTGCGCTTCAAGCCGGAAGCCGACCTGCGCCAGTACCGCTGGCTGGCCAGCTTCCTGGCCCACTGCCGCGCCGACGTCAACCGCCGCACCACGGCCAAGCTGCTCGAGCTGGGAGAATGCTCGCGCAGGGCGATGCAGCAGCTCGAGCTGGCGGTGCCGCCCGAATCCTTCCACTGGCGCGACGCCGGCAAGCTGGTGGTCTACCGCTCGCGCGAGGTGTTCGCGGCGGCCGCGTCGAAACCCGGCGCCGGCCAGGTCTGGACGCCCGAGGAATGCGGCGCGCGCGAACCGGCGCTGGCAGCCAGCCAGCACCTGCTGGCCGGCGGCATCTACAACGCCGGCGAGGCGGTGGCCGACTGCCACGCCTTCTGCCTGGCCCTGGCCGAGCGCCTGCGCGAACATCCGCGCTTTCGCGGCTTCGTCCATGGCGAGGCGACCGGGCTGTACGCCGAGCGTGCACGCATCCGTGGCGTCGAGACGGACGGCGGGCTGCTCACGGCGGACGCCTACGTGCTGGCGGCCGGGATCCAGAGCCGCGACCTGGCCGAATCGATCGGCATCCACCTGCCGCTGTATCCGCTCAAGGGCTACAGCCTCTCCGCCCCGATCCGCCAGGACGACGTGGCGCCCGAGATCAGCGTCACCGACTTCGAGCGCAAGGTGCTGTATGCGCGCATCGGCGACCGGCTACGGGTAGCGGCCATGGTCGACATGGTGGGCGAAGACCTGCGCCACGATCCGAAGCGGGTCGACGGCCTGACGCGCCAGGTGCGCGAAACCATGCCGCGCGCGGCGGATTATTCGCAGGTGTCGGTGTGGGCGGGATTGCGGCCGGCGACGCCGAGCAGCGCGCCGATCATTGGGGCCACGCGCTACGACAATCTGTGGCTGAACGTCGGGCACGGGCCGTTGGGGTTTACCTTTGCCTGCGGGACGGCTGCGGGGCTGGCTGACCTGGTGCAGGGGAAGGCGCCGCCGTTTGGGTTGGATGGGTTGACGCTGCGCCAATAAATTTCGTTCATGCCTCAAGAGCTACAACGTGGCTGGATCATCTTGGTGATCGATTCTCCAGACAGGGACTTGGCTGTTTGAAGCTCGTACATCGTCTGCAAGTTCATCCAGAACTCTGGAGTCGTTCCGAAGTAATGTGAAAGGCGCAGCGCCATGATTGGACTGATGCCCGATTTTTCGCGCCTGATCCTATTCACTTGTGCGGGACTGACGAGCAACGCGACGGCTAATGCATCACCTGACATTTTCAGTGGCACCAAATATTCTTCACGCAGAACCTCTCCAGGGTGAACTGGCCGCATTCGATTATCAAACATATAAGCTCCAGTACAAGTCCATACCCAACTGCTCAATTTTTAAGCTGCGGTTCGCTTTTACGATGAAATAGACACTTCGCCTGTCTATACGTTCCAGCAATTATCCTTGGCGCCGGAGCCATGCAACCTGCATGACCCACAGTCGCGAAATCGCGGATAATTGCCGCCATGTCCACCCGTCCCACCTCTCCCTGCCCCTGCGGCGGCCCCGCGTTCGAGCAATGCTGCGGCCCTTACCTGGCTGGCGCGGCCCTGCCGCCGACCGCAGAAACCCTGATGCGTTCGCGGTATACCGCGTTTACGCTGAAGGACGAGCCCTATCTGGTTGCCACCTGGCATCCAAGCACCCGCCCGCAGGAAGCGATCATCGACGAGTCCGAGCCCATGCGCTGGCTCGGACTCGAGATAAAAACTGCTTTACGTTTACGTCAACGTAAAGCAGAATTGCCGGACGATCCAGAGCAAGACCCGAACCGTGATACCGTCGAATTCGTCGCCCGCTTCAAGGTCGGCGGCCGTGCGCATCGCCTGCACGAAGTCAGCCGCTTCGTGCGCGAGCCCGGCCCGGATGGCGCGCTTCGCTGGTTCTACCTGGACGGCAGTTTCCCTGACAAGAAGTGACCGCCGGGAGAGGCGGACGAAACAAGAGGACGGCACATGCCCCAGATCGAGAGCAAACTGAACCCGCGCGGCGAGGACTTCAAGACCAATGCCGCAGCGATGCAGGCGGTGGTGGACGACTTGCGCGCGCGCGTTGCGCAACTGGCCCAGGGCGGTGGTGAAGCCGCCTGCGCCAAGCACCTTGCGCGGGGCAAGCTGCTGCCGCGCGAGCGCGTCGAACACCTGCTCGATCCGGGCACGCCCTTTCTCGAATTCTCCCAGCTGGCCGCCTACGAAATGTATGACGGCGCCGCCCCCAGCGCCGGCATCATTACCGGCATCGGCCGCGTATCGGGCCAGGAATGCGTGATCGTCTGCAACGATGCCACCGTCAAGGGCGGCACCTATTACCCGATGACGGTGAAAAAACACCTGCGCGCGCAGGAGATCGCCGAGCAGAACAACCTGCCCTGCATCTACCTGGTCGACTCGGGCGGCGCCAACCTGCCGAACCAGGACGACGTCTTTCCCGACCGCGACCACTTCGGCCGTATCTTCTACAACCAGGCGAACCTGTCGGCCAAGGGCATTCCGCAGATCGCCGTGGTGATGGGCTCGTGCACCGCGGGCGGCGCCTACGTCCCGGCGATGAGCGACGAGTCGATCATCGTCAAGGAACAGGGCACGATCTTCCTCGGCGGCCCGCCGTTGGTAAAAGCCGCGACCGGCGAAGTGGTCAGCGCCGAAGACCTGGGCGGCGGCGACGTCCACACCCGCCTGTCGGGCGTGGCCGACCACCTGGCCCAGAACGATCCGCACGCGCTGGCGCTGGCGCGCACCATCGTCTCGAACCTGAACCGGGTCAAGCCGGTGCAGGGCGCGCTGCGTGACAGCGTCGAGCCAAAATATGCGCCCGAAGAACTGTATGGCGTGATCCCGATCGACACCCGCAAACCGTTCGACGTGCGCGAAGTGATCGCGCGTGTGGTGGATAACAGCGAGTTCGACGAATTCAAGGCCCGTTATGGCACCACGCTGGTGTGCGGCTTCGCCCATATCTACGGCATGAAGGTCGGCATCATCGCCAACAACGGCATCCTGTTCTCCGAGTCCGCCCTGAAAGGGGCCCACTTCATCGAGCTGTGCTGCCAGCGCAAGATCCCGCTCGTCTTCCTGCAAAACATCACCGGCTTCATGGTCGGCCGCAAGTACGAAAACGAGGGCATCGCCCGCAACGGCGCCAAGATGGTCACCGCCGTCGCCACCGCCTCGGTGCCGAAGTTCACCGTCATCATCGGCGGCTCCTTCGGCGCCGGCAACTACGGCATGTGCGGCCGCGCGTTCTCGCCGCGCTTCCTGTGGATGTGGCCGAACGCGCGCATCTCGGTGATGGGCGGCGATCAAGCGGCGTCGGTGCTGGCCACCGTCAAGCGCGACGGCATCGAAGGCAAGGGCGGCCAGTGGTCGCCTGAAGAAGAAGCCGCGTTCAAGCAGCCGATCAAGGACCAGTACGAGCACCAGGGCCACCCGTATTACGCCAGCGCGCGCCTGTGGGACGACGGCGTGATCGATCCGCGCGACACCCGCATGGTACTGGGCCTGGGTCTGTCGGCGGCAATGAACAAGCCGATCGAGGACACGAAGTTCGGCGTGTTCCGCATGTAAGGGAAAGATGAATATGGACTATCAAACCCTCACCATCGCGATCGCCGACAAGGTCGCCACCGTCACCCTGAACCGCCCCGAGCTGCGCAACGCCTTCAACGAGCACGCGATCGCCGAACTGGCGCTGGCCTTCGATGAACTGGGCAGGAGCGATACGGTGCGCGCCATCGTCCTGGCCGCGAACGGCCCATCCTTTTGCGCCGGCGCGGACCTGAACTGGATGAAGAAGATGGCCGCCTACTCGCATGAAGAAAACCAGGAAGACGCGCTGCGCCTGGCCGATATGCTGCGCACCATCTACCTGTGTCCGAAGCCGACGGTGGCCAAGGTGCAGGGCGACTGCTACGCCGGCGGCATGGGCCTGGTGGCGGCCTGCGACATCGTCGTCGCCGTCGACACCGCCGGTTTTTGCCTGTCCGAAGTGAAGCTCGGCCTGATTCCGGCTACCATCTCGCCTTATGTGATCAAGGCCATGGGCGAACAGGCCGCGCGCCGCTACTTCCTGACCGCCGAGCGTTTCGATGCGCTTGAAGCGCGCCGCATCGGTTTCGCGCATGAAGTGGTGGCCGCCGATGCGCTGGACGCGACCGTCGCCGGCATCGCCCGTGCCCTGGTCAACAACAGCCCGAACGCCGTGAAGGAAGCCAAGACGCTGGTGCGCGACATCGTCGGCAAACCAGTCGACGATGCGCTGCTGGCGGACACCGCCGGCCGCATCGCCGCCATCCGCGCCTCACTGGAAGGGCGGGAAGGCGTGGCTTCCTTCCTTGAAAAACGCAAGCCCACATGGCTACAAACATAGAAATTGGAAACCTGAAGTGACTCAATCGACCTCCTCCGAGTGGATCGCGCGCAGCCTGCGCAGCGTATGGCATCCCTGCACGCAAATGCAGCACCACGAGGAGGTGCCGCTGATCGCGGTCAGCCATGGCAAGGGTCCGTGGCTATACGACTATGATGGCAAGCGCTATATGGACGGCATCAGCTCGTGGTGGGTCAATATGTTCGGCCATGCGAACCCACGCATCAACGCCGCGCTGAAAGACCAGCTGGACAAGCTCGAACACGCAATGCTGGCCGGTTTCACGCATGCGCCGGTGGTCGAGCTGGCCGAACGCCTGTCGAAGCTAACCGGCCATGCGCTGGGCCACGCCACCTTTGCCTCGGACGGCGCTTCCGCGGTCGAGATCGCGATGAAGATGAGCTTCCACGCCTGGCGCAACGCCGGCAAGTCGACCAAGCAGGAATTCGTCTGCCTGCAGGGCAGCTACCACGGCGAGACCCTGGGCGCGCTGGGCGTTACCGACGTCCCGCTGTTCAAGGACGCCTACGGCCCGCTGCTGCGCGCCTCGCACGTGGTGAGCGCACCGGATGCGCGCAACGCGGCGGAAGGCGAAACCGCCCAGGACGTGGCGCGCCGCGCGATCCTGGAAGTGAAGGAACTATTCGAGCAGCGCGGCGACAAGATCGCGGCCATCATCGTCGAACCGCTGGTGCAGTGCGCGACCGGCATGGCGATGTACGACCCGCTCTACCTCAAATTGCTGCGCGACCTGTGCGACCAGCACCATGTGCACCTGATCGCCGACGAGATCGCGGTCGGCTGCGGCCGCACCGGCACCTTCTTCGCCTGCGAACAGGCGTCGATCTGGCCCGACTTCATGTGCCTGTCGAAAGGCATCAGCGGCGGCTACCTGCCGCTGTCGCTGGTGCTCACCCGCGACGACATCTACCAGGCCTTCTACAGCGAAGACATCACGCGCGGCTTCCTGCACTCGCACTCGTACACCGGCAATCCGCTGGCCTGCCGCGCCGCGCTGGCCACGCTCGACATCTTCGAGGAAGACGATGTATTGAACCGCAATCGCGAGCTGGCGACCAAGATGACCATCGCGCTGGCGCCGCTGGCTGAACATGAACGCGCGCGCCATTTCCGCCAGCGCGGCATGATCTTCGCGTTCGACGCCATCGAACCGGACAAGGATCGCGCCTCGACCTTCTCGCGCCGCTTCTTCTCGACCGCGGTCGAGAACGAACTGCTGCTGCGCCCGATCGGCCGCACCGTCTACCTGATGCCGCCCTACGTGCTGGACGACGAAGACGTCGCCGGCCTGGCCGCGCGCACGCTCAAGACCTTCGAGTCGGTGATCCGGCCATGAACCTGATCGCCGACATCGACCGCAAGCTCGACGCGCTCGCCGCCCACAGCCTGGTGCGCAAGCGCCGCGTGACCGACGGCGCCTGCGCGCCGCGCCAGATCGTCGACGGTCGCGAACTGCTGGCGTTCTGCAGCAACGATTACCTCGGCCTGGCTTCGCATCCACATGTGATCGCGGCCCTGCAAGAAGGCGCGGCGCTGCATGGCGCCGGCAGCGGCGCCTCGCACCTGGTGTCGGGCCACGGCCGCGCGCATCACGTGCTGGAAGAGCGCCTGGCCGAATGGATGGCGCCTCATCTGGAACAGGCGCGCGCGCTCACGCTGTGCACCGGCTATATGGCCAACCTGGCGATCCTGACCGCGCTGGGCCTGGATGCCGACGCCATGATCTTTTCCGAGGAGCTGAACCACGCCTCGCTGATCGACGGTGCCCGCCTGGCGAAGGCCAGCGTCACGGTCTATCCGCATGGCGACGTCGAGGCACTCGCCGCGCAGCTCGAGGCCAGCACTGCCCGTACAAAAATCGTCGTCACCGACAGCGTCTTTAGCATGGACGGCAACCTGGCCCCGCTGCCTGGCTTGCTGGCCGCCTGCGAGCGCCACGGCGCCTGGCTGGTGGTCGACGATGCCCACGGCTTCGGGGTGCTGGGGGCGAACGGCCGCGGCGCGCTCGAACATTTCGGACTGCGCTCGCCCAACCTCGTGTATATGGGAACGCTCGGCAAGGCGGCCGGCGTCGGCGGCGCCTTCGTCGCGGCCCACGCCAGCGTGATCGAATTGCTGGTGCAGCGCGCCCGTCCCTACATCTACACCACGGCCTGTCCGCCGGCTCTTGCGCACGCCCTGCTCGCCAGCCTTGATATCATTGGCGGCGCCGAGGGTGCGCAGCGACGCGCCCACTTGGCGGGGCTGGTCAAGCAATTGCGCGAATCGCTGGATTTCCAACGTTGGAAACTGGTCGAGTCGCACACCGCGATCCAGCCCGTCATCATCGGCAGCAACGACGACGCGCTGCGCGCCTCCGCCGCCCTGCATGAACAGGGCCTGTGGGTGCCGGCGATCCGCCCGCCGACCGTGGCGCCGGGCACGGCGCGCCTGCGCGTGACCCTGTCGGCCGCCCACGGCATCGACGACGTCGCGCAGCTGGCGCAGGCGCTCAACAGACTGGAAAAAGCCTCATGAAAAACCTGAACGAGACGGACGACCCGATCGCCGCACCGCCGCCGGTGCTGCCGGAGGTCGAGCTCGACGAACCGACGCTGGAGCCGGAGCTCGAGGCACGCACCAATGACGGCGCGCCGATGCGCTTCACCTGCTTCGTCACCGGCACCGACACCGAGATCGGCAAGACCCTGGTCTCGAGCGCCATCCTGCACAAGCTGGTTGCCAGCGGCGTGCGCGCCTGCGGCATGAAGCCGGTGGCGGCCGGCGCCGAACTGCGCGATGGCGAGCTGCATAACGACGACGCCGACATGCTGTTCAAAGCGGGTAACGTGCACCTGCCTTCGTCGATCACCACACCGTATATGCTGCGCGAACCGGCGGCGCCGCACATCGCCGCTGCGCTGGAGAACGTCACCATCGAATCGGCGCCGATCATCGCCGCCTTCGCCGAGATCCAGGCCGCGTCCGACGCGGTCGTGGTCGAGGGCGTGGGCGGCTTCCGGGTGCCGTTCAACGACAACTTCGACAGCGCCGACCTGGCCGCACAACTGAACCTGCCGGTGATCCTGGTGGTCGGCATGCGCCTGGGCTGCATCAGCCACGCCCTGCTCACGGTCGAAGCGATCGTGGCGCGCGGCCTGGTGCTGGCCGGCTGGGTCGCCAACACGGCCGACCCCGATATGAGTTTCGAGCAAGAGAACATCGAGGCGCTGGCACAGCGCATCCCGGCGCCGCTGCTGGGCCGCGTGCCACGCCTGCAAACACCGACGGCCGCCGCGGCGGCCGAATTCATCGATCTCGCTGGACTGCCGGGATGGCCGTCCACGCGAGGCAAGTCCTGAAGGAACCACTATGTCCGATATGAATACCATCGCCCTGCACCGCCCGACGGCCGCCATCAAGCCTGCGGAGAACGCCACCTGGCCGCTGGCCGACGTGCTGGCGCTGTTCGAGCTGCCGTTCCCCGAGCTGATGCACCGCGCCTCGACCCTGCATCGCGAATACTTCCCGGACGGCGACGTCGAGCTGGCGACCCTGCTGTCGATCAAGACCGGCGGTTGCGAGGAAGACTGCGGCTACTGCCCGCAGGCGGCGCGCTACGACACCGGCGTCGAAGCCAAGAAGATCCTCGACATCGACACCGTGCTGGATGCGGCGCGCGCGGCAAAAGCCAGCGGCGCGACCCGCTTCTGCATGGGTGCCGCCTGGCGCAGCCCGAAAGAGCGCGACATGGAAAAGGTCGAGACCATGGTGCGCGAAGTGAAGGCGCTGGGCATGGAGACCTGCGCCACGCTGGGCATGCTGGAGGCCGGCCAGGCCGAGCAGCTGAAAAAAGCGGGCCTGGACTACTACAACCACAATATCGATACCGCGCCTGACTTCTACAACAACGTCATTTCGACCCGCGAATACCAGGACCGCCTGGACACGCTGGGCCGCGTGCGCGAAGCGGGCCTGAAGGTCTGCTGCGGCGGCATCGTCGGCATGGGCGAGACGCGCGAGCAGCGCGCCGGCCTGATCGCCCAGCTGGCCAACCTGAATCCGTATCCGGAATCGGTGCCGGTCAACCACCTGGTGCAGGTGGCGGGCACGCCGCTGCACGGCATGGAGAAGCTGGACCCGATCGAATTCGTGCGCACCATCGCGGTCGCGCGCATCACCATGCCGCAAGCGCGCGTGCGCCTGTCGGCGGGCCGCCGCGAGCTGGGCGAAGCGGTGCAGGCGATGTGCTTCATGGCCGGCGCCAACTCGATCTTCTACGGCGACAAGCTGCTCACCACCGACAACCCGGAAGCCGACGACGACCGCGTGCTGCTCGAGAAGCTGGGCCTCAAGACGCGCGCCGCCACGCTGGAATCGGTGCAGAAGGAAGCTTGCGGCTGCTAAGTAGTGCCGTCGTTCCCGCGGAGGCGGGAACCCAAGTTGCCAGCGCAGCGGCTACGTTTGATACGCGTGGCGACGCAACTGACTTGGGTTCCCGCCTGCGCGGGAACGACGAGAGATCAAGCGGTAACGATGCACAGCGGCTGGGGAGACACAGCCGCACCAATCCCCGAACAACCATAAGCGAAAGATAAAGCGCATGTTCACCAAGATCCTCATCGCCAACCGTGGCGAAATCGCCTGCCGTGTAGCCGCCACCGCGCGCCGCATGGGTATTCGTACCGTCGCCGTGTATTCCGAGGCCGACGCCGGCGCCAAGCACGTCGCGGTGTGCGATGAGGCAGTCCTGATCGGCCCCGCGGCCGCCAAGGACAGCTATCTGCGTGGCAGCAAGATCATCGAGGTGGCCAAGGCCACCGGCGCCCAGGCGATCCATCCGGGTTATGGCTTCCTGTCCGAGAACGCCGAGTTCGCGGATGCGGTGCAGGCCGCCGGCCTGGTGTTCATCGGCCCGCCGGCCTCCTCGATGCGCGCGATGGGTTCGAAGTCGGCCGCCAAGCAGCTGATGGAGAGCGCCAACGTGCCGCTGGTGCCGGGCTACCACGGCGACGAACAGGATCCATCGTTCTTGCGCCAGCAGGCCGACCGCATCGGTTACCCGGTGCTGCTCAAGGCCAGCGCCGGCGGCGGCGGCAAGGGCATGCGCGTGGTCGAGCGTTCGGAGGATTTCGAGGCCGCGCTGGCCTCGTGCAAGCGCGAGGCGATTTCGAGCTTCGGCGACGACAAGGTGCTGGTCGAGAAATACCTGATCCGCCCGCGCCACATCGAGATCCAGGTCTTCGCCGACAGCCTGGGCGGTTGCGTCTACCTGCACGAGCGCGACTGCTCGGTGCAGCGCCGCCACCAGAAGGTGCTGGAAGAAGCACCGGCCCCGGGCATGCCGGCGGACCGCCGCGCCGCCATGGGCGAGGCCGCGGTGAATGCCGCGCGCGCCGTCGGCTACGTCGGCGCCGGCACGGTGGAATTCATCGCCAACCAGGACGGTTCGTTCTACTTCATGGAGATGAACACCCGCCTGCAGGTCGAGCATCCGGTGACCGAAATGATCACCGGCACCGACCTGGTCGAATGGCAGCTGCGCGTCGCCTTTGGCGAGCCGCTGCCGAAGAAGCAGCATGAGCTGGCCATCCATGGCCATGCGATCGAGGCGCGCGTGTATGCCGAAAATCCCGAGAAGGGCTTCCTGCCGTCGATCGGCACCTTGCGCCACATGGACGTGCCGCAGGCGGTGGCGTTCGAGCTCGGCGCAGACAGTGTGAACCCGGCAGCAGTGCGCGTGGATTCCGGCGTGCGCGAGGGCGACGCGATCTCGCCGTTCTACGATCCGATGATCGCCAAGCTGATCGTCTGGGGCGCCGACCGCACGCAGGCGCTGGCGCGCATGTCGCAGGCGCTGAGCGAGTTCCGCATCGTCGGCCTCGCTACCAATATCGCTTTCCTGAAACGCCTGGTCGAAGGCGAGGCGTTCGCTAGCGCCGACCTCGATACGGGTTTGATCGAACGCAATCAATCCTCACTTTTCCCGCCCGCGGCCCCGGCCCCGCTCGGTGCACTGGCCCTGGCCGCGCTCGCCCTTACCAACCACGAAACCGTGCACGGCGCCGCCAACGACGCCGACCCATGGAGCCAGGCACGCGGCTGGCGCATGAATGGCGACTACCGCCGCACCCTGTCCTTCAACGATGAGTTCGGCGACTATCGCATCGGTCTGACTTACCGCAATAGTGGGTGGGAAATTGACCTTGATAAGCAGCGCCAGCGCATCGAATTAGTATCGCAGAACGGTACCGAGCTGGCCCTGCGCCTGGGCGAGACCGCCCTGCACGGTTGTGTGCGCCGCGACGGCGACGTATTCCACGTGTTTACCGGTGGCCGCCATCACACCCTGACGTACAATGACCCGATGGCACATGCCGGCGAGATTGAAGCGGCGGGCGGTCGCCTGACGGCGCCCATGCCGGGCAAGGTGGTCGCGGTGCTGGCCCAGTCCGGCAAGGACGTGAAAAAGGGCGAGCCGCTGGTGATCATGGAAGCGATGAAGATGGAACACACGATTTCCGCGCCGAGCGACGGCCTGGTGGAAGAAGTGCTGTACGAGGTCGGCGACCAGGTCGCCGATGGCGCACCGCTGCTGGCTTTCAAGGCAGCATAGACAGACACCTACAAGAACCACCCTGACAAAAAACGAGGGGGAGACATGCGCATTGTCCTGTACCGGGGCGATGGCGTCATCGAGCCGTGGGAACGCGAGTTCTCGGCCGTGATGCCAGGCGTCGAAACGGTCAGCTGGAAAGAGGGCCAGTTGCTGGCCCCCTGCGATTACGCGGTATTGTGGAACCCGGCGCCCGGCCTGCTGGCGCAGCTGGACGAGGTCAAGGCGATCTTCCTGATGGGCGCCGGCGTCGACGCCGTGCTCAAGTTCGGCGATGCGCTGCCGCGCGTGCCGCTGGTGCGCCTGGGCGACGCCGGCATGGGCGTGCAGATGGCCGAGTACGTGGCGCACGCCGTGCTGCGCTACTTCAGGCGCTTCGACGAATACGAACAGCAGGCGCGCCACGGCGCCTGGAACCCGCTGCCCCAGTATCCGAAAGAGACATTCACGATCGGCGTCATGGGCCTGGGCCGGCTCGGCATGCCGGTGGTCGAGGCGATGCGCCATTTCGGCTTCCCGGTGCGCGGCTGGAGCCGCAGCCCCAAGGACATCCCCGGCGTGCCGACCTATGCCGGCATGGAGCAGCTCGACGACTTCTTGCATGGCACGCGGGTGCTGGTCTGCCTGCTGCCGCTGACCGCGGACACGACCAATCTGCTCGACCGCCACCGGCTGGGCAAGCTGGCGCCCGGCGCCTACCTGATCAACGTCTCGCGCGGCGCCATCCTGGCCGAGCCCGACCTGATGACCCTGATCCGCTCGGGGCACATCGCCGGCGCCACGCTCGACGTGTTCCGCCACGAGCCGCTGCCGGCTCCGCATCCGTTCTGGAACGAACCGCGCATCGCCCTCACCCCGCACATCTCGGCGCTCACCATGCGCCTCGACGCCGTGCGCCAGATCGCCGACAAGGTCAAAGCTCTGGAAGACGGCCAACGGGTCGACGACCTGGTCGACCGCCAACTTGGATATTGATATGACCCACCAGAGCGCCCTACCTGCGAAAGTAAAAATCGTCGAAGTCGGCCCGCGCGACGGCCTGCAGAACGAGAAAGAAGCGCTGAGCGCCGACGTCAAAGTCGATCTCGTCGAGCGCCTGGCGCGCGCCGGCTTCGTCAACGTGGAAGCGGCCGCCTTCGTCTCGCCGAAATGGGTGCCGCAGATGGCGACCAGCGCCGAAGTACTGGCGCGCATCGAGCGCCGTCCCGGCACCATCTATTCGGCGCTGGTGCCGAATATGCAGGGCTTCGAGGCCGCGCTGGCCGGCGGGGCCGACGAGGTGGTCGTGTTCGGCGCGGCCTCGGAGGCCTTCTCGCAAAAGAATATCAACTGCTCGATCGCCCAGTCGATCGCCCGCTTCGAGCCGGTGGCGCGCGCGGCGAAAGAACAGGGCCTGCGCCTGCGCGGCTCGATCAGCACGGCCTTCGGCTGCCCCTACCAGGGCGAGGTGCCGCTGGATACGGTGGGCGACGTGGTGGCGCGCATGCGCGACCTGGGTTGCGACGAAATCGACATCGCCGACACCATCGGCGTCTCGACCGCGAAGAAGACGCAGGCCGTGATGCTGCGCGCGGCGCGGGAATTCCCGATCGCGCAACTGGCCGGCCACTTCCACGACACCTACGGCCAGGCGCTGGCCAACATCTATGCGGCGATGGAGGTCGGCGTGGCGATCTTCCACTCCTCGGTGGCCGGCCTGGGAGGCTGCCCGTATGCCAAGGGCGCGACCGGCAACGTGGCGACCGAGGACGTGCTGTACCTGATGCAGGGCCTGGGCATCGAGACCGGCGTCGATCTCGACCAGGTGGTCGATGCCGGCCTGTTCATCTCGCAGCAACTGGGCCGCAAGAGCATCAGCCGCGCCGGGAATGCGATCGCGGCCAAGCGCGCCGGATGAATCGCCGGGGTGGACAACACCCCACAACGAAAAAAGCCGACAACTCACGTTGTCGGCTTTTTTCTTAATGCTGGTCGGAGTACAAGGATTCGAACCTTGGACCCCCTGGTCCCAAACCAGGTGCGCTACCGGGCTGCGCTACACTCCGAAGAAGCGAGATAGTATCGGTTTCGCGTGACCTCGTCAAGTTTCCGTTGCAAAATAGCGAGCTAGTAGTTTTCTAAAGTTAAGTTGAGGTATGTATGTCATGCATATGGCTCTAACGTTTGGCGACCCGGCCAGCCTGCAACGAGGCAGGCGGCGCATCGTCATCGGCGTCGCGGTATCGATCGCGGTGCACGCATTATTCCTGCTGGCGTACCGGAACACGACGTTCAAGACCATGGAGATCGGGCCGGCCGAGCCGACGGTGCTCTCCGTGATGATTGCCCCTCCAGCGCCGCCGCCGCCCAAGCCGGAAATCGTTCGTCCCACGCCGCCCGCCCCGAGCGCCCCGACCGCGCCGCGCACGACCCGCCCGGCGCCACCGCAAGCCGTGATCGCAGTCCCGGAAAGCGCAAGCGCCGCCCCCGATCCATTCGTCGTGCAACAGGAAGAAAGCCCTGAACCGGCGCCGAAGTTCGACATGAACGCCGCGCGCGACGTGGCGCGCGCGAATGCCCACCTGCGCGACCCGTCGAAAGAAGGCACGGCGCTGGCGCAATTCCCTGAGCCGGCGCTGCAGACCGAATCGAGGCTGGCGCGCGGCATCCGCGAAGCCAAGCGGCCCGATTGCAAGGACGGTATTCCAGGCGGGCTGCTGGCGCCGATTTATTTGTTGATGGAGAAAAAGGATTCAGGGTGCAAGTGGTAACCCGTCATTCGCCCTTGATCTGCAAGGCGCGGTCATACAGGGCATTCTTCTTGCGCCCCGTGATCTGCGCCGTCAAATTGGCTGCCTGCTTGACGCTGCATTCGCTCAGCAGAATCTGCAAGATGCGCTCGGCTTCGGCGTCTTCGGCGTCGGTCGCCTCGAGCGCCCCCGCCACCAGCACCACGAACTCCCCGCGCTCCCGGTGCTGGTCAGCCTTGACCCACTCCAGCGCATCCTTCAGTTCGCAGCGGTGCACTTCCTCGAACATCTTGCTCAGCTCGCGGGCAAACACCACCTGCCGGGTCGGCTCGAAGGCCGCCGCCAGCGCCTCGACGCAGTCGACGATGCGGTGCGGCGCCTCATAGAACACCAGGGTCGAGGTCTCGCGTGCCAATGGCGCCAGCGCCGTCTCGCGGCCCTTGGCCTTGGCCGGCAAAAAGCCGACGAAGTGAAAACGGTCGTTCACCAGGCCGCTGGCCGACAGCGCCGCGATCGCGGCCGAGGGGCCGGGCAATGGCACCACGTTCAGGCCGGCGGTGCGCACCGCGTCGACGATGCGCGCGCCGGGATCGGACACGCCCGGCGTGCCGGCGTCGGACACCAGCGCCACGCGCTGTCCGGCGCGCAGGCGCTCGACGATTTTATCGGCCACTTCGCGCTCGTTGTGCTGGTGCGCGGCGATGGTCGGCTGGGAGAGGCCGAAGCGCTGCAGCAGCGCGCCGGTCTTGCGCGTGTCCTCGCAGGCGACCACGTCGGCGAGTGCCAGCAGGTGTAAAGCACGCAGGGTGATGTCAGTAACGTTGCCGATCGGAGTAGCCACGACGTACAGCGTTGCGGTAGGATAGGACTGCTGGGCCGCCTCGCCCATGACGGGAAGTCGGGCGATGTCGATGGTCTGCTGATCTGTCATAAAGGGTTCCGATGCTGAAGAAAAAAAATCTACCGGGCTTGCTCGCGGCCGCCGTAATTACACTATTAGCCGGTTGCGGCAGCACGCCATTGCCTCCCGATACCGGTTGCGGCATGCCGGGTGGCGTGTGCAGTGCCGGTGCGCCGGTAACAAATGCGCCGCCGCCGGCGCCAGCTTACACGCCGCCGCCGCGTGACGAAAGTGGCGTACAGACCAATCCGGTCGAACTGCCGCCGAGCGCCGGCGGCAGCCCGCGCGCCGCGGCGCCATCGTCGGCGCCCTACAGCGGCCCGGCCGTGCGCGTGGCGCTGCTGCTGCCGCTCGACTCGCAGGCGCTGGCCCAGCCGGCCGAGGCGGTGCGCGCCGGCTTCATGGCCGCCCATGAACAGCAGCCCGAAGGCGTCACCGTCAACCTGGTGCCCACCGGCGACTCGGCGCAGGCGGCGCTCGACGCCTACCGCAGCGCGGCCGAACAAAACGATATCGTGGTCGGCCCGCTGGCGCGTTCCGCCGTGGCGTCGCTGGCCACCAGCGGCGCGATCAGCAAGCCGACCATCGCCCTGAACCACCCGCAAGTCAATTCCCCGCTGCCGCGCCAGATGCTGGTCATCGGCCTGTCGCTCGAAGACGAGGCACGCCAGGTCGCCGAATGGGCCGCCAGCGAACAGGCAGGCGGCCAGGCCCTGGTGCTCACCGGCCGCGCCACCTGGCAGCAACGCCTGTCGGGCGCCTTCAGCCAGCGCTGGGCAGAACTGGGCCGCACGCATGCCACGGTCGAACTGCCGGCCGAAGGCGGCTACGTCGATGGCAATGCGCTGGCCGAGCTGCGCGCGCGCCTGTCGGCCGAACCGCCGCAGCTGGTCTACGCCGCGCTCGACGCCAACGGCCTGCGCCAGGTGCGCATGGCGATCGGCACTTCGCTGCCGACCTATGGCACCGCCTCGGTCAACCCGGGCCTCGACATGTCCAGCGTGCCGGCCGAACTGGTCGGCGTGCGCTTCCTCGACCTGCCCTGGACCGTGCAGCCCGACCATCCGGCCGTCGCCGGCTATTCGCGCTGGAGCGCCGGCAGCCAGGGGCTCGACCCGCAGCGCCTGTACGCGCTCGGCATCGACGCCTTCCGCATCGCGCGCGAACTGGCGCAGCGTCCGACCGGCTCGTTCGAGCTCGATGGCGCCACCGGCCGCCTGGCGGTGAACATGGGGCAAGGAGATCGCGCCTTCCGCCGCGTCGAGACCGGCGTCGTGGTGCGCGACAACGGCCCGACCGAACAAATCCTCACCGACGATGCCGGCGGCGACAGCGTCCCGCCACCGCGCCGCGTGTTCGAACCGGTCGCGACCGGTTTATGAAATGTGGCCCCTACGCCTGTCCAGACGGCAGGCCCAGGGCCAGCAATGGGAACGCGCCGCACTCGACTACTTAAAACACCATAAACTGTCCCGGGTCGAAGAGAATTTTCGCTGCAAAGGCGGCGAGATCGACCTGATCATGCGCGATGGCGCAACCCTGGTGTTCGTCGAGGTGCGCCAGCGCGCCGACCGCGACCACGGCGGCGCCGCCGCCAGCATCACCCCTGCCAAGATGCGCCGCCTGGTCTGTGCGGCGCAAGTCTATCTGTTGCGTTTTCCCATCACTCCTCCCTGCCGTTTCGACCTGGTCGCCATCGATGGCGAGCAAATTGAATGGTTGCGGAACATCATTGAAGTGTAAGCAATTTTTACTGCGCTTGCTCAGGTCGGGTTGCCACTGCACTATAATCCTCGGCTATGAATACTCAACGCATCCTCGCTCACTTCCAGGAGAGCGCCGACCTGAAGATGAAGTCGGCCGCCACCCTGGCTCCTTCCATTTCGGCGGCGGTAGAACTCATGTTCAGCGCCCTCTCCAACGGCAACAAGATCCTGGCCTGCGGCAATGGCGGCTCGGCCGCTGACTGCCAGCACTTCGCGGCCGAGCTGGTCGGCCGTTTCGAGCGGGAGCGCTTCCCGCTGCCGGCGATCGCCCTGACCACCGACACCTCGATCCTGACCGCGGTCGGCAACGACTACAGCTTCAAGGAGATCTTCTCGAAGCAGGTGCAGGCATTCGGCCAGGCGGGCGACATCCTGCTGGCGATTTCGACCTCGGGCAACTCGGCCAATGTGCTGGCCGCGGTCGAGGCGGCCCTGGAGCGCGAGATGCGCATCGTGGCCTTTACCGGCAAGGACGGCGGCGCTCTGGCTAAGCTGCTGACCGACGCCGACGTGCACATCAACGTCCCGCATGCACGCACCGCGCGCATCCAGGAAGTCCATTTGTGCGCCATTCACTGCATCTGCGACGGCATCGACGTCGCGCTGTTCGGAGGAGACGAGAATGCGTAACACCCGCCGGCCCATGGCCGCGCTGTTGACCAAGACGCTGTTGACCAAGATCGTACTAGGCACTGCCCTGGCCGCCTCGCTGTCGGGCTGCTTCGGCCTGGTGGTCGGCGCCGGCGTGGCGGGCGCCGTGTCGACGGTCGACCGCCGCACGCTGGGCGCCCAGACCGAAGACAAGTCGATCACGGTCAAGGCCGAGCTCGAAATGCGCAAGGTCACCGGCGACGCCGGCAACGTCAACGTCACCAGTTTCAATCGCCGCGTGCTGCTCACCGGCGAAGTGCGCGACGAAGCCATGAAGCAGGCGGCAGAGCGCCAGGTGCGCGCGATCGCCAACGTGGTATCGGTCATCAACGAACTGCAGGTCTCCGGCTCGTCGAGCTACACCTCGCGCTCGAACGACGCCCTGATCACCACCAAGGTCAAGGCCAGCCTGGTCGACATGAAGACCGTGTCGGCGATCTCGTTCAAAGTCACCACCGAACGCGGCGTGGTCT
This sequence comes from Massilia arenae, assembly GCF_008014745.1. Classification (GTDB taxonomy): domain Bacteria; phylum Pseudomonadota; class Gammaproteobacteria; order Burkholderiales; family Burkholderiaceae_D; genus Telluria; species Telluria arenae. Next base: position 320,726 of record NZ_VPFD01000003.1, read on the forward strand.
ACCTGATGGGCCTCGTCACCCCGCGCGAAGGCAATATCGCCGCTGACGTCGCCAAGGGCGTCTCGGGCGTGACCCGCGTGGTGAAGATCTTTGAATACATCAACGAAGAAGATCCACGCGTGCGGCAGAACAGCCCCGTGCAGGCTTCGCTGGACTAAAAAAGGCCCTCATCAGCCCACAAGAAGCGGCAGGACTATAATGGTCCTGCCGTTTTTTTATATCGATCGACCATGACCGCTCCCAACTCTTCCCGTTCCTGGTTCAAGCCCGCCGCCATCGGCGCCGTGGTGCTCGCCCTGGCCGGCATCGGCTACGCCTCGTTCAGCAGCACCACGCAGGCGCCGGATGTCACCTTCATCAGCATCGCCGGTGAAAAGATCAGCACCGAATCCTTGCGCGGCAAGGTCGTGATGGTCAACTTCTGGGCCACTTCCTGCGTCACCTGCGTCAAGGAGATGCCGGACATGGTCGCGACCTACAACAAGTACAAGGACCAGGGCCTGGAGTTCGTCGCCGTCGCGATGCAGTACGACCGCCCCGACTACGTGCTGAACTTCGCCGAGCAGCGCAAGCTACCGTTCAAGGTGGCGCTGGATTCGGCCGGCGACATCGCGCGCCAGTTCGGCGACGTCACCCTGACCCCGACCACCTTCCTGATCGACAAGCAGGGCCGCATCCTCAAGACCTATGTGGGCGAGCCGGATTTCGCGGCCGTGCACAAGCTGATCGAGAAGGAACTGGCGGGCTGATTCTTTAAGCTTTAGGGTAAAGAATCATCTGGGTGCAGCGGAACAGGGCGATGGTCTTGCCGCTGGCCTGGTCCGTAACGGTTGCATCCCACACCTGCGTGGTGCGGCCCAGGTGGACCGCGGTGGCGGTGCAGGCCAAGGTGCCTTCGCGCGCGGTGCCCAGGTGGTTCGATTTCAGTTCGATGGTGGTGAAGTTCTGCGCGCCTTCCGGCAGGTTGCTGACGCAGCCATAGCCGGCGCAGGTATCGGCCAGCGTGACCACGCTGCCGGCGTGCAGGTAGCCATTAGGCGCCAGCAGCTGCGGCTCGACCTTCATCTCGGCCGACAGCTTGCCGGGGCTGACTTCAGTGATGCGGATGCCCAGGTGGCCGGGGAGGAACTTGGCGCCGAATTCGTTGAAGGCTTCCGGGGTGTACTTGGTATTCACGTGTGTCTCGATGTTGTTGTAAAAAACGGCATCGTACACCGGGAACGCGTACCTGGTTCGAGTGAAGCTTCTAGTCGGCCGCGCTCAACGCCGCTTGCCGCCGCCCTGCCTGCTGCCTGGCTTGGCGCCCGGCCGGCCGCCCGGCTTGCTCCCCTGCCGCCTGCGCGCCGCCGAATTCTGCTGCTGCAGCACCGCATCGACCCGCTCCGCCGCCTCGCGCGCCAGCTCCTGGGCCAGCTCGATGCTCGGGAAGTATTCCGGCTCACGGTAACCCAGCCAGGCATAGGCCGAGTACACGCGGCAGGTATCCTCGACCTCTTGCAGGTTCATGTGGAACAGGTGCTGCGGATTCGGATGCGGCTGCAACTTGACCACCTTCTTCTTGGCCAGCGACAGCGCCCAGTGTTCCCAGGCGCTTTGCAGCACCGGCACGCGGCTCGAGATCGGCACCAGCGACAGCATGAATTTTTCCGCCACCGACAGCGGCAGCGTGTCGAGCCATTCGGCGCGCTCGTTCTGTTCCTCGGTGATGCGTGGATAGAAGAAGCCGTCCGGCACGTCGATATTGTGCACGAAGCGTTTCAGGAGCTTGACCAGCGAGGTCTCGCCGGTCACCGCCGCGATGCGGTGCAGCTGCTCGAGCGATGGCGCGACCGCGAAGCCGGTGGCGGCCACCGGCGGGACCTTTTCCTTCATCAGCGCGCGCATCACCTGGTGGGTGTCGTCGTCGTAGCCGGCAACGAAGCCTTCCTCGTGCACGCCATAGCGCCCTGCCCGGCCCGCGATCTGCCTGGCCAGCGCCGCCGGGATCTCTTCTTCCTCGACGCCGTTGTACTTGACCGTGGTGGTCATCACGATGCGCGCGATCGGCATGTTCAGGCCCATCGCCAGCGCATCGGTGCCCACCACGATGTCGGCCTGACCTTCGCGGAAGCGCTCGGCCTGGGCCCGGCGCACCTCGGGCGACAGATTGCCGTAGACGGTCGCCACCGATAGCCCCTTCTCGGTGATCATGTCGCGCCACATCAGGACCTCGCGCCGAGAGAAGCAGATCACGGCGTCGCCGCGATGCAGGTTCGACAGCTTGCGCACGCTGGTCGGCTCCATCGACAGCGGCCCCATGCGTTTCAGGACGTGCACCTCGAGCGGCACCTCCAGGCGCTCGGCCAGCGCCTCGATCGCGCGCCGCGCTTCCACCGCGCCAACCAGGTACACGACGTTCGCCGGCGCGCCGCACACGGCGGTGGTCCAGGCAGCGCCGCGGTCGCGGTCGGCCAGCATCTGGATCTCGTCGATCACGGCCACTTCCACCGGCGTCTTGGTGTCGAGCATCTCCACCGTGCTGGCGACGTGGGTCGAACCCTCCACCAGGCGTCGCTCCTCGCCGGTGATCAGGCTGACCTTGATTTCTTCGCCATGCGGCCGCGCGGCCTGCAGGCGCTCGTAGTTCTCCAGCGCCAGCAAGCGCAGCGGCGCGAGATACACGCCGCTGCCGGCCTTGGCCAGCGCTTCCATCGCGCGATGGGTCTTGCCCGAGTTGGTCGGCCCGAGCAGCGCGATGAACTTGCGCTGCATGCGGCTGGCCACCTCGAACGAACGCGGATACTCGGCCAGGTTGATGCTTTCCTTGGTGCGCGCCGCGTGGCGTTCTTCCTCTTCGCGCTCGGCCGCGTGGGTCAGGCGCTGCGAGATGCGCTGGAACACGTACTCGGCCGGCTCGGAGGTTTCGAGTTCATCCAGCACGTCGAGGAAGGTCATCGGGTCCCAGCCGAATTCGTCGGCATCCTCGGCGATGTCGCGCACGAATTCCTCGGTCTCGGCGTGCAGGCGCTGCAGGTCTTCCTCGTTGGTGCGTTCCTCGATCAGCTCGCGCCGCGCCAGCAAGTCCATCTTGCGCCACTTGCTCGGCTTGGCCAGTACGCCGCGTCCCGGCACCAGGCGGTAGGGCACGCGCAAGCCTTCGTACCTCACCTCACCCGAGAAGCGCAGGAAGACGCGGCCTTCAAGCTTGACCAGCTCGATGCCGCGCGCGGCCAGGCCAAGTTCGCGCTCGAGGAAGGCGTCGTCGGGTTCGGGGTTGTCAGCGGGAAGTAGAACTGGGTGATCGCTCATGGCTGGAAGCTGGATATCTGGTTGGCCTTACTATATCGCGCTGGCGCCGGAGACATCGTTCGGATGCCATCGACCGTTAGCGCAAAAACGTCTTTTTTGCCACTGGCAAAAAAGACTCCCCGCGAAGGCGGGGACCCAAGGTGCTTCGAGCAGCCACTGACATCTGTCCAGGTGGTTTGCTCGAGACTTGGGTCCCCGCCTGCGCGGGGACGACGTGCGTACTGAAACTTTACTGCTGCGACGAGGTGCTTAAGCAGCCACGCCCGCGTTATGCGCCTGCTGGTCGGCGTGATACGACGAGCGCACCATCGCGCCCACGGCCGCATGCACGAAGCCCATCTCATACGCCTTCTCTTCGAACATCTTGAAGACGTCCGGGTGCACGTAGCGGCGCACCGGCAGGTGCGAGTTGGTCGGCGCCAGGTACTGGCCGATGGTGAGCATGTCGATGTCATGCTCGCGCATGTCGCGCATCACTTGCAGGATCTCTTCGTCGGTCTCGCCCAGGCCGACCATCAGGCCCGACTTGGTGACCGCGTTCGGGTACATCTTCTTGAAATCGCGCAGCAGTACCAGCGAGTGCGTATAGTCGGCGCCCGGACGCGCTTCCTTGTACAGGCGCGGCACGGTTTCCAGGTTGTGGTTCATCACGTCAGGCAAGCCGTCGGCGAAGATGTTCAATGCTTTTTCGAGGCGGCCGCGGAAGTCCGGCACCAGCACTTCGATCTTGGTGTTGGGCGACAGCGCGCGGGTCTTCTGGATGCACTCGACGAAGTGGCCGGCGCCGCCGTCGCGCAGGTCGTCGCGGTCGACCGAGGTGATCACGACATAGGACAGGCGCAGGTCGGCGATGGTCTTGGCCAGGTTGCCCGGCTCATTCACATCCAGCGGGTCCGGGCGGCCGTGGCCGACGTCGCAGAACGGGCAGCGGCGGGTGCACTTGTCGCCCATGATCATGAAGGTCGCGGTGCCCTTGCCGAAGCATTCGCCGATGTTCGGGCAGCTGGCTTCCTCGCACACCGTCACCAGGTTGTTGGCGCGCAGGATGTCCTTGATCTCGTAGAAGCGCGACGAGGCGGTGGCGGCCTTGACGCGGATCCAGTCCGGCTTTTTCAGACGCTCGACGTCCGCGATCGGCACGATCTTGATCGGGATGCGCGACGTCTTGCTGGCGCCTTTCTGCTTTTCGCTGGCGTTGTAGGCGGATGCGGAGGCGATGCCGGTGTCGATTTCGGAAGTCATTTGGCTCGTTGCCCCAGAAGGGCGTCAGTTGGTTTGTTCGGTTCGGACTTGGCTGGGTTCGATTTGCTGCCCGAGATGCAGGGTCAGGGCCTGGGCCAGCGCCTGCTGGACGTCCGCCAGCGGCGCCTCGACGCCCATGGTGCGCATATCGACCGTAGCCAGTCCCGAATAGCCGCACGGGTTGATCCAGGTAAACGGGGCCAGGTCCATGCCCACGTTCAGCGATACGCCGTGATAGGTGCAGCCGTTGCCGCGCACCTTGAGGCCCAGCGCGGCGATCTTGGCGCCCTTGCGCGGGCCTTCGGCGATATAGATGCCGGGCGCGCCGGCGATGCGCTCACCGGCCAGATTATACGCCCCTAATACATCGATCACCGCCTGTTCGATTTTTTCCACAAACTGGCGCGCGTACAGCTTGCCGCCTGGCTTGTTGCGGCGCAAGTCCATCAACAGGTAGATCACGACCTGGCCCGGGCCATGGTAAGTGACCTCGCCGCCGCGGTCGGTCTGGACCACCGGCACGCCCTGCGGCGCCAGCACGTGGCCCGGATCGGCGCCCAGGCCCAGCGTGAACACGGGCGGGTGCTCGACGATCCACAACTCGTCCCGGGTCTCGGGCGTGCGCGCGTCGGTGAAGGCGCGCATGGCGGCGAAGGTGGGTTCGTAATCGGCACGGCCGAGTTCACGGACGAGCGGCGTTGCTGGGTGAATCGAGGACATGGAATCGGGACGAGGCATCGGGCCATAGTATGGACAGCCCCGTCATTATAAGCCAGCACGATGGGGTGTGCCTGCTGAACAGGCAGCCCGGCCCACCGCCTGTCGATATGGCAATGCGGATATGGCAATGCGTCCTTACAGCACCATCTTGACCATCGGGTGGGTCGACAGGGTGCGGTACACCTCGTCCAGCATCTCGCGGCTGGTGGCGGTGATGGTGACGGTCAGGCCGGTGTAGTTGCCCTTGGCCGAAGGACGGGTTTCCAGCTTGCCTTCGTGGAAAGTCGGATCGAGCTGGGTCACCAGCGCGAGGATGGTGGGAGCGAAATCGATATGGGTCGCGCCCATCACCTTGATCGGGAATTCGCTCGGGTATTCGATGAGGGATTCTTTCGGGTCCATGACTTAATCCTGTGTAAATGCGCATTGTAGCCAATGCCGGCGTTTTCCTCAGCGTTCCTGGATTTGCCGGCCACGTGCATCGGTATGGGCGCGCTGCTCGCCGCCGCCGCGCGGCGTGAAGGCGGGGGCGGAAGGTTGCGGGCGCGGGGCGGGCGGGGCGACCATCTGCGGCGGCGGGGCGAGCCGTGGCGGCGGGGCGGCCACCATCTGCGGCGGCGGACGCACGTCGGGCCGCGGCATCGGACGCGGCTCGGGACGCGAAAAGGATGGCGCCGGATTGGTCGCCATGGCCGGCGGCCGCTGTTGCTGTTGCAGTTGCTGCAATTGCTGGCTGCGTTCGGCCCGCTCGCGCATGCGGTCGCGCTGCTCGCGTTCGCGCTCGGTGTGGCGCCCGAAACTCATGCGGTCAGCCTGCATGCGGTTGTCCAGGTCGCGCTGCATGCGGTCGCGCTCTTCCTGCTGGCGCACGACGCGCTCCTGCTGCTGCATGCGCTCGCGCGACAGGCGCTCGTTACTCTCGCGCTGGCGCGCCATCGGGTCTGGCTCGGGACGGCCGCGATCCTGCACGAAGCCGTCGCGCGTCACCTGGCCGGTCTCCAGGCGCTGGCGCACCTCGCGCCGCTCGAGCAGGTCGCGCCGCGCGTCGTTACCGCGGTTCCAGTCGGCGCGCGCCACCAGCGGCGGCGGCGGGGCGCTGCCCTGGCCGCGCGGCAGCGCGAAGTTCGGGCGGTCGGGGCGCGGCGCGCGCGGCACGACCACTGGTCCACGGCCGCCGAAGTGCTCGCGCGGCACCACGGTCAGGCCGTGGTGTCCCGGCCGCTGCTGGGCCGCGCGGCGGGTGGCGTGGCGCCAGTCGTTCAGGCGCCGCAGGCGCTCGTTGGACAGGCGGTAGCCGGGCACGTAGCGGTCGTAGGGGCTGAGCGGATACCAGCCATGCGCGTGCAGGTTGTGCGAGGCGAAGCCGACGCTCCAGTTGCCGCCGCCGACCCAGCCGACCAGCGCCGGCGACCACACCGGCCGCCGCTCGAGGCGGCCCGGGGCCCAGGCCCAGCGGTTGTGCACCTGCACCCAGCGGCCGTAGTGGAAGGGCGCATAGCCCCATGGCGCGTTGTCGACCCAGGTCCAGCCCCACGGCGCGATATAGCTCCACTGGCCGTCGCGGTAGGGCGTCCAGTCGGATGCCACCACGGTCGGCGTCCATAGGCTGCCGTAGTCGGAATGGGTGCTCCAGCTGCCGTGGCGGTCGAGCTCTTCGTAGCCGGTCATCTCGGTGCCGATGTAGCGCGAGGATTGCTCGGCCACCAGGGTCTGGTCGCGCGTGAGCGCCCAGTCGTCGAATTCATCGCGTCGCGCCTGGCGCGTATTCACGTCCTCGTCGCGTACCTCGGCGCTGCGGCCGGTGCGGACGGTGAGGCTGGCGCCGGCGCCGTCGACCTGGGCCTCGCCATCGAGCACGCTCACCACGCTGGTGTCGGGCACGCGGTCGGCATCCACGCGCAGGCGGCCCGGCTGGGTCAGGCGCACGGTCGCCTGCGCCGTGCGCAGTTCGAACTCGGGCACCACTTCGCTGTTCATGACGCGGATGCTGGCGCTGCCGAAGTGCAGGCGCAGGCGCAGGCTGTCGTCGTCCAGTTCGGTGAGCTCGAGCGAGCTGTCGCCGTCCAGGCGGATCGACGTCGAGCCGATGCGGATCTCGGTGCGGGCGCCGGGCGAGGTCGTGACGAGGTTGCGGGTGGTGACCGGCCAGTTGACCACGGCGGCGTTGCTCTCGGTGCCAATATCGCCGCCGATCTCGACCTTGCCCTGGACCAGCGAAACGCGGCCCACCCGGCCCGGCGGCTCGGTCTCGATGACGCCGTTGCCAGCGACCTCAACCTGCCCTGGCGGGTCGGTCTGCAGCACGGTCTGGGCGGACGCGCAGGTGGAAATCGCAGCCAGAGCGAGCAGGGCGGCGGTATGAAAGCGGCGATGGGTCATGACATGCTCCAGGATGGAACGCGGACGGGGTGGCTCAATCTCATTACAACGCTCGAGCTCCCGCATGGACAACGCGGGTTACACAAAGTTGCATCTGCCGGCCCAGCAGAAATACGATGGTTCAGGCCGGCTGGCGCTTGACGAAGAATAACATCGAGCCGATCAGCACCAGCACCGCGCCGAACACGCGGTTCTGCAGGCGCATGTGGCGCGGATCGCGCATGAAGCGCTGCATCGAGGCGGCCAGGGCGGCGTAGCCGTGCATCACGATCGAATCGATCGCCACCATGGTCACGCCCAGGATCGCCAGCTGGGTGAGCAGCGGCGCATCCTTGGAAATGAACTGCGGCAGCACGGCGACCATGAAGATGATGCCCTTCGGGTTCGTCGTATTGGTGAGAAACCCGGTCAGCACGCGCTTGCCGAACGACGGATGCGCTTCCAGGCCGGCGGTCGACGCCGTCGGGCCGGGCGCCGGGGCGGCGCGCCACTGGCTGACGCCAAGGTAGATCAGGTAGAGCGCACCGATCACCTTGACCGCCGTGAAGGCGACCGAGGATGCCAGCAGCAGCGAACCGACGCCGGCGCCGGCGATGACCAGCACCAGGACCAGGCCGAGCTGCAGGCCGAGGACGGTTGCGCTGGCCTTCTTGAGGCCGTAGGCCAGGCCATGCGACATCGACAGGACCGCGCCGGAACCGGGCGAAATGGCAATCAGCGAACCGGCAATGACGAAGGCGATCCAGGTGGCGAAGCTCATGGTGGTGAAAAAAATGGATGGTGCTGCGGAGGAGGGGGAAGCTACTGCCAGGGAGACAAAAACGGCAAATTCAGCCAGCGCGTGCGACCCGTGAACGGGCCGCGACGCGAGGCCGGGTACTGATTACTTCTTCTTGGTCGGGTTGACCGCTGCCTTCAGGGTCGCGCCAGCCGAGAAACGCGGGCTCTTCGATGCCGCGATCTTGATCACTTCGCCGGTGGCAGGGTTGCGGCCCTTGCGTGCGGCGCGCTTGGTCACCGAGAAGGTGCCGAAGCCGGTGATGCCCACCGTGTCGCCTTTTTTCAGGCGCTCGGTGATGATCTCGATGATGGTGTTCACGGCGTCGCCAGCGGCAGCGCCCGACATCTCGGTGCGCTTCGCGAATTCTGCGATCAGTTCGCCTTTTTTCATAAATCCCTCCGGGGTTAAAAGAGCGGGAAGATTAGCATAAATATTGCTATGTGTAATGCCGCGCCCCGAGGGAAATTTGAAAGGAAGCCTTATGCGACGCCAGATTCGATGACCGGACCGCCCAAACGGTTGCGCAGCGCGGCGTTGATCAGGGTCTGGTAACCGGTGCCGCAACGCTCGGACAGGTTGCGGAATTCCTTCAGCACCTCGTCGTCGAGATAGATCGTGATGCGGGTCTTGCGTTTCGGCGGACGGACGCGGCGGGCTGGAGCGGAAGTGGAAGCGACAGGCTGGATCGAATCGGTATTCATCGGATGATCTCCTTCGTTGGGGGGACGAGGCTGCAGTGCCGCAACCTTCAGCGTTGCACTATACGTATGCAGACCGCCAGTTACGCGGCAAAAGCGACGAGATGCAGATTTCCAGGCATGAAATGCAAAAAGGCGTGCCGAACGGCGTTGTGTACCGTGTAGCCAGCAATTGGCGGCTCGGTTAATATCGTATCAACTTGATATGAAGGAGCAGAACCATGGCTGGAGTCGGATTACTTGCACTCCTGGACGATATCGCCACCATCCTCGACGACGTCGCTGCGATGAGCAAGGTGGCAGCCAAGAAGACCGCAGGCGTGCTGGGCGACGACCTGGCGCTCAACGCGCAGCAGGTCTCGGGCGTAAAGGCCGACCGCGAGCTGCCGGTGGTGTGGGCGGTGGCCAAGGGATCGATGGTCAACAAGGCGATCCTGGTGCCGGCCGCCCTGGCGATCTCGGTCTTCCTGCCCTGGCTGATCACGCCGCTCTTGATGATCGGCGGCGCCTTCCTGTGCTTCGAGGGCTTCGAGAAGATCGCTCACAAATACCTGCACAGCGCGCAAGACGATGCCCAGCACAAGGCGCAGCACGAGGCGGCCGTGGCCAACCAGGCGGTCGACATCGTGCAGATGGAAAAGGACAAGATCAAGGGTGCGGTGCGCACCGACTTCATCCTGTCGGCCGAGATCATCGTGATCTCGCTCGGCGTCGTGGCCGGCATGGCGCTCGGCCAGCAAGCGGCAGTGCTGGTCGTCATTGCGGTGGCGATGACGGTCGGCGTCTATGGCCTGGTGGCCGCCATCGTCAAGATGGATGATGCCGGCCTGCACCTGAGCAAGAGCCAGAGCCAGGCCGTCCGCGGTGTGGGCAGGGGCCTGCTGGCCGCCGCACCACGCCTGATGAAGACGCTAGCCGTGGTCGGCACCGCCGCCATGTTCCTGGTCGGCGGCGGCATCATCTCGCATGGGGTGCCGGCGCTGCACCACTTTTCGCAGGGCCTGGCCGCGGCGGTAGCCGATGTGCCGGCGGTTGGCGGGGTGCTGTCCTTCCTGGCGCCGATCCTGTTCGATGCCGTGGTCGGCGTGCTGGTGGGCGCTGCGGTGCTCGCCGTGGTGACCCTGGTGCAGCGCATGCGCGGCAAGAAAGCGGCCGCACACTGAGTTCCCCTCAGCGCGGGCCACCTGCCCGCGCTGCTTATCCCGGTGTCAAAGGCTGGTCCTTGCGCGTCAGGATCGCCCCGATCGCCAGGCCAATCGCAAACCCCACATACACCACGCCCAGCGCATTGCGCGACAGGCGCTTTTCATACCCCGGCTGCAAGGCCCTGGGCGTCAGCTTGTAGTCGGTGAAGGCGGCGAATGCCGACGTTGCTGCCGAGGAGGCGGCGATGGCCATTGGATTCTTGCCGTCCATTACTCCACCAAGGGCGCGTTCGAACACGAAGGACCAGAAGGTCGCGCTGGCATGGTGGATCAGGTAGCCGGGCACCGTGTAGCGCAGCGAGAAGCGGTCGCGGTAGCCTGCTTTATTCCCATGAACATAATGGCTGACGGCATTGGTCGGTGCGAAGGCGCTGCCTGACTGGATCTTGCCGACCAGGGCCATTGCCACCGTGGAGAGCACGCTGGAGGTCGCACCGGAGATGAGTGCGCGCTGTAATGCCGTATTTTCCATACAATCCTCTTTTACTCGATGTGAAGGGAAGCACGGATGCGGATTTTGCTGACGGGGGCAAGCGGTTTCATCGGGCAACATCTGCTGCAGGCATTGCTCACCGAAGGCCACCACGTCGTGTGTGCGCTGAGAGCAGCTGAAGCGAAGCTTCCGAAAAGCGATGACCCGCGCCTAAGTGTTCAGTATCGTGCGATCATGTTCCTCGCCGTAGCTGGCCTTTGTTCCGTGCAAAAGCTATGCTGGGCGAATTGATTGTTGGGTTCAGC